>CAVSXN010000028.1:0-47137 GCA_963731945.1 uncultured Verrucomicrobiae bacterium | reverse complement strand
GCATTGGACCACGGAAGAGCAGGTCGAGAGTGGTGACAAAGTGGTAACCCGATTTACTTGGAGCGGCACCCACCAATCGACCTTTCTAGGCGTTCCGGCCACAGGCAGGCGGGTGACAGTCTGGGGCATGGTTATCGACCAGTTCGTCGGTGAAAAGATAAAGTCGACACGAATTATTATGGATGCCCTGGGCTTGATGGCACAATTGGGCGTCTTTCCACCCGGCAAATAATTCAGCAAAAATGCCCAACGCGCAAAGGCTGCACCCCTTGGAGCCGATACTGTGATTATTACGGATGAGGGAATCTATACCGACCCTTGGGCTGGTCCGGTCAAGTATGCTTCAGGAGTAGCGATAGCTTATAAGAAGTCCTAACAAGGACGCGCCAAAGCCTCGTCGGCTGACGCGAGTTCACGTCAAACAGGTTCGGCGACCCCGGCGAAGCTGCCGGATCCTGTCGAAGAGTAACGGAGCAACATAACCGTGTAGAGTTCCGGCTTTGCGTTGCAGCAAGTGTTGAGTCCCGTAAATAGGATTGTATGTTTCTTCTAGCATGGCTTCCCAAGCGCGGTCGATTTTTTCTAGGACACGGTGCGGATTGGCCGTCCAACGATAAGGCTTCGGGTTAAGGTTATGATGATCAAGGAAGCGGAAAATGTCTGCGACCAAGGCGCCGACACTGCGAAAGCTGCCCGAGCGAATCACCTTGCGGGTAATTTCCCCAATGAAGCGCTCGACCAGGTGAGCCAGGAAGAGGAGGTTGGCGTCAGGTGCAAGTGAAAGCGCGGATGACGCTTGAGCCAGGCGATCACCTTGGGATGTTTATGCGTGGCGTAATTGTCGCAGATGAGATGAATATCCAGCTCGGGAGAGACCTCGCGCTCGATCTTGCGCAGGAAGGCCAGCCACTCCTGATGGCGATGACGCCCGGCGGTATGCGCCAAGACCTTCCCCGAGAGATAGTCGAGGGCCGCAAACAAGGTCACCGTTCCGTGACGATAGTAGTCGTGAGTCTGGGTGCGGATATGACCTTGGCTCAAGGGCAGACCGGGCTGACTGCGCTCGAGGGCCTGACATTGGCACTTCTCATCGCAACAGAGCAACAGGGCCCGGTCCGGGGGATGGAGATAGAGCCCCACGACATCCCAGAACTTCTCTTCGAAGGCCAAGTCTTTGGAAAGTTTGAAGCTCCGGAGTCGATGCGGAGCGATCGCATGATGTTGGAGGTGGACACGGTAGCTTTATCGCGTCGATTCTCAAAATCAACCCGCACATGAGGGGCATTCTCTTCGACTCGCCGCCCGTGATCGAAGGCGCACGGCGTCGCATCGAAGCTGAAGGAATCGCTGACCGATGCGAAGTGATAGCTGGAGATTTTTTCGAATCAGTGCCGAGCGGCGGCGATGCTTACATTCTCAAATCGATTATTCATGATTGGGGTGATGAACGCGCCATTGCGATTCTCAGAAACGGTCATCGTGTCATGAACGAGAACGGCAAGTTGTTACTTGTCGAAGCAGTAGTTCCGCGCAGCAGCGAGCCACACTTTAGTAAATTTGTTGACCTCAACATGCTAGTGTAATGTCCCGTAAATGTAATTGTATAACTTGTCGTTTCTGGCATAAGAGAGATTATGCCGGCCGCGATTCCGATTGCAGTGAGCCCTGAACAGCAACGCGAACTGCAACGCATCGTGAGCGCCAAGACGAGCAGTCAACGGGATGTTTTCAGGGCCAGAATCATCTTGGGCTTGGCCCAGGGGCTCGGCCATGAAGAGATATCGCGGCAGCAGGGCGTCAGCCTCTTGGCGATCGGTCGCTGGAGGAAGCGTTGGGCAGCCAAGGGCCTGGAGGGGCTTAAAGACCTCCCGGGAAGGGGGCGCAAGCCGACACTCGCGGCTGCGGCCCTTCGCTCGGCCCTCAGTCTGGCGGCTCGGCAGGCTCCGGGCGGAGGACCTTGGAGCGTGCGCGCGATGGCGCGGGAAACCGGCTTGAGCAAATCGAGCGTGCAACGTTTGTGGTCGGCTCATGCGATCGCTCCGCATCGACTCAGGAGTTTCAAACTTTCCAAGGATTTGGCCTTTGAAGAAAAGTTCTGGGATGTGGTTGGCCTCTATCTCAATCCGCCTGATCGCGCCCTGCTGCTCTGTTGCGATGAGAAGTGCCAGTGTCAGGCCCTCGAGCGCAGTCAACCCGGTCTGCCCTTGAGCCAAGGTCATATCCGCACCCAGACCCACGATTACTATCGTCACGGAACGGTCACCTTGTTTGCCGCCCTCGACTATCTCTCGGGCAAGGTCTTTGCTCATACCGCCGGACGTCATCGCCATCAAGAGTGGCTGGCCTTCCTGCGCAAGATCGAGCGCGAGGTCTCCCCCGAACTCGATATTCATATCATCTGCGACAACTACGCCACTCACAAACATCCCAAGGTCATCGCCTGGCTCAAGGGTCATGCCCGCTTCCATTTGCACCTGACCCCAACCTCCTCTTCCTGGCTCAACCTGGTCGAGCGCTTCTTTGGCGAAATCACCCGTAAAGTGATTCGCGCGGGCAGTTTTCGCAGCGTCGGAGCGCTGGTGGCAGACATTTTCCGCTTCCTTGATCATCATAACCTTAACCCGAAGCCCTACCGCTGGACGGCCAACCCACACCGCGTTCTGGAAAAAATCGACCGCGCTTGGGAGGCCATGTTAGAAGAAACATACAATCCTATTTACGGGACTTCACACTAGTAATGACTGGCGGGCGCGAACGTACTGAACATGAGTACCGGACGCTATTGGAGGCATCTGGGTTCAGGCTTACAAGAATTATTGCAACAGAGTCGGCGAGCAGTGTGATTGAAGGTGAACGTGTGTAGTTTCAGAAGAGCCGCTTCATTAGCGCCCGCCATCTAACAACGGCATGCACCCGACCGCGAACAGGGCGGCTTTCATCCGCAAGACGGCGTGCCTGTTTCGTTGAATGCGTGGCGAGTGATGCCGGGCTTTAGACGTTACGATGAAGGAGAAACCGCATGGATGCTAACAGGACCCGTAGCCGCACGGTTCGGTCGAGGCGAAGCCAGAGTCGATCACCATCGATCTTACTATGACCGCCGCACTCGTGGTGGACATGCAGAACGATTTTGCAGCCAAAGGCGGGATGTTCGAGCGCGCCGGAGTGGATATTTCGATTACACGCGCGGCGATCGCGCCGACAGCTCGGGCCCTGGCCGCCATTCGGCAGGCGGGGATCGGCGTCATCTATCTCAAAATGGGTTTCCGCCCTGATCTATCCGATCTCGGCCCTCTCGGCTCTCCGAACCGGATCAAGCATCTACCGGGGCAGGTCGGAACGACCGTCACGGCACCGGACGGACGAGAAAGTCGAATCCTCATCCGGGATACGTGGAATACGGACATCCTCGACGAGTTGAAGCCTAAAGCGGGGGATACCGTCCTTTACAAGACGCGATACAGCGGGTTCTACGGAACCGAGCTCGACTCCATTCTCAAGAGGCGGGGTATCAAAACGTTAGTCGTCACGGGCGCGACGACCTGCGTATGCGTCGACTCGACAATTCGCGACGCGATGTTCAGAGACTATACGTGCATCCTGCTGGAAGACTGCACCGGAGAGCCCTCCCCTAGGCAGCCAGTCTACGAGAAGCAATCACGAAGCCGCACTTCTGACGATCCAGACGTTGTTCGGTTGGCTCTCCACGTCAGCCGACCTCATCAAGTCGCTGCAAGCGTGACTAGCTGACTAGCAGCGGAGAACGAGGTGAGCTCGACCCGCGGTGTTTGGACGGGCGTGACGTTTTGGTCAGCCGAATGCATGCTTGATTCCTGGTCGAAGCTGGCTGCAGCTCAGGGGCGCGCTTTGGCGATTGCCGACTACAGTCTTAGTAGCCTTTGATTACAGGTCCTTCATGAGGGGCGAGACGCCTTCGGCCTGAGCCTTGCAGATCGTGGCGGGGAGGTTCTTGCGGGCGAAGCCGTAGGCGGGATAGGAGGGGCCGTACATTTTCAGCTCCTGGACGCGATTGGAGGCGAGGAGGCGGCCTTTGGCGTCGTAAACCTCAAAGGTGATGTCGTAGCCGAACTCGGTACGGATCTGGCTGTCGCTCTCGAATTTATTGACCCGCACGAGGAGGATGCGTGAGGGGGAGCTTTGGCGGGCGACGGAGAGCGCGGATTGCGGGCTCTCGATGCTGGGGTTTGGCACGCCGGTGGCGTGGTAGCCGGACTGGGTCAGACCGAGCGCGACGTCATTGGCCAATGTGTCAGCGATGGGCTTCTTGCCTTTGTTATGAATGAAGTAAGGGATGGCGACCATGATGTCGCGGAAGAGACCGACGTATTCCGGCTTGAAGCGGCCGGGATTTTCGCGGTTGCGGTCGTCGACTCCAACGACGGCGACGCTGGTCTTACCCGGTTTGCCGGTAAGGGAAGGCGTGACGTTGTAGTCGTAGTGGTAGATGCCGCATCCGGCGAGGATGGCGAGGAGAGGGACGAACAGGAGGGCGCGCGGGATGGTCATGCGATGGTGGCGTTTTGGGTGTTGGCGTATACGAGCGGACCCGGCGGACTTGCAGATATTTCGTAAATGCCGTAATCGAATATTAGTCGGCCTGGCCGGCGGGGCGTAAGTAGACATCAGCAACTGCAAGTGGCTTGCAGTTACCGCCGGATCAAGCCATCTTGGGTTCATGCCCGTCAAAGCATCCTCCAAGTTCGAGAAGTCCGCCCCGAAACCTAAACAAGCTGCCTCCAAGAAGAGGGGCAAATCCCGTAAATACTAATGCCGGCGCTCCCTACCCCGAAAGATGAGATGTTTTGCCAGGGCGTCGCCAGTGGGCTCTCCCACGCAGAAGCCTGGCGCAAGGCAACGGGAAAGGTTAAGAACGCCGACGTTTGTTGCGACCAACTCTTGGGAAAGATTGGGATTCGCGAGCGCATCAACGAACTGAAGGAAGCGAACTCCCACAAGGCCACCCTAAGCAGGGAGCAGACAATCGAGTTCCTGTGCAATGCCATCAGCACCTCCGCCGCAAAAGTCGACGCGGACTCTTCGCTGGTGCAATCCGCAGAGTTCGCCGATGGCAAGCCCGTGAAACTCCGGATCCCTGACAAGATCGCAGCGGTCTGACCAAGATGTGTGGCTGGGCCCAACCGAATCGCATCGAACTGGCGGCGACCGACCCGCTGGCGGAGTTTATTCAAAGCATCCGCGAGTCGAGCAGACTCGCGCACTTAGGCCCGGATTACGCGGAAGCTAACGGGGAGCGAGGCTAGGGTCGGCGGTTACCTGCCGCGTTTGCGCCAGAATTTGCTGTTGAGCGGCGGTGGAGCCTCAATGCCCCGAAGTTCCGCCTGAGTCTTTAGGAATGCATCGTAAGCGACGCGAAACTCTTCCTCGCTCAGCCCCGCGAATTCGACATCAGCACGGATATCCAACTCAGTACCATCCTGGAACGTTAGCCGCATTGTTGAAACTGGAACCGACATGCGCGTATGCGGCCGGATTACTGCCTTGCCGTCCTCGAAGATTATGTCTTGCGGTGCGACTTCGGGCTGCGCGGGCTGAACAGCTTCCTGTTTGGCGACTTGTCGCCTCTCTCTTGCGGGCACCTCCGCGGCGATTTCCGCCTCCTCCTGTTCCAACTCGCTCTCGGTCGGCTCCATTAGCGGGATGAACGTGGGATCGTCGCGATGCTTTATGAGCTGCCTCTGTTGCCAGACGCGAATGCGCTCGCGCTGCTTCCATGAGACGTGAGGAACTCCGCATAACCACGCCTTGAGCCGATCACACAAAATGACGAAGCCGATGATTGCCGCGATATAGGCAGTCATATAAACGACGAGAAGCGCGCCGGCTGCGACGTGTTCAATAGTGTTGCCATAGTCTTGCTACAAGTATCAATGTGGCGTATCGTCTATTGATTGGCAAATGGAGGCCACGCAACCAGTAAAAAAACCGCTCAGCGAGCGCATCAAAACGGTACGCAAGGCGCTTGGCCTCTCCCGAGTCAAGGCCGCGAAGAAGTGGAGCATCTCGGCCGCAACGATTCGCGCTTGGGAAGAGCAGAAGCGCAATCCAAGCGGTCTCTACCTTGCGCGGATTATCCGGATACTGGGCCGGCTGGAGCGGAGTTAGCCGTGAAACGGCCGGTCAGAGTATAGGTCCTCACAACTGGAGTAGACTACGACGTACATGGAATACGTGAAGCATCTGTTGGACGAGGCCAAGCAGAGGCATGGCGAAAACGCTTTTTCGACGCGATGCTGCGGAGACAGTTAGAATCAATGCAATTTTGGGAGAAGAAGGAACAGGCGCTTTACCACAAGTTTCACCTGGGGGCGAGGGGCGGCCCACCCGATCTCCTTCAACTCACGCCCCGACTCCTCCCCGAACATCTCCTGGGCCTCTTTGCAGACAGATTTGGAGAAGACCATTCAGTGCATCGAGGCCAAAGAGAACCAGAAGGGAAGCTGTGCCCCAAAAAGAAGACAAGCGATTTGATCGGCCAGTTGCCGCCCTTGATGCGGTTGTCGCGCAAACCAGCCGCATGACCGCGGGCTACGAAGACGGTCTGGTGGCCGGCGCGATGGACTTCCTGCATGGGTGGTTCTCGATTTGCGTTCGAGCATGGCATTCCGCACGGCGGCTGGTGTCCGAAGGGCCCGAAAGCTGAAGACGGACCAATTGCCGCAGAATACCTCCTCACCGAGCTACTGAGTTTCAGCCATCCGCAGCGAACGGAGTGGAACGTTCGGGATTCAGATGGCAGCGTCATCTTTTCGGTCTCGCCGATATTGACCGGCGGATCAAAGAAAACCGTCGACCTCGCGATCAAGCACAACAAGCCATGGCTTCATCTTCATCAAGTGGAGTCTTTCCGGAGGTCGCGCTTCTGAAGTTCATCCGCAAGCACGAAATCGCGACTCTTAATGTAGCTGTGTCCCTGGCGAGCAAGGAGTCAGAAGTCGGTGCATTCGTAAAGCGCGTGTTGGAAGCCACGTTTTTCCCCTGACCAACAACAAGCTCGGTACAGCGCGTCACGACCTGCGTTCGAATGTGTTTAGGCTGGGCATAGCTATGGTGCACCGTTGATCTCGATGATGTTGCGGTCGGGATCGAGGATGAAGAGTTGGGGGAACCCGGCGGGACCGTCGCGCCGGACCATGACACGCATCGGGTCGTTCTCCGCGGCGTCTTCGCGGAAACCGTTGGCAGTCAACGTGGCGAGGGCGCCGCCGAAATCATCGGTGCGGAAAGCAAAATGGCAATCGGCGGCGGCGATGTTGCCGGTCCTGAAGGAGCCGGTCGAGAATCAAATGCACCTGCAGTGCGCCGCAGGCGAGCCAGGCGCCGCGGCTCTTGAAAGGCGGGCGATCGATGATCGTGAGGCCGAACAGGTTCTGATAGAAGGCGAGCGACCGCGGGAGATCGCTGACAATGATACTAACATGGTGGAGCGCAAGCTGAGCCATAGTCGGCGATGATAGCGAGGTGGCTGGGGAAAACAATTCGCCAACCACGTCTCTGCGCAAGCCACCTATCTCTTGGAAAAGGCGACTACGGCTTTTCTGATTTTCTCACTGTTTTGCGGTTCGATCTCGTAGGCCCAGCGATCTCTGCTGGGGTTATAACCGTAACGGGGATAATCAGCGTCGTCCGAAGTGAAGACGTTGGCCCAATCGTTCTGTGGTGAGGAAATGAGGACAAAAGACGTCTGGCCACTCAAGCTGAACCATCCTGGCGTGATTTTCAAAACGTGCCACTCATGCTTGGGATGGGGAGGAAACGCGTGGTCAATGAAGGACCCGAGCCAACCCGGCCAGCCCGCGGCGGGCTCGAGTTGAGTAGGCGTCGAAGACATGTTTGCAGCAACGTGTCAGATGCCAGATCGGCAGTCTTTGACGGAATGAGCGGAAGTCAGGACAGGAGCAGACTGGACCACTGAGATCAACCTCATAGAATTCGCCCTTTTTCTTGTGTGATTTGATTCGGGCGAAGAACGGGATGTCGGGAAGCCGCGGGCGCTCAAGATTAAACGTGTGAACTGTCTGTGCGGCGATTTCGACCGCCTGAGTGACTTGCTGCTCCGTCTCACGCTTTGCAGCTTCCTTTCGAATCTGAAGGAGTAATCGCGCAAACTGGCGTGCTTCCGTTTTGGTGATCTTGCCGTCGGCCCACGTCCTCTGCAATGGCTCTACGAGAAGACTACGGGCCAATGGACACATGCCTCACGATGGCTGTTTAGCCACTCCGCGAGTTGGTAAAGCTCGTCATATGTGAGTTCGCCATCCTCAATAATGGAGTCGCATACGAGAAGAAGTTCGCTGGGGTCGTAGTCGCTCATATCAGCATTTGTTTCTGAAGACGCATGATTGATGGGGTTAATTTGGACTCAATCGCATAGGGCGTGTGTGTGAAGGTCCGAAAAAGACGATCTTCTCGGGGATGTCATGGCAGGCATCACAGTCGGTCTCATCGCCCTTCCGCTGGCTCTCGCCCTCGGTATTGCCAGCGTCCCGAGCGGCACGGAGACGCCTTACCCCCCACCAGCGATCGGCTTATTTACCGCTATTTTTGCCGGTCTTCTGATTTCCAGCCTCGGTGGAAGCCGCATACAGATCGGTGGTCCTACTGCGGCATTTATACCGATCGTTCTGTTGATCATCGAGAAACACGGATACTCCGGGCTGATCTTGGCTACGCTGATGGCCGGAGGAATCCTCATTGCGATGGGTTTTGCCCGCATGGGCACCCTGATCAAATTCATTCCTTGGCCGGTCACGAGCGGGTTCACCACCGGCATCGCGGTTTCCATCATGGCGACGCAAGCGGCAGATTTTCTGGGCATCCACGCCGAAACGCCGCCGCCCCGCGAGTTTCTTCACAAGCTGCAATGGATTTGGGAAAACCTCTCGCATTCCCATCGCGCATCGTTGGGGCTTGCGTTGGGTTGTGTCTTGCTCATCAGCTTCTGGCCAAGGCTCGGCATCAAGCGTGTTCCCGGATCCATTGTGGCAATGCTGGCGGCTGCGGCGGCTGTGGCGCTCTTCGGCCTAGAGCAGAAACTGGGTCTTGAAACCATTGGCTCGAAGTTTGGACCTGGTGCCATCCCACTGGGATTGCCACCATTTCAATTGCCGGATTTCAGCCTGGAACGAATCCGATTTCTAATTGAGCCGGCGATGACGATCGCGCTGCTTGGGGCCATAGAGTCCCTGCTTTCCGCGGTGGTGGCTGATGGGCTCTCCGGCGACCGGCATGACAGCAACACGGAACTTATCGCCCAGGGTGTCGCAAATATCGTTTGTCCGTTCTTTGGTGGGCTTCCGGCCACGGGAGCCATCGCCCGCACATCTGCCAACGTTAGCAATGGCGGGCGAACTCCGATTGCCGGAATCGTCCATAGCCTCACGCTACTGCTGGTGGTTCTGGTTTTCGCCCGCCATGCCATCTACATTCCCGTCGCGGCGATGTCTGCCGTCCTTGTGATGGTGGCGTTTCGAATGGGTGAGTGGCACGAGTTCCGGCGTCTCCGGTTGATGCCCCGCAGCGATGCCGTCGTACTCCTTGCGACCTTTGTCCTCACGGTAATCTTCGATCTCGTCGTGGCGGTTGAAGTGGGCATGGTGCTTGCCGCGGTCTTGTTCATCCATCGGGTTTCGGAGACGACGGAAGTCTCCCTGGTGACGGATCAGGACGTTCTCGAATCGCCGGAGCAAATGGCCCAAGGAAAGAAGATTCCGAATGGCGTCCTCGTCTATCGCATCTTTGGTCCGTTCCTCTTTGGCGCGGCGGAAAAAATGGAGGACGCCATGCAACGTATCGGCAAGCTGCCGCGCGTGCTCATTCTGCGCCTGCACTTGGTTAGCGCGATGGATGCTACCGCGCTGAATACCCTGGAGAGCATTGTCGAGCGTATGCAGCAGGCCCGAGGAACCGTGATTTTGAGCGGGCTGCACCGTCAGCCACTCGACATGCTCCGCAAAGCCGGCTTTGTCGAGGTTATCGGACGCAAGAATTTCTGCGCCACATTCGATGATGCCCTAGTCCGCGCAAACCAGGTGCTCGCGGGAAGCGGGTAAACCTGGAGCTACAACCAACTCCGCGCTTCCGGGGCATGGTTTCTTAATGAGTGTCGATACGAAGCTGGCTGAGAAGTTACAGGCTGGCTGCAGGGGAGTTGCATGGCGGCGCTGTGCGGCACCCCTGATGCGATCGTGTTATCATTATGACACCTCACAGATATCCAAGAGCCGTATTCGCGTGGATTGTAACTGCCGCATCATTATGGCACCCACCCGCAGGGCAAGATCGTATCCGAAAGCGGGGGTTTCCTTTGCTTTGTTACGCAGTGCATCCGCGTTGAAGACGACGGCTTCTGTCGGCTCGACCGCCCGCGCACTAAAGTGCCACTGGTGAGGAGGAAAAAGCCAGGACCAGCCGAGCGCCTCGCCAGCTCCGAGGGTTTGAATCGTAATGAAGCCTTCTCCAGGAACGTATGCTGATTCCAGATCGACTCTACCGTGATCAATCAAATAAAAATGCACCGCATCGTAACCTCTCTTAAGAAGCTGTTCGCCGGGCTGAAAACGCTCAATGACAGCGCATTCAATCAGCAGAGGAAAATATTGCGGCGGAAGGTTATTCCAAAACGGATGCCGGACGAGAATATCTTCTAGGGTTTTCATATTTCACAATCTTACTCTTTTCAATTTAGACAAGACCGACCTTCGGCTCTCCGCGAATTGGCGGATTCCGTTTCTTGTCAATCAACCCTCTGACTCTGACGACTTGTTCGAGTGGGTGGAGCCCCCTCTCGTCATTTGTGGCTCCGGACTTGCCCCTGGGGCGAAATGATTCAGTGGTCAATCCGCGCACCTCTTGACGATGGTTGACTCGGCTTTCGATCTTGAGACAAGAGGCGGACGTTTTGACGGCGGTAGCGTTCGGGGAGCTGTTGAGCCAACTAAAGGAGAAGGATTTCGAATGCTTGAGAGTGAAGTTGCCTCAGTCCCACCGCCGCGAGTTGCCGGTCAGCCTGTAAGCAATTCGCCATTCCCGTGTAATGAATCGGCGTAATAATAAATTTTAAGAGACTGTGAAACAGTGTTTTGTATGATCTAGAATGAACGGAGGACCTTGTAAATCCATGGCAGCTAGTTAACCGTCGAGAACGAAGTCACCCTCGCGCGAAACGATCGCTTGGGGCGACGCCAGGGAAGCGCCTAGTCAGCGCGTTCTCGTGGCGCGAGAATAGCGTCACCTCTCTCCCGCGCTTTACCGCGACACAGCGATACCCCATCAAACTTGATCTCAAAAAGTCGACCTCTCTCCCGCCGCAGCGCCGTGACGGGCTTGCATTGCATCGGTTCGATCAACGCAGGTTCCGTGCGTTTCTGAATGGCCCGGTCGCGAGTCTTCACTCGTGTCGACGTGTTGAAAACGAAAACTCCATTGAACTATTTGCGGTGCCTGAGTCTCGGATCAATCCAAGTCGCGTGGTCAGAATTGATGGAACCTAGTGGGTCCACTCTGAGCTTCAGTATTTTTACATCAGAGACGTCAATTTTGAAATTCTCGGTCAAGCTTGTTCCGGGCCTCTTGGGATCTTGTGTCATGATACCACTCTGCCAAAGAACCTTATCGTCGCCCAAAACCTCGAACCGCATGGTGCTGTAGACGTTGGCAGGCGCGATACCGACCGAACCCTCCAAGGTAACTACATTTAATCCCGTCAGATCATATGTATCTCGCTGGGCGCCCAAGCCAACAACCCTTTTCGGACCTTCTTTCCATTCACTTCCCATTTCTCCTGGCCACCCTTCACAAAGCGATCTGCCTGTGCACTTATCACTGAGAGATCGCACAGGTAGATATAGTCGCTATTGCTCGGCATTGGCCGACCTGCAGGGGATGATTCCTCCAGGCGGAAACCATCTCGTTCGGCCTTTTTCTTACTCACGGAATTCCCCGCCATTATCGAGAGCAGCCGATTCCTCTCCGCACGCACCGCTAGCGTTGAGGCGAGTTTCCTTTGTCGCCTGAGTTGCCCAATAAGGTCATCGAGTGACTGAAGATATTCCTCATTGAGGCGCCTGAGCTTCGATTGTGCGTCTTCATGAATGCTCGCCTGAGCTTTGTCGTGTTGCTCGCGAAGTGCCTCCAATTCAGGAATAGTATCCGTTGCTGCCGGGCTTGTGTCCTGCGCAGTGGCGTTTCCCACGGAAAGTGCCACACAAAGGGCAATGATGCTGAGGGTCCTCATTCTACGTCCACTTTCTCCGTTTTCCGGCGAGGATGTTCAATCTCCGATCCGGAGAAGGTCCTCCCACTGGCGAAAGTCGCCTTTGAAGCCAATGCTCTCGGCTACTTGAAAGGAAGAGATGACGCACCGTTCGATTTGCTTACCGCTCTTTCCGGCACGCTGGCAAACTGATCGGTATTCCCGGCGAGACCGATAGAGGTGGGTCGCAAATTTGTCGTGCTCGCTGGCCAGGAGTTGTGCCAGCAACTCCCCGACAGTCTGCTGGATCTCGGTGAGTTTCGCAATGAATCCTCGCGGCGCATTCAAAATTCCCAAGCATCCCGGCGCACGCAGGGTCGGGTTGAGCGGCCTTTCGCCGAACAGAATGGCCCGCAAATGGCCCACATCATATTACGCAGAACAGTGGTATTAGTAGTAAGTAACTGATTATCAACTAAGCCAGCGAGGGGATTCGAACCCCTGACCTATCGATTACGAATCGATTGCACTACCTCTGTGCTACGCTGGCGGAAAGAACAGAAGAATGTGAAAGTGAGACGTTCGCAACGACAATTTACCGCGAGGCGGCTTCGCCGATCATTTTGTCGAACGTCGGCTCGGCGAGCTTTACCACGCCTTGCGGGCCGGTCATCTTGACGTAGACGTCGCCGGCGGGGCTTTCGAGAATGGCCCCGCGCATGGCATAGTCCTTCAGGGGCGTTGTGGGGCCCCCGGGCATGCCGCTCGAAAAGGTGCCGAAGGCGCGCACGAACGTCACCATTGTATTCCCCACCCGCTCAGTCTTGGCGTCGGTTGAGCCTCCCGAGAATTGTTTGAACCAACGATCGACGTTAGCTTGGACGCTGCCACCCTGCCCCGCTCCAAAATGAAAAAACGCCACCTCGGCCGGGGCGCTTCCGTCCAAACCGGGCACGGAAAACTGCGCCTTCCGCATGGGCGAAGCTGGAGCGACCCAGCCCCAGGGTTCCGGCCGCGTGAAGACGAAGCTTCCAACAGTCACCTGTATAGGGTCGGCGGCCTGCGCGAAGATCGCCAGGGCGAGTGACAAGAGCAGGAAACGGAAGAGGCGCATGGTAAATCAGAGCAGTCCCAGACAAGCGAGCCAGGACCGGGCGATCAACATGTGGCCCGAGGAGGACGGATGCACGCCATCGGGTGTCCATTCGATATCCGGCCTTTCCGATCCGGCTTTTTCGAAAACTTGATGAAGCGGAACAATGGCTCGCACATTGAAGTCGGCGGCCGCATCTCGAACCGCCTCGACGTAGGGCTTAAGCAATTCGTTTCCCTCCGCCGGCGCCGGCGGCCATATGACGCTTGGCTCACATAGAACGATCGTCGTTTCCGGGCAAGCAGCCTTGAGCCGCCCGAGGAGGTCCGCGTAAGTCTCTTGAAACTTCTCAATGGAAGTTCCCTCGCCGCCGGTCAAGCCATGCCAGACGTCGTTGATGCCAATCTTTATCGAAACCAATTGCGGATCAAAGGCGAGAACGTCCTCCTCCCAACGTCGCTGCAAGTCGGAGATCCTATTCCCCGAGATCCCCTTGTTGAGCACTTGGGGAGCGAGGGCGGGAACTGACGACCGAAGCCAGTCGCGCACGTCTCGCACATAGCCCGAGCCGACAGCTTCGGGACATTGCCTGCGACCAGCGTCCGTAATGCTATCCCCGATAAAAATCCACCGAGAATCCCGTGAGAGCGGCAGCGCCATAAAGGACGCGCGCGACTATCGCTTTGAGAACTGAAACCGTTTGCGCGCTCCGGGCTGACCCGACTTCTTTCGCTCCTTCATCCGGGGATCGCGCGTGAGAAGACCTTCTTCGCGCAGCGAGCCGCGCAGGGTGTCGTCTCTCTGCATAATCGCGCGGCTGATCGCGAGGCGCAGGGCGCCGGCCTGTCCGGCGATACCCCCGCCCGAGGCTTTGGCCTCCACATCAAATCGGTGCACGGAATTCGCAATTTCGAGCGGACGAAGAATCGTGTTCTGCATCGAAAGGCTCGGAAAATAGTCCGTGAAATCCTTTCCGTTGATCTTGAAGGTTCCGCTTCCATCGCGCAGGCGGATCTGAGCGATAGCAGTTTTGCGACGGCCGGTGGCGATAATCTCGGACATGGGAAATTTCAGGCGGCTTTGGGATTCTGAGCGGCATGGGGATGATTTTCGCCGCGATACACTTTGAGTTTGCGATACACCGAACTGCCCAGGCGGTTATGAGGAATCATTCCGCGGACAGCTCGCTCCACGATAAGCTCGGGATGCCGTTGAAGACGGGCGGCGAAGTTCTCGGACTTATGGCCGCCCACGTAGCCGGAGAAACTGGTATAAGACTTTTGAACGTCCTTCTTGCCACCAACGCGGACCTTTTCGGCATTGATGACGATCACGAAATCGCCGGTGTCCACGTGCGGGGTGTAAATGGTTTTGCGCTTGCCGCGAAGCAGGTTGGCGGCCTGCACGGCGACGTGGCCAAGGTGCTTGCCCGCCGCGTCGATGATCCACCAGGCGCGATGAACGTCGGCAGCCTTCGCTGAGAATGTCTTCATGGAGTCGTTGAGAGAATCGAAAAGAATGTGATACTTCTTCTCCGGTGTCAAACCCAATCAGAATGAGGATGCCTACGACCCGAAAAGCCTTGACCCGGAATTCCGATCCGCCAAGCCTCTGGCGCCGTGCAGCGTAACGGAGATTCTGAGCCCTTTTCGCACTGGAAGGAGACGCATGAGCCTTCCGGTGAGGCGCGCATCGTCTATCGCCCTCTTTTTCAGCGGCTGGACGCGTTGCCGCGCGCTCAGGTCCGGGCGCTTGATGAGCGGTTGGAGGCCACCATGAGAGAGATGGGGGTGACCTTCGACATTGCGCGCGAAAGGCCGTGGGGCCGGCGTCCCTGGTATTGCGACGTCTTGCCGCAGATCTTCACTCCTGAAGAATGGGAGCCTTTGGAAAAGGGAATGCGGCAAAGACTGCGCGCCTTCGAGTTTTTCCTTCGCGACATCTACGGGAAGAAGGAAATTCTTCGGGCCAACCTTCTCCCGATCCAGGCGATTTTGGGGAGCACAGCCTACCAGCGTGCGGCGGCGAGTCTTACGCCGCCGGGTGGTGCCTACCTGCATCTTGCCGGACTGAGTCTATGCCGCGTTCCCAGCGGGGAATTCGTCGTGAAGCACCACTACTTCAGCAATGCCTCCGGCATCTCCTACATGATTCAGAACAGGCGGGCGCTCGCCCGCGTGATTCCGCAAAGCTTTCAAGATTTCTCGATTCGATCGATCGCGGATGCGCCGGTGGATATCCTCGAATTGCTGAGGTCGCTTTCCGATCATCCCGATCCCACCGTCGTGCTCCTTTCATCCGGCCCCGGCAGCGCGGTTTATTCTGAGCATAGCTTTCTCGCGCGCGGAATGGGCATCCCCCTTGTCCAAGGCGGCGATCTGCTCGTCCTCAACGACGCGGTCTTTCTCAAGACCGTCTCCGGCCTCGAAAAGGTCGAGGTGATTTATAATCGCATATCCGATCAGTGGCTTGACCCGATGGTGTTTCGCCGTGATTCGTTGCTCGGGGTGGCGGGGCTTGTTCATTGCATAAGAAAAGGGACCGTCGCGGTAGTGAATTCCATCGGCTCGCAGCTTTCCGACGACCGGGCCCTCCTGCCATTCGCCGGGCAGATCGTTCGCTTTTATCTCGGCGAGCGGCCGCTCTTGCTCAGTTTACCGACCTACTGGCTGGGCGATCTTGACCAGCGCGAGATCGTGCTCTCGGATATCGAGAAATTCACCATCCGTCCGCTTTCGGGTGAAAAGATCGTGCTCGGGGGCAATGGCCGGCTGCCCTCGGCCGAAGAAGTCGCCAATGCCCGGCAGATCATCTTGCGCAACGCCGGGCAATACATCGCACAGCCGCAGGATTGTGATGCGCTGACGATTTCCTATGATGACGGACGAAAAGTCACCCGGCGGCAGGACCATATTCTTTTTGCTCTGCGCAAGTCCGAGGGCGAATACGATGTCTTTCCGGGGGCGCTGACGCGCGTTTCCACGCAAGACTCTCCTTTCACGGCAAACGAGCTCGGTGGCGGCAGCAAGGATACGTGGGTTCAGGCAGCCCAGAATTTTGAGGAGCCTCCTCCCGACCGCACGCGTCTTCGGGAAGGGCTCCTGCCCTCCCAGCACGTGAGCAGCCGCGTCGCGGAGGCATTTTACTGGACGGGGCGCTATCTTGAGCGCGCGCACAATCTGGCGGTGATGATCGGCGTCATCGAGTCCCTGGAGCTGGAGGAGCTCAATCCCACCGAGCGCACACTCTATCGGCCGGTCTGGAACAGAATCCTTCCGCCGTTGGAAAACCCGGGTTCGGTTTCCCGGCGCAATATCTCGAGCCCGGCCGGACGGTACCGGCTGACTCTCGATCTCGAAGAGCCCGACTCGGTCGTAAGGGCGATCCTGCGCGCCTGCGCCAATTCCGAGTCGATCCTCGAGTGCGTGAGCCTCGAAGCCTGGGGCGTGCTCACCATGCTGAGATCGCGTTTTCAACGCGCGCGGTTCCGGCCGCAGGCGTCGGAGGATGATCTCACCGCGTTTACCCGGCGCTATTGCGACTATGTTGTGAGAGCGGTGCCGGAATTTTTCGGCACGGCGCAGGGAACGATGATCGCCGACGGGGGCTGGGCATTTTGCGAGATCGGACAGTTGCTTGAGCGCGCCATCATTACGGGAAACGCAGTGTGTTCGATCATGCGGCCGATGCCACGCCGGAATGCGCCTGCCGAACACGAATCGGAAATCCGGCTATCCGCGTTTCTGCGTTTGATAAACAGCCGCGATGTGTATCGCCGCGTTTACCAGCTTCGCATCGAGGCTGCTCCCATGCTCGATCTCTTGTGGAAGAATCCGGTTGCCCCGCGGTCGGTTTCGAGGTGTCTCGAGGTCTGTCGCGACCGGCTCCGCGGCGCCCGCGAACAGGCTTCTCCGGCCACCATGCGAACGCTCGCAGGAATCGAGCACCTTCTCCACGAGATTCGCCTGACCGACTGGGACAAGCTGGCAGATGACGCCGAGTCGTCCACCTCGGCGAAATCCAACCAACTGCTCGACCATGGCTTCTCTTTGCTGAACGCCACTCTCGACATTCATAACCTCATTGCCGACGGCTTCCTGAATCACCAGATCCACATGGGTCCGGATACGCAACCGACGCTTTTTGGTCTCAAAAATGCTCTTTGAGATCACGCACCGCACCGATTACCGCTATGGCCAGCCGGCCAGGGAAGCCTATATCGAAGCCCGGCTAACTCCTCCTCTGCTTCCGAGCCAGGAGATACTGGCGCACGCCATCGAATTCCTGCCGCCCACCGCGGTTTCCAACTATCACGACTATTTCGGCAATCAGGTCACCTTTTATTCGATGACGCTGCGCCATGAGCGCCTCTCTATCATCAACAAGCTGACTGTGCGAACGAGGGAGATTCAATCCACGTTGGGGGCTCTTGATGTCACCGTTGCCGAGTCACGCCAGCTTTTTGCCTCGAAGCTCACCGAAGTTTTCGACTATCTGCAGCCGACGCCGGCTGTTCCGACCGGAAGTCCCTCGATGGACTGGGCTCGGAAGTTCTTTACCGGCGGCACTCCGCTTGGCGAGGCGTTGGAAAAGCTCAACCGGGCAATCCACGAGAAGTTTCGTTACGAGCCTGGATCGACCGACAACTCGACCCCGCTCGAGACCGTTTGGAAGCAGCGAGCAGGCGTCTGCCAGGATTTCACGCATGTGATGCTTGGGGTTTTGCGCACGGCGGGAATTCCTTCGCGCTATGTGTGCGGCTACATTGAGTCCGATCCTATCAGGCCGACGCCCGGCGCGTCCCGGCTGGTCGGATCGATGGCGACTCACGCGTGGGTCGAGGTGCTTACGCCGGGCATGCACTGGCTGGCCATCGATCCCACCAACAACCAATGGTGCGGCGAGCGTCACGTCACGATGGCCTACGGCCGGGACTCCGTGGACGCGACGCCGGTGCGCGGAACCTTCAAGGGGACCGGGGCACAAAATATGAAAGTTCGAGTGACCATGAAAAGAATCGCCTACAAACCGTGAGAATTACCGTTCACTACTCGGCCCGCTATCAATACGCCGAAAAGGCGAGCTTTTCGCCTCATCGCGTGCGCCTCTTCCCGCGCCACGATCTCTTCGTGAAGATTGAGCGGATCGCATTTGCCACACACGCGTCTGCCGACGTTCAGTACCGGCATGACCTCTTCGACAACGTGACGGCAACCTGTCTTTATCCGGGGACCCTTGACGAACTGGATTTTGAGCTCGAGTTTGACGCTGTTTTCCAAGCGCGGGACCCGTTTCACTTTATCCTCGATTCCCACGCCTTGCGCTTGCCCTTCGAGTATCTGCCGGAGGAAGCCGCCGTCCTGGCCGCCTTCCGGCATACGAGTTACAAAACCGGCGACCTCCCCGCGCCGCTGGGCGCGTCTTCGCCCCGGCCGACCGTCGAGGCGCTCGTTGCCATGAATAGCTGGCTCCATGAAAACATCGGATACGAGCGCCGCGAAGAGGGAGATCCTTTTTCTCCAAAGGAGACACTCGAGAGGCAGAGAGGCTCCTGCCGGGATTTTGCGGTGCTTTTTGCGGAGGTGCTCCGTTGTCACGGCCTCGCGGCTCGGCTGGCAAGCGGCTACCTGTGGGAGGACGGCTCTCACAGCGGTCTCGGACACGCCGAAAATGCGTTTCATGCCTGGGTGGAGACGTTTCTACCGGGCGCAGGCTGGATTGGGCTGGACCCAACGAATGGCATACTTTGCGATCACCATTTTCTGGTTACGGCCGTGGGCCTCACTCCGCGCGACATCACACCCATTCTGGGGCGCTACTACGGGAAGAAGACCATCGCCAGCACCCTGGAAACCGGGCTATCGATCGTGAGGTCCTAAAAATGAGAGCCCGCTGGATGGACCAGGCTGCTTCCCGCGCGGAAGGGATTTTCAGAAAGCATGGAGTGCAGCTCACGCTTGGTGGTGAGCCGACCTTTGTGCCGCACAAACCGGAGGGCGCGGAATGGAACTACGCCGCGGTCGGTCCGACCAAGCTTGGCTATGCCTGGAAGGTCGCCGAAAACCTCCTGCAAAATCGCATGGCGGGCTCTGCGGTGTTTTTTTGCCCGGGCAAATCTTATCCGGGCGAAGTCAATCCCCGATGGATCCTACGCATCCTCGCCAACCGCGACGGCACGCCTTTGTTTCGGGTGCAGAAACAGAGCGAACCCCTCCAGCAAGACGCGATCAGCCAGCTCGCTGAGGGTATCCGCGAGCGCCTGGGACTTCGCGCGCGCTGGGTTCGGTTCATGGACCCGACCAACCCGGGCGCAGAGATTCTGGCAATGCCAATAGACTATGATGACGACCGTTGGCGTTCGTCGCGCTGGTCGCTCCCGAAGGATGCCCGCGTCCTCTCGGAAGCTGAAGGCCCTTCCGGATTGCGCCTTCCGCTCAACCGACTGCCTCCGTCCGTGCCTCGCCGAGCCCTTTCGATTGAAAGGGACGGAGACGCTGTCGCCCTCTTCATACCGCCGCTTCTCCAGAAGCCGTTCATTGAATTGCTCTCGGCCATTCAGGATTCAGCTTTGAGCAGCGGCATCGCGCAGGTTGCACTTCAGGGTTACACCGCTGCGGATGAGGCGGGAAGCTGGATCTCCCTGGGCCTGGCCGCCGACCCCGGCGTGCTCGAAGTCAACCTTCCTGCGTGCTCGAGCTGGCGCGAATATGCCGACTGGACTGAGACGGTCACATCCAGCTGCAAGGCGGCGGGTTTGCGCCCCTGGAAGGAGTCGTCCGGAGACCATCCCCAAGGCACGGGTGGTGGGAATCACCTTCTATGGGGTGGCCCGAAACTAGAGACCAATCCATTTTTCACACGACCCGCCTGGCTCGCGGCGATTCTTCGCTACTGGCAGCATCATCCCTCACTCGCCTATTTGTTCACGGGTCGCTACGTCGGCGCGTCCTCGCAGGCGCCGCGTCCGGACGAATCCGCGCGTGACCTCTACGACGTCGAAATGGCCTACCGGTTCCTCGAATCGCTCCCGCAAGGCGATCATCGCGAGCTTATCAATGAGACGCTCCGCCATCTTCAAACCGACGTCACCGGCAACTCGCACCGCAGCGAGATGAGTTTCGACAAGTTTTGGAACACAGCCTGGCCGGCGGGCGCTCTCGGACTCATCGAATTTCGCGCCATCGAGTCGCTTCCGCGCCCGGTCTGGATGTCCAGTGTCGCCCTGCTTTGGACCTGTCTGGCAGCTCATCTGCTTGAGGCGGAAACGCCGCGAGGTCTAAAACGCTTCGGCACTAGACTGCACGACGAATATTTTCTGCCGCAAAGGCTGTGGAGCGATCTCGAAGCGATCCTGGCCGAGCTCAAAGAAGACGGGTACGAGCTGGACAGCCGGATTTACCAAGACATCTGGAACTGGCGCTTCCCCGTCCTTCTCGATTGGAAGAGCAAGGGTGTTCGCCTCGTCGTGCGCAAGGCCTTGGAGAACTGGCCATTGCTTTGCGAGACTCCTGTGGAGGGCGGCACGACGAGCCGATTCGTCGATACCTCCATGCAACGGCTCGAATTCTGCGCGGATTTCGCCTTCAACGCGCGGTTTCAGATCTACGTGACCGGCCGTCCGCTGGAATTGCGGCAGATGTCTGCTGACAGCTTTTTGTCGGGCCTCAGATACCGGCGAACGAATCTTTACCCGTCGATGCACCCGGGCATCCCGACGCAACTTCCCCTTTACCTCGCGCTCGTTGATCGAGAATCCGGACGCATCGCCGCCCAGTTTGAAATGGGAACGAGCGACGCCGTATTTCGCCCTGCCGCGAAAAGTCGAACCATGCGACTTGCGGGACGCCCCTGTCGCGGCGGCCGAAAGAGCGATTTGACGTGCGATTTGCGATTGGAATAATACCTTGCGCGACAATCACTCACGTTGCTGCCTGGAAACGTCTGAGCGAGCGCACCATGACCGCTGAATTTTCTTATCCTCCTCTCACCTTAAAAGATTGGATGATTCCCGCCGACCTCGCTCCGGGCGACCTCAAGAGTCTTGATCGCGACTGGTCTGGCATGGAACTCCAGCGTATCGATTCGTCGGACGACCCCGGTTTCGACGCGGCGTTCGGCGCCCTTTGGGCAGAGTTCGGCGCGAACAGCGAAGTCGAACAACCGACAGTCTTGTCGAGGCGCCTTTCGTGGCACGGTCGTCAAGTCGTCGATGGCTGCGCCCTTCGCTACCGTCTGATGTTGCTCAAGTGGGGTGGAAAGCTTGCCGCCGTTCGCGATCACACGGCCATCGTGCGGCAGCACACCGAAGGGGTTATCGTTCATCTTTCTCACAATTTCGTTGCGCCGGAGTGGCGGCGTACTGGTCTGGCCGGATGGTTGCGCGCTCTGCCGATACAGACTGGCCGCACGTGCCTTGCGGCGCAGCAACGTCCGGCCGATTCACCAATTACTCTGGTTGGCGAAATGAAGTTCCTGGATCGCAACGATCCATCGACCTTCGGCCGATTGAAAGCGTATGAAAAGGCGGGCTACCTCATGATCGACCCGCGGAGAATCCATTACTTGCAACCGGACTTTCGGGCGCCGGACGAAATCGATCTCGGCGGTGGTCCAAAACCACTTTCCCTCGCTCTCATTGTTCGCCGCGTGGGGCGAGAGCATGAACTGACGATCCCGGGCGCCGAAATCCTCGATATTGTTGAGGCGCTTTATCAAATGTATGGGACGACTTTCCGGCAGCGCGACATGGTCAAGCTCATCGCGAGCCTCCAAAGCTACCCGACACGAAGCGAAGTCATCGACCTGCTACCGCCAACGGATGATTCCCCGCGATGACGCTCCTCAAGGGTTGCGGCGCCCTGCGGACGGTCACGAAATTGCGGCTGTACCACGATCCCGGTTTCGCCGCGCCCATCGGCGATCACATGATGCCGATGAGCAAATTCGCACGTGTTGCCGAGGAATTGCGCCGGAGATCCGGATTCGAAATTCGCTCTCCGCGATCTCTCTCCGAGCACGACCTCCTTCGTGTCCACGCGCCCGCTTACGTTTCGGCCATCAAGACCGGATCACCTCGCGCGTTGGCAGAATCTCAGAAGTTCCCGTGGTCGCCGGCTCTATACTCCAGCACGCTCCTAACCAACGGCGCGGTCCTCGCCGCCGCGAGGACCGCCCTCGACGAAGGCGTTTCCGGCGCGCTGGCCAGCGGTTTTCATCATGCTTTCGCAGATCACGGAGAAGGATTCTGCACTTTCAACGGATTGGTCGTCGCCCTGGAGACGCTTCGGGCGGAAGGCCGCATCCAGTCGGCGGCGATTCTCGACCTGGATTTGCATTACGGCAACGGCACCGCCTCCATGGCGGAATCCCGCCCATGGATCAAGGCGCTGTCGATTTACGGGAACGACTATGCGGACAACGTTCCCTATCGTAACGTGCACGTGCGCCGTCATACGGATGGCCTGAACCATTTCTCGGTGCCGATCATACCCTCCCAGGATGACGGCGAGCATCTGCAGAGCCTTCTCGAAAAGCATCTGCCCTGGATTCTCGAGGGATCGCAACCGGATCTCGTCCTCTTCCAGGCCGGTGTGGACCCCCTGCGTGATGACCCCTATTCGCCCCTCAATCTGGATCACCGGGACCTCTTCCTCCGGGACAAAAAAGTATTCGACTTTGTGCGCAGCAACGGCCTCCCGCTGGCCTGGGTGCTCGCCGGCGGCTACGCGCTCGACGTGCAAAAAGTCGTGGACGCCCACGTCAACACCGCCATCGCCTGCCTCGAAGTCTACAGCTCTTCGTAAACACCTTTATCCCGTCTTTCGAAAACTGAGAATCCAACCTGCTTCGCCTCCGTCACGCTAAGAGGTTTGGCAAGTTTTGGGCTGTTCGCATTCGAGATCACCTTGCGAACGGCCTTCCGGCAAAGCGGGCATTGAACCAGCGGCGGACGGTCAATCGGCCGGCGCAATTCGAAGCGTCCGCCGCAGACCAGGCAATCCCCGTCCGTGACCTCGTATTCGTAGATGGGCACGCCCCAATTTTCCGCCCGTTGCGGAAAATTACCAGCTCGACTTTGTCACTCCGGGAATCATTCCCGCGGAGGCAAGTTCGCGAAAGGTGATGCGGGAGATCTTGAATCGTCGCATGTATGCGCGGCGGCGTCCGCTGACCTGGCAACGATTGACGAGCCTGGTAGGGCTGGCATCGCGAGGTAATTGGGCAAGCGAGGAATAATCTTTCTTTGCCTTCAACTCTGCACGCAGCTCAGCGTACTTAGCCACCGTCTTCCGTTTGCGCTTGTCGCGCTCGTGCCATGATTTCTTCGCCATAGAGAGGGAAGGATATTACAACTTCGCCTTCGCGAGGCAAGCGGTTTTATGCGGCCGGCTGCTGCTGGGTTAAGCAATGAAAGGCACCGAGGCCCCAGATCAGTTCGCGGCAATCGATCGGAACGATTTTTCTGCCCGGAAAGGCTTCCTTCATCACGGAGGCCGCCCAGGCGTCGTTCGTGTCGTGGTAGGCGGGCAGGAGCACCACCGTGTTGGCGACGTAGAAATTCGCATAACTGGCCGGCAGACGCTGGCCTTCACGCGTTATGCGCGAAGGCATGGGGAGTTTCAAGACGTGCAGGGGCGAGCCATTCGAAAGCTGCATGGTTCGCAGCCGCTGAAAATTGAGTTCGAGCGGCTCGTAGTTGAGGTCGTCCTCGTCCTCCTCCACGACGGTGACGACGGTGTTTGGACTGACGAACCGCGCAATGTCGTCCACATGCCCGTCCGTGTCATCGCCCTCGATGCCATCGCCGAGCCAGAGGACTTGAGTGACTCCAAGAAATTCGCGGAGATTCGCTTCGATTTGCTCCCGGGAGAGATCCGGGTTGCGGTTCGGATTCAGCAGGCAAGCCTCGGTCGTGAGGACGGTGCCCTGTCCGTTCACGTCGATCGATCCCCCCTCGAGAACGAACTCGCCGAAATCGAATACCGGCACACCGATTTTCTCCGCGATGAGCATCGCGGCAGCGTCGTCCTCTTCGAATGGGGAGAGTTTATAGCCCCAGGCATTGAAGCCAAAATTGACGGCGGCGAGTCTGGGCCTTTCTCTTCGTTTGAGGAAGATTGGTCCGTGGTCTCGGCACCAGGGCTCGTTGGTTGGGACATGAAAGAACTCGAGGCTGCCTGGCAGTCCATCCCCGAGAAGCGCGCGCACTTCGGCCTCCTGTTCGGTGTTTCTCACGTTGATGCGCACGATTTCGGACTCCGCCAGGGCCTTGACCATTTCAACGAAGGCCGGGACCACGCGATGGTAGGCGGATGGAAAGCTGGCCCCGCTTGGATGCGGCCACGAAATCCAGGTCGCTTCGTGACGCTCCCATTCGGCGGGCATCGAATAGCCTTCCTTAGCCGGGGTGGATCTAGTCACATCCAAAGCATCCCCGCGACCGACGGGAAATAACAAGTGGTTTTTTGTGAGGCAAGGGTACGGATTGTGCAGACTGGCAATTTTTCGCACGAGCATTACGTTTCGTTTCCGACTCATGCCCAGCGTATATATCAAGACCTATGGCTGCCAGATGAATGAACGGGATTCCGAGCAGGTCGCCCGTTCGCTCTTGATGCGCGGCTATCGCCTCGCGGAGGATGAGACGGAGGCCGACGTGATTTTGTTGAACACGTGCAGCGTGCGCGACATGGCCGAGCAAAAGGCTGTCGGGAAAATGGGTATGCTGCAGCGCCTGCGTGAAAGGCGCCCTCATCTCGTCCTCGGCTACCTGGGATGCATGGCGCAGAGCCGCGGGGGGGGACTTCTGAATTCCTCGTCTCGCGTCGATCTGATTGTCGGGACCCAAAAATTTCATCGTGTGGCGGACTATGTTGATGAGCTCCTGCTTCATCGACGCCAAGAGCGCATGGACGATGAGCGGTTGCCGATCGTCGACATCGAGGAAGAGGCAGGCTCGCAGTCGGCGATTCGCGACCATATCGTCTCACGGGCACAGGCCTCCGCGTTTGTTTCCATCATGCAAGGGTGCAACATGCACTGCGCATTTTGCATCGTGCCCCAGACGCGTGGAGCGGAACGGAGCCGCACAATCGCCGAAATTACGGAAGAAGTTCGCGGGCTCGCCGCGCGAGGCGTGAAGGAGATCACCTTGCTCGGCCAGATCGTCAATCTTTACGGGCGCCACGAATTCGAAAGACGCGATGGCCTTAGCCCGTTCGTCCAATTGATTGATGCCGTTTGCGCCGTCGAAGGAATCGCTCGCGTGCGTTTTACATCTCCGCATCCCATCGGCTTCCGCGAGGACCTTCTCCGCGCATTCACCCGGCTGGACAAGCTTGTCGAGCACGTTCATCTCCCGCTGCAAAGCGGTTCGGACCGCGTTCTGAAAGTGATGCGGCGCGGCTATACCTCGGAAACCTACCTTCGGCTTGTCGAGAGGTTGCGGCAGGCGAGGTCCGGGATTGCCATCACGACCGACCTGATCGTTGGCTTCCCCGGAGAGACGGATGAGGACTACCAGAAGACCCGCAGGCTGGCGGACTCCGTGGGATTCGACAATGCCTTCGTTTTTCGATATTCGCCGCGCCGCGATACCCCGGCGGCAGCGATGGCGGAGCACGTTCCTGAGGAGACGAAAGAATTCCGCAACCAGGACCTCTTGTCAGTGATCAATCGCCACGCGCGAACGAAGCTCGACGCTTATGTCGGGCGGCGGGTCGAGATTCTCTGCGAGGGCCCGAGCAAGAATAACCCAAAGCGCCTTACCGGCAGAACCCGCACCAATAAAGTCGTCGTCTTCGAAGGTTCGCCGCGCCATATCAGCCAGATTTTCGACGTCCGGATTGCCTCCGCTTCGCCGTCGACGCTCTATGGCGACCCGGTTCTGCTGGCCTCTTGAACGCGCCGCCGTGAAAGTTAGCTCCATGAAGGCGGGTGACAAGTTCGCGGAGCTTGCCGCGCCGGAATTTGACCTGCGGCGGACGCTGGAAAGCGGGCAAGTATTTCATGCGATGTCCGATGGAGAAGGCTGGCAGATTCTGGTCGATCGCACGCCTCTTTACGCTGAGCAGCACGGCGCGCTGCTGCGTGTGGATTGCGATAAGGAGAATCTTGCTCGAAGATACTTTTCGCTCGATCATCCGTTGGAGTCCATCTACGCGACATTTCCCTCGGATTCCTTCAGCCGTGCAGCGCTCGCGGCATGCCGGGGTCTCCGCATTCTCAGGCAACCGCAATGGGAGTGCCTGGCTACGTTTATCACCTCGCCGATGAAACAGGTCGCGCACATCCGGCAGATCTCGCTTCAACTGCGAGCACTTTACGGCGAGGAGATCCCCGGCTCGCGCGTCAATGCCTATCCCACCGCGCCCCGGCTGGCTCAGACGACGGAGAAAGAACTGCGCGCATGCCGGCTGGGCTTTCGAGCGAAAAGCCTTCTCGGCGCTGCGCACGCCGTCGCCTCCGGAGAAATCGACCTCGGTGCACTGGCAGAGAAGCCCACCGCCGAAGCGCGCAGGCAGCTTTGCCTCCTGCCTGGTGTCGGGCGCAAAGTGGCGAACTGCGTTTTGCTATTTGCTTACGAGCGGCTCGATGCCGTTCCGGTGGATGTCTGGATTGCGCGGATCCTGAAAGCCATGCACAAAGGCACTTCTTCTCTTCTCGAACTGGAGGAGTTCTCCAACCGCCGGTTCGGCTCCTACGCCGGTTACATTCAACAATACCTTTTTCATCACGCGCGGATGACCAAGACGCTGCCCGCATGAGCACCATCACGCTCACCACGTGGCGTGAAGAGTATCGCCGGAAAACCGCCGGAGCGTTGATCGCTTCCGTTGTCATTCATATCCTCATCATTCTGCTCACGGTGCTGGCCCTTTCCTTCCGTCCGCCCGTTCTGGTTCCGCAACCGAGCGAGGCACCCGTCGAACTGACGATCGTTGAGCCGCCGAAGCAGAAGCCGTCCTACGTGCGGACGAGCGAATCTCAGCGCGCTGACAAGCCTCCCGAGGATTCGGTATTCGAGTCCGACAACGACACTCGAGCCGCCTCCCCCCTGCCTGCGACCGGGGACGCACCGATCCCCACACAGGATGGGATTGACAGTCCGGCGCTCAGCATGGAGAGCACGGAGTACACGGCGGGACCGCAGGCGCGGCCGTCCACCCCCGCGGTCCAGCCCCGCCAGGAAACTCCTCCCGAACCCAAGACGGAGCCGAAGGCGGAACCCAAGGCGGAGCCGAAGTTCACACCAAAACCAATTACTCAGCTGGCGCTCCTCGAACCGCCGAAGCCGGCAAGCACACCCCGACCGCAACCGGCAAAAGCCGTTGAGCGCCAGAAGGAGGAACAACAACCGCAAACTCAGGTTTCGCAGCCTCCCGGGTATCAACCGCAAACTCGCATCACTCGCATCCGCGGTAACATCTCCAACCGCGGGCGTTCCGCCGTCAGCGCGACCGCAACGCCCCTCGGGCGCTACAAGAAGATGCTTTCCGACGCCATCGGCTCACGATGGTATTACTATGTAAGCGATCAAATGGGTCTGCTCAACGTCGGCACAGTGGAAGTGCGATTCGTGGTCCGTCCGAGCGGCAAGGTCGAGCGGATCCAAGTCTTGCGCAACAGTTCGAACGAGAGCTTTGCGGCTTGCACTGTCCGGTCGATCATGGAAGCTGAAATTCCTCCGATTCCGAAAGAACTTGTCCCTATGCTCGAAAGCGGCCGGATCGAAATCGAATATTCGTTCACTATCCTTTCAAACTAATGGAATTGTTTTTCGCCTCGATTTTTGACGCTGCCCTCAACTTTTTCATCCAGGGCGGCTTCTTCATGTTGGTTCTGCTCGTCGTTTCCATTGCGGCCGGAACGGTAATTCTTCTACGCGCCGCGGCGCTTCGCGAGCGGTCAATCCTCCCGCCAGCCCTCGCCGTCGAGATCGAGCGTCTGCAGCCGGGAGACGATCTTGACGAACTGGAGCAACTCATCTCGCGACATCCCTCCGCTCTCAGCCGAGTTCTAACCACCTTGTTGAAACATCTCACCTGGTCCCGATCCGAAGCGGTCGAGGCTGTCCAAACTCGCGCGCGCCACGAGGTCGCACGGCTGGAAAGCGGTTTGGTGATTCTCGAGATAACCACCGGGATCGCTCCCCTTCTTGGACTTCTCGGCACCTTGTCGGGCCTCGTCGGGATTTTCACCGCGATTGGTACCGACCCCGTCGCCGTTGCCCGCGGAATCGCGGAAGCTCTCAACACGACAATCGTCGGTCTTGCCGTGGCTGTGCCGAGCCTCGTCACCTTCAACTATTTTCAGCGCCGCATTGAAGTGATGGCCGTCGAGATGGAATCCCTGGTCGCTGACCTGATTATAAAGTGCTATCCGCCGGGAGCGACGCCCGTGATGGAAACGGTCTCATGACGTTTTACACCCGCAAGCGGCGGGCGCCATCGGTGATCATCGTGTCCCTGATCGATATCCTGGCGATCCTGCTAATTTTCTTCATCGTCACGACGACGTTCCAGAGGAACCAGCCGCAGCTGCAAATTAATCTTCCGGAATCGAAGACTGCCGAGGAAGCGCCGGCCGAAAATACTCAGCCGCTGGTTTTGCGCATCAAGAGCGCCGACCAGATCACGCTCGACGAGAAGCCCGTTACCCTTGACGCCCTGGCGGGTGCGCTCAAGGCTCTGCGCGAGCAAGCTCCTGACCGTCCCATCGCGATGCAGGCGGATCGGGAAGCGCCCTTTGGCGTGGTTGTCAAGGCCTTGGATGCCCTCCGAGATGCGGGCGTCAAGAACATCCCGGCATTTACCCAGCCGGAGGAGAGCAAATAACCCCTTTGTTGAAAGTTGCTCAGGCGGTGTTTTGCCACTTAATGTAGCTGATTACTTAATGATCCTGGAAATCGTCCAATACGGCCACCCCGCCCTGCGGGCCAAGGGAAGACGGATCGAGAAGATCGACGCTCGTATTCGGGAACTTGCGCAAGACATGCTGGAGACGATGTATGGCGCGGATGGCGTCGGCCTCGCCGCCCAGCAAGTGGGGATGCCCATTCAGCTTTGTGTAATCGACGTGACGGAGGTCAAGGATCGCCCCAGCGTTCTTCGTATCGCCGGCAATCCTGTCGACATCGAGGCGCACATGCCACTCGTTCTGATCAACCCGGAAGTGGAAACTCTTGGAGAACCTCAAACCGGCGTTGAAGGCTGCCTAAGTTTTCCGGGCATTCGCGCCGATGTGACGCGCCCGGGTGGCGTTCGGGTACGAGCCCAAACGCTGGACGGAAGCGAGCTGGACTTTGAGGCCGATGGACTGCTCGCGCGTGCCATCCAACACGAGTTCGATCATCTCCAAGGCATTCTCTTTATTGACCGCGTAAGCGTCTTGGAACGCAGGAGAATTGAGTACCGAGCTACGAGGTGAGCCGAATCGCGCATCCATTTGAGCCCTGCAGTTCAGCCGCCGCCTCAGCCAACCATGCCGAGGCCCGAGACCGGCAAACTCGGTGAGGGAGCGATTGCGACGAAGGGCCAATTTCCTGATCCGAGCAAAACTGTTCCACTCTTGAAGACCATCCTCGTGACCGGCTCTTCGGGCCTGATCGGCTCCGAAGCTTGCTTGCAGTTTGCCCGCCACGGCTGCGAGATCCATGGGATCGACAACAATCAGCGGGAGGTTTTTTTTGGGCCCTTGGGTGATACCCGATTGAATCAGCAACGACTGGTTCGCGAGATTGCCGGTTTCGTCCATCACGAGTTCGACATCAGGGACCGCCAACGCGTCCTCCAGCTCGTCGAGCAGCTGCGCCCTTCGGCAATTATTCATTGCGCGGCACAACCCTCACATGATCGTTCGGCGGCCATTCCTTTCGATGATTTTGACATCAATGCCGGCGGCACGATGAATTTCCTTGAAGCCGCGCGCCGGTTTTCACCGGATGCTCCCTTCATTTATCTTTCAACGAACAAGGTTTATGGAGATCGCCCTAACAAGATCCTGTTAACGGAATCGGAGCTGCGTTGGGACTACGCAGATCCCCAATTTGCGCACGGGATTCCCGAGGATTTTGCCATCGATCAATCCACGCACTCTCTTTTCGGCGCTTCCAAATTGGCTGCGGACATTTTCGTCCAGGAATACGGCCGTCGATTCGGAATGCCGACGTGTTGCCTGCGCTGCGGATGTCTCACCGGCCCCAGCCACGCCGGTGTGGAGCTCCACGGTTTTCTAAGCTATCTGATCCGTTGCAACGTCGAGGGCCGCGAATACAAGGTCTATGGCTACAAGGGAAAGCAGGTGCGGGACAACATCCACGCCAGGGACGTTGCACGCTTCATGTGGGAATTCTTTACGAATCCCCGAGTGGCGGAGATCTACAACCTTGGCGGCGGCAAGGAAAACTCGTGCTCCGTCCTGGAAGCATTCGCGCTTGCCAAGGAAGTTTCGGGGAAGGACCAAACCTATGTTATGCTCGAGGCGAATCGCATCGGGGATCACATTTGCTACTACAGTGACCTGCGAAAGGTCAGAGCGCACTACCCCGGCTGGAGGATCAGCATCTCTCTGCGGGGCATCGTTGAAGAGATCGTTGAGGGATGGAAACGGCGCCTCGCTCATCAGGGATTTGCAATTTGATGGGCCAGGCAATTCCCTCTTTGGTTGTCAGGCATAGCGAGGCGATTTCTTTCAACCGGACCGCTGGCGTGCTCTGTTTTGTCCGCACGAAAACTTAAGTTCATTTGACGCTTCCGTCTCGTGACGGCTTTTCCTCCACATTCTAAAAGGCGCTCTCTTCGTGAAATCAAAGCGCCCTTGTTTCGGTGGCCGCTTGGTTCGCTTCTTTTCGTTTGGAAACTCATATATCTGCCCCATCTCCGCGATTCGCCTGCTTGCTACGGCGATGAAACTGGCACGCTGCTGATCGGTCGAGACTTGTTTCGGGGTGAAAGTGCAGTCCGAGCCGTCCAGCGAACGACTGCTTTACCCGGATGAGGATACGAGTAGGCTTTGCTGACAATGAAGGCGGTCTCCACAACCCCCCGGGTCAAGCTTCAAGACCATTAAGCCACGTGCCTGCCTCCTCCGCAGCGAGTTCAGTGCTCTCCTTCACTGCGTCGCACTCGGAAGGACGCCCGAGGGCATGCCCGATTCTCTTCTGTTGTCATGAGCCGGCATGGCCCCTGAGCGGAGGCGGCACGAGCGGCAATCTCGCTATCCTTCACGAGTTGAAGGCTGCCGGCCTGGAACCCGTCGCCGTAATGCCCTACAATGCCTCCTTCCGGGGTGCCCGCCGCGCTATCGGGGTGCGCTTCTACCCGTTTCGACCCTTTCAGATGCATAGAAGCGCGCCGCTCCGAACGCTTCGATACGCGCTTTTCAGCCTTCTGTATTTTTTTGCCCTGCTTCGGGGGATCCGGCGGATGAATCCCGGACTGCTCATCTGCCGCAACTCCGTCCTCGCCCTACCGGTTTATGTCGCCGCGAGGCTTGCCCGTGTTCCCAGCGTTATCGCTTTAGCCGATTTCTTGAGCTTTTATTTTTGGAGCAAACCAGGACGCCCACCGCTTTGGCATCGTCTCTTACAATCGTTCGAGTGCCGCCTGGCAGCGCTCCACGATAGGATCTTTGTGGTGACTCCAGCCATGACAGAGGAAATCACCAGGCGTGTGGGAGAAGAGGTCAGATCGAAAATCTGTGTGATTCGCGAAGGGATTCACGAGCGCTTCCTTTCTCTGAGGGATGAAGATTTTTCAGCGGCCAAGGATATCCGAACGTCGCTTTGCGGTGAAGCGCCCCTAGCGCTGTTTTACGGGACGCTCGAGCTTCATCACGGCATGCGCGAAATTATTCGAATCTTTTCGTTATTGCTTGAGAAGACTTCGGACTTTCACGTTTTGATAATTGGAGGCGGCCCATGTCGATCGAGCCTTCTTCGCAGCAATCTTGCAGGTCAGCAGCGTGTGCATCTGCTGGATTTCATGGACCTGGACCCGCTCGTCCGTCACGCGTTGGCAGCCGATGTCGGCGTGATTCCGTATCCGGCGGTTCGCTCCACCAGCATGACCTATACTTTCAAGTTCCTCGAATACCGCTGCTTGGGCCTACCAATTGTCGCTTTTCCGCTCGAAGCGCTCCGTCGGGAATTTGGCGGACGTCCCGGCATTCACCTGGCCGTGGATGACGAAGACTTTGCAAATGCCGTGATCCAGTTTGGCCGTGCGGCGAAGAAATTTCCGCCGGAAGAGGAATTTAGGCGGCGCTTCTCGTGGCGGCAGGTTGTTGCGCCCATCGTCCAGGAGGCCCGAGCTCGCATTGAGCGACAGGATGACTTGGGGGGCGGTGGGAGTCGTCAGCCGCATCGTAGCGGGCGTTGAAGATGCCGCCGCGCGCACGCTCATTGCCGGCAAAGACTGTACTTTGCCATCGAAGATACATCCCTCGTAAAGCTCTTCATGTCGCGACCCGCCCTGGCTCTCTTGGCCATCACTTGTCTCTTCGTCGGTATCCTCGGCTTCTTCTGGCTGCGACAGCCTCCTTCGAACCAGGAGCTTCTCGCCAATTACGCAAAAGTTGCCGACTACGCCAATGCTGCGGCATCAGTTCACGGCTTGCCCTGGTGGACACCGAACTATCTTCAAGGTTGTTCGCTCGCGTTTGCTTCCCTCGGAGCTCTTACGAACCTCGCTCTCTTCACAAGCGTGCTCGTGGCCGGCCCCTACTTCAGGAGCTAAACTTGCGGCGCTCGCATTTCTCTTCCTTTGTCCGCTGACGATGTTCGCCTTCATCCGGCGTTTGTGTCCGGTCTCCGGAATGGACGGCATTTTCCTGCGGAGCTGCTTATTTATTCGCTCCGGCAATCCTCATCCGGCTTGGGCACGTCGAGCACATCGCCAATGTCCTCGCCTTTGCCATGATCCCCGTTGCATTCCGGGGCATTCTGGTTTTCCTCGAACAAAGGAGCGCTTGGAGCGCGATTCTCTGCGCGACGGCAAATTCCTTGCTTGTACTGGCCTATGCAAAGATCGCCGTTCTCATCTTGCCGCTGCTTGCTGCATTCGCCTTATGGGTTTGGATAGCCCGTGCGCATTTCACCCCGCCGTCGAGGACGAAATGCTTCTCTCTGCGTTGAGCATCGTTCTGATTCTGGGCGGACTTCCAAACTTCCCATCTCTTCGAGAGACCCGCTTCATCGCCAACTTTGACTTCGGCCCATTCGCCGAATGGCAGAAAAGTTACTCCGCCGAATCGGTGCTCTCCTGGATGGATCGGGAAAGCCGCTTGACCGGAGCGCGAGCCTCAGCGCAAAGCGAAGTGAGGACGAATTCCTCCTATTTGGGAATCGCCGGCCTGGCATGCGCAACCGCCTTGTTTTTTTTCCGGAGACGGCCAGCGTGGCAGACTTCGGAGGCGACGGTATTCCGACTATTCATGGCCCTGACATTTCTTGCGCATTGGCTCGGTCTCGGCGTCAACACGGCTTTGTCCGGCCAGTTCGCTTTTCTTTCGCACGCCGATTCCGCCTGGGATCCGGCAGTAGCGATTTCCTGGGGCTTGCTCGTTTTGCAAGGGGTGGCCATCTGGGTCATCATGCCCGGGTCTCTTCCTGGCCGCCCTTGGTGGGTTGGCCTCGCAGTTCTCCTTTATTTTTGCGTTCCGGGTTTCCGCTTGATCGAAAAGCTGCCGCTCTACGGTGACATCCGTGCGCCGCACGACTTTTTTGAAATGGGCGGCATATTCTGCTTTTCCGTCGCGGCCGGCCTGGCGGCGGACATTCTCATTCGCCAAATGCCCCGGCGAGGCGCTCGACTGGCGACAGCAGCGGCTCTGCTCGGGCTGGCTTCCGCGGACTCCGCGAGCGCCGTGCCGTCGTTTTTCAAAGGTCCGATGGACCGGCGAACGTTTGACGATTTTCTAGCCGTGCAAAAGTTTCTCGAAACGGCCAGTCCTCCCGGACGAGTCGCGCCGTATTCCGGTCGCTATTTCTATCTGCTCACGCCCCTTCTTTCAGGACGAGGACTGGTGACGGAAGCATTCGGCGGCCAATTTATGCTGCGCGGGGTTGCCGAATTGCAGCAGGCATCTTTCTTGTCGAGGGAAAACTTCGCGACGTTTCTGGATATCGCCGGCGTCTCGCATCTCCTCATCGACAAGAAAGACCCGGACACCCCAGGAGGCCTCCAGGATACGCTCCGGTCGCTGATGTCGCCGGTTTTTGAGAACGAACATTTCGTCGTTCTGGAAAATCCGGACAGCTTTTATCCCGCCGCCTATGCAAGGAATTTCGTCGTTATCGACGAGCAGGCGGAAGGGGGAGTCGCCAGCAAAAGCCTTGGGGTGGCAGCAAGCGGGTTGCTCGCTGTGGCACAACGACCATCTTACGGCGGCGACGACGGTTTGGTGAGATTGAACGATAGTCCCGCGTCCATGCAGCGCATGAGAAAGGTTGCTCCTGACGCCGTCGAGCGCAGAAACGTCCAGGAAATCGTCGCCGTTTCGCCGGCGGAAACAGGCTGGTTCGTCATCCCCGAGGCTTTCCATCCGGATTGGAAGGCGACGCAAGGGGGGCGTATTCTGCAGATCGCGGCGGCGTACGGTGCCCTGCTTGCGGTCCGGATCGACGGAGCGGCAGGCGCCATCTCCTTATCCTTCCGGCAGCCATGGTGGTATTCCCTGTGCGTTTGGACAAGCCTGACGGGTTGGCTTGCGGTCGTTGCCCTTCTGATTGGCAAGAAACTCGCGCTCTTGCCGGAAAGCTGGCGCACAGGTTTGCTGCAGACTCCTCCGCCCGGCGCCAATCTGGCGCCGCGCCCGAGCGATCTGCACAAATCTCCTTCCGGGAGGGTTCTCGTAATCATTCCCACGTACAACGAAGCCTCCGGTATCCAAAATATTCTCGACAAGACGCTCCTGGCAGATCCTTCGCTCGACATCACGGTCGTCGACGACAACTCGCCCGATCGAACCGCCATTGCCGTTCAATCTCACACCGCTTTCGGCCGCCGGGTGCATCTCGTTCAGCGCGAGGGCAAGCTTGGGCTCGGCAGCGCGTACAAGGAAGGATTTCGCTGGGCCATGGCGCAAGGGTTCGATACCTGCATCCAGATCGACGCCGACCTCTCCCACGATCCGGCCGACATTCCGCGACTGCTGGAGGCGCTTGAGGACGGAGCGGACGTGGCGATTGGCTCGCGCTATTCGGGCGGAGTGCGGGTCATGAATTGGCCGCAGGACAGGCTCTTTCTCAGTCTCGGCGCGTCGAGGTTGGTCCGTGCCTTGACGGGCCTGCCTCTTACGGATGTCACGAGCGGCTTTAAAGCGATTCGGTGCTCCGCGCTGCGCGATCTGGACTGGAGCCGCTTCACTACAGAAGGCTATGGCTTTCAGGTGGAACTTCACTTTTTTCTCTGGAAATCGGGCGCAAGATTGGCCGAGGTGCCGATCGTTTTCACGGAACGCCGCGCAGGTCAGACAAAGATGACCCTTGGAATCGCTGCCGAGGCTGTGGGACGAGTCCTGCAACTTGCGATCTTCAAGAGATGACATTGAATAATCTCAAGCCGGCCTGCGCGGGTCCATTTTCCGGCATCTTGGCCCCAGATCCGGACGCGGATATGTCGATCTGATCGATGAACGGAACGACGATCCAAGCTGTTTCTTCCCGCGCCGGGCGCATCCGTTCTCAGACCTGGCAAAAGGGGGATTTGTTGACAGGATTAGCCTCGGCGCTTGTCAGCTTCGCGGTTTACGCATGGTCCGCCGCACCGAACGTCACATTGCTGGATTCGGGGGAATTCCTTGTTGCTGCGGAGCATTTTGGAGTGCCGCATCCCACCGGATATCCTTTGTGGACTCTGCTAAACTGGCTCTTTGTTCTTCTCCCTTTGGGCAACGCCGCTTGGGAGGTGGCAATCTCCAGCGGCCTGTGTGCCGCCGCGGCTGTTGGTCTTTGTGCCGCATTGCTTTCCAACACGCTGAGATGGTTTTGCGGCGGGCAGCTAGCGCGCAGAGCAAGATGGCTGCCGCATTTCGTCGCCGTCGCCTTTGCCCTGGCGCTGGCTTTTAGCCAATCAATGTGGTCGCAGGCCGTGATCGCGGAAGTTTACGCGTTGCATGCCCTTCTGATCGCGCTGTTTCTCACGCTTTGCTACGCGTGGGTTCTTCGTCCCACGAGTGATGGATTGATGCTTGGGGTCTTTTTTACTCTGGCGCTCTCGTTCAGTAATCACCAGTTGACTCTGTCGTTGGCGCCGCTCCCGTATCTCCTCATCCTTCTACTTCGACGACGGATGTTTCTTGACTGGCTTTTTGCCGGCCTGTTGACCCTGCTCCTCGGTTACCTGGGGTTTGCGATCTTATCGAGGGACGCCGCTGTCCTTAAAACGGCCATCAGGTTCTTCTACTGCGTCGCGCTGGCGTTGGGGGTCTTTCTTTGGCTGCGAAGACTCCGCGTCCGCTGGAGATTGATCGCCTACCTCCCCGTAGCCGTCGCGGCGGGCCTTCTCCCATACGCATACATGCCCGTGGCTTCCGCCACGAATCCTCCGATGAACTGGGGATACGCGCGAGATGCCGAAGGATTCTTCTTTTCGATAAATCGCTCTCAATATCCGGGGAGTCTTTCCGATGTCTCGGTGAAGTCCCTCGGCCGTCTCATGGGAGCGTCGCCTTCCAAGGCCGCAACGGTAGAGAAACGGACCGCGCCCGAACCAAGCGCATTTCAGCGGGCCCAGCTTTGGATCGGCTTCTACTGGCGGCAACTCGCCAAGGCGTTTTCGATTGTGGGATTGATCGGATACTTTGCCTCGTTCCTGTTTGTGTTCGGATTCGCTCTTCCCAAGAGAGTCTGGATCTATTTTTTGCACGTCGCGTTCGTGCTGGCAGCCTTTCTCCAACCTCTCGCGTCAAACGCTAAGATCGACGCCGCAGGCTGGTGGACGCAGATGCCATTTCACACCTACACCAACCTGATTTTCGCCACACTTTCGGGACTCGGCACAGGTCTTTTGATACATAGATTGGCGCGGAGCCGCGCGTACGCGTTCTGGCTGGCTCCTGCGCTGCTCGTCCTGCCGATTTTATCCTTCCGGGGAAGCGAGGCGTCCTGCAGCCAGCGGAATCACTGGTTCGGGTGGATGTTCGGATACGACATGCTCAAGGATTTGCCAACGGGAAGTGTCATGATCGGAGGCACCGATCCCGGGCGCTTCGTGCCGACCTATATGATTTTTGGAGAGAGCGTCCAACCTGCCGAAAGCAAGCGCGATCCCTCCTTCGACCGCCGCGATCTCTACATCATTACCCAGAACGCGCTGGGAGAAGCCAACTACATGAAATACCTGCGCGACCAGTACACTGAAGCGCGCCCGATGCCCTCCAATGTGTTCGAGCGATGGCTCGGCCGCGAAAGCGCCTACCCGGCAAGACCTCTAATCTTTCCAACCGAGGAGGAGACGGAGGAATTGATAAATAAAGCCGCGATCAAGGCGCAGGAGAGCGGGCGTCCGGCAGAGGGAGACGGTGTCGAACCTTTTAGCGTCATTCTAAAGTGGCTTTGGGAAAGGAACCGTGATGAACACGAGTTCTTCATCGAAGAGAGTTTCCCAATTCTCTGGACCTACGACTACGCCATACCGCATGGGCTGATCTATAAGCTCAGCAAAACGAAGCTTGAAACTCTTCCAAGGGAGATCGTTGAAAGCGATCTCGCCTATTGGAAGGATTATTCAAAGCGCCTGTTGGAGGATTCCAATTTCAAGAAAGACTTCGACGCCCAGCGTTCATTTTCGAAACTCCGCCAAACCATCGCAAATATCTATCGACATCGCGGAATGTCTGAGGAGGCCGAGGTCGCGTATCGAGAGGCGCTCGCTCTGTGGCCTGGGAACGCAGAAGCGATCGCAACCCTCATGCCGTATCTTTGGGATCGAGGCGAATTTGAAGAGGCCATCGAGATTTGCGACAGGGCCCTCGAAGACGATTCGAACAGCGCCGATCTCTGGCGCCTCCGGGTTTTTGCTGAGAAGCGCAAGGAAACCGAGGCGGAGATCCGTGTGCTCCTCGAGCAGCGAGCCTATCAGGCGAAGAGCCGGGAGACGATCCGCCGGCTGATCGAGTTGTATTCAAGCGTCGGCGAAACGAATAAGGCGGGAGCCCTGGTTGATCAGGCGCTGAACGATTTTCCGGACGACGCCGACATTTTGAGGTTCCTCATCAAGTATTACGAAGAACACGACGAGCTTCCAAAGACCTTGGACGCCGCCAAGCGCCTCACGCAAGTCGAAGCCTCGAATGTTCAAAATTACCTGCTCCTTGCGCGCGCTTGCTTTGTGCAGAACAGAAAGAAAGAATTCTATGAGGCAGCGGATCAGGCGATCAAGCTCGGCGGTCCTGCCATTCGGAGGGCCTTCGCTGCCGATCCGGCCTTCTCCTCCTGGAAGAACGATCCGGAGTTCAAGAAGCTTTCGGAAGCGCAGTCCTTGGCTCCGAACTAATCAAGTGGCAAGGCTTTCGACGGGCGGACAGGAGCAAAAGACATTGCGATCACCATAGACGTTGTCGATGCGCGATACCGCGGGCCAAAATTTATGCTCCTTCAACCAGGGCGCAGGATACGCCGCCAGCTCGCGACCGTAAGCATGTGCCCACGAATCGGACATGACCACCGCGGCGGGGTGGGGCGCGTTTTTTAACGGATTGTCCGTGCGTGAAAGCTCACCTCGTTCGATGGCGCATAGTTCGCCGTGGATGGCGATCATTGCTTCGCAGAAACGATCGAGTTCTCCTTTCGATTCGCTCTCGGTTGGCTCAATCATCAGGGTCCCGGGAACCGGCCAACTCATCGTTGGCGCATGGAATCCGTAGTCGATCAGCCGCTTGGCGATATCCTCCACCTCGATGCCTGCCCGCTGCTTCCATTCGCGAACGTCGAGGATGCACTCGTGCGCGACCCGACCGTTGCGGCCCTTGTAGAGGACCGGAAAATAGGACGAAAGACGCGCGGAAATATAGTTCGCATTCAAGATCGCGACCTTGGTCGCTTCCAAAAGTCCATCGCTCCCCATCATCGCGATGAACATCCACGAGATCACCAGAATGCTCGCGCTTCCCCAGGGAGCCTCGGAGACTTCCCCGAGCGATTGCGGCCGGCCGACGTTAACGACCGAATGACCGGGCAGGAATTGTGCGAGCGATTGAACGACACAAATCGGGCCGACGCCAGGCCCGCCGCCGCCGTGCGGAATGCAAAAGGTCTTGTGAAGATTGAGATGGCAAACGTCCGCTCCGATGTCCGCAGGCCGGCAAAGGCCAACTTGCGCGTTCATGTTGGCTCCATCCATGTAAACCATCCCTCCGGCCGCGTGGACCTTTGCGCAGATCTCCTCGATGAATTCCTCAAAAACTCCGTGCGTGGACGGATAAGTGACCATCAAAGCGGCAAGGTTCTCCCCATGCGCATCAATCTTTCTGTCAAGATCGCCACGATCGATGTTCCCTGAGGAATCGCACGCAATCGCGACAACCTGAAATCCTGCCATCATGGCGCTGGCCGGATTTGTGCCGTGCGCGGAAGTGGGAATGAGGCAAATGTCGCGCCCTGCTTGCCCGCGCGCGCAGTGATACGCGCGGATGGCGAGGAGGCCCGCGTACTCGCCTTGGGAGCCGGCGTTGGGTTGCAAGGAAACGGCGGCGAAGCCCGTAATCTCGGCGAGCCATCGCTCAAGCTGCCCGAAGAGCTCCTGGTATCCCCTCGCCTGATGAACAGGCACGAAGGGGTGAATGCCTGCAACTTTCTCCCAGGTCACCGGCAACATCTCCGCCGCGGCGTTGAGCTTCATCGTGCAAGACCCGAGCGGGATCATCGAAGTCGTCAGAGACAAATCGCGGGACTCCAGGCGCTTGATGTAACGCAAGAGGCTGGTCTCCGTGTGAAAGCGGTTAAAGACGGGATGGCGAAGGAAATCAGATTCTCTTCTTAGACCGCTTCCGATCACTTCGATCGGATCAAACGCGAGCGCCGCAGGTTCGAGGTCGAAGACCGGCAAGAGCGACGAGATGTCCTGCGTCGTCTCATCAAGAGTAAGACTGATCGCATGGTCGTCCAGCTTGCGAAGGTTCACGCCATGCGCGCTCGCGCGTTCAAGCAGGTGATCCGCGCGGTCTCCCGCCAGCCACACGCGGATCGTGTCGAAAAACGGCCCGGGATGAACCGCCCAATCATGTTTCTTGAGAGCGCCGGCCAGCCGGCAGGTCATCCGATGGATTCCCTCCGCAATCGACTTCAACCCTTGCGGGCCGTGATAGACCGCATACATTGAGGCCATCACGGCGAGCAGCACCTGGGCAGTGCAAATATTGCTCGTCGCCCTTTCGCGGCGAATGTGTTGCTCACGGGTCTGCAGGGTGAGCCGCAAGGCGGGACGTCCCTGCGCGTCATGCGAAACGCCGACCAATCGTCCCGGCATCCGGCGCTTGTGCTCGTCGCGCGTCGATAGAAAGGCGGCGTGAGGGCCGCCATACCCGAAGGGCACTCCGAATCTCTGCGAGGAACCCACCACGATGTCGCTTCCGTACTCACCCGGAGGCTTGATCAAGGTCAGCGCGAGGAGATCGACTGCCACGATGGCGAGGGCGCCCTCCGCATGCACGCGTTTAATGATCGGACCGAGATCGTGTATGACGCCGTCCGTCGCAGGATATTGGATCAAGGCGCCAAACACGGACTCCGATGTGAAGTCCCAAATTGGTCCGATGATGAGCCGAATTCCCAGCGGTTCGGCTCGTGTGCGGAGGAGTGCGATGGTCTGCGGATGGCAATCGTCGGCGACAAAGAACGCCCCGCCGCCTTTGATCGCGTGCGCCATCGTCATTGCTTCCGCAGCGGCCGTGGATTCATCCAGCAGCGACGCATTCGAAATTTCCATTCCGGTCAAGTCGCAAACCATCGTCTGGAAGTTCAGCAAGGCCTCCATTCGTCCCTGCGCAATCTCCGCCTGATACGGAGTGTAAGCGGTGTACCAACCCGGATTTTCGAGAACGTTCCGGCGAATCACCGCCGGAAGGTGGCAATTTGCGTAGCCCATCCCGATCAAGGACTGGCGCACTTCGTTTCGCTCCATCATCTCGCGAAGATCCCGAAGGGCAGCCTCCTCGGAACGCGCCGCAGGCAACTTCAGCGAAGCTCGCAGGCGGATACTTTCCGGAACGGTCTGATCGATGAGATCGTCAAGCGACTCCGCGCCCACGGCGCGGGCCATTTTCTCAATGTCCTCGGGCGAGGGTCCGATATGCCTGCGGACAAACGGCGCCGCGCTCATTTAGAGATCTGCGCGCGATAGGCCTCCGCACTCTGCAGGCTATCAAGTTCGGAGGAATCGGCGATCCTGATTTTAAAGATCCATCCCTCCCCGTAAGGATCTGTATTGAGCAGCGAGGGATTATCGGACAAAGACGCGTTGGCCTCGATGATTTCTCCGGATACCGGCGTGTAGATGTCGCTCGCCGCCTTGACGGATTCGACGACCGCCGATGGGTCCTTTGCGGAAAACTTCGCTCCAATTTTGGGAGGCTCGGCGAAGACGATATCTGTGAGTTCGGCTTGAGCATGATCGGTAATACCCACCGTGCCAATGTCTCCCTCTACACGAATCCATTCGTGCGTCGCGGCAAACTTCAAATCTTCGGGAACATTCATGATTTTGGCTTGTAAAAGGGCTTCTTGACGACGGCGGCGCGATAACGATGGCCGCGGACCTGAATCTCCAAATGCTGCCCCGCCGTGGCCAGCGGGGTTGGAAGATAGGCCAGCGCAATGCCACAGCCAAGGCTTGGCGACAGTGCACCGCTGGTGGTCTCCGCCACTTCTTTTCCGCCGGCCATTATCTTGTAATGCGACCGGATCGGCGGTGATTTTTCCTGAGCCCGGATCGCGGAGAGCTTCGTCGGCACGCCATGGATTTTTTGTTCCAGGAGCGCATCCCGGCCAATGAACCTGGCCTTGCCGAGATCAACAAAGGCGCCAAGCCCTGCCTCCAAGGGCGTGTGATCCGGCGAAAGATCCGAACCATTGAGCGGATAGCACATTTCAAGCCGCAGCGTGTCTCGCGCTCCCAAGCCGCAGGGCTTGGCGCCGGCGGAAACAAACAGCTCCCAGAAGCGACCCGCTTCGCTCGCGGGAACGATCGCCTCAAACCCGAGTTCTCCCGTGTAGCCGGTTGTCGCAGCGAAGGCACGGAACGCGCGACTGGCGGGCAATAACGTCCGCACAGGCGTCGCTTTGCCGTCCGCGAGTTCGAGGATCTGGTTCTTGCGGTCCTCCCATCCGGATGAGAACACATTTGAGAAGATCTCCGGCGCTCGTGGACCTTGAACAGCCAGGGCCGCGTAGGCGCCGCTGCAGTTGATCAGCTCCATCATATCGGGATTGCCAGCGCCCTCTCGATGTCCCTCCAACCACGCGAAATCTTCATCGATCTTTGCGGCGTTGACAATGAGCAGAAACTCCCGTGCGGCAGTGCGGTAGAGGATCAGATCATCGATTATTCCGCCGCGCCCATTCAGCATGAGCGTATATTGCGCCTGGCCAACCTCAAGGGCCGCCACGCGGTTGGTGAGCAGCGAGTCGAGCCATTCAGACGCTTGCAGGCCCCTGACGAAGAACTCGCCCATATGCGAAATATCGAAAACTCCGCAATCCTCGCGAACCGCGCGGTGTTCGTCCAGGATACCCGTGTACTGAACCGGCATCTCCCACCCTGCGAAATCCACCATTCGCGCGCCCGCGGAAATATGTTTTTCGTGCAAGGGTGAGCGCCGACTCATCGTTTCCTTTTCTGGTCGTCGAAATTCAAATACGTGTAGCCGGCGAGACTTTTTTCGTAGTCGTCGAGCAATCGCATCGCCTCGCTTGGCTTGAGCCGGTCGCTCTTGATCGCGGCATCCACCTGGGCCTTCACCCGGCGAGCGATCTCGTTGGTGTCCCACTGCGTCAAAGAGAGGACCTGGCCGACGGTGCTTCCAGGTAGAACCTCCTCAACGTAGTAGCCGCAATCCTCATCCTCATCCAAATAAATATGCATCTCGTTCACGCGGCCGAAGAAGTTATGCATGTCGCCCATGATGTCCTGGTAGGCTCCCACGAGGAAGAAGCCGATATAATAAGGATCGCCCGGTTCCCAACGGTGCAAGGGAAGCGTCTCCTTCACATCCTGCAAATCCACGAACTTGCTGACCTTTCCGTCCGAATCGCAGGTGATATCGACGAGGGTGGCATTTCGATCAGGAAGCTCGTTCAGCCTGTGGATTGGCATCACGGGAAACAATTGCCCGAGGGCCCAATGGTCGAGGAGAGATTGGAACACCGAGAAATTGCAAAGGAACTGGTCTCCCAGCGCCACCTCCATCTCCTTCACCTCTTCCGGCACATACCGCATTCCCTGAAACATCGCGACGACAGCCGCGGCGATCTGCCAATAGACTGTCTCAATCCGGCCCTTGGCCCGCAAATCGAGCAGGCCGAGATCGAACATCGCTTGCGCGCGCTCGCGGATTTCGTGGGCATCGTGGAGGTTTTCAAGGCGGTTCTTTCTGCCGAGATTGTCGCAAATTTCGATAATGTCGTAGACGATCTGGGGATCGTCCGCTGCGGCTTCCACCTTCTCGCCGTTATGGCTCTTCTCGATCGAGCCGAATGCTTCGACAATCAGAACCGAATGGTGCGCGACAATTGCCCGGCCACTTTCGCTGACGATGGTGGGATGCGGAACGCCCTCGGCATCGCAGACTTCCATGATGCTGTAGACGATGTCGCGAGCATATTCATTGAGCGAGTAGTTCGTGGAGCTGTCGAACGTCGTCCGCGAACCGTCATAGTCCACCCCGAGTCCGCCGCCCACGTCGAGAAAGCCGAGTTCGTGCCCCATCTTATGGAGTTTGGAGTAGAAGCGCGCGGCCTCCTTGGTTGCGCGCTTGATCGTGCCGATGTCTGGCACCTGGGATCCCACATGAAAATGAACGAGTTTGAGCGCGTGGGCGAGGCCTGAACGCGTCAGCAGATCGCTGGCCGCGACGAGCTCGGCCGTCGACAGGCCAAACTTCGCGTTCTCGCCCCCGCTTGTCGCCCATTTTCCGGCGCCCTTCGAAAGCAAGCGCACGCGAAAGCCGATGAGCGGCTCCACCTGCATTTGCGAAGCGACCTGAAGAATATGGGTCAACTCCTCGAGCTTCTCGACCACCAGGATGACGGTTTTCCCGAGCTTTCGCCCGAGCAGCGCGTTGCGGACGAAAGCGGTGTCCTTGTAGCCATTGCAAATGATCAGGCTTTCGAAGTCATTGTGCAGGGCAAGCGCGGCCATCAATTCCGGCTTGCTTCCTGCCTCGATGCCGAAGTGCCATCGTTTTCCGGCATCGAGGATCTCCTCAACGACTTCGCGAAGCTGATTGACTTTGATGGGAAACACACCGCGATAGACATTGTGATAACCCATCGTTTCGATCGCATCTGCGAAAGCCTTGTTGATGGTTTCCACGCGATCGCGCAGCAAGTCGTGAAAGCGCACGGTGAGAGGAAAGTCCAGCTTGCGCTCTTTCGCCTCGGCGACGATCTCCATCAGGTCGATCTTCTGATCGTTCGAACGGTTGGGGAGAACGACAACGTTTCCCTTCTTATTTACGGTGAAATATCCCCCGCCCCACCGGTCCACGTTGTAAAGGGAAATGGCATCTTCTCGGCCGAAGTCAGGCATGGTCGCGCGGAAATATCAGCGCGGCGCGAGAAAATCCAATCCCCATTTTCGCCTATGGCGAAAAAAAGCCAGTTATGTTTGCATTGCCCGCGGAAGAAATGAAAATGGAACGATCAGTCAAGCGCGGAAAAGGCTCAACCAATGATGTTATTTGAACTGGGATGGCAGCTTCTGGTCATCCTGCTCCTTGTTTGCGCGAACGGTTTCTTTGTGGCGGCGGAGTTCGCCATCGTGAAAATCCGTGCGAGCCAGCTCAAACCATTGCTGAAGACGGGGGATTGGCGGGTGCCGATGGCTCTGCGCGCGGTCAACAACCTCGACGCCTGCCTTTCGGCCACTCAGCTTGGCATCACTCTTGCCAGCCTTGGCCTCGGCTGGCTTGGAGAACCGTTTCTCGCTCATTGGCTCGTGCCGGTGTTTGAATGGGCTGGCGTCTCAAGTCGACGAACACAGCACTCGCTATCCTTCGCTGTCGCATTCTCTTTCATCACCTTCCTGCACATCGTGCTGGGCGAACTTGCCCCGAAATCACTGGCCATCCAGCGTCCGCGCGGAGTTTCCCTTTGGATCGCGGCACCGCTCCTGGTCTTTTACTACATCTTCTTCCCTTTCATCTACGTTCTGAACGGCACGGCGAACATGTTCCTGCGCTGGGCAGGACTGGAGCCGGCATCCGAGAGCGAGCATGCCTTCTCCGCCGACGAACTCGAGTACGTCCTCAGCCATTCCCGGCACATCCACCCGGGCGATGCGCTCATCAACAAGATCATGGTCCGCTCCCTGCGTCTGCGCGATGTTACCGCCCAGCAGGTCATGCTTACCCGAACCCAGGTCGTGGCACTTTGGGCAGACAAGGATGTCGACGAGAATCTTAAAATCGCTCAGAAGAGCGGCCACAGCCGGTTTCCCGTCTGCCAGGAATCCCTCGACAACGTGCTTGGCATGGTCCTGATCAAGGAATGGCTCTGGCAAATTCAAGCGCTTGGCGAAAAATCCTCCTTTCAGCCCTTGATCCGCCCCGTGCTGACCTTCTTTCAACAGACGCCTCTGCCCACGATGATGGAGCTTTTTCGCTCGTCGCGCCGGCACCTTGCGGTCGTCATCGATATCAACGAAGCCATGCTCGGCATCGTCACTTTTGAAGATGTTCTTGAGGAAATTGTGGGAGAAATTCGCGACGAGCTGGATATTGAGAGAGGTCCAATCTTCGAGCAAACCGAGAATTCCATCGTGGTTGACGCGTCGCTGCCCATTCGCGAGCTGCGCGCGGAAACCGGATGGAATTTCGACTTTCAACCGCGCGAAACCGTCGGCGCCTGGATCTCCCGACAAGCCGGACATCCGCTGCGGCGCGACGAAAGCATTCGGCTGGGCGATTCCGAAGTCACGGCCCTGCAGACGCACGCTTCGGGCCTGCGGAGAGTGCGCATTACGCGCTTGTCGGCAGAAGAACTCAAAACTGTCGAGGCCGAAGGACAAGCCCGTTAGCGCAAGTGGAGTTTCCCGCACGGCGCTGGTCTTGGTGCGTCTCTTCGCAACGGCGCCGGGACTTTGCCGGCTTCATAATCTGTGATCGCCAGACCCGCAGTTCGCGCGCGGAACAACTCTTGCGTCCTCTTGGGTTTTGTGAATTATTGCGCCCCAACATTCCAAAGATGCGACTCGATTTCGGGGAGCCGTCTCTGAGTTTTCATTCTAATCGCCGCGGATTTCGGGTTGGTAGCTCAATGGTAGAGCAGCGCCCTTTTAAGGCGTTGGTTGAGGGTTCGAGTCCCTCCCAACCCATTCCCCTCAAATCACTCTGTTAACCCCGCATAAATAAAGGTCCTGTGGGAGATTTCTCTCCCTTCAAAGCCCATTGCGAATTGATACACCTAAAAATGCACAAAAACGCATGACATCCGGCAAGTATTTGACAAGTGACTCTTCGTAGAGTTATGGCTTGCACCCGAGAAGGGCTATGCCGCCGTGGCTTTTTATTGCTCCCCGCCCCTTTTTCCCCGGGGCTACCCGCCCATGTCAGCCGCTCCACCTTTCAGCAACAGCAGGCGATCGGTCGATTTTACC
>CAVSXN010000027.1:0-34043 GCA_963731945.1 uncultured Verrucomicrobiae bacterium | reverse complement strand
GCCGAGCCGGAAGCACAGGATGTCAGTGAGCCGATGCCTGAGCCGCGCCCATGGCAGGAGAAAGCACTGGAGAGCCTTGACCAGCTTCGGTCGAATGGTTGTCCGCGGGCCCTGGTTGCAGTTGCAACCGGGCTTGGCAAGCCCAGCCTAGCGGCGTTTGATATTCGCGCTTTCGGCAAATCAATTGAAAAGCGGCCTCGCGTTTTGGTCGTCGCACACCGGGCGGAGATCCTTGTGCAGGCCGAGTGGACGTTACGGCAGGCACTCGACGATCAGTGGCTCGAGACAACCGTTACTTGGTATCTTGGTTCAGAGAGCAACTTCGGAGGCGACCTAACTATTGCGTCAATCCAGAAACTCTCGCGGCCAGAGGGTCTGAAAAAACTTAGTGAACATTACTTTGACTACGCGGTCATTGACGAGGTGCACCATGCCGAGGCGCCGAGCTATCGGAAGGTGCTTGCCATGCTGAATGCTTCCTTCGTATTGGGACTGACCGCGACCCCGGAGCGAAATCGATGTTGCTGGTCTTTTCGATGACGTTCTCGCATGGCAGGCAACGCGCCTGATAGGCGATGGAATCAGCGAGGGTTCGCTTGTCCCGTTCCACTATGTGGGGCTTAAAGACGACGTGGATTTTCAGCAGATCCCATGGCGGAACGGACGTTTTGATCCTGGTGTTCTTGAACAGCGCGTCGAGAACAGTGATCGCATGGCCAGACTCTGGACAGCGTGGCGGATGCACCCGGGAACCAGAACGATAGTCTTCTGCTGCTCTCAGCGCCACGCCGTCTTTTCCAGAGACTGGCTGCGGAGCCACGGCGTAAGGGCCAATGCCGTCTTTGCTGGTCCGGGAAGCGATTCGCGTGGCGAATCCCTGCGGGCATTGGCAAGCCGCGACCTGGATGCCATCTGTGTTGTCGATCTCTATAATGAAGGTTTGGACCTGCCGGAGGTGGATCGTGTCCTCATGCTGCGTCCGGCAGAATCGAAAATTGTCTTTTTGCAGCAATTTGGCCGCGGACTGCGGGCAGCGCAGGGCAAGTCCCGTCTTGTTGTCATCGATTTCGTCGGTAACCACCGCGTTTTCGCCCGCCGGATTGTTCACCTCCTCTCGCTGCGCGGCGATGATTCCTCCTGGGCGGGGCTAAGACGCTGGCTGGAAAGCGGAACTGCAGAACTCCCGCCGGGTTGTCTCTTGGACGTTAGCCTTGAAGCGAAGGCCCTGCTGCGCCAGCTCCTGCCCGTGGGGCGGGCGGAGGCGATCGAGGGTTACCGAGCTATGAGGGATGAATTGGGCCGACGACCGACGATGCTGGAACTGTTCAATCGCGGATTTCTTGCGGCAACGATTCGGGCCCTACACAATGACTGGTTTACGTTCGTCAAGGCGGAAGGCGATCTGACGAGCGAGGAGGAGGCGATATTCCAAGAGCATGGTTCGTGGTTTTCCACAGTGGAGCTGACAGACCTTAACCGATCTTTTAAGTTAGTCGTTCTGCAGGTGCTGCTCGATAGGGGTGCATTCTGGGAAGGTCATGTAAATTCGCCCGCTGGCAGACGTTTGCCGTCGATATCTTTTCGGGCACGAGCAACTGCGATTCGACCTCCAACCTAACCGTGAAATACCTGGCCACAAGGCTGCGTCGCTGGAAAAGTGGGCTACCTGGTGGCTTGAATGGCCGCTGGACCGGTGGCTTGTCGAGCAACGGGGACGAAAATGGTTTCGGCGCGATGGTGAACGTTTCGTCTCTACAATTGAATGTCCAACGGAGGCACGGTCTGTATTCGAAGCTATGACGGAAGAAGTTGTCGAATACCGGCTTTCTCACTATGCCAGATCCAGACAGCGTTCTTCAGAATCCCGAGCACCTCGAATTTGTGGGAAGAGTGAGTCACTCCCGAGGCCAGCCGATACTCTTCCTGCCAGAACAGCAGAATTGCCCGAGGCCGTTTGGACTGATCGAAGCAAAGATACCCGATGGTTCCACTTGGGTTTTTAGTCTAGTAACGGTGGCCTGCAACGTTGCATACCCGAAGGGAACTACGGACAACCGCCTTGCTGAGCTGCTTCGAAGTTGGTTCGGGCCAAACGCAGGCTTGCCGGGCACGGGGTTTACGGTACGTTTCCGGAATTCCGCCGATGGCTGGCGCGTTCAGCCCGAGCAAGCTCAGTAAATACCGTTGGATTCTTGGACTTTACGCAATAGTCACGCTGTTGTGAGTTATTGGCTAGCGATAGGCGCTTCTGGGCATTCATTCGAAGCGCAATCCGACGCGCCCCGGCTTGACATTAACTAATTAAGGCCTGCATTAAGATGCGTCTTATCTGAGCGTCCTTTTGCTGAACTCGTGGCGCATTAACTTAGAGCTGGGCCTCCCTTAAGATGTTGAGAGCAGTCAAATCAGGCGGCGCAAAAGCAAAGTGACCGAGCTCCGAGATCTCCGTAAATAGAATTTCCTCGTGCTCTAGATTTGTTGGACAGCCGCCCTTTATGCTCGCGAAGATTGGATGAAAGAGAATTCCAAGGTTCCCATCGGAATAGGGATAAGGTGCACAAGATTTGTAGGGTCTGATATCAATACCCAGTTCCTCATTGATCTCGCGTATCAGGGCGGCTTCAGGGGTTTCATGCGCTTCAATTTTACCCCCCGGAAACTCCCAGAGACCGCCAAATGTCTTATGCGACGGCCTCTTACCGATCAACACGGCACTTCCGTCGCAAATGAAAGCCAGTGCGACGTGAATCACTTGAGTTTCTCGCGATGGCGTTGCAGGTAGGGCTTCATGTCTTCCGTAACGGCGATTGTGGCGGCCTGATCAATACGCAGGCATGTAACCAGGTCGTCTCTATTTTTAAGCTGTGATGAAAATATGATTTTACCGTCATCTTCAAACGAAATCAGGTGTCTGTCGAAAAGCGCGTCGTACAGTGGGCTCAAAAGTATGGCGTTGCCTATTTCGAGCCTTTCCGATTCGTTGGCATCTCGCCACGGAACAATGTGGCCTGCGATGAGGATGTCGATCAAATCGGAACCAGTTACTGCACATTTGCGTCCGAATTTTGTGATTACTTCCTGGCGGTAATAGCCTTGGCCGACGCGGGAGGTAACTAGGTTCTAGGCGAGTCAGACGCGCAATATTTTCATCAAGCGCTGAAACTTCGTCGTGGGTGAGTCCCTTCTGCGGTCCGAAGGTCCAGGTCGCACCCTCCGGTCCCATCAGAACAGTCTCAACATCGGCGAGTGCGATCACCTTCGCAATACAGGCGATGGCAGGTGCCTGGATTCGTTGGATCTCAGAAAACGCGGATGGGAGCGGCTCGACCAAACGATTGTCGTGATCGTAAAATTGATACCCAAGAGCCAAGGCCATACCAAGGCCAGCATCAACTGTCGCACTCCCTCCGAGGCCGATAAAGATCTGCTGAAGACCGCTCTCGATGATATGTCGGATGATATGCCGGAGCCGTAAGTACTCGAACGCAGGGGGGCCCGATCGGCAGGGCGCACTCGCCAGAGTCCGGAAGCCTCGCTCACATCAAAAATCGCGTCAGTTCCTTTGGTGAAATATTCAGCGGTAATCCTTCTGCCCAAGGGATACAAAAGAGTGGCTCCTCGACGTTTTCAGTGGATGGAAGGAATTGATTTGATGGGGGCTTTGCGCCCCCAAACCCCGCACCGCTCGCCGCGGCAGGCGTTCGGGGGGAACTTTGGATGAGTGGCCTTCGGCCAAGGCAGGGAGAGCTGGTGCTCTCCAGATCGGGAGGGCAGATTCTCGGCTATGGATGCCAATGTTCTTTTCAGCAAAGCGCTGGGTTTGGGAAGTGGATGGAAAGTGGTCAAAAGCGAGATGGATGTTGGTGGGCGAGAGTTGAAGCTCTGGCTGGATTTCGAGCCTGGCAGCCAGTTCGCTTGCCCGCAATGCGGGGAGTTCTGCCCGGTTCACGACACGGTGGAGAAGAAGTGGCGGCATCTGGACTTCTGGCAGCATCGCACCGAACTCAACGCCCGGGTGCCCCGCACCAGCTGCCAGGAACACGGAGTCTTGCAAGCCGCAGTGCCATGGGCTCGGGCTGGCAGCGGATTTACCCTCATGATGGAGGCCATGATCTTGCTGCTGGGCCAGCAGATGAGCGTGTCGGCGACGGCTCGCCACTTGGGGGAGAGCGACAAACGGCTCTGGAGGGTGCTCGAGCACTATGTCACGGAAGCCCATGGGGCCAAAGACTGGAGCCAGGTGCGTGGGATCATGATTGACGAGACGAGCGCAAGGAAGGGGCATCGCTACGTCACCGTCGTGCTCGATGCCCAGAGCCATGACCTTTTGCTCATGGTCGAAGGGCGCAGTGCCGAGGCTGTGGCCGAGTTCGTTGCGGCTATGCCAGTCCACGGGGCCAAGGCCGAAGCGATCACCGAGGTGGTCATGGACATGAGCCCGGCCTACATCGCCGGGGTGCAAGCCCACTTTCCCAACGCCCGCATCGTCTTTGATCTCTTCCATATCATGAAGCTGGCCGGAGAGGCGCTCGATGCCGTGCGCAAAAACCTGCGCAAGCAGGGGGCCGATTTGACCGGAGGGCTCTGGGCCATCCGGGGCAACGAATGGACGCGCTCTCAAGAGCAACTCGATCTGCGCCGCACGCTGGCCCGCACCTATCCGAAGCTCGGACGCGCCATCGCTTTGCGCGAGGCGCTCCAAGAGGTCCTGGCCGATGGAGATCTGCCCTCCATCCGCTGGTGGCTGGGCTGGGCCGACCGCTCCCGGCTCGAACCCTTCCGCAAACTTTCCCGAACTCTTAAAGATCACTTTCACGGCATTCTGGCCTACCTCGAAACCCGCCTAACCAACGCCGCCATCGAGGCCGTCACTGATCGTCGTCGCAGCCAAGGAGGACGGCAAAGGCATCGGTCGCATCCGCATGGCACGAATCCCCGATTTCGACCGGGCAACGCTTCACGGATTCATCCGATCGTCTCTCGAACCCGGGAGTACGGTTCGCACTGACGGGCTCAACTCCTCCCGTGAGATAGAAGGATACGTCCATCACCGGGAAGTCCAACGCAGTCTCAAGCACGGGGAGCATCTGCTTCCAAGAGTCCACCGGGCGGTTTCCCTGCTCAAACGATGGATACTCGGAACACACCAAGGAGCCGTCCGGCAACAGCACCTTGACGATTACCTCAACGAATTCGTCTTCCGCTGCAACCGGCGCAAGTCGGCGTCGCGAGGAAAGCTTTTACCGGCTCGCACAGCAAGCCGTACAGATCGCACCGACTACCTACGAGAAACTCGTCCGGCCACAAGATGTCGTGCATGGTTGAGTCAAGTAAATAGCCCTATTTTGCCATGCACATGATTACTGGGACCGATGCGAATTATTGAAGTCGGCATGCATTGGTTTCCGGAGGGCGGCGGCGGAGCGGATCGTTACTTTCACGGTCTGGTTATGGAGCTCGTCAAGCATGATACCTCCGTGAGGGCATGCGTTTTCGGCGAGGGTCAAACAGCTGAAGCGGGACGCCAGGTCCGTTTTCTGGGCAGCCGGAAGCAATCCTTGCCGCAGCGCTTTCGAGAGTTGCGCAAGGAGGTAGTGCGAGAGATATCGCGGGGGCCGCGACCCGTCCTCATTGCGTCGCATTTTGCGTTGTATGGTTTTCCCCTCCTTGATGTTCTCTGGCGGAACACGCATGTGGTCCATTTTCACGGTCCTTGGGCTGATGAAGCGGCTGCCGAGGGGGAAAGCAGGCCGGCGGTTTTTTTCAAGCATGGCATCGAACGAGCGATTTACGCTTCGGCCCGCAGATTTGTCGTGCTCTCGCAAGCATTTCGCGATGTATTGGTCCGGCGTTATGGCGTTCGGGAAGATCGTATTGACATTGTGCCCGGCGGAGTTCAAGCGGACGCGTTCAACACCGGACTCTCGCGTGTGGAGGCCAGGGAGAAGCTCGGTTGGCCGAATGACCGGCCCATTTTGGTCACGGTCCGGCGGCTTGCTCGCCGAATGGGTTTGGAGAATTTCATCGCTGCCGTGGACCAGCTCCGCAAGCGAGAACCGGCCATCCTTGCCGTGCTTGCAGGAACCGGACCTCTGGCTGCCGAGCTGGCTGAGTTGGTGGATCGAAAGAATCTGAAGGATCACGTGAAACTGGCGGGATTTATTCCGGATGCCGATTTGCCGTTGGCCTACAGGGCGGCTGACCTAAGCGTGGTTCCGTCCGTGGCTCTCGAGGGATTCGGTCTCGTGGTCTTGGAATCTCTCGCGGCGGGAACTCCGGCTGTCGTTACCCCCGTGGGAGGACTTCCCGAAGTGGTGAGCGGTCTTTCCAAAGATCTCATCCTGGAGGGCTCGTCAGTGGATCACCTCGCCGAGGGCTTGGCCGCGCGGCTCAAGGCGCTGGGCAAGCTGCCTTCGGAAACGGCCTGTCAGGCTTACGCCAAGGACAATTTCGATTGGCCGGTGATTGCCAAAAGAGTTGTCGGCGTCTACGAGTATGCCTCCTCCAATTAGTCGAGTAACGTTCCCTCGCCACGCGATGCCGGTGGTGTTTCTGGATCAGAGCGGCCAACTGGGAGGTGCGGAGCTTTTTCTGGCGGATCTCGCGCAAGCTTGCGTGGGGTGGTCCCGTGTCGTGCTTCTTGAAGAGGGACCGTTTGTTGACGTTCTGCGCGATCGTGGCGTTTTTGTGGAGATTGTTGAACTTCCGGCGGATGCAAAGCAATTGAGCAAGAGCGCGGGAATTTCCTCGATGTTGCAGGTCGCTCCGCACTTGCTCGCCTTCTATCGGGATGTTCGCCGGCGCCTGGAGGGCGCGAACTTGATCTATTGCAACACGCCCAAAGCAATTGTGCTTGGCGGTCTGGTTGCCTGGTTGAACAGGCGAAATCTCGTGGTCCATCTCCACGATTTGCTCACCGACGAGCATTTCAGCCCGATGAATTTGAAACTTCTCCAGTTCTTTGCGCGACGGGCCGGGCTGGTCATTGCCAACTCTCAGGCGACCGCGCAAACCTTCATCGCGACGGGAGGGAAGCCCTCCGTGGTGGAAGTGGTCTACAACGGTTTCGAACCGTCGCTCTTCGCGCGTCCGCCAAACTTTTCGCAGGAGGCTTCGCGAGCTAAACTTGGCCTTCCCGGCGGACGCATGTTCGGAATTTTCGGGCGCCTCACTCGATGGAAGGGGCAGCATGTCGCAATTGAAGCCCTGCGCTCGCTGCCCGGCGTGCATCTTGCAGTGGTCGGTGAAGCGCTCTTTACCGAGGACGATCGCGCGTATCGCGATGAATTGCATCGCGCCGCGGAAGAGCCCGGATTGGAGGGGCGGGTCCATTTTCTGGGATTTCAATCCGACGTTACTCCGCTTCTGCAGACCGTCGATGTCGTCGCCCATTGCTCGGTCGCTGCCGAGCCTTTTGGGCGCGTCATTGTCGAGGCGATGATGGCTGGCACGCCCGTGGTGGCGACGCGCGGAGGCGGAGTTGACGAAATTATCACCGACGGCGAGGATGGAATTCTGGTTCCCCCGGCTGATCCGGCGGCGCTGGCCCTGGCGGTGGGGAGGATCATGCAGGACAGCGAGATGACTTCGGGCTTGACCTCCATTGCGCTGGAGCGCGCGGTCGAGAGATTTTGCATGGAGAAGACCGTTGGCCGAATGAACCAACTCTTGAAGGACATCGTGAACGTGAGATGAGTGATATCACTGCCCGAAAAATCGCCATCGTGCATGACTGGCTCCCGCTGTACGGCGGGGCCGAACGCGTTCTGGAGCAGATTCTCGTTGTCTTTCCGAAGGCGGACATCTTTAGCCTGATCGACGCCATTCCCCCGGAGCAGCGCGGCTTTCTGCAAAACAAGGAGGTGAAGACCTCTTTTGTGCAGAATCTCCCGGGTGGGAAGACGCGCTACCGATCTTATTTTCCGCTGATGCCTCTGGCGGTCGAGCAGTTTGATCTTTCCAGTTACGACTTGATCATCTCGAGCAGCTACTCTTTCGCAAAGGGAGTGTTGACCGGTCCTGATCAACGCCATCTCTGCTATTGCCACTCACCGATCCGTTACGCGTGGGATATGCAACATCAATACCTTGAGCAGGCGGGTCTCACCAAAGGATTGAAGAGCTGGATCGTGCGCATTTTATTGCACTACGTCCGGCTGTGGGACTATCGGACCGCCGGTGGCGTGGACGCCTTTGCGGCGAATTCAGCCTACATCGCGCGGCGGATCATGAAGGTTTATCGGCGTGAGGCGGAAGTGATTTTTCCGCCGGTTGCCGTGCAGGACTTTGAGCTTGAGGAGAGAAAAGAGGATTTCTATCTGACCGCGTCCCGGATGGTTCCCTACAAGAGAATTGATCTGATCGCTGAAGCGTTCAGCCGGATGCCGGAAAAGCGGCTGATCATTATTGGGGATGGTCCTGAAATGGAGAAGGTTCGCGCGAAAGCCGGACCCAACGTGAACCTGCTCGGATACAAGGACAACTCGAGTCTTCGTTCGCATCTGCAGAAGGCGAAAGCATTTGTCTTCGCGGCAGAAGAGGATTTCGGAATTTTGCCTGTGGAGGCGCAGGCTTGCGGGACGCCGGTGATCGCTTTCGGCCGAGGCGGAACCGCTGAAACCGTCAATTCCGGCGAGACCGGCGTGTTGTTTGCTGAACAGTCAGCGGATGCTCTGGTCGAGGCGGTGCGGCAGTTCGAGAAAATGACCTTTGCACCCGAAGCGATCCGACGGCAGGCGGAAAAATTCAGCGCGCAAGCCTTCAGAGAGCATTTTTCCGATTTTGTCAAAAGGAACTGCGAGGGATGGGAGACTTCGTTGGGCATTTGATTCTTTCGCGAGACCCAAGCGCCCATTTTTTCAGGATACGCTCGGATCATTCAAAGGTCAGCTGGTTCGCCATGGGAGCCATCCTTCGCCGTTTTACGATTATTTTCTGTTTGGGAGTCGTTCTCTTCTTTGCTCTTAAGCCCGGACCTGAAGTTCCGAACGCACTGGCACCCGAAAAAGTGAGGGTTTACCTTAACACCTATGACGCGGTCCGAAATCAACTCGGATTCGGCTTGCTCAGCCTGGCCGTGCTCTTCTCGCTGATGACGAAGAGCTTCTTCAATCAGAGGCAAATTTCGGCGGTCCTTCTTATTGCGCTCCTGATTCCAACCCTGGAATTCGCTCAGTTGTGGATGCCGGAGCGCCACGTGGATTTCAAGGATGTGCTCAATGGATGGCTTGGTCTCGGAGGGGCCTGCGCCGTTTACGGAATTGTGTGGTGGATTTGGCACATGGGGACGCGCAGCCGCTCGAAAAACTGACCTTGCAACTTGAAATTCAGGACAATAGAAGCAACCGTGTTGCGAAATGAAGTTCCGATCGAAAATCCTGTTTCTTCTATGGAGCAAACCCTCTCGCCTGCGATCTGAGCCGTCTCATTGCATCTCTTCCTGATCTGAGCGTCCTGGCGCGATAAAAACGATTCGCTTTGCTCAGCGTGGTGGCGCCAACCTACTTCTTCAATAGCTAATGCTTTGGCATCGCATCAGAGGGCTCTGGAATGCCTACCATGCTCTTCTGGCAGTCATTCTTACTCTCGTTTTCTGGTTTTACCTGCGATCGTGTTTTTTGTCTTCAGATACCCTGACATCCAGGCGTCTCAGCGATTCATCCTCTACAATCTCGCGGCAGTCGTCGGTCTGACGATCGCCGCAATCCGCGGGCGAGAGACCGCGGCAACGATGCTTGCGGGAGGTTTTGTGGATGGCCACGCTCTCGCTTTCAAGCAGACTGTTTATATTGGCGTCACGATCCTTGTCGTGATGTTGGCCGCCGTCGATCCGCCAGGTGACCGGCTTCTGAAGCTGGCACTGATCGCCGGTTTCTTGCTTTCCATTTATGTCGTCTTTCTGATCTGCCATCTTTTTCTGCCGCGCAAGCTGGCCGACCATCTCTTCGCGAAAGGCTACCTGCAGAGAACTTTGATCATCGGTCCGGTCAAAAAAGCGCGGGAGATTGCCAAATGGATCGACGAAACGGCTGCTTTTGGATTCGGCGTCCGCGGTTCGGTGATCGATGATGATGAGGATGAGGATGAGCGCGAGGAAGCACGGGTGCTGCATGTGACGCGTGTGTCTGATGTTTTGATGCTTGAGCGAATCATCAAGCATGAAGGCATCAAGCAGATCCTCCTGCTGGAGCTTCCCCTCGATGAAGAAGGGCTCGATCTCGTCGTAGGCGCCGCGAACAAGGCGGGTGTGCGCCTCCTTGTCCTGAATAACCTTCCGGAGATCTTCAAGCATGATATCACGTTCTTTAAGTTACATGAACGAGACTTTATCGGTTTGCGGCCGGAACCTCTCGAAGACCCGGTAAACCGCTTCGTCAAACGATCGATTGATCTTGTCGTAAGCCTGCTCGTGGCGGTCTTCGTTCTGCCGCCGCTGTGCCTTGTCGTCAAGATCTTCCAGGCCATTCAATCCCCGGGTCCCCTTTTCTACAGACAGACCCGCGCCGGTTTGGCCTGGCGTCCGTTCCGCATTTTCAAGTTCCGGACGATGCGTGTCGATAAAGGCGATGCTTCCAAAGATCAAGCGACGGCCGGTGATCCGCGCATCTATCCGATGGGCCGGCTCTTGCGCAAAACCAGCCTTGATGAAATGCCGCAATTTCTCAACGTGTTATCCGGCGCGATGAGTCTCGTCGGTCCGCGTCCGCACATGATCATACACAACCGAAGATTTAGCATCATCATGGATCAATACCACGTGCGGACCTTCGCCAAACCCGGAATTACCGGCCTCGCGCAAGTGAGCGGATTTCGGGGGGAAGCAAAAAATGACGAGGACGTCGCGGAACGTGCGAAGCTGGACATCAAATACATCGAGACCTGGTCGCTGCCTCTCGATTTGGCGATAATTTTCAAGACCTTTTATCAGGTTGTGAAACCTCCGAAAACAGCATACTGAACCGGCACGCGCGGCAGTGAAAGCTCGAAGCGGAGGTGAGGGAGCGAGATGCGGGAACAGTTGAGAAGATGGGCCCTTAGGGGCCCTTTTTCGTTTCGGGAGGTCTTTTTGTTTGCTCAGGGATGCTCTGCGCGTGCAGGTTGCAATCACATTCGTATCGATGAACCGTATTCCGGAAATGGGGCGATTGGTCTCATTCGTTTTGAGCCTGGGCTTGCTGCTTGGGGGCTGCGCGAGCGCTCCCCGGGTAAAAGTTGCCGCAGAGGTATTCGACAGAGAAAAAGCGAAGAGCCGTTCCGTGGCAGTTGTTGCCGATCTCTACATGGACGATCCGGCCGAAGCCGACAAACTTGCCGAGTTGATGCGCAGTCGACTCACGGGAAGCGGGTTTAAGGTTCAAGAGACGGAGAACGAAGCGGATCTGGTGATCGTTCCGACGATCGAGCGCTCCAACCCGGCTGGCACTACGGCGACGCCTCCTCCCAGAGCGTGGCATGCCTCCGACCTTTCTTACGGTTTGGGACAGGCGAATATGACGGAATCACAGAACGCGCTAAGGAATCTAGGGTTCGATTTTGGGCCTGCTGAACCCGCAACCGAACAGTCGAAAGCGGGGCTCATGATCACTGCGGTGAGCCGGGAAGCCTGGTTTAAAGGGCTTATGGATGAGAAAACCGAGATCCCAAGAGTCTGGAGAATTATCGCGGTGATTCCCGTGGAAAAAGAGGATGTGACGCCCAAGCTCGTCGAGGCGGTGGCATCCAAACTTGATGAGGTCGCCGGTGGGAATACCGCCGAAGCTGAAAAGACGCGTCCGGCGTCGGGCGCCTCCCCTCGAAAGCCCGGGCCATAGCGACGCCCGAGCGTTCAGGGTCTTATCGAGGCGGGGAGACTGCGCTAATCTTTCACAGGCGGGGCCAGGCCCCGGATCTTTCGATAGCGACCATGAAATTCCCGCGCGAGCGCCTGAAGAAATCCTTCACCGCCCGCTTGGGCGCCATAGGCCACGGTGTAGATTTTCGGCATTTTCTTCTGATCCGCGTACAGCTCGATGGCGATGGCGCGAATATACTCGATCGTTTCCGACGGCGTTAAGCTTGGACGGCCCACGCCAAAGCCGCCGATTCCGCCCGGGCCTCCTTCCTCGAAAACCTTTGGCGGCAATCCGCGGCGCGCTCTCTTGGCGTTCTCATCGTCGAGGGACTTCCAGTACTTTTCCCTGGTCTCCTGGTTGGCTTTGTCGATCTTCTCGCGCTCTTTCGCAGTGACTTTGGCCTCTTTTTCCTGCGCTTCCGCGACTCTCCTTTGATATTCCTCGAGTTCCTTGCCAAAAAGTGCCCGCTCGAAAGACGGAGCGCCATCGCTAATGATAAAAATGGTATCCGCCCGCATTTGGAAGGCCGCCGCGAGAGGCGCATCGATTTGGCTGTTCCGATTTCCGCCTTCGCTCATGTATTTGGCCGTGGATTCCAGCATCGGCATATGATAGTTGCGCAAGCGTGTTGCCGGCGGCCAATTCCTGTTGTCCTGCGAGTAATTTTGGATCACCGCCTTGCCAAAATCCGCATAGTATGGAGAGATAAAATCGTCGGCTTCCTTCTTGGTGGCTGGCTTGGCGATGACAAGCTTGGGCTTGAAAAGGTCAACGTTCTCGTCAAAGAAAATGAGATTGAAGAACGTGCCGTCGTTCAGCTTTTCAACCATGCCCTTTAGCTCATTCTTGAGCACATTGATCCCGTTCAAGCCGCCTTTATCATCCTCGACCATGCTGCGCGAAAGATCGATGACGAAGGCGATCCGTTCACCGGCGGCTTGGATACCGAAGAAGCTTACGGTGGAAGTGCCGAGCCCGAGTCCGCCGGAGCCGGTTCCGCTGCCCAGCCCGCTGCCGAGCCCTCCCATCGAGAAACTTTTGCCAATGTTCTTTTGAATATTGGACTTCACCGGCGCCGCCGCTGGATCGACCTCGATCTCGGGCAGGGAGATGCCCGAGACGCGGTTGGCGGTGAGACGCGGCGAAACGCGCGGGCGGCCGCTATTTTGCTGTTGCTCCCGGATCTTGATCCTGTGCTGAAGCTTGCGCGGCTCAATTTTGGTGACTTTCGCAGGAGGAGGCGGTGGTTTGAACTGAGCCGGAGGTCTCTCGAGAACTTTGAAAACGACGACGCCTCCAAGAAGGGCGATGACCGCCGCATGGATGATAACGCTTAGCGAAAACGTCCCCAGAATCGGCTGTTTGCGCTTGGTGGCGAGACCTTCAAAATTGGCGGTGGTCTCGCTCATTGGGAAGCGAGCTTCTTTTCGTCCGGCTGGGTCATGAAGGTCACCGATTCAATCTTTGCCACCGCGCATTCGTTGAGGACGTCAATAATCCTTTGGTATTTCGTGTTCTTGGCGGTGAGGATCGTGATCACGGTCGCGGACTTGCTATCGTCAGAAATCGCCTTATAGCGCTGCAGGGTGGCGCCTAAGGCGGAAGTGTCCAGTTGCTGGCTATTCAGAATGATCTGTCCGTTTTCCTCGATCTCGATGATCTGCTCGTCCAACATCCTCAGGGGTTGATCCTGCGAAAGCCGTCCGGGCAATTTCAGGCTCAGTTCGTTCTCGACTCGAGTGGCCCCTGCGGAGCACATGAAAAACAAGATGAGGATGAAGATGACGTCGACCATCGGTGCGATCTGAAATTCGAGATTTCCTTCAGGTTCCGAGTGGATGCGCATGGGGAGTTATTCGTGATTCAAGACTGAGAAGGCGATATCGGTGATGCCCGCTTCGGCGCAGGCGCCCATGACCTTCTCGACGTATTGAGCGGGCGTTGTCCGATCCGCGCGGATCACGACTCGATAGTTAGGATCGTCTTTTGAACGGGGCGCAAGTAGCTCAGTCACGGCCGGAAGCTCCGTGATCACGTTGCTCTCAATGGCGACAACTCCCTCCGACTTTTCGGGAAGCCATTTTACATTGATGAGGGCTTCCGAGCGCGCGGTTGCCTTCTTGGTTGCGTCCGGGCCGACGGGCAATTCGATGGCGCGGTCGGAACGCAGCGAGCTGGTGGCCGTGATCGAGATGAAGAAGACGAGCAAAACCAGGAGGACATCGCACATCGGCGCAATCTGAAAACCGAGTTCCTCCGCGTGCGGCTGCCTGATTCTCATGGCAGATGGCTATGGCTGCTCCGCATACTCGGCCGGCCGATCCGCGCTCAGATACTCCTTGGGAATCGCGGCATAGATGGGATCATCACCAATATTCATTCCGGCAAGATAGGCGTAGGGCATGCCACGAAAGAGGTTGTTGATGACCTCCTCGGTATAGCTTGACACGGCCTGGATGCGGTTGCGGAAAAAGTAGTAGCTGGCGAATCCGGGAATAGCCACAAACAGACCGGTGGCCGTGGCGACGAGGACCTCGCCGATCGCGCCAGCGAGCGCGGAAGGATCGCCAATGCCGCTGGTGCCCAAAGTCTTGAACGCGCTCATCATCCCCAGCACGGTTCCGGTCAGACCGATCATCGGGGTGACGACGCCGATAAGGTTCAGGTAATAAATTCGCGTGCTCATGGATGCGATTTCCTTCGCCATCACATCCTCCATCGCCTTTTCGGTGATCTCTTTTCCCTGGCCCAGCATGCTCAGGCCCGCCCTGACAACATTAGTCAAGAAGCACGCTTTCGAGCGGCACGTTTGAAATGCCGCCTTGTAATCCCCGGCGCTAAACTGGGATCGCAGAAGGCCCACGATGTCTGGCGGACACACGATCTTGTTTTGGATCCGGCGGACGCTGTCGATGATGAGCGTGAGCATGTATACCGAGACGGCGGCGAGCGGAAACATGACGATCCCGCCTTCCCTGAGCACCTCGAAGAAGGTCTTGTCCTTCTTATGCGAGCCGGCCGAAGGCTGTGGTGGCTGCTGGGCCTGAGCCGAAGCGGATTGCTCTGTCGCAACCGGAGCCTCCTGTGCCCGCGTGTCGAGGACGGTGGACGGAAGGAATCCGAGAAGGATTGCGAGAACGGCGATGCGAAAAGCGCCGGTGAAGGACTTAGAGTTTGCTGTCGGTGTCTTCATTTTCTGGTGTGGCTTCAGGTCTGCTAAGAAAGTTATCCCAAACGGGCTTTTCTTCTTTCTTATCGGGTTGCTGCGTAGCTTCAGGGCGCTTGTGTCGCATTCGTTGTTTCTGGGTCGCGCCTCTTGCCGGTCTTGAGCGTGACCGAAGCGGCTGCGGCGAGGAGTTGATCGACGTTGGCGGGTTCTTTTTTCGCCCAATAACTCTTCGAGAACAGGAGGCAGAGTTCCTGGCGCACCGCCTCGCCGACCGCGGCATAGTCAACAGTATCATCCATAATCTTGTCGCTGGCGGCACGATCCGTGCCGGCTTTCCGATTCGCCAGCACTTCGCCCATCTTCTCGTAACAAGCCGCCGCAAGATAGAGCGACTCGGGATAGATCGGGGCCTCGATCCGCGTTACGGCGACCGCCTCGCCGGCTTCGAGGGCGGCCTCGTGGTATTTCCCTTTGGCGAGAAGGATTCTGGTGCGGACAATACGATCGAGGGGAAAGTTAAAATCTTCTGAATTCGTTTGGGGAAAGTCCCTCATTAGCGCTTCCGCTTTTTCGACCTGGTTTTTGTCGCAGAAAATGAAGGCGCGGATGAGTTTTGCGCGCAATTCCGCCTCCTTATTTTCTCGAAAGTTCAGGGAGTCCAGCAAAGCCTCGGCCTCAGTGTATTTGCGAACCTGCCGGTAGGTGTCGGCGAAATTGAGGAATTCCTCCGTGACGTTGCATTTTGTCAGGCCTGCCAGACTGCGCATCGGTCCGAGCGCCGGATAAAGTGCGGCGGCTTGGTCCACATCGCCCGATCGATAAGCTTCCGCGGCCTGCTTGACCGGAGCGGGAAGCTCGAATTCCGCCGCGGAAACGGTGTTCGCCGGGATCGCGACGCTTCCGTTTCCTGCGACCAAATACAACTGTCCTCCGGCGAGCCTGGTGACGTTGGCTGCGCTGGTTCTTCCCGTCTTGGCGTCTGTAATGATCGCGGGGAACCCGACCGGCGCTTTCTCGGAAGTCGCCTGGCCGTGGGAAAGACCAAGGCTCCCAAGCAACAGGCATGCGGTAAGTGCGCTTCTCATGGCGCTATTGAAGTTCCTTGAGCCTCTTCTCGGCCGAGACGTATTCGGAAGTGGAACGGAGAGATTGATTGGCGAGCATTTCTCCAAGTGTGCGCATCGCGTCGTCCTTCAAGCCAAGTTTCTCGGAGATTTCGGCGCAGCGCAGGTAGGCTTTGGCTGTCCAATCCTTATAATGTGGATAAAGAACATAGATCCGCTGATAATAGGCGTAAGCTTCCTTTTCCTTCCCCTGGCTCTTGAGGCTCTCGGCGACCATGTAAAGAGCTTCCGGCCACAATTCGCCCTTCCATTCCTTGACCTGCAGCACCTCCTCGTAACGTTTGATCGCTTCGTCGTAGCGTGCCTGAGCAAATTGAGCATCGCCTAGTCGTATCGTTGCGCGGGCGGCGATCGGGTTGGCCGGTGAATTCCTGATCGCCTTGTTGAATGCGGATTCAGCCTCCTTCCAGTCCCTCCTTTCGAAGGCGATGTCTCCGAGCCGCAGGAAGGCCTCTCCGGTCCACTGAGTCGGTCCGAACCTTTCGATGGCTGCGCGCGCGGCGCTCTCGGCGAGCGCTGGATCGTCCTTCGCCGCGACTTGCGCCATCCAAAGCAAGACGGCAGGACTGGCTGCTTCGATGTCGGTGGGAGTCAGCGCGGCGCGATCGTCGGGGGCATTCATTTGAGCGAGTGCCCGCGCGCACCGGAGAGCCGCGCTCCGCGCTTCTTGCTGAGTCGCCGTGAGGGCGGCCGAGCGAACGACATCGAATGGATAAGAGCCGTTAAGCGCGCGAAACTCTTCACAGTAGGCGTCGATGATGATATCGATTCCCATGGCCTTCGGATCATTGCCGTATTTCTCGATCGCCAGCCAGTAGGTATCCAGTGCCTCTTTGGATTTCCCTTGAGCTTGCAGGGCGAAACCTTTCCGGTAGATCGCCTGCGTGTAATCGCCGGTGATGCCGTACTTTTCCAGATAACGGCCAAACCAGTCCTCCATTTCCTTGAATTGCTCCAGCTGCTCATAAACACGCCCAACTTGAAGGGCCGCGTAATCGATTTGGCTTTGCTTGACGGCACAATCTTCCACTTGCTTGTAGTGCTCCAGGGCCCGCTCCAGATCTCCAACCGCGCCGTAGCAGTCCGCAATCAACGTGTGCGCCTCGGGAGTAAGGGCGTCTACGGGGAACTCCCTTAGGAATCCCTCAAGTTTTTCCGCGGCGAGGGAATAGTTTTCCAGTCCGTAGAGGCAGACCGACTTTCGAAAGCTGGCATCCTCATAGAGCTTGCCATCGGTGCTGCGTTCGGTGAACCGACTGAAGGCGTCGAGGCCATCCTGGTATTTGTCTTCAAACAGAAAGGTCATGCCGATCCAGTAGAGCGCGGGTGACGCTTTGTCGCTGTCGGGAAAGTCGCGACTTAGGGTTTGAAACGTCTGGCGGGAATCGGCGAGCCGGGCGTCCTGAAACTGAGAAAACCCAAGCATGTAAAGGATCTGATCCTTATAAGTGTGGTCTGGCTTAGCTTTGAGGATTTCGGTGTAGAATTCGATAGCCGTCGCATATTCCTTATTCCGGACAAAGACCTGGCCAAGCTGCAGGCTGACATCCTCCCAATGCTTGCCCTCGGGAAAGGATCCCATGTATTTAAGCCCGGTTTCCTTGGCTTTTGCATCCTGCTCAAGCTGAGCGGCCAAGGCGAACGCGCCATAGCAGGAGTCTTCCGCCAGCTTCCCGTTCGGATGGTCCTGATAGATCTTCCAGAACGTCCAGAATGCCTCATAGAACCTGTTGGAACTAAAATAGGTCTGGGCGATGCGCATGAGGAGCTCTTCGGAAAAGTCCGGTGTCTGCTCGAGAAGGCCGCGCTCTTCTTGCAGGTCCTGAATCCGGCGATTGATATCCACCACGAATTCAACCTGTCCTGTCCTGATGAACTGATTTCGCTGGTGAACGAGATCGGCTTCCAATTTTTGATTCGCTTCGAGCAAGCGCGCCGGGGGAAGCACCAGATTGTAGAGCAACAGGGCGAGGACATCCTGCTTCGCGGAAAACATCTTGTCGCCTCCGTTGAGCAGCGCCAGATTGAAATCAATACTAAGCCTGGCTTTCGGTGCCCTGGTCAGCATGTCCGGCAAGAGTTCGATCACCTTGTCTCCCCGGTCGGATTCTATGTAGGATTGCGCGAGCCAAACCACGGCTTGCTCGCGCTGAGCTTCCGTTCGGCTTTTCTGGAGCATGGTCAGAAGGACCGGCACCGCTTCGCTCCATTTCTGGTCGCGCATGTAGCATGACGCAAGCTTCTCCCAGATCGGAAAGCTCTCGAGATCCGTCATCTTGATCTCGAGAAGCTTCTTATACTGCTCAGCGGCTTCCGCATAGCGCTTGGTTTGCGAAAGAGTGTCCCCGTAGAATTCCAGGGCTTTCCGCTGACGATTGCTCTTGGGATGAGCCTTCAGGAAATTCTCGAAGGCGGCCGCAGCGGCCTCCCAGTCGCTCTTGAAGACATGCCCCAAGCCCAAGAAGTATCGAAACCCCTCGACCTTCGATTGCATTTGTGAATCCTTGGATTCTCCAAGCCGATTCACCAGTTCGGTGAGCAAGGGAATCGCCTCGACGTATTTTTGCCCCCCCACCAAGAAAACAGCTTGCTTCTCCAACTCGCCTGTCGGCAATTGCGTCAAATCAGCCTGCGCCTGTTCCTGGGCGGGGAGGTCAGCGAGCGCCAAAAACAAGAGCAGGCCCCAGATCGTCGCCTGCCGCGCGCCGAAGACGAGTGCCAACGCATGCCTGCCTGGCGGCCAGACACACGCCCCGATGAAATGTATGGTCTGCAATGGGAACTGGGAAGGAATGATCTAAATCGATTGTATTCAATGAAAACAACTTTAATATTTTTTCAACGATAAAATGATCATTGCGCGCTCGCCGGCGACCATTCCGGCGTCCGAGCAAATCTGGTCCATCGTTCAGCAAACGATGGTCGGGAGAAGCGTTCTTTTCGGTTCGGCGCTTTCGCGGAGCACTTTGAGATCGAGATCTCCCGCAGCAGGCTCAAACTCGCTCATCGCCACGAGCGAACTACTGCTTGCGGTCCGTCCTCAAGAGCGGCCGGCTCGAACCGGAACAGATCCAAGCCGAAGAAACCCCGATTGGGATGGAAAGCGACAGCGGAGCCGCAAAAGAGCATTTTTCAACTCAAAGAAAAGGCCGCCCAAATTGGCATCGAACTAACTGGTAAACGCCTGCCAGGTCCGCCCTTACCCATTCAATCAACGGCGTGCCAGACGTTTTGCCTTCAGGCACCGCAGATCGTTCGCGTCGAGAACGATCAGAACCTTCGCAGGAGTGCCCTGTGTCCGCTGCACCTGTCGCAGGAACGGGCTGCACGCCGGAGATGGCTGCCAGACTTAGGCGACCTTGATGTTCTTCGAGGCCGGTCGCAACGGTTCTGGAATCCACTGACCGTGGGCCTCGAGCAGATCGTCCACGAGAGAGGTGATCTCGTCTGGATCGAGCTCTGCCGCGGTATGGGGATCCAGCATCGCCGCGTGATAAATCAAACTGGGATTGCCCTTTAAGATCGCTTCGACTGTCAACGCCTGCACGTTGATGTTGGTTTGCATGAGCGCCGCGAGCTCGCTTGGGATCCGGCCAATCTGAACGGGCTGAACACCATTCTTGTCAACCAGGCACGGAACCTCCACGCAGCAGCCCGCAGGCAAATTTTCAATCAGACCGGTGTTGGTCACGTTCCCGTAGATCACCCGGGGAGTGCCCGTTTCCAGACTATGAATGATATGCGAACCGTACTCGACGCTTCGCTGGATCTTGATGGGCTCGTCCGAGCTTAGCAGTTCCGATCGGAGCCCCTCCCACTCGGCGACGAGATACTCGCAGCGACGCAAATACTCGTCGAGGGGAATCTTGAATCGTTTGACCAGGTCTTCCCGGCCCCGCTTGATGTACCACGGAACGTACTCGGCGAAGTGTTCGCTTGACTCGGTGACGAAGTATCCGAGTCGCTTGAACAGATCATAGCGGACCCGGTTGTTCTCGGGCACCCTTCCCTCGGAGATTACGCGCTGGAGTTCCGGATAGAGGTCTTTTCGGTTTCGCTCAAAACGCAGGAAAAAAGCCATGTGGTTGATTCCTGCGGCCACGTAATTGATTTCCTCGAGCGGCACGCCGATATCTCGGGAGAGATCTTGAGCGGTATACTGAACGCTATGGCAAAGTCCGACGGTGCGAATCTTGGTCGCCTGATTCAGAGCCCAGCAGTTCATCGCCATGGGGTTGACGTAATTGAGATGAACAACGTCCGGACAGCGACGTTCCATTTCCTGGCAAGCTTCGATCAACACGGGAGCCGTTCGCAGCGCCCGCATGATTCCGCCGATGCCCAATGTGTCTGCAATGGTCTGACGGAGGCCGTAACGCTTAGGGATCTCGAAATCGGTGACCGTGCATGGGCGATAGCCGCCGACCTGAATCATGCTGATCGCGTAGGCAGCGCCGTCAAGGGCCCGCGACCGGTCGGTCGTCGCCTCAATGGCGCTTGAAACTCCAAGAGTCTGAGCAATGCGCCGCGCAACGATGTGGGATGTCCCGAGCCGGTTCTCATCGATGTCGTGCAGACAGATCTTCGAGTCTGCGAGCTCGGGATAGGAGAGGATGTCTCCGATTAATCTCTTCGTAAAGACAGTGCTTCCCGCTCCAATGAATGTAATTTTGGTTTCTGACTTGCTCACTATTTTCTTTGGTATGTTTTTTTCAGTTCTTCTTGAAAGAGATTGAAGACCTCAGAGGAGGGTTCGCCGCGCTTGCCGACATCGGTAATTTGGCTTCCAGATGACCGCCGGCCCGTTTGACCCGAGAAAATAAATCCGTAAGGAGTTCAGCCGACTGGCTCGGGCCGATCCCGGCGACTCCAAAGGGCTTTAGAGTCGAGGCAAGCCGATTTGGGCGGCCACACTGGGCAGAAAAGCCGCAAGGCTTGGCGATAGGGCGAGGCCGCGAGTTGCCAGGTGGCGCCGGCTGAGCACGCGATCATTTCTGCCGAGGTTGGACGTAATAAGAGGGATAAAGCAGGCGCGTGAGGTTGTTCAAGATCCTGACTCCGTACGGCCACTCTCCAGCGCGCCTGTTTTTCTCAATTCTGTCCCTCCGTATGGCCAGCCATTCTTGTTTTTCCTCCTTGGTGAGAAATTGATAGAAGAGTTCATTGATCGGACGATCTTCGTCGAGCACTGGCCCCGCCCAGTGAACAAAAAAGGGCTTCGTTTCCTGCTTCTTCCAGAACGGCTCAAACTCCGCAGGGTAGTCACCGGCCCAGGTGGATTCCATGGGAGAGGGAGGCAGGTTGAGATTGCACGGTTTGACGCCGGCCATTGCCAGCAACAGATTGAGGCCAGTCTGGTCGGTGTCGTAGAGGCAGGTTTTCGCTATCGCGGGATCGCTCAGGATCTCGCGGAGCCTTTCTTCAGTATAAATGGCCCGATCGCTGGAGAACCAACCGGCATTCACAATCCTCTGGAGCCACAGGCTTGTCTGCTTTTGGAGAAACTTTGAACTTTCTTCCGTGAACGTGTAGCGCGGCTTGTTCCACTCGGTGTCAGCGACCACAAAACCTTCGAGCGCGGATAAGGATTTTCTTGGATCGAGAAGGTAAATGATATCGGTATCCGTAAAAAAGTAGGAGCTCTGTGTGAAGCAATAATATTTGCAACACATCGGGTGCGCTTTTTTCTCGGTTAGCCACTTGTGAAGCGGTGTGTGCATCCACTCGGAACCCTTCGGGAGATCGAATAGATCGTCGTCATAGGGAAAGACACGAAGAGCGAGGTCAAACCCCGTCGCTCGCATCGATCGCTCCATGGCGAGAAATTGCAGGCGCACCTTCCGGTTGGCCATCGTATAAGCGCACTCGATGTTCATTTTTCTATCGGATAGTGGCTTGTTTGTGCCGGAGGCTAGCGGGAAACTTCATGGAGACAAGGATAACCTGGAGCTCGAGCTAAGGTCCACGGCGAACGGGAACCAGGTCAGCGTGGCCTTCGATCCGATCGGTTGGCTCGCTTAAGCAATCATTTTCGGCGGCAAGTTCCAGCCTTAATTCGACGGGAACGTTGAAACGCGGACAGGAAAAACGCGAACCGCAACTCTCGGTTGACAGCCTCTCAAGCGGCCTTGGTCATTTTTCCCTTGTCGGCCGCCTGCGCATTGGCCCGCGCTTCGGCGGCCTCCAGAGCCATTTCCTGCACGGTCTTCGTTTTCAACCGGGCGGCGCCTTGAGTGTTGCTTAGTTTGACGCGCGTGCCTTTTCTCTCATGAGCGCTCAGGCGGTCCTTTGCGTCCTGAATCGCATCCTTGTATTGGGGAAGCCATCGCGCCTGGGCCACGAGCATTTCGTCGGTCATCTGCCAGATTTCCTCCGGATTGCAAACGGCACCAACCAAGGGATCGTGGAGCATGGCTTGTTTGAGTAGAAGAACATCGCCGTGAACGGCCGCCTCGACCCCCATCTCCTGCACCCGCACGCTGGCCGCGCAGGTGGCGGCGCAGGCCCTCGGGAGGTTGCCGATCACCGGAGAATGGATCCCGGTCCGATCGACATAGCCTGGAATTTCGACAATGCATTCGTCCGGAAGGTTTGTGATGTGATGCCGGTTCGGAATATTAAAGTGACCGCGATACGTGCGCCCTGTCTCCAGGGCTTCGATGATATAGGAACCATGTTCTTCGCCCCGGCTCTCCGGCGTGATTTTTGGGGCGGGTTCCTTTAGCCAATTCGGGAAATCGGTTTCGAACCAATTGCGACCCTCCGTGCAGACTCGGAGGTAGCCTCCGGTTTCTCCATTGATCCACGAGGACATGTCGATCCAGTCGGGAATTTCGTTTGTCCGCTTCCGATACCATGGCAGGTATTCGCTGAGATGTCCGTTGGATTCCGTGGTGTAATAACCGAAACGCCTGAGCACATCGATGCGAACCTTTTCGGTCTTTGAGTATTCAGGGTGCGCCTCGAACAATTCGGGCAACAGCGGGATAAAGTCGATCCCGCGCCACCCAACCTTGATAAACCATGTCTGGTGATTGATGCCCGCGGCGACGACATCCACATCCTTTCGGTGCAGGGTCTCGCCATCCGCGAGCAGGTTATGCTTCTTCGCCCAGATTTCAATGCAGCGGGTGATCTGCCAATGCGCGCCTTGCACGCCATGGCAAAGGCCCACCGTTCTCACACCGCCGTAGCGGTTGCAGGCCCAGGTATTCATCGCCATCGGGTTTGCGTAGTTCATGAAGACCGCGCCGGGTTTGGCGACGGCCCGGATCTCGCGGCAGAACTCCAGGAGCACCGGGATCGTGCGTTGCGCGTACATGATGCCGCCCGCGCAGAGGGTGTCGCCCACGCATTGATCCACTCCATATTTCAGAGGAATGTCGATATCGGTTTGGAACGCCTCGAGCCCGCCTTGCCGGATCATGCAGAGCACGTAATCCGCGCCTTCGAGCATCTCCAGGCGGTCGGTCGAAGTGCGCACCTTGGCAGGAAGTTTATTCTCCGCGATGTCCCGTTTGCACAGCGCGGCGACCATTTCCAGATTGGTCTGGGAAAGATCCGTGAAGGCGAATTCCGTGTCCGCCAGCTCGGGAACGGCAACGATATCCTTCAGGAGTCCGCGCGTAAAGCCGACCGAGCCGGCGCCTATCATCGCAACTTTAATGGGCATAGCGATCTGAAATCGACGAGATGAGCTCGTTGCGCAACCGGCGAAAGCCAGCCGGAGCGTGCTATTTTTTGCTTTTTTGTGCTCCAACCCTATTATTAACAGAATTGGTATTCAGATCGCTTCCCGTCTAGTCGGAGTGTCTGCCTCTTCCAAGAAAATGCCTTCTGCGACGATGTTTCGGGGTCTCCAGCATCACGAGTCCAACCTCTATTTTCCTCCCGGCAATGTGCCCTGGGGCATTGTGCTGAGTTGTTGTGGATTCTGCAAAGAAGAGAGCATGCGCTACCGTTGGCACGGCATCAAACGAGGGGTGCAAGGTCACGCGTTGTTTCAGTACACTCTTTCCGGGGCCGGTCGCCTGCGCTACGGAAAGAGGAACTTCATCATCGGACCGCGCCAGGCGATGATCGTTCACTTTCCCCACGATCACGAGTATGGCATTGTCGATTCGCGCGCGGGATGGGAGTTTATTTATGCGATCGTGGCAGGACCGGAGGCGATGCGGCTTTGGAAGCACTTGGAACGAGAAGTCGGCCCGGTCGTCGAGCTCTCTGAAAGCGGCCCATCGGTCGAGGCGGTCGCCGGCGCGATGCGCGAAGCCGCGTCCGGCGAGGTTTCCTCCGTGTTCGCGGCGGCCAGACTCGGCTCGAATTTTGCCTATAGCCTCGCGCAGGAATTGCTCAGTCCGCGTCGATCCGCGAGAAAGCGTTTCGATGAGCTGAAAAGCTGGTGCCGGTCTCAAATGCAGAGCGGACCGACCGTGCAGGCGATGGCGAGGCGCATTGGCATGAGCCGCCATCATTTTGCCCGCGAATTTCGCGAATCGGAAGGAGTGAGTCCGCGGGATTTTCTGGAATGGCTTCGGATTGAGAACGCCTGCCGCCTTCTCCGGGAAACCGGAATGTCGATCAAGGAAACGGCCCACCAGAGCGGCTATAGCCGGCCGGACTACTTCTCGAAGGCGTTCAAGAGGATCATGCGTGTCAGCCCGCTGACGTTTCGGCGCACGCGGATCCATTGAGACCTCGGAAGCGCCCCGCGCGCTGGTGACCCGCCTTCCTCCTTCGGATGAGGATCCCGGCAGAGCCGCATTTCGCTGGAGAAGGAATTCTGAAATAATCTCCCGGCATTTTCTCTACGCGACAACCTGGAAGCTGTCATGGAGCTGACCGGCCTGCCCGCCTCCGAGGCTAAGGCGATACTCGCCGGGTTCGACGACCCAGCGGTGTTCACGGCTCCAAAGTTCCAGCAATTCGCCGCTGATCCGAAACGTGACGCGGCGTTTCTCGCGTGGTGCCAGCGTGACGCGGGCGCAGGCGGCCAGCCAGCGGACTGGGCGGGTGACGCTGGCCACCGGATCGGAGAGATAGAGTTGGACGACTTCATCGCCGGCCAAGGCGCCCGCGTTGATCACCGTGCAGGCCACGTCGATGCTTTCGCTGGCCTTCATCTCAACTCTCGAAAGGCTCAGGTCGGCATAGGCGAAGGTTGTGTAGCTCAACCCAAAGCCGAACGGCCACAACGGCGAACCGTCGAGCTCCACATAGCGCCCCTGATTGGACGGCTTGCGGTTATAGGGCAAGGGCAGCTGGCCAACGTGTCGGGGAACGCTGACTGGCAGACGTCCGCCGGGGTTGAAGATCCCGAGCAATGCCTCGGCGATGGCTTGGCCGCCGCGTTCCCCGGGGAACCACGCTTCGAGGACTGCGCCCGCATGCGCGGCGATCTCCGGCACTGCCAGGGGGCGCCCGTTCTGGAGCACGACCACGGTCGGCGTGCCGGTGGCGAGAACCTCGCGCAGCAACTCGCCTTGCCGGCCGGGCAGACCGACATCGCACCGGTCGATCCCTTCGCCGCTTGTCCGGTCGCTCTCGCCCAGGGCGAGAATCGCGACCTCGGCCTGGACTGCTGCCGCGGTCGCAGCCGCAATTCCGTCATCGTTGCCGCCGATACCCAGCCAAACGACCGCGCCGGCTCCGCGCTTGCGCCACTCGATGCGCAGACCGACATCCTGGCCCGCTCGCCAGCTTACCGGAGTCGTCAGGGCCGCCGGGGCGCCGTAGGCTGCATCCCAGGCGTCCATGACCAGATTCCCGTCGATCCAAACCCTCACCTGGTCGGAGGTGACAAAGCCGAGGCAGCCGTGATGCGCGCGGTCTGGAGCAATGCTTCCCGTCCAGCGCACTCCGAAACCGTCGGACGGAAAGCCCGGCGCGGCCAGGGCGATTGCCCAGTTGAAATTCACCGACGCATCCTGACGCACAAGGTCCGGCAAAGCCGAAAAATTGCCATCAGCAAAGTAAGCGCCGCGCAGCCCGGGCGAACCATCGGGATCGCGAAGCCACCCCTCCGGCATGGCCTCGAGATCGCCGCCATCGATGTTGACGCCCATCTCGTAGGTGATTTCGGTTTGAGGCATCAGCTCGCGCAGGCACTCGCACAAGGTTTTCGCCGCGCCGTCCCCCGGACCGCTGTAGTCGCCCAGACGCACCTTGGCCGCGCTTGGGCCAAGCAAGGCCACCCGCTTCAATCCTGGCCGCAGCGGCAGCAGGCCGCCTTCGTTCTTCAGCAGGACGAGAGACTTGCGTGCTGCCTCCAGACTGAGGTCCAGGTGAACCGGACAGCGGCATACCTTCGCATGGCGCGCGGGGTCCGTTTCCGGACGATCGAAAAGGCCCAGCCGGAACTTGAGCGCAAGGACGCGGCTGACGGCGCGATCCAGAACTTCGCGCTCGAGCTCGCCGGAGCGATAGGCGGCGGAAATCTCGCGCATCCATGTGGTGTGGTCGAAGTCGTAAAACTGGATATCGACGCCGGCGCGCAAAGCCTGGCAGATGGCATCTCGGGCATCCTTTGCGACGAGGTGCTTGTCGAGCAGTTGGCGAATCGCTCCCAGGTCACTGAAGACGACCCCTTCAAAACCCCATTCTTTGCGGAGGAGATCAGTGAGCAGCCACGGGTTCGCCGCGCACGGGATTCCATCGATCTCATGGTAGGCGCACATCGCACCGAGCGCCCTGCCCTCGACGAAGGCCGGGCGGAAGGCCTTGAGCATGACCTCACGCATCTCGCGTTCGCCGATCTGAACGGGGCCTTGATTGAGTCCGCCTTGCGGACTCCCGTGCCCCGCGAAGTGCTTCGGCTCGGCAACGACATTGAGCGGTCCGAAATCGCCCTGCATTCCGAGCACGTAAGCCTTGCCCATCGAACCGGCGAGCCAGGGATCCTCGCCGAAGGTTTCCTCTGCCCGACCCCAACGCGGATCGCGGGCCAGGCAGAGCACCGGTGAGAGCGACAGATGAACACCGACGGATCGCATCTCCGCGGCGATCGCGGCGCCAATTCGCTCAACCAGACCCGGATCGAAGGTTGCGCCAAGGCCAATGCACTGTGGAAACACCGTGCTGCCGGAGCGGTTGAATCCGTGCAAACCTTCCTCGACCAGCAGCACCGGAATCCCCAGCCGGGTGTTGGCACGGAACCAGCGCTGCAGATCATTGGAAACCCCGGCCCCGGTTGGATAAAGGTCGTGAATGACTCCGCAGCCCAACTCTCCAATGGTCGCAGCCGCTTTCGCAGGATCAAAATTCGCATCAGCGTCCATTTTGATGCCAGATTGCATGTGGTCGATAACGTCCGACCCCATGAACATATCGAGCTGACGCGCCTTCTCCTCAGGTGTCATCCATGACAGGAGATCGCGTGCCCGGACGGGGATAGAGAGGTCCGAGCGTTTGTAATCGGGTGTGCTCATGCTTTTCGGTTCGGAAGGAGGGTTTCTTGGGCAGAACTCGTATCTTCGCGCAGGGAGGTTTCGCAGAACGCGTTCCTTGTCAAGAATTCAGGCTCCTAACAATGAGAGGCAGGGCGTAAACGCGGTCGGAAACGGTCGCAAGAGGCGCGGCACGGCGGAGGCTCGGCGGGAGGGACTCGTTAGGAGAGACCGGGAGTGCGCAAAGATCTTGGAAAATCGAACAAAGGGTTGACAGTTGCGGGTGATCGACAAAGCTCGAAAAGTGAACTGTTACTTTGAAGCAAGCATACTTCAGGTTCCGCACTATACCGGGTGCCAGGTCTATGTGGTTCGCGTCCTGGAGAATTTGTTTCGGATGGCGCCCGAGTGCGACATTTCACCTGCACTTTGGAATGGATGGGTGGAATTCCGAGATCGATCGGCTGCTCGAGGCGCCGAATGCGGTCGCCCATCGTCACCCCGGAACCGTCGGACGACATCTTGTTCCGGTGGCGAATATCCTCCGCACCGGCAGCAGTTCATACTACCTCCTCAACGGCAATACCGGCTGGCTGCGGGTTTGGGTACCCTGCGCGTCCATCGCGCTGCTCCACGATATGCGATTTGTTCTATGCCCGGAAATTTACGGCGAGAAATACTGCGCCGATTTTGCGCGCGACGCCAAGAAGTGGATGCCGCGCCGTGATCGCATCGTTACGGTGTCCGAGACCGTGAAGCAGGAGATCCTGGAGTTTTCCGGCCTGTCGGAGGACCGCGTCGTGGTCGTCCCCAACGCCCCGAACGTTGATGAGCACACGAAAATCGTCAGCAAGCCGGAATCGCTTCCGGACGCGGCCCGATTTTTTCTGATGGTTAATCCGAGCGACGTTCGAAAGAATTGGCGACTGGTCTTGGATGGATTTGAACTTTATTTGGCTCGCAGCCGCGATGAAGAGACTGAGCTCGTCCTGGCCGGCAAGCTTGGTGCGAATGAGGGGCCCTTGACCGCGTTCCTGGAGGAAAAGCCCGGGCTCAAGAAGCGGGTTCGCCTGTTGGGTTTTGTCTCGGATGCCGAGTTATGCTATCTCTACCGTAATGCCCGGCTGATGGTGTATCCTTCCGTCTACGAGGGATTCGGGATACCCGTTGTGGAAGCGATCGCGAACGGCGCCCCAACCATAGTCTCCGATATTCCCATCTTCAGGGAGGTGACCAATGGCGCGGCCTTATTTGTGCCGCTTGATGATCCTGAAGCGCTCTGTGAAGCCTATGCGAAGCTCGAGAACGATTCCGTGGCAAGGTCAGCGCTGGTTGAAGACGGAAAGGTGCAAGCCAGAAGGTATTCATGGGAGCGGAGCGCGGCGATCACCCTCGAGCTGCTGCGAGATTTTGGGCGATAGCCCGCCGGATTCTTAACAGTCCCCTTTTTATTCGGGGTCCGTGTTGCGCGCCGAAGTTCATCCAGACAGGCCCGGTGTCCTGGGTCTTCTCAGCGATGCTAGCGCGGTTTTCACAGGAAATTTTCGAAATGCTGGCGGCGCCGAAGCGTCCGGGGAGCGTACGCGTCCTCGCGTGTGGTGTTCGGGCGTCTCGCCGAACAGATTTTCCGGCGGGACGCCGGAAATTGCACCGTGGCCTCTCGGTGCGTTTTTCGGAAGGATTTCTGAGAGACGCTCTAACTTGTCTAAGCAGGCCTCTTGAGCCGGCTCTCATCGTGACGGATGGCCTTCGGCAAGTGCGAGCAACCTTGAGATCACGACGTCAAGGGAACACTGGCCCCTCCAGTGGTCAGCGATCATTTTTGGATCCCTCCTCCCCGCCTTCCAGCGCTCCAATTCTCGTTGCATCGCTTTGGCACAGGCATCGGCGGAATTGTCCTTGAATGTCTCGCCATAAGCCCCGTCTTGAATCAGCGATCGATAGCCTGGCAAGGCATCCGAAGCGATCAATGTGCATCCCTGGCAAAGAGCTTCGAGACCTTGCACCGGGGTGGACTCAAAGCGCGAGGTCGAGACAAGGACACGCGCGCTCGCCAACCGTTGGCACAGGACGTGAGAAGGAGTATCCTTGAACAACCGAACCCGCGGTTGCGAAGCGGCCCATCTTTCGAGATTCGGTGCCTCACCGCGAACATGAATTTCAAGGCGCGCTGAGCCAGGTGTTTCAAGAAATCGCCTGAGGGCTTTTTCAAGGAGGATGGGATTCTTCTGCTGTGCACCGATTCGGCCGGCAACGATAATCAAATCTTCTCGCGGCAGGTTTACCGGCGCGGTGACAAAGACGTCTCTGACGGCAAAATAAACGGTAACTACCTTCTCCGCCAGGCGCTCTCGATGCCTGCGCTTCAGAAATCCGCGCAGCAGTCTTGCAGGTTCCTCTGATTCGATCTTGATGGAGTCCGCGAGCTCAAAGCCCTCGAGAATCGCCGCCTCGTGCTTGGCGCTCTTAAAGAGCAGATGTCGCAACCAGACGTTAATTATGGCCGCTTTATGGCGCAGGGTATATCTGGAGTCCCACATCCTGACCCGGAGAACTCTGAGGGGACCTTGCAGCATGGACACGTATCCGTCGCTATCACATTCAATAACCACTCTCGCGCCGGCCGCGCGCGCGACGCGCATAATCGAAGGCTCAAACCCGTCTGTGCCATAGAAAAACGCCGCATCCAGGGATTCTCTTTTCCACCAATCGAGCGTGCGGATTTCCTCATCTGAAAATTCTACCGTGGTGACGCCATCCCGATTGTCTTTGAAGCCCTTTCCATAAAGGCGCGTCACGTGACCGGCCTTATCCCCGTGGCGACAAAGGTCGTAGATGCAAATCGAGCCGTCGCCCACGATCGCATTGATCAAAAAGCCGATTCTCATATGTTGCGGCCACGGGCCGAAACCGCAAGCAACTCGCCGCAAGGCCAGTTCTCCAACCAAAATTCTCTCTCCATTATTGCGGCATCAGCCAGACGTCAACGCCTCGTTCCGTGTTCTTCACGAGAACTGAGCGAGCGTTATTTAGTCAATGAGACTGGAGGAAACCACAAGGATAAAGTCGCGTGGCCCGGTGCTCGCGATTGCGTCAGCGGGCGGGCGAGTTTGGCATGAGCCACCGGCCATCTTCTTTCCATGACCGGAAAGTGCGATGGGTCACTCGATTTCACGCAGGAGCGCCACGGCCCAGGGAGCGAGGTGAAGCTTAAGGCTCAAAACCCCGTTCCTTTGCACGTTGACGATTTGGCAATGGGTGTCCCGGGCAAACTGCCGCAAGAGCGCTGTCTGGTCCGGGGTTGGTGAGGAGGGGCTTCCCATCGCCTGCCACTGGCGCAGGGCGAAGCCGTGGGCCGCATCCACTGTTTCAACGAGAAAGGCGGCGGTCGGGGAAAGATGCTGGATCTCGATCTCGCGGCAGATCGGAGCGCCCGTGGCAAGGGTTCGCTCCGCATCGTCGAGAGATCCGGCGAAGGGCGGGGCATCCGGGTGCTCGACGGGATAGTGCCAGATGAGCGCCCGAAGGCGGTGATCGATCCTCGTTCGCGTAGCCAGGAAACTGTCCGTGCGAAAAATCTCCTCCTCTCCGAGCTGATTGAGAAAGCGATAGGCGTGAAAGGCCGGTTTGACGATTCCCTGATAATTGATCAGGCCAAAGCCCCCGTGAAAGGCGCTGTCGCCCGCGCCTTGTTCCTCGAAGACGTCCGTGAAGGTCCAGTAGGCGAGCGAATCCACCAAACCGGAAGCCTCGATGTTCGTCTTCACGATGTAGGTGGCGGACTGGGGAAAATCGTGGGTGAAATCCCGCCCCGAGGGGCTGGTGCTCCATTCGGTGAGGTGAATCTCGGCCGAGGGGAAGGCGCTTTGATTGACAATCCGGCGCAGCCATTGAAGATCCCTGAGCGTAGAGTCGGCCGGGCGGGTGCGCATGCCCTCTGCTCCGTGTCCGAAGGGAATGTCAGTAGGATAGGGATGCGCAGAAACGAAGTCGACCGGCAGTTTTTCACGTTCGCAAAACTCCAGGAATTCCCGGATCCAAACCCCGCGCCACTCGGCGTCACCGAGGTCCTTGAGATGGTTGGTCAGAGACTTGTCGCACGCTTGCTCCTCGCCGCCGAATCGGTCATCCGGAACAAAGTTGCTCGTCGCGGGTCCGCCTACTTTCAAGCTGGGATCCACCGACTTTACGGTGGTGGCCGTGGCCCGGTAGAGCTCGAAGTACTTGCTTCTGGTCGAGTTGAAGAAAAACCAAAGGTTTGGTTCATTCCAGACTTCGAAATACCATTGCCGGACCTCTCTGGCGCCGTAGCGCCCGAGAAGATGTCTGACAAGTTTGTCCACCAGGGCGCACCAGTCACGGTAGTGTTCGGGAGGCGTCACATGGGCCTGCCACCAGAAGCAGCGGACGTCGGATTCGCCCGCCAGGTCTTTCGGGAAGAAGCCAAACTCGAGAAACGGCTTCACCCCATTGGCCAGCAAGGCATCGATCAAATCATCGATGTATTGCCAGTTGAATACCAGGGTCCCGTTCTGCCGCCGGCAGGCGAACATGTCGTCGTGCAGCAAGCCATGGAAACGCAAATAGCGAAATCCGCAGCTTTTTGACGCAAGCTGCAAATGCTCCCTCCACCCGGCCCGAAGACCCTCATTCGCGCGCCCCGCCGCCGAACAGAAATTCCAATAGGGAACAAGAACCCTGGATCTTCCCTTCGCCGAAAATTGAATCTTCCCCGCGGAAGCCGCGCCCGTGATCGCACTTCGGTGACTTTGCACATCGTGGCTGGCAACAGGGCTCGGCTGCAGAGTTTCCAAGGCGGTGGTATTTGACATTTCGGCGCCAAAATGACTAAACGCTTTACATACCTGTCAAACATAAAAAATGCGATCGATACTAAATTCTCATGGAATGAGCCGAAGAGAGCTCAGCGAATGTATTTAATCGGGCCGGCCGCCTGAAAAATTGTTGACGGTCCTGTTCGGCTTGCGACAAAGGATCTCCGGCTTGGTATTTTGCCCGCAGCGTTTTTTCCTGTGCGGAGAGTTTTGCTTTACCTTTGCCAAGCCTTCAGCAAAGATAATGTCTATTAATTGCGATTGCACAGCGAATGCCTGGCGACGCTCCCCCAATTCATATGATCCCAGAGTTTGATGCGAAGCCGATTGTGCGCACTGCTTGCGATACTCCTGCTTTCCCCGGCGGGGCGTATCTTGAACGACGTGCGGGTTATTGGGGGATGTCCGGACCTGGCGGCCTGCGTGGCGCAGTGAATTCTTGAGCCATGGCTTTGGAAAAGACTGACATCATGGGGATCATCAACAACAGTCCCCGTGCGCGGGCGATTCGTCACATCCAGGAATGGATCACGGACGGTCGGTTGGCCGCCGGCTCGCGGTTACCCTCTGAAATGCGGCTCGCGGCGAAGCTCAACGTCTCCCGGACGACCGTGCGCCTGGCGCTGGAAGATCTGGAACGGCAGGGAATGATTCATTCCGAAAGCCGGCGTCGCATCGTGAACGGGACGATGAAGGCGCAAAAGACGTTCCTGTCAGATGCGATCGCTTTGATCATGGAGCCGCCCGCCCAGCACGAGTTTTCCGAGAAGATGCACAACACGTGGCACATCAATTTTATCCATGCGGGCGCGGTTCATGCGGTTCGCATGGCAGGTTACGATGCCTTGACCGTGCATCCCAAGCGCATTGCCGGCGACTTGCTCCAGCGCTTGATCATGGAGCGGCCGGGAGGGGCAATCGTCCTGTGCGGAGTGGTGCAGGACAAATCAGGTGAGCACATCGGAAAGGCGCTTCGCGAAGGCAACATACCCTTTGTGATTTACGGGGACATGGGGCTCGCCCGTGACAACCCCAGTTTTGCCTCCGAGATTGACGCGGTGACTTCGGATCATGAAGCGGGTTCCTACGCCCTGACCAAGTGGCTTCTCAGCCAGGGGCGCCGGCGCATTCTGCGCTTCTGGCAGCTAGCCGTGAGCGGCCCTTCGGAAGTGCAGCCATGGCTCATCCAGCGGAATGCCGGTTATGAACGGGCAATGCGCGAATACGGGGTAGAACCGTTGCCCCCCGTCGAAATATTCGATCCGGGATACCATAATTTTGACAATACCGAGGAGGATTTTAAGCTTCAGTCGCGACTAATGGCAGGCTATCTGGTCGAGCACCTTAAAGGTCCGAATGCCATAGATGCCATCATGGCGCCCAGCGACGCCATCGTCGGTCATCTTTGTGCCGCCTTGCGCGTGCATGGGAAGGAACCGAATCGCGACGTGCTTCTGGCGGGATATGACAATATGTGGGATGACATGGAAACGCGGCAATGGGAGCCGCTGGGTCCTGTCGCCACGGTGGACAAGAAAAATCTTGCCATCGGCGCCGAACTCATGGCGCTGCTGAAAGAGCGAATGAACGGCGAGTTGTTCGAAAAGGGTCAGCGGCGGATGGTGGCTCCCGAGCTGATCGTCCGTCCTGCCGCTTACATGGGCCCGGAGCCAAGTCTCCCCGCATGAAGCCCGGCCACG
>CAVSXN010000026.1:0-83681 GCA_963731945.1 uncultured Verrucomicrobiae bacterium | reverse complement strand
AGGCAGCAGGACGAATGATCAACTCGGGCGCCACCATGCGCCGTTGGCCCTTCTCGAAGAGCTCTCCATTCATTCGCTCTTTCAGCAACGCCATGAGTTCGGCGCCGATCGAGAGATTTTTCTTGTCCACCGTGGCAACAGGACCCAGCGGCTCCCATTGCCGGGTTTCCATGTCATCCCACATGTTATCATATCCCACCAGGAGAACGTCGCGATTAGGCTCCTTGCCATGCACGCGCAGAGCGGCGCAAAGGTGGCCGACGATAGCGTCGCTGGGCGCCATGATGGCGTCGATGGCATTTGGCCCATGCAAGTGCTCGACCAGATAGCCTGCCATCAGGCGCGACTGAAGCTTAAAGTCTTCCTCGGTATTGTTAAAATTATGGTATCCCGGATCGAAGATTTCGACGGCGGGCAACGGTTCGACGTCGCATTCGCGCATCGCCCGTTCGTAGCCGGCATTGCGCTGTATGAGCCATGGCTGCACTTCGGAAGGGCCGCTCACGGCTAGCTGCCAGAAGCGCAGAATGCGCCGGCGCCCCTGGCTGAGAAGCCACTTGGTCAGGGCATAAGAACCCGCTTCATGATCCGAAGTCACTGCATCAATCTCGGAGGCAAAACCGGGGTTGTCACGAGCGAGCCCCATGTCCCCGTAAATCACAAAGGGTATGTTGCCTTCGCGAAGCGCCTTTCCTATGTGCTCACCGGATTTGTCCTGCACCACGCCACACAAAACGATTGCCCCGCCAGGCCGCTCCATAATCAAGCGTTGGAGCAAATCGCCGGCAATGCGCTTGGGATGCACTGTCAAGCGCATCGTAACCCGCCATGCGAACCGCATGAACCGCGCCCGCATGGATAAAATTGATGTGCCACGTGTTGTGCATCTTCTCGGAAAACTCATGCTGAGCAGGCGGCTCCATGATCAATGCGATCGCATCCGATAAGAAGGTCTTTTGCACCTTCATCGTCCCATTCACGATGCGACGCCGGCTTTCGGAATGGATCATTCCCTGCCTTTCCAGATCCTCCAGCGCCAGGCGCACTGTCGTCCGGGAAACGTTGAGTTTCGCCGCAAGCCGCATCTCCGAAGGCAACCGGGAGCCGGCGGCCAGACGACCGTCCGTGATCCATTCCTGAATGTGGCGAATCGCCCTCGCACGAGGGCTGTTGTTGATTATTCCCAGGGTATCAGTCTTTTCCAGGGCCATGGCTACGAGCGATTCGTTCTGCCGGGACCCCGAATATGGAGATCCGGCAAAGGCGTAAATTCCAACCAGTTTTGAAGGCAATCTTACGCCCATCAGCATTCTGGCATCATATAATGGGGGACGTCGCCCGGCTTCGCCTTGCGCAACCACAAATATTCATCTTGCCGAACTTTTTCCAAAGGTAAAGCAAAACTCTCGCGCCCAAAAACTACCGCGCGCAATACGAGCGAGATTCAATTAGTAACGGAAAAGCCACACTTTTCTGCACGAAGGCACAAACCCGCTGAAAACGACAATCTTCCAGTTGCTCTCGCACCGAATAGAATTTTTCGCTGATTACGCATGTTTTATGTTTGACAGGTTTGCAAAATGTCTAATCATTAAGGCCCGAATGTCCAATTCTTCCCGTTCTAGAATCCGTTCGAGCCGAGCCCAGTCACCGGGCACAATGCACAAAGCTGCGCAGCGCGCTCGATTCCAGCGAGAAGAATCCAATTTTCTGCGACCGGGAAGGGCACGTTCTTGCGGCCTTACTGGAATTTTTGTTCCGCTGCGGGTCGGGCAAACGAGGGGCTTCGCGCGGGCTGGAGGGAGCATTTGCAGATTGCAGCCAAGCACTGTGGAATCCGCTATCTGCGCTTCCATGGGCTTTTGCACGACGATATGTTTGTCTGCCGGCGGGAGAACGGAACGCTTAGTTTTAATTGGCAATATGTTGACGACTTAATCGATGCCTTGCTGGCAAAGGAGTGCGGCCTTTCTTGAATTTGGTTTTTTCCCGAAGGATCTGGCGGGCGAGTCGGACTTCCGGTGCTTCTGGTGGCAAGCTCATGTCACGCCGCCCGAACACTATGGGGATTGGTCGTTCGCTGGTCGAGAAGCTGGTGCGGCATTTTATCCAGCGCTATGGACTGCCATGAAGTTCGGCAGTGGTATTTTGAAGTTTGGAATGAGCCCAACCTCTGGTTTTTCTTCAATTCCACCCGAAGCAAGTATTTCGAGCTCTATCGCGCAACGGTGACTGCGGTAAAATCAGTTGATGCCAGCTTGAAAGTGGGCGGTCCCGCCACGAGCAACTTCGTGCCTGACGACCGATTCGAGGGCGAACAGCAGGCGGGCGAGAAATCCATCACCAGTCACATCAAACACCTTAGCGAAGTCGAATGGCGAGGCGTATGGATTCGCGAATTCCTCGAGTTTTGCGATCAGGAAAAGCTTCCCGTGGACTTCGTCTCCGCGCATCCCTATCCAACGGACATTCCCTTCGGGCACGACGTCGACGGCATGCGGACCCGCCCGGTGGACTCCACGCTGCGAGATCTCCAGTGGTTGCGGGACGTCGTCAACCAAAGCGCCTTTCCGACGGCCGAAATTCATCTTACCGAATGGAGCACCAGCCCCTCGGCGAGAGATTTCACTCATGATTTTCCCCAGTCTGCCGCCTATATCATTAAGACAAATATTGAGGCTACTGGACTGGTCGATTCTCTGGCGTATTGGACCTTTACCGATGTGTTCGAGGAACATGGCGCGGGTGACACCGCATTCCACGGAGGCTTCGGACTGATCAACTATCAGGGCATCGTTAAACCCGCCTTCCATGCCTATCGCTTTCTGAACCAACTCGGAGAGGAAGAAATTTATCGTGCCAATGGATTCCTTGCGACGCGCACAAAGGGAAACAGGGACTCTGCGGGCCGTTGCCTGTCACTTCCCACCGGAACATCCGGACGCGCCGCCATTTGCAAGCTCGCTCGAAGCCGCCGAGCAGACGTTGGCGGTCGGCGGCCCCATCTGTCGCGAAATCGAAATTCAACACCTCTCCCCAACGCCGCCTTTCTTATCGAGACCGTCGACGCGGATCATGGCTTCGCCTTTCGCCAATGGCAGGCTATGGGAAGCCCTTCCTCGCCGACCCCTGACCAAACTTCGCTCTTGCGGGAGTTCGCGTGGAACACACACCGCCAAGTCGTGAGCGTGAAGAAGAATGGAGTGCTCAGCCTGAAATTGAATCTCGCGCCCTGGGCGGTGGCGCTCATCCGCGAAATCGAGTGAGCAGTTTGTCGAACCCCAACGAGTCGCAACTTTTCGTGGTTGGGAAACAAATTTTCCGTACCTGATAAGGCTGCTTGAATTCCACCTTCTGCGGGGAACACGAAAATAAAATCCTGCTCCTCTCGAAACGATGACATCAATCTCGCGGGGCGGCTCTGGCGCAACGTTAGAAAGCCGGGTCATCGCTTACGTTCAACCCGAGCCGCGCTCCAGCCCATTTCTCCTTGTGATTTCTTCGCGACCAAATGATAACGGCATGCAGCGAATGAAATTTGGCCTTGTTTGTTAATGCCGTCGTCACAGATGGCGCATTTGCCACTACGACATGTGCCGGCAGCTTCGAAAAGACCGGCCATCCGACGCGCTTTTATGGAAGGGATTTTGAAGGAAATACGCATGGCGTCACGACGGTGGAAATATCGGCTCGAGGAACTCGGAGCCTGTCCAGTGGTGGAAACGAGAAGCTCTGGATATGGCGCTTATTTATGGCGCTGACCGTTTTGATCCCTCGATTCTCCACGCAGCGCGCGAAGCCGGAACCAAGGTGCTCATCGAGTGCGACAGTGATGGATACGTATCCATACGTCAAGATCCCCTCAGAGTCCTAAAGGTCAAGATGTGGGACCCACGCTATACCTGGCGCCACCAGGCGGGCATCGTTAAAGCCTGGTTGCAGGAGGTTCTGATGAAGAGCGCAGGCCGCGAAGCGTTGCTTTTAAAGGCACTCGAACTCGCCGACTACATCAAAATCGAATCGGAAGAACCCGCAAGGTTGCTTTGCGAGTTTTTGCAGCGCAGGACTCGCGCTCAACTCGTCGAAAAAGTCGTCATCATTCCTTTTGCCGTCAGGGACATCTTCGTCAGCGAGCCTGTAGACCTGCCGCGCAAGGAATTGGTAATCGTCGCTGGTCGCCTTGGGGCGCAACAGAAGAATCCCACTCTCCTTGAAAAGGCGCTGAGGCGATTTCTCGAGAAGTCTCCCTCGGCGCGTGTCGAGATTCACGTGCGCGGTGAGGCGCCAAATCTCCAAGCATTGGCCGCCTCCCATCCGCAGGTAGAGTTGTTCAAGCAAACGGCTTCTCACGAGTTGTGCAAACGGCTTGCCAATGCCCGTGTTCTTGTATCGACCTCGCGCTTTGAGTCTACACCCGTCCAGGGGCTCGAAGCCCTTTGTCAGGGATGCACGCTGGTGGCATCGGATGACGTGCCAGGTTATCGATCACTTGTTCATGACGGAGACTATGGCGAGACCTTCAAGCGCGATTCGGCGGAGGAATGTGCGAGCGCAATTCAGCGGGAAATGGAGCGCTGGAACAAAGGGAGGAGAGACCCGAAAGCCATAGCCGATCACTGGAGAAGTCTTTGTTCACTCGAAGCTGTTACGTCAAGGCTGCTTGCGCCTCGCTCAAGCATGTCCGCCGCGACGAGAACCGGAGTAAGCCTCGTAAGGGACAAAGCGCAACGCTTGGAAAGCGCGGCCACTTCGGAACGATGAGCTCGGCTGCGCGGACCTCCCCGGCTGAATAAGCAAAGGTGGTTGGTCAAGTTTTGGATTCTTGACAAAAAAGGCGTTCTGCGCGACCTCAACGCGCGAATCCGCCGCGAGACGTGACTACCCGATCAACCGTTACTCCAATAAAATATTCGCAAAGCATGAGCATGCCCGTTTACAAACGCTCCGATTTTCTGTCTCTCCGCGTGGACGATCTCCTGCAAGGATGACGCCGGAGGAAAAGGCGCGTCAGCTCGATATGTTCATGGGATCGGACGTTATCGACCACATGCGGTTCGGCACCAAAATGGACGCTGATGCCAATGTTGATCCTGCCAAAGCGGCCGCAACAATTGGAGAGCTTAGGCTGCGGAGTGATTCACGACCTTTATCCAACGAGGGCCGAGGTTTCCAATGATCTGCAGCGTTGGTTCCGCGCCAACACCCGGCTTGGTATTCCAGTGCTGCTGGTCGAGGAAGGGCTGCACGGATTCAACCGCGCCGACAGCACGGTGTTTCCCAGTGCATTGGCCTGGGTGCAACCTTCGATCCGGACCTGGTCGAGCGCGTTGGCGCCGCGATCGCCGCGGAGATGCGGACCGTCGGTGTGCATTTGTCGCTCTCACCGGTGCTTTGCCTGGCGCGCGACCCGCGTTGGGGCCGGGCCGAGGAAACCTTCGGCGAAGATCCCTGGCTCGCTGGCTCGATGGGCAAGGCTTACGTGCGCGGAATGCAGGGCGATTTGGGACCGCTCAATGTCGTTGCGGAGCCGAAGCACTTCGCAGGCCACGGAAGTCCGCAAGGCGGACTCAATCAAGGTCCCGTGCATATCGGCGAACGCGAAATGCGTGAGGTGATGCTCAAGGCTTTCCGCCCTGCCTTCGTCGAGGGCAGGGCGCTCGGCGCGATGTGCGCGTACCATGAGATCGATGGAATCCCATGCGCCGCGAATCCCTGGCTGCTCACCGATCTCCTCCGCGGAGAATGGGGTTTTGAAGGGGTCGTCATCAGCGACCTGGGAGCAATTCGCCAACTGCTGCGACAAGCACCTCGTCGCAAAGGATGCGCGTGACGCGATTTGCCAGGCTTTGCGCGCCGGCGTCGATATCCAGTTTTACGACTTCGACCACGCCACATGGATGCGCGAGATTTCCGCCGCGTATCGCTCCGGCGCAGCTCGAGCAGCGAAATTCTGGATCGCGCGGTCAGCCGAGTCCTTGCGCTCAAGTTCCGGCTCGGCCTTTTCGACCGTCCGGAAACAGACCCGGAACCGCCATGCAAAGGTCTGCCGCTGTCCGGTTCACCTGCGATCTCAGCCTGGAGGCAGCGCGCAAGTCGCTTGTCCTGCTGAAAAACGAAGGCGGCTTGCTGCCCCTGCGTCCAGGATTGGAGCGGGTGGCGCTGCTTGGCCCAAGCGCCGCCAAGGTGCGCCTAGGCGACTACAGCGGCCCAGGGCGATGGCACGGCGAGAACCTTGCTGCGATGCCTGCGCGAACTGATGCCCCGAACCGAAATCGTCTGTCGAGTTGGGCGTCACCATCGATGGCGGCGACCTCGAGGCCATGCCGGAGGGGTGGCTCCGCGGCTCCGACGGCGCCCTTGGGCTGCGTGGCGCTTACTTTGCGGATGGCAATTTTTCGGCTTCGCCGGACCTTGTGCGTCAGGATGCGTCGGTGAATTTTAATTGGGCAATCGCCCTGGCCGCGCCGGGCCTTCCGTCCGACGGCTTCGGAGTGCGCTGGACGGGAAGCATCACTCCAGACCGCGCGCATCACGGCTGCGTCGGCTTTGTCACCTCCGACCAGGTGCGGGTTTGGATCGACGGGAATCTGGTCATGGACGCCTGGGATGCGGCCTACGGCGCCCCGGCGGCCCTGACGACTCCGGTAAGCTGGCGAGCGGGCCAGGACGTCGGACTGCGCATCGATTGGCGCAAGCGCGGAAGCGGTGCGGTCGTTTGGCTTGGTATCGGCGGCAACGACGATGGAATTGCGGCTGCTACTACGGCAGCCGCCCGCGCCGAGGTCGCGATCCTCGCCCTCGGTGAGAGCGACCGCACGAGCGGCGAAGGTATAGACCGATGCGATTTGGGCCTGCCCGGACGGCAAGGCGAGTTGTTGCGTGCGGTTCTAGGCACCGGCACGCCGACCGTAGTCGTGCTCCAGAATGGTCGCCCGCTTGCGGTACCGGAGATCGCGGCGCGCGCGCCAGCGGTCCTCGAAGCATGGTTCCCCGGGGAACGAGGCGGCCAAGCCATCGCCGAGGCATTGCTCGGCATCGTGAACCCCGGCGGACGTCTGCCGGTCAGCATTCCGCGACACGTTGGCCAGCTGCCGCTACCCTACGATCGTAAGCCGTCCAACCAGGGGCGCTACGTGGAACTCGACGGTTCGCCGCTGTGGCCGTTCGGCTTTGGTTTGAGCTATACAACCTTCGCCTACGCTGACCTGAGCCTCTCGAGAGCCGAGATGAAGGTGAGCGAAAGCATCGACGTGGCCTGCACAGTGATCAACACTGGAGTCTTGGCAGGAGATGAGGTCGTGCAACTCTATCTCTCCGACCCGGTCGCCAGCGTCACCCGCCCGCTACGCTGGCTTGCAGCCTGCGTCCGCGTCACGCTCGAACCGGGGGAGAGCCGGCGCATTACATTGCGAGTCACCGGCGAGCTGTTGGAACTTTGGAGCCGCGAAGGCTGCTGGGTGGTCGAACCCGGCGAATATCGCCTGAGCCTCGGAGGCGGGCAGTCCGGTCAGCTCAATGGCAGTTTCCAGGTTGTCGCCTAGCCCGCTTATCTTACGCTCCGGTGGGTCCGATTGCGTAATGCTTTGGTCGCCAGGGGATGAGAACGACCAAGGCATATCCAGGGTGATATCATGCGGAAGGACGAATCCGCTGGCGGCCAAACGATTAGGAAGATGGGGCGAGATAAGCGGGGAGCTAGCTCGAGCAAATGCGGCTCTGGTGAGATCTTCAAGCGAAGAAGGACATCCCGTCCTCGCCATCGGGGCACGTTCCGAAGGTGTCAATGGATACGCGTGCGCCTAAACGCCAACGGGCTCACGCGCATGATCCTCTTGAACGCCTTCGAGAAATAATCCGGCCTGCTATAGCCGCTGTGGTGGGCGGTTTCCTTGATCGACATTCCGGTTTCGCGCAGGAGACGGCAGGCGTTTTCAATCCGAAGCCATTCCAGAAAATCCCGCGGACTCACTCCTTCAGATTGGCGAAATTCGCGCGCAAAATGATGCCTGCTCATTCCCGTGCGCTTTGCCATCGCTTGCACCGTCATCCCCCCCTCCAGTTCGTACCGGCACCAGCTTTTCAGGTCCTCGAAACGCTTTCTCGTAGATTGGCGCGGACTGAGCAATTCCTGCGCGAGGCTGTAGGCAAAATTCGACCCGAGCCTGGCCGCCGCAAACACGGATGAAACGTTGCCGGACGCGGCTTCGCGCATCGCGCTGGCCACCGCCTCGATGGACGGGCCGCTTTCGGAGAGTTCGACGACAGGACCAACATCTCGTTCCAGCTGTTTCCAAAGCCGCATCGCCTCGGATCCCGACACAATCGCATAGAGAAACTCCCAGCCGGCGCGCGAATCGGCAATGCTGTATTCGTGGTCGTGGGGAAAGTGAACGATCATCGCCTGGCGCGGTCCGATGATAAAGTTCCGCTTTCCGTAGCGCAGGCGACCCGCCCCGGAGAGCGTGTATTGAAACAAAGCGTGACCACGGATCCCTCGTTTGATTCCGTGCCACCGGTAGCGCATGCTTTGTTCCCTGCAAAATCCACAACCTGTCAGCACAATGCCCGAGCGCACGTTGTCAGGAGGAAAATAGAGATTAGACTCGTGATGCTGGAGACCTTGAAACATCGTGGCGCAAAATATCAAATCGCTTTCGCGTCTCGCTGGACTGTCTGCGGCTGCGAGGAAGCCGCAATTCTGTCACCAGTATGCTGATAGCACAAAAAAGCAAAAAATAGCACGCTCCAGCTGGTTTTCGCCCGTTGCGAAATCGGCTCCTCCCGTCACTTTCAAATCCATCATGCCCATTAAAGTTGCGATGATAGGTGCCGGTTCTGTCGGCTTTACGCGCGGACTCATGAAGGACATCCTCGGCGTTCCCGAGCTGGCGGACACGGAGTTTGCCTTCACGGATCTTTCCAAGACAAATCTGGAGATGGTCGCCGCCTTGTGCAAACGGGACATCAAGGAAAACAAACTGCCTGCCAAGGTTCGAGCTTCAACCAACCGTCTGGCAATGCTTGAGGGCGCGGATTACGTGCTTTGTATGATCCGGCAGGGCGGCCTGGAGGCGTTTCAAACCGATATCGACATTCCCCTAAAATATGGAGTGGATCAATGCGTAGGCGACACACTTTGCGCGGGTGGCATCATGTATGCGCAGCGCACGATCCCCGTGCTCCTGGAGTTCTGCCGGGAAATCCGAGCAGTCGCCAAACCGGGCGCAGTGTTCATGAACTACGCAAACCCGATGGCGATGAACACCTGGGCCTGCAACCGCTACGGCGGTGTAAAAACAGTGGGCCTTTGCCATGGCGTGCAAGGCGCGCATTGGCAGATCACACGCTGCATCGAAATCTGGGCGAAGAAGAATAGCCTGCTCATGGATGACGAGACCCTGCATCGGAAGGATGTGGATGTCGTCGCCGCGGGCATCAACCACCAGACATGGTTTATCAAGGTCGCTTGGCGCGGGATCGACTTTATTCCGCTGTTGCCGGAATTGTTCGAGGCGCACCCCGAATATTCAAAGACCGAAAAGGTTCGCATCGACGTGCTCCGGCGTTTCGGTTATTACAGCACGGAATCCAATGGGCACCTAAGCGAATACCTGCCATGGTATCGCAAGCGGACGAAGGAAATCTCAGAATGGATCGATATGTCCTCCTGGATCAATGGTGAAACCGGAGGATACCTGCGAGTCTGCACGGAGGGTCGCAATTGGTTTGAAACCGATTTCCCAAACTGGCTCAAGGAGCCCGCCCCAAGGATCACGCCGGAGAGCCGTGGTGAAGAACACGGTTCCTATATCATCGAAGCCCTGGAGACAGGGCGCACGTATCGCGGTCACTTTAACATCCCGAACCGGCATCACATCACGAACCTTCAGGACGACTGCATCGTCGAAATTCCCGGCTATGTGGATCGGACCGGGATTCATTCCCCGGTGATCGGCAACCTCCCCATGCCCTGCGCCGCCACCTGCGCGGCAAGCGTGCGGGTGCAGGAGATGGGGGTCGAGGCCGCCGTGCGTGGCGATGTTCTTCTGCTCAAACAAGCTATGCTCCACGATCCCCTGGTCGGGGCCGTTTGCAATCCGGAGGAAATCTGGCAGATGACCGATGAAATGCTAGTGGCCCAGGCGCAGTGGCTTCCGCAATTCAAGCATGCGATTCAGGACGCAAAGGAGCGCCTGAGCGCTCACGATAGAAAAGGCACGCGCGTCAAACTACGCACCACTCGAGGCGCGGCCCGGTTGAAAACAAAGACCGTGGAGGAAATGGCTCTCGAGGCTGCCGAAGCGCGGGCCAATGCGCAGGCGGCTGACAAAGGAAAAATGACCAAGGCCGCTTGAGCGAGAATTGTCCGAGCAGCTCCGGTTCCTCTCAGTCCTTTCACTCTCCACGTCACACTGTTAGAGAGGGACCTTGTCGCCACAGCGGCCTGCTCGAGTGACCCAAATCAGATCTAAGGCCATTCTGACATAGTTCTCGGACGCGCAGCAGCGTGATCTCAGATCCAGCTCCAGGTTATCCCTTGTCTCCATGAAGTTTGCCGCTTGCCTCCGACAAAAACCGGCCGTTATTCGATAGAAGATGAACATCGAATGCGCCTACACGATGGCGAACAAAAAGGGGCGCCTGCAGTTTCTCGCTATGGAGCGATCTTTGCGAGCGACCGGGTTTGATCTGCCTCTCCGTGTATTTCCGTACGACGATCAGGTATTCGATCTCCCAAAGGGTTCCGAGTGGATTCGCACGCCGCTCCATAAGTGGCTAACCGAAAGAAAGGCCCACCCCATGTGCTGCAAGTATTACTGCTTAACGCAAAGCTCCTACTTCTTTACAGATACCGATATTATTTACCTTAGCGATCCAAGGGAGTCCTTATCCGAGCTCGAAGGTTTTGTGGTCGCTGACACCGAGTGGAACAAGCCACGTTATACATTCACGGACGAAAGTTCAAACTTCCTGGAGAAGCAGACTAGCTTGTGGCTCCAAAGAATTGTGAATGCCGGTTGGTTCTCCTCCGATCGGGCAATTTACAGTGAGGAAAGGCTCCTCGAAATCCTGAACGATCCCGCAATAGCGAAAACCTGCCTGTACGACACCGACCAGACCGGGCTGAATCTCTTGCTGGCAATGGCCGGTGTCACGCCGTGCAATCTCAACCTCCCGCCTTCTCCCATGGAGTCCACATGGGCCGGCGATTACCCTGCGGAGTTTGAGCCGTTCTGGACGGAACGTGGAAGGAGGCCTTTCTTTATTCACTGGGCGGGACCAGTGCTCGACGAAGATCGTCCCATCAATGAACTCTTTTATAAGTATTTAACGAAGGAGGAAAAACAAGAGTGGCTAGCCATTAGGGGCGACAGAATCGAGAGAAACAAGCGCGCCGCACGGTGGCCGTATGGAGTCAGAATCTTGAACAGGCTCACCCGCCTTCTCTATCCTTCTTACCACGTCCAACCCCGGGAGAAATGAGCGCCTGCTCAGCCGGTGCTTGCGCCACCTCGCAATCGGCAAAAAATCACAAAGGAAAATAGTTAGTGAGTAAGTCAGAAACTAAAATCACATTCATCGGAGCGGGGAGCACTGTATTTGCGAAAAAATTAATAGGAGACATACTCTCTTTTCCCGACCTGGCAGACTCGAAAATCTGTCTGCATGATATCAATGAAACCCGGCTAGGCACGTCCCGCATCGTTGCGCGGCGCATTGCCGAGACTCTCGGAGTTTCAAGCGCCATTGAGGCGACAACCGACTTGTCGCGTGCCCTTGACGGCGCTTCCTACGCCGTCAGCATGATTCAGGTCGGCGGCTATCGTCCATGCACGGTCACCGATTTCGAGATTCCTAAGCGCTACGGTCTCCGCCAGACCATTGCAGACACCCTCGGCATTGGCGGAATCATGCGAGCCCTGCGAACGGCTCCCGTGCTGATCGAAGCGTGCCAGGAAATGGAACGTGGCTGTCCGGACGTCGTCCATCTCAACTATGTCAACCCCATGGCGATGAACTGCTGGGCTTTGAATCAGGCAACAAAGATTCGAACCATCGGACTTTGCCATAGCGTGCAGTATACCGCTGAAGATCTTTCCCGGGATATCGGCGTGCCGCTTGAGGAGATTAACTACGTGGCCGCAGGAATCAATCACATGGCATTTTTTTTGCGTTTCGAGCGAAATCGAAAGGACCTCTATCCGGAACTCCGGCGCGTGATCTCCGAGGGCAGGGTGCCTGATAATAACAGAGTCCGCTACGATATGTTCAAACGGCTCGGATACTTTGTCACCGAGTCAAGCGAGCACTTCGCCGAATACGTTCCGTGGTACATCAAGCGAGGTCGGGAAGACCTGATCAAAAGATTCAAGATTCCCCTCGACGAGTATTTGCGTCGTTGCGAGTCTCTAGTTGCCGAGTGGGAAGGGCTTCGATCAGTGTTGCTATGCTCAGAGGAGCCCATCAAAATCCAGCGAAGCGTTGAGTACGGTTCGAGATCATTCATAGTCTGGAAACGGGCACTCCCCGGGTGGTCTACGGGAACGTGACCAACACCGGACTGATCGAAAATTTGCCAGCGGACTGCTGCGTGGAGGTTCCGTGTCTGGTTGATAAAAATGGCGTTCAGCCTGTTCAGATTGGACGGATCCCGTGCGAGCTTGCAGCGCTCATGCAAACCAACATCAACGTGCAGGCATTGACTGTAGAGGCGATTCTAAAGGGCAATCCCAGTTTGATCTATCACGCGGCGATGCTGGATCCGCATACCGCGGCAGAGCTTGATCCAGACGAGATCAGCTCGCTCGTAGACGACCTGCTCGTTGCGCATGGTGAGTGGATACCCGAGACGTTGCGGCAGAGCTCGAAAAACACAAAGGTCGCTTAAGTTGGAGCCATTTCCGGCGTGCAGCCCGTTCCTGCGAAACTGAAGCGGAACAGAACACTCCTGGTCAAAGGTTCAGATCGTCCTCGACGCCAACGATCGCGGCTGCGACGGCGAAGCTTGTAAAAAGCAGGCTGCTTCAGCGGGTAAGGACGCAACCTCGCACGCGCAACTTCACTTACTTCGATACCATTTTGGGCGGCCTCTTCTTTGAGTTGAAAAATGCTCTTTGCGGCTCGGCTGTCGCTCTCCATCGCGATCGGGGTTTCTTCGGTTTGGATCTGTTCCGTTCGAGCCGGCCGCTCTCGAGGACGGACCGCAAGCAGTAGTTCGTCGTGGCGATGATCGACTTTGAGCCCGCGGGAGATCTCGACACTCTGACGTGCCCATCTCGCTAATGCGTTGGCCGACCAACCAGATTCGCTCGGTCGCCGACGAGCGCGCGATGATCATTTTATCGTTGAAAAAATATTAAAGTTGTTTTCATTGAATACAATCGATTTAGATCATTCCTTCCCAGTTCCCATTGCAGACCATACATTTCATCGTGGCGTGTGTCTGGCCGCCAGGCAGGCATGCGTTGGCACTCGTCTTCGGCGCGCGGCAGGCGACGATTTGCGGCCTGCTCTTGTTTTTGCGCTCGCTGACCTCCCCGCCCAGGAACAGGCGCAGGCTGATTTGACGCAATTGCCGACAGGCGAGTTGGAGAAGCAAGCTGTTTTCTTGGTGGGGGGGCAAAAATACGGCGAGGCGATTCCCTTGCTCACCGAATTGGTGAATCGGCTTGGAGAATCCAAGGATTCACAAATGCAATCGAAAGTCGAGGGGTTTCGATATTTTTTGGGCTTGGGACATGTCTTCAATAGCGACTGGGAGGCCGCTGCGGCCGCCTTCGAGAATTTCCTGAAAGCTCATCCCAAGAGCAATCGTCAGCGGAAAGCCCTGGAATTCTACGGGGACACTCTTTCGCAAACCAAGCGCTATGCGGAAGCCGCTGAGCAGTATAAGAAGCTTCTCGAGATCAAGATGACGGATCTCGAGAGCTTTCCGATCTGGGAGAAGCTTGCGTCATGCTACATGCGCGACCAGAAATGGAGCGAAGCGGTGCCGGTCCTTCTGACCATGCTCCAGAAAAGCCGAACGGAAGCTCAGCGCGAGCAAGCCGTGGTTTGGCTCGCGCAATCCTACATAGAATCCGACCGGGGAGACAAGGTGATCGAACTCTTGCCGGACATGCTGACCAGGGCACCGAAAGCCAGGCTTAGTATTGATTTCAATCTGGCGCTGCTCAACGGAGGCGACAAGATGTTTTCCGCGAAGCAGGATGTCCTCGCCCTGTTGCTCTACAATCTGGTGCTTCCCCCGGCGCGCTTGCTCGAAGCGAATCAAAAATTGGAAGCCGATCTCGTTCACCAGCGAAATCAGTTCATCAGGACAGGCCAGGTTGAATTCGTGGTGGATATCAATCGCCGGATTCAGGACCTGCAAGAAGAGCGCGGCCTTCTCGAGCAGACACCGGACTTTTCCGAAGAGCTCCTCATGCGCATCGCCCAGACCTATTTTAGTTCCAACAGGTTCTATGAGGCATTCTGGACGTTCTGGAAGATCTATCAGGACCATCCGAACGGGAAGCTGGCGGAAGACTCCTGCTATGGCGCGTTCGCCTTGGCCGCTCAGCTTGAGCAGGATGCAAAAGCCAAGGAAACCGGGCTTAAATACATGGGATCCTTTCCCGAGGGCAAGCATTGGGAGGATGTCAGCCTGCAGCTTGGCCAGGTCTTTGTCCGGAATAAGGAATATGCGACGGCTATCGAATTCTACACCGAAATCCTCAAAGCTAAGCCAGACCACACTTATAAGGATCAGATCCTTTACATGCTTGGGTTTTCTCAGTTTCAGGACGCCCGGCTCGCCGATTCCCGCCAGACGTTTCAAACCCTAAGTCGCGACTTTCCCGACAGCGACAAAGCGTCACCCGCGCTCTACTGGATCGGCATGACCTTTCTGTTTGAAGACAAATACCAGGATGGCCTCGACGCCTTCAGTCGGTTCACCGAACGCAGCACCGATGGCAAGCTCTATGAGGATGCCAGCTTTCGAAAGTCTGTCTGCCTCTACGGACTGGAAAACTATTCCCTCGCCGCGGAAAAACTTGAGGGATTCCTAAGGGAGTTCCCCGTAGACGCCCTTACCCCCGAGGCGCACACGTTGATTGCGGACTGCTACGGCGCGGTTGGAGATCTGGAGCGGGCCCTGGAGCACTACAAGCAAGTGGAAGATTGTGCCGTCAAGCAAAGCCAAATCGATTACGCGGCCCTTCAAGTTGGGCGTGTTTATGAGCAGCTGGAGCAATTCAAGGAAATGGAGGACTGGTTTGGCCGTTATCTGGAAAAGTACGGCATCACCGGCGATTACACGCAGGCGATCTACCGGAAAGGTTTCGCCCTGCAAGCTCAAGGGAAATCCAAAGAGGCACTGGATACCTACTGGCTGGCGATTGAGAAATACGGCAATGATCCGAAGGCCATGGGAATCGATATCATCATCGACGCCTACTGTGAAGAGTTTCGCGCGCTTAACGGCTCTTATCCATTCGATGTCGTTCGCTCGGCCGCCCTCACGGCGACTCAGCAAGAAGCGCGGAGCGCGGCTCTCCGGTGCGCGCGGGCACTCGCTCAAATGAATGCCCCCGACGATCGCGCCGCGCTGACTCCCGCCGACATCGAAGCAGCCAGTCCTGCCGTCTTGCTTTGGATGGCGCAAGTCGCGGCGAAGGACGATCCGGCGCTCGCCGAGAGCGCCGCGCGCGCAGCCATCGAAAGGTTCGGACCGACTCAGTGGACCGGGGAGGCCTTCCTGCGGCTCGGAGACATCGCCTTCGAAAGGAGGGACTGGAAGGAGGCTGAATCCGCATTCAACAAGGCGATCAGGAATTCACCGGCCAACCTGATCGCCGCCCGCGCAACGATACGACTAGGCGATGCTCAATTTGCTCAGGCACGCTACGACGAAGCGATCAAACGTTACGAGGAGGTGCTGCAGGTCAAGGAATGGAAGGGCGAATTGTGGCCGGAAGCTCTTTACATGGTCGCCGAGAGCCTCAAGAGCCAGGGGAAGGAAAAGGAAGCTTACGCCTATTATCAGCGGATCTATGTTCTTTATCCACATTATAAGGATTGGACAGCCAAAGCCTACCTGCGCTGCGCCGAAATCTCCGAGAAACTTGGCTTGAAGGACGACGCGATGCGCACACTTGGAGAAATGCTCGCCAATCAATCTCTCCGTTCCACTTCCGAATACGTCTCGGCCGAGAAGAGGCTCAAGGAACTTCAATAGCGCCATGAGAAGCGCACTTACCGCATGCCTGTTGCTTGGGAGCCTTGGTCTTTCCCACGGCCAGGCGACTTCCGAGAAAGCGCCGGTCGGGTTCCCCGCGATCATCACAGACGCCAAGACGGGAAGAACCAGCGCAGCCAACGTCACCAGGCTCGCCGGAGGACAGTTGTATTTGGTCGCAGGAAACGGAAGCGTCGCGATCCCGGCGAACACCGTTTCCGCGGCGGAATTCGAGCTTCCCGCTCCGGTCAAGCAGGCCGCGGAAGCTTATCGATCGGGCGATGTGGACCAAGCCGCCGCACTTTATCCGGCGCTCGGACCGATGCGCAGTCTGGCAGGCCTGACAAAATGCAACGTCACGGAGGAATTCCTCAATTTCGCCGACACCTACCGGCAGGTTCGCAAATACACTGAGGCCGAGGCTTTGCTGGACTCCCTGAACTTTCGAGAAAATAAGGAGGCGGAATTGCGCGCAAAACTCATCCGCGCCTTCATTTTCTGCGACAAAAACCAGGTCGAAAAAGCGGAGGCGCTGATGAGGGACTTCCCTCAAACGAATTCAGAAGATTTCAACTTTCCCCTCGATCGTATTGTCCGCACCAGAATCCTTCTCGCCAAAGGGAAATACCACGAGGCCGCCCTCGAAGCCGGCGAGGCGGTCGCCGTAACGCGGATCGAGGCCCCGATCTATCCCGAGTCGCTCTATCTTGCGGCGGCTTGTTACGAGAAAATGGGCGAAGTGCTGGCGAATCGGAAAGCCGGCACGGATCGTGCCGCCAGCGACAAGATTATGGATGATACCGTTGACTACGCGGCAGTCGGCGAGGCGGTGCGCCAGGAACTCTGCCTCCTCTTCTCGAAGAGTTATTGGGCGAAAAAAGAACCCGCCAACGTCGATCAACTCCTCGCCGCAGCCGCTTCGGTCACGCTCAAGACCGGCAAGAAGCGCGATCCGGAGTCAACGGGCACGACACCGTCGCCCGAAGCTATGACGCAACCCGACAAGAAAGAAGAAAAGCCCGTTTGGGAAAACTTTCTTAGCAGACCTGAAGCCACACCAGAAAATGAAGACACCGACAGCAAACTCTAAGTCCTTCACCGGCGCTTTTCGCATCGCCGTTCTCGCCATCCTTCTCGGATTCCTTCCGCCGGTCCTAGACACGCGGGCAGAGGAGGCTCCTGTTGCGACCGAGCAATCCGCTTCGGCTCAGGCCCAGCCGGCACCACAGCCTTCGGCCGGCTCGCATAAGAAGGACAAGACCTTCTTCGAGGTGCTCCGGGAAGGCGGGATCGTTATGTTTCCGCTGGCAGCCGTCTCGGTATACATGCTCACGCTCATCATCGACAGCGTCCGCCGGATCCAAAACAAGATCGTGTGTCCGCCAGACATCGTGGGCCTTCTGCGATCCCAGTTTAGCGCCGGGGATTACCAGGCGGCATTTCAAACGTGCCGCTCGAAAGCGTGCTTCTTGACTAATGTTGTCAGGGCGGGCCTGAGCATGCTGGGCCAGGGAAAAGAGATCACCGAAAAGGCGATGGAGGATGTGATGGCGAAGGAAATCGCATCCATGAGCACGCGAATTTATTACCTGAACCTTATTGGCGTGGTCACCCCGATGATCGGTCTGACCGGAACCGTGCTGGGGATGATGAGCGCGTTCAAGACTTTGGGCACCAGCGGCATTGGCGATCCCTCCGCGCTCGCCGGCGCGATCGGCGAGGTCCTCGTCGCCACGGCCACCGGTCTGTTTGTGGCTATTCCCGGATTCGCCAGCTACTACTTTTTCCGCAACCGCATCCAGGCCGTGTCAAGCTATACCGAGGAGGTCATCAACAACCTCTTTCGTGGCATGCCCTACGCCTACCTTGCCGGAATGAATATTGGTGACGATCCCATCTATGCCGCGATTCCCAAGGAGTATCTGAGCGCGGATCGTCCGGCCGAGTATGCGGAGCAGCCATAGCCATCTAGCCATGAGAATCAGGCAGCCGCACGCGGAGGAACTCGGTTTCCAGATTGCGCCGATGTGCGATGTCCTCCTGGTTTTGCTCGTCTTCTTCATCTCGATCACGGCCACCAGCTCGCTGCGTTCCGACCGCGCCATCGAATTGCCCGTCGGCCCGGACGCAACCAAGAAGGCAACCGCGCGCTCGGAAGCCCTCATCAATGTAAAATGGCTTCCCGAAAAGTCGGAGGGAGTTGTCGCCATTGAGAGCAACGTGATCACGGAGCTTCCGGCCGTGACTGAGCTACTTGCGCCCCGTTCAAAAGACGATCCTAACTATCGAGTCGTGATCCGCGCGGATCGGACCACGCCCGCTCAATACGTCGAGAAGGTCATGGGCGCCTGCGCCGAAGCGGGCATCACCGATATCGCCTTCTCAGTCTTGAATCACGAATAACTCCCCATGCGCATCCACTCGGAACCTGAAGGAAATCTCGAATTTCAGATCGCACCGATGGTCGACGTTATCTTCATCCTCATCTTGTTCTTCATGTGCTCCGCAGGGGCCACTCGAGTCGAGAACGAACTGAGCCTGAAATTGCCCGGACGGCTTTCGCAGGATCAACCCCTGAGGATGTTGGACGAGCAGATCATCGAGATCGAGGAAAACGGACAGATCATTCTGAATAGCCAGCAGCTGGACACTTCCGCCTTAGGCGCCACCCTGCAGCGCTATAAGGCGATTTCTGACGATAGCAAGTCAACGACCGTGATCACGATACTCACCGCCAGGAACACGAAGTACCAAAGGATTATTGACGTCCTCAACGAATGCGCGGTGGCAAAGATTGAATCGGTGACCTTCATGACCCAGCCGGACGAGAAGAAGCTCGCTTCCCAATGAGCGAGAGCACCGCCAATTTTGAAGGTCTGGCCAGCAAGCGCAAACAGCCGATTCTGGGGACGTTTTCGCTAAGCGTTATCATCCATGCGGCGATCATCGCCCTTCTTGGAGGCGTTGTCGTTTTCAAAGTTCTCGAGAGACCTCCGGCTCAGTTCAAACCGCCGCCTCCTCCCGCAAAAGTCACCAAAATTGAGCCGCGCAAACTCCAGCACAGAATCAAGATCCGGGAGCAACAGCAAAACAGCGGCCGCCCGCGCGTTTCGCCGCGTCTCACAGCCAACCGCGTCTCGGGCATCTCCCTCCCCGAGATCGAGGTCGATCCAGCGGCGGCGCCGGTGAAGTCCAATATTCAAAAGAACATTGGCAAAAGTTTCTCGATGGGAGGGCTCGGCAGCGGGCTGGGCAGCGGAACCGGCTCCGGCGGACTCGGGCTCGGCACTTCCACCGTAAGCTTCTTCGGTATCCAAGCCGCCGGTGAACGGATCGCCTTTGTGATCGATCTTTCGCGCAGCATGGTCGAGGATGATAAAGGCGGCTTGAACGGGATCAATGTGCTCAAGAATGAGCTAAAGGGCATGGTTGAAAAACTGAACGACGGCACGTTCTTCAATCTCATTTTCTTTGACGAGAACGTCGACCTTTTCAAGCCCAAGCTTGTCATCGCCAAGCCAGCCACCAAGAAGGAAGCCGACGATTTTATCTCTCCATACTATGCGGATTTTGGCAAGCAGGTGATCCAAAACTACTCGCAGGAGAACAGGAATTGGCCGCCGGCAACCCGCTTGCGCAACTATCACATGCCGGTGCTGGAATCCACGGCCAAATACATCAGCGAAGGCGGAAACCGGAACAGCCAAATCGATGCGCCTCTCGCGGCGGCCTTCCAAATGCAGGCGGATACCATTTTTATCATTAGCGATGGCGCTCCGTCTTTCGAACGGGCACTTTTTGGCAAGGAACTCGAGGAATATCAAAGGAGAGTCGCGGAAGCGCAGGAAAAGGAGGCCAAAGTCACGGCGAAAGAGCGTGAGAGGATCGACAAAGCCAACCAGGAGACCAGGGAAAAGTACTGGAAGTCCCTCGACGACGAGAACGCCAAGAGAGCGCGCCGCGGATTGCCGCCAAAGGTTTTCGAGGAAGGAGGCCCGGGCGGAATCGGCGGCTTTGGCGTGGGCCGTCCAAGCTTAACGCCGTCGGAAACGATCGAGTATATTCGCGCCATCGCCATCGAGCTGTACGCGGATCAGAAGAAGATGCCAAAAATCTACACCGTGGCCTATGGCGCCCAAGCGGGCGGTGAAGGATTTCTTCAGGCGCTCGCGCGGGAATTTCATGGTCGCTATCGAAAGATCCGGGGCCTGGCCCCGCCTGTGAAAGATTAGCGCAGTCTCCCCGCCTCGATAAGACCCTGAACGCTCGGGCGTCGCTATGGCCCGGGCTTTCGAGGGGAGGCGCCCGACGCCGGACGCGTCTTTTCAGCTTCGGCGGTATTCCCACCGGCGACCTCATCAAGTTTGGATGCCACCGCCTCGACGAGCTTGGGCGTCACATCCTCTTTTTCCACGGGAATCACCGCGATAATTCTCCAGACTCTTGGGATCTCGGTTTTCTCATCCATAAGCCCTTTAAACCAGGCTTCCCGGCTCACCGCAGTGATCATGAGCCCCGCTTTCGACTGTTCGGTTGCGGGTTCAGCAGGCCCAAAATCGAACCCTAGACTCCTTAGCGCGTTCTGTGATTCCGTCATATTCGCCTGTCCCAAACCGTAAGAAAGGTCGGAGGCATGCCACGCTCTGGGAGGAGGCGTCGCCGTAGTGCCAGCCGGGTTGGAGCGCTCGATCGTCGGAACGATCACCAGATCCGCTTCGTTCTCCGTCTCTTGAACCTTAAACCCGCTTCCCGTGAGTCGACTGCGCATCAACTCGGCAAGTTTGTCGGCTTCGGCCGGATCGTCCATGTAGAGATCGGCAACAACTGCCACGGAACGGCTCTTCGCTTTTTCTCTGTCGAATACCTCTGCGGCAACTTTTACCCGGGGAGCGCTCGCGCAGCCCCCAAGCAGCAAGCCCAGGCTCAAAACGAATGAGACCAATCGCCCCATTTCCGGAATACGGTTCATCGATACGAATGTGATTGCAACCTGCACGCGCAGAGCATCCCTGAGCAAACAAAAAGACCTCCCGAAACGAAAAAGGGCCCCTAAGGGCCCATCTTCTCAACTGTTCCCGCATCTCGCTCCCTCACCTCCGCTTCGAGCTTTCACTGCCGCGCGTGCCGGTTCAGTAAGCTGTCTTCGGAGGCTTCACAACCTGATAAAAGGTCTTGAAAATTATCGCCAAGTCGAGAGGCAGCGACCACGTCTCGATGTATTTGATGTCCAGCTTCGCACGGTCCGCGACGTCCTCGTCATTTCTTGCTTCCCCCCGAAATCCGCTCACTTGCGCGAGGCCGGTAATTCCGGGCTTGGCGAAGGTCCGCACGTGGTATTGATCCATGATGATGCCAAATCTTCGGTTGTGTATGATCATGTGCGGACGCGGACCGACGAGACTCATCGCGCCGGATAACACGTTGAGAATTTGCGGGATTTCATCAAGGCTGGTTTTACGCAAAAGCCGGCCCATCGGATAGATGCGCGGATCACCGGCCGTCGCTTGATCTTTGGAAGCATCGCCTTTATCGACACGCATCGTCCGGAACTTGAAAATGCGGAACGGACGCCAGGCCAAACCGGCGCGGGTCTGTCTGTAGAAAAGGGGACCCGGGGACTGAAGGGCCTGGAAAATCTTGACGACAAGACACAGCGGCGGCAGAACGAAGACCGCCACGAGCAGGCTTACGCCAAGATCAATCGATCGTTTGACGAAGCGGTTTACCGGGTCTTCGAGAGGTTCCGGCCGCAAACCGATAAAGTCTCGTTCATGTAACTTAAAGAACGTGATATCATGCTTGAAGATCTCCGGAAGATTGTTCAGGACCAGGAGGCGCACACCCGCCCTGTTCGCGGCGCCTACGACGAGATCGAGCCCTTCTTCATCGAGGGGAAGCTCGAGCAGGAGGATCTGCTTGATGCCTTCATGCTTGATGATTCGCTCCAGCATCAAGACATCAGACACGCGCGTCACATGCAGCACCCGCGCTTCCTCGCGCTCATCCTCATCCTCATCATCATCGAGCACCGAGCCGCGGACGCCGAATCCAAAAACGGCCGTTTCGTCGATCCATTTGGAAATCTCCCGCGCTTTTTTGACCGGACCGATGATCAAAGTCCTCTGCAGGTAGCCTTCCGCGAAAAGATGGTCGGCCAGCTTGCGCGGCAGAAAAAGATGGCAGATCAGAAAGACGACATAAATGGAAAGCAGGAAACCGGCGATGAGCGCCAGCTTCCAACGCCGGTCCCCTGGCGGATCGACGGCGGCCAACATCACGACAAGGATCGTGACGCCGATATAGACAGTCTGCTTGAAAGCGAGAGCGTGGCCATCCACAAAACCTCCCGCAAGCATCGTTGCCGCGGTCTCTCGGCCGCGGATTGCGGCGATCGTCAGACCGACGACTGCCGCGAGATTGTAGAGGATGAATCGCTGAGACGCCTGGATGTCAGGGTATCTGAAGATAAAAAACACGACCGCAAGGTAAAACCAGAAAACGAGAGTAAGAATGACTGCCAGAAGAGCATGGTAGGCATTCCAGAGCCCTCTGATGCGATGCCAAAGCATTAGCTATTGAAGAAGTAGGTTGGCGCCACCACGCTGAGCAAAGCGAATCCTTTTTATCGCGCCAGGACGCTCAGATCGGGAAGAGATGCAATGAGACGGCTCAGATCGCAGGGCGAGATGGTTTGCTCCATAAAAGAAACAGGATTTTCGATCGGAACTTCATTTCGCAACACGGTTGCTTCTATTGTCCTGAATTTCAAGTTGCAAGGTCAGTTTTTCGAGCGGCTGCGCGTCCCGATGTGCCAAATCCACGACACGATTGCGTAGACGGCGCAGGCCCCTCCGAGACCAAGCCATCCATTGAGCACATCCTTAAAATCCACGTGGCGCTCCGGCATCCACAACTGAGCGAATTCCAGGGTTGGAATCAGGAGCGCAATAAGAAGGACCGCCCAAACTTGCCTCTGATTGAAAAAGCTCCTCGTCATCAGCGAGAAGAGCACGGCCAGGCTGAGCAAGCCGAATCCGAGTTGGTTTCGGATCGCGTCATAGGTATTAAGGTAAACCCTCACTTTTTCGGGTACCAGTGCGTTCGGAACTTCAGGTCCGGGCTTAAGAGCAAAGAAGAGAACGACTCCCAAACAGAAAATAATCGTAAAACGGCGAAGGATGGCTCCCATGGCGAACCAGCTGACCTTGGAATGATACGAGCGTATCCTGAAAAATGGGCGCTTGGGTCTCGCGAAAGAAATCAAATGCCCAACGAACCCTCCCAACCCTTGCAGTTCCTTTTGACAAAATCAGAAAAATGCTCCCTGAAGGCTTGCGCGCTGAATTTTTCCGCCTGCCGCCGGATCGCTTCGGGTGCGAAGGTCATTTTCTCGAACTGCCGCACCGCCTCGACCAGAGCTTCCGCAGACTGTTCAGCAAACAACACGCCGGTCTCGCCGGAATTGACGGTCTCAGCGGTTCCGCCTCGGCCGAAAGCGATCACCGGCGTCCCGCAAGCCTGCGCCTCCACAGGCAAGATGCCGAAATCCTCTTCTGCCGCGAAGACAAATGCTTTCGCCTTCTGCAGATGGGAACGAAGACTCGAGTTATCCTTGTATCCGAGCAGGTTCACGTTGGTTCCGGCTTTCGCGCGGACCTTCTCCATTTCAGGACCATCCCCAATAATGATCAGCCGCTTTTCCGGCATCCGGCTGAACGCTTCAGCGATCAGATCAATTCTCTTGTAGGGAACCATCCGGGACGCGGTCAGATAAAAATCCTCCTTTCTCTCCACAAGCTCGAAGTCCTGCACGGCAACCGGCGGAAAAATCACTTCCGCCTCACGCCGATAAACCTTCATGATCCGGCGCGCGATGTAGGCTGAATTCGCCGCAAAGGCGTCCACGCCACCGGCAGTCCGATAGTCCCACAGCCGGACGTAGTGCAATAAAATGCGCACGATCCAGCTCTTCAATCCTTTGGTGAGACCCGCCTGCTCAAGGTATTGATGTTGCATATCCCACGCGTAACGGATCGGTGAGTGGCAATAGCAGAGATGGCGTTGATCAGGACCGGTCAACACTCCCTTTGCGAAAGAGTAGCTGCTCGAGATGATCAAGTCGTAACTGGAAAGATCAAACTGCTCGACCGCCAGAGGCATCAGCGGAAAATAAGATCGGTAGCGCGTCTTCCCACCCGGGAGATTCTGCACAAAAGAGGTCTTCACCTCCTTGTTTTGCAGAAAGCCGCGCTGCTCCGGGGGAATGGCATCGATCAGGCTGAAGATGTCCGCCTTCGGAAAGACAACGAGAATCTGCTCCAGAACGCGTTCGGCCCCGCCGTATAGCGGGAGCCAGTCGTGCACGATGGCGATTTTTCGGGCAGTGATATCACTCATCTCACGTTCACGATGTCCTTCAAGAGTTGGTTCATTCGACCAACGGTCTTCTCCATGCAAAATCTCTCGACCGCGCGCTCCAGCGCAATGGAGGTCAAGCCCGAAGCCATCTCGCTGTCCTGCATGATCCTCCCCACCGCCAGGGCCAGCGCCGCCGGATCAGCCGGGGGAACCAGAATTCCATCCTCGCCGTCAGTGATAATTTCGTCGACTCCGCCTCCGCGCGTCGCGACCACGGGCGTGCCAGCCATCATCGCCTCGACAATGACGCGCCCAAAAGGCTCGGCAGCGACCGAGCAATGGGCGACGACATCGACGGTCTGCAGAAGCGGAGTAACGTCGGATTGAAATCCCAGAAAATGGACCCGCCCCTCCAATCCGGGCTCTTCCGCGGCGCGATGCAATTCATCGCGATACGCGCGATCGTCCTCGGTAAAGAGCGCTTCACCGACCACTGCAAGATGCACGCCGGGCAGCGAGCGCAGGGCTTCAATTGCGACATGCTGCCCCTTCCATCGAGTGAGGCGCCCGAAAATTCCGAACATGCGTCCGCCGGGAAGGCCAAGTTTAGCTCGCGAAGCCTCCTGCGAAAAGTTTGGCGGACGCGCGAAGAGCGACGGTTCGAAACCGTTGTAGACCACTTCCACCACGGAGGGCTTCCCTCCCGTCGCGATGAAGGTTTGCGCGGTCGCCTGAGAGTTGGCAATGACCAGCCCGGCCCGTCGCGCAAAGAACTGGAGAAGTTTCAAATTCATCGGGCTGAAATGCTCGTCGGTGAGCAAATCGTGGAGATGGACCACGAGATTTCGCCTGTTCAACCAGGCAACCAGACCGCCAAGCACAATTGCTTTGGGCGTGTTGCAATAGATCAAGTCCGCGCCCTCCAGGCGCCGGCGAACATCCCGATAGAAGGCGAGCAAGTGCGGAGCGACCTGCAACATCGATGAAATTCCCGCGCTCTTGCTCAATTGCTTTGCCTCAGCCGGAAGTTCAACAACCTCAACAAAAGCGCCACGATCGCGCAGAACGTCAACAAACGGTCCCTCTTCAAGAAGCACGACACGGGACCACCCCACGCAAGCTTGCGCGAGGTCCGCCAGAAAAAGCTCCGCACCTCCCAGTTGGCCGCTTTGATCCAGAAACACCACCGGCATCGCGTGGCGAGGGAACGTTACTCGACTAATTGGAGGAGGCATACTCGTAGACGCCGACAACTCTTTTGGCAATCACCGGCCAATCGAAATTGTCCTTGGCGTAAGCCTGACAGGCCGTTTCCGAAGGCAGCTTGCCCAGCGCCTTGAGCCGCGCGGCCAAGCCCTCGGCGAGGTGATCCACTGACGAGCCCTCCAGGATGAGATCTTTGGAAAGACCGCTCACCACTTCGGGAAGTCCTCCCACGGGGGTAACGACAGCCGGAGTTCCCGCCGCGAGAGATTCCAAGACCACGAGACCGAATCCCTCGAGAGCAACGGACGGAACCACGCTTAGGTCAGCCGCCCTGTAGGCCAACGGCAAATCGGCATCCGGAATAAATCCCGCCAGTTTCACGTGATCCTTCAGATTCTTTCGATCCACCAACTCAGCCAGCTCGGCAGCCAGAGGTCCGGTTCCTGCAAGCACGGCAAGGATGGAGGGTTCTCGTTTGCGGAGCCGATCCATGGCATCGATGAAATTCTCCAAACCCATTCGGCGGGCAAGCCGCCGGACCGTGACCAGGATAGCCCGGTCTTTGGGCCAGCCAAGCTTTTCCCGGGCCTCCGCACGCGACAGCCCCGTATTGAACGGGTCCGCTTGAACCCCGCCGGGCACAATGTCGATGCGATTCTCCCGAACGCCGTAACGCTTGACCAAAACATCGCGAAACGCCTGCGAGAGCACGACAAACCGGCGGGCCGAAGCGTAAATCGCTCGCTCGATGGCATGCTTGAAAAAAACCGCGCGCCTGCTTTCCCCCTCGGCCGCCGCTTCATCAGCCCAAGGACCGTGAAAATGCACAACATGCGTGTTCCGCCAGAGAACATCAAGGAGGGGAAAACCATACAGCGCAAAATGCGACGCGATGAGGACGGGTCGCGGCCCTCGCGCTATCTCTCGCACGACCTCCTTGCGCAACTCTCGAAAGCGCTGCGGCAAGGATTGCTTCCGGCTGCCCAGGAAACGGACCTGGCGTCCCGTTTCGGCTGTTTGACCCTCGCCGAAAACGCATGCCCACACCGAGGTATCATGCTTGACGAGCTCCATGACCAGACCGTGAAAGTAACGATCCGCCCCGCCGCCGCCCTCCGGAAACCAATGCATGCCGACTTCAATAATTCGCATCGGTCCCAATAATCATGTGCCTGGCAAAATGACAGGCTGAGATCCTTCCTCCGCACCGAACCCGCCTCCGCGACTCGGGCGTTCCTCATTCAATGCCAATGGCTCACATTCGCAGAGCAACGCAAACGCACACGTTTCCGTCAGCGCAGCTTCCTCGCATTTAGAAAGCCCCCGATCATCTTGCGATATTCCGAGAGAGGCGTGCCATGCAGAAAGGGGATTTCGACGAGGACGTAACTGAGCCAAGCAATCAGCAGAGTAAAGGGAAGCGAGACTATTGCAATAATAATACAGGATGTCGTCCAATCCCATCCCCGCTCCAACGGGTTAAGCAGCCTGTTAACCGCAAACAACACACCAAGGTGATAAAGGTAGACGGAATACGACACTTTTCCTATCCACTGCAACCAGTGCCAGCGAAATACAGGTAGATTCTGCAATTGAGAAAGTCCCGTGCTGCCCACAATCAACGCAAAAGCTATACACGTAAGGACCGGTGCAAAAATCATGAACAAAGCGTCATGCGCATTCTGCCACTCAATTCCGGAACGCTTCGCCCAGACCGATGTCCCGGTGAGTGTCGTAATGCCCACGGCGATGCAGAATAGAGCCTGCCAAAGATTGAGGCCACCGAACCTGGATCGCCATGCCCATTCAGCGCAATTGAGAAGTATGCCAATGCCAAACAAATCAAGGTAGGAAAACACCCATTTGAACCGAACCATAGAAACTGAAGGCCACCAATGATTTACAAATAGAATCTCGTAGGATCGACTGAGTACCCCGACGATGACAAAGACGATTCCCAACGCAACGGTCGCGGACTTCCACTCCCTGATGAAACTCAAAGCAAGCAGCGCCGCCACCGGCAGGACTAAGTAGAACTGAAGCTCAACCGCAAGAGTCCATAGTGCGGCATTGATCGCGAAGAAGTCAGACATGTCGAGATAGTTAAAAAAAAGACCTACTCTCGATAGAATATCCAGGACATCCGGAGGATTCTTGCCAGTAAAGTACCCGAAGCAGAACAAAAACGAGCAGACAAACAAAAAACGCGGGATAAATTCGAAGAAACCTGTCTCCTAAGTATCTTAGAACAACCCGCCTCTTATTGCCGGAACCGAGCTTTTCCAGCAGTTTTCCGCCGAGCAGGTAACCGCTCAGCACGAAAAATAGGTGAACGCCGTTGTAGCCAAAGAAGACAATCCTACCAGCTTGAAGATTGAGCGCGGCGTGATAAAAGAAAACCAGCAAGCAAGCCAACGCCCTGAATGAATCAAGATACGGGCGCCGATTTCTGCCGGCCTGAGTTTGTGCGATCTCGCGCATTATTCATAAACACCGGAGAGACGTTCAACGATATAGCCAAGCGCCGTGGGGTTCGCGTTGGCCAGCTCGGCCGCGCTCAATCGACTCAAATCGCAGACCGTTGAGCGACCGCCATCCTGGATCGCGCGGAAGGCGAGGTGGCTGGAGCGCTCTTAGAACTTGGAGGTGTTGTCTGCCTTCACCGAAGACAAACACCTCGCCAAAGGATCTTCCCGAACGAGCTCTAGAACAAAACCGCAGAGCAACGATCCGTTTTCGCAGCCACCCTCCGGGGAACGCATGCATATCCACTTCAAGAATCGGATACACTGGTGATCCTTATCTTAAGCCTCAAAGAAGGTGCCTCGCCTACTTTTTGGAAGAACGCAACTCAGCGATGAACGCAGTCACGCGCCGGATTTGATCATCCTCTCGGAATTCAGGAAGATCTTTCGGAATCCTCGCCTGAACTTCCGCTATGTCAGCGAGCTGCAGACCTTCCACCAATTTCGCGAGTGCGTCGAGGTAGGTCTCATCCCAGGGCGCTCCGCCGGGAAGGCGCCACATCCAGTCCGTTCCAATATCGTACGCCATTGGCACCTGATTGGTGATTATCGGGAGCCGGGCGGCTAAATACTCCGCGATCTTCGTGGTGTAGCGAAACATCCCGACTCCATCCATGCTTTGGGGCAAAGACGCGACATTGAGCGCGCACAAGACGGGGAGAACTTGTTCAAGTGGCACGGGCCCCGGCAGAAGAACTTTCTTACCCAGAAGGTCCCCGGCGTGCTCGCGCAGTTTCTCAACTCCCGTTCCGCCTCCAACGATCAAGAAGACGACATCCTCCCGCCGGACGCGACGCGCGCACTCGACCAGATCCCATCCGTAACAGTATTGCCTCCTGGCATTCCATTCCAACGCCCCGACAATTCCCACCACGATCGCGTCCTGCGAAATGCCCAGCTGCTCGCGCATCTTTTTCCTGCTCTCGAGCAAGTCGACGGGCGAGCGATCGCCGCCCAACGGCCAGCCAGCCGCGGTCATCGCGCGCGGTGCTCCAAACGTCATGGCCCGCCCGCAAAGATAGGGCGTCCAGCCAATGAAGCCCGCCGAGAGCCGGCAGAGCATTCGTTCGTACAGCTCGAAAAACAGGCCGATAATCATGTGGTGAGCCCGCATGAACGGACCGACCGCATCACCGCTGCTGACCACATAAGGCACTCCATGGAGCAATTTGCCATAGAGACAGGCAAGACCTCCTGCGATCCCGGTGCCCTCCATGACCACCAAATCCGGCTTCTCCGCGGAGATCGTTTTCATTATCCCGATCCATCCCTCCATCTTGCCTTTTTTTGAGAAGGGAATCTCCTTGCGTCCCGCAAATCCGCTCAGGAGCGTGTCGATGCGCAACGCCTCATTGGTGCCGCTCCCCTTCGTAGCAAACCAAAGGATTCTTGTTGGCCCGCCGCTGCTCATTTGTTTCCTGCCAGATATTCTTGATAGGCTTGCTCTGTCGCCAGGGTGACGCGATCCCAGGTGTAATTCTGTTCCACCAGTTGCCGGGCATTTCGGCCCATCTCCGCTCTCCGCTCCGGATCCGCAATCAGTGGTCCGATCACCTCGGCAATATGCTTGGGATCGCTCTTCACAAAGTCCCCGTTGATTCCGGGCTGAATGAAATCCTCTGTCCCGTTGATTGAGGTCGCCACCACGGGCAAACCACAGGCGCCCGCCTCGATAGTCGCCAGGCTGAAAGCTTCATACCAGCTGGGAAAAAGAAAAATATCGGAGCTCGCCAGGGCGATCGGCACATCTTTCCGAAAGCCCCCAAAGACCACGCGATCGCTTACCCCGCATTCGGCGGCAAGCGCCTTCAGGGTATCCTTGGCCGGATCGTCACCGGCGATGAAGAGCTTGGCCCGTCGATCCGGAACCAGAGCCAAAGCGCGAATTGCGAGGTCCAGGCCTTTGCGAACCCATTCCCCCCCGGCGAAAATAAGAACGATGTCTTGGGCATCAATCCCATTCTCGCTTCGCCAGGCGACCCGTTGCGCCTCAGGAATGGGTTTGAAGATACTCAAGTCCGCCGCGTTCGGCACAATCTTGACCGGAGCGGGCCCGATATCGTAGTTCTCCCGGAGCTCGCGTTCGACGCCGCGCGACACGGGCAGGAAAAGCGGGGGCCGCCGGCCTGCCCGATTCGTATAGAGCTTGTGTTCCGCATCGCTTGTGACCTTGAGATACAACGCTCTGGTCATGCGCCGGGGTAGCGACACCTTTTCAAGGCTGCCCAGCCGATCGAGGATCTTCTTCTTGGCCGGTTGAATATTCTGAATGGTAATAACGTTGGCGCGCAACGTATTGCAACCGATGCTGTGAATGATGTTGAAGTATCGATCCGGGATCGTCCGGTTCACCTTCACGTGATAGCTCCAGAAATCCGCAACTTCCGGCCAGCCGGGCCCTGTGACTTTATGCCAGCGGATCTTATTCAAATCCAGGTCTTCCGCCTTGCGCGCAAACAGGTGGACTTCGTGGCCTCGATCCGCAAGCCTTTCGGCCACCTCATTGACCGCCCGGGCGCTTCCATCCCGGCGGTTACAGTTGATCATTGAAAACGCGACTTTCACTGTTTTGATTTTGGTTATCTCCTATTGATTCAAACGGAGTGATTTGCCCAGAAGGGAAAAGATTTCACGCCAAGCGGGCCCGGTTTTTCCAAGCGCGGTGTGCGCAGCCGCTGCGCCTCCCGTCACCGCAACCGGAATGCTGCTGCAACTTCCGGCGCGCTCCAAGGAACCCTCCGCATGTTCCGTGGGAATGTTCCCTCACGCACTTCGACAGCGCGGTTCCTTAACCTTTACAGCCCAAAGCGGGGTGGCGCATTTCCCAATCGAATCTGATCTGCCCAAAACGGGCTGCGTGGCGCATTTCGGTACTTTCGCAGCCAGCCCGGAAGATACCAAATGGTGAGGAGAAACTCTTTCATGAACACGAACGCCGCCCGCAGGTTGTCGCGATCAAGCTTTCGGTCCCTGAATCGACTTAGGATCACCAAGGCAATGTGCCGCGGCAGGTACCAGACAAGCTGTCGAGTCGACGCTCCGAAATCATAGGTGCTGACGACCCGCGACTCCCAGCGTCGCGCAAGTTTGGCAGCCTCCGGCAGGGGACGCAGCGGATGATCGACGATCGCATCGCCGACGAACACCACCTTGACCCCTTTGATCTGCAAGCGAACGGCAAATTCCGTATCTTCGAAAAACGCTGTTGGATAGCGTTCATCAAAGCCTCCGCATTCTAAGAACAGGCGCCGGGGGATGGCAAAGTTGCAAGAGATAAGCGCGCCACCGTTCCTGTTGTCCGGCGCCTCCCAAGCCAGCGACGGATTGGCGACCGTTCGATGAGTGGCCCCCTCGAGCGCAACGCGCGCCTCACTGCCCAAAGCCTTGATCTCCCTTAGATACGCCGCCAGAAACCCCGGTCGCGGATTGCAGTCGTCATCCAGATAGATCAGCCACTCCCCATCCGCCAGGCGAGCACCAAGATTGCGATTCGCCGCGGGGCCCCGCCGCGGACCTTCATTCCATCGCAACGCAGGGAACTCCTCATTTATCATTACCTTCGTCTTCCCATCCGTTCCGTCATCACAAATAGACACCGTCACCGTCCCGTCCGGAGGCAACTGCGGAAGCAGCAACGAAAGACAGTCGCGAAGCTCGCTGGTCCGGTTGCAGGTTGGAATAATAACGCTGGCGCCCATTCGCACGATCACATTCTATTTCACGAGTTTCTGAGAGACAAGTTTCCGGTCAAACGCTCAAGGTCAAAAGCGAGGGGACGGCCACATGCGCCTGATCGCAGCTTCCATGGCCTTGAAGCGGTCAAACGACCACCGGTTCGCTTCCCTGGGTCGCTCGAGCTCGGGCGGAATCTTTTAGCATCTGCAGCTTGGCGATAAAAAGACGAAATGCCTTGGGATCCAGCGCGGCGCCAAACACGATCCAGAGAATTGAAAACGTGGTGACAAGATTCCCGACAAAACAAGCCGGGATCAGGGCGATCATGAACGCCCTGCCGAGCATCACCTCGGAGGGCCTGTAGCCGACTCGATAGCGTTTGGCCATCTCCTGCCACATGCGCCAGAGCGCGTAAACAAGCAGCACGGTTCCAATCCAGCCGAACTGGGTGATGATTTCCAAATAGCCGGCATCCCCGACCACGGGGACAGTGCCGCCGCCACTGACCCGGCTGGAAAGGCCTGTGGCGCCCAGTCCGGAGCCGAGGGGATTTGACAGAATGGAACCGACGGAGCTCTGATAGATTTCGATCCTGCCTTGATAGGATCCATCCTCTTGCATATTTCCCAGCGTGGCAAAGCGTTCCTGGACTTTCTCGCTGTTCGGCAGCGCCCCCATGCCAAAATAGGCTGCGCCACCGATGACGATGAAGCTGATCGCCAGTTGCCAGAAACCCGTCCCGCGATTGACCATCACATAGATCATCGTTGACAACGCCGCGAGGATGATGCCAGTTCGCGTCCCGGCGAGCAGAATTACCGACAACACAAGGATCACTCCAAGCCAGCTGAGAGGTCGCCACTTTGGCGCCAGGATCATGGGCACGACGGCAAATCCAAGATATCCTCCAAGCACCCCACGCTCAGCCATCGTCGAAAACACGGTCATTTTCGTCGGTTCCAGAATTCCCAAGTAACCCTCGAATCCTACCGCTCTCACCCAAAAAGCGTCCCACGGCGGAATCGTAAAATATTGGTACCAGCCGTAGGCGGACGCCCCGATCGCGCACCAAGCGGAGGTGCGGAGCCAGCGATCCTTTGTATTCGCACTTGGTGTCAAGCTAACGATGTAACCAAACACGGCGATTGGCGCCAGGACCTCCGCCAGCGCGAAAACCGCGGCAAACTGAATGCGGAGAAACCCGATGATGAATGCAAATCCGATCGCGATGAACAAACAGGTAAAAATGGTCCTCAAAGACTTTGGCAAGGTGCCGAAGCGCGCCAGAAAGGGTAGGAGCATCAGTCCGGTGACAAGCAATGGCGTCAAGCTAACGGGAGAAAAGGGGTTAAACGAACCCGCGTTGTAGTCCAGAATACGCCGAAGTCCTCGATTGAAGACGTAAACGATTATTACATAGTCCACCAGATAGCTGGACCGCTGGGCGACAAGGGCTACAGCAATCGCAACGATGATTCCGGCAACTAACCAATCCATCAGAAAGAATAGCTTCAGCCGCAGCTGATTTTAGACAAAGATAAATCCCTTTCCCAGTATTGGCAAAGCGTTTTCAGATGACTCAGCCAGACCAGTCAAAATCTCTCCTACGCCAAAAGCTCTCTTAGAGCATCGCCAAGTCGTTTCGCGTATTTTTCCATCGAATACTCGCCGCTACGCTGCTTGGCGCGCTGCCCGACCGAACGGGCCCATTCCGGGTCGCGAAGATACTTGAGAATGGCCTCGGCCAATTCATCAGCCTTGTTCCAGGTAACGAGCTGTCCGTCGGAAGCATGAGTAATGATTTCTTCGGGCCCGCCCGGCTGGGTTGCCACCACCGGTTTTCCCAACGCCATCGCTTCAACCACGACAATTCCGAACGGTTCGCGTTCCGAGGCATGGACGACCACATCCATCGCTTGCATCCATTCCGGCACATTGCGCTGAACGCCCACCATCCGGACCTCCTCGGAAACGCCCAGCGCCTGAACCCTCTCTGCGAGCCAATCCGCGTAATCGGGCTCCAGGTGATGCTTGCCCCCGACAATGACGCCTCGGCAATCAGGTACTTCTTTGAGCACCCGGGCCATCGCTTCGACATAAACGTGCATCCCCTTCCAGTGCTGCAGTCGTCCGACGATTCCCACAAGCGGTCGATCTGGATCCAACCCAAAACGACGGCGGATCTCCGCGGGCGAATGATTCGCCGCCTCCGAAAATCGGCTGACATCCGCGGCGAGCGGAACGCCGATGACGCGGTGTTTGACACACGCCCGCTGCTCTCGTGCGGCAAACTCCGAGCACGCGAGGGCTCCCACTGCAGGTATCGCGCGGCAAAGGCGATCCACTACCCCGTTGTCGGGCACCCCCATCTGAAAATAAATCGGCGGAACTCGAGCCATCCAGGCCGCCGGGCCGCCATAAATATGCGCCTTCGTCATCCACCCCAACACGGTATCGATGCGATGCCTTTTCAAAAGCCGGCGTATCTTGAGAATCGCCGCAACTTGCTTCCACGGTTCCCGTAAACGTCCGCTTTCGACGACTTCAACCGTCGCTCCGGTATTCTCAAATATCCCTTTGAGCTCACCCTCCTCGAGCAGAACGACCAGAACGGCGGACAACCCCGCCGCATCGCGGTTTCGAAGAAGATGAATCAGCGCTTCCTCCGCTCCGCCGTGCGGATGGGCTGACGGCATGACGATCCCGAGCCTGAGAGACCGTGTTGACGACTTGTCGGCAGAGTGCTGTGGCGCGGCGACGCCAGGGCTCTCTCGGCGGCCAAGGCAGAATCTCACGGCCTTCAAACGGCCACGCGCCGTCGCCACAACGCGCTTTAGCAAATGAGACCGGTTCGACAAGAGCTGTCTGAATACATGCAGCAGACCCGGACAAACCGCGGACCCGACGAGAATCTGCCAGGCGAATCCCGTGAACCGCAAGAGTCCGCGCCCATGCTTCAAAATCACCAGCGTCTCATTAAACGCGATGTCCAAAGTGCTCGAAAAATCAAATCCGCCACGGTGAATATTATCCGCGTCGTGGCGTGGACCCACATGATGAATAATCTCAACCTTGGGATCGTAAATGAACTTCGCTCCCCTTTGACGGGCTTGAAGGGCCAGAGCCAGTTCCCAATTCACCTGCGCTCCTTTACCTCGCAAATCCGACTCAAAGCCGGACTCTCGCAAAAAATCCCCTCTCAGGAGAAAGTTGGAACCCCTCAAGAGATCAACTTTCCTCGGCTTTCCACCGCCCCGATGATGATTGCCCGTGATGCGCCCAAACCAATGCAAACGCCCAACATCCTCGGTGAGCGGTTCCACCCTGCGCATCTCGGGATGATCCTGCAGCAAATCCCGCCCCCCGGCAGCGAGCACGCCAGAATTGTCCCGAATATGCCCAACCATCCGCTCAATCCAATCGGGGGGCAATTCGATATCATCGTCCAGAAGCGCGATGTAGTCGCCGGTTGCCTCGCGCAAACAAGACGCCATCGAGCCGATCACCCCAACACCCTTCGCCTCCACCGAACGCAGTGGCAATTGCTTCTGGAACTTCTCCATCACCGCGTCGTTTGAATGGTCATCCGGTCGGATTCCCACGAGGATTTCGCTGGCGGGCCGCGTCTGACGGGCCAGAGATTCCAAAGATCGGGCAAGATGCTCCGGTCTGCGGAGGGTCGGAATAATTACCGATACAGTTTGATCGTCGCGCTGACTCATCACGGATCTTAGAACTTAGAGCTTTCCTTGCGTTCTCGTTTGGCGGCGCACATCTTCCCGAAACCGGCGAGTTTGATCAAAGCGAGTCCGGTCCCCGATTCCTCCCGGCCCATGCAGAGTCCCCCTCACACCTGGGCTGAGCCCCTAAGCTTCCAATCCCGCCGGCCTTGCTTGAGCAGCAACGGGATTCCCTTCTTATACATCAGATGCCTAACGGGAGAAACGAAATGCCGCACGCAGATCTTTGCGTAATCGACATCCTCCTCAAAGGGCAACTGCCTTTTCAAGGAAACGACGTAACGATCCAATGGCAAGGCTTTTGCATCCATGTTGCCAAACAAGGCCGAAAGAATCGTCTGCTCAATCCACCACCAGGTCGGAGACGAGGAATTCATCTCCTCAGGATCCGGGACAAGTCGGTTCGCCAACTCTCCCTGAAGGCCGTTCCTGGGAGAATAGACGAAACCCGCGTTCAGCGGGGGCTCCGGAGGCTTCAACCCCTCCGACCGGATCTTCGCGAGGCTCGCCTGGTCATAGCTAGGCTCGGACTGCGCGAGGTAAGCGGGGCGCGTTTCGTTGATGGCCTCCTCGAGTTCGCTTGGCCTCGCGAACGCAAGCACATCCGTGTCGGAATAGAGGACATCGCACCGTTGGTTGAAGGCGACGAGACAGGCCAACTTGCGCCCCATGGGATGAGAATCTGCAAATCGGCCCAGCCGCGGGAACGCCTTGCGCGGTTCGCTAAGAATCGCCGCAGTCGTCAAGAGTCGCGCCTGTGGGAACGATCTGGCGAGCCTCTGTGCGTTCACTTGAGGGTCCGCCGGAGTGTCCAGGCAAAAAACGAGCCCAAAGCCCTCCCTTAGCAATTTGCTATGAGTGAGGAAAGAGGCCGCGACCCACGCCGCGTTGTCGATTTGATCACCCGCTGTGACGATGAGAAAGACCCGTTCCCGCTGATCGCTGCTGGCAAACTGATAATCCCATATTCGCTGCCTGCGCGGGTAGGAACGGCCGCGCTCGTAATTCGAGTAAAGACGCCTAATGGCCTTAAACGCGAATTGATGCGGCATCATCATTTCTTTGCGACAGGTAACTCCAAACCATCTCGGCCGACAAGTTCTATCTTGAAATCCTAAACGTCTCGGCAGACCAGGGCGGCGACCACCGATTTCAAGTCTGAATCGTTGCCCGGGAAAGGACGATCTCCCGCGCAACCTTGCTCCTGGAAAAGGGGCTCCGGAAGGCCAGGCGAAGACATTTCTAAGCTAATTCTCAGATAATTCGACGCGAACGGTCAAAATGATCAATAATGATAGCCAGGCTCATCGAGAAGCAATCCCCTCCAAAATCTTAATGAGGCGTGCCGCCACGCTGGCCAAGTTAAAATGCTGCTTCGGCACAGCCGCGTGACACGGCGGCCGCGTCCCACCGATTCTCGACTTTGCGCAGAGCCATCTCGCGCAGGGAGGCCGCCAGCGTCTCGGGACGATCGTCCTGCAAATGAATGTCCCGTGAACACAAATAATCCGCATTGCCATTGGTGCGACCCACGATCACCGGAAGCCCGCAAGCTTGCGCCTCGGCGACAGACGACCCAAAATTCTCTTCATCGCTCGGTTGGACGAGGACGTCGTGACGGTGCAAAAGGGCCGGCACTGTCTCTCGCGGAATTCCCTTTTCCCAACGCAAGCGATCGGCGAAAGCGAAGGCTTCGATTAGCTTTTCGTAGCCCGAAACAAATCCGATGCCCCCGATAATGGTCAGTCGCACGTCGATCCCTTGGCGAATCGCCAGAGCGGCCCCATCAAGGAAAAGATCCAATCTCTTGCGTGGTATTATTCTACCCAGCCAGCAAATTCGCAACGATCCATCGCCACCGTGTTCGCCGGCGCTGAGGGCTTCAGCGGGAGGCCTGAACAGCTCGAGATCGATCGGATAAGGCACCGCGTCGATGCGGTCTCGCGCGATGCCGTAAAGCTTACTAAGCGTGAGTGTTGATTCCCGGCTTCCGACAATAAACTGATCGGTCAGATGGAGAGGCGGCAAGCCGATGCGCGACAGCCGAAGTTTGGCAAGAAGCAGCCATTTCATCGCCTTCGCCGGCCCCGCCAGCGCCTTGATCTCCCCGAAGCGTTGCACGATCGAACGAGCGTCCGTCCCGGGCGGTCCTTGAACGAAACTCACTACGGGAATCCCGGGAATTCGGCCACGCGCAAACTCCCCGAGCCAGAGACTAAGATCGTATTTTTCGGTCGAGTGACTTCGCGCCATCTCGCTCCCCAACATGCGATTGTAGGTCCACGCGTCATAGAGACCAGCGGGGAATCCGACAAAGGGAATCCGCTCAACATTCCTTCTGAACTGATCGGGTCCGAAGTTGGTCACATCGAAGAAGCGAAATCCCGAACGCTCTCCGACCGCGGGCCTCGGATCGACAAACGACGCCTTGGAAAAAAAGTGAACTTCGTGGCCGCGCGACAGAAGCTCGCGTAACAGCAGCGCGTTGGCCGAGGCGACGCTTCCGGCCTGCTCCGAGACGAATCCTGTAACCGCCAGCTTCATAGTCCCACTTGCTCGAGAAACTCCAGATTCGGAAGATCCTTTGGGATTCGCTCTCGGATCCCAGCGAGAACCTCGTTCACGCATTGCGCGTCAGCCCGGCAGCATGAAGGTGTGCATTCGCAACGACCTCCCAGGAAAAGCGCTCTTGCTGTAACCGAAATCCACTCTGTCCCATAGACTTCGCCAGTTCCGGATCGCGACAAAGCCTCATGATCTTTTCGGCGAGATTTGCCGGATCCTGGTCCGCCCATAAGCCGCTCTTTCCATTGTCCACCAATTCTCTGCAGGCCGGTGCTGATCCGCAAATGACCGGCTTGCGATAGGACCATGCTTCCACGTAGGCAATGCCGAACGACTCATGGCTCGAGGGCAGACAGAAGACGTCGCAGGCCGCGAGCGCGTCCGCCTTCGTCCGCTCGTTGGCAAGTCCAAGATCCCGAAACGAGTCGCGCGGCAACTTGGACAACTCATCCTGGCGCGGGTCGCCCGGGCCGCCAAGGAGAACGCAAGCCTCGGGGAAGGCTTGCAAAACGACAGGCCAGGCTCTGAGCAAAGCGAAATAACCCTTCCCCTCGTCCCTCCGCCCAAGAAACAACACACAGGGACGGTTTCCCAACTCAAGCTCTCGGCGGATCGCGTCGGCATTTCCGTCGGGCAGGCACATCGCAGGCAGACCGCACTGGAGCAACTTGGCTTCCGGAACTCCCAGCTGCGCCAAGTGACGTTTCTCATAGGACGTCTGACACATCACCACATGGGCTTTTCGGTACAAGCGCACGTCCAGAACGTCGTCGCCCCAGTCCCTGGGATGAACCGCCGGCCAAACGGTGAAGCGAACGCCCAACGTTCTCGCAAAGCGCACCAGGGCAAACCCCAAATAGTCACGCCCGGTACCGACGAAGTGAACCCAGTCGACCTTGCCGATAAGTTTATGCAAAGACTTGGCAGGCAGGGCGGCACAAACGATAAGTTCGAGCAGAGGGTGAAGCACTGGCCTCGCGGCCAGGCGCAACAGAATTCCGTTGAGTTTCGACCAAGTCGCGGGGCTGGACCCAAGTCTGCACGGGCCACGGGAGAGGGTTTTCTGAAATTCCCAGGGCGGGATGCTTTGGAAATATCGAGAGAAAGGCGCCTTCGACACCGAAACCTTCCAGAACCGCCGCCAAGCCCCTTTGATAGGACCCAAGCCCGCCAATGTAAGTTGGAGCAGTCACCGCGGCGACGATAGCTTTCGATTTGCCTTTCATGACGCGCGGCTGACGCTCTCCATCAACATCGAACTACAACTTCGGCTGAACGTGAAATCGAGAATCGAGGACACGAATCAGCCGGTTCAGGAGGCGGACGAGAAACGGCCACTTTTCCAGCCAGCGCGAAGCTTGACGCCGCTCGTTGACCTGGGCGTCCCATCGCTGCCTCTCAGGAGGAGTTAGAAACGACGTAAACAGATTAACGATCGGCAAGTTTTCCTCAAACATGGGTCCCGCAAAGTGAAGAAATGCGGGCGCCGACGGTCGCGACGTGACCGTCTCAGGCGGGCTGGAGCCATAGTCCACGGCCATGGTCGACTCCATGTACTGCTCCGGCAGATTGAAATTAAAAATCTTGCGCTGCTTGCGGAGGACGAGCCAGTTGATCGCAGGTTGGTCCACCGGCGAATCCTTTCGTTCCAGACACGTTCGCCGATACTCGGGAGATTGAATGACCTCTATCAACTCGTCCTCCTCATACAACGGATTTTCGAAAGCAAAGAAACCCGAATTGAAAGTGAGCAACGGCCAGCATGAAGAAAGGGAAGCAAGGAAGCGCAGGGAATCGGCTGAATACGTCCACCGATTCTTGGCCCACTCCGTGTCCGCGACAGCGAACGAATCCGACGGCGCGTCCTCCAGCCACTTGCGTGGTTCCCGGAGCAAGATGATATCCGTGTCGAAATAGGCGCAATTGCTTTGCAGAAGAACAAAATATTTGCCGTACAAGGGATGCGCCGAATTTTGCCTCAGAAAGCGAAGAAGTTTTGAATCTTCAATCCAACGGCAACCGGATGGGAGTTCGAAATCCTTCTCCCCGCAGGGGATCACCCACAAAGGCAGATCACTGCCGACTTTGCGCGTCGATCTGGCGAAAACCTTCAACTGAAGCTCTGCCTTCTTGTTGGCCAATATGAAGATTTTTTCGACTCTCACTCCCACTAGTTCTTCCCCACGAAGTTCGAGCTTAGCTCGAAAAGACCGACCCATTCTCTACGTCAACGCCAGCTTCTCGCAAATCCCCGCGAAAATTTCCTCGCCGTCGAAGGCCGGGCGCCACCGCCCGTCAGAATCCCTGATCTTACCCGTCAGTTCTCCAGGGAGGGTCAGAGAACAAGCGCGGCCGTGAATCACGCGGCAGCGCTCGCCAGACGGAAAAACTCCGACTTGGACTCCATCAACTGGTCGTACGTTCCCGCTTCGCCAATCTTACCGCCCATCAGAACGTAAATGGCATTGCAGCCGCGCACCGTGGTCAGTCGATGGGCAATCGAAATCACCGTTATTTCGCCCTGCAACGACTCTACTGCGCGCATGAACTTGGCTTCGGTTTCATTGTCCAGGGCGCTGGTTCCTTCATCCAGGATCAGCATCTCCGGATCGAAGTAGAGCGCCCTTGCGAGCCCCACCCTTTGGCGCTGTCCTCCACTGAGCATCACCCCCCGCTCGCCCACCTGGGTCTCAAGTCCCTGCGGCATCTTCTCGATCACTTCCTGGAGCTGCGCCGACGAAATTGCCTTCTGTAGACGCTCGCGATCCACCTCGCCGTCCGCCACGCCAAGGGCGATATTTCTAAACAGAGTGTCATCGATCAGGAAGATTTCCTGCGGAACATATCCGATTCGCGTATGCCAATTCGAGGGGACGGGTTTTCCGAGAGGTCTCCCGTCGGTGAGAATCTCGCCCTCGGTCGGCTCGTACAATCCAAGGAGAATGTTGATCAGGGTCGATTTCCCCGATCCGGTTTGGCCCACGAATCCGATCGACTGGCCCTTTTCAATGCGAAGACTGATGCCTTGAAGGGTCGGACGCTCCGCGCCAGCATAGCTGAAAGTAATGTTTCGAAGTTCGATCGCTTCCGAGAACAAGGGGCCTTTATCGGCTGGGAGGGCTGCGGTGTCGGCCTTCCTCGGCATTTGAATCGGGTAAGAAGGCGATGAAAAGTCGAGTTCCTCGGCAAGCTCGTCAAGCGAGAACCGATTCGTCGCGATCAGGTGCAGACTGGTGTAAAGAGCCTGGAGATTGGGCAGGAGCCGGTATCCGGCCATGGCCATCACGCCGAGGGTCGGCAGCACCGCGTCAAGACGGCCCGCGCTCAAGGCGGACATCGCCCAAATGATGGTACCCGCGAAGGCGAGCGGCTCGATCAAGTTGCGCGGAAGTCCGCTGATCCACGCGCTCATCACCCCCGACTTCACCTGGCGGTTGGAGAGCGCCTCAATCCTCTCGAGAAAATAGTGGCCCGCGTCCCTCAATTTGATTTCCCTCATGCCCGCAATAAATTGCTGGACAAACCGGCTGAGGCCCTGGCTCGTCTCCTTGGACACCGCGTTAATCGCCCTCACATGCCCGCGCGTGACGCTCATGAATAGCAAGTAGAAGCCCGCGAAGAACGCGCCGGCAACGAGCGTGGCCACCGGTTCGAGCACCAGGAGACCGGCCACGATTATCACCGTCGTGAATGACCTCGCCACAAAATCGCAAAGCGGCGCAAGGATGAAGCTGGTGAACACCATCACGTCCGCGTTCGCCTTCTTTGTGAGAACCATCGAGTTGCGGGAGACAAAGTACGCGTAAGGCTGACTGTAGTACTTGCTAAGGAGTTGCATCCGCAACCAATGTCCGAGGGCGGCGACATAATGCCCGGAGATGACCTGGTTTGCGATGGCTGAGACACTCGCAATCACCAGAGAGACGATCGCCAGGACGCCCGTCACATAGACCAGCTGCCTTGCATCGGTAAGATGAAAAATGGACATCAAGAAGCGGCCGAACTGAGAATTCGCGAAGTTTTCCGGATGGGCCGCCACCGACAGAAACGGCAAAACAGAAGCAACCCCGCCCAGTTGCAAGGCGCCCTGAAGCAGCATGCTCGCCACGACCACGAACAATTTTCTCCTGCCAAACGGGAGGGCAACGCTCAGGATTTCCTTTAGGAACGCTGCGCTTCTGGAGACGATCGACGCCATTAGCAAACACCTATTTGTCCACGGCCCGCCCAGTCGGACAATCTTGCAAGGAAGAAGGGATCCGACGGCTTACGTCTGCGACCAAAGTGCGATCGCCGCCCTCTGGCTCCGGCGCTTAAAAAAGCGTCTCGTTCGCCAATCTTCATAGAGTCGAATATCTTGCCGGCAGCCAAAGAGTCAACGGGGAAGCCACCCCCTGCGCAAAGACCACCCGCCACGAACTTGCCATGCGACCCCGCAGCATTCGGGACCCTCAAGATTCGAAGCGGCCCGAAGTGCGGCCACCGCGAACAGGTAACCGGCGAAGCTCCTCAGGAATATTCCGGCTTTCCGATGCTGTAAACGTAAAAGCCCACACTCCGCAGCTTCGCGGCATCGACGACATTGCGACCGTCAAAGACCCAGGCCGGCTTATGCATTGCATCGTAGACTTTCACAAAATCCAGATCCCGAAACTCATCCCATTCCGTGAGCACGAGCATCGCGTGAGCCCCTTTGAGGGCCTGATTCGCGTCCGAGCAAATCTCGATCCGAGGGTCGTTGGCCTCAACTTCGAGATCGGCAAAAATCTGAGAGCTTCCCACTTTCGGATCGTAAATCGCCAGGCGGGCCTGCTCGTCGAGCAGTGCCTTGCAAATCGAGATCGCCGGCGACTCGCGCGTATCATTGGTATCCTTTTTGAAGGCGAATCCCAAGACCGCCAGGCGCTTCCCCGACACGGTGTTGAAGAGAGTCTTGATGACGCGCGCGACGTAGCGGCTCTTCTGCCAGTCATTTAATCGGACCACATGCTCCCAATAGTCCGCGACTTCGGGAATCCCGAAAGCCCCGCAAAGGTAGACAAGGTTCAGGATGTCCTTTTGGAAGCAAGAGCCGCCAAAACCCACCGAGGACTTGAGAAACTTTGGTCCGATGCGTGAATCGGTCCCAATTGCGCGGGCAACCTCCTCGACGTCGGCGCCGGTTGTTTCGCAAAGCGCGGAGATCGCATTGATCGAAGAAATGCGCTGAGCAAGAAACGCGTTCGCGACAAGCTTGGCCAGCTCGGAGGACCAAAGATTGGTCGTGAGAATGCGCTCGCGCGGAACCCACCGGGCATAGACGGACACCAGCTTCTCGATCGCCGCAAGTCCTTCCGGCGTTTGTTCGCCGCCAATCAAAATGCGATCTGGACTCTTCAGATCTTCCACCGCCGTGCCTTCCGCGAGGAACTCGGGATTCGAGAGCACCTGGTGATTCAGCTTCTTTCCGCTCGCACTGAGGATCGTCAGGATGGTTTCCGCGGTTTTCACCGGGATGGTGCTCTTCTCAACGATGATTTTCGGTTCCTCGACAACCGAAGCGATCATGCGGGCAACCGCCTCGATAAAGCGGAGGTCGGCGGCCCGGCCCGCACCCACGCCAAAGGTCTTGGTCGGGGTGTTGACACTCACAAAGATGATGTCCGCGGCGCGAACCGCGTCCTCCACGCCGGTCGAGAAAAACAGATTTCTGCCGCGGGCGGACTTGACCACCTCGTCGAGCCCCGGTTCGTAGACCGGAAGGTTATCGGAGTTCCAGGCGTCGATTCTTGCCTGATTGAGATCGACCACTTCCACACGAACGTCGGGACATTTCGCGGCGATCATCGCCATCGTAGGGCCGCCGACATAGCCGGCACCGATGCAGCAAATCTTAATTGCAAATTCCTGATTTTGTGACGTTTCTTGTGACATAGGGCTAAAAGCAGTTGTAGTAGGAGCTGGGAAGCGTCAGATCGCCTGACGAAAATACTCGATGGTTCGGTTGAGACCTTCCTCGAGCGGGACCTTGGGCTCCCAGTCGAGCATCTCCTTGGCAAGAGAAATGTCCGGGCGACGTTGTTTCGGATCGTCCGCGGGAAGTGGAAGATTGGTAATTTTCGATTTCCCACCCACCTTCTTGAGAACCAACTCCGCCAACTCCAGCATCGTAAACTCGCCGGGGTTACCGATGTTGACGGGACCCACCGTCTTTTCCTGATTCATCAGGCGCACGAAGCCCTCAATGAGATCGTCCACATAGCAAAACGAACGGGTTTGGGAACCGTCACCGTAAACGGTCAGGTTTTCCCCTTTCAACGACTGCACAATGAAGTTGGACACCACCCGGCCATCATCGGCCAGCATGCGCGGGCCGTAGGTATTGAAAATTCGCACGACACGAATATCGACCCCGTTTTCGCGATGATAATCGAAAAACAAAGTCTCCGCGCATCTCTTGCCCTCATCGTAACATGAGCGCCGCCCGATTGGATTCACGTTTCCCCAGTAGGACTCGTCCTGGGGGTGGACCGTTGGATCGCCGTAAACTTCCGACGTCGACGCCTGAAAAACCCTCGCTCGGACGCGTTTGGCGAGCCCGAGGGAGTTGATCGCACCCATGACCGACGTCTTGGTGGTCTTGATGGGATTATACTGATAGTGCGGAGGCGAAGCCGGACACGCCAGGTTGTAGATTTGATCCACTTCCACACGGAACGGCTCCGTGACATCGTGCCGAATCAATTCGAATTTTGGATTCTGGAGAAGGTGGGAAATATTCTGTTTTCGACCGGTAAAGAAATTGTCGAGACAGAGAATCTCGTGGCCTTCGCTAAGTAGTCGGTCGCATAAATGCGAGCCAAGAAAGCCCGCTCCGCCAGTAACAAGAATACGCATGGTTGTAGTATTAGAGGATGCACAGAGCGGCTGATTCACCGCAAGAGGAAAAAGCTCAAGATGCTGATCTGCCTGAATTAGTTATACTCAGCACGAGTTGATCATGGCCTCGTCTTATTCGGTCGCCGTTTTGATGAGTGAGAATAGTCGATGGCATGCTGCCGCCGTTGGTCATTCTAGGCGTCAAGCTTCGAGACCATCTTCAGTCACCTCTGGTTGGGGAAGCTCGAAGTCCCAAGGGCCAACTTGAGCCGGAGCAATCCACCATGATTCTCCTACGCCTTCTTGGAACTCCGACCGCCCTCGGACTCGGCATCTTCATACCCGTAGCGATAAAAATAATAGGCGGAGTCGCGCCCAAGATGGACGCGGTTGAGGGCAAAGCCCGCGATCTTTCCTTTGGCGTTCCCAATCAGCTTGATCGCGTGGGCGATCGCCTTCCTCGGAGTCTTGGCCGCACGGATCACCAAACAGACGTAATCTGCCAGAGGCGTAATCCGTAGCGAATCACTCACGACGTTCACAGGGGCCGAATCTATGATCACACGATCGAACCTCTCAACCAGAGTCTTAACTAGCGTGATGAAAGCGTCCGCGCCGAGCAGTTCGCCCGGATTGATAGTTTTGCTGCCGGCGCAAATGGCCGTAAGGTTCTCCTGCGGTCCAGCCATCAGGATCTTATCGATGCCCGCATTTCCCGCGAGATGATCGCTCAGTCCCGGGTGCTTTCGAGCGACTTCCGGGTCAGGGTAGATCTTGTGGATGGCGGGCAGTCGCAAGTCGGCATCCACGAGCACGGTCTTTTGTCCTTCCAGAGCAAAAGCCATGGCAAGATTGAAGGCGCAAAATGTCTTGCCCTCTCCGGCCATGGCGCTGGTGACCAGAAATACCCGACGGTGAGCCTCATCGCCCAGCAAGGAGAGAGAGGTCCGCATGCTCCGGAAGGCCTCCGCGGCCTGCGATTGCCCTTTGTCGCCAAAGACGTTCGGGATCGTCTGGCCGCCCTTCTCTTCGACATCGGAAACCACGGCCAGAACAGGCAGGCCAAGGAAGCTCTCTGCCTGATCAACATAACGCAAACTGCTGTCTCGAAGGTCCAGACCAAAGATGGTGCCCGCAGCGAGCGCGAGACCAAGAAACAGCCCGACCCCCACGATCTTAGGGATGGATGCCGCCACCTCGTTAGCGGCTAACGGTTCCTCAACGATTCGAAAAGGACTTTTCTCGATCCCAAGAGCGACGGTCGTTTCTCTTAAACGGTTATTCACGGAATCGTACACTGCACGATCGGACTCCACTTCGCGCTGCAGGGCACCATAAGGGATAGCAATCTTATTGAGCTCGAGAGCCGCGGTCTCCTGCTCCTTAAGCGCTACACCCAACTTCTTTTCAGTGTCCAGCGCGGATTCATACTGCGTGCCGAGAATCTCCCCGGCATTCCTTAGGGTCTCCCTAAGAGAATCCTTCAACTGCTTAATTTGCGTAACAGATTGGATATTTTTGGGATGCTTTGCGAGGTAACGCTTCTGAATTCCCGCCAGATCGGCTTCCGCAGCGACTATCTGAGCACGAAGCGCCTGCACCTGGGGAATCGCGCTGACGCTGGGGATCTGGAGCATGCGGTCAACATCATCCGCCGGGGTCGAACGCAAGAGCTCAATATCGGACTCAAGTTTGATTCGTTCGCCCTTCGCCAAAGTCACCTGCGAGTTGAGCTCCTGAAGCCTCGCGACCGTGATGTTCTGGGTGTTTTCCAGCGAGACAGCGTTTTGTTCCTCCCTGTAACGTTGAAGCTTCTCCTTCAGATTCCTCCAGCTTCGCTTTCAGCTTGTTCGCCTCTTCGCGCAGGAAATCGTTCGCGGAGCGAGCGACGCTCATCCGCAGTTCGAGAGTCTGGCGTATGAATTCTTTGACCACCGTTGCGGCGATAAGCTTCGACTGCTCCGGGTCGCCTGTTGTTACTGTAATGTCTATGAATCTCGTTCCTTTGCGGACGGTGGCCGAAACCAATCCCCTCATACGAGCGGCGATCTCGGCGTCTGAGTAGGGTTGCCCGTCAGAGCGAGGGGCGAAGAAGGTCGGATCGTTCAAGAGGCCTGAAGCCTTGGCAACCCGCACGAGAAACGAATCGCTGGATAGCGACTCGGCAATCGTCGTCATGTAATCTCCCGCGTCCGGCCTCAGCGGCTGGACATCATCCGAACCCAGTACCTTCTGCTCCTGCGCTTCCACCTGCAAAACAGCGCGAGCGGAATACTTCTTCGGTTGGCGGAGCGCAAAGAAGAGCGCGATGAGCGTCGCCAGAACGACGATCGTCAAAAAAAGCCAAAGATAGCGCTTTAAGAGATGGAGATAGTAACCGATGTCCAGACCGGCCGCGGACTCTTTTTCGCCTAAAAGATCGGAAAGCTGTTTATCGGAGGAAATTTCAGGCCATGATTAAAAAATGGACTCACCCACAGTGATGACGTCGCCTGGCTGAACTTGAAAGTTTTCCTGGGAGTTCGACCTTGCCATTTTTCGAGCATCGACGCGTATAACTGTTTCCTTTCCGCCGACACGCCGCTTTACAGTGACTTTTCCCGGATTAGCGATCCGGGTGTAGCCGCCGGCCATACCGATGGCGTCAAGGAGGCTGATGGTCTCGCTCCCCTCGAAATTATACGACCCCGGCTTCTGAATCTGTCCCAACATCGTGAAGACCCTTCGCGCATAGTCTCGAACAGTCAGCGTTACCTGGGGATTGGCGAGGTAGCCCGCCATATAACGCTGGCGAAGCAATTCGGTCGCCTCACCGATTGTTTTTCCCCCAATCGCAAGCCGTCCGACTAAAGGAAATATGGCACTGCCGTCGCCGGACACGCGAATCACGGAGTCCAACTCAGGCTCTTGGAAAACACGGAAGTCCAAAAGATCATCGGCAGACAAGCGGTAGTTTGAATCGCTTTGCGCCATCACAGCTCCGCAGGCAAGAAATACCGCGATCGTGACGAGCTTCCCCAGAAGGCTTCTCACCTGTCGCAAGGAGGAGGATCCAGACAGCTCGAATCGGTCCGCACTCCTACCCTTTGCAGCCATTCGAGAACAAATTTCACACTCCATGCAAGAATTCTAAACTAATGTTCGCCAGCAGCATCCATGCCAACGTCGTGAACGGCTGCTGGGCGGGGTTAACTGACACCGCGTACCTTAAACTTGGAGAAGATGTTTGGCGACCAAAAAACGCGCAACTCCAAATTTGAGCGGACATTGAACATATTTACTGATTACGGCGCTTGAGGGTTTGGGCTCAATAGTCGGTAACAGACGCCGTGCTTTCGCGCTTTTTCAACAAGCCGAAGGCTTGCTTTAATTTCACAGCGGTTCTCCTGGGTATCCATCGTATCAGCCATCGGATCTTGCTCCTGAGGTCCAACCAACCGGACCGCCTGAGAGCCCTCACCCACCTGGTCGCGCCGGGATCCGTCGCCCAGTGATGCCAGGGTTTGGGTTGCCCCGCAAAGTGAAGCACCTTGGCTTCCGAGTAGAGCCGGCTCCTTTCCCTAAGAAATGCACGGTGCCTCTCTTTTTTCGGGAGGAACTCTTCAATGTAAAGGAGCTGCGAACAGAAATTATACGTGCAGGGGAGTTCCAGCCAGTGGCCCGCAAGGACCGGATTGAGCACATCCTGGTCGCTGCGGACGGCGGGGTCGTCACAAAGCCTCGTCCCAAAAGCAAGCGCTTTCTTCTCCACGCCCAAGGCGGAGTAACGCGGCCAGTCGATAACACAAACGCCTGCTTGATAATAACCCCCTTTGGGATCCCATGGAAAGCACTGCTCTTCGGGCAGCGGTTGAGGCAGGTGGGAGATGTCGTCAAAAATAAAATCCCGGACTCCCCCAACTGGGCAATCACCGAAATCCAAATCCAGCACGACGGAAAGATCGCCCACAACGAGGAGATCGCAGTCAATGTAGACGATCCGCTGCGTCTGCTCCTGAACGAATTGGCCCACAAAAAGCCGCAGATACGTGCTCTGGCTGAGATACCCGTACGACGGCAGCTTCGCGAGTTCGTCAGCGGAAATCCGGCACCATACAATCGAGGAATCCGGCCGCACTCTGGTGATCACGTGCTCCAATCGCTCGCGGTGTTCGGAAGAAAGCCCGCCGTCCATGACATAAACGGTCGGAGTTACCTGCGTGCTTAGATTCGAAAGTGCAGAATACAGGGCGACTGCGATGCCCGTGGCGTAGTTGTCGTCGCCGCCGCATGCGATTCCAAGGTGCCTCATAGTTTTGGACTCTGACACGATTCCCCGCGAGAGGCAATCAAGGCCGTCCCGGCCAAACGATTCTTCTGAAACTGCCGGCAAGCTTCCCCGGATCGCGTCGCCAATGCCTTCGCGCCTGACCCGGAATTGGTGCCCGCCTGGCGCGGCGCCGTGTGGTTGCACTCCATATAAACTAATCGAGATTAGAACTTTGCAGCAAGCTCCATGCCAAGCCGGTTGCCGTAGGCGTTACTCGACTCCTGCGTGGAGGTGTTCTTCCTGAATTCGTAAAAAACGTTGACTGAAAACCATCGAACGAAGGAATAGCGCAAGGTGGGGCGCACATAGAGATAGTTGTCCACCCGGTCAGTGGAGAATCCATCAGCTGGTTGGGAAGTAGTCATCGTTCTCGTAACCGAAGCTAACTCCGGCAAAAAATTTTTGGAAGAATCGTTGTTCGACACCGATTCTGAAACCGGTGGCGAGAATGTCCTGTCCGGCTATGGCGTTGGACGCGATAATGTTGCGGTAACCCACCAAGCTGAGACTGGTTCCATCGAAGGGCCGGTAGGCCAATCCCAGGCTAAAGACGGGAGTGGCCTTGATGGAATCTTCGCCCTCGAATTCGAGGACTTCGACACCCCCGCTGAACATGAAGGTGAGTTTTCCGGTGGCGGTATAGTTCAAACGCAAACGCGCCTGCTGGTAATATTGAAGCGGGCTTGGGGGCGACTCCTTGACGCCGCCGACAACTTCAAAACCGATGTTGGTCTTCGGAAAGATTTGGTAGCCCATCCCGCCCGCGACCTCGTACTGATTGGTGTTCTGGAACTCCTCGACAATTGAGGCATCCTGCGAGAATTTCAGGTCAAAGCTCGTCTTTTCGCTGTAGTCGTATTGGAAGCGCAGAGAATTTGAAAAACTTTGGGTCGTGGTGATCTCGTTGACTTCGCGGTTGCCGCCTGTCTCAATGGAGAAGTTGCTATCGATTCTCCCAACGAGCTTGGACCAACGATACTGGGCGATCAACGCCGCTTTCTGGTCGAAGTTATTTTCGTCCGGGTTGTCGGTGTAAAAGACCGGGGAGCCGAGCCAGTACGCGGAGAGATAGTTTTCCGACCCGGCCCGAAAGTCTCCCAACTCAAAGGCCAATCCGCCCGAAATTGTCCAGATAACATCCGGAACGCGATCCGCGTTGGTAAAGTTGATATTGTCGTCGTAGACAACACCTGCCGAAAAGAGAGGCGTAAACCGCCAGAGCTTCCGGGCCGGTTCGGCCGGAATCAACGTTTCAGCGGCAGCTTCCGTCGCCCCGGACGGCGAAACAGTCTCGCCCATCAGGGTTTCCCCTGTCTGAGGGCTCCGACCCGGCGCTTGCGGAGCCAATGGCCGGCCGGCTTCGTTCGCCCGGACGTCGGAAGTGGGAGTCTCAACGGAGGCAGGTCGCGATTCATCGACGGCTAGCGGACTCTCGGCGGGATTGCCGTTAGTCTGGGCGAACGTCACAGCGATCACAACAACCGCAGACCCAAAAACGGCCAACAGAGTGAAGAGGCGACCCTTCCGCCGCTTTCCCTTAACGGTTCGGGCACCCCGCAAGCGATTCTTGCCCGGACCTGAAGGGGACCGCACGATTTTCCTCGGCCGCATCCTGCTTTCTAGCGAGCGCCGCTCCACCATTGCAACAAGAAACTGCCCCACGCCCACGGAAAATCCCTTTTAAAAATCAGTCCGCGTAAGTTATTCTACATTAATAATATATATCCGAGCAAACGAAGCGCTGGCGCAACCCCGTCGTTCGGCTCTGGACCACGATCCACCGATGGCCGTTCAACACGCCCGCCCTGAAACAATCTCAGGAAAATTTCAACAGATAGGACGGACCGCGGGTCCGGCGCCAAGCTACATTTGAGGACTTCTTTGCTCGCTACGCAGCTTCGAAGGGACGGTCTCGCCGGCGAGTTCCCACAGGCGGGCCGCAAAGACTTTGGCGGGGTTCGGAGGGATGAGTTTCCGAACATGGGCAGCGGCTTCCCGGCCGAACACCGAAAGATTTTCCCGCTGTGACCATGCCCGCTCCATCGCCTCATCGAGGGCTCTGACGGTAGCGCCAATGGCGAGAAATCCACTCTGTCCGTCCACCATTATTTCGCTGTTGCCCCCCGCATCTGTCAGGATGCAAGGCCGTCCGCAAAGCATCGCCTCCATCGCAGCGAGAGGCAACCCTTCCCCCCGGCTTGCCAGGACAAGCGCATGGTGAGTCCGCCAGATCTCCGTGACATCTGCCACATGACCGCAGAAGTTCACGGAACCGAGCTGAAGCATCTGCGCAAGCTGCTTGACGTCTCTTCCATGGATTGGGCACTCTCCGAAGCAGTCAACCGTGACTTTCCGCTCCCGCCACTTCGGCTGCGCCAGCAGGCGAAAGAGAATATCCTGGCCCTTGTGCGGAGGGGAGAGCCGGCCAACACTCGCCAGACGCAATTCTTCCGCATTGGATTCCGGCCACGGCAGATCGACATCGTAAGGCACGTTGAAGGGTTGCGCCACGACATCTGAGCGCGAAAGCGGATCACCGAGTTGCATGGAGGTAATGACGCGATTCGCTTCGGACACGAAAAAACAACGGAATGCCCCGCCAAAGCCCTTGCGCAGGGCCTGCAGCTCGCCTCCGACCGGCCAAAAGTTATCCCCGGCGGTTTGGGCGAGGAGCGCATATCTCAACGGAGTGTCGGCCAAAGCCGCCAGCCAATCCCGCCCCTCATATTGCCCTCCCTGGGCGACCAGGACCAGCTGCGGCGAGAAGGGAAGGACGGCCTTTCGGAGAATTTCGTCCACCTCGGTAGGGCGTCGGACGAACTTCTTTAGCACCCGCAACGCCAGGCCGTCCGGTCGTGACGAAATGGGAACGAATGCCGCGCCGGCGGCCCGTATCGCCTGAACCTGCGCAGGTTCGGGATTCCAGGTATGCCGCACCAACTGCAGCTGCGCTCCCGCGCCGAGGAGCTCCAGGGCAGCTTGCGACCAAAGTTCCTCGCTGCCGCCCCAAGGTGCGAAAGGATTGACCGATATGATTGTAATGCGCACGAGCTCTCCTTGGATGCTCTCGAAGGCGACCGGACAGGTCAAGTGCGAAGCGGAAGTAACGCAGAAGTCGGCGAATCGTGGCCGTTGGCCCCGTTCGCCTGCAAACCAAAGGAGCGAAAGAAAAAGGCGCGGCCTTGGAATCCTAGAACCCGCCGGGATTTCTTCCCGCTTGCACAAGCACGCAGGAGGAGGCAACGTCAACCATCAATGATCCGGTGTTTCCTCACCCTGCTCGCCGCGTTGCAAGCCGCGTGTGCTCTTGATCTCTCGCCTCTTGAACAAATCGCCGTGCAGGAAAGCGGACGAAAAAAACCTTTCCTGGTCTTCGCCGAGGAATCGCTTCTTGGTCTTTCGGGAAAGTCAACGATCACGGTCGAGGGCCGGAAGATGAGCGCACTGGAGTTTGTGACCACATTGTGGTTGAATCCACAGGGGTGGGAGAACAAGCCGGTTCTCCTTGTCAACCACCTGCCTCTTCGGAAAGCCACCGGACTGGACGCCTCCCGGAAGCTCTTTTCCTACCAGGAGCTCGCCTCTAACAGCGAACTGGCCAAGCTGCTTCGTGAGGCACAGGCCTTGCGAGCGCGGCCGGGTAGTCCGCAACTGAGCGGTTTGCCGAAGCAAGCTGCGGAAGTCGGGTTGCGGATGGCTGAATTTGAGTCGCTGGCCAACGGTTCTGCGTTTCGCTTCATCGCCAACCCGCGAGCCGCGGATGCTCAATGGTTGTCTGTGCCGGGCACGTCCAGCGCCGCTCAGCCCCTCTTTAAAGCGTTCATCGCGGGCGACAATGCCGCGTTCATCAAGGAAGCTGAGGTTCTGCGGACGGAATGGTCGGCGATCCAACCCCAGTTTCAACCTCAAGAGTGGAGAATCCAGCTCGAGACCCTCTACCAGAAAGCGCATCCTTTCCGCTGGGCGTGGATGTGTTACGCGGCAGCAGGGATCGTTCTGCTGCTTTCCAGCCTTGGAAGAGCTGGTTACGCCGCGGCTTGGCTACTGGCCGGCGCAGGATTTTGCTTGCAGCTGGCGGGCTTTGCCGCCCGCGTGGCCATAGCCGGTCGCCCGCCGGTCACAAACATGTACGAGTCGGTCGTTTGGGTGGCCTTCGGCACGATCCTTTTCGCATTGGTCTTCGAGGCAATTTACCGAAGCCGCTACTTCCTGCTTGGTGCCATCCCCGTGGCAGTTGTGTCGCTGATCCTGGCGGACACCCAAACGCTGGCACTCAATCGCGCCATCGATCCGCTGGTCCCCGTCCTGCGTGATAACTTCTGGCTGACGACGCACGTGCTCACCATCACGCTAAGCTACGCGGCATTCGCTCTGGCGCTCGGGATCGGGCACATCGCGCTGGGCAAGGTCATTCGAGGAACGAAACCCGGACCCGAGCTCTTCAATTATCTCTACCGGACTCTTCAAGTGGGCGTGCTGCTTCTGGCGATCGGAACGATCCTGGGCGGCGTATGGGCGAACTATTCCTGGGGACGATTCTGGGACTGGGACCCTAAAGAGACGTGGGCGCTGATCACGCTTCTCGGCTACCTGATTGTCCTCCATGGTCGTATCGCCGGAAAGTGGGCGGGATTTGGCATGGCCGTGGGCGCGGTGCTTGCCTTCCAGGGGGTGCTCATGGCCTGGTATGGGGTAAATTTCGTTCTCGGCGTTGGCTTGCACAGCTACGGTTTCGGATCGGGAGGCTTTCGCTTCGCGCTTTTCTTCGTCGCAGCGGAAATCGCCTTTGTGCTTGTCGCCGTGGTGCGGAACCATAAATCCAGCCGCCCGTCTTCCAGCCCGTCCGCAGTCCCCAAGCGCCAACTCGTATCCTAGCAAACGGACGCCCCGGGCGATAAGCTCGACGTTTGTGGTCCCTGCAAAACGATGCACCGCGTGAGTGCCGCTCGTCGCTGGGGGTGGATCACAGGCTGCTTCGGAAGACGCCGCCGGATCTCTCGTGGAAACATTCCATCCTCTGTTCCTGAGGCTCGCGACGCTTCCGGAGGCGCCGGCTGTTACAAAGGCATGGCTGACTGAACGACCAGAGTCCCCTCAATGCTCTCGATATCGCGGTCGTCGACGCGGTACCATATCAGCCGGCAGTTCATGTTGTCCTCGGTAAAAACATCAAGCAGGCCGTCGCGGGGGTCGCGGTTGCAGTTCACGGCCAAGAAGGCGTCGAGCATGCCACTCGGCCAGTCGAGAGGCTGGGCGCCAAAACGCGGATCAGATTGGAAGCTGCCGATTAACAGACCTTCCTTCGTGTAGTGGTGCACCGCTGCCCGCCACGGATCGCCGCCGACCAGCACACCGCCCTGGCCACCGTTGATCGGAGAGAGCCCGACGGTCGCCTTCGGCAAGACCACCGACCAAGCGGCCTCCGGGATGGCCTCGACCGTGCCCGGCACCTTTTCCTTGAAGCCCATCAGCACGTTGCCGCTCATGTGCAGACCACCTTCCTGTGGCGCACCAGGCTTCTTCGTGGAACAGAGGCCATAAACCATTCCGTCGCTGGAATGGCCAACGAGGTTCCAATGGGTTTCGACATCCCTGCCGACGTTGAGCGCAGCGCGCATGGTCTCCCCGCTCACGACGCGGATGGCGGAGTTCCAATCGTAATAGGGATTGCCCTGCTTATCCGGGCCCTGCGGTGGGATGGCGTAGATGGCCGAGGTCTCGCCACCGGCACCATCGATTGGTGACGGCCGGCGGTGCGCCGAACTCGTCCAGAGCCACCCCTTGTCGTCGATGCTCAGCGGGCCGCGCGGCCATTCCCAATCCTTGGGATTGCCGGGAGAGATGACAATGGTCGCCTCCTCCTTCTGTGGCTGGTGATCGCCTTGCTCGTCGTGCCACGACCATAGATACCGGTTTTCGGGACGCCAGCCCTCGTTGGTGTGGGTCCCGTCGGGCAGCGGATTACAGCCGGCGAGGCACGCAACCAGGTTGAGCAGCGGACCACGCAGCGGATCCTTGGATGGTTCGATGCGGTAGACCGCCACGCCGTCACCCGCCGGAAAGTAGAAGTAATCGTTCCCGAAGAGCCGCACAATGCGCGGTGGTCCGCGGTGGGAGCTTTCGTAATGGCCGAAGTAGGACTTGTCCTCGCCGGACTCCGTCCTGGCCGGGCCAAGCAGTTCCCAGTTGGCAATCTTGCGGTCGATCCTGTAGGCATTCCGATACGCGCTGATGAGCAAGTCCGGATTCTCGGCGCCGAAAGCGGCCTGCGACGAAAACTCCAAGCTCATCTGCCGCCAAACCTGCTTGAAATCCGGCGTCAGCTTTTGCAGGCGTCCGCCCTGGCCGATGCGGTCGGAGACGATGATGTTGCCGGCGTTGTCGACGGCCATGCCGTTGATGTTCTTCATCCGCTCGGAGGCGCGGTCTCCCGGCCGCGCAGGCTTGCCGAAAGACCTGGTCAGCCTGGCTTTGCCATCCGCGATGTCGTAAACGCGCACCTGCGCCGCGGCGGCATCGGCCACGTACAGGAAGTTGCCGCGCAGCGCCAGAGCGCGCACCTCCTTCAGATCGGTAATCGGCGTGCCCAGTCGTTTCCCGTCCGCATCGAAGACGCTGACTTTCGAGTGCTCGTGCCCGACCCAAATCTTCCCGTCCGGCGCCACGGCCAGCCCGCACGCCAACGGCACGGAGATCTCCTTCCTCTGTTCGCCGCTCGTCTTGTCGTAAAGCAGCACCCGACCCTTGAGGGAATCGGTGACGTAAATCATATCCCCGTGCACGGCCAGCGAGACCAGCGGCACGCCCATAAGGCTCTTGTCCTGCGGTGTCGCACCTGCCGGAAAGTCGGCGCCGCCGTCGTACACCTTGATGCGGCGTCCCTCCTTGGTGAAGGGCTCTACCTTGTGATCGAACTGCGTTGGATGCGTCTTGCCATCGCCAAGCTTGATCCGCCAAATGGAAAACTTCGCTTTGGATCGATCGGCATGGTCGGAGTACCCGCTGACGTAGGCATAGGATCCGTCCGGCTCGACGGCAATGCCCTTGAGAAGTGCCTCGTCGACAACGTTGTCCGTGTGAAACTCCGCCTGCCCGTCCTTCGGCGACCACTTGATGACGCTGAAGTGGGGCTCATCCCAGTCGTGGACGGTGTAGACCCCGCCGTTGGCATCCACGGCGATCCCTTCGAGGAAGACAGGGACGTGCCCGGAGGTAGTGGGAGGCTGTCCCGTGTTGCCGATCGTGCCGACATTCCGGTACGTGGAGCGGTTGACCACCACCTTCCAAGTGTAGGTGCCGGCCGGGACCGGCCGGTCGTCTTGATCGAGTCCGTTCCAGACTCCTTTCACAACCGCCCCGGTCTCCACCTGCTTCATCGTCCACAACACGCGCACCAGCCGCCCCTGCGCGTCGAAGATGCCCGCGCTGGTCAAGCCGGGCCTGGCGACAGTGCAGGAGAAGCGATACGTCGGCGAGGCCTCTCGATCCGTGGTGGTGGCGAAGGCCCCGCCGGCCATCAAGCCAAGGGAGAAGGCCAGGCAAGCGCAGATGCCTCGAGAGTATGCGATAAAAGTTCCGCGGTAATTGGTTGTCGGCACGAAAGAGTCTTCTGGTTGGTTGTTGGAAAATGAATTCGGATAGTCAGAAACCATGTGGAGCGCCTTCGCCGCGCATGCGAATCTAAGGAGTAGAGGTCACTGTCAGCACCCACCGATTGCCCATCGGGGCAGCGGAGTAAGTATATCCCTTGCCTGTGGCGTCGACGATTGACGCGAAGCCGCGGCCGCCCGCGGGCGCCGTGCCAGAGATGATGTCCCAGCTGGCGCCCACTTTGGGCACAAAGCCGTTGAGGAGGTTCACATGGAGCGAACCGCCGACGACGATCGCCTCTTTGTTCTCGGATTCGAGGATCAGCTGGTCATGGCCATCGGCGGCAACGTCGAAGGTGAGTGTGCCGTCCTCGACGCGCAGCGAGCCCATGCGATCGCCGACATTCGACGGCCAAAGGTGCAGCGCGCCGATCGCAGGCTTCGCAGAAATGTCGCCCGGGCGGATTTCGCCGCCCGTGCCGACCACCACCTGGTTGGCGCGGGCGAGGCAGAAGCCAAGCATCACGGAACTCCGGCCGCCCACCGCCGGCCACACCTGACCGTTCCCGGCTACGGCCTTGAGGCTTTCCGAACCCTCGATCGCCAGCCCGGCACCCTTGTGCAGGCGCACGGTAACGCCGTCGGGGATGATCTCGTCGTCGGTGACCGTTAGCTGGCCGCCGGCGATGATGTAGTCGCCACCCAGGGAATTTGCGGGATTGGTCAGACGTATCTGGCCGTAGAAGACAGCGCCACCCTTGCCGGTCAATCGTGCATTCAGATTATAATTTCCGATGAAGGAGAGAGGCGGGGCGCCACCGGACGTCAGCTCCCCGCCCACGATAGTGGTCTCGAATTCTGCCGACAGCGCGCCGCTCGTGACGGTCAAGGTCTTGTCGCCGAGGTCAACGGCCCGGCGCCTGATCGCCTGTGGCTGGTTGAGGAACAGCGAATTGATGGTCTTGGCCTGACTCAGCGCCGGCTCCACACTGCTGATGCGCACGTTGTCGTTCAGCGTGGCCCGGGCTAGACCCTGCACGTATTCCTTATCCGGCTGCAACTCGCGGAAGCCGGTATCGAGCGCGTAGGTCACGAAACCGTAGCCGTCCTCGATGTGACCCCGCCCAATTCCTCGCGCCCAGGGCACAATGCTGACTTTGCTCGAACCAGCCGCCCCGCCGCCGCCCTTCATCGCGGCAAGGATGGGCGCATGCCTGGTGACCATGAGCCGGCTTGAGCTTCCGAGCTGATCGCCGCCGACGGAGAGCAGGGTGCCGGGCTCGCGGACCAGTTCCTCCACTCTTAACGTCGCCGGAGCGGTCACACTGCCGCCTTTCACCTCCAACAACAGTCCCTTTTCGCGCAGCTCGATCCGGCCGAGCGACTCGGTCATTGGCCTTTCGGCATTGCCGTTCAGCAGGATGGCGCTGCCGCCGCTGACGGTGATCGGAGCGAGGTCGGCCACCCGGTCCGGAACGAATTCGCCACCGTGCTCCAGGCGCAGCCCGGCGGGTCCGGCCGGAACGCCAGTCAAGGTCACCGAGGTGATTTTGGGCAGGACGGCTTCGCCTGTGAGGCACAGCCAGCCCGCCTCCACGACGAGCGGCCCGGTCACACCCTCCGACGTGGCGCCGTGCAAGAGCACGCGGCCGCTTCTCTGACCCCGGCGCACCAGGCCGGTGGCGCTGGTGATCGGTCCATCAATCTGCAAGTTGCTTTCGCCGGGGCGCAGCTCGAACACTGCCGGGTTACCCGCAAAATCGAAGGCAACATTGGCGGCAAAAAGCGCAGTGGCGTCCGAGTTGCCCAGATCGACAATGAGCGGGCCGTTTAGCGTCACCGTGCGCACCTCGGCCGCGCTGTTGTCCGCGTTTCGGCCCTGGAAGAAAATTGGGTAGTTCTTGCCCTCGACTGATGGTTGCCGGATCGTCAGGCCGTTCGCCATGGAGAGGTCGGAGGTGAAGCCGATGGATTGCGGGCCGGCGGAATTCCCCAGCAGCTGATCGCTGATCAAGCCGGCGTTCAAATTGCCGGGATCCTCGTAAGGGATCGGCGTCGGCTCGGCGCAACGGAGGTCGGCGCCATAACACAGAAGAAACACCGCAACCATCGGCAGGCGCGGGAACGGAAGGGGCATGAGAAGCTTTCTTGGGTTCACAATTCTTCAATCCGGAGAACCCGGATGCCAAATAGGACGCAAACTTTCGTTCACACCAAAGAGACGTCAATATTTCTTTTGGTTCAATAGATCTTTATTGTGCGCAGAAGGTATTCAAAATGTTTCGCTCGCGAAACAGGGCCGTGAAACCGAGGCTTCCTGCCTCTCCGCTGAGAAAAACCGCATCTCGGCGGACGTATTGGACAGCATGGTGAAGCGGCGTTCTCGGCCTGTCACGCCGAGGGAGGTTTGTAACCTTCCGGATCGATCTCAACGACGACGAAGCCCACCCCCCGCAACCTGTCATGAATCTCATCGCGCAGGGCTGCCGGGAAATGCATCTCGTCCGGAGCGATCTGCACTCGCGCGCCAGACGGGGCCCGATAGCGAACGCGAAAAACACGAAATCCCAGCGAACGCATCGCCTCTTCGCCTCGCTCGATCAATCCCAGGGCCGCGCTGGTCACCGGCGTGCCGTGTGGGATTCGCGAGGAGAGGCAGGGTTGCGCCGGCGCGTCGGCGGTCGGCAGATCATACCAGCGGGAAATCTCCCGGACTTCTGCCTTGGTTAAGCCCGCCTCCTTCAGCGGGGCAACCACCGCGAACTCCGCAGCGGCCTTCGAACCGGGGCGCAGGTGCGCGGGGTCGTCGGCGTTCTCGCCATAAGCTATGGCGGAAAATCCGCGGTCGCGCGCCAGGATATTCATCTTCGCGAAAAGCTCGGCCTTGCAATAGTAACACCGATTCGGAGGGTTGCTGACATAGAGTTCGTTGTGAAGCTCCCGCGTCGCGATGACTTCAACAAGCGCGCCAAGCGACTTTGCGACGGCCAGCGCGTCGGCCAATGCCCGTCGTGGAAGACTCGGACTGTCGGCGATCACTCCGAGCACCGAATCTCCAAGCGTCCGCTGCGCCACCGCCAGCAGACACGTGCTATCCACGCCCCCGGAATACGCAACCATGAGCGGCGCATGCCCAAGAAGCGACTTTTCCAGCCGGCGGATCTTCTCAATCATTTCGATCTTCGCGTGCCTACAGATTCAGCCGGGCGAAAAGCGAATCAAGAGGCATTTGCAGACCGATGAAAAACTCGCCAAACTCCGCGTATTGCGCGCTCACCTCGTCGAAACGCATTTCGTAGACGATGGCCTTGATCTCGGATGTTGTCTTCGCGAAGAGCGTAACCGCCCACTCCATATCGTCGAGGCCCGTGGAGCCGGTGATGAGCTGGAGAACGCGCCCTGCATAAGTCCGTCCGACGCGGGCGTGACCGCCCATAAGCTTCTTGCGACTGGGAAAATCCATCGCATACCAGTTTTGTCCCGGCCCGCCCCGGCGCTTGGACATCGGATAGAAGCATATGACCGGCCAGCCGGGGAGATTGGGATTGAGACGGTCGTCGAGATACTTGGCCATGCGCGCTCGAAAAGCCGCCATCTTCTCCGCAAACTCCGGCGAACCTGGAACGAGCTTTTCCTCCTGCTCGAGCGTCTTCGCATATTCGCTCTCGCCGGTGGTGTATTCGCTGCGTTCCGTCATCGAAAGCCAGGAAAACTCCGGCATGAGGATGCCCGGTCCCAGCGCTAGTCCGAGCTGCTTTGCGAAGGCGTCGGCCACATGCAGATCGGGCGTGAGCAGCATAAACCCCAAATCCGCTTTCGGCGACACGATGCTGAACGTCAGCAGCTGGGTGGCGGCGGTGGCGCGGATTTCCTGAACCAGTGAGGCCAGAGCCGTCTTCGCGCCAATTTTCTGCGAGCCCTCCAGGAGATCCCACGCGGAATAGTCAACGCGGAAAAACAGGTGCAGCACGTGGCGGCCTTCAACGGGAAGAACGGGATCGGGAAAAGATGTTTCCATGAGCAAGCTGGTCAGGCCTTGAATCGTGGCGGTTGTCTCCGGCGTATGCCAAAACAAACTCCTCTGACAGACTGCACGGTGCCCCGCGCGGAAGGAAGGCAAAAACGCCACTCTCCGCCCTGCGATCGCTCGACCGACCCGTCACCAACGCGCGCCGGCCGCACCGGCCAGCGCGGAATTACACCCGGGGGCCCGACCGGATCACGTCCCTGCACACGGACCCCTTTTTCCATGCTTAGACCTGGGTGATTTGCCCGCCGGCAGATTGGTGAAAAAACGATTGCAATCCTCAGGCGGGACCGTAGCTTGCGGCTACGGAGGAGGAGATACCTATGGCAGATCTGGCAAACAAATATCCGCAAAATATCACCGGCAGATACTTCGTGGACGATCAGTGCATCGACTGCGACCTTTGCCGCGAGACAGCGCCCGCGAACTTCACGCGCAACGACGACGGGGGCCACAGTTATGTTTATAAGCAGCCGGAGTCTCCCGACGAGGAGGCTCTCTGCGTTGAGGCAAAAGAAGGCTGCCCGGTCGAAGCCATCGGCGACGACGGCGAATAGCTTGGAGCCTGCCCTAATCTTTTAGTCGAGGCCTCCGCGCTCGCGGAGGCCTTTTCTTTGATGCGCGTCGAGGAAATCCGTAAACGAGTTCTGGAAGACTGGCGCGGCCTGCCCGAACGACCCTCGCGCCCCGAGCGCTGTGTCCGCGCAGCCGATGCGCTCAAAAAACTCGTGCATAAGCTCGGACTGACCGAACGGCTCGGCGAACAAGAGATTCAGGGCGCATGGCGCGAGATCGTGGGAGATTTCCTTGCCGAACATTCGCTACCGGTTTCCATGCGGGACGGCGTCCTGACCATTCAGGTTGTCCAGCCCGCGGTGCGCTACGAACTCGAGCGCTCATGGAAGCGACGTATTCTGCAAAAGCTGCAGGCGCGTTTTCAAAAGACTGTGCGTGAGGTGCGCTTCCGCGCGTAGCCGCGCAGCGCAAACCCGGGAAGCGAGTTTCGCATGAATCTGATCATCATCAAGGGACTCCAGGTGGACGCGCGGGTCGGCGTGTCCGATGAGGAACGAAGCAACTCTCAGCCGCTCCGAATCGATGCCATTCTCACGCCCGTGACCGAGTTTTCGGCTCTGGCTGACGATATCGGCCGCACTGTGGACTACCACGCGGCGGCCCGGCGAATTTCCGGCCTGGCCGCCTCGCGGCCACGGCGCCTCATCGAAACTCTGGCCAGCGAGATCGCCGAGGCGCTGGTTGGGGAATTTCGCGCGCAGCGCGCGGAAGTGGAAGTGCGCAAGTTCATTCTGCCTGACACCGAATACGTGGCGGTGCGCTGCGTTCGCGACCGGCAGGCTGAATAATCCCTCCCAAAGCGGATCCAAAGAACTCCGGCGGGCGCAAAGAGTGTTGAAGTGTTCAGTTTTACGACAGATGCCATTTTGTCTCCTGCTATTTTTCTTGCCTTCGTAGATACCGGATTTAAGCAGGCTCGTAGGAGTTTGCTCCGGATCCAAGAGATGATTCCGCCCTTCGCCAGCAAGGATGAAATCGATCCCGCCGTGATACGGCGCGTGGCCGAAGGAGATTCCGTCGCATTTACGCAGCTCTACGATGCCTTCGCAGGGATCCTCTATTCGCTCGCGCTGCGCATGCTCGAGCGGCCCGAGGATACAGAGGAACTCCTGCAGGAGGTCTTCGCAAAGATCTGGCGAGACGCTGCCGACTACGACCCGCGCCGGGGCGCCCCGCTGGCCTGGGCCATCACGATCACCCGGCACAAGGCGATCGACAAAATCCGCTCGACGGCGAGACGCCTGCGCCTCTACGAGGCTGCGGAAGCGGAAGCGAAGGGCAACCTCCCCTCGGTTCCCCAGCCCGCGCAGGACGTCGCGCAGTCGGAGAACGCGAAGGCTGTCCGGGATTCGCTTGGCGTGCTCCCACCGGAAGTGCGGGAAACCATCGAACTCGCTTTCTTCGGGGGGCTCTCGCACAGCCAGATCGCCGAAAAACTTTCCGTCCCCCTAACCACGGTCAAGAGCCGCATTCGTCGCGCCATGATGCAGCTACGACAAACCCTGAAACAATACGCATGAGCTCGGAGGAACGAGAGGAATTGGCCGCGCTCTACGTCCTCGGGATGCTCGAGGGTAGCGAACTTGCCGCGTTTGAGCGCGAGCTGGCGGCTCATCCCGAGATGGCGGCTCTGGTCGCTGAGTTGGAGAATGCCTCGACGCTCCTCGCCACGTCCGTTCCACAATACGCGGCTCCCGATTCCTTGCGAGATTCCGTTCTTAACCAGATCAAGGATCTCGCGCCGGCGGAAGAACCCGCTCCGCGATACGCAGAACCCGCTCGGCGATACGAAGAGCCCACTCCTCGATACGAAGAGTACCCGGAGCCGGCTCCTCGATCCCCCTTCGCCTTCCTCTGGTTGCCGTGGGCGATCGCCGCGGGATTGGCCGTTTTCTGCTCTTTGCTCTGGAATGAAAAATCCAAGCTTACCGCGGAAATCGGAAATTTCGAGAGCGCGAATCAGGCACTCCTGGTTCGGATCGCTGGCCTTGACGCGGAGCGCGTCCGACTCGAAGCAAACATCAATGCGCTCATGAATGAAAAAGAGGAGCTTAAGGTGCGGATCGCCTCTCTCGAAGCGCGCGACCCTCTTCGAGACATTCAACCTGTCATGCTCGCCGCACAGCGAGGGGCTCCTGCCGGAGCCCAAATCATGGCTTTGTGGGATCCGCAGCGGCAGGAAGGAGCCCTTCATCTCGCCAAGCTCCCAAATGCCGCGCCCGACAAGGATTATCAGCTTTGGATCATTACGCCGGAATCGAAGCAGCCATTGGATGCCGGCGTCATCCCTCCTTCTACGCAGGGTCTGGCATTCCGCGCCGCACAGCCCGTCGGCCAGGTCGCCGCTCTGGCGATTTCTCTCGAGCCGAAAGGAGGCTCAGCCCTTCCGCGCGGCCCGGTCATTTATCTGGGCAAGTTGTAATCCGCGCTTGGGGAACTGTGGAGCGCAGGAACCCAAGGCGTGACTTCGAAAATCGCTGAAGCCCGCTGCGCGGGTCGGCGCGAGGTCAGGCGGCACCGTCAGCTCTCGAGATAGCCCGCCCGGCAACTGGGTCAATTCACCAGCGTCCAGCGCACGCCGCAATTGGAATGGGATTCCCAATACGGATGCAGGCTAAGACCATTGTTCTTCGTGACAGCCTTGTCCTTTCCGTATTCCACGCTTGCGCCCTCGCCGTTTCCGATCTTGAAGACAAAGCCAAAGCTGGTCCCTGCCTGGAGCTTGAGATCCGCGAGTTCCGACTTTGGTATCGCCATTTCGTAAAGGTAGACGCTTCCGTCGCGCTTGACCACATGGCGCGCCCCCTTCACGACTCCTGTCGTGGTCTTCCCGCGGGGCTGGCGCGGAAAGTCGTGCATGCGCGGCACGCCCGGTGCCAAATGACGCCAAAGTTCGCTTTTTCCTCCGTCACAGCCATAGAGACTGAACTCGTAATCCGTGTCCGGCACCGCATGAAACCCGTGGGGCACGCGGCCGGCATCCCCGTCCATGCCGTGCCAGCCTTCGGTCACGTCGAAACCGACCTGCAACCGGTCCCGGCGGAACGGGATGGCCGGGAGGTCAGGCTGGCGCGGGTTTTCAGGATTGTCGGCATAGACGTATGGCACTTCGGCAAAGCTTCGACCTGGCGCATTCTTGGCCAGCCAGCTCTTGTACGGTTCGCGCTCGTCGGAGGCCTTGCGATGAAAATACTTGTTCTCATCGCGGCCTTCCATCGGGACCGCGTTCTTCTGTTCCGTGGGATCGTTCACCTCGGCGCAGATGTAGAGATTGTCCTCGTCCCAGGCCATTTTGAGGCGGCCCGACACCAGACCGGGGTGCGCCTCCTTGAGCGCGAGCCACGGGCGGCGAAGGACCTCGATACTGTCCACGCTGTCATCCTTGCCGAGGACCGTCACACTCGGAATGTCCTTCCATTCGCCGAGATTGCCGTCAACAGTGATCGTCGCCTTCGGGACCACGGCGCAATTGAGCGCTTCCCGATACTCGGCGTTGCCGGCATCGGAGGTGAAATTGAACTTGAAGGGATAGGCGCCTGACTCCTGGGGCCGCGCCTCCTTGACAGGGAAAGTCAGGCTCTTGGTTTCGCCCGCGGCGAGTTCGATCTCCTGGCTGCCGGAGTCGAGCGTGATCTCCGAGGGAGCTCTCGACCGTCAGTTTGCCCTTGATGGGGCGGTTGAGGCAATTGTGCACTCCCACGGTGAGCGCCGCTTCTTTCTCCGTGAGTCGAGTCGTGAAATCGCGAGGCAAAATCTCGACCGGACGTTTCCCGCTGATTCGGGTCTTGGCCAGGCGTTCCGCGGCGGCCTTGGGCCCTTTCGCGGAGGTCACATAAGTGGGGAAGACACTCATTGGCAGCTTCACCTCCTTCTCGCCAACGTAGCACGGGTTGCCGCTCAGGTCGTAGAACTGGAGCAGCCCGTCAGCGTTGTCGATAATCATTTCGCCACCGGGCGAACCATCCACTTGCGCCCACAGCCGGTCGTTTCACGTCGGTCGAGCCGATGCTGACAAGCTGGCCGAAGACCACGAGCAGAGCTTTGGGGTCGTCGTCCTTCCCGAACTGAAAGACCCACGGCAGGTGATTCTGGAAGACGATCTTCTCAAACGGCCGGCCCGTGACGAAATAGTTGAACGCAGCCGTGGCCGCCACCACGGGACTGGGAATGATGGATTTCTCGTTCCCTCCGGGCACGTCCTCGAAAAGCACGCGCGGGTGCCAGGGTGATATCCGCTTCTGTCCGGAGGCCAGGAACTGCGCCACGCCCTGGGGCAATTGATACTCCGTTCCCACGAACCACGTTTCCGTCTCCATCGACTCCTTGCCACGGGCGCGGGCGACCATCGGCCCGTAACAAGCCTTGCGGCACCACGTAATGATCGGTAAAGACATCGATATATTGATCGAACTCGTCGGAGCCGTCTGAATAGAGCTTGTCCTCGGTGTTCATGATCGAAGACGTGCCGAGAACGCGCACCCGGGGATCGACCGATTTCACGGCGCGATAGATGAGCTTCTGAATCTCGCGGTATTGGAGGCAATCCCGCGCCCAGCCGGAAATCCCGCCGCCTTCCCATGGCTCGTTGTAATTTTCCACGCCCCAGAGCGCGCCATTGCCATTGTCCCAATAGCGCTTTACGAACTCCTTCATCCACTTCTCGTATTCGGGATAATACTTCGGATCGCATACCCAGTCCGCCTGGCCGCCATACGGACTGCCGTCCCAGCCGGGCGCGACCGATGCGGGCGTTTGGTGCGGGGCAAACGGCCAGCTCCAGTCTGGAGTCGCCCCCGGCGTAGACATGATCTTGCAACCCGCTTCCTTGGCTGCGGCGAACATCGGATCGTATTTTTCCCATTCCGGAGTGCCGTCCTTCTTGGCCTTCCAGCTTCCGTCCGCACGCCAGCCCCGAATACCCATGCGCGCGTAGACCTTCGCCTTCCACGGTTTATCGACAAATCCCCCTTCGCCGAAGATCGGGACATTCTCGATCGTCCCGTCAGACCGCGGGGCTGGCACGCGAGCCACGGTGCCAAGAAACTGACGCTCACTGCCTCGGCAAAGGATCAATGCGTAGGTGCCGAAGCGTTTTGGCACAGGAAGATTCTTGAGTTCGACCGGAATCTCATCGGCACCGCCGAAATCCACCGTGAAATCATGTTTCAACGGATTGCCGATCAAGTCAAAGAGCGGTGCCTTGCCGCTTGTATCCGTCCACCCCTTCATGTCCCCGGCAACTTTCCCCTGGGTCCGGGTGCCAACCTCCTGAATCTCCAGCGAGAAGGGAACATTCCCTTTCAAATCGCCCTTCTTGAACGCAAGCTTTAGGTCGATCGTTTCGTCGCCCAGAAATAGCTGGGCGGGCGCGTTGCTTTCCACAAGACGGAAGCGATCGTTCGGGAGCGAGCATTTCAGCTCCTTCATGTTCTCTTCCTGAATCATGATGTTTTCAGCCCGGATCGCGGCGACTGATGCCAGACAAATTGCGCCGATCAGGAAGGCGACGGCCATTGCCGGAAAGGTTCGTGCCTTGTTCATGGGCTTCGCTCGTTGATTTTCATGAGAGTGTCAGTATTGCTGCGGAAGCTCGATATGCCCCATCTGCCTGGCCCGATACCGTTCTCAACTCGAGCCCTTCTTCCAGGTCGCTGAAAATCATCCCCGGGCCGGAGCGGCTCATGAGACTCGCGGACCCCCGCGCAAGCCAAGGTAATGCGATCGACGGAGCGAGCGATCTCACCACCCTTAGCGCCGCATGAACCCATCGGAGCGGAAATCAACGAACCCCTGGCTGCACGTCACGACCAATCGCGCAACGAACACCGCGAACGGCGACGCCGGCGTCATTTACATTATCTGTTTTCGGCTTTGGCTGACTATAACTGGGTGACGAAGTATTCAAAAGCATTCCAAGGACGAGAATGTGTTGAAGAAATCTCCCAAGTCAAGCGGCCGGTTGCAACCTGGCAAACGACCACCGTGGGACTTGCGCTGCCGCGGCCGGACAATTTCTTCGTAACACTAACCGACCTCGACGTTCGGTGCCCACGAGCAGTCGGTCAACCCACTACGTTGCCTAAGGATCAATACAAGAGCAACAAAGCGCTGTCGGTAAACTTGCGCGGATCAGCCAGTCGGTTGCCGGGGAAGGACCGAAATCACGCATTGACGTTCCCCGCCTCAGGGATATGGTCCTTCACTGTTTCATGCGGGTGTAACTCAGTTGGTAGAGTGCAACCTTGCCAAGGTTGATGTCGCGAGTTCGAGTCTCGTCACCCGCTCCAGTTTTACTCTGATGTGACTCCATATCACTTCATCTCCAGTTGACGGTTTGCTACCCGATTTGCTACCCTAGAAAGATGGTAGCGATAAAGGGACTCTATCGGAAAAGGGGGTGGTGGTATTTTTCTCGGATGCGCGGAGGTATTCGGAAGACGATCGCGCTCGAAACTCGGGAGGAAGGTGACGCGATACGCAGGGCGCTGGAACTGGCAAATGGTCCCGATCTCGCGATTGGGGGCACGTTGGAAGGAGAAATCGAGGCCTTCATCGCGTTCAAACTCGCCCGGAATGAATTCAGTCGGTTTTCGGCCGAAAACAAGAGACTTACGTTGAAACGGTTTGCGCGCTGGGTCGGGCCGCGAACACCTATTCCTTCGATCAAGGCGTCGGACTTGCAGCGATTCTACGGGGAGGAACGCAGCCGTGTTACCGAATCCACCGCTCAAGGTTACATGATGTGCTTGCGCTCGTTTTTCACCTGGCTTCAAAACGAACGAACCATAATTGCCACAAATCCGGCGACTAGCGTCAGCATGGGACGATGGGATTACGGGACGAAAACCGAGTATTGCCAGCCGGAACTTCGAGATGCCCTGCTGGCAGGCTGGCAGAAGTTGCCAGCCAAGATCATGTCGAAAGACCAGGCTCGCATGATCGGGTTTGTCATGCACGCGGGATTTGAGGCAGGGTTGCGCCGCAACGAAATTGTCGAGGCGCGTCCATCGTGGTTTTCGATCGGAAGTCGTTCTCTCAGGGCGCAAAAGACGGAAACCTTTCGACCCAAGGACCGTGAAGCACGAGCGATTCCATTGACGGACGTCTTTATCGCGTTCCTGGAAAAATACCCTATGGACGGAACATGGTGCATCGCGCCGGAAGTCCAACGCGGGAAGAGTCGATACCGCTACGATTTCATTCGCCCTTTCAATCTCTATCTCGAATTCATGGGTAGACAGCTCGGGCAGGATCTCTCTTGGGTCACGCCGCATGTCATGCGCCATACGTTTGGCTCTCTTCTCGCCATTGCCGGAGAGAGCTTGGCGAAAATCAGCGAGTGGATGGGCGATGATCCGCGCGTGACGGATCGTCACTACCTGCACTTCAAGGAAGGAGATATCGCTATTAATAAGCTGCATTCTTTTGTTTCTGACCTGCAGCCGCCGCCGCAGCCCGCAAAGCGTTGTAGCCCTCGGCGCAAATCCGCTTCCAGCAAATCAAGCACTCGTCGTAGTCGAACAGCGTTAGTCGATTCTCCTGTATCTTAGGAACGAGCCATCCAGCTTTCCGGGCGAGGCGCAGGTTTCCCTCCCCACCCAAAAGCCGCTCCGCGTCTTCAATACTCGCCGCACCGCGGCGCTCGGCGATGAGAACTGAATATTTCACGCGTATTCTCTTTTTGATTCCCAGAAATTGGATGCGGATGAAAATCCGACGAAAAAGTTTCGGCCGAGATCGAGTAGATTTGCCAGTTTGTTTCGGGATTCTTGAAGTAGACAAGCTGTTCCTCCACGACGAAGGCACGCCCTTCTCACCTCGTTGACAAGCGTCAGCGCCAATTCGCGAGATGCCTTGACAGTGATGGGGAGTACCTCCTCCCTACCATTCCTTGTGGTTTTATGAAGCGAGAAGACGGAGGCGAAAGCCGGCACGCCGTTCTCTTCCTTGATGGTGCGCGGATCGTCCACTGCGCGAAGACTACGTTTCAGATGGTTCATGGTGTGTTGCGGGTGATGAGCGCGAGGTAGGCTCGTGATGGAAAAAACGGCGAAACCAGGTTCAGTCTGCGTCGTTCCAAAGCGTCGAGCGCCTTTGCCAGGTCTTCGCGAGGCCATTGTGTACACATCCCATCCGGCAATCTGCGACCACCCGCGCTGGTTTCGAAGCTTTTGGACCTGTGGTCCTATTAATTTGCGGTGCCTCATCGCGCTCGTGCTATGCAGGCACCAATTGCAAAAGATCAGCGAACCTCAGCTGGTATGTGTCGAAACTGCCGGAATTTGTGACGAAGCGGGCTCTTTCGCTACTTCGTCACAGGACCGAGCTGACTAAGACCGTTGCCCCCAGCGGCTCCAACTGTGCTCGGAGACCGAACGCGAGATCCGTAGCCGAAGAACGATCTCAGGCATTCGAGTTCCCCAGCTGCGGCGCGTGCTCATTTTGCGCCTGCACTTGGTAGCGCGATAGATGCCGCTGCGCGGAATGCTTTGGAGAGTATCGTCGAGCGCATGCAGCATGCCCGCGGAACTGTGATCCTGAGCGGTCTGCACCCAGCCACTCGACATGCTCGGTAGAAGCGGTAGCCCGTAGAGGAATGCAGAGTTCCCCCCCTGTGAACCGACGAGTGCGTTTCGAACGAGACCCTCACTCACGGTGGCCGCCTGATACCGTCTGAGAGACATTGTGGGCCAGCTTCAGTTTCGATTTCCCTGGAAGATGAAGGGCAAGGTCGGGTGATCGGCGTCGCTGGCGTCTGCGCCAGCCAAGGTTTCATGCCAATTTCGGACGAATCTTTGAACGTCCGAAATTTCGTCCCTGCTTCCACGCCTAGCTCGATTGACAATATGCTGTGGTACAGCGTCTTAATCCAACGTGCGTTTGTTGGCACGAAAGCTGAACTCTCTATCAGTTATATGAAAACAAAGATCTTAGCTGGTTTACTGGTAGCCGCGGTCCTGGCCATCGCGCCGGGTGTTGCTTTGGCCCGCGGCGGAGGAGGGGGCGGCTCTCACGGAGGGGGCGGCTCTCACGGAGGGGGCGGCTCTCACGGAGGGGGCGGCTTTCACGGAGGGGCGGCTTTCACGGAGGGGCGGCTTTCACGGAGACGGCGGCTTTCACGGAGGCGGCGGCTTTCATGGCGGTGACTTTCATCGCGGCTTTGCGAACCACGGCTTTGTATCGGACCGATCATTCCATTTTGGGCGTGGGTTTCATCATGATCATGACCGCTTCTTCGGTCATCATTTTGTGTTCGGTAGCCCCGGGCCCGGGTATTACGACCCGTACTATCTCGGAGCCTACGACGATTATACCGCCGTCGCGGTCCAGCGGGCGCTAGCTCAACTGGGCTATTATCATGGCCCAGTCGATGGTGTAGTCGGTCCGCAAACGGAAAAGGCCATCCGCTGGTTTCAGTCCGTTGATAGGCTACCGGTTACCGGCGAGATCGACTCCGCCACGCTGAGAGCGCTGCAAATCGGCTGATCGCAGAGTCGGCAACGTCTCTGTCAGCGTGCAGATCAACGAGTGTGGAGGAATGCCTTTCTAGGCCGTAAGGTAGCGAAGCCCGGTCGGCAAGATAGTCTTCACCGTCTGAACACAACCCCAACCCACCGAACACAACTAATTTCTAAAATTCCAACTAAAGAAGATTTCGACTGGCTTTGCAGCGCCGATCCATTTGCGCTTCTGTTCTTCGCTGCCGTACCAGGCGACAGGCATGAGACCCAAGCCGTTGACCAGCAGGATCGTCGCGAAGCCGTCTTCAAGGCCATGCAGGTCATGGGCGTCAACTCCCTCGACCGCAGGCACCCCGTGGAACGCTTCCTCCGCGAGGCCCTCGTCTTCCCGCTCTACGATGCCGGCAACATTGGCATGCAGATCCGAAAGATCTGGGGCGTCATGGCGGATCCGGAGTACGACCCGAGAGCGATTGCAGACTCAAAGCCGATCGAATTCGAGAAATCGATGAAAGGCTGGACCACCGTTGCAGCATCTTAACCCTAGGTGAGACCATCCGCGCGGCTGGCGACGCGAAGTGAACGCGCAATTTAACTCATTCGAATTTCAAAAACACGCATATGAAAAAACTCGAAAATAAAGTCGCAGTAATCACCGGTGGCACCTCAGGCATGGCACTGGCCACGGCCAAGCTCTTCGTCGAAGAGGGCGCATACGCCTTCATCACTGGTCGAGACGAAGCCCGACTGGATAAGGCGGTAAAGGAGATCGGCAAGAATGTCACCGGGGTGTTGGGCGATGCCGCCAATCTCGATGATCTCGATCGCCTTTACGAAACAGTCAGGAAGGAGAAGGGCAAGATTGATATCCTTTTCGCCAGCGCGGGTCGTGGCGAGCTCGCCGCCATCGGCGAGGTGACCGAGGAGCATTTCGACAAAATCGTCGGGCTGAACGTCCGGGGAACACTCTTCACGGTACAGAAGGCCCTGCCGCTGTTTAACGACGGTGGCTCCATCATCTTGAACGGCTCCATCGCGAGCATCAAAGGCTTCCCTGCCTTCGGCGTTTACAGTGCAAGCAAAGCGGCTGTCCGCTCGTTTGCACGGACCTGGACCATTGACCTCAAGGCTCGCAACATCCGTGTCAACGTGCTCAGTCCCGGCACCATTGATACCCCAATTCTGGAGCCTCTCGGGAAGGAAGCCATAGACCAATTCGTCTCGATCATTCCGCGGGGAACGATCGGGCGACCCGAAGAGATCGCGACCGCTGCGCTCTTTTTGGCTTCGAGCGACTCCAGTTTTGTCACCGGCGTCGAGCTGTTTGTCGACGGTGGCACTGCACAAATCTAGTCGATCCAATTTACGAACTGAAAAAGATTTAAAGGAGCTCGGAGGTAAAGATGGCTATTGTCACCGGCGCATCCAAAAAGGCATTCGGCAAGATCGATGTCCTACGCCCAACTTCTCTCTTCTTCCACCAAGAGCGCCAACGCCTGCGCCGGCAGCGAATTTGAGAAGCAAGTCATCGGAACGACGCCGGTGGTGCCACCGGGCGCACTGGCGTTCACGCGAATTTTCCCCATTCCTGACACGGTAGGGGTCACTGGTTCGACCCAGGTATGCGCACCAGTAGTTAAGCCATTGCTACTGGGAGCCCGGTTCTATTTTGGCTGCTGCACGGGACCGATGAGCGGCGTGCGGACCGTCCAATAATTTTCGCACGTGTGCTGCTTGTACCCCAATAAGGCGCTGGGGAATTCCCTTCGGCTCGGGAATGGCCGCGGGGCCGCTCACCTCTTGGAGGGGCGGGCGTCTTGCGCGTGAGAATTTGAGGCGATTGAAGGTCTCGATCTAGTCTCGGCACACCCCCACCGCTCTCGAAAAGCGTCGAGTGCCGTCCGCATCGCTCTTGCTTTCTGAGAGTTTGGCGACTCGCTGACTGCGCTTTACGATGCGCATGGTCGAACAGCGCTTGGGCCGATCACGCTGCTGGTTAACACCTGCACGTCCGCAGTAGGGACCAAAACGGAAAATCCGCGCGGGGCCTGGACGAAATTTCGGACGTTCAAATAATCGTTCGATCGCAGCAGGTGCGTTCCACGTTGGATGTGGTTGATATTCAACGCTCAGGTTCGCACGCCGAAACCGGCACGCGCGAAGCTAAGGGTGCAGGCAGGCTTCGTGCCATTAAGCGCGGGCCGGTTAGGTAGATACAATGAAAACATCAATACTCATAAAAATCCTCGCCGCACTGGCCATCGGTGCAGCCTCGGTTTACGCCAGCCCTGAAGTCGGCAAACCGGCGCCGGAATTTACACTCAAGGATTTCTCGGGCCAGAAGCACCAATTGTCCGATCTCAAGGGCAAGTTTGTCGTGCTGGAATGGGTGAATTTCGGGTGTCCATTTGTAGGAAAGCATTACGGCTCGGAGAATATGCAAAAGCTGCAAAAGGAGTTCGTTGACAAGGGCGTTGTCTGGCTCTCGATCTGCTCTTCCGCGCCCGGAAAGCAGGGAAACGAAACGCCTGATGCCGCGAAGAGCGCTTTTGCCAAGTTCGGCTCCGCCGCCACTGCTTACCTTGTTGACGAAGACGGCAAAGTGGGCAGGCTCTACCAGGCAAAGACGACGCCGGATATGTTCGTGGTCAACCCCGCGGGCGTGCTGATCTACGCAGGAGCGATCGATGACAAGCCGACGCCCGACCCGTCGACGGTTGAGGGATCCAATAATTACGTCAAGGCGGCTCTCGATGAAGCAATCTCGGGAAAGGCAATATCGGTGCCATTGACGAAGCCTTACGGGTGTTCGGTCAAATACTGAGCTGGGTGGCTCCTCATACCGGAAGAAACTCCGATAGAAATTCCGGAATCGTTCGAAAAAGATGGCGGCAGCATGAAACAACGAGTCAGAAACAACAACCGAGGAAACCCATATATGATCCACAGAAACCTTCCCTTACATCTTACGGTGGCGATCGCCGCCTTTTTCGTCCTCTGCTTGGCCACCGCACCGGCTTTAGCAGCGCCCCTAAAAAACATCATACTCGTACATGGCGCTTGGGCAGATGGTTCTGGCTGGAGGGGCGTTTACGACATTCTTGTCAAAGATGGCTACAACGTCAGCATCGTTCAGGAACCGGAGACGTCGTTCCAAGAGGATGTCGCCGCTACGAAGCGCGTCCTGGCTCAACAGGATGGACCATGCATTCTTGTCGCTCACAGCTACGGGGGAGCGCTAATTACCGAAGCGGGGACGGATCCGTCTGTCGCCGGTTTGGTGTACATCGCTGCCCACATGCCAGATGCTGGAGAGAATGAGGCTGACGAGGGAAAGCTTTTCCCAAGTGATCTCAGCAAGTCTACTGCGATAAAGAAGACGACTGACGGTTTCACTTACCTTGACCCCGCGCAGTTTCATGAGTACTTCGCAGCCGACCTGTCCGCTGAGCAGGCCGCTTTCATGGCGCGATCGCAGGTGCTCAACGCAGCTGACAATTTCAAAGCAATCATCACCACGCCTGCTTGGAGAAGCAAACCGAGCTGGATGTTAGTAGCGGCAAGAGACAGAATCATCAATCCCGACCTCGAACGCTGGTACGCCGAACGAGCCAAGAGCCACATGGTCGAAGTCCAAGGTGCCAGTCACTCGGTCTATGTCTCCAGGCCGAAAGAGGTTGCAGCCCTGATTGAAGAAGCTGCATCGCACGCTAAGTAGAAGATTCGAAAATCGGGCCGCGTCAGCCATCAGCGGAGGCATTAGCACGATAGCGAAGCGGCCCCAGCCTCCGCCAGCGCAAAGGAGGCCAAAGTAAAGTGAGGATAAACAAGCAGAACGAAGGTGAAAGAGAAACGATGTCCATGAGGTGCCAGCCTCTGTGATCAAAGCGCAACACATGGTCGGTATGATGCAGCCCTCCAAGTACGCCACAAAGCAGCATGAGCCACATCCCCATCCGTTCGGGCGCGAAACTTTCCGCACTTTTTGCAGGATGCTCAACCCGCCGCTCCAGACACAGACAATCGTTGTTTGAAACAACCTATGAAACTGTTCCCACTACTTGGTGCACAATAAGAGAATCGATTGTATCGTGGGCGAGAAAACATCATCCCTGCTTGTCGGTCTAGCAAATGCAACCGATAACGGACCTTGGTATGAAGGGACTGCCGGTGAACGAATTGCAGTGCGGCTTTCCAGCACCGACACAAATGGGGCATATGCGATTGTTGTCATGTCTCAAGGTAGATCGTATGGGGTGACAGACTCGCGATGAAACAGCCATAAAGCGCCGCGATCTCCAGGATCTTATCCGCGGGGCTGTCGCGTATGGTCTGGGCGGTCGGCACGCTCCATCCGTCGCCGGAAGCGTGTTATGCAGCTCTAGCGAGCGATCCCAGGCTAGCTAGCGGCTCGCAACCTGGCCAGACCCAGAACGCTGTCAATGAATGGCGTTGGCACCCCGATGAGCAGGCCGATGTCGTGCGTAACGGTCAGCAGCGCGTCGATCTCGACGGGCTTGCCGTGTTCGAGGTCCTGCAACATGGACATTTTGAACGAGCCGAGAGCTCGAATTCTTCCAATCATGTTCTCGATGGAACCGCCCCCATGCAAGCCAAGCACAGCGCCTATCCGAGCTGCCTCTTCCATCATCGAAACACAAAGCCGGCGGACCAGTGGGTCGTCTAGGATCCGGTCGGAGGTCGCCGAGGTCAGCAAACTGATCGGGTTCATGCTGAGATTGCCCCACAATTTGAACCAAATGTCGCCCTGGATATTGGTACTCTCCCGGCAATCAAAACCCGCACGACAAAGCCAGTCGGCCAAACGTGCCAGCCGCGCCGTTGGCCGGTTATCAGGCTCGCCGACCAAGAGTTGACGGCCGCTGCTGTGGCGAATGATGCCTGGCTCATCGACGGAGGCCGCGGTGTGCACGACGCAGCCAACCACTCTCCTTACCGGGATTGCCTGACCAATTGTTCCACCTGGGTCGATCGAGTTCAGTTGATGCCCAGCGAGCATACCCTTAGCATTCAGGAAAAACCACCATGGCACACTGTTCATGGCGGTAACCACAGCCGTCTCAGGGCCAAGCAAAGAGCTAACTTGCCCGGCAACCTCCGGCAGCGAAGGCGCTTTCACCGCAATGATCACATAGTCTTGCACCCCGAGCTTTGAAGGATCTTCGCCGACTCGGATGGACGCTTGCGACATCTCGCCGTTGATGATAAGCCGCAGGCCGTGGCGCTTCAGAGCCGCGAGAGTTGATCCTCGTGCTCCCACACTGACCGTTGCCACGGCCCGCGAGAGAAGAGCCGCGATCATTCCGCCGATAGCGCCCGCGCCGATAATGCAAAATTTCGGTGGAGCGGGCACACCATCCGAATCAGTGCCCATCTCGCGCGTCGAAATCATCCGATTCGATAGATCCACCATGCTCGATCCGCTTCGATTCTCAGTTCCAGCAGGACTAGCCTGCCATGGCTGTGGCGACCTTCTTACTGACGCCCAGCGCTTCCTCGATCAGGTCAGCCGCGACTGAGAGTCCATTCGCCTCAGCGATTGCTTTCTGCAGTTTACGGGCATTCGCTCGATAGCTCGGCTCGTTCAGGACCTCCCTTAGCAGACCTGCGAGATGGTCGGAAGTTAGCTCGGCTAATGACGTGACTACGCCGGTCTTTTTGTATGCGATCCTCGCTGCGACACCTGGTTGATCATAAGTTATTGGGATGGCCAATTGTGGAACGCCCTGAGCCAAAGTTTCGAGCACGGTGTTTAAGCCCGCATGGGTGATACAGACGGTGGAATGTTTCAGCAGCTTCAATTGTGGCGCACGCTTTACGATGATGGCATTACTTGGCGCCCGCCCGATCTGTCTAGGATCGAGCTGATCTCCGACGGCAAGCACCAGTTGCAAATCCTTATTCTTCGCCAAGGCAGATACGATGGCGCGGAAGACGTCGACGCGACCGTTCAAGATCGTCCCCATTGACGCGTAGACAAGTGGCTCTCCCGTTAAGCGATGCCAAGGGAAGTCCACTTTGGCTCGGCCTTGACCATCGTGGAATGGAGCGGTGCGGTGGAACTGCGACGGCCAATGCGAACTTTCAAAGTCAAAAGCTCGGGGCGCTTGGGTAATTGATGCGCACGGGGAGACAGTGGAGGATAGATCTTGCCAGTCGATTCTTAGTCCGATGCTTTCCGCATGCGCCTTGAGGCCCCCGCTCGCGCTTGCGAGCACATTAGCCCACTGTGCGACACCTTCCCGGTTTCTGGCCAGCGCGGCGGGAGTTGTCTCATGAGGCCAGCCATACAAGCAAAGTGGAGTGTAGCCGGAGTAGTCCCAGTGCAGTCCATTTGCAACGTGCACATATGGCATGTCCAGGCGCAGCGCACCGAGTTCGGCATAAAACTGAACAGTATCGATGATCAGGGCATCGATTCCGTGGGCCTCAACAATTCCGGACAATGACTTTAATATCGTTTCGGTTTGAGCCAGCACGATGCGAACAGAGAATTGTAACGCATCCTGCCCCTCCATCTTGCTCACTTCCGGCCGGTTTTCGTTAATGTGATCTTGCTCCGGAGCAGGAACAAACGGTAGGCCGGCAGGAGCACCTGACGAATAGAGGAAGACAACCTCATGGTTGCGGGTCCGAAGGTGGCGCGCCAGTGCGCTCATTGGGTTGAGGTGTCCCGGGAGATCCGGACAAATGAAGCCTAATTTCATAGCCTGTCCCTTCGATCGTGAGTGTGTTTCTGTTTCGTTGTTACGAATTGGCTGATCCCTAAGTCGGGAATGTCCATGTCAGCATCCACATCAACAAGTGGAGCGGCGCGCCCCGCTATCTCAATGACTCGCCGCTCGCTGGCAGCTCATACAGGGACCTCGAAGGGCGCCGAGCAAGAGGCGACACAATAAGCGGGTCAGCGAACCGGCCACGAACATACCTAAGTATGTAACTTCTAAAAGTCTCTCGCGAGGCGATCAACAAAAGCGCTCTGAGCGTGGGCGGATCGATTTCGCCGGTCGCCGGTAGCCGATCAACGGACTGAAACCAGCGAATGGCCTTTTTCGTTTGCGGACCGACCACACCGTCGAGTGGGCCGTCATAATAGCCCAGTTGAGTTAGCGCCCGCTGGACCGCGAGAATTACGTCGCTGTAGTCGGAATCGGTAATAGTTGGCGTAGGGATACTCGTAATCATAAGGACCCGAAATAGTCCGGGTTGTAATACCCCGGCCAGGGAACACCGAATGCAAAACTGTGACTGAAGAAGCGGTCATGATCATGACGAAATCTACCCCGGTCCGTTACAAAACCGTGGTGCGTAAAGCCGCCATGAAAGTCACCGCGTCCATGAAAGCTACCGTCGTGAAAGCCGCTACCGTCGTGAAAGCCACCGCCGCCATGAAAGCCACCGCCGCCATGAAAGCCACCGCCGCCGTGCGAGCCGCCGCCTCCCCCGTGCGAGCCGCCGCCGCCTCCTCCCCCACCGCGGGCCAAGGCAACAGCTGGCGCGATGGCCAGGGCCGCGGCTACGAGCAAACCAGCTAATATCTTTGTTTTCATATGACTGATACAGAACTCAGCTTTCGTGCCAACGAACCCCATTTAGGTTAAGACCCTGTACCACAGCCTCTTACTGAATTGCGACAGGGCGTGGAAGCGGGGCGAAATTTGAGACGTTCGAAGATTCGTCCGAATTGCATGAAAATTCGGCTGGCGCAGACGCTTAAGCGAGTTCTCTGTTCACTTGTGCTCTCACCATTGATTGTTTATTCCAGCGCTCCACTGCTGCCTCCCTTAGCAGGACTCCTGAAGGAACGGGCCTGTCGCGGTCATCGATACTTGAGTTTCATGCTTCGAGACTGATCTCCCTCTCCCGCTGACTTTCCGAAGGACGGTAGAAGCGATTGACGATACAGGGGCAATTGCTCTGCAACCTCCTTTGGAGCTAGGAGGCGTACACCATACTCAATGAATCGTTGCGCGGTCTGCTCAAAATCAGCCTTCGAATAGGTGAGCGCCCCAGTGGGAAGTTGCAGATTTTCGGCAGGTGAAGTCATGCTGCGAAAGGCTTCTCCAACCCCGCAGGGATGAACAGCGTGACCTTGCTCCGCAGTGAGAAAGCACGCTCAACTCCGGCGGCAAGGGGATCGGCGGCATGGTGGCGACTCTTCTCGCGCGCTTCGGGGCAACGATCGGTGTGGTCGCGCGAGGGTAAACTCTCACGGCCCTACGCCGTCACGGCGTACAGCTCATCCTCGACGGCGAAGGCGACCTTCTTTTTGGAAGAGCGATCCGGGTCTCGACACCCCAGATTTGCAGGGTTGCCAGGTTGAAGTACCTTTCGCCAGTCCGAGATGGCCGCCAGGTTCAAAGTACCCGCAGCTTCTTGGACGCTATTCGGAGGTGTCGCGCGACCCAAGACCAGGGGTCGGACCCGTCTGACAGGATCCAATCCGGTCGAACCTATCCAGATCGAGGAAAACGTCTTATCGCACCTAGACGATCTGAAGGCCGCTATGGCCTATTCGCGACACAGCCACGACCTACTGGAATTAAACTTGTACCGCCAAGATGGGACGTGATCCCATGTCGGTGGTAGATGCCAACCTCAAGGTCTATGGAATCGAGAACCCTGCGTGTGGCCGATGGATCCATCATGCCGCGCGTAACGACCGGAAATACCATGGCTCCCTGTGTGATCATTGGCGTGCACTGAGATCTTGCGGATCCGCCATAAGCTGTAAAAGTTCATGCGTATCGCGCAACGATCCATCAGCGCCAGGAAGATTGAACAAATGAGCACCACCACTGCGTCAGATGCGGCGAAAGCTGTTGTCCGTCGAATACCGAAGAGGTCCAAGGCAAGGGAAACTTCGATGTTTTCGAAGAACTTTTTACGAACGATTTCGTCGCTCACACCACCCAACCCGGAACCACTACCGATAAGGCTGGCGTCCGGAAGCTATGCCTACATGCGCGAGGCGTTTCCGGACTTTCATGCCGAGATTCACTGGCAGCTCGCGGACGGCGATTGCGTGATGACCTACAAGACCTATCACGGAACGCATGAAGGGCCTTTCCTCGGCATCGCTCCGAACCATCGCAAGATCCACTTCGAAACGGTCGATGTTATGCGGGTGCGTAACGGGAAGTTCACGGAACATTGGGGTGTGGCCAATCTCTTGTCACTCATGCAACAGATTGGCGGATGGACTCCGCCTCCATCTGCTGAGATCGCTCGATAAGAGAGGAGGTACCCCATGATCGAACTTGTCGATCCCAACGCGAGGCTCATTTCTGGCGTTCGGGAGTTTCTAACGCATGGCATTACCTCATTATCGCGTCGCCTTCCGGACTCGAGTTTCTAAAGGCCGTCATGTTTTTTCAATTGATTCGCACATGAGTTACCTGAAAGCATTCGTCGCTGGCTTGGTTTCCACACTCGTGTTTCACCAGGGCTTGCTGTGGCTGCTGCACGTAGGCGGATTTTCGCCGCGAGCACCTTGGAACATGGCGCCGGTCCCGCCTTTCCATATACCTGCAGTGATTTCCCTGGCATTCTGGGGTGGCGTGTGGGGCCTCGCGTTGTGGACTCTGATTCGCAATTCCCGCGGTGGCGCGTATTGGGTATGGGCACTTGTGATCGGTGCGCTGGGTGCCAGTTTGGTCGCCTGGTTTGTAGTGATGCCGATCAAGGGCATGGGACCTGCTGGCGGCTGGGACATGAAAGTCATCGTTGGGGGACTGCTGTTAAACGGCGCTTGGGGGCTCGGCGCCGCGCTGCTAATGCGACTAATGAACCAAAGTCAGTCGTCGACAGAAGAATCGTAGGGGAAGCTGAACTCATACACCTGGCCTGGTAAAGCACTGAGGATCGCCAAGCGTCTCTTCAAAAACGGATCTGCCACCGTGGATCTTCCTCCCGAGATTCCGAGCATTGCCGCTTGCGAGAATCGCACGTTGCGAGACGAAATGCCTGGCTACAACGCGATATGGCACAGGTGAAATACCGTCTTATCCCTTATGTCTGGTAGCAGCGGAAATAGGAACGCTTCAGCGACTGACGAAGTAATCTAAACTCCATGAAACGCGTCAAATTCAAGCGAACTGCAGCGGCTTGCTGCATTCGGCGGTCAGTCTAGTAGAGCCAGGATCGATACTCCGGGGCCGCGTCCTTCATCTCTTCATAAAGCAGGACCATTCGATCATTGAACCATGACTTGAACCCTAAGATCCAAACCATGCCACAAATCGTTGGACAAACTGAATACTTAATGAGACCCCAAGAGAGAAAGAAAAGACCAACGATTGAACTTACCGCGAGCAAGGGAATGCTCACTTGATGTGAGGTGGAATGGGAATGCTCTTACGATTCAGCCAAACGCGTTCACCCAGGACGGCTTTGGATGCCCAATTGTTAGTGGATAAAGGAGGCTTGAAGATTCTGGGATTAAGCCAAAGCCAAAGGATAGAGAGTGAGACCGGAATCAACGCCCGCCAAGCTAGCCATTTGCGCGACCAAATCGAGGCAATCAGCAGCGGGAGGGCAGCGTATCGGGTCCAGACACTCCGAGGATTGCTATGACGGCGCCATGTGTCTTCGTTCACAGGCCAACATCAAGCTGAACGAGCGCCGCGCGGCCAGGAAATTCTGAGAACGAACTGCCATCGTGACCCATAGCTATCACTGCCTTCGCCGTCCGATCGCTGCGTCGCTTTGCGACGCTCAAGATCGCTTCAGGGATTACTGAGGAGCGATGCGGCAGCATGCCGCTTCGCCAGATCGGCCTCGGTGAACGCACCGAGGTTTACCATCCTGGCTTTTCCGTGTGAGCTAATGCCGATAGCGTAATTCACCTCGAGAAGCCAGGGGCTGTTTGCGGCGAACGGACAGTTTCCCGGCGGCGGTTTTGCCACCACTCGCGCAGACGATCGAAGTAGAGGTAAACGACCGGCGTGGTGTAAAGCGTGAGGGCCTGACTGAAGATCAGCCCGCCTGCGATAGCGATACCGAGTGGCCGTCGCAGTTCCGCGCCCATGCCGGTTGAGATGACGAATGGCAACGCGCCGAAGAGCGCAGCCATTGTCGTCATCAGGATCGGGCGAAAACGCAGGAGACATGCTTGATAAATGGCTTCGCGCGGCCGCATGCCTTTCGCCCGTTCAGCCTCGAGCGCAAAGTCCACCATAAGGATGGCGTTCTTCTTCACGATGCCGATGAGCAGCAGAAGGCCGATGATGGCAATCACGCTGAGTTCGGTGCGGAATAGCATCAAGGCTAACAAGGCGCCGACACCGGCGGACGGCAGCGTTGACAAAATCGTGATGGGATGAATGTAGCTCTCGTAAAGAATGCCGAGCACGATGTACACGGCCACGAGCGCCACGAGGATGAGGAACGGCTCGCTGGCTAAGGAAGCTTGGAACGCCTGAGCCGTCCCCGAAAAACTTCCGTGCACTGTGCTCGGCATCCCGATGCGCTGCTGCATCTGTTGAATCGCGCTCACCGCCTCGCTCAGCGCCATGCCTCGGGCGAGATTGAAAGAAATTGTCACCGATGGGAACTGACCCTGGTGATTTACGGCGATAGGCGCCGTCGTCGGTTGGTAACTGGCAACTGCCCTCAACGGCACAACGCCGGTCGCTGCAGCAGTTCGCTGGGAACTGGCCGCTGCACCCGATGCCGCAGCAGCGACCATCGCTGCAGGAGTCGGCTGGGAACTGGCCCCCCCGCTCGACGGTGTAGGAGCGGCCGTCGGTACAGGAGTCGCCTGCGAATTGGCCCCGACGCTCGACGGCGTGGCAGCAGCCATTGGTGCAGGAGTTGGCTGGGAATTGCCGCTCGCGCTCAAGGACGTGGCGAGGGCGGTCGGTGCAGGAGTCGACTGAGAACTGGCCTCGGCGTCCAACAGTGCAATGTTGGATCCATTTGCAGGCCGAAGATAAATTGCGTCCAAACCTTTGGGGTTTTGCCAGAAGTGTGGGTCCACTTCCATCACCACGTGGTATTGATTCAAAGAGGTAAAAATCGTGGAGACCTGTCGCTGGCCGAAGGCATCATAGAGCGTGTCATCGATGAGTTGCGCTGAGATGCCCAGACGTGCAGCCGTCTGGCGGTCGTAGGTGAGCGAAGCTTGCAAGCCGGCATTCTGCTGGTCGGTATTGACGTCGGTGAAGCCATGCAGCTTCCGTATCTCCGCGAGGACGATTGGTCCCCATTTCACGAGGTCATTCAGGTTCTCGCTTTGGATCGTGTATTGGTATTGCGCGTTGCTCGCTCGCCCGCCGATGCGCAAATCCTGACCGGCCTGCAGGAACACCATTGCGCCCCGAACCGCGGCGAGCTTCGGACGTAGGCGATTAATCACTTCGCTGGCGGTGATTTTGCGTTCCTCCAGTGGTTTGAGCGCAGCGTAAACAAAACCGCTGTTCGTCGCAGCGCTGGCGGGACCAGTGCCGCCGACGCCGGTAACCACCGCCGAGACTGCAGGATCGGTCTTGATGATGTCGCTGACCCGGAGTGCCGCCGCTTGCATCGTTTGAAATGATGCGTCTTGTG
>CAVSXN010000025.1:0-230703 GCA_963731945.1 uncultured Verrucomicrobiae bacterium | reverse complement strand
CACGACACTTTTCATGGCGGTCGCGGCGTTATCACCCACCTGGCGGGCCGAATCGCGGCTGTAGTTCCAAGGCACAACCACACCGCGACCGTATGGATCGAGGAGTACCTTGGTGGGATCAAATCGCATTCCCTTCGAGGGATCTGAGGCTCCCTGGACACGGTAGCCGTAAATTTGTCCTGGCTCCACACCGGGAACGAACACGTGCCAATAATGATAGGTGCGGTTTGCCGCAGGGTCGATGGGAATGACGCGTGATGGCCGAGCGTCGCTCTCGTTGTCAAAGAAAAGCAATTCGACGCCCGTGGCGCCCCGAGAGAAGAGGCTGAAATTGGCGCCTCCATCAGTAATCGTTGCACCCAGGGGAAAGCTCGAACCGATTCTTGCTGCAGAGTTCATGGATGGATTGCCTTCTCGAGCAGCTCGCTGAGCGCCCATTTTGCCGTCTTCTGCTCTGTGCGAAAACAAGTCTACTACACTTTGGTCTATCTGAAAATCTCTCTGTAGGAGGCCTTATTTCGAAAAAATTGACTCTTGGACCTTTTCGGTGGGCCATCTCGTGAGCGGTGCCAGCGAACAACCTATCGCGGAGCTGAAACATCCAGCATTCCCTGTCTGGAAATCCTTGGCTGCCTTTTCGTCACTGAGCCTTTGCTTTCGATGTGTTCCTTAAGGATTCTAACGACCTCGGCGATCCCTTCGGGATTCTGATCTGCGCCGTGATCAGACGGCACAATCTTCTCGGATTTGGCTCCGCCGACATGCGAGCTCCAATACGGGACGACACCATCGCTGCTGTTGGGCGTATCTCCGCGGCCACGGTCACCGATGATAGAATGATAGGGAACGCCTTTCGCCAATGGGAGCGCGTTCATGATTTTCACGAAAGGGTCGTTAGGCGAAAGTGTGTCGATGCTGTTTGGCATTCGTTTTAGTTTCATGACCGCTGGGTCCTCCTGAACAACGGATGCCTGTAAAATCTCGGGGCCCAGCCTTACAAATTCTACCGACTTACGAATCATGCCCGATGCGATTCGACCGATCGGACTTCCTGCGATCAAGCTACCGCGATGTGGCGTAGAGATGAAAATAACCCGCGCCACATCGCGCCGACGTTTAAAGACCAAGGCCTCCCTGACCAACGCCTTACTTTCCGGAGAGAGTTTGGTTTGCGCCGGCAATGTGCCGAAGAAGTAGCGCCAAACTTTGTCACCGCTGGAGTCAGTGATCATAAGGCGGCTAAGAATGCCGCCCATGCTATGGCCGACCAAAACAATCTGGCGGTGATTCGGGAAGGTTTTGTTTAGGGTGTCGAGCTCGCGTCGGAGCAGCAACGCTGAGTATGGTATGGGATAGCCGCTTGGGTAGCTGAATACCCAGACCTGATAGTTCCGGCGCAGGATAGGATCAGCCCAGATCGTGTTCACCAGTGGGACCCAAGTCACCGGCGTGCTCTGAAGACCGTGAACAAAGAGCACGGGGATCTTTTTGGGATCGTACGGTTGGACTTGCGTGAGACGGGCCGTGCTGGCGAATCTCTCCGGGTCGAGCATCGCCGGCAGACCGATCTTCTCAGGCCGTTCGCGGGACAGACCCAGGGCCAATGGGGCTGTAAAGTCCGCGCCGGATGGTAGACTTCGACCTGATAGGGTTGCGGTTTCCATGGAAAGTGGATCGATGAATTCGATTTCGTACTTGCGCCCGCTCAAATGGGCCACCGCCGTCACAGCCAGGTAGATACGCGGCGGAACAAAGCGTTGTCGAATCCTTGGAGCTTGCTGGGTGCGAACGGCGACCAATGACGCGCCAATACCCTGACGAGTCACGCGAGGAACGACAAATTTGCCACGCACATTAAGTTCGTCGGCAGGAATCAGGTCGAATTCCTGTGGTTTCCAGAGCCGGTTCGCAGCTGGGCGCTGGGTGAGAACATATTCGCCGCCATCAGGTGCCGGCACGTGTAACGGACGCGTCCAAGGGTCGAGGTGAGCGTCTCGAATTATCGAAAACACGCGGGATAAGGCGAAGTTGTAATCACGCAGAGCCAGCCGATCCCTGGGGTTTTTCCACAGTTCTTTCGCTGCTGCTTCAAGCCCACACAGATAAAAGCCAACCGCTCTATTTGGATCGGTGCGCTTTAACTTCTGGGCGTCGGCGATCGCCTGCTCAGCGCGGCGAAGCTCGGCAATTGTTCCATATTGCGCGCCTAGCTTTGGCTCAGTTTTGCTTACCTCCGCCAATGGCCCGCAAGCACCGAGCGCGGCGAGCGCGACGGCAAGAAGAATATGAGTTTGACTTTTCTTAATCCGTAAGGCGATGCGGCACTCGCTTGCCCGTGAAAAGCGATTGGTCTTTTGCGTCGCTCTCACAAAAAGCCATCACGCCGTTTGAACGACGGTTTTGCGGAACCGCAGCAATGCAATGGTGAAAAATGCTGCGGCAATAGCTGAACGGGCGCGCATTTGATGCCAGATCATGTCAATACCCGCCACGAAAGAGACTGACCTGAGAGGCGGAGACGAAATGAGTGGTGGGTGCCCGTAACATTTCGTCCTGCACGAACCTGGGCATGCTCTCCCGTGGCGTGACACCAGCAGATAGCATTTTGTGCATTGGAAACACGATCAGTGTCGTCAGCAGACTAGACTGCGGCATTGACTGAGCCATTGTGGCCATAAGAATGCTCATCGAAGCGTAACGTATTCTTCGGCGACGCGCTTTTCATTTGGGGGAGAGGGAAGAGGCTGCTGCACTCCCAACTTCTTGTGTGGGATCGCCTCCCAAGGGCAAAAATTGAAGAAAAACGGCGTGCCGTGGCAAGAGGTTCCCGACTCAAATTGCGAGCGGCGAAGTATCCCGAGCAGGCCCGGAGTCGGCTGGAGCAAGATCGGACGGCGACGGCCGATAGCGGCATGCGTCAGCGCGTTCGCTCGATCGCGCGGCTCGCATTTTCCGTCATTTCGTAGAGCCGCTCGGGCGCGATATCTGCTCCGTTCGGCCAAGCGAGGGTTCCTCCCTCCAAGGTAAATTGCTTGAAATACGACAGTTCGGCCAAAGGAGCGAAAATAGGCCCCTTCCCGAGGTACGATGAAAGATCGACTTCCCCTTCGAGGCCATCGTCAAACTCGAGGTGCACTACGTAATCTCGAACGTATCGGGCACTCCGAATATCATTCATCCTCCACATGCAGGCATTCTATTCCAGCGGCGCCACCTTCTCAAGGGGCTTGCCATCGCTAGCCAGTTCCCAGTCTCGCCGCAGTTCTGAGTCGTGTAGATCGATCCATTCCCTCACCAGCCTCAAGGCCGTCTTCGAACGCAAATCACCCAGGAGAACATTCCCGCCGAAATCGATCTTTGCCTTGTTGCCTTGATACTCGGCGTGGATGTGGGGAGGTGGGTGGTCATCGTAATACATCCGAACGATGATTCCGAAAAAGCGGGAGATTTCTGGCATCGCGTCCTTTTAGGCCTCCGAAATGTTTCTGCCAAATAATTGCCGGTGTGAGAGAGAATTCGGGCCGACGATTGAGATGATCGCAGCCTTGAGGTTTGTCGGGAGATCGCGCCATGCGTTAATGACCCGCTGCAAGTCGGAATCGAAGATCTTTGAGCTTTGTGAGTCTCCTTGTGAGTCATTCGTTGTAACCATCTGATTGTGAGGCGCGGGCTTCGAGTTCGAATCCTGTCGCCCCGATCTTTGCGACAGGATGAGAACCCTTGGTTCGACTGCCCGCGCGCAAGCGCAACGTGAGAGGCGAAGCCAAATTCGCAGAGCCCGCCAGAGGCGGGATAATCCTGTCGCCCCGACCAATTCGCGTTTTCTTGACTGGTCGCGCCCCGCCCGGATATGTAATTTGTAAATTGTTTTTTATAAGTAGGTTGTATTTCGATCAGCTTCGCGATCTTCTACGTGGACGGACAGCGTATGACTCGTCTGGACCAAAATTTTGTGAGTCTATTCGTGAATCTCTAACCAGGTAACCAGGTAAGCGGTATTAAAGACCGGAGATTTGGCGACCTTATCTCAGACTGCCAGCATCCGGCGTCTGTATGCGTTTTCGCGGTCAGGCGCATATCGCTGTGTCGCATGATCCCCATGGCAACACGAGGCGGAGTTCCGGCGAGGGCTAAATTTGTCGCCAGTGTGTGCCGCAGCGAGTGGCAGTCAGCGCGCTGACCCTTAGTCGTCGAGGCACGGGCCTTGAGAAATGGCCTTTCTTCGCTGAGAGCAACGCTCCCATTCCAATGCCGCGAACTCGCCCCGTTGGAGTCCGGTGAGTACTTCGGAGCAACGGAAGAGTGGCACAAGGAAAATGATTATCCCAACGCACATTTTTGAAGGATGGAGCCGTCGGTGCGGGTCTCCCTCCGGCCCCAAAATAGCGCAGTTCGAAACACATGGGGTCCGCTCGCAGGCTTCGACCATTTCAGTTGTCAAGCTCCGAACCTGAGCCGAGATTCCAAGTCAGTGAAGCCGGTTCCTGGTACCCTGCAGGAGGGCGGTGCCCCGTTTCAAACGACGCATTGGACTCTCGTCTTGCGTGCGGGGCAGACCGAGTCGTCCGAATCGGCCCAACAGGCGCTTTCGGCCCTTTGCGAAACCTATTGGCCGCCACTCTATGCCTTTTTGCGTCATCGCCGCTATGCTCCCGCTGATGCACAGGACCTCGTGCAGGCTTTTTTTCTCTATCTGTTCGAGAGAAATACATTGGAGCGCGCTGATCGCGAAAAGGGGCGACTGCGCACCTTTCTATTGACGTCCCTGCAAAATTTCTTGATCAACGAGTACGATCGCGAGAAGGCGATCAAGCGAGGAGGCGATCGGATAATCCTGTCTTTCGACGAATTGCTGCCCGAGGCCGAGGTCAACATGGCAAATGTCCCGCATAGAATGACTGGCCTGCTGAAGCTCGACGGCATTTTCGAGTGCAATGCGCGCGAGCAAGTGATCTTCCACGCTGCCTCGCTGTTGGGCGGTGCGTGACGCTCTGCATCAGACCGCCGAAATGCCGAAAAGATATCTGAAATAAGGGGCCCCTAAACAATGACCGGCTCAACACACCCTACCTAGAACAGCCAATAAGACTCATGAACGCACTCGCACGCAAAGTAGCCATCATTACAGGCGCATCGAAGGGACTCGGGGCTGGCATCGCAAAGGCCTTCTCCGCGGAAGGCGCTACTGTCGTCGTAAATTATTCATCAAGCAAGGAAGGCGCCGACCGCGTGCTGGCCGACATAGCGGACGCTGGCGGCAACGCCATTGCCATCCAGGCAAGCGTCTCCAATCCAGAAGACGTCAAACGCCTCTTCGCGGAGACCAAGGCAGCATTTGGACACCTTGACATCCTGGTAAACAACGCCGGAGTCTTCAAATTGGAATCTTTCGAGTTTATCTCCGTTGCGGAATTCAGTCGCCAATTCTCCACGAACGTGCTTGGGCCGATTCTGACCATTCAGGAGGCGATCAAGCAATTCGGCTTCGAGGAGGGCCGAATTATCAATATCAGCTCCCTCGCCGGCAGCCATTCCATGCCTGACGGAGTCCTCTATTCCGCAACCAAGGCCGCCGTCGAGAATCTTACCCAAGGTCTGTCGGCGGAACTTGGAGCACGCAGGATTCGAGTCAATGCCATCGCGCCAGGCTATACCCGCAGCGAAGGCACCCAAGCGGAGGGCCTTCTCGCCGAGGAGAACGTCAAGCACTACATCTCGACAACACCCCTCGGCAGGCTGGGTGAACCCAAGGATATCGCCGCGGTAGCCGTCTTTCTGGCCTCCGACTCATCCTCCTGGGTCACCGGAGAAACCATCCGGGCGGGCGGAGGCGCTCGCTAGGATTAGTGATGAAGCTTTCCAAGCAACTCGATCGCGGGCGTTCCCGCGGCCAAACTCAACCGGAACCAACAAAATGAAAATCGCAGTCATCGGAGGCACTGGCCTCATCGGAACAAAAGTAGTCAACAACCTTCGCCAGGCAGGGCATGAGGTCGTCGCTGCCTCGCCATCCTCTGGCGTAAACACTCTCACGGGTGAGGGCTTAGACGCCGCACTCGTCGGCACCGCCGTTGTGGTGGATGTGGCAAACTCTCCTTCATTTGAGGACAGCGCAGTTTTGCACTTCTTCCAAACCGCGGGGCGCAATCTTGTCGCGGCGGAGCAGAAAGCCGGAGTTCGTCATCACGTCGCGCTCTCAGTGGTCGGCACAGACCGCATGCTCGCGAGCGGCTACTTCCGGGGGAAAATGGCGCAGGAGAATCTCATCACGGCATCCTCAATCCCTTACACGATCGTCCGCGCAACCCAGTTTTTCGAATTCGTCGGCGGCATCGTGCATGCCAGCACCGAGGGACAGGCGATTCGACTCTCGACGGCCCTTCTCCAACCTATCGCGTCGGAGGACGTCGCCCGTGCGGTCAGCGATGCCGCGCTCGCAGATCCGGTCAACGGCATTGTCGAGGTGGCGGGGCCGGCCAAAATCGGCCTCGACAACCTTGTACGTCGATTTTTGAAGGAAACCAATGACCCTCGGGAGGTCATCAGCGATCCGAAAGCACCCTACTTCGGAGCGGAATTAAACGACCAATCGCTCACACCGGGCGAAGGCGTCCACATCGCCGCAACTCATTTCGACGAATGGCTGAAGACCTCTGCCAAAAAATGAAACCGCAAAATCCAACATCTTGGACCAAACTTATGAAGACTCACTGTTGTTTAAGCCTTGTTACAACGACGCTCACAGGTGCCATGCTGCTCTCCAGTACCGTTGTTCAGGCACAGGCAGCCGATCAGGTTAAAGTCACAGAACTCGTGACCAAAGACTTGATCAACTTTCCAAGCAAGGAGGTCACCATGATCACGGTGGACTATCCGCCAGGCGGCGCCGACCCGGTGCATCGTCACAACGCCAGCGCCTTCGTCTATGTTCTGGAGGGCTCGGTCGTGATGCAGATGAAAGGTGAAAAAGAAGTGACCCTCCGTCCAGGGGAAACGTTCTACGAGGATCCTGAGGGCGTTCACCTCGTCGGAAGAAATGCCAGCGACACGAAACCCGCCAAAATGGTCGTCTTTCTGGTCAAAAACAAAGGTGTACCAATTCTTATCCCCGTGAACGAGTGACACCGTGACGTTGAGGTTTTTTAGGCGACCTCGCAATCCACTCTGAGATTTCCTTCTTGCGGCTGTCCGTGAGATTCGATGAGAACCATTTGTTGCCTAACGAAAGCAACCCTCAGAAAAAGCAAGCTCCCAGTCGCCCATGGATAGTTCGATCATCGCCGCCTTTTCTGCCATCCTCGGGACGACCGTCGGCGGTCTTGCCACTTTCCTGACGACGTTCCTCAATCAGCGCTTCGCGATGCGCCGTGATATCCTGGCGAAGGACGTGGCGAATCGCGAACAGCTTTACACCGAATTCCTCAAGGAAGTGGGGAACCTCTATTTCGACTCGATTAATCGAACCATCGACGACGCGCCCAACCAGAGTTCGCTAATCACTATGTATTCGCTTGTCGGCCGCATCCGGATGATCAGCAGCCAAGCCGTCCTAACGTCGGCCGAGAAAGTTGCCAACGACATCGTCGACTCTTACAAGCGCCCTCCGATGACCTTTGAAGAATTCCAGCGACTTTGGGGGGCCTCCGATCCGTGGCACGAGTTTACCAACGCATGTCGAGCAGAGCGGCTGAGCATGCTGGGACGCTTGTAACGACTGCATCGGGTATCAGGAATTGGCGTATTCCGGATAACGGCCAAACTTGCCGTGCGGGTTCCCTGAGTCACTGCCTGCAAGCGATCCCTCGATCTCCGCAGGGGACTCCATCGCTGGCTGCTGCGTCATCCACGGCGAATGGCCTCTGTGGTGAAACGGGCGAAGAAGCGCTCGGCCATATTGAGCCAGGAACGCAGACACTCCGCCTTGCTGCGCCCTCGCAGCGCTTTGGAATCGAAAAATTTCCGTTTCTTGAGTTCTCCATCCGCCTTGGCAATTGACAGGGAACCGGGCGGTGCGAGGTTAGGAGCAAAGGTCCCCCCCTCATGGCATTACTGAGACCCGACCCCACCTTCTACCCCTCACCTCGCCTTGCGATGCAGGCGCCTCCCGAGAAGCTCGCCTATGTCGCCGCGCTCAATCCACCCGGCGGGACACTTAACGACGCGATGCTGGTAATCGATGTCGACCCGGCGTCAGCCAGCTATGGCAAGCGCGTCGGTCAAACCGTCCTTCCGAACGCTGGTGACGAATTGCATCACTTCGGCTGGAATGCATGCAGTTCGGCGTTGTGTCCATACGCGCCACATCCGCATATCGAGCGACGCTACCTGGTCGTGCCGGGCCTCCGCTCTTCGCGGATCCACATCCTGGATATCAAACCTGATCCGCGAAACCCGTCGATCGTAAAGGTCATCGAACCTGAGGAGATCTTTACGCGTACGGGTTATTCACGCCCCCATACGGTCCATTGCGGACCGGAGGGGCTCTATGTCAGCGCCTTGGGCGCTCCGGACGGAAATGGACCTGCTGGCATTTTCCTTCTAGATCACTTGACCTTTGAGGTTCTGGGAAAATGGGAGATGGACCGCGGCCCGCAATATTTGGGTTACGACTTTTGGTGGCATATCACTCAAGACACTCTGCTGACCAGTGAATGGGGCACCCCGCGCCAGATCGAGAACGGCGTTGTGCCGGAGGACCTATTGCAAAGCCGCTACGGCCATCAGATGCACGTTTGGGATCTGCGCAAGAGGCGTCATGTCCAGGCGCTTGATCTGGGCAAGGAGCACCAGATGGTCCTCGAGATGCGGCCTGCGCATGATCCGACGAAGACCTATGGATTTGCGGGTGTGGTCGTCTCGCTCAAGGATCTCAGCGCCTCGATTTGGCTCTGGCACAGACAAAACGGGTCATGGCAAGTACAGAAAGTCATAGAAATTCCCGCCGAGCCGGCTGATCCTGAAAAACTCCCCCCATTGCTGCAAAGCTTCAAAGCAGTGCCTCCTCTGGTCACCGACATCGATCTCTCCTTGGACGATCGGTTTCTATACGTCTCCTGCTGGGGCACAGGGGAATTTCTCCAGTACGACGTATCCGATCCTTTTCATCCAAAGAAAACGGGCTCGGTTCACATCGGCGGCATTGTTCGACAGACGCCACATCCTGCTGAACCCGACAAGCCGCTTCGCGGCGGCCCGCAGATGGTCGAAGTCAGTCGCGACGGCAAGCGCGTCTATTTCACCAATTCCCTCTACTCCGCATGGGATGAACAGTTCTATCCAGCGGGCGTCGGGAGCTGGATGGTGAAACTCGATGCCGCGCCAGAGGGCGGCATCGCATTCGATACGAAATTTTTCATGCAGTCGGACGATTACCGCGTTCATCAGATCCGGCTTGAAGGCGGCGACTCATCATCCGATTCGTTCTGCTATCCGTGAGCGAAGCCTGGCCGTGGCTGGCGCTGCTTGGGCTCGGCGCCTTTCATGGCATAAATCCCGGGATGGGTTGGCTCTTTGCCGTGGCTCTCGGATTGCAGGAGCGTCAGCGGTCTGCCGTGTGGAGAGCTCTACCGCCAATTGCCGTGGGCCATGCGCTTTCGGTGGGAGTCATCGTTGCGCTTGTCGCAGTGATCCATGCAACGATTCCGCATGCCGCACTGAGTTGGTCCGCAGCGGTCGTACTCGTCGGTTTCGGAGTCTATCGTCTTCTTCGAGCACGGCATCCCCGCTGGGTGGGGATGCGGGTCGGCTTTCGCGATCTGACATTCTGGTCGTTCTTGATGGCCTCTGCACACGGTGCGGGACTGATGCTCGTGCCAGTGTTTCTGGGCACCACGCCTCAGGAAGCCGCGCATAAGGCGACTGGCGCGCATTCCAACCATGGTCCGGATCTCGATCTCTTGAATCATCCCTGGCTGGCAACGGCCGCCGTAATCGTTCATACGCTCGGGCACCTGTTAGTCGCCGGTCTCGTCGCGGTGATCGTCTACGAGAAATTGGGCATACGCATCCTGCAACGGGCATGGTTCAATTTCGATCTCGCTTGGGCTATCGCACTGATCGTTTCAGGGCTCGTAACGGTTTTTTTTCTAATGAGATCCTAAACATAGCGAAGGCCCCGTTAGGTTGTTGAAGCGTTACTTTCCCTGCCACTGGAACTCTTTCAAAGCGCAACAGTGACGCGCAAGAAGGTCGCAGGAATGGACGTGGCATCCTTGTGCGGGCTTTGGTTTTGGTGGTTGAACAATTCTTCCAGCTCTTTCTGCAGATCAGCGGCTTGGCCGTTCTTTTCCGCCGCTTCGAAGGCATTCATGGTCGGCCCGTAATATTTTCGGAATTCATCCAGGAGGGCCACGGGGGTCCCGGAATAGATAAACGTAAAGCTGTCCCGGGCGAAGGAGATCTTCTCTGCCGGAACTCCCGCGCCGGCAAATCGCTCGATCACATTGCTCTCAATCCCCCATGTCATGGGGCTAACGAAGCCTTCCGGCGGTGGCGGCGTGTAGGCGGAACTGATCTTCAAAATTTGCGCCACCAGCGTCGGATCATTGGGAATCCAGTTCCCCATAATGATTCGGCCCCCGGGCCGGGTCACGCGGACCATCTCTTTGGCCACGTCAACCGGCTTGGACGCAAACATCGCGCCAAAGATGCTCACAACGAGATCAAACGCTTGATCCGGCACTTGATGCAGATTCGCTGCATCGCCTTCCTGGAACCGGCAGTTGGCTAGGCCAAGCTCCCTGGCCCGCTTGTTCCCAGCCGCAACCAGGTTGCTCGCGACATCAATGCCAAGCACCTCTGCCCCGAGTTTCGCCGCGGGGATGGCCGTCGTGCCATCGCCACAGCCAAGATCCAGAACCTTGAGGCCGTCGGAAATGCCAAGGCGCTGAATCAGCGCCTCTCCGCTTTCTCGCATGCTCTCGGCAATGCGCGTGAAGTCACCTTTTTCCCAAAGTGCTTTGTTTGGATTCATGGGAGCGTTCATGGTGAAATTGCTGGTTGTCTTTTGGTTTTGCATATTGGGTCACCTAACAAGTGATTATGCGATTTTTGGATATCATGCCAGACCCGGAGTCATCCGATGAGCTCATCGCTTCCTTGACGTTAGTCATACTGATGGTACTGCTACAACAATGAGTGTTGCGAAAGTCGCAATTTCCATTGATGACCGGTTGCTTCGGCGGGTGGACAGCCTGGTCGCGCGCGAAGTCTTTCGCAGCCGGAGCGAAGCGATTCAGAAGGCTGTCGCCGAGAAGCTCGCCCGCATGGAACGTGGCCGCCTTGCGCGGGAGTGCGCGAAGCTCCTTCCGGCTGAAGAGCAGCAACTGGCTGAGGAAGGCATCCGGAAAGACGCCTCAGAATGGCCAGAGTATTGAGGGGCGATGTCGTCTGGGCCGAGCTTGATCCGACCCAAGGTCACGAGGAATCCGGCCGGCGTCCGGTCCTCGTGCTGAGCCAGGATGTTTTTAACGGGCGGTCCGGGACGGTGATTGCGTGCGCTCTGACGAGCCAGGAACCGCGAGCTGGCTTTCCGCTGACGCTGGAATGGACCGGGGCAAACCTGCCTAAGCGTTCATGGGTGAAAATCAGCCAGATTAGGGCACTTTCGGTGAAGCGGCTCGGCAAGAAGCTCGGGCGCATTTCGGTTGAGGAACTGGAGCAAGTGATTGAGGGATTGAACGAAATTATCGGCGCGTAGCTAACTTCGTCTAAGGAAGAGCGCGGCTGATTTCAACCCGGGCCAGCGATGGCGAGTATAGCCGCGTTGAGATTTTCCGGCAGATCGCGCCATGCGTCAATGACCCGCTGCAAGTCGGAATCGACGATCGTTGAACTGTGTGAGTCTCGCGCTGCCAGCCCTTGATTATTACGCGCGGGCTTCGAGTTCGACTGCCCGCGCGCAAGCGCCACGTGAGAGGCGAAGCCCAATTCGCAGAGCCCGCCGCCAGGCGGGACAATCCTGTCGCCCCGACTTTGCGACAGGATGAGAACCTCGGTTCGAAACCAACAGAGACACTCCGCAGTTGCTCGCGGATAAGCTCTTATCTAAAATTGACTAAGAAAAGTCTTGAGCGCGCGGGTAAGATCGGCCTGGTGAAGGCTTTCAGATTCAGCCTTCGAAGAGATGCGAGAGAGCGCGGCGCCGGGTATGGCATCTGCCAATTGCTCGCCGAGGGTCTCGGCGTGCACAGGGTCCCGCGCGTTAACGACGCCCTGACACTGGGATCCGCAATTGCTGGCACTGGGTCAAGCTGGTCACCGGGACGCCTGGCATGGACCAGGACGACCTTGGCAGCTAAAAGGATCGACGGCCTCTGACAGTCCCTTGCGGTCGCCATTCGGCGCATCTGCACGCGCGAGGTTGGCGGGATCCAGAATGATCTTCAAGCGCGCGCTACTATTGTATCAAGCAAGTCGCGCGCGCTCTTCGCGTCGGCCACTACGTTGGCGGGTTCTGACTCGACCGCCAGCGTCACGCCTCTCGCTTCGGCCACGCTGAGAGCTTGCGTCAAGGTCTCGACCAAATCCTCCCAGGCCTCTGGCGAGCGGTTTTCGGGGTGAGCGCGCCACATGTCGGCAGTGTGCCGGCTGCCGGCACGTCGGCGGCCGCCGCCAATGTGATGACGTTCCTCAGCCGTTGAACCCCTTCGTGGCGGACGGAGGCTAACGGGTGAGCCATGCTGAAAGTGCCGGAAACCGCGACAATCCGATCCGCTTTCGATGGAGGACCTCCATCTTGACGTTGTCGATCGGCTCCTGGTGATGAAACCCGGAGGATCAGAGAACGCCCGGGCACATCCAGGCTGATGATGTCACCGTCCTGAATCACGGCAAAATTCCGACCGAGTGCCGCTTCCGGGGAAGCGTGAAGAACAACGGCGCCAAAACCCGTGCCTCTCATGCGACCGGCCGAGATCCGCACCATGTCCTGAACGCCCTTGGCCAGCAGCTTTTCGGCAGGGACATATTGCCCACTTCTGGCATGCCCGGATAACCGATGGGACCTACGTTTTTCAGCACCAGAATACTGTTTTCGTCGACGTCGAGGTTTGAACTGTCGATGCGGTTTTTGTAGTCTTCGATGTCTTCGAAACGAGTGCTTTGCCGGTGTGCTGCATCAGGTGTGGGCTGGCAGCCGAAGGTTTAATGACGGCGCCATTTTCACAAGCATTGCCCCTTAGAGGCAAGAAGTCCGAAGGGAAGCGGGTCTCCAGTATTGCTCCTCTTGCGAGATGACCACAAACGACATCAGCGCCACCGTTGGTACGGGAGCGACGAGCAGCCCACATCGGGACTCAGTCGCATCAAGGACAGGCGATCACGCGTCAAATTTGAGGCCGCTCGCTACGCGGCTACAAGAACTGACGCCAATCTCTTCGATTGCAACGAGGGGACGGTGTCTATGGCAAGTAATAAGCCTCTCCACGACATTCGCGCACGGACCCCCGGAGGCGATGCGGGTTTGCGCTCCCCCGTTCAATCGGTTCGCCTCTGCCCGCCGAGGCGCTGAAGGGCAACGCTACCAGCGGCACCAACAACAATCAAAGCTATAGCCAACCACGCGGGATCGTTGTCAGTGACCAACATCGCGATGCCCACGACCGTTACAAACGGCGGAAGGAAATCGAACAATTTGGTGAGCGGAGGCGCGATCTCGGGCGGTTCGCCAGGCGCTCGCGGAACTTCAGTTGTTACCACGTCCGGGTACCACTCGCTAAACGAGAAGGCGAACAGCAGGACCGCGATCGGGATGATCCATGCCGTCCAAAAGTTGTCGGGCTGATTGAGAACCACGTCGCCATACAGCCCGGCTGCCGCCGACGCGGTGAACGACAAAGCCCAAACCAAACTGATCACGCGGTTCACGCGCAGGAAAAAGGGGGAATCCCAGTACTCCTTAGGCGTCATCTCTTTGGCGTATGGGAGTGTAAATGGGTTTCGCACGAGGAGTGAGCCGAACGCAAAGGCTGCCAGTGCCAGGCTCGAGATCTCGCCAGACCACTTCTCAAGCCAGGCGGTGAAGCTCTCCGAAGCGAGCACGCCGATTGCGGCGAGCACGCCGAAGTAGCCAACCTCAAACACCTCAAGCGGTTTAAGAGAGCCGCCCCTCCTGTGGCGGAAGTAAATCAGTAGAATCGACAACCCCAGCGCGGCGGCGACCGATTCTTCGAACCGACCCGGTCCAGAGAGCAGGGCCATCACGATCCACGGCATCAGGCCTGCAAACGGCGTCTGGAGGAACGCGTCGATGAAACGCAATCCCGTTTGCGATTTCGCGGCATCCGGCGTCATGACGCTACCCCTCGCACCTGCGCTGAATTGAAGCGCCGTCGGTCTTTCCCGACGTGGGTCCGCAGTCGTGCGTCTGCATGCACTTGAGGGTGGCAAAACTAAGCCTTAATGTCAAACATGTGCCAGGTGTCCCGACACATACGGCCGATCCAGGATTCTGAGACCAAACGCCAGCCTCGGCGGCGCAACTTGCGCGCCGCGGCGCACGGTGCTGAACCGGTCTGGAAGGACCTAAGGAAGGTTGACGCTGTCAACCATTGCCCCCGGCAGGCTGTGCCCCAAGTGCAAGCGCCGTATCACCCGGCGTGGCCTGCGTCTCTGAAGAACGGCAGCGCCTCGACCGCCAGAATGGTCGCTCAACGCCACCTTCTCAAAGGGCTAACCATCACGAGCCAGCTCCAGTCACCCTTCAGTTCTGAATCGTGAAGATCGATCCATTCTCGCGGGAGCCTCAGGGCCGTCTTCGAACGCAAATCACGGAAGAGAACATTCCCGTCGAAATCGATCTTTGCCTTGTCGCCTTGATACTCAGCGTCGGGAGATCGGCTTCGCCATAAGTCCGATTCAGCGATGAGCACGCGGACTAAACTCTTTGCTAAAATTGACTAAGAAAAGCCTTGAGCGTGTGGGTAGAAGGCTTTCAGATTCGGCCTTGTGATCCGAGAGAGCGCGGCGCCGAGGATGGCATCTGCCAATTTCTCACCGAGGGTCTCGGGGTGCACAGGGTCGTGCGCGTTAACAACAACTGACACCGGGATGTGCAATTGCTGGCACTGAGTCAGGCTGTCGCCGGGGCGCTCGCGGGCATGCCCGCAAGAATTCCTGCCCGCTCGCGGGCGTGTGGCCTGCGAAATTGCCCTAACAGCGAATCGGCCACTTTCCTTGCGTCACGATGAGCTGGATGTGGCGTTCGAAGAAGTGCGAGTCAGGAACACATCGTCCAACGCCCAATGCGCACAGACCTGCATCGCCTTTAACCGGCAAGCGTTTAGTTCCTCAACGGCGGCGATTCCATGGCTTGGCCATACGATACTGAGGTGTGCCCCATTAGTGCAGCTTGAAAAAATAGGTCGAGTGAAAGATGCTTCTAGTGTACTGAGAGAGAAATACATTGTAAAACAGCATCGTGGGGCTTACAAAGGCTAAATGCCAATAGGAAGACCCGTCGCCACGATTGTTCTAAGTCCTGCCGAGAGAGAGAAGCTTACATTGATAGCCAGTCGACCCAAGTCCAACCAACGCGATTCACTGCGTGCGAGGATCATTTTGGGTGCCTCGGAGGGATTGAGTAACACCGAGATTGCCCGGCGCGAAAGAGTCTCTCTGCCCACCGTTGGCAAGTGGCGTAGCCGTTATGCTCGCGAGAAGATCGAGGCGCTGGTTGATGCACCCCGCAGCGGGGCTCCGCGAAGCATCGGCGACAAGAAAGTCGAGGAGATCCTCACTAAGACGCTGGAGACGACCCCGCGGGCTCGCACGCACTGGAGCAGCCGCCTAATGGCCAAGGAAGCAGGCATTTCCGAGCATTCGGTCTTGCGAATTTGGCGCGCCTTTGGACTCAAGCCCCACAGGGTGGACTCCTTCAAGGTGAGCAAGGATCCGATGTTTGTGGAGAAGGTGCGCGATATTGTGGGCCTCTATCTCAATCCGCCTGAGAAAGCCATCGTGCTTTGTGTCGATGAGAAGAGCCAGACTCAAGCCTTGGAGCGCAGCCAACCCATCTTGCCGCTGCGTCCCGGTCTGCCCGAGCGTCAGACCCACGATTATGGCTGCGATTCGATTGGTTGGGTTCGAGTAAGTCCATTGAAGGGGAGTGGCAGTCTTGTTGTAGGCTTTGATGTAGCGCATGAGCTTGCGGCGCAGGTCGGCAACGGATTCGAAGACTCCGCGGGCCACAACGTGGCGCTGGAGTTTGGAGAACCAGTTTTCGACCTGGTTGAGCCAGGAACTATAAGTGGGCGTGTAATGCAGCGACACGTTTGGATGGTCGGCAAGGAAGCGATCCACGAGCTTGGTTTTGTGGGCGGAGAGGTTGTCCACAATGAGGTGGATTTCCTTGCCGGAGGGCTGTGTGGTTACGATCTCTTGGAGAAAGCGGACAAACTCCTGGCTGGTGTGGCGGCTGGCAGTGCCTCCGATGACCTGGCCGCTCCGGGTCTCGAGGGCGGCATAAAGGGAGAGGGTGCCGTGACGGAAATACTCGAACCCATGACGCTCGGCCCGTCCCGGCGAAAGCGGCAGCACAGGATCGAGCCGGTCGAGGGCCTGGATGGCGGTCTTTTCGTCCACGCAGAAGACCGCGGCATGGGCTGGCGGGGCCAGATACAGTCCAATGATGTCGGCGGCTTTCGCTTCAAAAGCTGGATCGTTGGAAGCCATGAAGTGGCGCAGCCGATGAGGTTGCAGCCCGTGGCGCCTCCAGATGCGAGCGACGCTCATGTGCCCGATGCCGAGTTTGCGTGCCAGACGACGGCTGCTCCAGTGAGTGCTGCCGTCATCGGGGCCGCGCCGGGTCCACTCCAACACTTTGGCCTCCAGAGCGGCGGCATTGGCTCTTGCCTTCCGCCCGCGGTGCTGGGCGACCAGACCGCTCAAGCGTGTTTGGCGAAACCGCTTGGTCCAGCGCTGAACATACGAAGTGCTGCACCCCAAGGCGCCGGCGATCTCGCGCACGCTCGGCCCGCGCGCACTCCTCAAGATGACATCGGCACGGCGGGCATCCTCGCAACGCACGCTGCGCGAACGCAGACGGCGACTAAGTTCACGACGTTCGGGCGGACTCAACTTCAGACGTTTGAATGCCATCAAGCAATCATAGCGAATTCGTAGCCGGTTTCAAGGATACACTGCACTAGTTTCGTCTAACTCCCTGTGCGTGGATCCAGTTCAGCGCGGCACACGGATTCGGATCGCCGAGGATGAGCGACCCCGGAACAACTCCGTCTGCGCCTGATTGCGCCAACAGAGGTACGGTCGCACGGCGAATCCCGCCATCGACAACGATCTCGGGACGTCTGCCCGCCTGGCCGCAGAGGTTCAGAATTGTGCCAATTCTCTGCGCAGTGCCGGGGTGAAGACCCTTTCCTTTACCCCAATTTCGGTGCCCATCACCAGGAACCGATCGACAAAGTCAAGATGGAGGTTCCGTATCGAAAGTGGATCGCCTATTTCGACGACCAGACCGGCGTGAACGCCCCGGGAACGGACCTGGCTTAACCTGGTAGATACATCGCGGCAAGATTGCCGATGAACCAGTGACAGGTGCGGCATGATATTCCAGACCCGAGGCTGGGATCACCGTAATCGTTTACAATTGGTTTCGACTGACCCCGCGCACGCACGACGTAAGAGCAACGCCTAAATTTACTGTTGCAGGCTTCCGGGTACTCGGGTCACTCGGCACGCGCGATCCTCATGCAGAACAGTGCAACGCATTTTGGATAGATCGCGGAACGCTATCGCCCAGCCTGTTTGCGAATGCCCCGCAACGATCACTCGCCCGAGTCGACGGAAAACGAAAACCGATTTAGTTCGTAATGGCGAGAATCTGGTCGGGGGTCAGCCTCGCAAGGGCCCCGTCCACAAGAGCCGCAATCTCCTGATTAGTTTTGGGCCAGGTCACCTTGGTATGGGGAAAGACAATGTAGCGGAAGCGCGTCTTTTTTGTTCCACCGCTCCTGGGGTTGATGAAACTGCCTCTTCGTCGAGCTTCCGTCGCCGTGATCTCATCGATTTTCATCCCAATCGCCAGTCCCGCGCAAAAGATTGACGCCTCGCCCATTTCCCGGGCAGGACCGGCATCCGCCACGACTGCTTTGACACGATTGCCCGTTTCGAAGTCTATGACGAGCGCGAGATCGCCGACACGGCCGGCGCCCAGTTTACCGGCGGGAAGCACAATGTATGGAACCTCAAGGGCATCGACGTATTTCGTCGGATCGATGATCGCCTTCCCCGGATCACGCAAGCTGGTCTGGCTGACGAAGAATCCGGGAGCCGGATCAGCGCTTCCTTGCTTATGCGGTCTGCCGGCGCGGAAAACGAGCACATGGGGCGACAGTAAGCCGTTCCTTGTTTTCGCGTTTCCCAGATGTTCGATTCCTCCGTTGTCCTGCCTGTAGGCGCTTGGGCAGCCATCGGCATCGACGTGCATGCGGCTCGTGCAGAAAACCGCCTCTCCGCTCTTGAGCTTGAAAATCTTGACGTCTCTGATCGTCGCGATCTCCATGACTTCGTCGCTCGGCGCACTTGCCCGAATATCGGGCAGGGGCTTGTATCCCAGGGTCATTGCCTTTGTAAAAGTCTGGTTTCCCACGATCCCGTCCGGGGTAAGACGGTGACGGGATTGGAAGCCGACCGTCGCTTGCTTCGTCTTCTCCTGGAACAATCCGTCGCTGATACCCGGATCGAAGCCCTGCGCGCGAAGGAACTCCTGCCACGCAAGGACATCTTCTCCCGCAAGGCCAAGTCGAAGAATACGCATAGCCTGTGCTCGGTCAGAACGTCTTGAGAAGCCCTGCAACTTCGGCGTCCGAAAAACGTTTGGCGATCTCGAAATGCATGCCGTCACGGCGCGAGAAATGCCCGCCCCAGTAAAAACCAAAGTGATGGGCGATCGGGACGAGCTCAAAAAGACATCCCTTTCTCCCCGGCAGCGCGGGCTGCGCACCCAGCGGATTCTGATCGGCGTTGATGTCAAACGCCGTCCCAAACGCATGATTGCTCAAGGTCTTGCCGCTGCAGCGAATAAACCGCGGCGCGTAGGCTCCGTCAAAACTGAGAATATGCTTGAGAAGGTCTCTGCGGTCCCAGGCTTTCCAAAGCCCTGCCAATTGCGCGAGACAGGCCTGGTGAAAGCGAACCCGGCCGCGGGCGCCAGCGCCCTTGATCCCAACCAGCTCGGGCACTTCGATCCGGACGATCTTGGAGGATTCGAAGTCGTTCGTGATCGTGATCGTTTCCTTGCCGAAGCCGCCTCCCGCCGGACCCGCCCGAAAACGTAGCGGACCGAAGCGAGCGTTTCGGTTAACGTTGCCGACGATCGGTTCGAAACTTGGCTTGTCCGGAAACTTTGCTTCCGGTTCGTCGACAAAAGGGACGGCTTCAAAGCCCTGTTGCATCGCCACGCCAAAAGTCGCGTTGCCCACGATTCCGTCGGCCACGAGTTTGTTCTTCTTCTGAAACTCCTTCGTCAGCTTCTCGGTCTCCGTATCGAAGACACCGTCGCGCAGTTCGGTAAAAATAAAACCACCCCCGTGGAGGAACAGTTCCCATTGCTTAACATCATTGCCCTTGCTGCCTTTTCTTAAGACTCGCATAAAATCACAAGAATTTGATTTCGGACCGCCATATTCGCCCGCTGTTGGGTTATCGCCAAAGGAAAGGATGACCGCTTCGACGAGAAAAAGAATTGTTGAGGCTTAGCGAAACTCGAGGGGCGCCTCGTCGCGGACGAACGATCGCAAAGCATTCGTCGGCCCGGCCGCGCTTCCCCGAAATCAGGACAGCGGCTAAGTCTTAATAGTTTGCCCGCAACCCGACAACATTGGAATGTCCAAATCCCGAACAAGGATTTCATACACAACCGCGCATTCCAACCATCATTGCACCAAGCTTCCACCGAACCTGCATTGCGAAAACCCGAAGATTCACTTCGGGCGGCGCTTCCTCGCAACCATTGACTTGCGACCACCGCCACGGACGGCCTGCTATTTGATCTTGTCCCAATCCTCCCAGCTGTTCTGGCTGATCAGTCGATCGGCGGTGGCTTGCCTCTGCGCCAGCGTTTCCGCACGATGAGCCTTCCAAAGTGAGATGCCAGCATTGACGAGCACGTCAGCGATGACCGCCGCCCCCATGGAGCGCAGTTCCTCCGGCGCACCGGTCGCGTTCTTCGCGAAATCGACGAACTCCTCAGTCGAGCGTTCCGCTTTTTCCGCTAAGCCCTTGTAAGCTGGATCCGTCGCAATATTTTGGTTGTTGATGATGCCGTTGCCCACGGCGTCCAGATAGCCCTTATTGTCGGAAGCGGCCGCTATGTATTTGGCCCGTGCGGTTTTCACAGTCGCCGCGTCCAAATTGGAATCGCTTTTCACCGCCGTGGCCCATTGTTGCGCGATGTTCTTGCGCTTTGCGAGTCCGGCAACCGCCTCAGTCGTGCCTGGGGTTTGCGGGCTCGCGCATCCCGCAGCCAATAGAATAGCGACGATTCCCGCGTAGATCGCGCATCGAGAAAGCATGTTCCTCATGCCCGAGATCTAATCATTTCAGTGTCAGCCAGCAAGGAAAAAAGTATGCCTTTCCAGGACTTATCCCTGCCCGGACGTTAACGGGGCGGCCATTAGAAGATTCGATTCGGCCCGGCATCTGATTAGCAGGATCGCGCCGGTCATCGGTGAACGCAAAGCCAAGATCAAGCCAGCGTCGCGCCTTGCCCGGCGGGCGAGGCCGGGAACGTTTTCGGGCCACGAAGTCCCGGGAATGAACAAGAACTGGAGGGTTTGCCGAAAAAATCGCCCTGCGCCAAGTCAACACCAATTTCGCGGAGTGCGACAGCCATGGACTCATCCTCGACGAATTCCGCGATGCTTCGAATATTTAGCCGATGCGCGATGTCGTTGATCATCTCGACGAAGATCCAATTGATGTGATCCCCTCCGGCACCCCGGACGAAGCTGCCATCAATCTTGAGATAGTCTGCGACAAGATCCTTCAAATACGTGAACGAAGAAAACCCGGCTCCGAAATCGTCCAACGCAAAACGAAAACCCTCTGCCCGAAGGGGAGAGCGACACCAACATCAAACATTCCACCGTAAGCCTCCTTAAGGCTCGCAGGTGCGTCCGCTGCTAACGGTCGAAATGGCAGCAGAAGAAAAAACGTCGCGCTCAGGAAGAAACAAAGCACCGACCGATGCAAGCTTGCCTTTGCAATAAAATCTCGTCGCCATTTCCGAAAACGAGTGCCGTGTTTAAAGAGCCAAGGCATGCGGGCAAGGCCCTCGGACACAGATCCCGCAACACGGACCTCTATGTAGCCGGGCGCAGCGTTCAGGTCAATCGCGTCGCCCTCTCAACTTGTCAGCCAGTCGCAAGTTTCTGGATATGACAACACTCGCCAGTTCGAATCTCGAAACTCCTGCCGTTTCATCGCGCTTCATAGCCGAGGATCGTCTCGTTCCCGGGCGTTCCACGGCGCGCAAGAATGGGGTCCCAGGCGAGGAGGCAAGCATTCAGCGCAGGGCATTGAGGCGATTGGTTTCGTCCGGCCTCGGCGACATTTCGCCGGCATATGGGTGCTTACCCTGACGTCGCGATCAGGCAGATCACCCAGCACGGAAACGAGGATCGCGACGATTCCTTCAAAACCATTGTTTCCATGAAGATACTAAAAGCCATTTGCCTTGCCCTTGGAATCGTGAGCGTTGCGGCATGCGAAAAGCCCGCTCCGACCGTGGCTCCCGCCGCTCCTTCTCCAACTCCGGCGACGCAGGCGCCCGCGACGCCGCCGCCCGCGCAATAGCAAGGCTCCATCCGGGATTGGCGACCTTGCCAGGTCGTTGATTCGGCTCCGGCACGCGGCGCCGCTCACTGGGGCACGTTGCGCCTGAGTTCCTCCAGCCAGGCTTCGGCTTCGGAGTCGCTGGGAGCACGCCAGTCGCCGCGCGGACTGAGCGAGCCGCCGGAACCGACTTTCGGGCCATTCGGCAAGCACGAACGCTTGAACTGGCTCAACTTGAAAAAGCGGAAAAGGAAAACGTCGAGCCACTTCTTAATGGCCGCGATGTCGTACTCCCGGTGCTTTCCGACGGGCAAGCTATCGGGCCAGCGGCCACGCGCCTTGTCCGACCATGCGTGCTGGCTCAGAAAGGCCACCTTGCTCGGGCGGAACCCGTAGCGGGTCACGTAGTAAATGTTAAAGTCCTGGAGGTCATAAGGCCCGACTTTGGCTTCGGTGCTTTGCGCGGGTTCGCTCTGATCGTCGGTTTCATGCGGCACCAGCTCGGGTGAAATCTCGGTGTCGAGAATCGATTGGAGGACCTCGTTCGCTTCGGTTTCAAACTGCCGCGAAGAGATCACCCAGCGCAGCAGATGCTGAATCAGGGTCTTCGGAACGGAGGCATTCACGTTGTAGTGCGACATGTGATCGCCGACGCCATAGGTGCACCAACCCAGCGCGAGTTCACTCAAGTCGCCCGTCCCCAGGACAATTCCATTGTGAAAATTCGCCAGGCGAAAGAGATGCGAGGTGCGCTCACCGGCTTGCACGTTTTCGAAGGCGATGTCGTAGACGCGCTCGCCTTTGCTGAACGGATGGCCCAAGTCGCGCAGCATCTGCAGGCAGCTTGGACGGATGTCTATTTCGCTCGCGGTGACGCGCAGGGCCTGCATCAGGGAATGCGCATTCCTTAAAGTGATGCTGCTCGTGGCGAAGCCTGGCATCGTATAACCCAGGATATCCGCACGAGAGAATCCCAGCCGATCCATGGTTTTCGCCGCGACGATGAGCGCATGCGTGGAATCCAGCCCGCCCGAGACGCCGATGACGACGCGCTTGGCGCCAATGCTTTGCATCCGTTTCATGAGCGAGTGCACCTGGATGTTGTAGGCCTCGTAGCAACGCTCGTCCCGGGCGGCGGGATCGCTCGGAACGTATGGAAAACGCTCGACGTTGCGCCTGAGCGGAAGATCGCCTTCAGGCGGCTGGAACTCAAAGGACACCCGGCGGATTGCCCGCACCCGCTCACGATGATCGGCCACGGCGTCGTTGAAGCTGGTCAAGCGCATGCGGTCTTGAGCGAGTCGCTCCAGGTCGATGTCGGCAATGACGATCTGCTCTGCCGACGAAAACCGCTCCGATTCAGCTAGCAGCTCGTCATTTTCGTAGATGATGGCGTGCCCGTCCCAGGCGAGATCGGTGGTCGATTCACCCGGTCCCGCCGCGGAGTAGAGGTAAGCGGCGATGCATCGACCCGACTGCGAAGCGCAGAGATCGCGCCGGTAGTCAGCTTTCCCGATAGTGATGTTGCTTGCGGAGAGGTTCGTCAACACGGTAGCCCCCGCGAGCGCGGCATACGTGCTCGGCGGAATTGGGGTCCAAAGATCCTCGCAGATCTCGACATGGATTGAAAAGTCATCGTAGTTCGTTGCATCGAAAACAAGGTCGTTGCCAAAGGGAACCGTGCGGCCGAGAAAGAGAACCTCGCGCCCCACCGCATTCCGGCCCGAATTGAACTGCCGCTTTTCGTAGAACTCTCGATAGTTCGGCAGAAAAGTCTTTGGCACGATGCCGAGCAAGTGCCCTCGGTAGATCACCAGCGCGCAGTTGAAAAGTTTTCCCTCAAAGCGCAGCGGCGCACCGACGAGCAGCACCGGCGAAAGCTGCTGGCTTTCGTCGATCACCCGGCTCAGCGCCGCTTTGGTCGCGTCGAGCAAAACGTCCTGATGGAAAAGATCCTCGTTGGAGTAAGCCGAAATCCCCAGTTCGGGAAAAAGCGCAATGGCCGCGCCTATGTCGGAAGCGCGCCGGGCGAGGCTAAGCATCCGTTCGGTATTGAAGCTCGGATCCGCCACGCGCACGTGCGGAATGCAGACCGCCGCTCGAACAAATCCATGCGAATAAATGGATTGAAAGGAACTCCGCCGCATGGCACGGAGAATAGCGAGGGCCGCGCGACGAAACAACTGAAAGTCGCAAACCCGCCGGCAAACGCGAGATCACAAACTTTTCGCCCAATCAAGGCATACGCGCATGGAGGGGGTGAGATTCGATTGCCTTGCATGGGCTATAACATCTTCTACATCATCGGCGTTATCGTCGTCATCGCAGTAATCCTCAAGTTCATCGGGCTGTATTGATCTGGTCGTGGCATCCAACGACGGTTAGGCAGGCCCCACGCCTGATTCGCTCACGCTGAAAAAAAGGCGAACGCGGGCGGCGCCCACTCCGGCAAACGACCGTTCCCGGCCGAAATCGAGTGTCTGCCTCACCTATACTGCCCAAGCCAATGGCACCTTCCGTATCTCGCAGATATGCGGAGGGTGCCCGCGCCTTCCAGCGGTCCGGCCACGGGCGACCACCATCATTTCGGCAATCGATGCAAGGATATGCCTGCTAAGTCGAAGAAACAGCAAATGGCCGCGGGCGCCGCTCTTGCGGCAAAGCGCGGCGAAGTCAAGAAGACCAGTTTGAAGGGAGCCTCGAAGCAGATGGCGGAGTCGATGACGGAGAAGCAGCTTCGCGATGTTGCGAAAACCAAGCGCAAGAAGCTTCCCACCAAAAAGAAGTAGCCGCGAATCCGAACTGGTGACGTCTGCCTCTAGTCACAGGTCGCCGCCCGACTCCCAGCCGCGCTCGAAAAGGACGCGAAGTTCGGGCAGCCGGGATGTCGGCTTGCCCTTTGCTGACGTGGAAGCTTCTGCGCGAGAAGCCAGCCTTCGCTATGTCACAGACGGCATGCCAGGGATCACGCGGCGGCGCCGAAGTCAGCAGAGATTTGACTACATCGATGCCCGTGGAAAAAAAGTTCGGGACAATTCTCTTCTCGACCGAATAGGACGCCTGGCCATTCCCCCGGCGTGGGAGGCGGTTTGGATTTGCCCCCGCGAAGACGGTCACCTGCAGGCCACCGGGCGCGATGCTCGGGGACGCAAACAGTTTCGCTACCACGAAGATTGGCGAAGAGTGCGGGATGCGACCAAATATGACCGCATGATCGCCTTTGGCCGAGCGCTGCCTAGAATCCGGCGCCGAGTCACCCGCGATCTCGCCAGGCGCGGTCTCCCCCGTGAGAAAGTTCTGGCAACGGTCGTCCGTCTCCTCGAAACAACATTGATTCGCGTTGGCAACACCGAGTACGCCCGAGCAAATGATTCCTACGGCCTGACGACGCTACGTGACCGGCACGTGAACGTGACCGGTTCAAAAATCAACTTCTACTTTCGTGGAAAATCGGGAAAGAGCCACGTGATCAAGCTTGAGGATTCAAGGCTCGCGAAAATCGTCCGACGGTGCCGGGATTTGCCAGGCTATGAGTTATTCCAATACGTTGACCAAACGGGCTCTCCGGCGAGCGTTTCATCAAACGACGTCAACGACTATCTGCGCGAGATCGCCGGGGCAGAGTTTACGGCAAAAGACTTCCGAACCTGGGCGGGCACTGTCCTGGCGGCGCGAGCCTTTCAGGAATTTAAACGCTTTTCCACCAAGATGGAGGCGAAACGCAACATCGTTGAAGCGGTCGAGGCGGTTGCCCGAATGCTCGGAAACACGCCGGCGATTTGCCGCCGTTGCTATGTCCATCCCGTCATCCTGGATACCTATCTTGATGGAACGCTCGTCAGGCGCCTCAGGAAGTGCGCAGAGCAAAAATTAGCCAGAGACATCAAGAGTCTACGCCCTGAGGAAGCTGCCGTCTTGATGCTCCTCCAGGGAAGTCTCAAGTCGCGACCCTAGGAAATTCGCGCAAATAGGGCGGGCGAGCGCTCTTTCGGTAATTCTTCGCAGCGCCGCGACACGGACCGGTGTCGGGTAAGCTCCGAGTCCATCCGGCGACGGGCCGGCGGCCGATTCGGTGGAGGACGAATTGACATGCGCACTGAAACTCCACCGACAAAGCACCCTAAACCTCCTTATCCGCAACCGAAGCAGGAGCCGCCCGGAACCGAGCGAGACATGTTCCCAAAAGCCGACCACGGGGAAAGATCGTATAAAGGCAGCCACAAGCTCAAAGACCGGGTGGCACTTATTACGGGCGGCGACAGCGGAATCGGCCGTGCAGTTGCTATCGCTTTCGCGCGCGAAGGAGCGGACCTGCTCATTTCCTACCTGAGCGAGCATGAGGATGCCGAGGACACGGCGAAAATGGTGGAGAAGGAGGGGCGTCGCTGCATCACCGTTGCCGGCGACATTAGCGAAGAGAGGCATTGCATTGCCTTGGTTGACCAATGTGTCGCTGAACTTGGTCGTCTGGATGTGCTGGTCAACAATGCCGCACATCAGCGAAGCAAGGACGACATCCAGCATTTCACGAGCAAGGAATTCAAATACACTTTTGAGACCAATGTTTACGCGATGTTTTACCTGTGCAAGGCGGCGATTCCGCATCTCCAGCCGGGAAGCTCGATCATCAACGTCGCCTCGATCCAGGCATATCAGCCCAGTCCCAATCTGCTCGCCTACGCCGCTACCAAAGGCGCTATCGTCACCTTCACCAAGGCTCTGTCGGACATGGCCATCGAGAAGGGCGTGCGGGTCAACGCGGTTGCTCCCGGACCGATATGGACACCGCTGATTCCATCAACGATGCCAAAAGAAAAAGTGAAGGAATTCGGAAAAAACACCCCGATTGGTCGGGCGGGCCAGCCCTCCGAACTCGCCCCGGCTTTTGTCTTCCTGGCCTCCCAGGACTCCACCTATATTACCGGTGAAGTGCTCGGGGTCACGGGCGGCAGACCGGTGTCATGAAAAAGCACTCGCATTGGCTCTCCACGTCATCCGCGCCCGATTTCCCGACGCTCGAAGGCCGCGTGGCAGTCGATGTCGTCGTGGTCGGCGGCGGAATCACCGGACTGACCACCGCGTAACTCCTCAAGAATACAGGTTGTCGCGTCGCCGTGGTCGACCAACGAAGCATTGGTGGGGGCGAGACGGCGCAGACGACCGCACACCTCACCTTTGTCACTGATTTCCGCCTCGGGGAAATTGTCTCCCGCGTCGGGAGGCAGCCAGCGCGGGCGCTCTAGTCGGCCGGTCAAGTGGCGATGGAACAAATTGAAGCTATCGCTCAAGAACTCGCGATCGATTGTGAGTCAAGGCGCGTGCCGGGGTATCTGTTTGCTGCCCTCGACAAAGATCCCGCGAAGGAGCGCGAGTCATTGCACCGTGACGCCGAACTGGCCTCGGAACTAGGCTTCGATGCCGATCTTATCGAAAGCGATCCCGTTTTCCGACGTCCGGCTGTGAGATTTCCAATCAGATGAAGTTTTCACCCTCTCAAGTTCAGGGAGCGACGTCGACGGCGAGAAGCGTGAACTTCATGCCAATGGCGGGGTCATCGCGTACCAAACTCTCGTTGCCGCCACTCATGTGCCCATTCAAGGAGAACGCGGCACCTTTTGCGCGGCGCTTTTCCAGACCAAGCTCGCAGCCTATTCCACGTATGCCATCGAGGCAGAAATCGATTCTGTGGCCGAGTCCATTTTTTGGGATACCCACGACCCTTATCACTACTTTCGCTTTGATCGCAGCGACTCCGCATGCTCGGTAATCATCGGCGGAGAAGACCACAAAACCGGCCAGGAAGAGGAAACCGACGTGCGCTACGAGCGTTTGGAGGCCCTTCTGAAAGAGAACTTTCCATCTGCCAGACGCAGGCACCGCTGGCACCGCTGGTCTGGTCAGGTGATCGAAACACCGGACGGCGTAACCTATATTGGCGAAGTGACCGACCGACAGTTTCTGGCGACCGGTTTTTCCGGGAACGGGATGACGCTTGGCACATTCTCGGCCATGTTGATCCGCGATCTTGTTTCGGGAAAGTCCCACCCATGGAAGGAGCTCTTCGCGCCGAATCGCAAATCCATCGCGGGAATGTGGGAGTATCTGGTCGAGAATAGGGTTTCCCCGCTTATTTTATCAAAGACTGGGCGAGCTCCGGGGAGCCGGCGAAGGACCTCCGTCGTGGCGAGGGGAAAGTTGCTCGCATCGAGGGCAAGAAACGCGCGGTCTACCTCGATGAGCATGGGAAACGCACTATGCTTTCCGCTGTCTGCCCGCATTTGGGCTGCGTTGTGGCGTGGAATAGCGTTGAGCGAACTTGGGATTGTCCGTGTCACGGCTCGCGTTTCACGGCCACAGGCGAGGTCATTTCCGGTCCCGCCGAATCCAATCTTGAGTGCGTCTGAGAAACCTCGTCAGATTCCAGCCCGCTGAGACCAACGCCCTCGTCGTTTTCGTTACGGGCAATCTTTAGGCGGGTCGACGCCTCAGCGCGGCAAGGCGCTCAAAGGCGGGGAGAGCAGGCGCGACACCGGGCTTGACCCGGCGGCCCGCCCGATCGACTCGGCTTCGGGCGGACCGCCCCGCGCATTTGATACTTCAAGTTTAAAGTGCCATGCGGGCTACAGCTTGGGTATCGGGATGATTCCTGAATAAAGCCTCGGGTCTCAGCGAATTCTGCGGCATTCCGGTTCGACGAAGGGCTCCACTGAATTGGGGCCCTCGCCCGTCGCCCTTATCCTCCAGGCGGACCGTTCGTCGAATGCTGGGACTCGCTCGACACCTATTTGTGCAGGCCTGTCACAATTAGATGTGATTGAGCGCTCCCAGCAGGTAAGGAGAATTACTTAGTTACGGCTAAGCAATTCTAAAAAAATGCGTCGCCTCCGCCCAGCTGGAGAACATGGTAGCAGCGTGCCGAGCGGATTCGCCAAACGCGCAGCCTCAATGATCGAAAATCCGGCAACGTTGATCGTTGCACGGAAAACAACGCGATGACGACGGCGTCCGACATTGTTGGGCTAAAGACGCCGGATGCGATTCTGAATCCGCGGCCTTCAATCGTTCTCAGCGCGAGCTCCGAAGCATGCGGAGGAGTGCGACCGACACCCGCGACTCGAGCAGTGATTGGACAGCATCCTCACCGTCAAGCTCCATGCTAGCCAATTCCAAAGAACCCCACCGTATGAAGCTGCAAACGTCCTGTTCCCTCCACTTGATCTTTTCGCAACCCGCGAATGTCTCAGAGTCCGTCGCGCGTCTCATCGGCTTCCTGGAGGACCAGGGGGTGCACGATCAGAAATTCCTCGACGAGTTTCAAGTGGCCGCCACCAAAGCAGTCAATACTGCCATCGAGGAGAGCAGCGCCGCAAATCGCGATCGATTCGCGGAAATCTCCCTGACGATAAATTCTGTGGAAGTGCAACTCGAGATCGTGGAACCCTTGGAGCCGGAAGAGTTGAGCGGGAAAGCCCTCTTGCCGGAGGGTTCTCGTGAAGCGGAGGGGCGCGAGCGGTCTCCGATCCAGCCCGAGACCGCCGGAAGCGACGACACTCGCCCCGACGCAATGCGCGTCCTCATCCTGAGAAAGTCGCTCGGAACGGTGCCATGGAATTATCAGCCTGGCTCTCAAGAGCGCCTGCTCAATTCGATGACCGAAGAGGTCTGTGCCAGCTACGAGATGATCAACGCCCTCATCGGCCTTGGAGAGCTGGTCGCCAGCACGGGGGATATGGATTCTTTTCTGCACCGCGCACTCGAGAGGCTCTCCGCATTGACAAGGGCCGAAACCGTCTACGTTCGCACGAGCAGCTCGAACAGCCTGCTCCTTGCGGGGCAGATCGGTCCGCTTGAATTGGATCTGCAGCCTTCCATCGAATTGAGCTCTCCCGGCATCGAGACATCGGTCTTCGCCACCGGAGAGGAAGCCACGGTCATCGAGGACGCGATGCTCGAGAAATCCGATCCGCTTTGCGGACAGCTGCGCGCGGCTTTCGTGGCGCCAATCTTCTTCAAGAACCAAAGGCGGGGCGTGCTGGTTCTTGCGCGGAGCAATGCTTCCGACGGTTTTTTCACGGCCGCACAATTGCAGCTCGCCCGCGTCGTCGGGGAGTATCTCGGAATCGTGTCGAAGATGAGCGAACTGCAACAACGCCGCGATACCGAGCAGCGCGCCATGCGGGAACTCGAGATCGCTGCGGAGATCCAAATGTCGCTCATGCCGCAGAACTTCAGGCTCAATGAACACCTCGATACCTTCGGCACCTGCCAGCCCGCGCTGAAGGCCGGCGGCGATTACTTCGACCTCATCTCTCTGCCCAGCGGCGCGACGTTCGTGGTCATCGCCGACGTCATGGGCAAAGGTGTTTCCGCGGCGCTCCTCGCGAATATGTTCCGCACGAATATCCGGGCGCAATTGGACATCGCGGACGACCCCGGCCGCCTCCTGACCGTGGTGAATCGGGTGATGGCGTCCGACTTGGTCCAGCTCGGCATGTTTATCACCGCCGCCTGCGCCTGGATTTCACCGGATGGAGAACAGATTCGCGTAGCCAGTGCGGGCCATCCCCCCGGGCTGCTCGGCGCCGTGGGACACTCGCGATCATGTCTGGAGTCCCAGGGTTTGCCGATCGGTGTCCTCAGTGATACCGAATACCAGACCCGCCTTTCGACCTTTGAGGTCGGCGAAATGTTGTTCCTCTATACCGATGGCATCCCGGAAGCGTGCGACGCCGATGGAGAATTCTACGAGGTGGACGGAATAAAGCGCGATCTTGATAAATCCCCGGCGACCTCCGCCCGCGATGTCGTTCAACGCGTTTTGGATTCGGTCGATTATTTCTCGAATCACACCTTGCCCACCGACGACCGAACGCTCGTCGCCGTCATTCGGAATAACTAGAGCGCCGCGCGGGTGAAGAACCAAATTCTGCTGATTGATGACGAGGTCCACATGCTGCGATTGCTGCAATTTGCCCTCAAGCCCGTTTCTACATCGATTCACTGTGTCACCCGCGGCGACGACGCTGTGGAATATCTCAAGGCAAACAAGCCAAATCTCGTGCTGCTCGATTACGCGATGCCGGGCATGGACGGGGTGGAAACTCTCCGTCAAATTCGTGCTCAGGAATCTGGCCGCACGGTTCCCGTCATTATGCTCACCGCGCGCGATCAGACGGCGATTCGAAAGGACGCGGCCGGGCTCCACGTCGAGGCATTTCTCACCAAGCCATTCAGTCCCAGCGAACTCATTCGCCGCGCGCGTGAGCTGCTGAATGGCGCTTAAGGGACCCCCTCGTCCGGTTCATTCGCAGCGACCGGCCCAGAGGCATTGCTTTTTTGTTGCTGCGTCCGCGCTCCCGCCCTGACAAACTCTAGGATCATGCCGTCAATGGCCGCTTCGACAGCTTGCGAGATTCCGCTCGTGGACGAGGCCCTCGGTGATGAGCTTTTTGCGCCACAGGAGGACCCGGACCTCACCCGGATGCAGCGGGAGGTTTGGCGCGAGGTGCGCAAAGGCATCGAGCCGGACTTGATGGGGGCGGCCCGCGGCGAACCCGAGAACCTGAAAGCGCATCTCCATCGGATCAGGGGTTACTGCTCCAGTTGCGCCCTGCGCCGATTGGAGAAAGTGCTCCTCGCCTGGGAATCGCAGCCTTGCGCCGCGGACGCTGCGGAGCGTTACGCACAGATGGCGCTGGAAGCCACGTCGCTATCCATTGTCGCGATAGAATCTCGCTATCCGCATTTGAAGCCGGGGCCTGCCAACACATCGCAGTAAGGGGCTGGACCAGCGGCATGGACTACCTCCTTTTTGTCTGGACATTCCTGCTTCTGTTGACCGCGACCGCTTGTTCTCTTCCGGTTCGGTGGGTTGGTCGGGAAGCGAGGAATTGGCGTTGGCTGGGAGCTTTTTTCCTCGCTGCGGCTCTCTTGAAGGGGTGGACGTTGATTTTCAGCGAGGTAACGGTGTCCCCGCTGTGGGCCCGCATGCCAAACGTGCTCGTTCTCGTCTCCTCCTCGGTCGCCTTGATCGCGGCGTGGAGGCTCTCGGCGCGGCGTGTTCCTCAAGCCTGGCTGGCATTGCCCATTGGCGCGGGCGTCCTGCTTTGCATTCTGCATCCAGGTCCGGAGTCACAATGGCTGCGGTGGTTGATGTGGACGCCTGCTCTGCTCCTCGCGGCCAAAGCCATTCTCCGAAAATCCGGGCCAAGGCGTGGCTACCAATCGAGTGGATCTCGATTCCTGGCAGCCGGGCTCTTGCTGCTCGCGTTGTTCGACCCTTTGGTAGCGGCTTATGCCGGAGCGGCGCGTGCGGAGTTCGCGCTACAGGGCACCGTTTTCTGGGGTCTTCGTATTCCACTGTTCTTCGCGCTGACCACGGCCTGCGTCTTTGTCCTGTTTGGGGCGTGGCTCGCGCGACGCGAACGCGAGTCCAACGTAGATCCCCGGGCTGCCTATAGCCGCGGACTGATTTTCGGAGTCGTCCTCGCGGTGATTCTCGGGGTGGGTTGGCCAATTGCGAATTTCATCAGAAAAAATGCCGACACTTCCTGGCGTGACCAGTTGGCGCAAGAAGCGATGCTCGGCGCTGCGGGAATCAGCCCCGAAAGCCTGACGGCGCTCGAGGGGAAAGCCTCCGACGCGGGCACGCCCGCCTACTTGAAACTCAAGGAACTGCTCCGGCTGATGACCCATTCCGGAGACGGTTATCGATTTGCATACCTCATGATCATGAGGGACGGTCAGGTCGTTTTTCTGGCGGACTCGGAACCTGTGGGATCCCGGGATGAATCGGTGGCCGGAGACATCTACTACGATGCGTTTAGTGAAATTCTAACCTCGTTTAGGCATAAGCAGGCAATTACGTCAGGTCCAAAAACGGACGTCTGGGGCACTTGGGTGAGCGGCTTTGCGCCCGTGCCCTCGGCCATGGTGGATGGTTCGCCCGTCGTGCTTGGCCTGGACCGCGATGCCGCTCAGTGGGCAAACCGTCTTGCCCGTTTGCGGCAGGGTTCGATGGCTGCGACGCTAATGTTTGCCCTCTTGGCGGTGGGTTCGTTTGTGCTCCTCGAGGTGACGTCACGCAATCATGCCCGCCAGGTTGCATCTGAAGAGCGACTGCGCGTGTCCCTGCAAGGAGCGAATCTGGCGGCTTGGGAGATGGATATTGGCAGCCAGGCTATCGTGCTGGACAAGGAATGGCAGCGTTTGGTCGGAGCGCCCGTCGCGCCGGGCCCGATCAGGTTCGAAGAGTTTCTGGGGTATGTGCATCCCGATGACCAGGTTGCCGTCCGTGACTCCTTCCGGGCGCTGTGGAATGGGTCGATCGATGTGTTGGAATGCGAGTTCCGTGTCGGCCGGGCTTCGGGTCGTTGGGTCTGGGTTCTATGCCGTGGCAAAACGAACGCTCGCGGCCTGCAGGGGCAAAAGTTCGGCGCAGCCGGGTTTGCTCTTGATATCTCGGCACGAAAGGAAGCGTCCGACCTGCTCAACCTGCAGGGAGCCGCTCTTGAGTCGGCAGCTAATGCCATGATGATCACCAGGCCGGAGGGCACAATCGAGTGGGTCAACCCGGCTTTCGAGAGTCTCACCGGTTACAGCGCCGATGAGGCGATCGGGAAGAATCCGAGCATCTTAAAGTCGGGCCAGCATAGCGTCGATTTCTACCGGAATTTGTGGATCACGATCAGCGACGGTCGTGTCTGGTCCGGCGAGCTGATCAACCGCCGCAAGGACGGCGTACTCTATGTGGAAGACGCCACGATCACCCCGCTATGTGATGCCAACGGAAAGATTTCACATTACATCGCGGTCAAGCAAGACATCACCCAGCGCAAGCAGACCGAGGGCGAACTCGCGCAGAGCCGCGAAGAGTCCAAGCGGCTGGCGCTGGTTGCGGAGAATACGAGCAATGCGGTGATCATCACCGACACCCAAGGGGACATCGAGTGGGTAAATGCAGGTTTTACTCGCATCACCGGCCACGCGCTCGACGAGGCCCGGGGACGGAAACAGGAAGCGTTTCTTCACGGGGAGAAAACCGACGCCGAGGCGGCGGCGAGGATGCGCGAGGCTATCAGAAAAGGGGAAGGCTTCCGCGAAACGATGCTGAACTATACCAGGGAGGCGGCGCCGATCTGGCTATATATCGAGTGCCAGCCTCTCCGCGACGCGGCGGGAATGCTCACCGGATTCATGGCGATTGAGCAGGACATCACCCGCCGCATGGCTGCAGAATCAGCCTTGGCAGATCAGAGCAAGAACCTCCAGACGATCAACGCCGCCTTGCTCGCTCTCGGCGACGACTACCGGGACAATCTCAATCGGCTCACCGGTCTCGCCGGGGAGATCTTTCAGGCTGATTTCGCGATTTACAACCGGCTTGAGAAGGAAACGCTTGTCGCTCAGGCTCAATTCCGGGCTCCCCCGGACTATGTGACACACGATCGCGCAGAAGGACATCTCTGCCTCGATGTGATCCGAAGCGCCGATCATTTCCTGTATGTCGAGAACCTCTTGGATACCCGCTATAAAGAGACCGACCCAAACATCTCGAAATACGGCCTCAAGACCTATGTGGGGCACGGAGTCACCGTAAATGGTGAGACCGTGGGTTCTCTCTGCGTGGTTTTCAAAGAACCCTTTCAGCTGACGGGTACTCTGCGCGATTCGCTCTCGATCATTGCCCAGGCCGTTGGCCGCGAGGAATTGCTGGAATCCAACCACCAAATGCTCGACGCGCTTGCCAAGGAACACGAAGCCCAGCGCACCCGCTTTTCGACGCTTTTGCTGAATATGGACGCCGCCGTCCTGGTCGAGGATCGAGACGGTGCGGTGACTTTCGCCAATCCCTCTTTCGAGAGAATGTTTGGCCTCAAAGCGGCCGACATTCGCGGCTTGTCTCGCGAAGCGCTTACGCTGCGAGAAGCCGAGTTCTTCACTGAGCCCGAAAGGTTCATTGAGTCGATCCGCTCCGCGCTGACCTTGAGAAAACCCGCCCCTGAGGAACTCTTTACGAGCCGAGCCGGCCGCTATCTTTCGCGGGATTTCTTCCCCATCCAGGAGGGAGAGATCCTCTACGGCTATTTGTGGCTTTACCGCGACATCACCCGCCAGCAGCGCACGCACATCATCCTGGAAATGATCGCGGAAGTTGGCAAGGCGGTCCTGCGCCGGCCGCTCAATACCAGCGACGCCTGGTTAAGTTTGGTGTCCGTTCTCGGAGCGCGGCTTGGTGTTGATCGGGTGCAGGTTCACCGCTTCAGCGCCAAGCCGACTCACACACGGGGTTTTTCCCTGCGCATCACTCAGTGGCGGAGCCCGGGCATGGACTCACATCCGGACAAACCGGAATTGCAGCCCCTTGTCGATGGGTCGGACTCTCCGCCCGCATGGCTGGACGAGCTTTCTGCCGGCAAATGCATCTTGCAAACGCTGCCCTTGGACGATGCCAAGGTGCGTGTTTCCCTCGCCACGCCGGCGGCCAAATCCATTCTCCTGGTTCCGCTCCTCGTTGAACGACGGCTCTGGGGGTCACTCTGCTTCGAGCACTGCCATGAGGCCTACCGTTGGAACGATGAAGAAATCGCACTGCTCGAATCCGCCGCCAATCTCATTAGCTCTCGCTTGGATTTGCAGGAGTCGGAGCACGCGCTCCGCCAAGCCAAAGAATCCGCCGATCTCGCCAATCGAACCAAAAGCACCTTCCTTGCCACGATGAGCCACGAGATCCGCACGCCGCTGAATGCAGTGATCGGGATGACCTCCCTCTTGCTCACCACGAAACTTGATGCCCAACAAAGCGACTATGTATCCACGGTCGCGACCTCCAGCGAAGTACTCCTCGACCTGATCAACGACATTCTCGACTATTCGAAGATCGAGGCTGGCCGCATCGACGTTGAAAATGCGCCGTTCAATCTGACCGACGTCGTGATCGAGACCTTGGAAATTCTGGCTCGGGCCGCTGCGGAAAAGGGCATCGAGCTTTCCTATTTGTTGGACACGAGTTTGCCCGCCGTCATTCTGGGCGATCGCACTCGGCTCAAACAGGTCCTCATCAACCTGGTCTCGAACGCGATCAAATTCACGGAGGCTGGCGAGGTGCTTCTGAGAATCGATGCCGAAGCTGATGAGGGTGCCCGCCGCTACCGTGTCGCGGTAAAGGACACCGGGATCGGCATCCCGCGAGAACTGCAGGCGAAACTCTTCGAGCCATTTGTGCAGGCGGACTCATCGGTCACCCGCAGATTCGGAGGCACGGGCCTGGGCCTCGCGATCAGCCGCCGCCTGGTGGAAGTGATGGGAGGGGAATTCACGGTTGATAGCGAGCCCGGGAAAGGATCAACGTTTTCCTTCTCGCTGCCGCTCACGGCCGGCGAACTCGAAGAGTCCTCCAATATTCCCCTCGTCCTGGCTGCGCTCACGAATCGGCGCGCCCTCATCGTGGACGACAACGCGACGAACCGAATGTTTCTGCGGCAGCAGATGCGGCTATGGGGGATCGAACCGACGGAGGTCTCCTCGGCGGGGGAGGCTTTGGATTTGCTCCAGTCCGGGCAACAGGTGGACCTTGTCATCTCCGATTTGCAAATGCCGGAGATGGACGGACTCGCGCTCGCGCGCAAGATCAAAGGATTTGCCGCCCGCAGAAATCTGCCAATTATCCTGCTCAGTCCGATGATGGAGAAAATCCCGGCGGGCTGCGAGGGGTTGCTGGCCAGCGTGATCAAGAAGCCAATTCGACCTGCGCTGCTGCGCCAGGCAGTGGCGAGTGCCTTAGACCTCGCCGTCGTCGATACGACCCGCGTATCCGAACTCACCGACAGTTCGGTGACGCCGCTGCGCATTCTGGTGGCGGAAGACAACCCCGTAAACCAGAAGGTCGTCGAATTGATGCTTCGGAAATTGGGGCTCTCCGCACTGATTGTGAGTAATGGCCGCGAGGCGGTGACTGCCGTGCAACAAGGCGAATTCGACCTTATTCTTCTCGATGTCCAAATGGCCGTTCTCGACGGGATTGGCGCCGCTCGCGAAATCCGCAGACATTACGAAGGGAAAGCGTGGCGACCTGAGCTGGTCGCCGTGACGGCCAACGCGTTCAAGGAAGACGGCGAGGCATGCCTTGCCGCAGGCATGGATTCTTACCTGCCCAAGCCCGTAACTCTCGACCGGTTGAGGGAAGCGGTCGACCGCGCCCGCGTGCGCAAGCAAGATCCGAGCGACAAGATCTAGGATCGGGCCTGGCCGCCTCTTCAGGAAAAGAATTTACAATGGGCGCTTTCGTGCAACTCTACGAAGGATTAGGTCATGCCTCACGTGGCGAGAGATTTATACCAGAAATGTAGGGAGTACAGGGACAGTGCTGACGCACGCGCGCAGGGTTTTTATCCCTATTTCCGATGCATCGACGAAACCCACGGCAACTACGTCATCTGCGAAGGCCAGCGCAAGATCATGATTGGGTCCAACAATTACCTGGGCCTGGCCCAGGACGAGCGGGTGATCGAGGCGGCATGTGAAGCAGCGCGAAAATACGGTTCGGGCTGTACGGGATCTCGATTGCTCAACGGGACAATCAGACTGCATACCCAGCTTGAAGAGGCGCTGGCCGATTTTTTGCAACGGGAGGCGGTGCTCCTTTTTTCGACGGGCTTCTTCGCGAACCAGGGGGCGCTTGCTTCACTCACCGAGGAAGGGGACCTGATTCTCTGCGACCGTGAAAATCATGCCAGTATCATCGACGGCTGCCAATTCGCGCCAGCGAAGCTCGTTCCATACCGGCACAACTCCGCCGTTTCCCTCCGCAACCGTCTCAAACGCCAACCCGCCGAAGCCGGAAAGCTTGTCGTCATGGACGGCGTCTTCAGCATGTCCGGCGATATTGCAGACCTGCGGCCTCAGATCGAAGTGGCGAAGGAGTTTGGCGCGCGCGTTTACGTCGACGAGGCGCACTCGCTCGGGGTGCTGGGATTGCAAGGTCGCGGCGCCGCGCATCAGTTCGGTGTCAACCAGGACGTCGACATCATCATGGGCACCTTCTCCAAGTCGCTTGGCTCCATGGGGGGCTTCATCGCGGGCGACGGGCAGATGATCGAATATCTCAAGCATCGGGCACGCTGCTTTATCTTTACCGCTTCGCTGGCACCGGCGGTGGCCGGAGGAGTCCTCAAGGCGCTCGAAATCGTGCAACAGGAGCCCGGACGCATCGAGCAACTGTGGCGGAACACCCGCAAGATGCATGAAGGCTTCAAGCACATCGGATTCCAGATCGGAACCACCCAGACCCCGATTGTGCCGATCCTGATCGGTAGCGAGGCCAAGGCGTTCCTGTTTACCCAGCGACTTTACGAGGAGGGAGTTTTCGCCACTCCCGCGATCTATCCCGCCGTTCGCTATAGCGAGGCAATCGTACGCACCAGCTATATGGCCACGCATACCGAAAAGGACCTCGATAACGTGCTTGAAATCTTTGCCAAGCTCGCGCTCGAGCTCGGCACCTTCGATGATCCCGCCTACGCGGAACCTGGAAAACGAAAAGCGAACGTCTTCGATTTTCGGCTGGAAGACCGCGAAGGGGAGGAAGCAATTCGAGAGGTTGCCCCGGACGCCGCTGCGTGGAATGGACAAGGTGTTCATCCCGCCGTCTCACGGTAGCGTCGACCCTTCGTTTCTGAAAGCCGGGTGTTACCCGAGCTGATGGCCATCTTTTGCCGAGACCATGTATTCGATCAGCTTTTGTAAAACTTCGAGGGAGGAAAAACTTTTTGAAAGGCTGCCTGAAATGCTGCACGGGATTGACCCTGCCTTCATCCCTCCCTTTCCCGGTAGTATTGTAAAATTCCTCTCGCCGGCATCCCCCTTCAACCGTCACTACGGGGAAATTTACCCTTTCCTGGCTTGGCGGGACGGCAGGCCGGTGGGAAGGATCGCCGCCATCGTCAATCGCGAACACAATCAGCACTACGGCGACAGGACCGGGTTCTTCGGGTTCTTCGATTGTGAAGATAACATTGGGTTGGCACGGATGCTCTTTGACGCGGCCGCCGATGTCCTTCGCTCCCGCGGACTCGAATCCATCCGCGGACCGTACAATCCGAGCATTAATGACGAATGCGGCCTCCTTGTGCAGGGATTTGAACATCCACCGTGTATGGGGCTTGTTTGGAACCCGGCCTATCACCAGACATTGGTCGAAGAGATGGGGTTTCAACCTGTTTCCAGATCGTTCGGTTTTCTGCTCCCCTTGCACAGCCTCGAGCCTCCCGAGCGTCTGAGGCGGATCGTCGAACGAACAGCCAAGCGCTCAACGATCAAGCTGCGCCCTATTGATATGTCTCAGCTTGAGGAAGAGCTGAAGATTGTGCGCGAGGTTTACAACGCGACCCTGGAGCGGAATTGGGGATTCATCCCCATCTCGATGGACGATCTTCTTGGAGCGGCCGATGATTTGAGGGCCTTTGCGGATCCGGACATGATGCTCATCGCCGAGATGCACGGTGAGAACGCGGGCGTTGCCCTGACTCTGCCGAACTTCAATGAAATCCTGGCCCGAATTAAAAAAACGCCGCACTGGTTGAGACTGCCGCACGTCGTGTGGCTGATGAAAACCCGCCGCATCAACTCGGTGCGGCAGACCGTTCTGGGCATTTCTCCGCGATTTCGCAACCGCGGGCTGCATGCATGGCTTCTCTACGAGCAATTCGTGTGCGCAAAACGACGCTACGCCAATGCGACGCTCGGATGGATCGAGGAAACAAATACCGAAATCCTGGAAAACTCCTACATGGTGGGTGGCATTCAGCAGCAGGAATGGCGAATCTATGAGAAATCTTTGCACTAGCAGGCGGTCAGACTTGGGAATCCGTGCCGGATTTTCGCCGGGAGTCGACAGGCACAATGCGCTCCCCCGAGTTCCGGCTGCTTTCGGAATCCCGCCGCGCACCGACGTCACTCGTCTCGGCAATTCGGCGGCAGCGATTTCGTCGCTGCCTCCATGAGCCTTCTTCTCACGGGAGCCACGGGTTTTCTGGGCCGCAACGTTCTGTTGCGCGCGCGGAGCGAGGGTCGTGATATTTTCGTGGCCGTTCGCAGTCCTGATAAGCTGGGCGAGCAGCTGCGATTTGAAAGACAAGGCGTGCAAGGCCTTCGTGTTCTCTCCGCAGTCCCGGAACAATGGCCCAAGATCTCACCGAAATACGCCATCCTCGGTGCGGGTGTCCTCTTCGAGCGGACGCGGAGCGACTACTTTTGCACCAATGTCGATTGGACGCTGGCCACCCTGCGCGCACTTCCCGCGGAGTGCCGGACGGTGGTCATTTCCTCGCAGTCCGCCGGGGGACCAACACCCAAGGGCAGAGCGTCGCGAACCGAAGCCGACTCCGATGCCCCGATCACCTGGTACGGCGAATCCAAGCTTTTCATGGAGGAATCCATTCGCCGTGAGTTTCCGAACCGTCCGATAACCATCCTGCGGCCGCCGATGATTCTTGGTCCGCGCGACAGCGCGACCTTGCCTCTCTTTCGCATGGCTCGGAGCCGCTTCCGGATCAAGCCTGGTTTGCGCTCAAAAAGCTACAGTTTCATAGCAGTGGAGGATCTCGTGACGGCCATCTTCCTGGCTCTCGAGAGGGAACCTCCGGCGCAGAGCTGCTATGTGGCCTCGAAGCACCCCGTGAGCGACTGGCAGTTGATCGCATCCGCGGCGGCGGCCTGCAACGCCAAGGGAATTACTCTCCCCGTGCCGCAGATTCTTGTGCGATTGCTCTCGCGCATCGTGGATGCCAGCCCCGCTCTGCGCGCCCAGACGCCGAGTCTCACGCGCGACCGCGCGCGGGAAATCTGGCCGGACCGCTGGGTCGTCGATGGTTCGAAGTTCGAACAACTCACCGGGTGGCGCGCGAAGGCGGAGTTGAGCGATGCGTTGCGCGCCGCGCACAACTACTATGTTCTCGAAGGAAAGCTCTAGCCATTCCGGCCGAATGAGAACGATTGAGTCGATGCCCGGGCAGAAATTTTCCAACCCCGCGTGAAAATCCGCCTGATAATTGCGGTCCTGGTCCTCCTGACCGGTCTGGCCGTTTGGCTTTATCGGCAATTCATTCGTCCCCCGCCGCTGGCAAAAAAACCGCGGACGATCGAGCAAGTGCTTGACGCTCTCGGCCCAGCCGTTGAGCGCCGCCTTCGCCCGGCTTTCGAGCAAGCCGGTTTGTCCGGGATGCCGAGTAACCTCACGCTCGTTGCTTTCAAGGCGGAGAGACGGCTTGAGCTCTACGCATCTGGTGGGGCGGCGGAGAAGGCCAGGTTCGTGCTCGCCTATCCGATCCTTGCCGCCAGCGGGGTGTCTGGTCCGAAGCTGCGGGAGGGCGACAAGCAGGTACCCGAAGGTTTCTATCGCATCGAACTCCTCAACCCCAACAGCCGCTATCACCTCTCATTGCGCGTCAACTACCCAAATGCCGATGATCTCGAGCGCGCCCGCCAGGACGGACGCGCACTTTCGACCCTGGGTGGCGACATCATGATCCACGGCGGTTCGGCGTCCATCGGCTGCCTCGCCCTTGGCGACCCCGCCGTCGAAGAGCTCTTCGTTCTGGCCGCGCGCGCCGGACTTGACAACGTCCGGCTCATCATTGCGCCGCACGATTCTCGCCGGGGAAATTCGGCGGCACCGCCCGAAAACGCACCGATCTGGACCTCCGAGCTTCATGACCGGCTGCGCCAGGAGATAGCAAAATTTCCACTCTTCATCCCGTCAGGATGAAATCGCGGCAAACTGCAGCTGCGACCCGCGTTCTGGCGGAGCACCTGCATTGGTATGGCCGGGAGCAAGGGCGGCAAGAGACAGGGCGGCTTGATCTTCTGGTGGCGGCGCGGTATCAACAACCGTGAAGCGACGCGAGTTACCGGCTTCCGCCAGAGAAACGCTGGAAAAGGCTGCTCTGCTCGGCGTGGAATTTTCGGTGCCCGTTCTGCTCTCAGCCGGTGCGGCGCCCGCCGGGCTTGACCGTCTTTTCGACGATGGCTGGTTTGCACCAGCGGGACCCAGCAGAGCACGGTTTCATCAACCTGCACGGCTTGAGGAGATCGTGTCCGCGATTCCCTGGTCCCGGAAACGGAAATGGCACTCGGAGCTGGCACGGGCATGCGAAGCGCTGCGCCAACCGCTGGGCGAGGTTGCGCATCACCATCTTGAAGCGCGTGAGTTCGCGGCCGCCCGGCCCTTGCTCGTGCGCGCCGCGGAAAAGGCATGCCTGCAACGCAGATTTCGGCAGGCGCTAGTCTTCATCCGACAGGCGCTTGAGATCTGGTCCGCCGATGTTGAACCGGACGCACGCCTTCGCGTCCTGCAGGAAATGGCACGCTGCGCGGTGAACTGCCGCGAACATTCGATCGCCCGCCTCGCGTGGGAGGAAACCCTTGAAATCGCTCCGGACACTGGGCGACTCGTCGAAGCCCATCGCCAGCTCGCCGAACTCGATTTGCAGTCAAAACGCTTCGACGAGGCTGGACGCCATCTCGAACTTGCCGCGGAACTGGCAGAGAAGGCGCTCGCTGCGTCTGAGGCCGCCGGCTGTTGGCTGGCTTACGCCGATTATCTCGCCAATCGACTCCTCGTGCGTAAGGCACGTGAAGCGGTCGCTACCGCATGCCGCTTCGCCGAGAAGAGCGAGAACCCTGCCCTGCTTTCCGAAGCGGTCGGCTACGCGGGACTGGTCGCCGCCATGTGCGGCCGGGCTGCCGAAGCTTCGAAGCTGGTCGAACGCGCTCTGCGGATCGCCCTTGATCAAGGACTTCCCGAGCACACCGCGCTCGCTTACCGTCGCCGAGCCAACGTGTGCGAGTACGGCGCGGACTATGCCGGCGAAGCGGCGGCGCATCTTGAGGCCATCCGCTACTGTCGCACCGCCGGAGAAAAGGCCGGCGAGCTCTCCTGCTTGAGTTGTCTCGCGGGGGCCTACTTCCGCACCGGCGAGTGGAAGGATGCCTCCGAAACCGCCGATGCCGTCCTGCGCGATAGAAAAGCTCATCCCGCCCACCAGGCCATGGCGCGCACGGTGCGCGCTCAGTTGGCCGCTTTCCGGGGCGAACAACGCAGAGCTGCGCGGCTCCTTGATCGCAATTTGATTGAAGTCAGACAGCTCGGCCTCACCGGATTCGATTTTCAAGTCCTTTGGGCCCGTGCATTCTACTTCGAGAACGAGGGCCGCCCCGAGATGGCGGCGGCAACCTACGACGAAATCCGCCTGCTTTGGCGTGAGGGCGAGGATCGCCATCTTGCACTCTCCGGGCTTCTCTTCGCGGCAGCATTCTACGCCGACAACGAGAGTCCGCCTGCGACCGCTGATTGCCTCGACATTCTGCATACGATCGCGCAGGACAACAACAACCCGGAGTCTCGCGCCACGCTGCGTGCCGTGGCGGCCGAGGCGGCGCGGGCCGAAGGCGACTCTGACCAAGCGGCCCGCGAATTTCTGGAAGCAATCGAATTATTCCAAAAAGCTAGACTCCCGCTGGAGACAGCCTGGATGCAGTGGCGCCTTACGAATTGCACGGGCGATCCCGCGATCGTCCGACAGGCGCACCGGGACGCCGCCCGGATTGCCTCACGTCTGGGCGCGCGTCCGGTGCTCGCCCGCCTCGATGCGAAAAGATCCGAGCAAACCACCGCCCCCACCCGCCGCCAGCGCGAAGTGCTCGATCTTCTGGCCGCAGGACTCACTGATAAGGAGACTGCCGCGCAATTGAGTCTCAGCCCACGGACCGTCGAGATGCATGTCGCTCGCCTGCTCGAAAACCTCAACTGCCGGACGCGCACAGAGGCTGTCCGCAAGGCCGGCGAGCGCGGATGGCTGTGATCTGTCACTCGGGAGAGCGAACCTCCGGCGTGGGCGGCACGTTGCCGTAACGCGGCTCGCGATTCTGTCGCGCCGTCGGACCTGAATTTAACCCCGGCGGCGAAACCAGCTTGGCGAGAGGCTCGCCCTCCCGCGCTGTAAGCTCAGATCGAGTGCGGATTTCATACCGTGGCCGCGACACGCAAATACCGTAAGTCTCCGATCTGTCGCCGATGGCCTTCTTGTCCGAAGTTCCGGCCGTACCCACCGAATCCTATGTGCCTAGCTTGCGATACCAATGTTAACGAAAGCCTCGACGAATTCAGCTCCCGCTATCTCGAGATCTTGAACCACGGCGCGTTGTGCCTGATGATTTCGATCGGCCATCGCGCCGGCCTCTTTGCCGCTCTCCGCAGCGCTGGACCGTGCACGAGCGCGCAACTCGCCAGAGCCTCGCGCCTCAACGAACGTTACGTTCGCGAATGGCTCGGCGGCGTGACTGCCGGAAAAATCGTCGAAGTTGAGGACGACCGCTTCTTCCTGTCCGAAGCGGTCGCCCAGCTCTTCGCCAATGCGAACGAAGCCAACAACATCGCCTATCTCTCGCAATATATCGGTATGCTCGGTGAGGTGGAGACCCGCGTCGTCGAGTGCTTCCACAAGGGCGGCGGCGTACCCTACAGCGCCTATGCCCGCTTTCATGAGGTGATGGCTGAGGACAGCGGCCAAAACATTGTCGCGGCTCTCCTTGATCACATCCTCCCTCTCGTTCCTGGTCTCACCCTCGCCCTCGAAAACGGTATCAGCGTTCTCGACATTGGCTGCGGACGCGGACGCGCACTTCATCTCCTGGCGGATAAGTTTCCCGACAGTCGTTTCACGGGATGCGATCTCAGCGAGGAGGCCATCGCCTATGCGCGCGATCACGCGAATCGCTCGGAGCTGCGCAATCTGCGATTCGAGGTGCGCGATCTCACAGACTTCCATCGCAAAGCGCCTGAGGCTGTTTATGACCTTGTTACCGCCTTTGACGCCATCCATGACCAGGCGCGCCCGGATAACGTCCTTGCCGGCATTCGCCGGAGCCTCAAACCGGGCGGCATCTTCCTTATGCAGGACATTCGAGGCGCCAGCACGATTGCGGAAAACCGCGCTCACCCAATCGGGACGCTGCTTTACACGATCTCGTGCATGCACTGCATGACGACCTCGCTCGCACAAGGCGGGATGGGCCTGGGCGCCATGTGGGGCGAGGAAAAGGCGCTCGAATTCTTGAAATCGGCCGGCTTCACCAACGTCGAAGTCCGCACGCTCGAGCACGACATCCAGAACAATTACTACATCGCACGACGAGTTGCATGAGAGGGCAAAGATAAGCGACGATCGACCACTCCGTGACGGGAGGGTCAAGCGTCTCGGGTATCGCCGGAGAACGACGCCTCCTCCTTCAAACCGAAAAAGGGTGCCGACGACGCAAACCGAAAATATCAACAGGGAGCATTCAACTCCGAAAGGACTCGCTGGACGAAAGGTGCCTTGGCCTCCGTGTAAGCCTCCCGATCCAGACGAAACCTCTCGGCCAGGCGCACCTTCAGTTCGGCATACTCTGCGGCAAGCGCTGGGCTCCTGCGCAGGGCATCGCGAAAGCCGAGTTGGCGACGCCACAACTCACTTCCGAAGGGCACCAAATGGAGATGGTGAGTTCGGAGATGGGGCGACGGCTTGCACAACCAATGCATCAACTCTGCCTTGTAGGGGTAATAGACGTATCCGACTTCCGTTGCTGCCTCAATCGCCCCGCGTGATCCTTCCAGCGTGCGCACCGGAGCCATGATGTCGATGACCGGCTTCGCCGGCAGCAACGGGACGGCGGTACTTCCGATGTGCTCAATTGACCCCGCAAGCCAGGGAGCGAGAACTTTCTCCAAAAGCAAACGCTCGGCGCGGAATCTCGCCGGCCACGAGTCGTCGTAGGGGACAACCTCGACCGGCGCGTCGCCTTCGCGCGGCGGTGTTTGGGCAGGAGGTTCGCTCAACGTGCGTGGGAATTCCGGTTTCAACCCACCCTCAAATCGGCGCGAGCGCAGCGGCCTTCTTGCGCCCGTGGAGCAATTCCGCGCGATTGACGGCGTTAACGTATGCGCGGGCGCTTGCTTCGATGACATCCGTACTGGCGCCTTTGCCTGTAATTAACTCCCCGTCGCCGAAATCGACTTTCAGAGTTACCTCCCCCAGGGAGTCGCGGCCCTGCGTGACAGCCTCTACGCTGTATTGGGCCAGGTGGCCGCGGCGCTTGACGATGCGGTCAATGGTCTGCATCGCTGCGTCCACGGCCCCGTTGCCCGGGCTGGAATCCTGCAACGTCTCCGCGCCTTTTTTCAGCTTAACCGTAGCCGTAGGAACGGTCGTCGTTCCGCTGGTGACGTGGATGTAATCCAAGATATAGGTTTCGGTTCCGACCGACATCGATTCTTCGACGAGCGCCGCCAGATCGTCGTCATAGACGAACTTCTTCTTGTCTCCCACGTCTTTGAAGCGTTCGAAAACATTGGCGATTTCCGCGCTGCTCAATTTGAAGCCCAAGTGCTCAAGGCGCGCGACCATGGCATGACGCCCGCTATGCTTGGTCAAGGGCAGTTCGGTGCCGCCCCAGCCGATCTCCTCAGGATTCATAATCTCGTAGGTTTCGCGCTTTTTGAGGATGCCATCCTGGTGAATACCGGCGCTGTGAGCAAAGGCGTTCTCCCCAACGATTGCCTTGCTGCGGGCGACATGCAGACCACTCATGCGGCTGATGATTCGTGAGGTTTTCAAAATCTCGCGGGTCACAATGCCCGTGTCCAGACCGGTGAAATACTCTCCCCGCGTCTTGATGGCCATCACGACCTCTTCAAGGGCGCAGTTGCCGGCACGTTCGCCGATGCCATTGAAGGTGCCCTCCACCTGACGGGCCCCGGCGGTGACCGCGGCCAGCGAGTTGGCGACGGCCAGCCCCAAGTCATCGTGGCAGTGCACGCTGATCACTGCCTCATCAATGCTCTTTACGTTGTCGCGCAGATAGCGGATCAACGCGGCATACTGCTCAGGAACGGCGAAGCCCACGGTGTCGGGGATGTTGACCGTGGTGGCCCCGGCGTCGATGGCAGCCTGCACGACACGGGCCAGGAATTCCGGCTCGGTGCGCGACGCATCCTCGGGCGAAAACTCGACATCCTTCACGAGCGCCCTTGCGCGGCTCACCCCCTCGACGGCCAGCCGAACGATCTCTTCCTCGGCTTTCTTCAATTTGAACTCCCGATGAATGGCCGAGGTTGCCAGAAAAACATGGATTCGCGCGCGTTCACCGGCGGGTTTCACGGCCGCCCCGGCCGCATCAATGTCCTTCGGAACGCATCGGGCAAGCCCGCAGATGATTGGGCCCCTGATCTCCCCGGCGATGGTTTGAACCGCCTCGAAATCGCCCGCGCTGATGACGGGAAAACCGGCCTCGATGACATCGACATTGAGCCGCGCCAACTGGCGGGCAATTTCCATCTTTTCGCGCAAATTCATGCTGGCGCCCGGGCATTGCTCGCCGTCGCGCAGCGTCGTATCGAAGATAACTACATGGTCAGACATAGGATGAATAAGTTGTCCGGCGAAGAGCTAAGAAAAAGGTCGCGGCACGCACCGCGCCCGCCGGGAAACGCAGCCTATGCCGTATTATGAAAGGAGAGGAAGTCGGCTCGGGAGCAACCCGAGTCGAAGAGCAAGACTAACGAAACTGCTCAAAATAGACGGCACACCGGAACGCTAGCATCGCTTCACCGGAGGGCAAGGGTAAAATGCCAGTAACGCCCTTGACATTCTGATTGCCGGGCGCGAGATCAGCGGTCGTTTGGATATGGGACTCAATGTCGACTGTTTAACGAAAAGCGGGCTACCGATTTCAGGATCCGGCGAGATGTTCCGAGTTCGCAGTGTGGCCATTTTCTTCGACTCGAAGAGGAGCGCCGCCGCGTGAGTCTTCCGGCCATCGCTGTTCGCCGGCTTCCATTGGTCCTGCGTCCCGATGCTTCGCGGGTGCTTGTCCGTCCCTTTCTGCCGACGATGACCGGACCCAAGTCGATTAATCCGAACGACGCACCGCGCGCGCTCAAGATCCTCACGCGCATTCTTTCGCTGTCGGATGAACAGGTTCTGGAAATTCTGGGCGAGGTTTTTCACGAGTTTGGCAACCGGCATCAGAGGATTCGCGAAGTCTTCGTGGAGCGCTTTGAGCAAGTGAAGGGCTACCTGCCCAGCGACCGGCCAATGTCCGAAGAACGCAAGCTCCTCATCGGGTCCTACTTTACGAGCGAGTATTCGCTCGAGAGCGCGGCACTTTTCAATCCCAGCATTATCCCTCATCCGGATCAGACCAATCTTCCCGAGGGCTCCATGCGAGTAATCTTGAGCATGCGCGCGACCGGCGAAGGCCATGTTTCGTCGATCACCTTCCGGTCCGGCGTCGTCGGACGGAATGGAGATTTCGAGCTCGATACACCGTCACGCTATGTCACCGAGCCGCGGCCGATCTCATACGCCACCTACGAGAGCGATCTTTTCCTTCGGAAGTTGGCCGAGTTGCGATTGGACACAAAGTTTAGCCGGCAAGTCATCCGCTCTCTCGGCAAGTCGTTCACCCTGGATCAACTGCGCGCAGTGGTCGTGACCCAGAAGCGCTACCATCCCGATCGCGAAGTGATCCGCATCGGCGATAAGATGATTCTTCTGGCGCGCTCGAACTACGAAGTTGAATTCGGATCAGACCAGCCGATTTCGGAACGGATCATATTTCCTGTTTCTCCGAGCCAGAGCAATGGACTCGAAGACGCGCGCTTTGTCCGCTTTCGCGACGGGGAAGGTCCGAGGTACTACGCCACCTACACGGCATTTGACGGCCGGACCATTCTTCCCCAACTGCTCGAAACGGAGGATTTTCTCCACTTCAAGATTTGCACGCTCAACGGTCCCGCGGTCCAGAACAAGGGCATGGCCATGTTTCCGCGAAAAGTCCGTGGCCAATACTGCATGCTCTCGCGCCAGGACAATGAGAACATCCATGTGATGTTTTCCGACCACCCCCACTTCTGGTACGAATCGCGGATTATTCTGCGGCCGGCAGAACCATGGGAGTTTATTCAACTTGGCAATTGCGGCTCTCCGATCGAGACGGAATCGGGATGGCTTGTGCTTACGCATGGCGTCGGCGCAATGCGCAAATACTGCATCGGGGCCGTGCTTCTGGATCGCGATGATCCCGCCCGGGTCATCGGCCGGCTTCGCGAACCACTCATCAAGCCGGAATCGTCCGAGCGGGAGGGATACGTGCCCAACGTCGTCTACACCTGCGGAGGCATGATTCATGAGGGGCAACTTATCCTTCCCTACGCGGTTTCGGACTCGGCCACCTGCTTCGCGGTCATCGCACTCGATGAACTGATCAACGCGATGCGCTGAGCCGAGCGATCGGCCCGTCGGACCTGGCGAGCGACGACGTTCCGGACTCTTGGCAGGTTCGCCGCTGCGGTCCAGATGCGGTCGTGGCACGGCGATGAGGGAAGCCTCCACGGCCGCATCTTCCGGAACGCGCTGCCACAAAGCTGATGGGGAGGCCCGCAGCGAATCCCTATGAATCGGGAAATCGTTCCGCTACCTTGCCCTCTTCATGGCGCTCTTGGCCTCAGTTCCCGCGTGCGCCGGAGATGGTGATCCGTATACTTTGGAAACCATGCCCATTTACGAGTTTTATTCGCCGGATACTCATCGAATCTACAGCTTTTTCGCGCGAAGCCTGGATCAGGGGAGACTAACGCCGCGTTGTCCTGACAACTCGCAGGCTCGCATGGAGCGCATGATTTCGCGTTTCGCCGTCACAGGCCGCGCGAAGGAGAAATCCGATGCGTCTGCCGAGGCCGAGGGCCTTGATCCTCGCATGGAGCGCGCCATGGCGGAAATGGAGAGCGAAATGTCCACCATGAACGAGGAGAATCCCGACCCTCGGCAGTTGGGCCGGCTGATGCGCAAAATGACAGACGCCACCGGGCAAAGAATGCCCGAGGCGATGGAGCAGATGATTCAGCGGCTCGAGCGGGGCGAGGATCCCGAAAAACTTGAAGAGGAGTTCGGCGATTCGCTTGAAAACCTTGGTGAGGATTTCGGGGAGGGCGCCCAGGGCGAGGGCAAGCCAATCCTCTCGCGACTGCGACGTCAGCGACCGACCCGCGATCCCGCCCTCTATGAGATGAGCGACTATCTTTAGGGCAAATCTAGCGCGCAATTCCCGCCAGGCGACGGGCGGCGGCGAGGGTGTCGACATCGCCGGGGGACTTGTCCCAACGGACGCGTTTGATGCGCGGGAATCGCAAGGCAAGTCCGCTGGCATGACGATCGCTTTCCTGGATCGAATCAAAGGCGACCTCAATGACAATCGCGGGTTCGACTTCGATCTGATTGCCGTGCCGCGAGACCGCCAGATTGAGGAACTTGGCCGTGAGCTCCTTGATTTCGGCGTCCGTGAGGCCTGAATAGGCCTTGCCTATGGTGAGAAGAGAGCCAGTGGACTCGTCGCGCACGGCGAACGTATAGTCGCTTAGGACCTTGTTGCGCCGGCCGTGTCCGTATTCGACTGCCACGATGGCCACGTCGAGCGTTGCGAAGTCCTTTTTCAGCTTGATCCAGGCGAGGCCGCGGCGCCCTGGGGTGTAGAAACTGGAGGGATTCTTGGCCATCAATCCCTCATTCCCGCGTTCCCTGGCGGCCTGAAAGGCTGCTTCGATCTCCTCAGAGTTAAATGCATGTGTCAGCTCTGCGCGCAGCAACGGTTCATTCAAAGTCAAGCTGTCGAGAAGGCGCCGGCGTTCCGTGAGAGAGGTCTTCAGCAGCGAAATGTTGTCCACCAGCAAGAGGTCGAAAATCGCGAAGACCACCGGGACCTGGCCTCCGAGAAAAAAATCCGGTTCTCTTCTTCCAAGCCGCTTCTGCAATTCGAGGAAAGGCCTGGCGCGGCCCGCTTCCCATGCGAGAATTTCTCCGTCAAAAACCGCGCGGCGCCCGAGCTTGCCGGCGGCGGCCGCAATTTCCGGAAACGACTCGGTAATGGGCCGCAAGTCGCGCGAGAAAATCTCCCCGCGACCTTGGGAGCAGTGCACCTGCGCGCGAATGCCGTCAAGTTTATCCTCGATCCAAACGGCGCCGTCTGCGCCGAGCCGCTGCCAGACCGCAGCGCTGTCGGGCTCCGGGCTAGCCAGCATGCAGCGAACAGGCCGAAACAAAGTCAACTCAGCCTCCTCGAGACGACCCTGCCTGGCGAGCGACGCCACCCTGCCAATATCGCCGAGGAGCATATGAGCCTCGCGGAGACCAATGACATCCTGATCAAAAGCGAAGGCGATGGCATCCTCCAGCAAGCCTTCCTTCAGACCTATGCGGAGATCTCCCGTGAGAATTCGAATGAGATAGCCGGCAGCCAGCGCCGGTATTTCCCTCAGGACGCTCGCGAGGATCTCTGCTTTCAGGAGCGGGCCGCGCGCGGACCGCAGATTCCCGATCATCTCGCCAACTTCGCTCAACAACAGCGCACGACGTCCGGGTCGTGCGCGCATGGCCTCCGCGGCAGTCAGCCCGCCATCGTTATGCCTGCGGCTGATTCTCCGAAGCTCCGCCTCGGAAAGACCGCTGGCGTCGTGGAGGGCGCGGTGGATAATGGCGCCGCCCACGTTCAGCGGCTCGCTCTCGCGTTGCGGAACTGCGCGTCCGGTCAGCCATACGGCGGCCAGGGGCAGTTCCTTGTCATCGAGCGAGCGTAAATAACCGGCCAGCCGGCGAATTTTTTCGAGCTTTCCAGTCGTTTCGCGCACGGCCTCGCAAATTCGACAAAAGCGATTGAACCCGGTTTCCTCCATTGCGTCCGGCTCGCTCGGGAGGTTCGTCGCAGGGGCCGCGGGCACGGAGATCGGGAGCTCAAGTTGATTGTCGCCGGTCAAGGCCCACGCCTCCATCCCTCGCCCACGAAGATCGCGCGCGAATTCCTGCGCGAACCCGTGAAGGGTGAGGACGCGATCGGGACGAACGACTTCGACGTAGCGGAGCAGATCGTTGTAATCCGCATGATCCGAAAGGGGAAACGCCACGTCGACCTGGAAGCGGCGTGCCGCTCCGGGGTCCATCGCCCAGCCGGTGACCGCGGCGACCCGAGGGTTATGCAGTCCCTGGAGCATTCGTGAACCGTTGATCCTTGGGGGACCTATCAAGACGTGCCCGGCGGCTCTCGCGGGTTCGAAGTTCGTGTAGGGGGGAAAAGCGATATCAAACTCCTCGTAGACCTTCGCGATTTTCGCGACCGCAGCGTGCAGCATGATCGGAAGCCCAGCCCCTTGAAGCGCCGAGAGGATTTCCTGCGCCTTGCCAAGGGAGTACGCAAGCAGCACGGGCGTGTCGCCCTCCTCGAGCGTCTCCACGCAGAATTTCGCCAAGGCCAACAGAGTTTCCCGGACGGGAGGAAACTGATAACGCGGCATGCCGTAGGTGGTTTCCATGACCAGAGTTTCCGCGTGGCCCGCGACGGCTGTTTCAGAGGAAAGGCCCTCACGCAGCTTGAAGTCGCCGGTGTAAAGCAGGGTGCCCTCGGAATCCTGGTAGAGCAACTGCGCCGAACCCAGGACATGACCCGCCGGAAGCAAGCTTGCCGACCAGCCATCGAAAACCCTGCGCTCGCCAAAGGCCAGAGTCTCGAATCCGCGGGGATCCTGGTTCAGGCGCACCTGCATGAGTCGCGCAGTGGCGGCCGTACAGAGAATGCGTTTATGAAAGCCGGTGTGGTCGCTGTGCGCATGAGAAACAAAAGCCAGTTCTCGCGGGTCGCGCGGATCAAGCCATAGCCCTGCTCTCGGCAGATGCACGCCTCGCTGGTAATCGACCAAGACCATCTGCGCCTCCGGTTATCGCTTCCGATTTCGACCGACGGGAAAGGCGGGGCGAAGCCAGGCAGAAAGCAGAAAACCTAAGCCAATCAGCACCAGGAAAAACGAAAGAAACTGTCCGCGTGTAAACGGTCCGGTCAGCGGTGCGTCCGGTTCGCGAAAGACTTCGCCAATCGTCCGCAAGATCGCGTAGCCAATAAAAAAGACACCGGTCAGAACCCCATTGCGCAGTCGAAACCGCGTGCGCAGAATCCAAAGGATCGCGAAGAGCAGGAGACCTTCCAGCGCGGCCTCATAAAATTGCGACGGATGCCGGGGCGACAGCGTCCCGGCGAGTTGCGCCTTCAGCGCGGGAGAGTGGCGCACGTTTTCGATGATGTCTTCGATGCTAATCCATCGGGGATCGATCGCGGCTGCTTCACTAAGGGCAAGCTGCACCGTCTCCAAAGGCGCTGCATAAAGTTCCTTCGGAAACTGCATGGCCCAGGGCACACTGGAGACCCGGCCGTAGAGCTCTCCGTTGATAAAGTTTGCCACGCGTCCGAGAAAGAGGCCGACGGGCGCCGCGACCACCAGGTTGTCGCCGATGTTACGCCAGGAGACCTTGTGCCGAAAAGAATACCAAAGCGTGTAGAGCGTGAGACCGATCATGCCGCCATGGGCGGACATCCCGCCATCCATCACCCGGAAGAAAACCAGCGGGTTGTGCAGGAAATTCTCCAGGTCGTAGAAAAGCATGTAGCCGAGCCGTCCTCCCAGCAATACCCCAAAAATTCCGCCGCCGATAATAAAGTCCGAAACCTTGTCCGCGGGAATATCGCAATAGCCAAGCTGCGAAAGTCGCCGAACGATCAGGACGCCCAGGAAAAATGCCGCCAAATACGCCAGGCCGTACCACCGCAGACCGAAATTTTCGCTGAAGCGGATCAGAAAGGGACTCAGGTCGTGGACGTAGTAGGCAAGCATGCGCGGCTGGAGACATTTACCACCATCGTCTCAACGTTCAAACTGTCCCGGATTGACAGTTTGCTTTGGAAGCGGTTTACCTCTCCAACGTGAAACCACCCCTCCCCGTTATCGTTGGAGCGGCAGGAGCCGTCCTTTTGGCGTCATGCACGACGCTGGAGAACCGGGCGGACCTGTACTCTCCGCGAAACTACTTTGCCAACGGTCCCTATACGCGAATGCTCCACGGCGGAATTCCCAAGGTGAAAACGGTGTTCGTTCCGGCATCGTCGAGCAGGACCGATGCTTCCTATCAGGGTGGCAAGTAACCGCGGGGACGCCGGTCTCATCATTCGACCGTCACGCTCTTGGCGAGGTTCCGCGGCTTGTCCACATCGCATCCCAACTCGGAGGCGATGTGGTACGCGAGCAACTGGAGGGGGATCACCGCGAGCATCGGTGTGAGGTAATCCGGAGACTTGGGAATCAGAATGACGTCATCAGCCACTTTGCTGAGCGAATGATCGCCCTCGGTGCCCACCGCGATGACGGGGCCCTTGCGGGCCTTGACCTCCTCGATATTGCTGAGATTTTTCTCAAAAACCGCGTCGCGTGGTGCAAGAAAAAGCGAAGGCGTCTCTTCGTTGACCAAGGCAATAACGCCGTGCTTTAGCTCGGCGCTCGGATATCCGGATGCGGCGATGTAGCTGATCTCCTTGAGCTTTAGGGCGCCTTCCAGCGCGATGGGGTAATTGGCTTGCCGGCCCATGAAGAGGAAATTCTTGGCATTGGAATATTTCTTCGCGATGGCCGCCACCTGGCTATCGAGTTCGAGCGTCTTTGCCACCTTGTCGGGCAGCTTTTCGAACTCGGAAATAATGTCGAGTCCCTCGGCATAGGACAGGTAGTGGATACGACCAAGCAGGAGAGCAAGCAGCGTGACGACGGTTAGCTGGGAAGTGAAGGATTTGGTCGCCGCCACGCCGATTTCCGGTCCGGCGTGCATGTAGACGCCTCCGTCGCTTTCCCGGGCGATCGTGCTGGCAACGTTGTTGCAGATTCCGAGGGTCCTATGCCCCTTGCGCTGGCTCTCGCGCAGGGCCGCCAGCGTGTCGGCGGTCTCCCCGCTCTGACTGATCACGAAAACGAGCGTGTCGCGCGTCATTGGCAGATTGCGATAACGCAATTCGCTCGCGAATTCGCATTCCACCGGAATGTGGGCGAGCGATTCGATGAGGTATTCGCCGACCATGGCGGCATGGAAAGCCGTGCCGCAGCCGCTCAAGACAATTCGCTCGACTTGGCGAAGTTCGGCGTTGGTCATTTCGAGGCCGCCGAGCTTGGCGGTGGCCTCTTCAATGGAAAGCCGTCCCCGCATGGCATCGCGCACAGAGTTCGGCTGCTCGAAAATCTCCTTGAGCATGTAATGGGGGAACGTTCCCTTGTCGACGTCTTCGGCCATGAATTCGACCTTGCTGACCTGGAAGCTGGCATCGGAACCCGCGAGAGTGGAAATATCGAAACCGTCGGCCCTGAGGGTGACGATTTCGTAGTCGTTGAGATAGACCGCCTCTCGCGTATGCGCAACGATGGCGCAAACGTCGCTGGCGAGGAAGTGCTCGCCTTTGCCAACCCCAAGCACGAGCGGGCTCCCGCGCCGGGCGCCGACCAGCACACCCGGAACATCCGCATGGATAACGGCGATGCCGTACGTGCCGATCACCTGCCGCAACGATTCACGCACCGCCTCCACGAGAGCGGCCTGGGATTTCTCGTTGCGCCGTTCGAAGGCGGCACCGATCAGGTGGGCGAGCACCTCGGTATCGGTCTGGGATTGGAAAACATGGCCCTTCTCTTCGAGCTGAGTCCGAAGCGAAGAATAGTTTTCGATGACGCCGTTGTGCACGAGCACGAGGCGGCGACTTTCGTCAAAATGCGGGTGGGCATTCTCGTTGGTCACACCGCCGTGTGTCGCCCAGCGGGTGTGACTGATGCCGAGATTGCCGTGCGGGGGATTCTCGGAGATGACCTTTGAAAGATCGGCGATTCGTCCGACGGTTTTGCGCACTTCGATGCCTCCCCCGTTGATCGTCGCGATGCCCGCCGAATCATAGCCGCGGTACTCAAGACGCCGCAAGCCGTCGAGCAATATTGGAACCGCGTCCGCCCTACCGATATAACCAACGATGCCGCACATAGATTTTTTTGAATCGTGACAAACTCAGGCAAAGATGGGCAAGATCCAAATCCCGCTTATGAGTGAGCTACCCCTGATCCTACCAGTCAACCGTTGTCTCGCAATCATTATGGGTGGAGGAGCCGGAACCAGGCTCTTCCCTCTGACAAAGGAAAGAGCCAAACCCGCCGTGCCCCTTGGTGGCAAGTATAGACTCGTCGACATCCCGATCAGCAATTGTTTGAACTCAGGCATCCGGAGCATCTATGTGCTCACCCAGTTCAACAGCATGTCGCTGCACCGGCACATCAACGCCAGCTATAAGTTCGACAACTTCACTCCAAGTTTCGTGGAAATTCTTGCGGCGCAGCAGACTCCCGAGGGATCTCAATGGTATCAGGGAACAGCCGACGCCGTCCGGCAGAATCTTCGCTACTTCCTCGAACGTCCGGTCGAATACTATATGATTCTGAGCGGCGACCAGCTTTACCGAATGGACTATCGCCAGGTCCTGCGCCAGCACCTCGAGTCGGATTCGGATATCACCGTGGGCACCATTCCCGTAAATCGACCGGCGGCAACCGGTTTCGGGATCATGCATACCGATGACAAACGCAAGATCATCGAGTTTGTCGAGAAGCCGAAGGACCCTGAGGTCCTCAATAGCCTGCGAATTCCTGCTGACCTCCTGCAGGCCATCGGACAACCCGCCGACGCCGACCTCTACCAGGCCTCCATGGGGATCTACGTGTTCAACCGCGAAGTTCTCAAGGAATGTCTCGACAACGATTTCGCCGACTTCGGCAAGAATATCATCCCCGAAGCCATCAAGAAATATAAGGTCGCGGCTTATATTTTTCAGGGATACTGGGAGGATATCGGAACGATCGATGCGTTCTTCGACGCGAATCTTAGCCTGACCGACGACAATCCGAGATTCAACTTCAATGAGCCCGGGGCGCCTGTCTACACGCATCCGCGCTTTCTCCCGGCAAGCATCGTTCGATCAACCCATATCAATCGCTCCCTGATTTGCGACGGCTGCATTATCGAGAAGGCCACGATCGAGCACAGCATCATCGGGATTCGTTCCGTCATCGATTCGGACACCTCCCTCAAAGACGTCATCTTGATGGGCGCCGACTACTACGAGGCGGAATCGGGAAAAAGCGGCAAGGGGCTTCCGCATATCGGAATCGGGCGCGGTTGCGACATCCGAAACGCCATCATCGACAAGAATGCCCGGATCGGGGACGGGGTCGTCATTTCCCCGGAGGGTAAGGACAGGGAAATGAATGGGGTGGGATTTTATATTCGCGACGGCATCGTCGTCATTCCGAAAAGTAGTGTCATCCCACCAGGAGCTCGGATATAGCAGCGCGCAACACGATGAGGATAAGAGCGCTCGCGCTGCTGTGTACGTTACTCGCCGGCTGCTATTTCGATCACCCGCTCACGAGCGGACCCTCGAAAGACATCAATACCTGGCTCCTCGGCGTCTGGGAGCACAAGGACGCAAAGGGCAGGGTATATCGTGCGAGGGTCGTTCCGATGACAGGGGACCGCTATTTCGTGAGCTTCCACCAAGCCCGCGGGCGAAAAGAGAGAGAAAAAAAAGTTTGGGAGTTCGAGGGCTGGATTTCTCGGATCGGTTACAGCCGCTTTCTTTCCCTGAGGTGCAATGTCAGTTCGGGGCAAGTTCCTGAGGGCGGATTCGTATTCGTCAATTATCAGGTGATCGACCAGAACACGGTTGTCGTCCGGCCAGTGCAGCTTGATTCACCTCCCGAAACCTCGAGCTCCGAGCTTCGCGCCGAGGTGCGCCAGCGATTGAAGGAAGGGTCTCTTGTGCCAGCGGAAGGCGCCAGGTGGACGAGAACCTCCGAGGTCTACTGGGAGCCGGGATACACAGGAGACCAGCCCTTCCAACCGCTGCGCTACCCGCCTTCCCCGGCACCGCGCGCGAAGGTCAGGGAGGATCGGAAGCGCTGATTTTCTTGAGCAGTTCGCGATACACTTCGAGATCGCGAGAGGAGAAGCAGCAGAAAACAACCTCATCACAGCTGGAGGGGTTCTGATCGACGAATTCGCCGACGCTATTGATGGCAATTGCCGTGGCTTCTTCAAGCGGATATCCGTAGACGCCGGTGCTGATAGAGGGGAAGCCGATACTGCGCAGGCCGTTTTCCCGCGCGATTTCGAGCGAACGCCGATAGCATGAAGCGAGCAGCGCTGCCTCGCCAAGGTGCCCACCGTGCCACACCGGACCCACGGTGTGAATGACGTAACGGGCAGGGAGCCGATAGCCTCTGGTGATTTTCGCGTCGCCGGTCTGGCAACCGCCCAGCGTGCGACACTCCTTAAGCAAATCAGGCCCTGCTGCTCGGTGGATTGCGCCGTCCACTCCGCCACCCCCGAGTAACGCGGTGTTTGCCGCGTTGACGATTGCATCCACAGCCAACGTTGTAATGTCTGCCTGAATGGCTTGGAGCGTTGCCATGGTAAATCTAATGGTGCCTCCGTGAATGCCTGAAATCCAGGGCATATTCAGGCCAGTTGGAATTTTCTACCAGCCTATAACGCAGTCGTTCATTATGAATCTCTTACATTGAAACGGGGCGGCAGAGCGGAAACTTTTGCACTTTTCTTTGAACATCGATACCCGGCAAGAGTCTAAATTATCGGTTAAGGCAGCATATTCGGGCCACCGCGGTTCAGTTTCCTTTGTTCTGAGCATCGTTCGCGAGTGGCCCGAATCTTTTTTATATTGAAGCCTGGCTCACTCGTTCCTCGCTTGCCACGGCTCGATCCATTCAGCTATGAGCGCGACTACCATGCCTGACACCGTGCTTGTCGTCGAAGACGAAACCGATGTGGTGGATCTCCTGCGTTACAACCTGGCCAAAGCGGGACTTTCAGTGCTCATCGCCGCTGATGGACTCAGCGGACTCGAAATCGCCCGCAAAAATCGGCCTGACATCATTGTGCTCGATCTCATGCTGCCGGGAATGGATGGCTATTCCGTCTGCAGAGAACTTAGGAAGGACCCTGAGACTGAGGCTCTGCCAATCCTGATGCTGACGGCAAGAGGCGAACCTGGCGAGCGCATTCACGGTTTGGAGATAGGCGCCGACGACTATGTCACCAAGCCGTTCAGTCCTCGCGAACTTGTCCTGCGCGTCCATGCCCTGCTCCGGCGATCGCGCGCAAGAACACGATCCGAAGTTCTGGAAGTAGATGATTTTCAATTGGATAAGAATCGATTCGGGATCCGGCTCGAGAGGCGCCGCCTCGATCTGACAACCACCGAATTCAAGCTCCTGACCGTCTTGATCGAACGTCGCGGACACACCCAGTCCCGCGAGACACTGCTCTACGACGTGTGGGGCTACCAGAATCCCATCGATACCAGGACGGTAGACACCCACATTCGACGTCTGCGGGAAAAGCTCGGCAGGCATGCTTCGCGGCTGGAAACGGTCCGAGGCGAGGGCTACCGCTTCAACCCGGCTGTAACTCATTGACTCTTTGGACGATCCTTCTTATTGGCTGCGCGGTCGCCGCAGCGGTCTTGGCCTATTTCCGAATCATCGTACCTTTAAGCCAGCTACGTGCCGTGTTGCGCAGGCTGGCTCGCGGCGATTTTCGACCGGTCTTGCTCGGTTCGCGCAAGGGAGTCCTTCGCGAGGCGTCCGGCGACGTGCGCCGCATTTCTGAATTGCTGCAACAACTCGATCAGCAAATCACGGACGAGGGCTTTAGCCTGAAAGCGATTCTCGCGAGCATGGTTGAGGGGGTTGTGATCACGGACCGAGCGCAACGCGTCCGTCTCATTAACGAATCGCTTGGGCGCATGTTTGAACTGACGCAGTCCCCGGTAGACCGCACCGTCATGGAGGTCTTTTTCAACCATGAGCTTCAGCAGGCCGTCGAAAGGACGCTGTTCGACGGAATTCCCCGAAAGATCGAGATTTCCCTTCGAAAGCCTGCCACGGAGGGTTACCTGAGCAAGCACCTTGAGGTCTATGCATGTGGTTTGAATCCCCGGCCAAAGGCCCGTCCCCTCGGGACCGTGATTGTCTTCCACGACATTACCGCGGTGAAAAATCTTGAGGCGGTCCGGCGCGAGTTCGTTGCCAATGTTTCGCATGAGTTCCGAACTCCGCTCTCAATCATCACCGGTTACATTGAAACGCTCCTTGACGGCGCGGTTGAGGACCGGGCGACAACGGAGGCTTGGCTGCGAGTGATGGCCAAGAACGGCCGCCGGCTCACCCTCCTCATCGAGGATCTGCTCACCCTTTCCCACCTCGAGTATCGTTCACCTGAACTCGATTTCCAAAAGGTCAACCTGCAGGAACTACTGGAGCGCGTGATCGAACGCATTACGCCAGCAATTCTCGAACGCCAGGGGCGCGTCGTCGTGGAGTGGAACCCGGCCGCAGCCTGGGCCGATGCGGATTCGCGCAGAATCGAACAAATCTTCGAGAATCTGCTCGAAAATGCCATCCGTCACTCGGTGGCTCAGGAGGTTGTCGTAACGATCAAGGCCCAACCCGTAGGCGAAGAAATAGAGATCGTCTTCTCCGACAATGGACCCGGCATTCCCTACGGCGACCAACCCCACATCTTCGAGCGCTTCTATCGTGTTCACAAGGATCGCTCGCGAAGAGCGGGCGGCACGGGCCTCGGCCTCGCCATCGTCAAACATATCGTTCTCGCCCACGGCGGGACCATTGTCGTCGAAAGCGTTCCTGGGCAGGGAGCCGCTTTCAAAATCAGGCTCCCCGCCGTTAAAAAAAACATCCTCGCAAACCCTCGCCTAGACGTGTGAAAATCCAAACGCAACTTTTCTGATTAAAGGGGGTTTCATTCTTACCACATGAAATATCGCGTTTTGGCACTCGCGGGAATTTCGATCGTTTCCGGTTGGAATTTGGGAATTGCGCAAACTGCGAGCGAAGAAACTGCTCCCGAACCGCCCGCAGCCAGGGAACAGGGCTCCCGACAGAGAGGCCTGGCCAAGTTTCTCGAAAGCTTGCCTCCGGAAACGCGTAAGCGCTTTGAGGCGGCGCGAGAAAAGGCCCTGCAAGATCCGAAACTTCAGGAACTTCGACACGCCGCCCAATCGGCGAAAAGCGACTTCTTGAAGGCCATGCGCGATCGAATGCTGGAGATTGACCCAGGGCTCGCTGATATCGTCAAGAAACAGGCGAGCGAGCGCAAGAGGTGGAAGGAGCAACGGGATCTTGGCAATCTTAGCGAAGTCGAGCGTCAGAAGCTCACGAGCGTTCGCGAGAAGGCGCAGAACGATGTTGCTGTCCAGGCGGCCGAAGAAAAAAGACGGGAAGCCTCCGAGGAATACCGGAAAGTGCTGCGCGACGCCATGATCAAGGACGACCCCTCGGTCGCAACCCTCCTGGAAAAAATGGTCTACCAACCGGCTGCGACGACGAACCCCGCGGACGGAAACGATCCGGCAGCGAAAGAGCCGGGATCGCGCTAGTCCTGTTCGCCTGCCGAGAATCTCGGCAACTTGCGAACGGGCGAAACGTTGAGCGCGCGGACGCGCTCGAAGATGCCTGGCGCAATCTCGGGCCGCCTGTCGTAGGAGGAAAAAATCATCTCCAGCCGCGCATCGAGGTTATCCAGGTAATGCAGGGTAATGGCTTCTGGCGTCTTGGGTTCCACTGGCGAGCCGAATTGCAGCTCGCCGTGGTGGGAAGCGATCAGGTGCAGCAAATGGAGGCGAACGTCCTCGGAAGGCGGGGCGAGATGGCTCCAGGTTTCCAGAGGAAGCTTGCGCCATAGCGCGTTGACGACCTCGATGCCGATGCTGATGTGGCCAAGGAGTTCGCCGCGCAACTGGCGGGGAATCTCGAAACCCGTTTCCGGCGGGCACATTTCCCACATTTTTCCGCAATCGTGAAGGAGGGCGCCGGTCAGCAGCAAGTCCCGGTTCAACGGAGGGTAGGTCGCGCAGAGGGCCTCGGCCGATCTCATCATTTGCGCCGTGTGCCTGGAGAGACCGCCGCGAAAGGCATGGTGATTGTGGCGCGCCGCGGCCGCGCGCCGGAAACGCGCGCCGAACTCCTCGAGGAACGCTTGCGCCAGCGCGCGAAGGCGGAGATCGGTCAGGTCGGCAACCCGCTGCAATACGAACGCAAAATCTTCCTGTGCAGCCGCGCGCGTGGAGTCATCGCCGTCGAACAGCTCCTGCGCCTCCTGCTGGCCCAGAGGAAATAGCGACCAGTGCCGCGCATCAAGACCAAACCCCGTGAGGGAAAACTCGCCCTCAAGCGCAACGGGCATGCCGCGTTCAAGCTCTTCACACGCCGAGAAGTTCGGAGAATCGCTCCAGGCCTTCAGCGTCAGCGAGTCGCCGGAATCGCGCATCCGAATCTCCCAGAACGGTTTCCCGTTGCTGGCCTCCCGGCGCGTGACCTCTTCGATCTGCGCGTGGACTCGAGCCCCCAGTGCTCCTGCCCTCGCTTCTGCACGAACTTGTGAAATCGTCTTCCGGCCGGGATCAGGCATTTGGTGTGCGCGGCTTTAAGACAGCATTTCCTCCCGCCTTTGTCATGTCCGCAGTTTCAAGGGAGCTGAACGCATGGTCAAGTTTTCGACACGATGGGGACATTGGGCCTTCCCGCTTGAATTGAAGCTTCCTTATTCATGCTCAATCTTCCCGGGCGACTTTAGATTGATATGCAAGGCCGCTCGGTTCATCATTTTCGTGCCGGGCAACGGCTCCGAAGCAGGAGCTATCCTTCAAAACTACACTTTTGCTCAAATGAACATCGAAGAAATCATCCGGGCCATCCAGAAGGAAGTTGGCGTGGCGGCCGATGGGAAGGCCGGCCCAAAGACCTGGGAAGCGATCTACCACCGAATTGTGCCGAAGAAGCCGCCGGCCACGCCACCGCCTATCTTGGACGAGAAGGTGGACAGCCGAAGCGAAGGGGTGATTGCAACCCTGATGCCGGAGGTCAAGCCCTATACTCGAGCCCTCATCGTCAAAGCCGCCTCCGCGGGCATCACGATCAAGGCCATCAGCGGCCTGAGAACTTACGCCGAGCAGAACGCCCTTTATGCACAGGGGCGGACCAAACCTGGAAAGAAAGTCACGAACGCACGCGGCGGATTTTCGAATCACAACTTTGGGATTGCTTTCGACATTGGTGTCTTCGAAGGCAGCAAGTACATTCCCGAATCCCCGAAATACAAAGCGATCGGTGCGATTGGCATGGACCTGGGTCTCGAGTGGGGCGGCAATTGGAAGTCAATCAAGGACGAGCCGCACTTCCAACTCCCTCCAAAGTGGGCGGAAAACATGACCGAAAGAAATATGCTCGCGGAACTTCGGTCTCGAAAGGAGTCCGGAAAGCCCTTCTACGCTTAGAAAGGCTCGATCGGTAAACTCCGCGGTCCGGCGCAACCCGTGGCTACGGGCAGCTATCGGTCGAGTCCCTCGCGGCTAATTCAGCAGCTGATACCACGTGCTGCGGCGACGCGGATCGTAGCCCGCTTCACGAACGAGACGCTCGATGTCTTGTGCATTGAGCCGGAAGGTCGTCCCGGCGCTGGAAACGACGTTTTCTTCCATCATAACGCTGCCGAAATCGTTGGCTCCGAACTTTAGAGCGATTTGGCCGATTTTCGGGCCCTGGGTGACCCACGAGCTTTGCACGTTTTCGAAGTTATCCAGGAAGATTCGCGACAGCGCCTGCATGCGCAGGTACTCCGCGGATGTGACAGTCTCGGCCTTAAGGCGGGTGTTTTCCGGTTGAAACGTCCAGCAAATGAACGCCGTAAATCCGCCTGTCTCATCCTGAGTATCCCGCAGCCGCTGAAGATGCTCAATCCGGTCATCAAGCGATTCGACGTGGCCGAACATCATCGTCGCGCTCGAACGCAGGCCGAGTTCATGCCCGATGCGCATCACCTCGAGCCATTGATCGCTCTTGCACTTTAGCGGGGCGATGCGATCGCGCACCCGGTCCACCAGAATCTCGCCTCCTCCGCCCGGAATCGACCCCAAGCCGGCTTGCTGAAATCTCTCAATCACTTCTCGCAGAGGCATTCCAAAAACCTGCGAGAAGTGGTTGAATTCCGGCGGGCTGAATCCGTGAATGTTGATCTGCGGGTACTTCGCGCGGATATGCGCAAGCATGTCGAGGTAGAAGTCGATGCCGAGTTTGGGGTGATGGCCGCCCTGGAGCAGCACCTGCACGCCACCTTCGGCCGCGAGTTCATCGAGCTTCTGGTCGATTTGCTCAAGGCTAAGAACGTAATGATCCTCGTCCTTCTCCGTGCGGTAAAACGCGCAGAACTTGCAATAGACATTGCAGACGTTGGTGTAATTCACATTGCGATCGACGATGTAAGTTACGATCTCTCCGCCGCGGCCCCCGTAGGCAACGCTCTTGGCGGCTTGGCGGCGGCAGTCCGCCAGCGCGCCCAGTTCCTGCAATGGCAGGCCGTAGAGTGCGCGGGCATCGTCTTGAGTGATTCGCGCGCCATCGAGCACCCGGTTCACCACGTCGTTTTCCTCCAAAACCGCCGCCATGTTCTGATAATTACACTCGAAACGTTGGTTGTCCATAGCGGCCTGCCAGACTCGAAGCCGCCAATCGCCGTCGCGCGCGACGACCGAGGGCACGCTCCCAAGGCCCCAAATTCCGGCATCAGGCGGAATGCCTCATCCCGACTGCACCATTCGGAGCTGCACGTCGCCGATATCGAGCTCCAGGGCCCGCTCCGCCGTTCGAAGGAAACCTTCCGTAGAGTCCGTCAGGGCAACATCAAGCTTTCCAAGATGGTCAGCCGGCGCCCGGGGAACTTGAGTTTCCAGCAGGGCTTTGACTGTGAGGGCGCAGTTCTCGGCGGAATCGACCAGGCTGATCGCGTCCCCCGCGGCGCGAGCGATGGACTCCTGCGCGAGGGGATAGTGCGTGCACCCCAGCACAAGCGTGTCGATGTTTTCGCCCAGGAGAGGAGCGAGATACCGATTGATGATCTGGTCGGTGATGGGATCTTCGAACATCCCTTCCTCAATCAGCGGCACAAGAAGCGGACAGGCCTCGCTAAAGACCTTCGCCGCAGGATCGAGGGCATGAATCGCACGCTCGTAGGCGCCGCTCGCGATGGTCGCGCGTGTGCCAATGACGCCGATACGCCCGTTGCGCGTGGCACGAAGGGAAGCTTCCGCGCCCGGCGTCACGACACCTTGCACCGGCACTTTGAAAAGCTCCTTCATCCGCGGGACGGCGAGGGCGGACGCGGTGTTGCAGGCAACGACGATCATTTTCGCTTGCTCGGCGAGCAGGAGACCGCCGATCTCGATGCTGTAGCGTTCCACGGTTTTCCTGCTCTTGCCTCCGTAAGGGACCCGCGCCGTGTCGCCAAGGTAGAAGATCGTCTCGGAGGGCAGATGCTTCTTGAGAGCCGCTGCCACGGTGAGTCCGCCAATTCCGGAATCGAAGACGCCGATCGGGTCGAGGCGCGGGTCGCGAGGTGCGTCGGTGTCCATCTAGGTAGTGCAAGCTTTCAGCTCGCGGTCACGATTACAATCGCAAGCTGTCGAAGAGTCGGGCGGCTCTCAAGTCGGCCTCGCCCCCAGCCGAATATGAACCCGTCAAATCGCGGGATCATTCTTGTGTCTGCACGCGTAACCCAGCGGTTGCTCCGGCCAATTCGGGTTTTTCGAGGGTTTTGCGGTTAGAACTTCACCGTGCCGGCTTCACGGCACTTGCGAGGATGGCCGGCATTGGCACTTCATAGTTCGCCCCAAGGCGGTATCTGCTGATTGCATCGTGCACCGCGGCCCTGATCGTTTCTCTTGCCTGAGCGCTTTGGGCGCGCAACGTCGCGCGGGCGCGCACGGTTCCATGCAGGATGGCTCCGAAAAGTTCGTCCGGAGAGGAAACCCGCCACACTTGGGGCACTTGGATCACCGACGCGCTCTGAAACCCTGCGTCGGTAACGACCCGCTTGCTGCGTTCCGGATCGCTGAACAGAAAGAAATTCGGCCCTGCGGGCAAATCGACGTCGAGCGAGCCGTGAGCTCGAACGGCGGCGTAGATCGCACCGATGCCCACCGCATTCTCGGGCGCGTCCCAAACCGTAAATGCAAAGCGTCCGCCTGGCTTCAGGACGCGGAAGGCTTCCCGGACAGCCCTATCCGGGTCAGCGAAGTGGCACATTCCGAAACTGCTCACGACGGCGTCGAAGCTTTCAGAGGGGAACGGCAGCGCGTCGGCATCCGCTTGTTCAAAGCGAACTGCCGGATACCTAGTCCGCGCCCGGTTCACCTGTGAAACAGAGAAATCCACCCCGATAGCTTCCGCTCCACGCTCAGCGCCGATGGCAGCGGCGTAACCGGCACCCGTCGCGGTGTCCAACACCCGGGTTCCCCGTCGCACGCAGGCCGCATCGAGCAGCGCGCGCACCGACTGTATCGTGACGGTCGCAAGATGGGCGTCGTAGTCGGAGCACACGCTCTCGTCTTCCCAACCATCGAGTTCAAAGTCTCGGAACGATTCGCCTTCCCTGGCCACAGCAGTTTTCTTGATTTCTTTGCTCACTGGTCCGGCGCCCGGCGGGCGGCAGTAAGCGCCACGATGGCACCAGGGGGGATGGCCAACGTCCGGACATCAACGAATCCCGTTCCCTTCAACAGCGTCCCGACCTGGTCAGGGTCCATGAGACAACCACCCCAGAGGACCGTTCGCAGTCGGACGAGGGACGCGCTCACCGGATCGCTCCCGGGATTAGCCATCGCAAACAGGAGCCATCCACCAGGACGCAGGGCACGGTATACGTGTTCGCAGGCCGCTGGAATCACATTCTCCGGGATGAAGGCGCTGGGAAGCCAAGCGAGATCGAAGGCGTCTGCATCGAGAATATCCTCAACCGCCTGTTGCCTTAACTGGATGCGGCCGATGAGGCCAGCCGTCCGCACGTTCTCGCGCGCGAGCGCCAGGGACGGCGCCCAGGGATCGATGCCGACCACGTTCAAAGACGGCCAGAGGCGCGCCATCGCGATCGAGAGGCCGGCAGCACCCGCACCAACGTCAAGGAACGACCCCTCTGGCGATCCCAGGCGCCGCGAAAGCCCTTCGAGTTGCGGCACGATCGTCTGCGTCAACGCGGGTGCGAAGCCGGCGGAGACCTCGCCCCCTGCCTGCAGGATCTCGGTCTCAGTGTGAGTCCACGACAAGGAACGGGTTGAGCTAAGGAGCAGCTTTGCGTCCAGCAGCATACCGAAGCGGATCTCTGCAAGCGTGCGCCCACAGTCAGCCGCATTCACTCCCTCGGTCATGCCGTCTATCTCGAGTGCATCAAGCACTTCGGCGATCCGCGCCTGGATCGCGGGATGAAGCGGCGTTCCTGTCTCCTTCGCATCGAGAGCTGCGCCGAGAGCGGCCAGGATGGTGGTGGAATCTTTACGGGTATTGACGAGTTCGCGGAAGGCTTGACTATTCATCTTGATTCCTTGCGGTCAACTTCATCAGTCATACGGGGTGAGCGCTGAGCCCGGCGCATGAAGTGGTTCGTAACAGAATGGAGCGAGACACCAGAACTGCCACGCTGCTGTTACGCATCGGACGCGGCAAAAGCCGGCTGGCGGAAGCTTAGGCGCCTTGAGCGAGCAGGTCGACATACGCGCCCTTGATGAGTTGGGACGGTTCAACGCCGAGTCGTGCCAGGAGCGCTTGCTGGTTTCCACTTGACAGATGCAGGGCTCGGATGCCGGAATTTCGTTTCGCCATGGGAGCCTCGTCTCACTTCACTTCCATTAAGTATGACGTGAGATGCCTTATCTTGGCGTTTCGCATAATGAACACATCACAAAAGACGGCGTCCAGGAAGCCGCCGTCTCTCTTGGCGCAGCGCACGCTGCCTTCCGCCACGACTACCTCTTGCTCTTCAATCAGGCGAGTGACTTTTATGATGGGACGGCCCACAAAAGCGTCATTCTCGATCTCTTTGTCAAAAGCGTCCTTCCCTTGGACGTGAAATGCGCCGGGAATCACCCATTCAACGTCATCGGTCAAGCAAGACAGAACATCTGCGTGATTGGTTTCGCTGAAAGCTTCCATGTAGCTTTGCACGGTCTGTTTATTCTCGGTCATAGGTTTATCCCCCTTTCTGGAGACGGCAAAGTTACGGGTCCGGCGGGACACTCATCGGTTTCACCGCTGACGGACGCTGGTTTCAGTTTCCCTTGACTGCGGATTCGAGAGCCGCTTTGGCTTGGGCAACCGAAGATTCGATTCCGATCTTGGAGCCCACGAGGGGCGCGACTCTTTCCAGGCTGGGAACGCTGGTTGGATCCGTGGCAGCAACGACGGCCGAAGGCATCTGGTGTTGACCTTGGTTGGCGATGGCTTGCTTGTAGCGATTGACGCCGTCGAGGATGCACTGGGCGATTCGCTGACGATACTCCGGCGTGGCAATGAGCCGTGCGTCCGGTGTCCCGCTCATAAAGCCGCCCTCGATCAAAATGCCCGGAATGCTAATATTTCGCACAACGACAAAACGCGCGCGCTTCACGCCGCGGTCGGTCAGGCCCAGGTTGCGGATCAAAGCGGCGTGCACGGTGGTCGCCAGAGCGATATTTGCCGGATCGCGCAAATGACCGCGGTGTTGGACGTAATCGCTGTAGCTCAGATTTTCCTCGTCCATGGACGGCACCCCGCGCGGGGCCAGACAGTAGGTCTCCAGCCCGGAAGCGCTGCCGCTATTGCTCTTGTTAAAATGGACGCTGACGAAGATGGCGTTGGGGTGACGATTGGCGAACTGGGCGCGTCGCTCCAGCGGGATGAGGATGTCGGAGACGCGCGTGCAGCGCACCTGGTAGCCGCTTTCCTGGAGAAGCTTCTTTGCTCGCAAGACCACATCAAGCGCAGCATCCTTCTCCTTGCCGAGCGGTCCGGTTGCTCCGCTGTCAATCCCGCCATGGCCCGCATCAAGAATGACTGTATTCACGGTACCGGGATTCTTGATCTTCTGCGGCCGGAGGATGGGCTCGATAATCTTCACGACGTCCATCGCCGAGATGAACGTGCGCCCATCCCTTGCGACGAGTGGAAAACAGAGCACGTACTTTACGCCATTGATATACACGTCGCGTCCGCCATTGACGCCCTCGATGCTTCGGCCCGGCCCGGCCAGGCGAAATCGCTCTCCACTCGTGACGGGCAAATTCATCTTATAAAAAGCCGCGACGTCCTCAATGGGGACATAACGCCGATTGTCGCACATCACGATATTCCAATCGGCTTTGGACCCAGACGTCCAAACGAGCAGAATGAAACCAATCAGGACGTGGCGCACAATGGCTGCAAGTTGATTGTGGTTTTCAGGCGCTGCAAGCGGAATTTCTGCCAGAAGCCGGTTGAATGCGGGGCATTTTCGCGCAGAATCGACGCTCGATGTCCGAACTTGCGAAGTCCTACGAACCCCAGGCGGTTGAAGAGAAGTTGTATGCCTGGTGGCTGGAAGAGGGGCACTTTTTCGCGGACCCCGCTTCCCCAAAGCCCGCCTACTCGATGGTCATTCCTCCGCCGAATGTCACCGGCGTGCTCACGCTCGGCCATGTCCTCAACAATACCATCCAGGACATCCTGGCCCGGCGCGCCCGCATGACAGGTCACGAGGTGCTCTGGCTGCCCGGGACAGACCATGCCGGCATCGCCACGCAGACGGTGGTCGAACGCAAGATTCGCAAGGAGGAGAAAAGGACGCGGCATGATCTCGGACGCGAGGAATTCTTGAGGCGCGTGTGGGAATGGAAGGAAAAGCACGGCGGGATAATCATCCAGCAACTCAAGAAACTGGGTTGCTCCTGCGATTGGAGCCGCGAACGGTTCACGATGGACGCGGGCTACGCGCGCAGGGTGCAGGAAGTCTTCGTCGATCTCTACGGGAAGGGACTGATCTATCGCGGCAAACGAATGGTCAATTGGTGCCCTCTCTCGCTGACGGCTTTGAGTGACGAGGAGGTGATCCCGAAGCCGCAGAAGGGATATCTTTACCATTTCAAGGTCGAGATCATCGATGAGCCGGGCGCGTTTTTGGAGGTCGCGACGACGCGCCCCGAAACGATCATGGGCGACACGGCTGTGGCAGTAAACCCGCGCGACCCGCGCTACCTGCATCTCATCGGGAAGACCGTGCGGCGTCCCCTCCCCATAGAGAATCAAGCGGCGTTGCCGATCATCGGCGACGAGGCCGTGGAATTCGCGTTTGGCACCGGGGTGCTTAAAGTCACCCCCGCGCACGACAAGGCGGACTACGAAATCGGCCTGCGGCACCAGCTTCCGGTCCTGGACATCATGAATCCAAATGGAACCATGAATGAATTGGCCGGCGAGGATTTCGCGGGCCTCGACCGCTTCGAGGCCCGCATCGAAGCCGTTGAGAAGCTTCGCGAATTGGCCCTCCTCGTGAAGGAAGAGCCCTATGAAAACACCGTCGGCTTTAGCGAACGCGCTGACGTGCCAATCGAACCGCGCCTTTCCGAGCAATGGTTTCTAAAGTATCCAAAGACCGCCGAAGCTCGCGCAGCCGTGCGTGACGGGCTCATCCGATTCTTTCCCGAGCGCTGGGAGAAGGTCTATGACCATTGGCTGGGGAACATCCAGGACTGGTGCATATCGCGCCAGCTCTGGTGGGGCCATCGAATTCCTGTCTGGTACCAACAAGAGTCCGGCTGGTCATCCGGCGATGGAGGCAAGCGGGAAGATCCTCCCAATCTTCTCTGTCAGATTGATTCCCCCGGCGAGGGCTGGATTCAGGATCCCGATGTGCTGGACACGTGGTTTTCCTCGTGGCTCTGGGCGCATGAAACGATGGATGAATCCACCCGAAGCAGGTTCTATCCCACCAGCGCGCTGGTGACCGGGCCCGACATCATCTTTTTCTGGGTCGCGCGGATGATCATGGCTGGGCTGGAATACATGCGCGAAGTGCCTTTTCGGCATGTGTATTTCACAGGGATTATTCGTGACAAGCAGGGACGCAAAATGTCCAAGAGCCTGGGCAACTCGCCCGATCCGCTCGACATGATCGCAAAATACGGGGCGGATGGCTTGCGCTATGGGCTCATGCGCATCGCGCCACAGGGACAGGACATTCGCTTTGACGAGCAGCAAATCGTCGAGGGCCGGAATTTTTGCAACAAGCTTTGGAACGCGTGCCGGTTCCGGCTTTTGCAGGGCCCGATCGATCCAACGGCTGATCCCTCCAGCCATGCGCTCTCGATCTTCGCAAAGGACCTCTTGGCGAAGCTACACTCCACGATCTCTCGAGTGGAGGCGGGGTACGCAGACTACCGCTTCAGCGAGATCGCCCAGTCGCTCTATGATTTTGTCTGGGCCGAGTTTTGCGATCGCTTCATCGAAGTCGCGAAGGCGGATTTTGGCGACACCGCCCGAAAGTCCGGCACGTTGGCGACGATGGACTACACCTTGAGGCGGATTCTTCTTCTGATGCATCCCTTCACCCCCTTCGTTACCGAGGAGCTTTGGCGAGGTCTGCGATTTGGCTCAGGCAGCGTGCAATTTGCCGGCTGGCCAAAGGCTGAAGAGGTGCCACCCGAACCGAGAGCGGAGACGGTGTTTCGCGCGGTGACCCTGGCCCGCACGTTGCGCGCGAACTATCGCCTTCCCTCGAGCAGGCGTCTGCGCTGGCTGGTGCAAACGCCCGATGATTGGGTGAAAGCCGAGTTCGCCGTCCTCCGCGCGCTGCTTAACGCGGAATCGATCGCGCCGGTCGATGTGCAGCCATCCGGGGCCGCGGCCTGCCCGACCGAGATTGGCGTCATCTTTCTGCCTCTCGACGGCGTCATTGATGCGGCAATTGAGCGGAAGCGGCTGGAAGGCGAGTTGGCCAAAGTGCGGGCGGAAATGGACAAAGTCGCGCAGAAACTCGCCTCGGACTCCTTTGTTCAGAACGCGCCACCGGAGGTCGTTCTGGATCACCGGCGGCGCCTCGAGACGTGGTCGGCGCGGTTGGAAGCTCTTCGTGGAGCTCGCGACGCTTTGATCGGTTAGAGCGAAATCCCAAGCCCTCCGATTCCAATTTCCGGGGAAAGCTTGGCTAAATCCGGCTCGCCAGCATGCCGTTCTGCTGGCATTGTCGACGTCGGGCCTTCTATTTAGAATAATTCTTGATTTAGATTCAACGGCGCATAGGTTGAGTCGGCCATGAAACCCGTCGCACAAGGAAGTCCCGGTTACGAGGAGACGATTAGCCACAACGGCCATCGTCTCACGCCGCAGCGCCGTGAAGTTTACGAGGTCCTGCTCGCCGAGCGTGATCACCCCACGGCGACGGAGGTTTTCCTGCGAGCGAAGCAGCGGATGCCCTCCATCTCGCTGGCCACTGTCTACAATTGCCTGGAGACTTTGGTCGACTGCGGCCTTGCCAAGCAGGTCAATGTGGAACGCGATGCGACGCGCTATTGTCCCAATCTGAACGAACACGGACATTTTATGTGCGAGCGCTGCGGCAAGGTCTTTGACATTCCGCTTGCCTCCGGCAAGCGGGTCGGGCGCACCTGGGACCTCCCGGCAGGTTTCACCGTAACTAACAGCGAGATCACCCTGCGGGGCGTCTGCGCAAACTGCAACATCTGAAACTTTCACGAATCCGACTTTCCCTTTCACCGTCCAATGAGCTTATCGATTCAAAACCTCCGCGCCAGCATTGGCGCCTGCGAAATCTTGAAGGGCGTCAGCCTGGAAGTCCCCAAGGGGGAAGTGCACGCTATTATGGGCAAGAACGGGTCCGGCAAGAGCACGCTCGCCAAGGTGATGGCCGGCCATCCTTCTTATGAGTTGACCAGCGGCGATGTCATTCTCGATGGACAAAGCATTCTCGATTTGGAGCCCGACGAGCGCGCCCGCGCGGGACTTTTCCTGGCCTTCCAATACCCCATGGAGGTCCCCGGCGTGACGATCGCCAACTTTCTTCGGGCGGCTCTTCAAGCGCGGCTGCCCGAGGGCGAGGAACTCGACGCCGTCGCCTACTATCGACAGCTCTATGCAAAGATGGACGCCCTGAAGATTCCGCGGGAGTTCACTTCCCGCTCCGTCAACGAAGGCTTCTCCGGCGGGGAGAAAAAGCGCTGCGAAATCTTGCAGCTGGCGCTTTTGGAGCCCGCCTACGCCGTCCTCGACGAGACCGACAGCGGTCTGGACATCGATGCGCTCAAGGTGGTTGCCGAAGGAGTCAACGCCTTGCGTTCTCCGGAGCGGGGATTTCTTGTGATCACGCACTATCAACGGCTGCTCAATCATATTGTGCCGGATGTCGTCCACGTGATGGTGGACGGCCGCATTGTGCGGAGTGGCCAAAAAGATCTCGCCCTAAAACTGGAAGCCGAAGGCTACGACTGGGTCGAAAAGGAGGCGGCGCTGGCAGCTTAGAGAGGAGAGAACAAAGCCATGAGCACTGACACAGAACAAGACATCTCGATCGACCGCTCGATCGGCGACTTCCGCTACGACGTTGACTACGCCTTCGACGCGGGGACCGGCTTGAGCGAACGAACCATCGATTACATATCCGACGTCAAAGGCGATCCGGACTGGATTCGCGCATTTCGCAAGGACGCCTACCGGAGATTCGTGGAAAAACCCATGCCGACGCATTGGGCCAGCCATGATCTTGACAATATCGTCTTCGAAAACATCCGCTACTACCTCTCCCAAGGCACCGCTCCCAAGCGCTCGTGGGATGAAGTGCCCGAGAATGTAAAGCGCACCTTCGAACGGCTTGGCATTCCCGAGCAGGAGCGAAAGTTCCTGGCGGGCGTGGAAGCGCAATTCGACAGCGAAGCCGCCTACTCGAACATCAAGAAGGCGGTCGGCGAGCAGGGCGTGATCTTTGTCGGCTCGACCGAGGGACTGCACAAGCATCCGGAGATCTTCCGAAGATGGTTTGGCAAGGTGATCCCGACCGGCGACAACAAGTTCAGCGCACTCAACAGCGCCGTTTTCTCCGGCGGCTCATTCATTTACGTGCCGCCCGGCGTAAAAGTGAAGCATCCGCTCCAGGCTTACTTCCGGATCAACGCGGAAAGCTTCGGCCAATTCGAGCGCACGCTCATCATTGCCGACGAAGGCAGCGAGGTGATGTACATGGAAGGCTGCACGGCGCCAAAGTTCGAGACGACGACCTTGCATAGCGCCGTTGTCGAGCTCGTCGCCCTGCCTGGCGCAAAGATCCAATACGTCACCGTCCAGAACTGGAGTCCGAACGTCTTTAACCTGGTAACCAAGCGCGGGCTGGCCCATGAGGAGGCCGAGATCAAATGGATTGACTGCAACATCGGATCGCGCCTGACGATGAAGTATCCGAGCGTTGTGATGAAAGGCCGCAAGGCACGCGGTGAAGTCATCTCCATCGCGCTGGCCAATGACGGCCAGCACCAGGATACCGGCGCGAAGATGATTCATGCCGCAAACGAAACGACCAGCAACATCGTCTCCAAGAGCATTAGCGTCGGCACGGGACGCGCCACCTACCGCGGTCTCGTTCACGTGCCCAGGCACCTCAAGGGGTGCAAGAATAACACCGAGTGTGACGCTCTCCTGATCAGTTCCCATAGCCGGACGGACACCTACCCGGCCATTTCCGTGCGGGGCCAGGGCAACGCCTGCCAGCATGAGGCCAGTGTCAGCCAGATCAGTGAGGATCAAATATTCTACATGCAGCAGCGCGGCATTTCTGAAGGGGCGGCCATGAGCCTGGCCGTCAACGGCTTTGTCAACGACCTGGTCCAACAGTTTCCGATGGAATACTCCGTCGAGTTGAAGCGTCTGATCGATCTCGAGATGGAAGGATCGGTCGGATGAGCGTTACCGCCACCGAACCCGTCTCCAAGGAAGCCGAACAGAACTGGCCTGCGTGGTTTCGCGACCAGCAGACCTCCGCGTGGGCTGACTACGAAGGATCTCCGGATCCCACTCGCAAGGACGAGCCGTGGCGCTTTTCAAATATTGGCGCGATTGGCCTGGCAGAGTTCCAGCCTGCGGAATCGGTGACCAGCGAGGGCCGGCTCATCAATATCTCGCAAGGCCTTGCCGACGTCTCCGCCAAGTTGGTTTTCGGGAACAATGCTCTCCTCCATCAGGATGTTGAACGGCTCCCCCACGGGGTGTTGCTCAAGTCGCTCGAGGCCGCCGCCCGAGAGGATGAGGAACTGTTTCGTAAGTTTTTCATGGTCCAGCCGATCGAACTTGGCTCACACAAGTATGCCTCCCTGCACCAGGCTCGCCTCTCCACGGGAGCATTTCTCTACGTCCCGAAAAACGTGGAGGTTGCACTGCCCGTGGAAATCTTCCACTGGGTCGAGGGCGAAAACGCCTCGATTTTTCCGCACACGCTGGTCGTCTGCGGAGAAAACAGCAAGGTCACAGTCATCGACCATTTCAAGAGCGCAGATGGCAAACGGGCATTTGCCTGCGGCGTGAACGACCTTCATCTCTTGCAAGGCGCGCAGCTGAACTACGTTGCCATTCAGGAATGGACGCGAGAGTCGCTCGCCTTCCATCTCAATTCCACAATCGTTGGCCGGGACGCTTCTTCGACCGCCTTGAACATCAACTTTGGCGGCGGGTTCGTCCGCGGGGAATCGCTCAGCCGCCTGATCGGCGAGGGAGCGCGAAGCGTCATGCTTTCTCTCAACCCAATGGATGGCGAACGGCAGATCGACCAGCGCACGCTGCAGGATCACGCTGCGCCGCATGCGTCAAGCGATCTGCTTTACCTCAACTCTCTTGATGATGCCTCACGCACGATCTTTGCGGGCCTCATCAAGGTGGAACCCGGCGCGCACAAGACGGACGCCTACCAGAAAGTGCGTAATCTTATGCTAAGTGACCAGGCGGAAGCGAATTCGATGCCGGGTCTGGAGATTCAAGCCGACGATGTCCGCTGCACCCATGGTGCAACCTCGGGTGAGATCAACGAGGACGAGCTCTTTTACATGCAAGCGCGCGGGATCCGCAAATCCGATGGCCGGCGCCTCATCGTCAACGGTTTCTTTCGATCGTTGCTCGAGAGGCTGGAATCAGGGTCGCTTCGCACGTACCTTGGCGGGATGGTGAGCAAGAAGCTCGGCGTTTCATCCGCCTGAGTTGGGCCACCGTCGTCGCTGGCAGGGTTCGCTCCCCGACACCCTCCGCGACAACGCGTCTGATTTGGCCGCACGGGGCGGCGTTATTCTTCGCCAAATGGCGATGCGATCCCGGGCGTCGAAGACATCTTCTGGATGGGCACTTCCATTGTTCTCGCTCTTGCGAAGCGGTTCATCTTGAAGCCGGATTGTTGAACGCCTGAATCCTTAGCGCCAAAACTTTTCGCGCTCGATTCGCGTAAGGCTCTGGTAAGTTTCCGTGTCCTTCGCAAGCCCCTCCGGATAGCCCAACGCCAATTCCCAGAACATGCTGTTGCGCTCCTCCTCCGAGGTCAATTTCAGGAGATTCCGGGCGTAGGAGCCCAGCATATAGACCTGTGTGGCGCGGCACGGCATTGCTGTTGGCCAGAATGGCGAGCCGCGCGATCTCCAGCAGCATCAAGTGAAACTTGGCCTCCATCTCGGCATCGTGATGATCGCGCTTCAGCGTTCCTGCCTCGATGGCGGTGATGTTCCGGGCAAGGTAGCCCCGCTCGGCAAATAGCCGCTGGTGCGCCCTATTGAAGCGCGCGAGGTTCTCAATCCGCCGATTCCGCACCTGCGCATGAACTCACGACGAAGACGAGCAACGCCACCGTTGCCGCCACAACCGTTGCGTAGTCGCGAAGCTCGCCGCTCTCCATAGTTGCCACTTTCCTCTACGTCGTCCGAAAAGTCAGTTCGGATTCTCCGGGAAGGTGCTCGAAATCGATGCCGGAGTGCGCCTTCCAAATCCGACAGGTGGCGCTCCGTCGTCGACGCTCTTCAGTCCCTGCTCGAAAAGCTGGAATTCGAGTCCTTTCGCAAATACCTTTGGCTGGATGGTCAGGGAGGAAACCGGCATTCCGTCTGCTTGAAAATCCGGGCAACGATCGTCTTAGACCGTGTTCGATCTTTGACGCCCACCGCGAAGGCGCGTCTGATTTTGACCGTCTTGGGCGGTCTTATTCTTATCTGGCTTCTTGCCGCCAGGAAGCCGTGGACCATCGACGCTCCGAACACCGGAGCTGGAAACTCTCCCAATATGTCGCTTTTTATCTCTGGATCGGCGCTTTGGTCAACCTCGTCCTGGCGACGTTGCTCGCATTTACGGCGCTTTGGTGGACGCGACCGTTGCGCAACGTTCGATCCATGGCTCGCGATCCTCGCCGTTCAATTCCCCGTTGGTTTTGGCCCCTGGTCGTCACGGCAATGGCCGTCAATGCCTGGATCTGCTGGCCGCGGCTTTGGCAAAGTTTTTGGCACGACGAAAGCTATCCGATTCGCCACGCGATTCTCGGCACCTACCGGGCACTTCCGGACGGCTCGCTCAAGCTGAAGCGCGTTTCCTGGCAAGCGACGTTCTTTTTCTACAAAAAGCCCAACCACACTTTTTACAGCGGAATAGCGCGTGCCTGCAACGATGTCTGGCAGTCGTTAGCGAAACCGAAGGGCCTGCAATTCAGCGAGCCCGTAATCCGCCTTCCCGCCTATATCGCAGGAATTGCCAGCATCACAACGATCGCCATGCTGCTGAGTGAACTGGAGTTCTTTTCAGCCGGCGTCGGGGCGGCCTTTCTTTCGGCGCTCCATCCCTGGCACATCCGCTACGCCAGCGAAGCGAGAGCCTATGCCTTCGTGCTCTATCTGATTCCCCTCGTGATCTACTTCTTCCTGCGGGCACTCAATAATGGGCGCTGGCGGTGGTGGGCGGCATTCGGCCTCGCGGAGTTTCTCCTAATGTATTCCTATCCCACCTGCGTCTACGTGTTGGTCGTTCTGAACGTTTGCGCGCTCCCGGCTATTTGGTGGCGCTGGGGCAGGACTCCGGACGCAATTACACAGGTCATGCGCTTGACGGTTTCCTATGTGTTCGCGGCAATGTTCTTTCTGCCGCTGATGCTGCCTTGTGTCCCGCAATTCTTTGCTTACGTAAAGGGAACACCCGGCCAGGGAGAGCTCGATTGGGAAAGGAGGACAAACTTCCTCTCTCATTTGTCGGGTGGAATCCCGTGGGCCGCCTATCGAGGACATTGGGAACCGGGAAGCTTGGAGCTCTGTGCGCGGTTTTCCGCACATCCGGGGTTTGAGCTTGCCGTCATTTTCCTGGCAGGAGCTTTCCTGGCGGCGGGTGTTTTTCGGCTCGTGGCAAAGGACCGGATCTCGGCGCTGCTACCGATTGTGCTGCTCCTGCCTGCGGCGATCTGTTTCATCGAGACGAAAGCGCGCGGCCACTTCATCAACGAATGGTATCTGATCTTCGTCCTGCCCGGCGTGATCACCCTTGGCGCGCTCGGCATCGATCAATTTCACCTCCTGCTCCAATCAAGGATTGGAACGGCGGCGGCGAGCGCATTCGCCCCGCTGGTGATCTTTGGATATGGCGCGTGGTCCGCGCCACAGCGGCACTTTCTCATGACCCGTTCGATTCAACCCAACCGTGAATCCGTCCTCCTCACTCGCCCAACTCTTGATCCGAACGATCCGCGACAAGAGAACATTCTCACCGCGACCTTCTACGGGCCGCCGGGACCCTACGATCCCAACATCATCAGCTTTCGCAATGCGGCCGAGCTTGGAGAACTCGTGCGCAAAGCGGACGCCGGCGGAAAGATCCTCTATGTCAATCTAGGCTACTTGACCACCGTGGAAGGCGAGCACCAAAACAAGTACGCATTGCTCCGACATTCCGGTTTTTTCGAAGATCTTGGACTTCTTCCCGGCTTTGAACCCACCATGCAAAGCCGGCATGTGTTTCGCTATATACCAGGCAGCGCGGCGAACTTTGATTTTGGCGCGGTCCCGCGAGACCGTGGCCGCCCTGGCGCGGTGTACTCCTATTGATCGGAGCGGCGACCTCGGTTCGAATCAGATTGGATAAGCCTTCTGCAATCCTTCGCGAAAGCTGACCGGACGATAGTCTAGATCAGCCCGGGCCTCCTCGTTGTCGAGGTTGGCATCCTGCATCACGCCCGCAATCGCATTCCAGGTGAGAATCGGTTTCTTTTGAAATCTCTCCGCGAAAAACGCAACGATTCTGCAAATCGGAATGGGGATCGTGATGAACAGCTTCTTCTGCCCGACATGCTTGAGCATGAGCTTGGCCATATCGCGAATGGCGATGGCTTCGCCCCCGCTGAACGCGTAGGTCTTGCCGTGCGCTTTCGGGTTGCCAGCAACCGCGAGAAATCCCTTCATGAGATCATCGCAGTGCACCGGCCGCTTCAGCGATCGGCCCGCCCCAATAAAAGGCACAACCGGATACTTCTTCAAGTAGTCAAGAAACATGTTGAACTCCTCGCCGCCGCTCTCGTTGTACGCGAGCGTAGGTCGCACAATCGTCCATTTCATCGCGGTCTGCTCCTTGATCAGGCGCTCGGTTTCCCGCTTCGAGAGGGAGTAGGGGGTCGTTCGCGCATACGTCACGGAGGCGGAGGAGACGAGGATGAAATTCTTCACGCCGGCCTTGATCGAGGCGTCGATGACGTTGCGCGTCCCCTCCACATTTATCTTTTGAAAAAGGCTCGGATCGTAGACGATCAAGACTGCGGCAAGGTGATAGACGGTCTCCACACCGTCGAAACAACCCGTCAGCGTCTCAGGTTTCGTGATGTCGCCGATTCGGATCTCCACGTCGTATCCATCCAACCGTGAACGAAAGCGGTCGCTGTTATCCAAAACGCGCACTTTAAAGCCGCGATCGACAAGTCCCTTGACCAGCGTCGAGCCCATGACGCCGAGGCCGCCAGTAACTAGAATCATAAACTCAGCATTTTGAAAGTTGCCGATGATGCCAAGAGTCGTCTCTCAGGCAATCCCGGAATTTGAGAGACCGGCCGAGGCGATGCACGCCATGTCAACAGCCCCTTTCCTTGTCGATGAAGATCTGGTGCCACAATTCCAAAATGACGAGCGCCATGACCTGCTTGAGATAAATGAATTCGCGCGTCTCCATCAGGCGAAGCAGGTTCTTGATATAGGCCGGCTCGAAGTAGCCGCGCCTGCGAACCCGATCTTCATTGAGAGTCTCCGCGATGAGGCGGCGGATCTGCGGATGCTCGAAGAAAAACTCCATGGGCAGAAAGAACGGATTCTTCTTTCGATGCGTGACCCGCCGAGGCAGCAGTTTAGCTGCGATTTTGCGCTCGATGATCTTGTCGCGAAGGCCATTATTCTTGAGACGCGGCGGCACACGAAAAGCGAGCTCGATGAGGTTGTGATCGAGGAAGGGGAGGCGGATCTCGAGAGAGTGCGCCATCGTATTTTTGTCCTGACGGATGATGCACCAATCCTGAAGCCATTCGTCCCATTGGATCTTGAGCAACCGGTCCAGGAAGCGCCCCGAGGTGTCACGCACTGGCGGAATCCAGCTGTCGGTGGCCAACTGCTTGAACTTTGGCGTGTAGGCGGCAGCCCTTGCCGCGCGCGGCCAAAGCGTTTTGAGGGCGACGTAATTCTCGAAGAGATTCCGGCGGGGGTACTCGCCCATGAAATCGACCAGTCTTGCCTTTCCCTGCTGGCCAAGCTTAGCCGGAAAAACGAAAAACTTGTTGAGAAAATCCACGGGCAAGGCGCGCAGGGCGGGCATGGCGGCTCGCTGATGGAGAAATCCGGGAACCGTTTGATGGTACCATTCGGCGAGTTGGATAACGTTCTGAAAAGAATACCCGGCAAAGATCTCATCCGCTCCCTCGCCGCTGATGATCACCTTGAGGTCCCGCGCGGCGCCTTCCGCGAGCTTGTAAAAGGCCATGATGAGCGCGTCTCCGACCGGCCTGTCCATGTGCCAGACCACTTTGGGAAGAAGGTCGAAATCCTCCGGAGCGCATTGGATCTCGTGATGACTCGTGCCGAGCAATCGAGCCGTCTCGGCGGCATCGTGCGTTTCGTCAACGGGAGAATTGAAGCCGATTGAGTAGGTATTCACCTTGTCGCTGGACTCGGTCATGAGAGCAACAAGGAGCGAGGAATCCACCCCGGCGCTGAGATAGCCGCCAACCGGAACGTCGCTGCGCATGGTGAGCCGCACCGCATTGCGAAGCATCGCTTCGGCGTCGTCGAGCAGCGCGGATTCGCAAGGGTAGTTGCCCTCGAAGATAGGCACGTCCCAGTAGCGCTCGATCCTCACGCTGTTGTCTTTTCTCAAGAGGAGCGAGTGCGCCGCCGGCAGTGTGAAAACGCCTTCAAACATCGTGCGCGGTTCCGGAACATAGCGGAGAGCCAGATAAGCATCGATCGCCGGGACATTGCACGCGCGCGGCACCCTCGCGCACTCGAGGATCGCCTTCACTTCCGAAGCAAAAACGAAGCAGCCGTTGCCGTGATGATAGTAAAACGGCTTCTGGCCGCAACGGTCACGAGAAAAGAATGTGTCGCCCGTGCGTAGATCGTGCAGCGCAAAGGCGAACATTCCATTGAATTGCTTCACGCAGTCCTTTCCCCACTCTTCGTAGGCGTGAACGATGACCTCGGTATCTGAGCGTGTGCGAAAAGTGTGTCCTTTCTCGACCAACTCGTCGTGAAGCTCGATGTAGTTGTAGATTTCTCCGTTGAAGCAAACTGCCAAAGAGCGGTCCTCGTTGTAGATGGGTTGCCAACCTCCATCCAGATCGATGATCGAGAGACGCCTCATCCCCATAAAGAAGCGATGCGCCTCATCCTCGCATGAGCCTTCTCCGTCCGGCCCGCGGTGGGCCAGGCTGTCTCCCATTCGGGACAAGAGCCCTTCCTCAACGAAACCAGAGAAGCCAAAAATTCCGCACATCCGAAAGCGATGCGCCTACGCTCTGAGGGGCGCACCCGTCAAACAAATTGACGAAGCCCGCCGGCGGGAATACACGCTTTGCGCATCACTAAGGAATGAATCCCTCCCTGGAGCTTTGCCACGAAGAGCGGCGCCGATCGCCATGATGGGTGCGCCAATCAGCCTGGAACGCTCCCGGGTTGCCCATGCGTGCAATGTTTGCGCGACCGATCTCTGTCCGGCATTTCACCAAGTGACGCGGCCGCGCGCAATGACCGCGACCGTCTATTGATCATGCCAAAGATTTGGCGGAAGCAAGCCGCGCCCTCGAAACACGGCGCAGTTATCCTTGGCGCACTGGCCGCGATCGTTGCCGTGGCCTTGCTGATTGCCCGAAAGCCGTGGGAATGGAACGTCCCGGCGAGCCGAGGCATGCGGATCCCGGAATACGTGGGCGTTTATTCCTGGTGGGCCGCTGCGGCAAATTGCCTGCTGCTGGTCGCTCTTGCCGCGACCGCGCGCTGGTGGATGCGGCCCTCGCGCGGCGGCCTGTTCCGTCTGCCGCGGCCGTCTTTCCCGCGCTGGTTCTGGCCCCTGACGATTGCGGCCATGCTTCTCTGCGGCTGGTTTGGCGCGCAGCGCCTTCGCCACAGCTTTTGGGATGACGAGGTCTACGCCATGCGACGCGCGATTCACGGCCAGTGGAAACGCAACGATGACGGTTCGATCAGGTTCCGTCCCGTGAACTGGCAAGAGACATTTTGGTTTTTCGAGAAACCCCAGCACCAACTCCACAGTATTGTCACCCGCGTCGTGCTGGACATATGGCGCGGGGTGGCCCAGCCGGAGGGGCTAAAATTCCGCGAGGACGTCGCGCGTATACCAAGTTATCTCGCCGGCGTCTTCTCCGTTGGCGCGCTCGCGCTGCTGCTCTGGCGTTTGGGTTTTCCTGCCGCCGGAGTCATCGGCGCGTTTCTGCTCGTCGTTCATCCCTGGCACATTCGCTACGCCAGCGAACTGCGCGCCTATTCCTTCATGTTGTTCATCCTCCCGCTTTGCTATGTGTTTCTCATTGAGGCGCTGGACACCGGGCGCTGGCGTTGGTGGAGCGCTTTTGGCGCCGCCCTTTTCGCCCTCATGTATTCGAACGCGCTCCATATTTACCCAGCTGTCGGAATAGGATTGTGCGGACTCGCAGCGATCCTGATGCGATGGCCGGACCCGGAAGCCCGCATTCAAATCGGCCGGTTCGCTGCGGTAACTCTCCTGGCGGGGATGGTCTTTTTTCAGCTCATGCTGCCGTGCCTGCCGCAGTTCATTGAGTATCAGAAGACGAGCGCGGTGCAGGGCCAGATGGACGCCCGCTGGCTCTCATCATACTTCGGTCTGTTGTTTGCGGGCGCGCCGTGGAGCAGCACGGGGCAAGCCCAATCGAAATACATGGAGCTATACCCTTGGGCGACGGCCCACCCTGTCCTCTTCACGGGGCTGGCAGGCTTGAGCCTCGCCCTCTTCGCGGCCGGCACTGGCAGGCTATTGGTCAAAGGAACTCTCCATGCGCTCGTCGCTTTTGCGCTCTTGGCGCCGGCGCCGGTCGCGTATGCCATTTCCACGGCGTCCCGCCATCACTTATTCGAATGGTATTTGCTTTTTCTCCTCCCCGGCGTAGTCGCCGCGACCGCGCTCGGCTTGGACGGCTGCCGGCTGGCTCTTTCACGAAACAAGATCGGCGCGGTGGCCGCTGTTCTCCTGACCGCCGGATATATGGGCGGCTACCTCGCCTATACGACCCCGCAAAGAACCTGGCTGCTCAACCGTCCGCTCCAACAAATTCGTGAGTCTGCCCAAGCGACCCGACCCACGCTCGATCCGTTCGCGAAGGAAAACCAGAACGTCCTCACCGCCAGTTTCATCGGTCCGCCCGACCCCTACGACGCCAACATCATTCTCTTTCGTTCAACCGGCGAACTCTTCGAGCTCATCGCTCGATCGGACAAGGAAGGCAAGGTCCTCTTCGTCAATTTCGGGTTCCTGACGACAGCGCAGATCCGCTTCCGTCCGATCCTCGACGTTCTCAACGATGCCGCACTTTTTGAGAAAACCGCCGAGCTGCAAGGTTTCGATCCGATCAACGATCGATTTGTCTATCGCTACCGGTCAGGAAGCACCGCCAACCACGATCTCGCGGAAAAGTATCAGACCGAGCAAACGCCGAATTGAATCTCGGAAATCTCCTTCGAACTTTGCCCAAGTCACAAGCGCTCGACCTCGCGCTTTTCCACGAAGATGGGTAATCCTTCCCTGGTGAAACTGTTCATCAGTTCACCGGGGTCGAGCGCTTCAGGCATCATCACTCCCCGCTCCGGGATCTTTCCGGTCACAAGCAGTCTGGCGGTGATCGCCGGAGGAATTCCCGTCTGAACGAGCGTGAGCGAATAGCCATAGCGTTCATAAGTGTCGCGATGGCTGTCCATCGTGTAGACAAAGTATTCCACGCGCCGACGGTCTTTCGTGCCGCGGACCTCGGTACCGACGCAGGAATAGCCGTCCACCGTCGCGCCAAGTTGCGCCGGCTTGGGAAGGTTCGCGCTGGCCACGCGCACCGGCGCGACTTCCACCCCATCGACCTTCACTTTTTTCCAGGTGTCGAGATTAAGAAGCTGCAAGGACTTCGAGATGTTGACGATCTTGTCGGAGAGGCTGTACTTGAAAACTGAATAGCGAACCCCTTTTTCGACAAAGGGCGGGTAAATGCCGAGGCTGACGCCTTCTTCGTGCGCCACCGCGTAGGTCTTCTGAAGTCCGATCGGTTCCGGGAAACGGATCCACTCCATTTCGGCTTCAAGCGGTTTGCCGCTGACGACACGCGCATCCTTGACAAAGTAAGGAATCGCCCCGAGCTCCTCGAAAAACGTCTCCGGTGAAAAAAGCACCGCGAAACGGTAGCCGCGCACCTCCGCGTTGTCCGCATCGAGCACCCGGATACTCGAAGCGGTGTCGAGCCGATCAATTGCCCAGCGTGCGAAGACATTTACGGCGCCGGGATCCATACCCATGCAAAGGACTCCCGCGATGTCGCGGTCGAGATAGGCGTCGTTGAATTTCTCGATCTCCGCCTCGAAAGAATTCTTCCCCGGTCGCTTGACCCCCGGAGGAGAATAGATGTCGGCAGCCATGTCGAGATAGTGAGAACGCGCCCGCAAACACGCTTCCAGCACCGAGTGATTCGTGTGACAAGTGCAGGCGTTGCACGTCACCGCAATCTGATGCTCTCTCATGAGGGAAGCGAGCCCTTCGATATCCATCGCGTTTGCCTGCACCACCACGAAGCGGTTCCTCGGCGTCCTCGAGGCAAGCTGCTGCGCAAAGACCGGCTCAAGGTCGGCAAGCACGATACGCTCAAAGCAGTCGAACTCGTGTAGCTTCTGTCCGACGACGGAACCAACCCCACCGATTCCAATGACCATTGCGTTTGCCATAAGCGAGAGCCGCCCCAGCGGGACGGTCCTCTTTGGGGATACGCTAGCTGCGACGGGCCCATTAGGCAAGGAGGCAGCTTTGCGCTCGACTGATCCGTAGAAGAACCTAGAACGGAGCGCTATGAGAAGCTCTGCACCTCACGTTTTGGCGATTCTCGTGGTCTTTTCCGCCTCCGCGCTGGCACAGCTTTACGACGTTCAAATTTCTGCCACGACCAGAAAGCTTGATGAACAGAAGGATCGCCAGGGAGACAAGGTCACGGTCACGACGAAGGAAATCGCCTACCGGGTGACTGTGGAAAACCGGACCTTCAAAACGATCCCGGAACTTCAGATGAAGTACATGATTTTTTACGTGGATCCCAAGCCGGGCAGCCGCGAGAAGCCCATCGAGTCTCACCACAAGGGAAGCGAAACCCTTATCGATCTCACAAGCAATCGCACGGCAACGTTTGAAACAAGTCCCTTCAAGCTGACCAAGGAGGAACTGGATGCAGGCTGGTATTGGGTGGGCAGCGAGACAAGCCGCTTAAAGGATAAGGTGACCGGCGTCTGGATACGCGCCTATGCGAATGGCAATCTCGTCGGAGAGTACAGCAACCCAACGACCGTTGCGAAAAAGAAGGAATGGAAAGAGTAACGTGCGGCCGGCGCCGCCCACGCGACGAAATGCACACGGGCGAAATTCCAAGAGGCCTGCACCTGACTAATAGGGTCTGGCGGCTCTAAGCCTATCGGTTCACGCGAGGCGCTTAACTTTAGCTAGCTCCTCCGAGCGACGATTTCAATCGGTTGCCGGACCTTTGCGATCTTGTTTTCACCGAGAACCCCGCGCCATTGCGTCCCCGGATAGACGATGGATCTCCGGCCAATGATCGAACCCGGGGACAAGACGCTGTTGCAGCCGAGTTCCGCCTGATCCCCCACAATGGCTCCAAACTTTCTCAATCCGGTCGCCACCATCGTTCCATCCGGCTTAACGACGCTGATCGGGGTATGATCCAGCTTCACGTTTGAGAGAATGGCCCCCGCGCCGAGATGCGCCCCATAACCCAGGATCGAGTCGCCAACGTAATTGAAGTGCGGAACGTTCGCTCCATCAAAGATGAGGCAGTTCTTAAACTCGCAAGAGTTCCCGGCGACCACTCCGTTGCCAATAATGACATTCTCCCGAATGTAGCATCCGTTGCGAATCTGACAGTCTTCGCCGATCCATGCCGGACCCTTGATCATGGCTCCCTGCTCGACCACCGACCCCTTCCCAACAAAGACGGCGTTCCCAATAAAGGGCCTGCCGACCAGTTCTCCGTTGATGCCTGGCTTGAGACGAAACTGAAGATAGGCCGCAATCTTGGGCAATGCCTGCCAAACATCTTCGACGTTTTCGAAGATAATCTGGTGCTCCGTACGGCTCAGGTCCAGGAATTGATCGGGCGTAAACATGCGCGCAAGGTTAGCCTTCCCATGGCCTCGAGGGGAATACGGATGATTCCGAATTTTGCCAACACCTCGCAGGGGTGAGCTTTCCAATGACCCCTAGCCTTTCCGCGAGAGCTTCTGTCCCTCCTTCGTATCCTTGACCTGCCAACCGGTCGCGATTAACTGATCGCGCAGGGCATCGCTGAGCGCCCACTCCTTTTTCGATCTTGCTTCGGCCCGGCGCGTCAGGAGGGCGCGCACATCGTCCGGCACCTTCTCCTCGACGGCCGAGATTCCCAAAACCGATTCGTATCGATCACGCCAGGCGAGGAGGGACCGCGCCTGACCGGGAGTCAATTGACCGGCATCGATCAACCGGTTGGAATCCCTGACCAATTCGAACAACGCGCCCAAAGCCGCGGAAATATTTAAATCGTCGTCCAGCGCTTCACCAAACTTCTCCAGGTTGAGTTCGGCGGGAACAGGCTCGGCGCTTCCCGAAGCCATCGCCTCGAGGCGCCCCGACCACTCATCGTAACGCGCGAGGGCCTTCCGCGCTGCTTCGAGGCTCTCGAACGTGAAGTTCAGCGGTTCACGGTACTTCACGGCCAACAGCACGTAGCGAACCTCGCGCCCGGTCCAGCCTTTTTCCATCAGATCGCGCAAGGTGAAAAAGTTGTTCTCACTCTTGGACATCTTGCGTCCGTCGACCAGCAGATGCTTGCAATGCATCCATAGCTTCACGAAGGGCACGCGGGTGACGCATTCCGTTTGGGCGATCTCCGCTTCGTGGTGAGGGAAAATGTTGTCCTCACCGCCGCAGTGGATATCGATTTGCGGGCCGAAAATCTCGGTCGCCATGGCGCTGCACTCGATATGCCAGCCAGGACGTCCGCGACCCCACGGACTTTGCCACGACACATCACCGTCCGCCTCATCCCATGCTTTCCAGAGAGCAAAGTCGGCGGCCTGCTCTTTCTCGTATTCGTCGCTGCGCACCCGGCCCGTGGATTGAAGTTCGTCCAGATTAAAGTGCGCGAGCGCGCCGTACTTTGGGAACGATCGTATTCGAAAATACACGGAGCCATCCTCGGCCCGGTACGCGCAGTCGCGCTCGATCAATATCGCGATCATCTCGATCATCCGCTCGATATGGGCCGCTGCCGTCGCCTCCGGAAAGTGATCGGCGCGCCGGATGCGCAGGGCATCCAAATCTTCAAAGAAAGCGTTCTTATACGGCCTCGTAAATTCCGAAAGGGGGACGCCAGCCGCCCGGCATCCGCGGATCGTCTTGTCGTCGACGTCCGTCAGGTTCATCACCCGCTCGACCTTGAAGCCGCGAAACTCGAGATGGCGCTGGAGGAGATCCTCAAAAACGTAGGCTCGGAAGTTTCCGATATGCGCAAAGTCATACACCGTCGGGCCGCACGTATACATGCGCACACGGTCGGGATTGTCCGGCTGGAACTCCTCGATCTCTCGCGTCAGGGTATTGAAGAAGCGGGGGCTCATTTTCTTTCGACCGCGGCCACGGCCAGCGCGGCGATGCCTTCCCTGCGCCCGAGGAAACCGAGTCCCTCATTCGTGGTCGCCTTGATCCCCACCCGGTCAACCGGCAACGCGAGAGCGTCCGCGAGGTTGGTTTTCATGGCGACAAGATGCGGAGCGATTTTCGGAGCTTCCGCGACAAGCGTGGCATCCACGTTGAGAATTACGCTGCCCAAGGCGGCCAGCTTCTCTCGCACCGTGCGGACGATGACGAGGCTGCTTATTCCCCGCAGGGAGGAATCTGTATTTGGAAACAAGTGTCCAATGTCCGCTTCCCCGGCGGCACCCAGCAGCGCATCGGCGATGGCATGGCACAAGACGTCCGCGTCCGAATGCCCGTCAAGTCCGAAAGGATGATCGATCGTCACGCCACCGAGCACAAGGAGCCTCCCGGCCCGGAAACGGTGCACATCATATCCGATGCCGCAGGCAAACATCACAGCCCAAGTTCGACAACTCCGTTCGAGGCGACAATGGAGAATTTTTCGGCCACAGTCGGGTGGGGCGTCAGCGCGACTTTCCCGCCGGACCTTTCCAGCAAGAGAATACCCGCCGCGACATCCCAGAGGCTGATGCTGCTCTCAATGTAAGCATCAAGTCGCCCGCACGCGACGTAGGCGATATCAAGCGCCGCACTGCCCATCATGCGGCATTTCTTGGCGGACCGGAGCATGCGCTCAAACAACTGCAGTCCGCGGTCGATCGATTCTATCGACTTGGCGACACCGACGGAGATAACCGATTCGGCAAGCTCTTTGCGCTCGCTGACGGCAACGGGTTGGCCATTCAACATCGCCGCGGCGCCCTCTTCCACGGTCCATAGTTCGTCGCGCATCGGATCGTAGATGACACCGACAATGATTCTTCCCGCCTGGCGCAGCGCAATCGAAATGGCAAAGTGCGGGATGCCATAGAAGTAGTTCACCGTCCCGTCGATCGGATCGATGACCCATTGGAATTCACTGTCGGCGTCTCCGCGAACGCCCTCCTCTCCGTAAATTGCATGCGACGGAAATCGCGCGAGCAAGAGCGATTCGATCAACGTTTGACTGCGCCTGTCGAGCTCGAGCTTGATGTCATGCGCTTCATTCACATCCACGGCCATGGGACGGCCGTAGTGCGCGCGAAGCAGCCCACCGGCCGCTTGCGCGGCCTCTATCGCGGATTCCAGATATTCAGACACGAAATCCTTTTAGAGGAGCCATCGCTTGCGGGCAAAAAAAATTTGGGAGAAGCCAGAGCCTCCCCCAAATCGGTTTGTCATTCGCGCGGTGCGAACAACGTTACTATTTTTTCTTGGCAACGGTTTTCTTGGCAACCGGCTTCTTAGCCGCAGCCTTCTTCACTGGAGCTTTTTTGGCGGCGGGTTTCTTCTTAACTGGCATTCGTTCTCCCCCCTTTCACTCGCAACTGCGAAAATCGGTGAAAATCATGTGAATAACTCACTACAGGTTGTGAATAGTTCTCTGAGAAAAATCCGTCAACGAATTTCTTTAGATTTTCGCTTGATTTTTTTGTGAGAGGGTCTTCGGAGTTTCGTCCGATCTCAGTTCACCGCGCAAGATTTCATCGGCTTTCTCGACGATGTCCTCGACGTTCCACAAGCGACCGACGCCTTCGTAGCCGCAGGCGAGCATCCCTTCCTCCGGACCAAGAAACTGCGCACCGCGTGTTCTAAGCGTTGCCGAATTTTGCTGCGTCGCGGGATGCAGCCACATTTTTCCATTCATCGCGGGGGCGATCAGAAAAGGCGCGCGGGTGGCGAGGGCGATTGACGTGAGCGCGTCGTCGCAGATTCCGAGCGCGAGTTTGGCGATAATGTTTGCGGTCGCGGGAGCGACGAGGAAGAGATCGGCGCGATCGGCGAGGTCAATATGCGTGGGCCGCCAGGACTCGCGCTCATCGAAAACGCCCGACGTGACGGGATTCTTCGACAGCGTCTGAAAGGTCATCGGTCCGACGAACTGCGTGGCGTTCTCGGTCAGGACGACGAACACGGAGTATTCGCGCTTGACGAGCTTGCTCGTGAGGTCGGCGGCCTTGTAGGCTGCAATGGAACCGCAGACACCGAGGACGACAGTTTTCATGAAAGGCGGATGAGCCTGCGGCTCTGGTAGCGCTCCGCGCGCATCACCGCGCGGAATTTTTCGATGTCTTCTTCCATCGAACCACTGATCAGCGTGTATTTGTATTCGCGCCAGCGTTCCATTTCGGCGGCGGCATTCTTCAATCGCGTGGCGATTTGTTCATCGGTTTCTGTGCCACGTTTCGTGAGCCGGCGGCGCAGTTCCTCCAGATTCGGGGGCATGACGAAGACATCCGCCAGCGCCTCGAGGATGAATGGGTCGCCGCACGAGCGGATGGTTGCAGCGCCCTTGGTGTCGATATCGAGGAGGACATCGATGCCCTTGCGGAGATTCTCCGTGACCGAATCTTTAAGAGTCCCGTACTTGAAACCATGAACTTCAGCATATTCGAGAAATTCATCGGCGGCCACGCGACGTTCGAATTCCTCATCGCTGAGGAAATGATAGTCCTCGCCTTCAATCTCCCCGGCGCGCGGTCCGCGCGTGGTGCACGAGACCGCGTAAACGAAATCGGGCTTGTGTCGCAAGGCGGAGCAGAGCGTCGTCTTGCCCGCGCCGGAAGGAGCGGAGAGGACGAAAAGGATGCCGGTGCGCTGGAAACTACTATTCAATGTTTGCCAATTGTTCGCGAACTCTATCAAGCTTGGCTTTGGCCTCCACCACAAGCAGGGAAATCTTCGCGTCATTCGCTTTGGCACCCGCGGTATTCCATTCGCGCGCCATCTCCTGCGCAAGAAACTCGAGCGTGCGCCCGACCGGAGCGTCGCTTTCGAGGTTTTCCCGAAACTGTGCGAGATGACTCTCGAGCCTGGCGAGCTCTTCGGTGATATCGCAGCGATCCGCGAAGATCGCGATTTCCGTGGCGATCCGCGGATCGAGAACATTCGCGGGCAATCTGGCCGATTGCAATCGGCGCAGAAGGATCTCCCGCTGCCGCCTGGGCACCCGCGGCGCCAGCGCTCGCACGCGCCGAACGAGCGCGGCCATGCCCGCGACGCCGCGAGCAAGCTCCCTCTTAAGATACGCACCTTCGCGGACGCGCATGGCGAGCAGCCCGTCAAGGGCAGCGCCCAGCGCCCGGCTGACCAGCGGCAAGAGCTCGCGTCCGGTCACGTCCTCCGCGCGCAGAACCCCGGGAGCGGCAAGGATCGTTTCCGCGGAGATCACCCCGCCAAGATTGAGTTCCTTTTGGAGCGCACGCACTTGGCTCAGAAACTCGGCGGCCCTTCGCTTGTCGATGAAAGCCGGCGCGGATTTCGCAGAGCGCTCGACCGCGAGAGAAACCTGCACCTTCCCGCGGGAAATTCGCTTCAAAACCTCTTCGCGCACCCGCGGCTCAATCCAGGCAAGCTCACGAGAAACCGCCAGGGCCACTTCGCCTTGTCTGCGATTGACAGAGAAGCACTCCGCCACGACGCGGAGACCGTTCGCTCGCGCCGTGCCGCGCCCATGGCCCGTCATGCTTTTCATCTGCGGAGATTAAAAACGCCGTTCGTGCCTGTCACGACTTGAAGTCGCACCACCGTCATCCCTTGAAACGCCCCGGTGGCGCAGTTTCATCGCAAACGCAGACTAAAGGTTGTGTGGCCACCGGAGAGCCCAGGGCCGTCAGCTTCATTCATCAACGAAAGTCCGCGCCAAAGCTCGAATCGCCCTCGGAGAGTTGCGCGCCCCACGGGATACGCGGGGTTGATTTGAAGACCGCTCATTGCGGAATCGCCCCTGACCCCTGGTGGCTCCAGTTTCCGGTCAAGGGCAGGCAAAGGCGGGCCAGCAGACCCGGGCGTTTCCCCGAATCCCATCCCGGCGTAGACGCCAGGTGCCATGCCCGTGGTCAACAATTGGATCAACGAGTCCTCCGACAGCGGCGGATCAGAACGCAGGATCAACATCCGCTTGTCAAGGGGGCCGAAAGCGTAGGCCTCGACCTTGTATTCGAGGGCCTGCGTGGTCCCTCGGATCTCGAGTTGAGGCATCCAGGGATTGCTCTCGACAAAATCGAGACGACCATTCGGGATCGTCATGCTGGTAAATGGGAGAAACACTCGAGCATTCTTCAGTTCGATTCGCCCAGTCGGAATCGGATTTCCCAGCGTCCCGGTGAGTCGCAATTCCGGAATAATTTCCCCCGACGCCGCATTACCTGAAAACAGGAAAGGCGTGTCGTTCTCGATTGAAACATCCACCTTCCACGCCCTGAAGGGAGCCGGCACCATGCTTTCGAATCGCGGCGGAACGAACGATTTGTCGGGACCAGGCCGAGGAGCCAACAGTGGCGTGATTTCCAATCTCCGAGAGAATCGGCTGTCCACGAGTCGCAGGTCGCCCTTGACCAGTCCATCGGCATCGCCTCCGGAAGCATAGAGGCTCATGTTTGCCTTGAGCTGCAGTCCCGGAATTCGGGTGAGGGGAATCTTGCGCCCGTAAAAGAAGAGTTCGTAGTACGGCTTCGAGAGGTTCTCAAGCGAAGCGCCGCCACGCACTTCAAACGAGCCCTCGCCCATCTCACCCGTAAACTCTTCAATGGCCGCCTGTGCGGGGCTGAACGTCACCGCTCCATTGACGTTGCTGGCCAGGGGCGCATTCGAGGAGATTTCCAGCCGTCCCTCTCCAATGTCGATGTGACCGTCAAGCAGAGGCTTGCTCACAGTTCCAGAAACGGCGAGACTGCCCGAAAGAAGCCCCTCCAAGCGCTGGACTTTGGGGAACAGCGGCCTCAAGACGCCGATATCAATCTTCGGAATTTGCAAATCCGCGGAAAGCTCACCCTCGGGATCGATCCAGCGCAGCCTGCCGTCGGCAGCCCTGACGACGCCGAATGGGCTCTCGACCTTCAACGTCGCCGGGGAGAGCCCTGGTGAGGCCAATTCGCCAGCAAACGATGCGATGCCGTCAGCTCCTCGAATTGTCGCGTCCAGCTGGAACGGCGGACTCGACCCGTTTTGGAACCGTCTCGTCAATCCGCGTCCTTCAATTCTCCCGTCGAGGCGGAGAGTCGGCGGCAACCCCTCCGCGCTAAGATTAACCTTCGCCGTGCCATCCACCGGGAGATCGTTTCCCATCAGGCGCAGCAAGTCGCGAACGCTGAGTTGCTCCTTGGAGACGATGCTCGCGTAGAGCCTCTTGTCCAATGGCAACGCCGCCAGGGGAGACGTTCCTGACGACGCCGCGAACGGATCGACGGGAACGTAAATCTCCGCCTCGGCCAGTTCGCGCCCCCCGGAGCGCAGACGTGCATCGTCCAGCTTGATTCCCGATCTTGCAATCGTCGCCCGGGTCGAGAAAAGAAGATCCGCCTGTGCCAATTCGAATCCGCTGAAATACACATTCTGAGGCGAGTAGGTTCCGGTGAAGCGCCCGGTCAGGCCGCTGGGCGTGTACTCCGAGACAAAGTCGTCCAAGGAAACATTGAAGGCTCCCGAGTGCGCGGACGCCGTCCCGTCGCCCTGCCAGCGAATCTGTGCCGCGCCTGCCCGAATCGTTGGCACATTCACAAACGGAACGAAGTCCCGATACCGGGAGATGTCCTGCATGCGGGCGCGAATCTCGCCCGAGTATTTAAAAGGTGCGCTGACTTCGACACTGCCCGTTGCCCGAAGAAAATCGTCGCCGATCCAAAACTCGCACCGGGTGACCTGCGCCTCGGTGTTGGAAAAAGCCACTTCCATGCGACCGGAATCCACCGGGTGCTTTCTAAAGCCCATCTCCGATGCTTCGAGGCTCATGAAGCCGCCCAGCTTCCCCGCTTCTCCGTTGATGGAACCGCTCAGACTCATGCGCCCGCTCATTTCATCAAAGGGCGGTCCCAACAATCCAGCCAGGGCGCCAAGATCCTTGATGGAGGCTGAAAGATTCAGCAAGAAAGGCGCCTTTGCGATTCCAAGCCATCCTTCGTCAAGCGAAAGTTCGCCGCTGCCGGTCAGGACGTTCTCTTTTTGTTTGAGCGCGAAATCGCTCACGGTCAATCGCCGGTGGATCATGCTCGCCCCGACTTCGAGCGATTCCCAACCGCGTTTGTTCCATAGAAATCCATCCGCGGCCAACCTCAACGAGGCCTGCCCATCGAGCGCGCGACGCGGAATCCCGCGAAAAGTGAACCTCGCCTCGCGAATGACGCCCTCGGCCTTGCCACGAAAGCCAAGCAATGCCGCCAAGGGGGCCACGTCCACCTGGGAGCCCGAAACGGCGGAATCTATGGCGACCAGGCCCTTCTCCGAGCCAAAGGAAACGTCCGCCCGAAGCGAGCCGCCGAAGATGGACGCGTCGAGCCCAAGCGCCACGCCGCCAGGGCGCGCCAGTTGCGCGACGAAGCTTTCGACCCTCACGCCTTCCCTCAAATCAAGGCTGGCCAGATAGGCCGTTCCTTCCTTCCACGCCGTGATCGCTTCCAGCGAGCCAAGGCTTTCATTGAACGATCCCGCCCAAAGTTCCGCTCCCGACGCACGGAACTTGCCGATACGCTCCTCACTGAACTCGGCCGAGATGCCCTCGAAATAGTAGGACTGCCCAGGGGCAAGAAACTCCAGATTTCCGTGACTCACCTCGAAATACTCCGGCATCCACCGCAGCATCCACCTTGATCGTCCACGCTGGGCCATCTCAGACAAATCGGCCACGGGCTTGGGTCGCGAAACCGGGTCAGGACGGAAATCGACCACACCGCGAATACCCTCGGCGACCAGCGAGCGAAAAAATCGCCCCTCTGGGAAAAACGCGTGCCAGGGCCAGTTCAACGACACCTCAATTCGCCCGATGTCCGCCGCCGTTTGGGATTCTCCCGCATTTTTCGCGCGGAACCGCAATCCTTCCAAAAGAATCGGGCGGGCCAGATCGGCCCGGATGCTCCCAATCTCCAGCTGCAGCCCGGCTTCGGAAGCCGCCCGAGCCAACGCGAGGCGCAGGCCCCACGAAAGGAGCGGTGGATGAGCCAGCCAAAGCACAAAGAGGCATCCAGCGAGCGTGAGCGCGCTGCGCCACGGGAGTCGCAGGCCGCTGGAAGACTCGTTGACTGGCGAATTCATTGATGGCTTCTTAACATAGGGCAGGCTCTGGTAGGGACAAGCTCCCTCCAGGTTTCCGTCTTGATGCGAAAGCAGCCGGCGCATAGAGAAGAAGCCCGGGCATTCCGTCCCGCCTGCACCGGCATGAAAAATAGAAATTTCAACGACTGGGCGGTCGCCTTGGCCGTCATCGCCTGCAGCATTCTGCTGTTTCTGGCATTGGCGTTCGCCTTGAGCGGGACGACGCTGGGGCAACCCTCCCGACCCTTGCGCGTCAATTTTCACGATGTCACGGGCATTAGTCTTGGGTCCCAGGTCAAGTACGCAGGGGCGATCGCCGGAAAAGTCTCTGGCATTCGCATGCTTTCTTCTCAAGAGCGCGCCGACTCGGGCGACCCGCTCAATGCCATCCAGGTGATGGTGGCCTTGAATTCGGGCGTTCCTCCGCTCCCTGCGGATATTACTGCCAGTGTCGCCGCCGACACGCTGCTCAGCGATAAGTTCGTCCTCCTCTCTGGCGGAGGCTCGAATTCGCAATCGCTTGCGCCCGACGCCGTCCTGCAAGGGATCTCACCCACCACCGTGGACAAGTTGGTGCGCGACCTCGACGTCACCATCGAAGGCCTGCGCGGCATGCTTGGCGGAACAAAAGGGCAATCCGGCGACATCTTTGAGCGGCTTCGTCTCTTGCTGACGGAAGTCCAATCGCTTGTGTCGGACGCGAAACCCGTCCTGCAGGACGCCAAAGCCCTCGCCGCGGACGCCAGACAACTGATCGCCGAGAACAAAGTCCCGGTCTCGCGAGCGATTACTCAACTAGACAAGTCAGCCGCCGCGCTCGAAACGCTTGCCTCCAGCGGCAACAAGCTGGTCGTCAACAATGAGAAGAAACTCGCTTCGACCATTTCTGATTTCAAAGTCACCGCCGAAAACCTGAAGATCACTTCCACCTACGCAAAGATCCTCATTCGCAGCCTGTCGGAACGTCCCTCCCAGCTCATTTGGGGGAGGTCCAAGCCACCGCCTCTGCCGAGCGAACGGCAGATTCTCAAAAGTTCCGCGCCCCTGCCGGCGAACTGATTTCGCGGCAATCGGGCTGCCTTTGAGAATTCGGATTGAACTCGTCATCTCTGCGTATAATCTGCCCCGGTGAGGTCGCTTGATAGAGTCCGATTGGCTATTCAAATTGTGCTGCTGCTGCTGCTGGCATCGTCCGGCTGGACCTCCGCCGCCCAGAGTTATATCATCGTCGACAATCAAACGGGCTTGATTCTCGCTTCGCAGAACGCCAACGCGAAATTGCAGGTCGCCAGCCTGACAAAGATCGCCACGGCGATCGTCGTATTTGACTGGGCGCAGCTTAACAAGGCCGATCTCAGCCAAATGGCCGCGGTCTCCGCGCGAGCCGTGCGGGCGGGAGGAATTAATCCTGCGGGCTTGCAGGAGGGTGATTCTCTAAGCCTGCGCGATCTCCTTTATACGTCCCTGATGGCTTCTGACAATGTCGCGGCAACCGCCCTTGCCGAGCATGTTGGCGCCCGTTTGCCCAACGCGAAAGGCCTGGACCCGATCAGCAACTTCGTTTCGCACATGAATGCTCTCGCCCGGACGCTCAGCATGAAGCGCACGCTTTTCCTGAACCCATCGGGATCCGACAACGTCGAGGGAGCTTTGCCGTACTCCACCGCCTCCGATATGGCCCGTCTCACCCGCTACGCCTACAGCGAAGCGGATTTTCCTTTCTTCGTTTCCCAGAAGACCCGGATTGTCCATGTTTTGCGCGGCGCTGTCGACGCGCGGATTGAGTTGAGAAATACCAATGAACTGCTTGATCAGGATGGCATCGATGGAGTGAAAACCGGCCGGACTAGTCGCGCAGGGGATTGCCTTATTCTTTCCGCCGAACGCAGACCCGAGGTCCAGAGACAGGGCGAGAGCGTCTATGTCACTCCCCGCCGCATCGTCATCGTTATGCTCGGCTCACCGGATCGCTTCGGCGAGGGGCTTGCCTTGGCTCGCCAAGGCTGGGGCCTTTACGACCAGTGGGCGGCTCAAGGACGCAAGATCAAGAAAGACGAGGCACTCTAGCCATGCAAAAAGAAAGAATTGGCGTGTTAACCAGCGGGGGCGATTGCCCGGGACTCAACGCGGTCATCCGTGGCATTTGCCGAGCGGCTTACAAGCTCGGATGGGACGTTATTGGCTTCAAGGACGGATATGAAGGGCTTTTGCCACCCGGCGATTTCGTGATCCTCGACCGCGGAAAGACCTCCGGAATCATGCACCTCGGGGGAACCATCCTCGGGACGACCAATCGAGGCCATTTCGTGGCCAAGGTTGCCGCCGGAGAGCGGGCGATGATCCCCAAGGAGATCATCGACAAAGCCAAAGAGACCTTCAGCAAACTCGGCCTTACGGCGCTTATCGCGATCGGCGGCGATGGATCTCTTTCCACCGCGCTTCAGCTCAATGAATCGGGCATTCCTGTGATCGGCGTGCCCAAGACGATTGATAACGATCTCGAAGCCACGGCCATGACCTTTGGCTTCGACTCGGCTGTCGAATGTGTGGGGGACGCCCTTGATCGGCTCCACACGACCGCCACCAGCCACAAACGCGTCATGGTGCTCGAAGTGATGGGACGCCATGCCGGCTGGATCGCGCTCCACGGCGGTTTCGCGGGCGGCGCCGATGTGATTCTGATCCCGGAGATACCCTTTGAACATGCCAAGGTCGCCGAAGAGGTGATGCGGCGCGAAAAAATGGGCGCCAAGAGCACCATGATCGTCGTCTCCGAAGGGGCCTCTCCCAAAAAGGGCAAGCAGCTCCGCCACGCGACCGCCAGCGGCGAGCATCGCCTCGGCGGCATCGGCGAAATCGTCGGCGCCGAAGTCGCCGCCCGCACGGGCAAGGAAGTTCGTACCTGCCTGCTCGGCCACCTTCAGCGAGGCGGCGCGCCCACCACGCTGGATCGGATTCTCGGCACGTGCTTCGGCATCAAGGCTATTCAGCTTGTGGTGGAAAGAAAGTTTGGCACGATGGTGAGTTATCAAAACTACTTGACGATTGACGTTCCCATTTCGCACGCCGTAAACCGTCTTCGCCTCGTCGATCCCGAGGGGCAGATGGTGGAGATGGCGCGGGCGGCTGAGATTTCGTTCGGCGATTGATGGAACAAACCGATGCCTTGCGCGCTGCCGTGCGCGACGTGGCGGACTTTCCGAAGCCGGGCATCCTATTCAAGGACATCACCCCGATCCTTGGCAACGGCAGACTTTTGCGCGCCGCCATTGACTGCTTCGTGGCTGATTGCGCGGGCCAGGAAATCTGCAAAATTGTCGGCATCGACGCTCGCGGATTTCTGTTCGGGGCCACGGTCGCCGATCGCCTCGGGATAGGTTTCGTGCCAATTCGCAAGCGAGGGAAACTGCCATGGAAGACGGAGAGCATGGCCTACAAGCTTGAATACGGCGAAGCCGCCATGGAAGTTCATACCGATGCCTTTGAGCCTGGGGAACGGGTCTCGCTGATCGACGACTTGCTTGCCACCGGTGGCACCGCGGCGGCGGCCGCGAAACTCATCGCGAAGGCCGGCGGAACTGTCGTCCAGGCCCAGTTCCTGATCGAACTCGGATTTCTCGATGGCCGCGCCGCTTTTTCGCCCATCCCAGCGAAATCTATCCTGGTTTATTGAGCGCGTTGGGTGCGGCGGCCGCGGTGAACCGCTCAACCAGATTGGAGAACTGCAAAGTCACGTTGTGTCTTGTGTCTGCAGCTCCCATCCTTAGGTCGGTCTGGTGAAGAGCGGATTGGGCTCCCAAAAGCATGGAACGAAAAGCTCACCGGCGGACATGCGGCGTAGGCGGCGTTTTCGCGGCGGAATCTCAGGTGCCGCATGTGCGTCAGCCGAAGACGTGGCTGTTCATCGGAGCGAATTGGGAGGATGAGAGTGCCGCTGCGATTGAGGCAAACCGGTGGACTCGCGTAAAAACCTCGTCGTGTTCATACCGGAGGACAGCGGCGTTTTCTACCTCCGGGGAGACTACCTCCACGAGAGGGCGATCGCCTGGACTGCACAAATCCGGTGCCGACTACGCGGACCTGTGCCATTACGGGGACGAGTTGAGGAAGCGGCTGAGGCACTGCGCAATGCGGTTTAGGATATTCTCCATCGTAGGTTAAGAGTGTTTGCACCGGTAAGACCCTCATGATACCATCCCACGTTAGTAGCTACCCCTGAGCATAAGCCAATGGAGGTTGGGAATTCATCAGCCATCGATGTTTTTGAGCGTCGCTCGACAGCCCTCGTTCAGCAAATGAGAGTAGCTCTTCGGGGCCGTCCTTGCGAGATACTGTTCTTTGAATGGTCGAAGAAGAGCGGAGAATCGGAAAGGATCGGATGAAGGAAGAGGCAAACGGCAGTGCTTCTACCAACGAGCACAAAGTCTTCAAAGTCGTCGATACTCACCTGCGGAGTAGCCTTTCGCTTCCTTCTTACTCCGTCTGTTATCGAGTGGGGGAATTCATTAGAGCGCCTGAAGGAACGAAATTCTTCGTGTTTGATTCGCTGGAGCATGCGGGTGACTTCATGCGTCTCGGCCCCGATTTGCGGATTTGGAGGGCGACCGCCAGAGGCCTGTCGCCGGCGGATCGTAGAGTTTGCCACCCGAAAGAGCGCGTCGATATCGAGGATTTCTGGAGAGTTCACAATAGCGGTGGCTCTTACGGTGTCTTAGGGGGCCGCCGAGTGCCATCTGGCACATTGTGGGCCGACGAGGTCCGGTTAGATGAGCGTCTTCAATCCGAGGAATCGCCCCAACAGGGCGTGAACTGCAAGTGGCTCGATGCAATCGAGAGCTTCGTGAAGCGATTGCTCGGTGCGGATTAGGACGCCGCGCAACAATTGTAATGGAGCTATTGGATTTCTTGCCGCGGGCACGATGGCCAATCACATTCGCGTCGGTCCGATCCTACCGCCAGAACGATCCTGAATGAGATCGTCGCACCCGGAGAGGGCGCTAGGCCAAGAAGCTCGTTGAGGAATCCATGGCTCCAGCCAGTGGGAAGGCGAAGGGACACCGCCGTCACTTAGAGCAGGTGGAGCAACGCCAAGTTGAGCAAACGCGTCGATGAGTCGGCGACTGGTCGCTTGGCCGCGGAGCGCTTCTATGGGTTGGGCGGGTCCGGCCGTTCTGGAGTGTCGAGAGCGGCTCTAACCGATTGCCAACCCCTGCCTTTTCCGAAAAAGCTGCCCCTGCAGAGAGAAGTACCGCCGCACTGGGGCGCCGGTCACACGATCGCCGCCACTTTTTCTCGCGCCTTTCCAACGATGGGAAGTCCATGCGCAAAGCACAAAATATCGAAACTCAACGAGCGGAGCACCCGCAATGACTCAAGGAGCAGCGTGAAATTCTTGCAATATTTGTCCGGCAAGATTTGAAGGCCATCGAGATTGGTGAGCGCGTCACCGATCACCAAAACGTCCGGCGCGAGGTAGGCGGTCTCTCCGGAACCACCCCCAGGCAGACCGATCGCTTTCAGAGTCTGGAAAATCAGCTCACCATCCTTCACCAGGTAGTCCGCCGGTACTTCCAGCTGAGCGCCTTCCGGCGCGTAAATCGGAACGTCGAGCCTCTCCTTTTCGTAGAGCGAGCCTCGAAGATGGTTGCCATTGGTCAAGAGCACGGCAACGACCCCGTCTTCGCCCGCCATCCGCTCAATCGCCTGCTCTTCGAGACGCACGGGGTCGATCAACACAAATCCATCCGGTGTGCGGATCGCCGTGCTGCAACAGTCCGTTTTGCATTCAGGATTGTAGCCGTGCCAAATGAAGAGATCGTCGGTGACGTGATGATATTCGGGGACCGGCTTCATGAACGGATTCTGAATGGGAAATGCTGCTTTTGGTATTTCTCACAGTTCACGCCGCGACGCGATTCAATTCCGCGACCGTGGCCACCCCATAAATTTCTTCCGGGCGCGTTTTTTTATTGATGCAACACGCTCGCGGCCAAAGACAATTTGTCTTGAATAGACATCCACTCTTTAATCTCGCCGTTCCCCGCAATCATGCACCAGATCATCGACGACATAGCCCTCTGCATTATCGCAGCGTGGGCTCTGGGGGTGCTTGCTCAATTCTTTCGCCAGCCCGTGATCCTCGCCTATCTGATTGGCGGCTTCGCGATTGGACCCTCCGGATTCGGATGGGTCCACGGACGGGAGTCCGTCGCCACCATTTCCGAACTGGGTCTCATTTTTCTTCTTTTCATGATCGGTCTGGAGATCGATCTGAAAAAAATCATCAGCGCTGGAACGTCGATCCTGGTCACGGGGGCATCACAGATCCTGGGCGGCGCCGTCGCTGGAGTGGCATTCTTTTATGTGATCGGCTTCCCGTTGGGCGGCGGAAAGTGGGATGCCCTTTATCTTGGAATTGCCGCCGCGCTCAGCAGCACCGTGATCATCGTAAAGGTGCTCTATGACAAACAGGAACTCGACACCCTGCCGGGCCGCGTCACCCTCGGTGTTCTCGTTCTCCAAGACCTGCTTGTGATTCTTTTCCTCGCGGTGCTGCCGAACCTCGACAACCTTCGGACGGGCGCACTCTTGCTCTCGTTCGCCCGAGTTCTTGTCCTTGTCGCGACTGCGCTCACCGTCAGCCGCTTTCTGCTGCCGCCGCTCTTCCGCAGCGTGGCAAGGCTGCCGGAACTGGTGCTGGTCGGCGCGTTGGCCTGGTGCTTCTTGATGGGCGATCTCGCTGCCCGACTCCAGCTCTCGCGGGAAATGGGCGCGTTGATCGCGGGCGTATCGCTGTCCACCTTCCCGTACGCGCTCGACGTGACCGCAAAAGTCACCAGCCTCAGAGACTTTTTCGTGACGTTGTTCTTCGTTGGCTTGGGCATGTCGATCCCCGTCCCAAGCGGAACCCTTATTGGATGGGCCTTGTTGTTCGGGCTCTTCGCGGTGGTTAGCCGCCTCGTGACGACCTTTGCTCCGCTCTATCTGCTGAAGCAAGGGTTGCGGGCAAGCTTGCTTCCAGCCATAAATCTGAGCCAGATCAGCGAATTCTCTCTCGTGGTGCTTGCCCTGGGACTCGAAAAGAACCATATCGCTCTCGAAAGCAAGGGCCTGGTTTCCTTTGCCTTTGTGCTCCTGGCGACTTTAAGCACGTTCGCCATGATGAACTCCGACTGGCTGACAAGGGTGTCGGTCTCGAGTTTGAAGCGCTTCGGACTTCGGGACCTTGATGGACTCGATCCGGCAAGACGGCCGGAGGAATCGGGGCATTCGCACGGGCAGACGGCGCGAATTCTACTCGTCGCCTTCTTTCGGACAGCGAGTTCCCTGCTCGAAGAAATACGGCGCGGCAAACAAGACCTCCTCGGAGACGTGGGTGTTGTGGATTTCAACCCCAACGTCCATGCGACCTTGAGGCAGCGGGGGATCAAGGTCGTTTACGGGGACATCAGCCATCCCGAGACGTTGCTCCATGCCGGCGTGGCCTCCGCCGAGATCCTCATCTGCACCGTTCCTGATGCGCTGCTCAAAGGCACGACGAATGCCAAGCTTGTCAGGCACCTGCGCGAAATCAATCCCGCGGCAAAAATTATTGCGGTCGCCGACATCCTGGCAGATGTCACCAAACTGTATGCGGCTGGTGCAGATTACGTCAGTGTCGCCCGCCTCGAAGAGGCAGCGGCTCTCTGCGATGTGCTCGATGCAATCGAATGCAATCTCCTCGATGAAATGCGCACCAAACTCGCTGAGCGCCTGGCCGACCGTCAGGAAGTTCTCCCTTAGGAAGAAACGCCCGAAGCTTTTAGACGGCAAAAAAAGACGGAGGTACCATCGCCTTGCTCAAGGCCGCCGTCTTGCGCCAAATCGAAACTCAGCAAGCGCCGCAATCCCAATAGTGCGACTACGACAAGCCGAAAAATGCCTATGCAAACAGAATCGCTCGTTGGGGCGCTGATGGAGATGCGGCAGTATTACGAGAGCGGGGCTACCAGACGGTATGCTTTTCGTCGGCAGCAACTCCTGACGCTTAAACAAACCGTATTAAAATACGAAGCGGAGATAAACCGGGCATTGGACGAGGACTTGAGGAAAACCCCGGAGGAGGTCTGGACAACTGAGACCGGCTTGCTCGTGCAGGAAATTAGTCATTCGCTAAAGCATTTGCAGCAATGGATGCAACCAAAACGCGTTGGCACGAACTTGCTCAATTTTCCTTCTGCCAGCTACTTATACCCGTCGCCAAAAGGCGTGGTGCTGGTCATCGGAACGTGGAATTTTCCGTTGCAGCTGTTGCTAATACCCTTTGCAGGCGCCCTCGCCGCCGGCAACTGCGTAGTCCTTAAACCGAGTGAATTCGCGCCCGCCACGGCAGCGGTCATAGCAAAGATGATCGCGCGGACCTTTCCTAAGCAACTGGCGCTGGTCGTCCAGGGCGACGGAGCCGAAACGGTGCCCGCCATGATGAACAGCTTCCGATTTGATCACGTTTTTTACACCGGCAGCCTCTCGGTGGGAAAAGCCATCTATCAAATGGCAGCGAAAGAGCTGGTCCCGGTCACGCTGGAGCTTGGGGGAAAGAATCCTTGCCTTGTAGAGAAAGACGCGGATCTAAGCGTCGCCGCCCGGCGGATCGTCGTTGGCAAATTGACCAATGCCGGGCAAATGTGCGTGTGTCCCGATTACCTCCTGGCGCATGCTGATGTGAAGGATGCGCTCCTTGATCTTATCCGCAAGAGTATCGCAAAGTTTTACGGAGATCATCCTGCCGACGGCTACGGCTATGGACGGATCGTCAACGCAAAGCGGTTTGATAAGCTGGTTAGTTACCTGTCGCAGGGCAAAGTGGTAGCCGGTGGCGAGCATGACCGGTCCAAGCTGTTTATTTCTCCTACCATACTGGAAGAGGTCGCGTTGGACGCTCCCCTAATGCGGGAAGAGATTTTCGGACCTATCCTGCCGGTCTTTTCCTTTCGGACAGATGCGGAAGCAATCAGCATGATCAACCGGAACCCTAACCCGTTGTCGTTGTATGTGTTTACGGGCAGCCGAAAAAAGGCAAGCGAGTGGCTGGAAAAAATTCAATTCGGAACAGGCTGTGTAAACAATGCCGCGTGGCAATTCACGAATCATTACTTGCCTTTTGGCGGCGTTGGACAGAGTGGAATCGGCGGATATCATGGCAAGCATAGCTTTGATGTTTTTACGCATACGAAGGCGGTCATGAAAACACCGACCTCGTTTGACCCCGCCATTAAGTATCCGCCGTTAAAAGGTAAGTTGAAATTGTTGAAGTGGATGCTGGGTTGAAGGACGCGCCGTCAGGTGCTTCGCTTGATCATCAGTTCCTGTTCAACCTTGCCAAGCGGCAACGTGTTGATCACGTCCTCCCTGGCCAGCCAGCCTTTCCGGGCCGCCCCGACGCCGAAGATTAGATCCTGCAGACCGGACACGGAGTGGGCATCCGGGTTGATCGCGCACTTGACGCCTTTAGCTTTTGCAAGGGGCCACCAGCGCCAGTCCATGTCGAGGCGTCGTGGGTTCGCGTTGAGTTCGATGACGGTGCGTGTGGCCGCCGCGGCTTCGATGACGGCGGGAATGTCGACCTTGTATGGCTCGCGCGTCAGCAGGAGCCGGCCCGTGAGGTGTCCAAGCATTGCCACATAGGGATTTGCGATCGCCTTGATGATTCGGTTCGTCATCGCGGCCTCGCTCAAGGCAAAGGAAGCATGGACCGAGACGATAACATAGTCCAGCTGTGCGAGAATCTCGTCTGAGAAGTCGAGCGACCCATCCCTTCGGATGTCACACTCGGTGCCGGCAAAGAGGCGGAAACCATGGCTGCCTTCGTTGAATCGCCTGACGTGTTCGAGCTGCGCGGCGAGGCGCTTTTCGTCCAGGCCGTTGGCTTGAATGGAGCTCTTGCTGTGATCAGCGATGCCGAGGTATTGCAGGCCAAGTTCCTGAGCGCCGGCGGCCATTTCTTCGAGCGTCGCCCGCCCGTCACTTTCGGTGGTATGACAATGGAACGTTCCCCGAAGATTCGGCCATTCAAGCAATTGGGGGAGCCGGTCGCTTTCTGCGGCTTCAAACTCGCCGCGATCCTCACGAAGTTCCGGACCGATGTAGGCCAGCCCGAGCGCGCGGTAGATATCCGCCTCCGAATGAATATCGGGCAATGGTTGCTTGAGTTCGCGACCCTCGGCCTTGCTGAAGCGATATTCGTTGAGCGACCACCCGCGATCCAGGGCGCGCGTGCGCATGCGCACATTGTGCTCCTTGCTGCCTGTGAAATAGTTCAGGGCGAAGGGAAACTCCGCGCCGGCTACGGCTCGCAGATCGCATTGGATACCCGAGGCGAGCAGGACACTGGCCTTCGTGTCGCCGCGGGCAATTACGGACTCAACCTGGGGATGGCTGACAAAATCCTGGAACACCTCCACCGCGTTGCGCGTCGAGACAATGAAGTCAAGGTCGCGAACAATCTCTTTTTTTCGGCGGTAACTGCCGGCGATCTGCGCAAGAATCACCAGTGGGTGGCTCCGCAGATCGTCGAGCAGCTCCTCCGCAAGCGCCATGACATCTCCGAACCGGAATTGGCCGAGACTCTTCTTACGCTGTTCGATCGCCTTGAGGATGTTTTCCGAGGTCTTCGTTCCAAAACCAGCAAGCGGGGCAACCCTGCCCTCTTTGCATGCTCGCTCGAGCTTGGTGATGGAGCTCACCCCTAATGTCTCATAGAGCGTCTTAATCTTCTTTGCGCCAAGCCCCGGGAGGTCGAAAAGAACGAAGATCTCAGGCGGAAACTCGTCGCGAAGCTTATCGTAATATTCGAGTCTGCCAGTCTGGAGGAGGGCGGTGATTTTCTCGGCGATGGCTTTTCCAATGCCTTCCACGTCCCGGAGGCGATCTTCCAAGACCATCTTCGCCAAATCTTCGCCCAACGTCTCGAGCGCGCGCGCCGCATTCGCATAGGCTCGGATCTTGAACGGGTTCTCCCCCTTGAGTTCTAGAAGCCGGGCGATCCGTTCAAGGGTTTGCGCAATCTCGTCCTTGTTCATAAGGACCTTCCGCCTACGCGCTCCTCTCCGTTTCGGAATGCCTCATTTCCATCCGCTCGCTCCCCGCGATTCAATCCAGATAGGTCTGCAACCGATTTCGCCAGCCCGGCAGCCATTTCGACTCATTTCGTGAAGGCGGCGAATTGGCAACTCGGCGTGTGAGCACTTGATTGGCAGCCTTGACGAAGCCGGCCTGCGGAGAGCCAGCCGCCGGCATGGACTCCAAGACCTGAAGCAGACCCCAACCCTGTCCGCGATAGCGCTCCCCCGGATTGACGCCCTCGCCCTTGAAATTGACATAATCCATGAGCGCATACAGGCCGAGACGCTCCCCAGCGACACGATAGAAGTTGGACCTGACTCTTTCGCGTTCGGTAATCGACGTGGCGGCCAGCATCTTCGGGAGGGCTTGCTCCAAGCGAAGCGCGGCGAAGCGGGCCTGCAGGGCAATGGTCGTCTTGAGCAGTTCCCGGAGCTGCAGCATCTGCGGACTTTGAAATTGCGCCATAAACTTCACTCGCGTCCCCCACGGACATGATCGGTGAAGCCACTCCGGGGTCGCCACATCCTGCGCGGCCAGATACGCGACAAGCTTGGGAAAGCTCTCCTCGAATGGACCTCTCTTTCCTTCAGGATACCAGATGAAGTGCGCGATACCCAGCGATGCGAACTCTTCGCCGGTATTCCAGGACGTCAAACCCGTCACGGTCCCGCCGCACTCATTCTTCCAGATGCGCCTGCCAATCTCCAGGGCTTGAGTATCGGAGAGCTCGACAGGTCCGGCAAAACCGCCGGAAATCGCCAGGACAAGCAGGAGGAGCAGGAACCGCATGCCCACTTGTAGCGACCCGCGCAAACCGTCGCAAGGTTCCAGTCCTGCAACGAACCGGATGACCCCAGGACTGGAGTTTGCCCTAATCCAACTCCGGGTTGAGGGTCGACCGGAAGAGAAACAAGAACGCTTGTCTAGGGGTAAGGCTTAAAGCAATTCTACGCCATGTCCGATAACGCCCGTCAAAAACCATTCCCAAAGACCGTCTTGATCTTCATCGTGCTCGGAGTCGTATGTCTCGGGATCATCTTTGCTTTGTTGGCCACCATCGGAGACGACGTTCCAAATGAACTGCCACCCGCCAGCGAAAGCGCTACGGGGGAATAGCTTCGGAGGGCCACTTAGCGGATAATCCGCACGGGAGTGCCAATGCGAACGTAATCGAAGAGTTGAATGGCAAACGCCCGCGGCAGGCGGATGCAGCCGTGCGAAGCCGGATTGCCGGGACGCGGAATCGGTCCGGCGTGCATCCCAATGCCGCGCCACGTCAGGCGCATCCAATAGGGCATCGGCGCAAAAACAAACCGCCCTCCCTCCGGCGGGCTGTGCCGCCGAACGTCCGCGTCGGACCTCACTGTGCTCCCAGCGGCATCCACCGTCTTGCCATAAAGGGTTGAATATTTTTCGACCACCTTTTCAAGGATCGTGTACTCGCCGCCGGGCGTGTCGAAACCCTCCTTCCCGGTTGCCACGATCGACCAGCCAATGCGCTGTCCGCCACTGTAAACCTCCGCGATCTGGCTTCGGAGATCGATGATGATGCTCAATTCTCCGAAGAGGTCCGTGGAATTCCATTCATAGAGCAACGGCTCTGCCTGGACCGGCTGGGGCGGCCGCACAGCAGACTCCTCCGTCGACGCGCAACCAAAGACGAAGGCGGCCAGAAAGCCTCCCGCAGCAAATCTCCACCCCACGCTCATCCTGTGCATTTCGCCGCGCGGAGACTTGGCGGATGCAGGGGCTTATTCAAGCGAAAACGCTTTCATTCTTCCGAGGTGCTTGAAAACGCAAGAGTCGCAAAGATTGACCCTGGTTGCTGAATCCGCTGCGAAAAACAAGCCCGCGCCTTGCCCGAGGTTGCCGCTCACTGGGAAAGAATCGCATAAAGGGCCTCGCGCACGGCACCCTCCGGATCATCGGGCGCAGTCCGGAATCTCGCTCCAACGTATCCGTCGGGGCGCACCAGCACCGACCCATTGCCCTCGATCCCGTAGACGGTCTCAAATTCCTCGCAAAAAAAGTCGGATTGGTTGCGCAAGAGAGATCCGCCAGATGGCGCCGGCCAAACGGTGCCATTTCTTCCCGCTAACAAAACCATGCTTCCGTCGAACAAATCGAGAATGGATCGCATACCCTCATTGCGCTGGATCCAGATATGTGGTGCCCGGCATCCGGGGCAAGCGGAGGGCACGTAATCGTTTATCCTGTCGGAGACCTTAGGCGGCATCGTGCCGTCGCTGACGATTGCGCCGCTCCCATAGACGATTCCAAGATCCTGCCCAAGCCCCGCCCCGGCGCGGCGGTTGTGGGCAACCAGTTCGCGAACGCGGTCCCATTCTCCGCGAAGACCCACCTGCACGATAGCGAAGACTTCACTCGCATTCTCATTCGTATTTTCCATCGTTTGCCGCGCCGCGCCGTGGCGCTCCGTTTCGTAGCTATCCAGCAGCAGGTCGCTGGCCTCTCCGCGGACGACGGCCGCAAGCTTCCACGCCAGGTTGTGGGCCGATTGCAGGCCGGTATTCAGCCCGAGCCCGCCTGCGGGCGAAAGGCGTGCCGCAGCGTCTCCGACGAGCAGCACGCGTCCCAACCGGAATCTCATCGCGACCTTCGGACTCATCACCCAGGAACGCATGCTGACTACATCAACAGGCTCCTCGGGAAGGCCGGAAACATGCCGAATGATCTCCTCAAAGCGCTCTTTGGAATAGTCCTCAGGTCTTTCCCCGGGTTGGAGAAAATGGTGCATCAGCCAAAGATCGTCACCGTTCACTGCCACGAAGACCTCAAAGTAATCTTCCGAAAGCGCCTGATAGAGGATGGCCGGACGATCGTAGAGATGCTGACCGTATGAAGCACGAAACTGGACATTTATGAAATGTCCCATGTTTCCGGGACCGTCGGTTTCAATTCCGAGGTTGTTGCGGATAGCACTTCCGGCGCCGTCGGCTCCCACCACCCAACGGGCCGTCAAAGCCTCCCCGTTGCTCAACACCAACCGGACACTGTCTTCATTGGGTTCAATGGAAACGACCTCGGTATTGAATCGGACCGACGCCACCGGCTCCTGCCCCAGCGCCTCCAGCAGGACCTTCTCGGTCCAGGTCTGAGGGCAGTGAATCGGTTGGCATGGAGTGAGCTCACTGAGGTGGGCCGTGAGCGGGACCCGTCCAAATTCTTCGCCGACAAGCGATTTTGCCCAGATTCCCAGCCATCGTTGTTCCACCGAAAGCGAACCGCCGTAGATGCGTTCCAACAGGCCATTCTGGTGCAAGATTTCCGCGGTGCGTCGCGAGAGGCCCATTGCCTTGGGATGCGCTGAGATACCGGTTTTCTTTTCGAAAACCGCGGACGGCACGCCCGCGCGTGCAAGCAAGAGCGCCGTCATCATCCCACACGGTCCTCCGCCAACAACGGCAACCGGAATATCAATCTTCATTTGCTGGCCCGAATCCCGCTAGGACCTCACGAAAGCCTTCAAGATTGGAACTTGCCTGATAAATTGGTCCACGATTTCGGGGCCGGCGATTTCGCGGGATTTTTCGAGAAAAGCCTGAATGAACGGGCCTATTTGAGCGCTGGGCAGGCCTGCGGATTGCAAACCGGAGAGCACTTTTGCGGCGTCCCCGAGGGAACCACTCAAACTCAAAAGCAGTCCCCCGGAGCCCGCCGGGTTCGCCGCGGGAATCTCTGCGAGAAGGGCGCCAGCGCCCGGAATCTTAGCTATGATTTCCTCAAACTGGGCGGCCGCTATCCGCTGCCGGGCGAATTGAAGCAGGATCTTAATCGCTTCGCGGACAACCGACCTCGAAATACCCAACTTCTCGCTGATGACGCTGATGATCTGGTCCACGCCCCGTTCGAGAAAGCCGCCCGCGCTCAGGCTGCGTCCGCGCGCAAGATGCGCTCGATCGTATTGGTTGTGGAATGACCCTCGGAGAGTTTCGCCAGGATGACCCGGCCACCGCTGGCCTCGACGATCTCGCGCCCACTCACATAGTGCGCCCAATCATGACCCTTGACGAGGACATGAGGGAGGATCACTTCGATGAGAGCGCGCGGCTCGTCCTCGTCGAAGATCACGACGCCATCGACGGCACGGAGAGCGGAGAGGACCGCGGCGCGATCCGCCGCAGTGTTAACTGGCCTTCCGGGACCCTTGTTTCGGACTACCGAGGAGTCGCTGTTCAATCCGACGATCAGGGCGTCGCCCTGAGCGCGCGCAAATTCCAGGTAACTGACGTGGCCGCGATGGAGGATGTCGAAACATCCGTTTGAGAAGACGAGTTTGCGTCCGTCCGCGTCGAGCCGGTCCCGCAGCTTCCGCGCCTCCGCGCCGGAAAGAACCCGGCCATTGATCAGCGTTGCACCCGCTTCCTTAAGGTTTGCAGTCGCTTGCATTCGTTAACTTAGTATGAATTCGTCCGCCGTTCGCTGTCTAAACAAATCGTCTGTCTACCCGAAGAATTTCAACGCCATTTCGCGGGAGGCGGGAATGGTGCCGTAAAGAGACCTCAGGGCATCGATTGCCGGTATTTCTCCCGCAGGATCGTGGACGCCGAGAATGCGACACAACTCCTTCTCGAAGTGATTCAACGCCTTCATGCTCGCGGGGGCTCGCTGGACAAAATCGATCCCGCGCTGCATCAGGTCGAAGACCCCGGGAGCAGGGTGCATCGAGGGAGCCGCGATGCCGGCAAGCTCCCCAAAATACGAAGCCAGATAAAATCCCGCGCTTCCCGCATCCGCGACATCGAAGACGGATTTCAAGCTGACTTCGCGCAACGTATGCAAATCGCCTTTGCTGCTAATCGAGAAGGAAATGTCGGCAGCGTAGAAAAGATCCAGCCTGCCGGCGAACGGACTCTTCGCTCTGAGCGCTCCGCGCGCGACGGTTCGCACGGATCCGAATCGCTCGGTCAGCCAGGCAATGATAAGGCTGGTCTCCGACCAAGGTGTTTTTCGAAGGAGAATCGCAGGCGTTTGTTCCATTCAGAATTCCCCGCTGCCTCGAAGGCGCGACTACGCGAGGTCCAGAATTTCCACCAGCCACTGCTGGAGAGCCGCATAGAAATGAATCTGGAACTTGGCCAGATCCCGCTCGTTGAGTATCGCCATCGGCCCAGGCTGGGAAAGATCCGCCTCGTCCAGATGGTGTTGCGCCGCAAGAGAAAGCCTGGCTTGATTGAGAGCATTCAGCCACGATTCGGCGTGCCCGGCAGGAAAATCCAGCGCGAACCCTCCCTCCTCCTCTCTGAAGCCTCGCAGGTCAGCTTCGACAACTTGGCGTGCCGATAGGAAAAGCGCGTGCAAGTCGGGCTCGACATGCGCCTTCCAGTCCTCGCGCAGCGCTTCCTCTCCGGGAGAATGGCTGGGTCTTGGAAAGAGCCGCTCTTCAACCGCCTTGCAATCTTGGTCAAACGGCCCCGGTATCTGGCGCATCAAACCGGCCAGCAGCGGCGGAATCTCGCGCAGCCCCAGGCGGTTGCCGGACATCCGACTAAACTCCATTACGTCCCGTCGCGCTCCACTGTGGCCAGCAGCAGGTGAGAGTGAAGCTGCTGGACGTATAACTCCGCCCGCTCCCGAGCCCCAGACCAGACGATCGAGCGGCCCTTTTGATGCACCTCAAGCATGTGCGTCTCTGCCTTTTCGCGGGAAAAGCCAAAGACTCTACGAAAAACCATCGTCACGTAAACCATGAGATTCACAGGGTCATTGTGGACCACCACATTCCATGGCTGAGCGAGCGCCGTTTGGTCGCGGGTGCTGCTGCCGGGAACTTCCTTGGTCTTCGCCATCCCTAGGAGACCGTTGAAATACCCACGCACGTCACGCGTGAGCTCTTTGGGGCAGATCTCAGTGGACGGACAAAGGAGCATCCCGCAAAGGGGCCGTGACTCAGGAACGGCGCCCGTGCGGAGAAGGGGCCCCTCACCCTTCCATGATTCCCAAAAAAGCATCCGCCATCCGGGTTGTGCCAATTTTCGGCCCTCGCGGTGTCGCCAGGCTTGGGCGTAACACGGCTTGAGGGGAGATGGGGACGCCGGAACCCCATCAAGTCCGCGCCCGGCTCCCGGCGATCTTCTGAAAATTGATAGCAACGTGACATGCGCGGGCAGTTAAACAGTCTCCTAGGCCGCTCGCAGGTTGGAGTTTTTCGGCACGTCCCGCGCCATCAGGCAATCGCTCACCATACTCACCCAAAACGCCAATCCGCTGCGCGGCAACCCTCCCTTGGCTTCAAGAAAAACATAGGCACTCGTCATCGCTGCCGGCGGAAGGTGAAAAGCCGCGGCGCGCAAGCTGCAAAGGATGGCAAGGTGGCCCGGAGCTTCGCCCGAAACCAGGAGCGCGCGGTATCGCGGCCAAAGCTTCTCGGCCTTCGGTGCGGAATACCCCTCCATCAGTGCTGAGCCGGCCACTCGGCTCCCGGCTCTCAGCTCCGGAGCAAGCGATGAATCAAGCGCATGATCCAAGCTCGCAAGCGCCCGGCAGTCCCCCGAAGCGCAAGCGGAGCGCGCTTCCTCGATTGCCGGGAGCAAAACGGGAGCGAATACTTTTTCTTTCCAAGGCAACCACGTGGGCGAACAACCCTTATCCGGCGCGAAAGTGATCGGGCCAACGCTGGCCCAACCGGGATGGCAAAGCACGACGGCGCGCAGCAATTCGATCTGCGAATCGCCGCCCTGGAATGCGCCGGAGCCATTGGTCCCTTTCATAAGATCCGCGAGCATACCATCCCGCGCGCCATTTTGAAAATCTGTTCCTGCTTCCGAGCCATATCTTTTGCTTCACGGACCGTCCGATCGTCCCATCCCGCGAGATGAAGGAGCCCATGAATAATACAGAGAGAGGCTTCCTCGCTGGCACCGTATCCGAAACGCGCAGCGTTCTCCGACACGACGCCGGCACCGATCAAAATCTCTCCCGACGGGAAAGTGATCACGTCGGTCGGCGTCGAATCATGCAAAAATTCGCCATGCACCTTGGAAATGGCATGGTCGCTTAAGATCGTGGCTTCGATCACTTCCAATCCTTCCAAGTCCGAATCTGGCGACCGAACCGCCGCGCGACACGCCGGCAGGGCGCTCTCCGCCATCGCTCTAATGAACGCCAAATCGAAGGCAACCTTTCGCTGCCTGTCTCTAATTACACAAAGAAGCGCCATGGAATCCGACTACCATAGGGCAGCTCGAATGTGGAATCATTAGCCGCTCCGTGCGTTGGAGATGTTCGCCGGGATTCAATTTACCACGGTCTCAGAAGCGATGATGCCAGCCGCCCGCCGACGGGCCTTGACCCAACGGGCTGTGGCAACTCATCGATCGCCTACGCCGCCGATTGCTGCTCGCCGCGGACGGCTGGCGCCGAAGGCTCCTTTTCCTCGCGCTTCGCCGGATAGGCGATGCGCGCGTGCAACATGTTGATGAGGGTGAAGCGAAAGCTTTCCGCTATTTTCCTGATTTCAGCCAGCGTCAGGGGAGCTTCATCGAGCTGATGTTCAGAAATACGGGCATCGATGATGCTGCTGATCAAATCTTCAATGCGTTGAGGGGTCGGGCGTTCCATGGAGCGCGAGGCGCTTTCGACGGCGTCGGCAAGGCTGATGATGGCAATCTCCTTGGTCTGGGACCTCGGCCCGGGGTAGCGGAAGCTTTCCTCCCGCACGTCCGGAATGTCCTCCGCACGCATTTTCATGATCTTGCCGCCAAGCCGGGCATCACCCTGTTGCTGAAGCGCGCGCTGATAAAAATAGGCAACGAGCGAGGTACCGTGATGCTGCTGGATGACATCCACGATTTCGGAATTGAGCTTGTTCTTGAGCGCAAGGTCCACCCCCTCCTTGACATGCGCGATGATGATCAGCGCGCTCATCGTCGGAGTGAGTTCATCATGGGGGTTGTGACCCGGACGCATATTTTCTGTGAAATACTCCGGCTTCACGAGCTTGCCGATGTCATGAAAGTAGGCGCTGACGCGACTCAAAGTCGGATTGGCGCCCACCGCCTCGGCGGCTGCTTCGGCGAGATTCGCCACCGCCAGGCAATGGTGGTATGTTCCGGGCGCTTCCAAGCTCAGGCGCTTGAGCAGTGGATGGTTGAGGTCCGCCATTTCCAGCCACGAAATATCCGTCGTGATGCGAAAAAGATTCTCCAGGGCGGGAAGGATCCCGCTCGCCAGAACCGCCGTTCCGAAACCGGTTGCGATCGCGGCAAGGCTCTGCCAGCCGACCATCTTCCAATCCGTCTGCGCCGGAGCTTCCCAGACGAGCGGTCCGATCTGGCCGAAGGCAGCCGCCAATATCCACATCGCGATTCCCACGTAAACACCGGCCCGGATGAGACGGCTGCGCCGACGCACCTGAATGGTGACATACACCGCGATAAAACCCGTGATCAGCGAGATCACCAGGAATATCGGATCAATGCGCCCGACGAGCAGCGATCCCCAGAGGCTGGCAAACACCGCAGCGAAAAGGCCATGGTTCTTGCCCAGCAGGACCGAGAGAACGAGCGGCGCAAAGGCGTAAGGAACCAGCAGCGGAACCAACTGAAGGTCGATGTTACCGGCCGCCGCTTGCGCGAGAATGATCTTAATGGCGGCAAGTTGAACAAGCAGGATGCCGAAAATCAGGGCAATGCGGGAATTGCCTCCGAGAGTCTTTGGGTGATTGATCCAAAGCTGGGCCACGGCCGTGACGAAGATGAGCAGGCAAAGAAGAAACTTTTTTGCCGGTTCCTCCTGCTGGCCGGTAAAGATCAGCGCGGCCAAGCCGCCCACAAATCCGGCGAGAATGAGGGTCCTGATCGGCCACGCGCATTCGAGAGCATCAGCAAACTTGCTGTCGGCGACTGTGCGGCGCGTCTTGCCGCAAGCCATGCCTTTTCCGACAAGGCGGCGGCGCTGGAAAAAGTTCCACATAGGTGAAAGCGAGGTAATCTAATCCTAGAATCGCTCTTCCTGCAATCCGCGATGTTCCCGGTAAGCATGAACGATCGCCTGAACCAGCCGGTGTCGAACCACATCGGTTTCGTCGAAAAAGTGAAACCCGATCCCTTCCACCTTTTCCAGGGCCTCCACCGCTTCAATCAAACCGCTGCGCTTGTTGCGCGGAAGATCGATCTGAGTGCGATCGCCGGTCACAACGCACTTCGAATCCTGACCAAGGCGAGTGAGAAACATGAACATCTGCTCGGTCGTGGTATTTTGAGCCTCGTCGAGAATCACGAAAGCCTGGCTGAGAGTCCTTCCCCGCATGTAAGCCAAAGGCGCGATTTCGATGACTCCACGATCCATGTATTTCTGAATCTCCTCCACTTCCAGCATGTCGTAAAGAGCATCGTAAAGCGGACGCAGATACGGAAGGATTTTCTCCTGCAGATCACCTGGCAAGAAACCTAGCGCCTCCCCCGCTTCAACGGCAGGCCGCGTCAGGATGATCCGGTTGATCTTTTCCTGCTTCAAAGCCGACACCGCGGTGGCCATCGCAAGATACGTCTTTCCCGTTCCGGCAGGGCCGATTCCGAACGTGATGTCTCGAGTCTGCATAGCCAGGATGTAGGATTTCTGGCCATCGGTCTTCGGGATGACGGGAGGTTTGCGAAAGGAGGTTTGTATCCGCAAGTCCAGGAGACGACCCAAATCGCCACCTCCGTTCTTGCCCGCCGCATGCACGGCATAGTTGAACTCCGGGCGACGGATAACCACGCCCCGCTTTCGAGCTTCGTTGAGTTGCTCAAAAACCCGGCGCGCGCGCGAAACGCCGTCTTCGGCTCCCTCGATACGCAGCCAGCCTTCGCGGGAGGTGACGCGCACGTCAAGAGCAACCTCCAATTCGCGAAGCAACTTGTCGTCGCCGCCGTAAAGCGCCTGCACGGCACGCGCATTCTCAAACTCCAAAGTAAGCGTTTCCAGATTACCGGTAGCCATAGACGAGCGCCCAGTTCGAGCGCTCTTGAGGCGATTTTTCCACCGTGACAATGGCGTAGTAAGCGCCTGTCTTGCTGGGCGTGATCTTGGCCCCGGCGAAACGACCTTTTTGCCAGAACTCGGTCTCGGCAAGTTTCCCCTCGGAATCGTAGATGTGGACGGTGATCACCGCGCCGCGGGTGTCCGTGGCAAGCCAAAACCCATATTCGTTACCCTTGAAAAGCTGGGCCGTGACAGCCTGCTGGTCCTTGACCCCAAGATCTCCGCCCCAGGCATCCTCTCGAATGGTGTAGCCTTGCTTGGCGTAAGGCGCCGCCGCTTCCTTGGCAAAGGAGAGCGCGTCGTTTACGGTGGCCCATGCGACCGAAGCGACCACCGCAAACGCAAGCGAAACGAAAAGAGGGATTCTCAGCTTCACGGCGCGGCAGGTTCCTCGGACGCGATGACGACAACAATTTCGTTGGTCATCTTGTTGATCTTTTCCACGCTCGCTTGCGAAATTCCGCTCTTGCCAATTAAGGGTCGGATATCGCGAAGCAGCTTTCGGACACGTCCGACCAGCTCCTCTTTTTTCAAACGCGAGTTTCTCATCTCATCGATGCGCCGGCTGAAAAAAATCACCAATTCCGGCTGGTTCAGCAGTTCCGCACCGCTTGCAGAGTAGTTCTTACCAACGATGGAGGTGAGAACCTCAGTGCCGCGAATCCATCCGCCGATGCTGACCAGCTGCGCAAGATCAGCGTCTCCGAGTTCCACCATGGCGCCGCGAACGTCCTGGAGCGCCCCGTCGAGCTCCTCGCGCACGGCCCGCCAGTTCTTCGCGTCGGCCTTGTCGATGATGCTCTTGCTGCGGGCAATAACCGCCTTGCGAACGTTGATCGCATCCGCAAGGTTGAGCACTTCCTGGCCAATCTGCTTAACGCTCTCGGAGTTTTCGGCCTCCACAGCAATGAATCCATCCGCAATCACCGTTCCAAGGAGGAGCGCGACTTGGGCCCGATTGCCGGTGTTCTTGCCAAGATTGTCGCGCATTTCGGCTTTCCAATTCGGCGAACCCAGCTTGTCGAGCACGTTGAAGATCTCGCTGGGAACCGGCACGACCACCTCGTCCACAGCGGCGGCCGGAAACTTCGACAGGTCGATGGCTTCCGGGGGCGCTTGCGCGAGCAGACTCGCGCAAGCGAGCCCGCAAAGGAAAGGAAGGAGCAGGCGTGACAGCATGGGAAATTTTTGGCTTCGCGAAGGACCGAAGCCCCGTTAAAAGCGCCCGCATCATTAGATGAATGTCGAAAGAATACAATACCTTCTTGATCGCGCACGCGAGCAGCGGATGCTGGTAGTCGGGGATGTCATGTTGGATGAATTCGTCTGGGGCAAGGTCTCCCGGATCTCTCCGGAAGCTCCCGTTCCGGTCGTCGAAGTGCAAAGCGAGTCCTTCTATCCCGGTGGTGCCGCGAACGTGGCACGCAATCTCCGGCCTTTTTGCAAGGGCGTCCTAATCAGCGGTTTGGTTGGCCGCGACTCCGCCGCCGACCGGCTGAGAACCCTGCTCGCCGATGAAAATATCGCCATCGATAGTCTCATCGAGTCACCCGAGATTCCAACTATCGTCAAGACCCGGATCATTGCCCGCCAGCAGCAGGTTGTCCGCGTAGATCGAGAAAAGCGCGTGGCCGCTTCGAAATTCGCGCACGATTCAGCCTTCCAGCGCCTCGTAGAATTGCTCCCCGACGTGGACGGCGTAATTTTCGAAGATTACGGAAAGGGTTTTCTCACCCAGGATTTTGTCGATCGTGTCAGCACGCTGGTCATCGAGTCGGGCAAGATCCTCGCCGCCGATCCCAACCCCGGGAATCCGCTTCGCTGGACGGGAGTCACAACCATCAAACCAAACCGCTCGGAGGCGTTTGCCATGGCAGGAAAGACCGATCCGGGAGCCGCAGATGATCCGCTTGCGGATGGCTCCTTACTTGAAGTCGGAGCAAAGCTGCTGGAGAAACTAGCCGTTCGATCGGTGCTGGTTACGCTCAGTGAGCATGGCATGCTTCTCTTCGATCGCGACCAACCGCCCTATCACAGCCCGACACAGGCAAAGGAGGTTTTTGATGTGTCAGGCGCCGGAGATACCGCGATCGCGCTTTTTACCCTCGCTCTATGCTCCGGGGCGACCTTGCAGGAGGCGGCTGAGATTTCCAATCATGCTTCCGGAATCGTTGTTGGAAAATTCGGGACAGCGACCCTCACTCGCGAGGAACTCATGGCCAGCTTTCAAAATCATTAGCGGCGACCACAAATCGAAATCCCCTTCATGGATAGATCGCGGCTGACCAATTCCCCGAAACGGTGGCCCAAGAAGATCTCGAAATGGACTCCGAGGCCAGCCGGCCACTAGCTCGCTGATGGAAGATCCCCCCAAGGCTCAAAATCGCGCAATTTTTCTCGACCGCGATGGGACCCTCATGGATGAGATGAACTTTTGTGGTGATCCCTCGCATGTTCGGGCCATTCCCGGCGCCGCAAAATCCCTTGCGGAGCTCCGCGAGGGAGGCTGGCTCAACATTATCGTGACCAATCAAAGCGGCATCGGGCGCGGTCATCTCACCATCGCCGACTACGAGGCCGTCAACGCGGAGCTCTTCCGGCAGCTCGGCGGAGCGATCGATGCCGTCTACTTTTCTCCCGATCATCCCGATCATGCGACTGACCGGCGAAAACCTGGCACCGGAATGATCGAGGAGGCGAGCCGCGATCACGGCGTCGCGCTCGAAAAATCCTGGCTCGTCGGCGACAAGGACAGCGACATACTCTGTGGCCGAACCGCCGGCTGCCGAACGATCCTTGTGTTGACCGGCTACGGCCGGCAATACCGTGACTGCGGCGCCAACTTTATCGCGCGCGATATCGTGGAAGCTTCGCAAATCATTCTTCGCGAAACGAAATGAGAGCCGCAGCGATCATTCCCGCCCGCTGGTCGTCCACCCGATTTCCCGGCAAGCCCCTCTTCCCCATACTGGGCAAGCCTTTGCTTCAACACGTCTGGGAACACTGTCTGAAGGCAAAAAATCTCTCGCAAGTCATCATCGCAACCGACGATATGCGAATCGCTGAAGCGGCATTCGACTTTGGCGCCGAGGTCTCCCTCACGTCGCCCAAACATCCAAGTGGCACCGACCGAATCGCCGAGGTCGCCGCCAGACTGCGCGGCTTTCGACACATCATCAATGTTCAAGGCGACGAGCCCGCTCTGGATCCGCGCCTCATCGACCGGCTTGTCCGAGCACTCCAGCGGGATCCGAAGCTCAAAATGGTCACCGCTGCCACCCCCTTCGAAGCGCTCTCCGAGGCGCTCAATCCGAACAATGTCAAAGTCGTCACGGCTCTGAACGGCAGAGCCCTCTATTTTTCGCGCAGCCTCATTCCCTTCGACCGTGACAACGCGCAACCCGCAACAGGCAGCTCTCAATTCTCAGCTCTCAGCTCTCAGCCTCTCTGGCACCTTGGTATCTACGGTTACCGGCGCGATTTTCTCATGCAGTTCGTCCGTTGGAAACCCACCGCCCTGGAACGCACCGAAAAGCTCGAACAACTTCGCGCCCTGGAGCACGGTGCCGCGATACACGTCGTCCGAACGCGGCATCACGCCACCGGCGTAGACACGCCCGAGGACGTTGCCCGTGCCGAAGCCGCCCTGGCTGAAGAGAGGGGCTCATAGAGTCACATTGCCGCAGGCCGGGCAGGCAAGACACTCTCTCTTCCTGACTGTTCATCGCTTTGTGCCAGGTTCCCCTCCTTGCCAATTTTTCCCCCATCCATACACTCCCCGCACATGAAATACATTTTCGTGACCGGCGGGGTGGTCAGTTCGTTGGGCAAAGGGCTCGCCGCCGCCTCGCTCGGCACGCTCCTCGAGCACCGCGGACTAAAGGTCGCGCTCCAAAAGCTCGATCCATACCTGAACGTCGATCCGGGCACCATGAATCCGTTTCAACACGGCGAAGTCTACGTGCTGGCGGACGGCGCGGAGACCGATCTTGACCTCGGTCACTACGAACGGTTCACCAATTGCATCCTTACCCGAGCCAATAATGTGACAAGCGGTCAGGTCTACGAGACTGTCCTGGCCAACGAACGCCGGGGCGAATACCTCGGAAAAACGGTGCAGGTGATCCCTCACATCACCGACGAAATCAAAAACCGCATCAAGGCGATCGAAACGTCCTCAGAAGCAGACGTCCTCATCACCGAGATCGGTGGCACAACCGGAGACATCGAAGGGCTGCCCTTTCTGGAGGCCATCCGGCAGTTTCAGCTCGAGGCGGGGGCCGGCAATGTGCTCGTGATGCATGTCACGCTGATTCCCTTCATCAGAGCGGCGGGCGAGTTGAAAACCAAACCCACACAACAAAGCGTCGCCAAGCTCCGCGAGATCGGCCTTCAGCCACAAGTGATCATTTGCCGCACCGAAATGCCTCTCGATGCGGAAGTGCGCCAGAAACTATCCCTATTCTGCAATGTGCCTATCGAAGCCGTCATCGAGGCGGGGGATGTCGAGCATACGATCTACGAAGCGCCCCTCAATTTGCATGCCGAAGGGCTGGACGAATACGTCTGCAGCGCATTGAAACTTCGAACCAGCGAGCCCGACATGAGCGACTGGCGGAAGTTCGTCGAGCGCGTCGTCAACCCAAAAAAGAGCGTCCGCATTGCCGTCGTTGGAAAGTACATCGAACTTCAAGACGCATACAAGAGCATCTACGAGTCTCTCACGCACGGGGCAGCCGCCCACGATTGCGGCGCGAATTTGGTCCTGGTCGATGCGGAAGATCTCGAGAAGGAGGGCGCCGACAAATACCTTCGCGGCGTGGCCGGAGTGCTCGTTCCCGGTGGATTTGGCGATCGCGGCATTGAAGGGAAGATCAAGGCAGCGCGCTACGCGCGCGAATCGCGCACCCCTTACCTGGGTCTCTGCCTGGGTATGCAAATCGCGACGATCGAGTTTGCGCGCAACGTCTGCGGTTTCGAGAATGCCAACAGCACGGAGTTCGATCCGAATACTCCGGATCCCGTCATTTGCATTCTTGAGGATCAGAAAGACATCACCAGGAAGGGCGCTTCCATGCGGCTGGGAACCTGCCCTTCCGTGCTGGGCAAGAACACCCTCGCGCATCAGGTCTACGGCCGCGCCGAGATCTTCGAAAGGCATCGCCATCGCTACGAGTTCAACATGAACTACCGGGAAGCGATGGAGAAGAGGGGGTTCGTGATTTCGGGGACGTCGCCCGATGGCGCGCTGGTTGAATTGATCGAAATCCAGAATCATCCGTGGTTCCTTGCTTGCCAGTTCCATCCCGAGTTCCGCTCCAAGCCCAACGCGCCGCACCCGCTCTTCAAGGGTCTGATTGCCGCTTGCCTCGCCCACCGGGATTGAGATTGGGAAGGCGAAGCCCGTTGAGCCGATTATCTGCTATTCGGCGAGGAACCTCGCGGATACGCTTGATGCTTCCGCAGGTGGCATTTTATCGTAGCGCCATGTTCAGCCGACACCTTCCCATAGCCTGCTTGTGATGGTTGCGGCGCTAAAGACGGGAGCTATTGCCGCAGTCCCACAACCGGCAATAGCTAATCCAAGGAAGAGACAACCTCCAACACCAATCGGATGCCATTGGTTCCTGAAGACCTTGCGCGACCCACGCAGATGACCGACCGAATCGAAGAGCGAAATTTTCGATCCCCGCTCGGGGTTGCAAAAAAGGCCCGCCATTTGCACGAAGGAACCCGGGTCGTACCGCCTGCCGGATAACGCCTTCCAATGGATGCGCGCGTTCCCGTTGCTCTCTCCAAAAACCCCTACGAAATCATCGTGGGGAACGGAATCCTTTCCCACGCCGGCGAACTCGCGGCCGAGATCCTGCCCCTTGGCAGGTGCGCTCTAGTCACCGACGCGAATGTCGCTCCGCTCTACGCGGAAACCGTTTCCGGATCGCTCGAGGCGGCAGGTTTCACCCCCACTCTTATCACGATTCCGGCCGGGGAGAAGTCCAAGTCCCTCAGCATTGCCGAAAGTGTGTGTGACCGGATGATCTCCGCCGGTCTTGATCGAGGCACCTTCGTCGCGGCCCTTGGGGGCGGGGTGATCGGCGATCTCGCGGGATTCGTGGCTTCCATCTACTACCGCGGCATTCCTCACGTGCAGATTCCCACGACCGTCGTCGCGCAGGTGGATAGCGCTATCGGAGGAAAGACCGGCGTCAACGCGCGTGAAGGGAAGAACCTTATCGGTTCGTTCCACCAGCCCGTTCTCGTCATCGCCGATCCCCAGACCCTCCGGTCGCTTCCCGATCGCGAATTTAACGAAGGTGCCGCGGAAGTTATCAAACACGCCGTTATTCGGGACGCGGAAATGCTCGACGATCTCGCCGGTTCGGTGAGAACGGCTCTGCCTGCCCTCATCGCCCGCAACGCCCGGATCAAGGCAGCGATCGTCGCGGAGGACGAATTTGAGAAACTCGGTGTGCGCGCGCTACTGAATTTCGGGCACACCGTCGGCCATGCCGTCGAAAAAGCAGGCGGCTACGGCCGGTTCCTGCACGGCGAAGCCGTCAGCCTGGGCATCGTGGCTGCCCTCCATCTGTCCGTCCGGCAGGCCGGCCTCCTTCAAGCCGAGGCCGATAAAGTTCTCGAGATGCTCCGCGCCTTCGACTTGCCCGTCCGCCTCCCCGCGGACATCCCAACCGAGGCCTTGATGGAAGCGCTCTTCAAGGACAAGAAATTCGAGGCTGGCGCGATCCGGTTCGTTCTCACGGGGCGGCTCGGCAGCGCGTTCGTAGCGAATGGAGTGAGCGAGGAAGCTATCCGCGCGGCAATAGACGCCATGCGAATCCCGATCCAGGGCTAGCAAACCTCGGCCAGAAGGTCGTAAACGTGGGAACCGGTCACACGCACGTCGGTAAATTCGCCGACCGGCCCGGCGCTGGCTAGGACCACCCGGCAATCGACATCGGGCGCGTCGTGCGCGCTGCGCGCGATTCGGGGCTGATCGACGAGAACGCGGAGGGTCCTGCCCTTCTGCCCGGCAGCGAGTTCGGCCGCGATACGTTGCTGCAGCTGCATCGCCTGTCGGTGGCGGCGATTCTTGACCTTGGTCGACAGCTGTCCGCCCATCCTGGCGGCGCGCGATCCTTCCTCCCGCGAATACAGGAAGACGCCCAGACGCTCGAAGCGCACCGCGCCGATGAAATCGAGCAGCGCCGAAAAATGCTCCTCCGTTTCGCCCGGAAATCCGACGATGAACGTTGTGCGGATGGCGAGCCCGGGGATTCCCGACCTGAGGCGTGCGATCAGATCTTCGATGTGCTCCCTCGAGGTCTCCCTGCGCATGGCCGCAAGCATGTCGCCGTGAATGTGCTGGAGAGGCATATCCACGTATCTTGCGACTTTCGGGTTGCGGGCGATCGCGGCAATCAGCTCGTCGCTCCAATGGGCGGGATGCGTGTAGAGTAATCGAATCCAAAATTCCCCCTCAATCGTCGCGAGCTCATCGAGCAAGCGAACGAGCGTCGGCCCGCGACGGGGATCCACCGGCTGGCGTGGACCGGCCCTTTCCGTCCACAGATCCATTCCGAAATAGGTGGTATCCTGGCTGATTAGGTTAATCTCCTTTACTCCCTCGGCGACAAGATTGCGGACTTCCGCCACCACGGATTCTATGGTGCGACTCCGGTGACGTCCGCGCATCTGCGGAATCACGCAAAAACTGCAAGGATGGTTGCAGCCTTCGGCGATCTTCACGTAGGCGGTATGGGTTGGGGTCAACCGGAACCGTGGCGTGTCGTAGTCGGGGATGTATCGGGAACCGGGCGAAACCAGCACGCGCTGGACTTTCGTCTCAGAGGAAAGCACTCCTCGAAATATTTCGCCCGCGGTCGCGATCTGATCCAACCCAATGAAAGCGTCCACCTCGGGCAACTCGCGCGCTAGCTGCTCGCGATATCGCTGCGCCAGGCAACCGCTGACCACCAGTTTCTGACCGGGCTTCCGGCGTGCCTCGAGAATCGCTTCAATGGACTCCCGCTTGGCCGACTCAATGAAGCCGCACGTATTCACGACGATTACGTCGGCTTCGTCGGCATCGGCCGTGATTTCGAAACCGCCCGCAATCGCATCGCCCAGCATTATTTCGGCATCAACCAAGTTCTTGGCACAGCCGAGACTAATCATGCCGACCTTTGGGGGCCGGCCCAAAACGGAAACCGTGCTCATCAAGCAAGCTACGGAATGCGATCGCCGTGATCCAAATCGGTACCGACCAGAAGTGTCGACTCCGCGTCGCTTGTGACCGTCTGCCCGACGGGATTCTCGGACACGGGAACCGGGGCGGGTTCAGCTTCCGCCGGAGTCGAACCCGAAGGGCGCTCCGGCGTCTCAGACGCCGCCGGAAGGACATTCTGCGGGATGGTAATTTCCGCCTTGCTTTCGCTAGCCATGCGATTGAGGCCCAGCCGCTCAATGTCGCGAAGCGTGGTCCACAGCTTGAATCCGCCAAAACCGAGCAATACGAGGAGGGTCGCCGCCACGAGCTTCGGCAACAAATGGCCGCGCCTGCCGAACGAGCGAACGTCCGTTCGCATATAATCGCAGGGCGTCTCCTGAAGATACTGGTAGCCTTCCGCCCCGCATTCCCCCGCGTCGGGAAGCATGCGCCGGATTCTCGAAATCGGAATGCCGAGATACTTGGCATAGTCGATAGCGAACATTCGGGCGTAGCTCGGATGCGAAAAGTGCGAAAAATCGTCGCGTTCAATCTCGCACAAGCGTTGCGCGCGGATATGCGTCTCACTGGAGACCTTTTCGATGGACAGACCCCGCTTCTGTCGAACCGCGGCGAACTGCGCGCCCAGCGATCTTGTTTCTTCCCGACCCATTATTGAGGCGGCTTCACTCATCATACGATCACGCTAAATCACCCCGGCTAACCCTCTTTCAATGCCCTCCGAAAGCGAGCATCAGCCGGGAAAAGTCATGACGCTTCAGATCGACGCATACCATAATTTTCTTATTGCCTCTCAAGCCAAAAATACAAGGGAAAATCCCCGTCGTCGCATGATTTTTAAGGCAATGTATCCAAGTCGACCAAAATCTCCCTATCTTTGACGCCATCGCGCGGCCCTACGATTCCGCGCTGTTCCAAAACATCGACGATTCGGGCGGCGCGCGTGTATCCAAGACGCAGTCGCCGCTGGAAAAGCGACGTCGAGGCTCTCCGTTCCTGCTTCATGATCTCGAGAACCTTTTGGACCAACTCCTCATCCTCATCCGTGACATCTTCCTCCACCGGAGCATTGTTGAGCCTTTCGTGGATACTCGCTTCGAACTTCGGCTTGGCCTGAGAGGCAACAAAGGCCACCAAACGACGTATCTCTTCATCGGTAACCAGGACACCTTGCGCCCGAACCAGCGTGGATGTCGCCGGGGGCAAATAAAGCATATCGCCTTGTCCAAGAAGCTTTTCTGCGCCCTTTTGGTCAAGAATCACCCGGCTGTCGAGGCCGGAGGCGACCTGGAATGCGATCCGACTGGGAATGTTGGCCTTGATAATGCCGGTGACCACGTCCGCGCGAGGTGTCTGAGTCGCCACGATCAAATGGATGCCGGCGGCTCGGGCCATTTGCGTGATCCGCGCGATCGCGCCCTCCACGTCGGCCGGCGCGGTCTGCATGAGGTCGGCCAATTCATCGATGATCACAACGATGTATGGCATTCGCTCCGGAATGATCAGATCTTCATCACGTGGCACGCCCACCGGAAGCGCTTCGTTCCCGGATTCTTCCCTGCCCGGAGCCTCGGCAGAATTTTCAGGGCCTTCAACGCCGTTGCCCTTCTCGGCATCGAGCTCCTTTTGGGATTTCGGAAGCGGCCGCTCGTTAAAGCCTGTGATGTTCCGGACAGCGGTTTTCGCGAAGATCTGGTAGCGCAGTTCCATCTCATCAACCACCCAGCGAAGGGCGAGCAGGACCTTCTTCGGGTCTGTCACCACAGGCGTCACGAGATGGGGCAGTTCGTTGTAGATCTGCATCTCCACAACTTTCGGATCGATCATGATGAAACGAAGTTCCTCAGGGGTGTAGCGGAAAAGCAGGCTTGCGATCATTGAGTTGATGCAAACGCTCTTGCCACTGCCCGTCGTCCCGGCAACAAGGCAATGCGGCATCTGAGCAAGGTCGGCAATGATCGTTTGCCCGTAGACGTCTTTTCCAAGGCCGAGCGGCAGCTTCGCGCCCGATCGCAGCCAGTCGGAGGTCTCGAGCAGCTCGCGCAAGGCAACTTTGACCTTGCTTGCGTTCGCGATTTCGATCCCCACAGTGTCCTTGCCTGGAATCGGCGCAACGATATTGATCCGCTGGGCGCGCGTCGCACGAGCGATATCGCGTTCGAGGCTCGTGATCCGATCCACCCGCACCCCGCTGTCCGGATAGACTTCAAAGCGCGTGATCGTCGGTCCGCGCGTGATATTGCCCGCGTTGGCCTTGATTCCGAAATGGGCCAGCGTCTCGAGGATTATCCCTTGCACCGCCCGCAGTTCGTCATGATCAGCCGGCCGGCGGCCGGTCTCATCGAGCGGTTCAAGAAGATCAAGGGGCGGCAATTGATAGTTCTCCAGCCGAAGACCAGAAAGGCTCGGTTTGGATTCGCCTTTCTTTTTTCGTCCGCTTTCAATTTCCGCCAGCGACGGACGCCTCTCTTGCGGGAGAGTCGCATCGATTATTCGAGGTTCCGGAAGAGTCGCTGGAGGGGCTTCATCAGGCTGCCGCTGCGCGGGATCGACCTTCTTCCTAAGCCTTCGCTCGAGCTTTTCCGCTTGCCGGGACAGCTTGCGCTGCTCGAAATCCATCCGCTCGGTCTCCTCCATCGCGGCCATGCGCCGCTTTTCGCGTTCGGCGATATGCCTTTTGATCCCCCCCCAACCGCTTTTGAGAACGCTGATGGGGTGGAAACCGATCGCAAGAATCAGGCTCGCCAAATACACAATGCCCAGGACGATGGGCGCTCCCACCTCTCCAAGCGGACCGCCAAAGGCCCTTTCACCCACCCACTTGCCAATCCAACCGCCGGGCCCTTCGATGCGAAACGCCCTATTCCAACCTTTCAGGAACCATGGCTGCAGCTGCAGGAGACAAGCCCCCGAAAGAACGAAGAGGAAGCTCCAGCCCAGCCGTTCGCGAATGAGGAAGTTTCTTGTCGTAAGCTTGGCGATGCCGTAACCAGCGAAAACGATTATCCAAAGGTAGGAAGCCGCACCGAAGAAGAAATAGAGATACCCTGCCACGACGGCCCCGACCACACCGCAAAGGTTATGCACGATCGGACTTCGCACATTGCTGTCGTAAATCAGCTTGGCCCAGGAAGGGAGGTCGCTCGGCTGATAAGAAACCAAGGCGAGGAAGAGAAGAACCGCCAGCCCGAGAAGAGTCAGGCCTAGCGCAGCGTCCCAAGTTCCATACCCTTTCGGTTTGTTTGCCATGAAAATTTCAATTCTCACCAATTTCGCAGAACCCGCAAGCACCGCGAAAGCTTTGCAAAAGGAATTGCAGACTACCGCACCCTCGTTGAAATAGACAAGATGGCCACCGAACCGATCATCTTTGAGCCCCTCGCCATGGAGCGCGTCTGGGGTGGACGCCGCCTTGAAAACCTCTTTGGAAAAATCCTGCCGCCCGCGGTGCCAATCGGAGAATCCTGGGAAGTCGTTGACCGGGAGGACGCGCAGAGCGTCGTGCACAACGGACCGTTGCGCGGCGCGACGCTGCACGAGCTCTGGACGTCCCGCCGCCGAGAAATCTTCGGAACCGCCTACGAGAACCATGCCGCGCCGCGGTTCCCCGTCTTGATCAAGCTGCTCGACGCGCGCGAGCGGCTATCGGTGCAGGTCCATCCGCCCGTTCAGGTGAGCAAGGCTCTGGGAGGCGAGCCCAAAACGGAGACGTGGTACTTCGCCGACGCGCAACCCGGCGCAAGCATCTACGTCGGCCTTAAGCGCGGAGTCAGCCGGGAGCAATTCGAAGCGCTGCTTCGCCAGGGCCGGGTCGAAGAGGCTCTCCACGTCGCCCCCGTTCAAAGCGGCGACAATATCTTCATCCCCAGCGGACGGCTCCACGCTATCGGACCGGGCAATGTGATCGTCGAGGTCCAGCAAAATAGCGACACAACCTACCGGGTCTTCGATTGGAACCGCACCGGTCTCGACGGCGCACCCCGCAAACTGCACATCGAGGAATCCATGGCCTCCATTGATTTCGAGGATTTCGAGCCCGCTGTGAATCACGCGACCAGCGGCGTGATCGCGGAATGCCCATATTTCAAGGTCGAGAAACTTTCTCTTTCCACCCCGGTCCCTGCGTGCGTTGAGGCGAGATTCTCCATTCTTGCAGTCCTTTCGGGTGTTGCCTCTTGCGCCGGGGTTAGCTTCAAGCCAGGCGACTTTTTCCTGGCGCCCGCGTCACTTGGCGACGCGACCGTCGAGCCTGCCGAAAAGAACACCGAGGTCCTAAGGATCACGCTCCCCGCCCAATAGCGCGAATACCGAAATAGATTACCCGAGAATCTTGGGCATCGAGGGAAGAGAGAATTTCACGATCTCATCCCGCCTGTCGCCCCTTCCCAGCCAATTCTTTCAGAACGGCTTGGGATGCGGCCCGGCTCGCAAGAAAGTCAGTCCGAAGCCAACCGCAAGATGTCGTCTGCCGCGCATGCCGCGCCAAACCCGTTGTCGATATTGACGACCGTCACGCCGCTGCCGCAACAATTCAGCATGCCCAGCAAGGCAGCCAGGCCTCCGAAGCTCGCTCCGTAGCCCACGCTCGTCGGGACCGCGATGACCGGTTTGTCCACAAGTCCCGACACCACACCGGGAAGAGCTCCTTCCATTCCGGCCGCGACGATGAGCACCCCGCAGGAGCGAATGCGATCCGTCTCCGCGATTATTCGATGAAGACCCGCCACCCCGACATCAAAGACCCGCTCGACGCGCCGGCCGAAGCATTCAAGGGCGACCGCGGCTTCTTCCGCCACCGGCAAATCCGCCGTCCCCGCACAAATTACCCCCGCACTCCATCTTCCTGCCTTGGCCGGTGACGGGCCGACGACGATGCATCGCGCTCGCTCATGAAAGACCGCCTCCGGCAATCTTGTGCGAACCGCCTCGAAATGCGAGGCCTCGGCGCGCGTGGCCAGCACCGGTTGGCCGCTTGCGCGCAAGGCCACCGCGATCCCGCAAACTTCGTCAGGCAGCTTTCCCTGGCAGAAAACGACTTCCGGGCGGCCGCAGCGCCTGACCCGGTCGAGATCGACTCGAGCGAAGCCGAGATCGTGCGCCGGCTCAAGGTTCATTCGCACGAAAATACATCCGCATCGGAATCATGCTGCTTTCAACGAATCCGTTTTTCGCAAAGAAACACTGCAGTTCTTCATTCGGTGTGTCCGCCAGCAACGTAATCCGAAGAAACTTCTTCTTCTTCGCGAAATCGATGGCGTAGTCGAGCAAACGTGTCCCGAAGCCCTGTCGCCGGTAATCCCGATGCACGATCAAGTCCTCGAGCACCAGAACGAATCCTCCCTCGGCGGTGCTAATCGTGATGAGCAAGTTGATCATTCCGATGATCTTGATTGGACTGCGCAGCACAAAGACCCGCCCGCGCGAAGGTTGTTCGAGCAGAAGGCGCAGGCCGCGCATTTCTGTTTCCCGGTTCGGAATGAAATCGCTCTCATGCGAGAAGAGCTCGAAAAGCAACTCGGTCAGCTCATTCAAGTCGTCGAGCGTCGCAGGTTCGATCCGAAGGTCTTCGATCACATTCATCCTTTATTCTAAAAGTGAAACGCTATGCAATTGCCGCGAGCCAACCTCTTCAAGTCGCGCGCCCGAACCTTCGATCAAGCTCGGAAAAGGAAAACTGGATCATCGTCGGGCGTCCGGACGGACTTGCGTAGGGCAGCTCACAGCGAAGCAGTTCGCCCACGAGTCGTCCAGCCCGCGCTTCGTCGCTCGCGACCTTCTCCGCTGCCGCCAATCGCGAAACTGACCGTGCCAGCGCCTCCCGAACGTCCCGACCGCGCGGCAGCTTCCCCGCAGCCCGCAGGCTCGAGGCAATTTCATGGAGGAGGCGGCCGGGCTCTCGTTCAGCAGAGGCCGGAATCGCCTCGACCTTCAACGTCGCGCCACCGAAGGACTCAAGCTGGAAACCCGCCGCGCGGAGGTCGTCCAAGTGGTCGACGACCCATGCATGCTCGCGCGAAGGCATTTCAACAACGGCCGGAATCAAGAGGCGCTGACTAGGAGCATTTCCCTCAAGGATTTGTCGCATCAGAAACTCGAAGAGAATCCGTTCGGAGGCCGCCCGGCTATCGAGCAAGACCAGTCCTTCGTCGCCTTCGAGCACGAGATAACCGTCGCCAATCGTGCCCAGGAAGCGGAATCGCTCGGCTTGCCGGGCGTTTTCGGGAACCCCGGCTTGAGCCGTGGGGGTTTCCTGTTGCAAGGCGATCAACCGCTGCGGTGACTCCGGTACGAAGGCCGCGGCTATTTGCGCCGGCTCCGAAGTGCGCGCAAGGTGTTGCCTCGGTCGGGTCAGCGCATGTCGCGCCGCGTCGAAAACGGCCCGCCGAATCGCCTCCGGCTGCCGCAGGCGCACCTCACGTTTGGCTGGATGAACGTTGCAATCGACAAGGTTCAGGTCCATTTCAATGTGAAGCACACAAATGGGATGCTCGCCGCGCTGAAGCGCGCCCGAATATGCCTCGCGAAGCGATTGCTGGACCGCCGGGCAATGGACGGGACGCCGGTTGAGGATCACGAACTGCTGAAGGCGGTCCCGCCGTCCCTGCCCGGGACGCGCTAAAAAACCAGTGAGCCGGAATCCCTCCCCTTCGATCTCGTCGATCTCGTTGAGCTTCGCGAGATGCCCGTTTCCAAACAGGTCTCTGATGCGCACCGCGAGGCTTTCCGCACCGGGAAGCGAGGCCACCGGGCAACCGTCGCGCCGGCACTCGAAGGCGACCGAGGGGTTTGCCAAGGCGGTGCCCTGAAGGCAATGGGCGATATGCGCGGATTCCGTCTCCTCGCCCCGGAGAAACTTTCGTCGTGCCGGAAGATTGTAGAACAGGTCGCGCACCTCGATCCGCGTTCCAGCCGGAGCACCGACGTCGCGCACAGACTCGACCTTGCCGCCTGAAACAACCACTTCCGTACCCGCGCTCGAAGCGGCTTCGCGCGTCGTCAGCCGGAACCGCGAAACGCTTGCGATGCTCGGAAGCGCCTCGCCCCGAAAACCCATCGAGCGCACTCGAAAAAGATCGGCGCCGGTGCGAATCTTGCTCGTCGCGTGCCGCTCGAGACATAGGAGCGCATCCTCCCTGTCCATGCCGCAACCGTCATCGCGCACCGAGACAAAACGGGAGCCCCCAAGGGTATGCTCGATCCAAATCCGGCCAGCTCCGGCATCGAGGCTGTTCTCGACGAGCTCCTTGATCAATGAAGAAGGTCGCTCGACCACCTCCCCGGCCGCAACCTGACTCGCAACAATCTCCGAAAGGAGGCGAATTTTTCCCATGCCATCGGATCGTGGCGCACTTGCCGGGACCCTGCAGCAAAAACCGGGAGAAAAATCTTCAGAAGCCGGTTAAAATCACGGAGTGCCACCGGCCGTTCCGGCCGCGGTCGCCCTTTGCCTATAATCCCAAAAAACGCACCCGGTCTTGAGCGCTTTCCGAGCGCGCCCATTTGACTTCACCCAAAATTTTAACTAAGAGATAAATGTGATTGAACTCACTGCCAACGCCGCCGCGCAGCTCCGAGCGCTCATCCAGGAAAAGGGTCTCGATACAAAATCATCGGGTCTTCGTCTCTCAGTCGAAAAGGGAGGCTGTGCCGGCATGCAGTACGCAATGACCATCGGCGCGCCACAGGCAGATGACCTCGTTGTCGAACGAGACGATGCGCGGCTTTTCGTCGACGCCGGCAGCTTCAAATGGATCAACAACTGCGTGATCGATTATGAAGAGAGCTTGTCTGGCGCAGGATTCAGGGTTAATAATCCCTTGAGTGCGCGCAGTTGCGGTTGTGGCACATCGTTCGAGCCCGCAGAAAGCGCGCGCTCCTGAACGAGACTTCAATGGCCCGAGAAAACAAAGGACAATCCTTCGATACCAATCCAAGGAGTTCGGAGTTCTCCTACCAACCGGAGGAGCCGTCCCCGGGCAAGGATGGCAACCTGTTCGCCTGGACGATCGCCATCTTGCTGCTCATCGGTTTCGCCATCTGTTGCTGGGTGTTCAGCTTTTACGTTTTTGGCCACCCCGAAAAGCCGTTTAGCTACTCGATCCTCGCCAAGCTCAAGAAGCTCGAAGCGCCCAGGCGATTCGAGCTCACTGCGGCTCCGCAGGGCGAGTTCCTGAACTCTCAGCAGCTCTGGGACCGCTACAACAAAATGACGAACCGGGAACTTGAGCGCGCGAGCGAAGTGTTGCTGCGAAACTATCTCCGCAACTACAAGCTCACCGGCGACAAAGTCCCCTACGTGGTCGGCTCGTTCAATATCCTCGACTCTTATGAGCTGAACGAAGCCAACCTTTTCCCTTCGGGAGTCGTTGCCCTTGCCCACGCCACCGACGCCCCACAAGTGCTGCTCGAACACATCTTTACCGCAGACAAACGCGTTATTCCCATCCTTCATCGGATGCTCTTGACCGGGCTCAACCTCCGGTTTGACAAGACCGTCGATCTCTCCGCCGTCGTGAACGTGGCGCGACTCAAGGACGGACGATTGCAGTTCACCGCCGTCCCGCTCCTTTATGGAAGCTATACCACCAGCAGCGGCGCAGGCACGTTTTCGCTCGAACCGCCCACTCGCCTGACGGTCGCCGCGCGCCTGCCCGTAGTCACTCCGCCCTCCGTGCAAGAAGCTACGGAAAAGCTCGCCGCCCATCGGACCCGCGCAGGCCTTGGAACGACGGAAGCCGCTTCGGCCACTCCGCGCTCGCAAATGCAGCTCGTGCGGGTTGAGCGCCCCAAGCCGGTGGCCGAAACCGCGGATCGCCCTCCCCCTTCGCCAACCCCCCTTCCCGAAGACGCGCCAGTTCTTCCGGCTGTCCCGGTCAAGGGCAAGCAACCGACCCCGGCCGTGGCGGAGAGCGCTCCCCCCGCAGCAAAACCAACGACTACTCCCCTGCAGCCATTCATTTCACCAACACCGGCGTCAATCGCAACCACCGCGGGCGGGAAATGGCCCACCTACGCGCCTGGCCAGATGCCGCGCGGACGCCTCGCAAACGTGCCCGACATGTCGGATCTGGCCAGCCGCGGCGTCGGAGGGGAGCGCGTCTACCTTCAAGGAAGCTTCGTCGTCACCGCGTCGGGTCAGGATCGGGCCGTCCTCCGCTCCCAAACGGCTCTTCCGGAGAATCTGGGCATCGGGGCACGCAGCAGCAATACCCGCATCATCGTTCAATTCCCCTCGGGGAGCCGTCCCCCCTCCGAGGGTTCAACTTTATCGCGCGACGCCCGCCGGCCGTTCCTCGTAACGGAAGTCCGCAAGACCTCCGACGGCCAGGTGAATGTCTATGTGCGCGAAGTCACTCGCGCTCAATAAGATTCTCGAAGAGATCGCGGCAGAAGGCCCCCTGACCTTCGCACGCTTCATGGATCTCGCGCTCTACGACCCGGTTGTCGGCTACTATGCGTCCGGCCGGGGGAAAATTGGCAAGGGGGGAGACTTTTTCACAAATGTCAGCGTGGGTTCCGTCTTCGGCCACATCTTGGCCGGACAGTTTCGAGAAATGTGGTTCCACCTTGGGCAGCCCAGCCGCTTCTCTCTCGTCGAGCAGGGCGCAAATGATGGGCAACTCGCGGTTGATATCCTTTCCGCCATGCCCGAAGAAACGCTGCCTGCGGTCGAGTATTGGATCGTCGAACCGCTTCCCATCCTGCGCCGGCTGCAAGAGAAGACGCTGAACGCATTCGGTCCCACAGTGCATTGGGCAAAAGATCTGGGCGATCTCCCGGTCTTTGACGGCGTTCATTTCTCCAATGAACTTGTGGACTCCCTGCCGTTTCACTTGATGCGATCAGGCGGCCAGGAGTGGGAGGAGCTTCGTGTCGCAGCGCGCGAGGATCGCCTGGTTTTCGAGGCCGCCGAGCCGGAAACCTTCCTCGCCGATCAGATCAAAACGCTTCCGTCGCGAAACAAAGGCACACTCGTGGAGCTTCGCCCAGCTGCCCTTGCTTGGATTCAGAGTGTCGCGAGCAAGCTGCGCACCGGATTCGTCCTGGTCATCGACTACGGCTTCTCGCGAGAGCAGCTTCTCTCCCCTTACCGCACCGAGGGAACGTTTTCCTGCTATCGTGCGCATCGCCGCGACGCCCGCCCTCTCGAGGAGCCCGGCGAGAAGGACATCACAGCGCACGTGGACTTCACCGCGCTCGCCGCATCCGCCCTCGCTGCCGGATTTCAGATCGAAGGCTACGCTGATCAGCATCACTATCTTGTCGGAGCTTCGCAAAACCTCCTCAAGACGCTTGACCGCCCGCCCGATCCCGATTCACAAAAGACGCTTCGATCGCTCCAAACACTGCTCCATCCCGAAAGCATGGGCACACAGTATCATTACCTTGCCTGCTCAAAAGGCGTGGGTTCCGGCCGCAAGCTCTCAAGCTTTCGCTTCGCCAGGGACCCGCATCGGGAGCTCTTCCCGAGCCTCGCGTGACCAGGAAAAACTGCCGCGACGCGGTTTCGTCGGCGCATTGGCCGCGCCCCGTCGCTAATTGAGTTCGGAGCCGACAGCGATCCGATTCCAGCGGGAATCACGATCCGGGCCGAACGGAGCGCTTCTCCACAAAATGCCTTACCGGGGCGCCGGCACAGGGGGTCCAGAGGGTTCTTTCTTGACCAACTGCTGGGGAACTTCCATGGCGATCAGCTCCGACACCGTCACAAATTTGTATCCCTTGCCCGAGAGGGCGTCGAGCGTCTCCGGCATCGCAGCAACGGTGGTCGCGTGAATATCATGGGTGAGGATGATCGATCCCGGTTGCGTATTCTGAACGATAAAACTATAAACCCGGTTGGAGTTGCGATACCTCCAGTCCAGCGGATCGACCGACCACAGAATAACTTTGAGCCCGTACTCTTCGCTCAAGCGCTTATTCAAAAGGGAACTGGTTGCGCCGTAGGGCGGGCGCATCAGCACGGGACGCTTCCCCGTGATCCTGGCAATGGTATCGTTGGTGTTCTCAATTTGCTTGCGAAAACTCTCCGTGCCCAGCTTGGTCAGCGCCGGGTGACTCCAGCTATGGTTGGCGATTTCGTGACCCTCGCTGGCCATTCGGCGCATGATGTCAGGGTATTCCGCCGCGTTCTGTCCCACGACGAAAAAGGTCGCCTTGATGCCGCGCTCCTTCAAAATGTCCAGAAGCCTCGGCGTCGTCTGCGGACCGGGTCCGTCATCAAAGGTCATGGCAATGTACGGCCCCTCCACATTGCAGGAAGTGTAGCTATGTTTTAGGGCGGGCGCTGCGACTTGAGGCGAAGGCTGCGGAAGCTTGGCGTAGGCGGCCGCTTCTGGCAGTTCGGCCGCCGGAACTGTCGATGGCTTCGCGGTAGCGGCGCGTCTCAGCAAAGGATCGCTCGACAACTCGTCAGGCGGGACAGCAATTACTTGGGGTTCACTTTGCGTTTGGGCCGTTTGGCACGCTGCAAGAGCGAACCCGACGAGCGCGACGCCGGTCAGAAGGCGATTCATCAGTATTAGAGGAGGCTCATGTATCGCACGAATCAAGCCGAACGCCATCATGTTTTTGCCTTTTAGCCGGCGTTCAACTTGTCGGCGGAATCCTTTTGCTCGAGAAGCGCAAGAAACTCACGCAGGGCGGGCGAGATCCGGGCGGATCGGCGGATCAAGGCACCCAAGGGTCGCCGCAGTGAAGGATCGTTGAATTCAACGGCCGCAAGCAGGTGCGCTTCCACTTCGGCGCGGACCGCCGTCTCCGGAACGATGGACACTCCGTTCTCGATTTCCACCGCACGCTTCACCGTCTCGATGTTGTCAAACTCCAGAACGAGCTTCACTTTCACCCCTTCGGAGCGAAGCTTGCGATCAATCTCGCGACGCGTCGGCAAATCAGGCTCGAAAGCGATGAACTTCTCGCCTTGCAAGGCGGCGAGGGGAATTCGCCGCTGCGAAGCCAAAGGGTGTGACGGCGAACAAATGAGAACAAGGCGGTCGCTCCAAAACGTTACGGCCCGGATCCCGCGACGCGGCGTCGGGTAGGCCACAAGGCCGACGTCGGCCCGCCCATCCAGAACGCTCAGATAAACCTCCGACGAGCGCCGATACTCGACACGCACGTCGACCTGGGGATTCGCTTGCCGGAAAATCTTCAAATACGGCGGCAACTCATGCAGTCCAATACTGAAAACCGTCGAAATGCATAACTCACCCGCCACCAGATTTTGAAGATTATGAATACGGCCTTCCAGATCCCCCACGATGTTCATAACCTGATGGCTTGCCTGCAGAAACGCACGACCCTCGGGAGTCAAAGAAAAATTCTTTCGCCCGCGCTCGATGAGCTTGACGCGAAAACGCCGCTCCAGAGCGCGCACCTGCTGGCTCACCGCACTCTGCGTGATGCCGCTCATCTGCGCCGCCTTGGAAAAACTCGAGGTTTCCGCCAAGTTGGAAAAAATCTTAAACGACTGAATGTGCATTCCGGAGAAATCTTGGATAAGAATAGCTTATATTTCGACGCACGTAAATAACGCTTCTTTATGAATGGCATTGTCGATCGTCTGGAGACGGTTCGCGCGCGGATTTCGGCTGCGGCGCGTGCGAGCGGTCGCGATCCGGCCGAGGTTGGGCTGGTCGCAGTATCAAAAACGCAGGAGGCGTTACTTGTGCGAGAGGCATTTGACGCGGGTCAGGCGGTGTTCGGCGAGAGCCGCGCGCAGGAACTGGTCGCCAAGGCGCCTTTGCTTCCATCGCTGGCGCTTTGGCATTTTATCGGCCATCTGCAAAGCAACAAGATCCGCAAGATTCTTCCGGTCGTTGATCTCATACATGCCGTTGATTCTGTCGATCTTGCATTAGATATCGACCGAATCGCTGCGCAGCTCGGTTTGTTCCCCAGAGTGTTGCTTGAGGTCAACACATCGGGCGAGCAGACGAAGTTCGGCTTCAAGCCTGACGCACTCCGTGGGCAAATCGAGCGACTGCTCGCCCTTCCTCGTATCCAGATTGAGGGGTTTATGACGATCGCGCCCCTCGTCGAGCACGCAGAAGACGCTCGTCCGTTCTTTGCCGCTTTACGGCTTCTCCGCGACGAACTCTCCGTGGAGACTGGCACTCCGCTGCCGGTGCTGTCGATGGGGATGAGCGACGATTTCGAAACGGCGATCAAGGAAGGGGCTACCCTGGTGCGCGTCGGTACGGCGATTTTTGGCCCGAGGCCTAAGCTTTGAACGCTTTCACGCAAGCAAGATCGGGATGCGCCTAATCAGAAGCAGGGTTCGAAACGTCGTGTTTGAGGAAACTCCCCTGGCTGGTCCATCCTGGGATCTGTAAACACCACCCTTATGCGACAATTGGAAATGACCGAAGACGACCGCCGAAAACTGTCTCGAAGCTCCGCTGTTTGTCTTGGAGGCAAAGTGTGAACCGCGTCGCGCTGATCACGGGAGTCGGTCCCGGGCTCGGTGCCGCGCTCGCGCGCCGTTTCGCGCGCGAAGGTTTCCGAGTCGGCCTGGTCGCGCGAAAGCCGGGCTTCATCGACTCCTTGGCAAGCGAGACTTTCCGCCGCGGGAGCGCCCGCATTGAGCCTGGTGGCCGATGTGAGCCATCCGGCCGAAGCGACCGCCGCAGCGAATCGGGTGCGCAAGGAACTGGGGCCGGTCGGAGTTCTCATCCACAATGCCAGCAGTGCGCTCGGCGAGGGGTTGCTCGCGACAACACCGCAGGAATTTGAGCAATCCTGGCGCGTCGGGGCACTCGGCGGTTTCGTCTGCGCCAGGGAGACTGCGCCGGGCATGCTCGAAGCCGGCGCGGGCGCCATGCTCTTCACGGGTGCAACTTCAAGCGTGCGCGGCGGCGATTGGCTGGCGTTCAGCAGTGCCAAGTTTGCCGTGCGCGGTCTCGTGCAATCCCTCGCTCGCGAGCTGTGGCCGCTCGGCGTGCATGTGGCGCATGTCGTCATAGACGGCCTGATCGCCGCCACTCGCACCGGCGCCGATACCCCGGCCGAGCAATCAGTTCTCGATCCGGAACAGATTGCCGACGCCTATTGGCACCTCGCCTCTCAGGATCGTTCCGCTTGGACGCTGGAACTGGATCTCCGACCGCACACCGAGCAGTTCTACGTGTAGCGCTTGCCGGATTCCCGGATAAGAAATCGGTTTGCTGCATGGCAACCACGCCTCCCGCAAAAGTTTGTCGCATATGCGACAAACTTTCGTCTTGTTGGCAGCAGCGGCGTCCGCGAAGAATCCGGAGTATCTCGCGCAGAGGGGAAAATCCCGAAAGCTGGCCGCGCACCGGCTCGCAGCGCTCAGATGCGTGGCCGTTGAGGTTTCCAGGCAGAAGTAACGCGGCTGGCTTTGTGCTTGATCAAAAAAGCTACCCGCCGGTCTGTATGGCGGCATCTGCGAGAGCCTGCCTCAACAAACGTTTGCCATCCTTCTCGATCACGTTGCCGTGGCCAACGATGATCCGGTCGAAGTCCGCCGCCATGATCTTGCCGATTGAGGCGCGAAAGGCGGCACGGTCCTTGATGAAAAATCGGAAGATCCGACTCATCCCGGGATATCTCTTGAAACCGGCGATGTAGCGATGAAAGAAACGCTCCCAGCCACGCTCGTGGGGAGAAAAATTGAAGATCAGGTCCGCCACGATGAGGGATCGCGTCGGGACGTGCACGAAAGCATATTCCTTGAGCCTCGGTGCTCCGGCCAGTTCGATGACTTCGATCTCGCCAGCCCACTCGCCGGGAGCGGGCAGTAGGGAGAAGGTCGGGAATCTGACTGCCTCGCCGAAACCGGGAGGCGCCAAAAACGGCACCTCGGGAAAAGCATCGCGCCCGTGTCGAGCGTAGGTATCGTGCAGCAACATGGCTTCCACCAGCCACCCTGGTTGACCGAGGCCGCGGACTTCGTCCACTTCCGCGGACGAAAACGGAGCCATGGAATGAACGACGAGTCGACCGGACCTAAGCCGGAGGAGCGTCACGGTTCTTCCGTGGTTGGTTCCAAGAACCGGCAGCGGATAGCTCTTGATCCATAAGTTGTCAGCGAGTTGGAGCATAGGAGTGAGAAGAAGCCTGCCGCTCGAAGCCGTATCCAAAGCGCATGGCAGGAGTCATGGTTTACGCCGTTTCGACTCGCGCGCCCAGGCGGCCTTCTCCAAAGGTCCGGTGCCTTTCGCGACTAGCTTCCTCCGATCATCGAGCGTGCGCGGAACGCGCGCGCGCCCTCGCCTGAGCGGAGTAAACGTGTCGGCTCGCCCTCGCCAGATCGACGAGGCGGAACGGCTTCTTCGGCCATAGTGGCGGCGCAGGAAGGAACCTTTGCGTTTCATCCTCCGCCGGCATGTCCCCTTCCGGCTTCCGCACGCCGGGCTTGAGATGCGCGCCTTCGGATGATTCGGCCTCCAGCGCCGTCGGGCGCCTTAAAGACTGCGTGGGTGGTTGCTTCCGCGCCAACTGAGAGAGCGGCAGCACTTCACCAGGAAGTGTAGCCCCCGTCCATCACCAGGTTGCTCCCCGTAAAAAAGCTGCTTGCGTCCGAGGCCAGAAAAATAACCGCGGCCGCGACTTCTCGCAGTTCGCCCACCCGTCCCATGGGGGTAAAGCTCAGCCAATCACGATGCCAGTCCGGGTTGGACATTCCGAGCTTTGTCATCTCTGTGCCAATGTATCCCGGCGAGACGGAATTGACTCGCACCCCGCGCTTTGCCCATTCGCAGGCGAGCGATTTCGTGAGCATGATCACGCCGGCTTTGGAAGCATTATAGGCCGCCTGCGGTTGGGGTGTGTTCGAGATGATGCCCGACATGGAAGCCGTGTTGATGATACTGCCTTTTCCCTGTTGGAGCATGATCTTGCCGAACTCGCGGCAACAAAAGAAGACCGCGTTGAGATTGACGTTGATCACTCTTAGCCAATCGTCGTCAGAACAGTCTTCCGAAGGCACGTTCGAAGCAATCCCGGCGTTGTTGAAGGCGATGTCTATCCGTCCGTGCTTTCGTCGGATTCCCTCCGCCACTTTCGCGACGTCGCCCGACTTCGTCAGATCCGCCTGGAAAAAATCCGTGTCAAGCTCCGCCGCCGCCTTCTCCCCGAGGTCTGCGCTGATGTCAACAATCACGGGTTGAGCCCCACTTTCCTGAAAAGCCTTCACCGTCTCATAGCCAATTCCACGAGCTCCGCCGGTGACCACCGCGATGCGCCCATCCAACCGAGCGTGAGAGGAATAACTCATAGAAAGATAAGATGAAATGGGACGGATTGCTTAATACTCGCGAAGGCGGCCACGCCGTTGAATGGGTCGTATCTCCACTCGGCATCTCCAGCATTGCAAAATGATGAGGAATTAGACAAGGAATTTCCTCTGCGTGGCGAAACTCAATGCCTTCGGCAGAAGTGAAATCTCCGGCAACGCCCTGAACCGCCGGCAACCGGACAGCAGAGCCATCACGATCCACGGCGTCAGGCCCGCGAGCGGCGACTGAAGGAAGGCGTCGATCAAACGCGATCCCGCTCGGGGTTTCGAGGATTTCGTAGTCATGATGCTTCTCCCTCGCACGGGCTACTGCCGGGCGCCCGCGAAGAGCGATTCCCGCCCAATCCCAAGGTTCAGCGCGGAGAAATTCTGAACAACCCACCGGCAGGCCACGAGCATGGCGTCGATCTGTTCGCGTGCACGCGCTTCCGAAGTAGGCATCTCTTGAGCCGCTGACATCGCGGACTTGCCGAAATCAGCGAAGAAGATTTATTCATCAGATCCTGTATCGACGTCCAGCCACGCTGCCACTCCGATTCCAAACCATGACGGCCACTGCTGTAATGGTTCGAGCCATTTTTTACCAGAGAGGAACCATTGGTTATCGCGTGGCTGCCGCTTTGACTGAGCGAGCACCTTGTCCCTGCACGGCGGGCATGTTCCACTGCATCTACTAAGTAGACGAAGCGAAGAAACGGATGGAGTCCAGCCCTACTGCAAAATTGCAGGGAAGCCTCTAAAGGAGAAGCCTGCGAGCATGCCGCAAAGCTAGTCGGTGCCCGAACGGCGGACGCCGCGACCTGGCAAAGAGCGGCCGTCGCCGTCGAAGCCGTGCCGTTCTTCAAGAAGCAAGCCGGGAGCCGAATGCTGGCAGGCAGACAAATCGACCCCTTGCCCAGAATTGGGCCACGGTTCTAAAGGCAAAGCCAGTTCGACGCCGGCATCTCCACGATCCAGCCCCATCGCTACGAACAACTTGCCGCCCCTGACGCTCAACTCGCTCCCGCGGTCGAAAACGCGCTCGCACAGATCGCCCAAATTTCAAGGGAGCTGGAAAAAGGCCATCTCCTAAACTTTGAAGCTTTACCAGGCACAGGCGAAGCGGAACTCTCCGCCCGGCACAGGAAAGATCTCATCGAGCTTTTTCAAGATCTCTTCATCACAAGAGTGATTTCGGTGGCGCGCAGAGTCGATTCCACTCGCCTCGCAGGCCACTAGCGCAAATCGCGCTTGATCTTCGACTCGATCGATGCAACTCCTTCGTCAACAGATACCTGTCCATTGAGAATCTTATTGGTTGTCTGAAAGAAAGTCGTCGACACTTTGTTGTAATTGGCGCCGGTCACCGTTGACGGCCGCGCAACTGCATTTTGAAAAACCGGTAGCAAACGCGCAAACCACGGCTGGGCTGCCAGCACATCCTTGTCTTCATACAGGGCCTGCAGCGTAGGCAATCGCGAAAGCTTTATCGCGTGCTCTTTCTGTGTCTCGGACGAAACCATGTATTTAATAAGCTTGGCGGCTGCATCCTTGTTCTTTGAATACGCTGATAGCATCAATTGCCAGCCTCCAAGGGTCGCGGCATGGCTAGCATTCGGGCCGTCTCCTTGAGGCAGATAGGTTTCGTCAAACTTACCCTTGACCGCGCTCGCCTCGCCATTAGAGAGCGCATATACGTATGGCCAATTGCGCAAAAACGCGGCTCGTCCTCCTTGAAAGGCATTCCGACCCTCCTCCTCCTGATAAGTAGTCACTCCTTTGGGCGAAATCGTGCCTACCCAACCTTTTGCCATAGTCAGCGCGGCCTTGGTCTGTGGGTTGTTTATCGACACCTTCCCGTCCGGCTCTACGATCGTTCCCGCTCCATTGCTCGCCAGCCACTCAAGGCCATTGCAGGTAAGTCCCTCGTACGGAGCCCCCTGCCAGAGAAAGCCCCAAAAATCGGCAGTGCCAGCTTTCCGCTCACCCTCCTGAATGGTTTGCGCCATTTGCTGAAGCTCCTGCCAAGTGTTTGGCGGATTCTTGAAGCCGTACTTTTCCAACAAGTCGGTTCGATAATAAAGAAGCCCCGCGTCAGTAAAGAAAGGAATGGCAACCAGCTTGCCATTTACGGTGTTGTTCGCCACGATGCGCGGGAAGAATTCGCTTAGCTCCTTCTCGGTAAAATATTCTTTCAGGTCGGTCGCATGCGCCGCGGCGATCCCTGGCCAGATGACATCAATTATGTAAACGTCAATGTCTGGAGTTTGGGCCGCCCAATTCTGCTGCCACAACGCCAGTGTTTGTGATGCGTCCAGCGGACGAGCGATATAATTAACTTTTATTCCGGTCTCTTTCGAGAACTGTTCTACTCTGCTTCTCATCCACCGACCGCCCTCCCCTTGATCGGCGTCCCCCCCAAACGTAATGGTCTGACCGCGGACGACACCTGCACCAAAAAGAGCCGCAAAAAACAGAATCATCAGTGCTTGTCCGGCACGCGCAATTCGCATTCTCGTTCCGGTTTTACCGGAACCCTCTATAATATATCGTTTTTTCATATACTTATAACTACCTTATTGTTGCTGTGCCTTTTCGGTTTGGGAGCTTTTAAGAATTAGGACGGACGACGCGGCACTACGACAGCCGATTGCCATGCTCCTAGTGCAACGTATCAGATGAAACAGCTACGCTGCGATTCGATTGGTTGGGTTCGAGTAAGTCCATTGAAGGGGAGTGGCAGTCTTATTGTAGGCTTTGATGTAGCGCATGAGCTTGCGGCGCAGGTCGGCAACGGATTCGAAGACTCCGCGGGCCACAACGTGGCGCTGGAGTTTGGAGAACCAGTTTTCGACCTGGTTGAGCCAGGAACTATAAGTGGGCGTGTAATGCAGCGACACGTTTGGATGGTCGGCAAGGAAGCGATCCACGAGCTTGGTTTTGTGGGCGGAGAGGTTGTCCACAATGAGGTGGATTTCCTTGCCGGAGGGCTGTGTGGTTACGATCTCTTGGAGAAAGCGGACAAACTCCTGGCTGGTGTGGCGGCTGGCAGGGCCTCCGATGACCTGGCCGCTTCGGGTCTCGAGGGCGGCATAAAGGGAGAGGGTGCCATGACGGAAATACTCGAACCCATGACGCTCGGCCCGTCCCGGAGAAAGCGGCAGCACAGGATCGAGCCGGTCGAGGGCCTGGATGGCGGTCTTTTCGTCCACGCAGAAGACCGCGGCATGGGCTGGCGGGGCCAGATACAGTCCAATGATGTCGGCGGCTTTCGCTTCAAAAGCTGGATCGTTGGAAGCCATGAAGTGGCGCAGCCGATGAGGTTGCAGCCCGTGGCGCCTCCAGATGCGAGCGACGCTCATGTGCCCGATGCATCGCGGGCGGAAGGCAGCCAGCATTGAAATGGTCACCGGCACCGGTGCTGATCCGAGGATTTTCGGTGAATGGCGCCTCGACAGATACGTCGGAGTCCGAATCATTACCCACCGCATGCCGAGACCAGTGAATGACGACAGCATCAATACCGAGCCGCTCACGTAGCCGCTTTGAATAAGTGAGGACCTCGTCTGGGGTGTTTTGCGGCGCAGCCAATCCAACTGCCCGCGCTATAAAAGTGCTCTCACGCAAGTTAAAGCCGAGATAGACTTGGAACTTCTCCACGAGTCGTGACAGCATCTTAACGAAGCGCTCAATGTCCTCTTCGGACCTCCTTGCGGGATCGGCTGTATCGATGAAAAACGACTTGCGCGGTCCGGACAAATGGTTGCCGATGTGATGAAGAAACGCCTCCATCATGTCTGTCATCGAAAAAACAATTCCCCAATTCAAAAACGCGACCAAGCCGGCCTGACTGACTAGGTCGGATAGTTCTTCGATTGACAAACGACTAAGAACGGACTGCCAGGAGATCTCGATTACGGACTGCTGCTTGCCGCAAACCAACTTGCCGTCCATGAACTCAATTGCGTCCGAGTAACCAGGCTCCGCTATGGAATAGGTCCTTACCTTTTTCGAAAACTCATCAAATACTGGATGAAGTACGGGCGAGCCGAGACAACCGATATAGCTTACCGGGATATCGAAATGAGCCAAGGCATTCGCAAAAATCGGGCCATTGCCGCCTAGTTTCGTCAGGCGTGGCATCATCTCGATATTTGTGTTGCGACCACCGGAGGCTGCTAGAACCTTTTCGGAAAAGCCTTGGAGCGTCGTGAGTCGTGAGTATTCAGTAGACGAGCGACGTTCTGAAACTACATGGAGAATCGTATCAACAAAGCCGTCGAAACCGGCCACGACCGATGGCACTCGAATCGACGAGGAGGCGCTCAAGAGCCCTAAGGCAGGATTCCACGATTGCTCGGCTCGGGGCCCGATAGTGTTGCTCGTGGATGTCATGAGGAGGGTTGCACGGCGGCTTCTTTCAGCTTAACTGCGTGATCCTTACAAATGTGCTTTAAGCGGTCGTCGGCATAGTCGGTCACGATGATGTCGATATCTCGCGGCTCGCAAACCCTGGCAAAATCAAAGACGCCAATCTTGCTATGGTCGATCGGTACGATCACTTTCTGCGTTCGTTTAATGATTGAGGCCTTGAGCTGTGCCTCGTTATAATCCGCTACGGTGATCGCCTCTTCGGTGATCCCGCTCGCGCCGATAAACGCAGTTGCAATCGAGAATTGATTGACGATCTCCAAAGCGAGTGGCCCGGAAATTCCACCGCTCTTTCGGCGTATTTGTCCTCCGAGCACGATGTGGGTTATTCCACCAACGTCCGCCAAACATTCGCCGATGCTTGGTGAGTTCGTGAGCACTGTTAGCTGCAAACCCCGCGTCGCCAACTGCTGCGCGAAGTGGTGCATCGTTGTGCCGCAGTCCAGGAAAATCGCCTCGCCATCCTCAACTAAATCACAGCAGACCAGGCCGACCGCTCTCTTAGCCTCGACGTTTTGGACGGACCGCATCATGAGATCCCGCTCCCCCGGTGCCCGAATACTGACAGCGCCGCCGTGGGTCCGCTTCAGCAGGCCTTGCCGTTCCAAAAATGTAAGGTCTTTCCGCATCGTAGGGTGGCTGACATCGAACACCGCTGCCAATTCATCCAATTGGATGCTCCCGCGATTCGCGACGAGAGCGGCGATTCTTTCGTGTCTCACGGCGGCAAACTTGGGGGGCCTGAATTCCTGGGCGGTCATAACTTGTAAAATGACAAATAAAACGGAAGCGTATAACTGTCAAACGAAAAATATCGAGGCATGGCGCATATCAGAGTATAATCGCTTCGCGGGTGTATATTCGAGTAGATATGAATCTATAACAATATAAAACATTAACAAACGAGTTGCACAATTCATCTGATTAATGTAGCATTGTTGAAAGTAAATGAAAAAGACCCCTAACCCTGTTCGAATCGGTGTCCTTGGATGTGGAATGATCTCCCAAGCCGCCCATTTCGAGAGTTGCCAGAGAGCCCGAAACGCGCGTCTATTCGCCATCTGCGACGCGGCGGACGATTTGAGGACCCGCATGACACAGATGTGGGAGCCAGAGGTGGCGTACAGCAAATACGACCAACTGCTAGCCGATCCTAAAGTTGAAGCGGTGATTATCGGGATCGCTGATCAGTTCCACGTCTCCACCGCGGCTCAAGCGATTGAAGCCGGCAAGCATGTGCTCGTAGAAAAACCGCTTGGTGTAAGTGTTGAGGAATGCGCCCATCTCCTCAAAGTCACGCAGGCGAATCCAAACTTAGTCGTTCGGGTTGGCAGTATGAAGCGGTTCGATCCAGGGGTAGCGTTCGCGCGGCGATTCATCGACCAGGAGATGGGGACCCGGCTTGCGCTCAAAGCCTGGTATTGCGATTCGAGTTCTCGATATACCGAGACCGACAATTTACAGCCGTTAATCGTAAAAAGCGCCAATCCGAAGCGACCTAAAGGCGATCCTAAAGCTAATCGAGAGGCCTATTACCTTTTGGGCCATGGAAGTCACTTGGTTGACACTGCGCGTTTTTTGGGCGGGGAGATCGTCCGAGTCGACGCCAAATTGGTTAAGAAGTATGATGCGCATTGCTGGTTCGTGATGGTCGATTTTGCCGACGGCAGCGTCGGCCATCTGGACCTGACCTTGGCCGTGCGAATGGGGTGGCACGAAGGTTTCCAGATATACGGCGAGTTCGGCAGCGTCGTAGGGAAACTCTTTAATCCATGGTATCTGAGATCCGCTGAGGTCGATTGCTTTTCACTCAAGGATGGTCAGTTCAAGCGGACCCTTGGCGAGGATTCCCATTTCTATAAATTGCAGGTTGAGTCATTCGCTGGTGCGGTTCGTGGCGAGGACAATTTCCCCGCCGCTGAGGTTGAAGATGGGTTGGCAGCTATAAAGACGCTTCGCGCCATACAGCTCTCCACCCAAAAGGGGGAACCGGTCGAGGTTGCCACAGTAACGGGTGCTATCGCATGAAGATTGGGGTTTTCGCCAAGACTTTTAACCGGCCGACGATCGAGGAGTTGTTTCAAGCAATCGCTAGTTATCGAATCTATTCCGTGCAATTCAACCTGTCTTGCGCTGGGATGGAAACTCTTCCTGGAAACGTGTCATCCGACCAGGTTCGGTGGATACTCAACTCAGCGCAAAGCGCAACGGTCGAGCTGTCTGCTATCTCCGGGACGTTCAATATGGCTCACCCAGATCCTGGAGTTCGGCGCGATAACCTGATGAAATTCGAAGTCCTGTGTGAAGTTACGGCTCGGCTTCGCATTCCGATGATTACTCTATGCACGGGAACGCGGGATCCGGCGAATATGTGGAAATGGCATTCCGAAAATGACTCCAAAGAAGCTTGGGATGATATGGTGCGGTCCATGGAGGCCGGTCTTGTCTCTGCGGAGAAACACGATTTGAGCCTGGCTTTCGAGCCTGAGGCCGAGAATATCGTCAACTCGGCAAGCCGCGCACGAAAACTCCTCGACGAACTAAAGAATCCTCGCTTGCGGATTGTCATGGACCTGGCCAACCTGGTCAGTCCCGGATGCAATCAGAAAGAAGTCCTGGATGAAAGTTTTGCTTTGATAGGTGATGCGATCGGGATCGCACATGCCAAAGACCGGAATAAAGAGTTTCAGGCATGCGCCCCTGGCAAGGGTATTCTGGATTTTGAGTATTACCTTCGGAGCCTAAAGCAGAGCGAATTCGCCGGTCCCCTTATTATGCACGGGTTCGAGGAAGAGGATGTTGCCTTCGCGCGCGATTTCCTACACCGAAGCCTAGCGCTCTAAACGACAATGGCGCAGAACTGATGTCGAACTCATGACAGCGATTTCTCCAACCTTCTCGCAGACAGGTGCACCGCTCCTCAACGTGGATGATGCAGGGGGAAAGGGGCTGCCGGTAATATTTCAGCACGGGCTTTGCGGCGACGCGCGACAAACCATCGAAGCCTTCCCTCGAGATCCACGCTTCCGTCGAATTACCATTGAGTCACGTGGCCACGGTGGATCTGAAGCCGGCGACTCCAGCCTGTTCTCCGTTCGCACGTTTGCCTCTGATGTTGCGACCTTCATCGATACGCATCGGCTCGCGCCCATCATTGTCGGCGGCATTTCGATGGGGGCGGCTCTCGCGTTGCACCTTGCGGTGCACCGGCCCGGAATTGTGCGAGGCCTAATCTTAGCCCGCCCAGCGTGGATTGCCGCGTCCGCTCCAGCTAATAATATTCCGAACGCAATGGTCGGTCGGCTTCTCGCGGAGTTTTCACAGGAAGATGCTCGAAAGGCCTTTGAGGCTAGCGAGATCGCGAGGCTTCTCGCGGAGAAAGCGCCTGATAATCTCGCCTCTCTCAGGGGCTTCTTTTCTCGAGAGCCACAAGCAACTACAGCTGCGCTGCTTCAGGCGATTGCGGCTGATGGGCCGGGCGTATCGGAAGAAGACCTTCGTAATCTGGAGATCCCTACTCTCATTATCGGGCACGACATCGACTACATCCATCCGCTTTCATACGCCGCTGCAATTTCGGAGCTCATCCCTGGTTCCCGGCTTGTTTCGGTTACGCCAAAAGCCGTGAGTAGGGCCACTTATCTTAAAGACTTTCACACAGCAATCACCGAGTTTTTGGAGACTTTTCTCTGATGCCACAATCTATGAACACCTGGCCTGAGACTTTTCCTAAGGTTCACCTGATCGGGGATTGTCCGTTTGGTTTGCTGATCTTGGCCATTTGGCAGACCGTCCTTGTGTTAGAAAAGAATTGGCCTTTTCGCTCTCGCGGAGCTCGATTAGTCACGATTTGGTAGACCTTTAAAAAGCCCGCGGGAGTTCATGCCACATGCGTTACCTGGTTGCTCCGGACAAGTTCAAAGGCACTCTGGCCGCGCTGGAAGTCGCGGAGGCCATCGCTTCAGGATTGCGTGACGGCGATCCGACGGCTGAGGTAGATCTGCTTCCAATCGCTGACGGAGGAGAAGGAACTGCGAAGTTGTTAGCCGCTCAACTAAATGCCGATAATCATACAGTTGACTCTTTTGATCCCTTGGGCAGAAGGATTACCGCTGAATATTTCACCAAAGGAACTGACGCGATTTTTGATGTGAGCGAGGCTTCCGGCCTCTGGCGAGTGCGCCCTGCCGATCGGGCCCCCCTGCGTTCGAGTACTTACGGCTCCGGCATAATCATCCGACATATCATCGAGAGCGGTCTTCAGCAGATCTTTATCGGCCTCGGAGGGAGTGCGACAGTTGATGCTGGCCTTGGTATGGCCGTGGCTCTTGGGTATCAATTTTACGATCACGACAATCGTTTGGTCGAGCCGCTCCCATCCGCGTTTTCTGAGATCCAACGAATCCAGGCACCTGCCATCGCCTGTATTGCGAAGGTGATCGCACTCGCCGATGTTGAGACTGTTCTGATGGGACCGGAGGGTGCGACCTGGACCTTCGGACCGCAGAAGGGACTCACCCACGACGAAGTTTCAGCGCTTGATGAAAATATTGCGCGTCTGACTCGCCTAGTCGAACGCGATCTCGGAACAAATTTCTCGAACACGTCAGGCGCTGGAGCGGCGGGCGGATTCGGTTACGGGGTGTTGACGTTCCTAAAGGGGCAGATCATGCCAGGTTTCAACGTGGTCGCAGAGAAAGTCGGCTTGCGAGAGCGGATGGCGTCAACGGATATAGTCATCACCGGCGAAGGGAGGCTGGATTTTCAGACGTTACAAGGAAAAGCGCCTTATGGAGTTGCCTCGCTGGCCAAACAGCTGGACAAACCGGTCTGGGCTATTGGGGGCGTTATCGAAGACCGTTCACTTTTGGCCGGTCATTTCGACTTATTCGTCAGCGTGAAGGGGAACGTGGACGCGGTTCAATCTAGAGCAGCGAGCGCCTGATCAAAAGGGCTCACCTGGGCGCACGAACACGTGCCACGTTCCAAAGGTTGGTTATGCAAACTTTTTGAAGTGTTAGTTTTTCTACTTAAATCCGAGCACGTTGGGTGTGCAGCGTCCGGTATGAAGCCTCCAGAGGTCGACGGCGAGCTGACGAGCCACTGCGACAATGGCTTTCTTGCGGTGCGCCCTGGTAGCTCGGGCGCCTTTTGCCAAGACAGTGAGTCGCTTTTGCACGGCGTGATATCCGGGCTGATAGCGCACCAGGCGCCACGCCAGCTCGACCAAAGCGGCCCGCAGCCTGCAATTTCCATGCCTTGTGATGGAACGGCCCACCCGTTTGGCCCCCGAGCTATATTCTCCCGGACAAAGTCCGGTATAGCTGGAGATCTGCCTGCGGTTGTTGAAGCGCTGCCAATCGCAGATCTCGCGGCTAATGACTACGGTGCTCAACGCGCCCATGCCCTTGGGCAGCGCGACGGGTGCAGCCTTTTCTAACTCCGCAGTAAGGGTGCGGACTTGTTGATCGAGGGCCAAGAGCATGGGCCGATAGAGCTCAAGGTGGGAAAGTATCCAAACCGGCAGAAGCTTATCCAGGCGGCTCTAACTCTGCGGCCTCCACCAGCGCGCAGGGGCCGGCAAACCATGATCAATAAGTAGACTGCGACCCTGAGCCTCCAGCTTCTGTCGGTGATGGACAAGCTGTTCACGCTGGCGGCCCCAGTGCCGGGCCCGTTCTTCTTCTTCACTGGGCACCCGAATCACAGCCAGAGAGTTTTTGTTGCCGCCGCAATTCTTGAAGCCGGGAGTCGCAAGTCTGCTCGTCCGTCGAGACTCTTGTGTATATAACCTTCATCAGTAACGCCTGAAGGACGAATTAATGCTCATCGTCTGGAGCGAACTATCAATGCCTCTTAAACTATGGTCAATACCCTGCAACTGATAGTGGTTGTAGTAACTATTCCGTATGCTGGCATTATTGATGGCATTGCTATTCCGTATGCTGGCATTATTGATGGAATTGCTGATATTCATCCCAGCCCCGGTAATCGCCAAGGACTGACTCAGCCCAGCCATTGATGTAGCGAAAGCCTGTATACGTGCTGCCCTCATCTGAATCTCAGCGGCTCTATGGGCAGCCAATTCATTCATATACATGGCAGTGTAAGCTCGCCTGTCCTCTGGGGAAAGCGTCTTGCCGTACTCTTGAACCCGTATCATTTCCAATTCCGTACGCGAGAGCTTGCGGGTCTTATTGCCCTCAGTAATGGTAGTGGCCCCCTTGGGCAGGGTCAACACTGCCATTGAGGGGTTCATATCGTAGTTGGCGCAGCTGGAGAGACCCAGCGCTAATATGAATAGCAGTTTTTTCATGTTATTTGTTGTTGGTGGTGCACTGATGGCATTTGGTGCTGCCATCGAAAGCGATGTAAAAGGTGCCACATTCGCACCTCTGTAGACCGTTAGGTTCTCTGGCCCCTTCAACCAGAGCTTTGGCTTCGTGCAGCTATACGAGCAAACTCGGCGAACTTGCAGCTATGCGTCAAAATACTGGTTGGACGGATCTTATCGCAGTGGGCATTTCCCTGACATTGGCGAGGCCCGTGATGCTGGTGGCGTTGCTGCACCGATTTGATGCGACATTCGTCGAGAAGCCGCAGCAGGTTAATTCCTCGTGACGCGCATCTGGTAGCCGGCCACCGGCTTCATCGACATCGACGATCTGGGCGCCTGGACGGCGCAGATCCATGGAATTGGTACCCTCGGGCCGATTGCCGACTTGCCCCGACCCAGATTAAACTCTCCCTTGTTGGCTGCCGCGTGGTCGGTTTTGGGGCGGCGAGCGGCCGGATGGAGGGTGAGATCACCGCACTGCTCTACCGCTACAAGTCAGTCGGCGGATTTGAATACCTTGCCGACTTTTTGATCGGGCCACGCACTCGCCGAGAAATGGGCGGTTCTGCCAAGCGAGCGCGGCCGCAGGCGCGGCTGCTCACCCAGCCGGGCGACTCCGGTACGCTTTGGATCTTCGACCCGATCGATGCGGACGGAAAACCAGGAAAGCGAAGGAACGATGCGCCGCCCGAATACCGTCCGTTCGGCGTTCAGTGGGGGGCCCAGGTCTTCGCCGAAGGCGGGCCGACGAGTTACGTGCTGGTCACATCGCTGAGTACCGATTTGTAATCTGCTCGACCTCGACCTCGTCCGTGATTGGAACCTTGACCAGACCCCGACGTGGGGCGCGATTGGCCACTTCTCGATCGCGGTCAGTGTCGCCGCGTGTCTGACCAATGCGCATCTCAAGATGCTGATGACTAAGAACGCAGAAATCGTCAGCCCGAGCGGAGACGAGATCCGTAGCAGCGAATTCAAGGGCCATGGGAAAGGCGGACTTCGTATCGCTCGCCGACGTGCCGGACATGTTCTGGAAGCCCCGTATCGTCTTCCATTATTTCGCTAGGTGGATGGACCCGTCTTCGTGCATGACAATCTGCCCATGGGCGATTGCCCGATCGATGGCGTAGTAAGAAGTGCCATTGAGGCATTTGCCCATGGTGCTAAAACCCAAAACGAACTGGCGGCGGCTTTTGACATGCCCTCCAAGGGCGCGCAAAACTTCGGTGGCCCTAAGTTCGCGCTTGAACAGTTTGTTCCTTGGTTTCCGCCGCCTTTCCGAATCGCGGATACGCCGCTTGGCGTACTCGTCGCGGGCGATTAGGCGTTCCGATTTGATCGACATCCTCATCGCAGGCCACATTGTTCCGTGGCGAGATGCCAACGAATCGGAAAGGCTCGAAATAGGCAACGCCATACTTTTGAGCCCACTGTACGACGCGCTTTTCGACAGACACCTGATTTCGTTTGAAGATGACGGTAAAATCATATTTTCATCACAGCTTAAAAATAGAGACGACCTGGTTACATGCCTGCGTATTGATCAGGCCGCCACAATCGCCGTTACGGAAGACATGAAGCCCTACCCGCAACGCCATCGCGAGAAACTCAAGTGATTCACGTCGCACTGGCTTTCATTTGCGACGGAAGTGCCGTGTTGATCGGTAAGAGGCCGTCGCATAAGACATTTGGCGGTCTCTGGGAGTTTCCGGGGGGTAAAATTGAAGCGCATGAAACCCCTGAAGCCGCCCTGATACGCGAGATCAATGAGGAACTGGGTATTGATATCAGACCCTACAAATCTTGTGCACCTTATCCCTATTCCGATGGGAACCTTGGAATTCTCTTTCATCCAATCTTCGCGAGCATAAAGGGCGGCTGTCCAACAAATCTAGAGCACGAGGAAATCCGCCACGCTGTCCAGAGTCTGGCCATGCGATCACTGTTCTCGACGCGCTGTTCAAGAACACCAGGATCAAAACGTCCGTTCCGCCATGGGATCTGCTGAAAATCCACGTCGTCTTTAAGCCCCACATAGTGGAACGGGACAAGCGAACCCTCGCTGATTCCATCGCCTATCAGGCGCGTTGCCTGCCATGCGAGAACGTCATCGAAAAGACCAGCAACATCGATTTCGCTCCGGGGTCGCGGTCAGTCCCAATACGAAGGAAGCATTCAGCATGGCAAGCACCTTCCGATAGCTCGGCGCCTCGGCATGGTGCACCTCGTCAATGACCGCGTAGTCAAAGTAATGTTCACTAAGTTTTTTCAGACCCTCTGGCCGCGAGAGTTTCTGGATTGACGCAATAGTTAGGTCGCCTCCGAAGTTGCTCTCTGAACCAAGATACCAAGTAACGGTTGTCTCGAGCCACTGATCGTCGAGTGCCTGCCGTAACGTCCGCTCGGCCTGCACAAGGATCTCCGCCCGGTGTGCGACGACCAAAACGCGAGGCCGCTTTTCAATTGATTTGCCGAAAGCGCGAATATCAAACGCCGCTAGGCTGGGCTTGCCAAGCCCGGTTGCAACTGCAACCAGGGCCCGCGGACAACCATTCGACCGAAGCTGGTCAAGGCTCTCCAGTGCTTTCTCCTGCCATGGGCGCGGCTCAGGCATCGGCTCACTGACATCCTGTGCTTCCGGCTCGGCTCTAAATTCCCGCGCTTTCTTCGCAAAGATCGAGTAGCGTTCAGCAACCTCTGAAGTCAACGTGGTTGAAAGACCCCAGAGGTTCGTAAATGCTGACTTAAGACTTTGCTCAACTGAATCCCCCAATGCGAAGCACGAGACCAGGTTCCATTCAATTCCTGTCTCCAGTGCGGGTCTGGAAAGATTACTGCTTCCTACCACAAGCATGCCCCCTGAGTCGTCCAGAATGCGCCAAGCCTTCGGGTGGAACGATTCTGGAAGGTATGGCAAGCATTGTATCTCGGCCAACCGCGCCTCGAATTGCCCCGGCTTAAGGTCCTCATCCTCCTTGACCACTTCCATCCAGCCATGAAGGCGGCGAAGTGCCGCCGGATCGGAAATGTACAGGTAATCACCCACGAGCACTCGCACTACCGCGCCTTGTCTCAGGGCCGCGAACACCGCCTCCTGAATGACGTCGAGTCCTGATAGCTGAACGAACGATGCAAGAATATCGACTTCACGCGCACCCCTCAGCCGAGCCGAGATCCAGCCCCAAACGGGATTGCAAGGATGCCCCGTGGAAAGAGTCAGCCTGGTCGGTTCTGTCAGGTCAGGCTTGCGACGCAGGTAGTTCGCCTTGCTGGGAATCACGTGACGCACGCCTCCCGTCGGGTCAGGCACATCCCCAGTGTAACGGGGAATCACATGGATATGAACATGCGGAATAGTCTGGCCGGCCGCGACCCCTGAATTGAACCCTACATTGTAGCCATCTGGCCTGGGGCGCAATCGTTCGTCAAGCACGCATTTCACCTCCTTGACCAGTGACATCATAGTTTGACACCGCGTGAAGCGAGACCTACGGCTAGCAATCATGAAGAGCATGCCCTCGCCTACCTTGTTCGTGGTCGCCGGATTCTGTTTTTCCCTTCCTTTTGCGGAGGCGGTGGACTGGCCGCAATGGCGGGGCACCAACCGCGACGGTGTCTCCAGTGAAGAGATTTCGCCGGCGAGTTGGGGGAAAGATGGACCCAAGCAGCTTTGGAAAAAAGAGATCGGCACTGGAGTATCGTCGGTGGCGGTTGAAGCAGGCCGTCTCTACACCATGGGCAACAACGACAACACGGACGTGGTTTTCTGCCTCGATGCCGCCACCGGCACGGAAATCTGGCAACACACTTATCCGCAATCGCTCGCTCTCCGTCAATTCGAGGGAGGGCCGGCCGGCACACCGACGGTTGACGGCGACAAGGTCTACACACTTAGCCATGAAGGCGATTTGTTCTGCCTCGCCGCCTCCGATGGCAAGGTGCTTTGGCGAAAAAATTTGCCGAAGGACTTCGATGGAAGCCGTCCTCGGTGGGGGTACGCTGGTTCGCCCTTGGTGGATGGCAATCTCGTGATTGTGGATTCGGGCGGAGTGGGCGGATCGACTGTCGCATTGGATAAGGCAACCGGAGCGCTCAAGTGGAAAGCGGGAGACGACGGGGCCGGGTATTCAAGTCCGGTCGCATTCAATCTGGCTGGATCTCGTTGCGTGGCTGTTTTCAAAGCGGATGCGCTCGTCGGCTTGAATGCTGCCGATGGACAGGAGCTGTGGCGTTTTCCGTGGAAGACCGCCTACGATATCAACGCGGCTACCCCGCTGGTTTTAAGCGACAAGATCTTCATCACCTCTGGCAACGCCACTGGCTGCGCTTTGCTGCAAGTGAGTCCGGAAAAAGCGACTCAGATCTGGCGTAACAAAAATATGCGCAGCCAGCTTGGCAGCTCTGTCCTGGTGCAAGGTTCTATCTTTGGCATCGACGGGAATGTTGGCAAAGGCGAGCTGCGTTGTCTCGACGCTGCGAGCGGTGAAATGAAATGGAGCCAGAACATCGGGGGCGGCGCGCTGATCGCTGCCAGCGGGCATCTCGTTCTCCTCAACGAGCGCGGTGAGCTTGTCGTGGCGGAGGCGTCCCCAACGGTCTATCGCGAGCTGGCGCGCGCACAGGTGCTCGGCGGGCGTTGCTGGGTGGCGCCCGCCGTGGCGAACGGTAAAATCTACTGTAAGAATAATCAGGGAACTCTGGTATGTCTGGCTGGTAATTGATGCTCGGCACGACACGGTTGCTCCTCGCGGTTGTCTGCATTGCCACTTCCACTTGCTGATCGCTTGCATCCGCGCAAGGCCTCGCTGTTGGATGGCTTGCGCGACGCCAGAGCGGGTGAAAACCGTTGCGTTCAACCGGCGATGGCGAACGGCTCTGGGAGCACTCGATGATGGGCTCACCGAGTAGGAAACAGTAAAGAGTCGATCACTAAAACTCGGAGCCGCCCGCCGCGTTTCACATGCTCAACCGGCTGCAACCGTGAACGCGCTCGACCTCGCGAGCCCGCGGTGTTTAGCGAAAAGACCGAAGCGTTCCAGCAAATCCGAAGTCACCGAATAAACAATCGCCGCACCGGAGTTACCTCTCCGTTGAAGGCTGCCATGCTTGGCCAGCTAATCGGCTGCCGAATCCTGAAGTCGAGCACTTCGTCAAGGACAGCTCGTTTCAAAAGCGAATTTCCTCTCCGGGAGACACTTGGCCGCGGGTATAGCTGACTCGATGCCGTTCAATACCATCGGCTCCGATCAACGCTACTTCGTCGCCGCTATTACTCAGCGCGAGGGAGCGCGGCAGAATCACGGTCGTGCTACCATCGGGTGCCAGCTGGCCAGAAAGAGGCGCTTCGCCGCCTGCCCGATCCCTTAGCTTCCATCCCGAAAGATCGATCGTAGTTGTGGCTTGGTTGATAAGCGTTATGGATTCCTTGCCTTCGTCTACTCCTTCGGGATTCGCCAGCAAGCTCGCGATACGCACGCCAACAATCGGCATCTCTCCTCCGCCATCACCTCCGCCTGTGTCGCCAAAAACAAAGTCCGCATACACCGGCAAGTGGTCGGACGCTTGGTCTCCATCTTGGCCACCTGTTCCTTCAATTGCAACGCCCGCGTCGAAGATTCGGAACGAGTCATTGACATAGAGAGGTGTTAGGAGCGCAGGAAAGAGAATCTGGTCAAAAAGAATGTCGCCTGTATTAATGTTATTCCCACGGTTGTCGTTGTTCCGGGCGCGACTGTTTGGAGTGATCACATTAATGCGGCCGGTCTGCGGGTTTATGTCCGCTGCCGTTTTGCCATGTGAAACGTGGTCTAGGGCGACCAGGCGCTCCGCAGGATTGCTGAGAAAGGCACTCTCGTTCTCTTCAGCTCCGCCTTGCGCGCGGCTCATACCGGCCACCTGGTCGCCGACGGTCAGTCCTTTCAGGTCTTCCATGACCAGGATGAAGACCTTGTCGGCCGGCTCCATGATCGTGGCGAACATGCGAGGCACCCGGATCGGCGTGCGCGGCGCCACCTCGCGATAGAAACGGATCTCGCGCTCGTAGGCGTGTGTCGATTCGGCAAAGTCCGCGCCCGCTTTGATGTTGGTGGGCAGCTTGACGACCACCGAGGCCGGGGCACCTTCCTCGGCCTGGTCGTAGGTGAGCGTCACGCGCGCCCGGCCGCTCAGAAAGCCGACGCCCTGGCCGATGGCGTGGACATCCACCGCGAGGACTGTTGCCCGTCTCAAAATGCCGGCGCCGCGGCGCTTGTTCAGAGTCCGATGCCTCGAACCATGTCGCTATCAGCCGCCTGGTAACCACAAGCGCATGGCCGTCTGAAACCGGGAATCTGTCGTAGATGGCGAACGCCAAGTCATTCGCCGCGATGTAGTCACTGCATGGGATATTCAGAAATGGTGAGTCGAGATCTTGCATCATTCGAAGTGGGAACTGGCGGTGCTCCGAGCGTGAGGCGCATCCAGTCCGATTACAAAGGGAAACTCATCCCATGAGTTGAACGATTAAGGAAGCAGCGTAACCGCGACCGCCTTGCGAGCGCAGTGACAGCAGCGTCACGCGCAAAGCACTTTTAGCCCACAAACAATAAAGCGAATATCGTCACGTATCACGGTAACTGAACTGAGCTGGCCCTCACTTTGTGTCGCCGCTGCCTTCAGGGATCACGAAGAGTAATTTCGCCACTTGGCAGAACTTCCTACGGATCGGCGATTGATCGCGGCAACCTCGTCAGATTGCTCGGGACCCAACAAATCCGTCGCGTCAATGAAAAATACGTCCGCGGACATTGGCGGAAACCAGAGGACGAATTCTGATTTATATTCTGAATATCTGATATGCTGCGTGCAACCAATTGATAATCAGAATGTAAGCGGGTGAAGGGAATCGAACCCTCGTGTCCAGCTTGGGAAGCTGGCGTTCTGCCATTGAACTACACCCGCATCAAATCAATCCCACGAACGGACCTGCTGGCGCTTGTTCGTGTTGTTGTTCCAGACTCCTACCTTCTTTATGATACTCAGATTCTCCGTTGTCCCTCCGTTGGTCGAGACACCAACCCGGTTGTCGTAGTCGCTATCGCCAGCAACGTAGTAAGACTTCGCCCACGGATCAACGAAAATGCCATTCGAAATTCCGCCCTTGCCCCTCTTGTAGTTGAGAACTTCCAAGAAAAGGATCTTGCGCGGATTCAGGGTGTCGTTGCTCGCGATCAAGGCGTTGTAAGGCGCCGCGCCGAAATTGAGTACTTCCGGGACAGGATTCGCGGAAGGCAACCGGCCGTATTCCGTGTCAAAGGCCACAATCGCCGTCGCAATCTGCGTCACATCGTTCTTTGCCTGCGCCTTCTTCGCGGCTTCAAGCGCGCCTTGCACCGCGGGGAAAAGCAAGCTCATGAGAATAACAATGATCGCTACAACCACCATCAACTCAGCTATGGTGAAGCCCTGGGGAGATTTCAGAGCGTGCATGCGCTCGAAAGGGTGAAACCGCGTATTTGCGGGCGCAAGCATTTTCTTGCGTCTAGACGGCCGTTTGCGCGAAAAGTAGACGTGGCCCGCGAAAAAAAACCGTCCGGTCAGCGGGAAAAAGACGACCTCCGCCCTCGGATTTTGAAGCTTCTGGCCGAAAGGCCCTTGAATAAAGTCGAGATCTCCAAATCCCTGAGCCTGCCTGTGCAACGGCGGGCGAAGCTTCGCGAGCTGCTTCGGGAAATGGAATTCAGTGGCGAGATCGCCCGCATTCGCAAGGATCGCTATGTGGTCCCCGAAGTCGCGGATCTGGTGACGGGTTCGATTCAGTTCCACGCGAGCGGCTCGGCGCACGTCCTCGATGAGAAAGCCGGGCATGCGGATCTTTACATCAGCGCCGAGAACACGTTTACCGCGATGCACGGCGATCTCGTGGTGGCCCGGCTCATCACCAAAGCTCCTCAGTCGGCGGAATGGAAAGCGGAACTCAGGGCCATGCCGCCGCGTCGCGAGGGGCGCGTGATTCGCATCCTCGAGCGCGCAAACGACACCCTCGTGGGCACGCTTCAAAAATCCCGAAACTTTTGCTTCGTCGTCGCGGATGATCCGCGCTTTGTTCACAACCTCTACGTTCCCGCGCCGGCTCCGCCGCTTACCGCCAATGTGGGGGACAAGGTTGTGGCGCAGCTCGACGCCTGGCCATCGCGTCACGTCAACCCCGAAGGCCACATTATCGAAGTGCTGGGGCCCACGGGCAGTCCCGGCGTTGACATGCTCTCGATTGTCAGGAAGTACCGGCTGCCCGGCCCGTTTCCTCCGGAGGTGCTTCGCGAGGCGGAAGCCTTATCGCCGAAAATCGACGCCCGGGAATTGGAAGGGCGTGAGGATCTGCGAGGCCGTTTCATCCTGACGATTGATCCCGACGATGCGCGCGACTTCGATGACGCGATCGAAGTGGAGCCCACACCTGAAGGATGGAGCGTGGGCGTACACATCGCCGACGTTTCGCATTATGTTCCCCCGAAAGGCTGGCTGGACCGCGAGGCGGTCTCGCGCGGCAACAGCGTCTATCTTGCGGATCGGGTGATCCCGATGCTTCCCGAGGCCCTCAGCAACGGACTCTGCAGCCTGCGGCCGGATGAAGATCATTTGACATTTTCGGTTTTCGCGGAAATCAACCGCAAAGGGAAGGTTCACTCCGCACGCTTTGCAAAGAGCGTTATCCGAAGCGCGGCGCGTCTCACCTACAAGGAAGCCTTTGCGCATTTGAATCGGTCGCCGCACGACAAGCTCACGCGCAAGCTCCATGCGGCCTGGGAACTCGCGTCCCTCCTGCGGCGCCAGCGTTTCGCCGCCGGCTCGCTCGATCTCGAATTCCCGGAGGTGAAGGTCTGGCTGAACGCGCAAGGCACGCCATTGCGCCTCGAAAAAATCGAGAACGACAGTTCCCATCAATTGGTCGAGGAGCTGATGCTGCTGGCCAATGAGCTCGTCGCCCGCGAGCTCATGCGCCGACGGCAGCCATCCATCTATCGTGTCCACGAAAAGCCCGATGCGGATAAGCTCGTCGAGTTTCGCGAACTGACGCTGTTGCAAGGAATGCAATGCGGCGACCTGTCCCACCGCCCGGAACTTCAGAAATTACTCGCCGCCATTCGCGGCAAGCCCCAGGAATACGCCATCAAGCTCGGCCTCCTCAAGAGCCTGAAACGCGCCCGATATGCACCGGAACCGCTGGGTCACTACGGCCTGAATAAGGCCAACTACACTCACTTCACCAGTCCGATCCGCCGTTACTCCGACCTTGTGGTCCACCGCGCCTTGGCCCAGTTGCTCGGGTCGACGAAGCGAGGTCCGGATTCCTCGGCACTTTCCTCCGTCTCCGAACATCTCTCGACCTCCGAACGCATCGCCGCCGATGCTGAAAAAGACTCCGTAAAACTCAAGAAGCTTGAGTATTTTCAAAACCAGGCTTCTTCCCGCCGAGACGGGGAGGCGTTCTCAGCGCGCATCCTGGAAGTGCGCAACTACGGATTATTCATTGAGTTGCCCGATTTTCTGATGACCGGGCTTGTTCATGTTTCCGCTCTGGACGGCGACTTCTTCATTCTCGATGCGCCTCGCGCGCGACTCGTTGGCCGCCGCTCCCGCCGCGTCTTCCAGGTCGGCGATGAAATCCAGGTTCATGTTGCACGAGTGGATCTTTTCAAGCAACAGGTGGACTTTCGGCCTGCCTGAGACCCGTGATATTTCATCAAAAGGCGAAAGATTTAAGTTGTGAGGCGAGATGAGATGATTTTCAATGAGATTGTTCCCAACTTTGTATATTGATGGATACCATACTTGAGTCGCGCGAGGTTCAGGTCGAGCGCAAGCACTTCTTCATCGAGTTTCGCGAAAACGACCGGGGTCGTTTTTTGCGCATCACTGAAGAAGCCCACGGACGCCGTAATACGGTGATCATCCCCAGCACGGGGCTCGAGGAATTCGAACGCCTCTTGAATGAAGTGCTCGCGGTGGGCGCCCGCCCCTAACGTCGTCTTAACGAACCTTTTCAAGGAAAATCACCTCGCGTTGCGCTGGCGCGGACCTTGCCTCTGCTGAAGGCTTGGGATCCTAGAAGCGTCTTTCCTCCTATGCCGACAAAATCCAAGCCTTCGAAAGCCTCCCTTCCCAAGGGAAAGTACGTTTACTCTTTCGGTCACGGTCGGGCTGATGGCCATGGCGCAATGCGCTCACTGCTGGGCGGCAAAGGTGCCGGTCTTGCCGAAATGACACGCATCGGTCTGCCGGTTCCGCCCGGATTCACGATCACGACCGAGGTCTGCACATATTACTACGAACACAAGCGCAGCTACCCTCAGCAGCTGGCGAGGCAGGTTGATGAAGCCCTGGCGAAGATCGAAAAATCAGTCGGCAAGCAGTTCGGCGGCCAGCAGACCCCCCTCCTGATTTCTGTTCGTTCCGGCGCTCGCGATTCGATGCCGGGCATGATGGACACGATCCTCAATCTTGGGATGAACGACACCACGGTCGATATCATCGCGGCGAGATCTGGGAATCCCAAGTTTGCCTGGGATAGCTACCGGCGCTTTTTGCAGATGTACGGGGACGTTGTCATGGGCGTGCAAAAGCGCCCCGAGGAGGATCACGAGCCGTTCGAAAATGCCATCGAGCAACTCAAGGACGAGCGATATGGCAACCACCACTTCCCGGATACTCAGCTTAGCACCGACGATTTCAAGGAACTCGTTGCCCGCTTCAAAGCTTTGATTCGCGAGCGCACCGGCAAAGACTTCCCGCAGGAACCCAAAGACCAGCTTTGGGGCGCGATCGGCGCTGTCTTTGGCTCCTGGAACAACGATCGCGCGATCGTCTATCGGAGGAAGTACGGCATTCCGCACGAATGGGGCACGGCGGTCAACGTGCAGACGATGGTCTTCGGCAATATGGGCGAGACCAGCGCGACCGGCGTCGCCTTTACGCGCGACCCGGCCACCGGTGAGAAGGTCTTCTATGGCGAGTATCTCATCAATGCGCAGGGCGAGGATGTTGTGGCTGGAGTTCGGACTCCAAAGCCGGTCGCCCAGCTGAGCAAAGAGATGCCTGAATCCCACCAGCAACTTCTCAAGGTGCGCGAGCTTCTCGAAAAGCACTTCCGCGACATGCAGGATCTCGAATTCACCATCGAGGACAACCGTCTGTACATCCTGCAAACCCGCAATGGCAAACGCACCGGCCTCGCCGCGATCAAGATCGCCGTGGACATGGTCAAGGAGCGACTGATCAGCAAGGAGGAGGCCCTCCTTCGGATTCCGGCCGATTCGCTGAGCCACGTGCTCGCGCCGATCTTCGACAAGGAAAGCGCCGAGAATAGCACCAAGATCGCGACCGGCCTGCCCGCCGGACCCGGCGCGGCGAGCGGACGTCTCGTCCTGCGCGCCGAAGAGGCTGTCTTGCGCGCCCATCGTGGCGAACGCGTGCTTCTCGTTCGCATCGAAACATCGCCCGAGGACCTTCGCGGAATGATCGCCGCCGAAGGAATCCTCACCGCGCGCGGGGGGGTCTCATCGCACGCGGCCCTCGTCGCCCGCCAGATGGGAAAGGTCTGCGTTTGCGGCGCCAGCGACTTGCGTATTGATTACACGAACAAGACGGTCACGGCCAACGGTCATACGCTCAAGGAAGGCGATTTCATCTCCATCGATGGCACGGCTGGCGTCGTCTTCGCCGGAGAGGTGACGACAGCGCCGTCCGAGATTGTCCAAGTCCTGGTCAGCAAGACTCTGCAACCGGAAAACAGCAAGAACTATCGGGACTTTGCGGCGCTGATGCAATGGGCGGACAAATGCCGCAAGCTCGATATTCGCACAAATGCCGACACGCCCGAGCAGGTTGAGAATGCCATCGGTTTCGGGGCCGAGGGCATCGGTCTCTGCCGAACCGAGCACATGTTTTTTGAGGGCGACCGCATCGACGCGATGCGCGAAATGATTCTCGCCCGCAATCCCGACGACCGGAAGAAAGCTCTGGCCAAATTGCTTCCGTACCAGCGGGACGACTTTATCGGCATTTTCCGTACGCTCGATGGACTGCCGGCGACGATCCGGCTGCTTGATCCGCCGCTTAACGAATTCCTCCCGCACGATCATGCCGCGCAGAACGCCCTCGCCGGGAAACTGGGCATTTCCCAAGACGAAATCTCCAAGCGCGTTCACGATCTTCATGAGTTTAATCCGATGCTCGGGCACCGCGGTTGCCGACTCGGAATCGTTTATCCGGAAATCTCGGAAATGCAGGCGCGCGCAATCTTCGAGGCGGCCGCTGTGGTCCAAGCCGAAGGCATCAAGGTGCGGCCCGAGGTGATGATTCCCCTCGTGGGTTTTCCCAAGGAGCTCAAGCTTCAGATCGAGATCGTCAACCGCGTGGCGAAAGAGGTCGCCAAGGAGAAGAAGGCAAAGCTTCGCTATCTCGTCGGCACCATGATCGAGATTCCGCGCGCGGCGCTTGCCGCCGAGAAAATTGCGGAGGATGCCGAGTTCTTCAGCTTCGGGACCAACGACCTCACGCAGACCGCTCTCGGGATGAGCCGGGACGATTCGGGAACCTTCCTGCCCACCTACCTTGAGCATGAGATCATCACGTCAAATCCATTCGCCTCCATCGACCAGGACGGCGTCGGTGAGCTCATGAAGATCGCGCGAGATCGCGCCAGGAAAACGCGCAAAGACATCAAGCTCGGCATTTGCGGAGAACACGGCGGCGAACCGAAAAGCGTGAAATTCTGCCATGCGATCGGTCTGAACTACGTGAGTTGTTCGCCGTTTCGCGTGCCGATCGCGCGTCTGGCAGCCGCGCAAGCGGCCCTTGAGGAAAGAAAATAGCTAAAGCCGGTGCCGGCTACGATTCGGGCTCCTCGGTCGTGACGGCGCGCCCGGGTGAAGCGGAAAGGGCCTGCTCGAGGGCCCGCCAAGCGAGCGTCGCGCACTTGACGCGCTGAGGAAACCTACGCACCGCGCTGAACACCAGCAAGTCGCCAAAGTAATCCGGCGGTTCCCCCGGCTCTGGCGCGGTGAGCATATCGCGAAAAGCCTCGATCGTCGCGCGCGCCTCGCGGTGGGACTTGCCGCGCATTTTCAGCGTCATCAGCGAAGCGGACGCCATGCAAATCGCGCAGCCATGACCGGTAAACTTGAGGGCCTCGATGGCCTCCGGCGTGACCTTGACCGCCAGCTCCACCTCATCGCCGCAAGATGGATTGTCACCCTTGACGGTCGCCGTCGCGCCGGGAAGGGCTCCAAAATTTCGCGGCCGTTTGCTGTGATCGAGGATGACCTCCTGGTAGAGCTCTTCGATATTCATGCAAAGAAGGCATGAATTTTGCGGAGGATCTCCGCCATGCGAACGACCTCCTCCGCGGTGTTGTAAAAGTAGAAGCTTGCCCGCGCCGTCGCCGGAACCCCGAGTTTTCGCAGGAGCGGCTGCGTGCAATGGTGACCGCCGCGCAAGGCGAGGCCATATTGGTCGGCCATGCTGACCACGTCGTGCGCGTGAGCGGATTCCAGCACAAAGCTGACGAGCCCTGCGCGCGCTTCGCGCGGCCCGAAAATGCGAACGCCTGGAATTTCCTCGATCAAGGCGATCGCCTGCAAGGCAAGCGCCTGGTCGTGATCGAAGATGCGCTGGCGTCCGATCTGGTCCAGATAGCGGGCCGATGCTCCGAGGCCGATGGCTTGCGCAATCGCGGGGGTGCCTGCTTCAAAGCGATGCGGCGGGGATTTGAACTCACTCTCGGTGAGGGCAACGCTCACGATCATTTCACCGCCTCCGTGAAAGGGTTCCATCCCCTCAAGAATTTCCTTGCGCCCGTAAAGGACGCCGGCTCCGGTCGGTCCGCACATCTTGTGTCCGGAAAGGGCCAGGAAATCGCAACCGATCTCGCGCACGTCCAGAGGCCGATGACCGGCGCTCTGGGCGGCATCGACCAGCGTGGTCACGCCGGCGCTCCTCGCCCGAGCGCAAAGGTCCGCCGCGGGATTGATCGTGCCCAGCGTATTCGAAATGTGCGTGAAGGAAAAAATTTTCACGGGCCCGTCGAGGAGATCGTCAAGATTGTCCAGGTCGAGCAAGCCACCGGAGGTGACAGGCACGAACCGGAGGGTCGCTCCCTTACGGCGGGCGAGGAGCTGCCACGGCACGAGATTGCTGTGATGCTCCATCTCGGTGAGAAGGATGACGTCGCCCTTGCCCACATGAGCGTCTCCCCAGGCGCGGACAACCAGGTTGATGCTTTCGGTCGTTCCTCGTGTGAAAATGATCGTCTCGGCTTCCGCGCCAAGATAGGCCGCCAACCGCTTTCTGGCGTCTTCATATGCGACGGTGGCCCGATTGCTTAGTTCATGGAGTCCGCGATGGACGTTGCTGTTATCGTGTTCGTAGAAATGCGCCAGGGTATCGATGACCGCGCGCGGTTTTTGAGAAGTCGCCGCGTTGTCGAAATAGATCAACGGATGTCCGTTGACCGTCTGGGCCAGAATCGGAAAATCCTCGCGGATCGCCTCCCAGGGCCTTTGATCGATGGACTCCATAGCGTTTACTTAAGCGACTTCGACGGCGGGCACAAGGTGCGCATCAAATCGGGCTTTCCACGAGGCGCTGCCACGGGTATTGGCAATCCATGCAGATCGAAAAGTCCGCGAACAATGGCATCACAACCCTCAGGGTATCGGGAGAAGTTGATCTGCATGCCTCCCCGAAGCTCCGCGCCGAACTGCAGACGTGCGTCAGCGAGAAGACGCCGGTGCTTCTCGTTGATTTTACAGGCGTTGACTATATCGATTCCTCGGGCCTCGCGACCTTCATCGAATACCTGCGCGACGCCTCCGCGCACCAGGGAAAGATCGCGCTTTTTGGATTGAAGAAGAAGGTCCGCACGATTTTCGATCTCGTGCGGCTCAATGAGCTCTTTACCATCACCGACTCGGCCGATGCGGCCGTGGCCGCCCTGGCCGCGAAGTAGTCCGCCGTGACCGGGCTGCGCAACTATTTCGCGCTCAACGCGCAGATTCTTTATTGGATTTTCGTGGCTCCCTTGCGCGGGAAACCGCGCTTCAAGTTTTCGCAAGTTTTTTATCAGATGGTGCGCATCGGCGTGCAGGCCCTGCCGATGACGTCTTTGACGGCTTTCAGCATCGGCTTGACCATGGCGATGCAGGGGGCCTACCAGCTGGCGAAATTCGGGGCGGCAACGTACGTCCCGGATCTCGTGGCGCTCACGCTGCTGCGCGAGCTCGGTCCGCTGCTTGTTGGGGTCGTCGTCATCGGCAGGAGCGGGTCCGCGATCACGGCGGAGATCGGAACCATGAAAGTGTCCGAGGAAATTGAAGCGCTTGAGGTAATGGCAATCAACCCCGTCCGGTTCCTGATCGTGCCGCGGTTTCTTGCCATGCTGGCAATGCTGCCGGTGCTCACGGTATTCGGGAACTACGTCGGGTTCGTCGGCGGCTGGAGTATTTGCTATTTCGCGCTTGATATGAATACGAGCGCCTACATTTTGCGCCTGGTCGGAAGCGCTCATCCGATCGATCTCTACGCGGGCATCGTCAAGAGCTTCGTCTTCGCGTGGTTGATCGCCACGATTTCCAGTCAGGCGGGGCTCGAAGTCACCGGCGGGGCAGAAGGCGTCGGTCAGTCAACCACGAGCTCGGTCGTGGTCTCGATCATCGCGATGCTCGTGGCAAACGCGGCGCTCACCGCGATTTTCTTTTTCGCGGCGCCGGAACCCTGAGGAAAGGTTTGGCGCGATCCGCGAAGTCACGCTAACTCTGGGCCATGCAGGTGATTCGCCCCGGAGATCGCGGCTACCCAAGATTGTTGAAGCGGTTCCAACGCCGTCCGGCGCCTGATCCACAGGTGCGCGAGCTAGTGTCGGAAATCATTGAAGCCGTTGCCGATAACGGTGATGAAGCCGTCATTGGTTTCAACGAAAGACTCGGAGGGTCGCGTTTGGATGTCTCGCGGCTTTGGGTCACTCCCGCGGAGCTTGAAGCCGCCCGCGCCGGCCTGCCCAACGACGTTCGAAAAGCCATTCGTTCGGCGCGTGCCAACGTTCGCGCATTCGCCAAACGCAGTCTGCGCAAGAGCTGGTTCATGAAGAACAGGGAGGGAGCCGTCGTCGGTGAGAGATTCGATCCGTTCGAGCGCGTCGGCATTTACATTCCCGGCGGAACCGCTCCGCTCGTTTCGACGGCTGTCATGACCTGCACGCTGGCCGCGGCGGCCGGCGTTCGCGAGATTGTCGCCGTGACGCCCTCGGCTGGGGACGGGTCGGTCCACCCGGCCTTGCTCGCCGCGCTCGCCGAGTGCGGAGCCACGGAAGTCTATCGCGTGGGTGGCGCCCAGGCCATTGCCGCGTTGGCTTTCGGGACAAAGACCATCCCTCCGGTGCAAAAGATCTTTGGCCCCGGGAACGCGTATGTTGTCGAAGCCAAACGCCAGGTCTTCGGGAAGGTCGCGATCGATTTGCTGCCTGGCCCAAGCGAGATTCTCGTCATCGCGGACGACTCCGCCAATTCGGAGTGGATCGCTGCGGATTTGCTTGCCCAATCCGAACACGGCCGGGGCAGCATTGCCATTCTTCTGACCGACTCCCCACGCGTGCTGGACGGTGTCGCCGCTTCGTTAGACCGGCAACTTGGCCTTTCCGGACGCCGAAGGGAGCTCGCTCTTGCCTTGAAAAATGCCAGCCTTGTTCTGGTCGGCAACCTTGAAGCGGCGATCGCGCTTGCGAATCAGTTTTCTGCGGAGCACGTGGCCATCGCCACGAAGCGTCCCGGTGAGATCGCCCTTCGACTGACCACGTCCGGCGCAATCTTCCTGGGAGGAATCTCGCCGGTTGTGGGAGGCGACTTTCTCGCCGGCCCAAGCCATGAGCTTCCTACCGGGGGCGCGGCCAAGAGCTTTTCAGGGCTGACGGCCGATCAGTTTCAGCACCGAACCAGCGTAGTGATGTTCGACGAACCCTCATTGCGCGCCTCCCTTCCGGTCATTGAGACCTTCAGCCGAATGGAAGGACTCGATGCCCACGGTCGCTCGGCCTCGATTCGGTTGAGGCCAAAAATCGGCTAAGGCGGATTTTCACCACAGAAGACCCAGGGGACACAGAGAAAGGACAAACAAGATAAAGCGCAGGAATCCCTTCTTTTTCAGCGAACGAAGCCTGCTCACCATTGTTTTTCATTTCTTCTTCATCTCTGTGCCCCTGTGTTCTCTGTGGTAAAGAACTGACCCCTCGTGATCTGGAGACTCAAACGCCGCACGTTCGATCTGACCCATCGCGGGGTTATCATGGGAGTGCTGAATGTGACGCCGGACTCGTTTTCCGACGGAGGGGAATTTCTCGATCCGGCACAGGCGGTGACTCACGCGCTACGCATGGAAGGCGAAGGCGCCGAAATCATTGACGTCGGCGGCGAATCCACTCGACCCGGAGCCGAGGCGGTGGAGCCGGAGGAGGAACTAAGCCGGGTTGTTCCTGTGATTCGCGCCCTCCGGGCACGAAGCCAGGTCGTCATCTCCATCGACACTTCAAAGGCCGTGGTGGCCCGGGAGGCGGTAAGCGAGGGGGCGGATATCATCAATGACGTCACGGCTCTGCTGGGCGATTCGCTCATGCCAGAAGTCGCGGCAAGATCAGGAGCCGGCGTCGTCTTGATGCACATGCAAGGCGAGCCTCGGACGATGCAAGAGAATCCTCACTATGACGACGTGGTCGCCGAAGTAATTGAATTCCTTCGACAGCGCGTTTCCGCCGCGATAGGATACGGCATGGCCGCGGAAAGAATTGCGATTGATCCGGGAATTGGTTTCGGAAAGAAGCCCGAGCATAACCTCGCCCTTCTCAGCGCGATCGACAGGTTCGCCCGACTCGGACGGCCAGTCCTGGTCGGGGTTTCCCGGAAGTCTTTCCTGCGCTGGCTGGCAGACGCCGCGTCGACCGCGGAGAGATTCTGGCCCGGCGTGGCACTTACGAGCTTTTGCCGCGAAAAAGGCGCGAGGATATTCCGAGTGCACGAACCCAAGCCGCACTGCGACGCCTTGCGAATGACCGAAGCAATCTGCCGTTCTTGAAAATGGAAGCGACCCTCCATGGCGTAGAGTTTGCAACGAATGGGCCCTTCGGCCGATTGTTGCTCTCCGCCCGCGGAACTCTTCGCGGAGCGCAGGATAAACAATTTGCGCGCAGGGCCACCTCGCTTCGGCACGCCGTTTTCGAGATTGCCAGCGTGCCTCCACCTGAACGTCCAACAAAGTGGTAATGCTCGAAACCATCGGGAAGTTTGTCGCGCAGTATTGGCGCATTCCGGTTGAGATCGGAATTCTCGCGGCGGTTCTCTATTACATCTACATCTACCTGCGAGGCACACATGGCGCGCGTATTCTCATCGGCCTTGCGCTCATCTTTCTAAGCCTCACCTTTCTCTCGCATCTCTTGAATCTTGCGGTCATCGGCTGGATCCTGCGCAGCCTGTCGGTCTTTCTGGCCATCGCCCTGGTCGTCATCTTTCAGCCGGAACTTCGGCGCGCTCTGACCGATCTCGGCAGCCATCCCTTCTTTACTTCGGCTTTTGAAAAACGCGAAACCATCGAAGAGATCACCGATACGGTCTTTGAAATCGCAAGCAAGGGCTTCGGCAGCCTGATCGCAGTGGAGCGCGAGATCTCCCTCAAACCATTCATCGAGACCGGCGTAGGACTCGATGCCGAATTCTCGAAGGAGCTCACCTTGACAATTTTTCATCCCAAGACGGTTCTGCATGACGGGGGGCTCATCGTTCACAATGATCGCATGGTGGCAGCGGCCTGCATTTTTCCCCTGACCCAGCGCGAGGATCTCGACCGTAACCTGGGCCTCCGCCACCGCGCGGCCCTCGGGCTATGCGAGGAATCGGACGCCGTGGCAATCGTCGTTTCCGAGGAAACAGGTCAAGTTTCCATTTGTCACAACGGCATTCTCGAACGCAATCTGAGCGTTGACAAATTCCGCCGCCGCCTCAGCAAGCTACTTCTTCACAATGAACATGGTCAAAGAGATAGTGATGAACGATTGGAGACCGAAGGTCACCTGCCTGATTCTCGCGTGCGCCCTGTGGTACCTCATCAGCAAGAACGTGGAGAAAAATCCGCAGCGGTTTGAACAGGGCACGCCTCCCTCAAGACTCTCGAAACCCAAGGTATGACAGCCCAACGACGCCTTTTCGGAACCGACGGCGTACGAGGCATCGCAAACATCGAGCCCGTCACCGCGGAAACCGCCCTCAAATTAGGGCGGGCGGCCGCCCACGTTTTCGGCACCGCCGCAGGAAACTCGCATCATCCCCCTGACCGGCGCAAAATCGTTCTCGGCAAAGACACACGCCTGTCGGGCTACATGCTCGAGAACGCCATCGTGGCCGGGATCACATCCCTGGGTGTCGATGTGCTCATCATTGGCCCTCTGCCCACGCCCGGCGTGGCCTATATTACCCGGTCGCTTCGAGCTGATGCGGGAATCGTCCTTTCCGCTTCGCATAATCCCTACGAAGACAACGGAATAAAGTTCTTCCGTCACGATGGATACAAGCTCGACGACGAAGTTGAAAAGTGCATCGAAGACATCGTATTTAGCGGACAGATCGAAAACATCCGACCCACGGCGACGAAGATCGGCAAGGCTTTCCGCATCGACGACGCACTCGGCCGCTACGTGGAATTCGCCAAGCAAAGCTTCCCGCGCGGGCGAACGCTGGAATCGTTGCGAATCGCCGTCGATTGCGCCAATGGCGCCGCTTACAAATCCACCCCTTGCATTCTGCGTGAGCTCGGCGCCGAAATCCATGTTGTCCATAACGCTCCGAATGGCACCAACATCAACGCAACCTGCGGAAGCACCTATCCGTCCGAGATTCAAAAGGCCGTTAAAGAGTCGCAGTCCCATATCGGAATCACCCACGACGGCGATGCGGATCGCGTGCTCCTCTGCGACGAGAAGGGCGAGTTGGTCGACGGCGACGAGATCATGGCGATCGCGGCCCTGGATTTTCTGCAAAAGGGAAGACTGGCTGGCAACACGCTCGTGGCGACGGTCATGAGCAATTTTGGCCTGGACGAAGCGTTGACCGCCGGAGGAGGACGGGTTCTTCGCACGAAGGTCGGCGACCGATACGTCATCGAGACCATGATGCGCGACGGCCTGAACGTGGGCGGAGAGCAAAGCGGTCACATGATTTTCCGCGATTACGCCACCACCGGCGATGGAATCGTGAGCGCCCTGCAAATCCTGCGCATCATGATGGAAACGGGAAAACCGCTGAGCGAATTGAAGACGGTTCTCAAGAAATACCCGCAGGCCCAGCGCAATCTCAAGGTGCGCGAGAAACCCGCCTTGGAAACCCTTGGCGTCGTGCAGAAGCTGCTCGAGGAAGCCGAGCAAAAGCTCAATGGCAAGGGACGTGTCCTCTTGCGCTATTCGGGCACCGAGCCAAAGATCCGTCTTCTCATCGAAGGTCGCGACGAGACGCTCATCAACGGTCATGCCGACCGTATCGCCGGAGCAATTCTCGAGTCGATCGGCGCGTCGTGAGTTAGGTGAAAAGATGGCTTGAAGCAGGGTCCATCCCAACGCCGCTTGAGAGGCTTCGCAAGGTCTTGCATCTCGCGGCGGGTCATTCCCGGGCTTGTGTGAGTTCGGAGTCGGTGGTGAGATGACAGGCGATGAGTGATCCACACACCGAGGCCGATGGTGTGTCGTTCAGCGAACAGCCGTCCACGCGCTGGCTTGATGCGATGCTCGCGCAATTGGCCGAGCTCGTCCGGCACCGGGTGAGGGAACTGGAGGGAATCGAAACGCGTCCTCTCGCAGAAATCCTTCGAGATTTTCCGATCGCTGAGCTTGCAGCGTGCCTGGAGTTGCCGGGTATGAACCTCATCGAGGCGCTCGCCGCGGCGGTAGCGCTGGCTCCGGAGTTGCAACCGCACGTGTTCGACGACGCCATTTCGCAGACGCTGCAATCGGCGGGAAATCACCCGCGAATCGGCGGTGCGCGTGGAAGAGAGTCCCGTGTGTTTCTTCCCACCGGTGAGACGTTGCTTTTCCTGGCAGGTGCGCAAACGGTCGCGGACAGGCTGCAGGTGATGCGGTTGTTCGAAGAGGACCACCCACTCACGCGCAGGCATGTCATTGCTCTCGAATCGCAACCTCCCCATGAGCCGGAATGGGCGGCAAGACTGATCGCGGGTCCAGAGGTCGTCGACCGTGTTGCCGCAGGACGAAGGAGACGGCCAAAGTCGGGTCCTGACTTTCCGGCGGAGCGGATTGTGACAGCGCTTGAATGGAACGATCTCGTGCTCGACGAGACAACCTTGGAACAGATCCGGGAACTCGAGACGTGGGTAAAGCATGGTCGCACTCTGCTTGACGAGTGGGGATTGCGGCGCCGCTTGCGTCCCGGCTATCGCGCTCTCTTTTTCGGGCCGCCGGGGACAGGCAAGACCTTGACGGCCATGCTGCTCGGAAAATACACCGGCCGGGACGTCTATCGCATCGACCTTTCGCTTGTTGTCTCGAAGTTCATCGGCGAGACAGAGAAGAACCTGGCGAAGATTTTCGGGCAGGCCGAAGATCGGGACTGGATTCTCTTCTTCGACGAGGCCGATGCGCTCTTCGGAAAGCGCACGCAGGTGCGCGACGCGCATGATCGCTATGCGAATCAAGAGGTCGCCTATCTTCTCCAGCGCGTCGAGAATTTCGAGGGGCTTGTCATCCTCGCTTCAAACTTCCGCAACAATATCGACGACGCCTTCCTGCGGCGATTTCAGGCTGTCGTCCATTTTCCAAAGCCGAGCGCCGCTGACCGATTGCGAATCTGGCGCAAGATCGTTCCGAATCATGTGAGCCTGGAAGATCACGTCAATCTTGGGACGCTTTTTCAGCGCCACGAACTCACAGGTTCGAACGTCGCCAATATCGTTCACTACGCATGCCTTCAGGCCATCAACCGGGGCGAAAACGTGCTTCGCTTCTCAGATATTCAACTGGCCATCGACCGCGAGTATCGCAAGGAAGGCCGCCTCACCTAGCTAGGTAAGTAACGCAGACTTGCCCAAAAAATCGGGGCGAGACGTGCGACCAAACTTTGTCGCATATGCGACAGAGTTTGGCTCAAAACAACCGTCGCAAAAAAACCTTGGGTATTCAGGCGCAATCGCCTTGGCCAGCAGACCGGTTCCAAGAGCAACTACCGCCCGAAGACGCCCCGTTTAAAGGGACTCGGCGAAATACTCGTAGTTGTCCGCGCTGCGGACAGCGCGGTCGGGATTCTTCGCGGCAAGGTCCTCCGCGCCCGCGACACCGTAGCTGTGATCGCCAATGACACGGGAGACGTCGTGCGCGATTTCGTGGAGAATCACACCCGGACGCGAATCAATTCCTGTGCTTGCTGCCCGGGTCCAGAAGAGCCTGCCAAGGTAAATCTCCTTGCTCCCGCAGGACTTGACGTAGGCGTAGACGTTTTTTCCGGAATCGCAGCGAAAGTTGATGCTACCGTCAATACTCGACACAATGGCGGCAAACGTATCGCGGACGAGTTGCGCGCGATGTCCGTCGATCCTTCCAAACCAGCGTTCATAGTGGCCCATCGCGGTTGGCGCAGGATCGTCGCCGAGCGAAGCGACTCCCGCAGCTTGTTGTGCGCGTCTGGCCAGAGATCCCGCCTGGCTCGCAGCGGACGCTGCCGCGCTCTCTTGTGCCGGTGAGCAATCCGCGTGGGCGGCGCCGGCCGCGGCAGGTTGATGTGCACTTGTCGTGTTCGCTGGCGCCTTGGATTGCTCGCGATCTTCTGCTGAAGGGGCGGATTTTCCACAAGTTCCCGATCCTCCGCATCCGCACGAGCACTTTGCGGCAATCGGTTTCCCTTCGTCTCCCTTCAGTTTGGCCTTCACCGGTTCTTCCTCCTCGGAAGCCTTGCTCTTGACAGGTTCCTCCTCGGACTCCTTCGCGGCCGGCGTCTCTTGCTCCGCCGGCTCCTTTGCCTGTGGTTCTTCCTCCGGCCCCTTTGCGGAAAAGAACGAGCCCGTGTCTTTCATTCGGGCTTCGGAGCCGGGTTGGAAGAACGCGGGGCTTTCGCCCTCCTTCGCGAAAAAGCCGACTTGTTGCTGAAGTCGAGGAGGCCTGCGGAAATGACGCCGAATTGGTGCGGCAAGCTTCATGGCCGAGAACCGTTATGCTCTTCAATGTGTCCCAATCCCCTGCGGATGTAAATTCCCGATTCGCGGCTTAAGCTCAACTAAGGGTTAAGCGGCAGGTCGCGCGCCAGCCGCAGGTCATCGATTAATGCCAGATACCGGGGCTCGAACCCTGCGCTAATGTCCGGAGTCGCCTGGAGCAATTCCTGCAGAAGCCAGGTCATTTGCTTGCTGCGCGGTTCGGCAAAGAACGCCTGTGGGAGCTTTAAGGACTTCCCCGGACCAAAGGACCACTCGCTCGGGCCCGCGGCCGTTTTCTCAATTGTCAGCTGTTGCTTCACACCTCGCTCCATTGTCCGGAAACGATCATAGATGGCGGCCAAGCCTGTCTGGTCTCTCTCAATCGGGAGAAATTCCGGTGGAGTGAGTCCAAAGCGCGGGGCGAGGCGGCCCATGCCGCCGAAGCGAATTCCTTCATCGTCGCTCTGCCAGGCGCCGAAAGTTCGCGCCCGCCGGATGGCCGAGTAGAGGCTCGAAAGATCAAACGTCGAGAGGCTGAACCATTGCTCCAGAAGGCCCAACAGCGTCTGGATGTTTGCGAACTCATCGTTGCTCAGTCCAAGCTGGATATCGGGTTCCGTCTCGTGCCCTACCTTTTCGGAACCCGGGCTTTTCACAAGCCGGATGTACAGGTGGAAGGAAGCGGCGTTTTCCAAGGCGCTGGAAGTGCTGACCGCCGTGATGAGCCGCGTATGCGAGTACGCGAGATCGGAGGAGGGAATACCCGGCGTGCCATGATGCCCTTCATGAATGAGAATGGTGACCTGTTCGTCGAAGCTCTCGCCGACGAAGGACGTGCACACATGGGTGATTCCCGCCGCTTGCGGCGAAGGATCGCGATTGTAAGCGGGACTTCCCGCAGCGCAGCCGCCGTCCTGCTCGTTGCGACAAACATGGCAACCGCCAGCCTTCAGATCTGAATCCGTCGCGCAAGGACGCTTTGTCTCATCGAGGTGCGGGCTTAGCTTATCCAGCACATCACTTACCTTGGCGACTGCAGAATCACGCTCCGCGGCCCGCGCCTTCGGGTCCTTCGCCCGCACGCCAAAGAGTCTGTCGAACAAATCGGTGGTGGCGGGTTTGGTTGGCGGCAGCTCTTTCCTCACATCCGCAATTCGTTTCACGCCTTCGGGCACCGCCTTTTGCACCGCCTCCGTCACTTTCGTCGCCTCTTCCGCCGTGCAAGCGGTATTGGCCTTCTTTTTCGTGTCCACGATACTTTCCGTTTTGAAAAGCGCGCCGCCGATGGCCACGTCGACGGCGCGCATCTCTTTGTATTCGATATTGCCCTTGGCCACTTCTGCTAGGTGATCGACGAGCAGCGCGGAGTCGTGTTTGTGCTCGTCGCGCAGGACACTCTTCACCGCTTCGCGCCGACGGTCGGCGAGCGCCAGATTGTAACTCGGAGACCCTTCCTCGCTGGCGAGTCCCTTTAGCGTGAGCGTCTGAGTCGGGAATTTCTCGTGGAGGGCCTTGAGCTTGTCCTTTTCGTCAGAAGCCACCTTGTCGCTGTCGAATTCGAAGAACACGCGCACAGGTTCCTTGGGCGTCCCGTCGCTTGTGCAAATGATCCTCCAACTTGCTGGTCGCTTTTCCGGTGACCTTCAGGTCGCTGCTCCGCAGCGTCCGTATCGGTGGTTACGCTTCCCTGGCGCGCCGCGCGGTCGAGCAGCCCAAGCGTAATCGGACCGACGATGCCATCGATCTGGGCCCCGCTCAGCCCCGCCTTGGTCTGAAAATCGCGAACCGCCTGGCGCGTCTCCGAGCCATAGTCCCCGTCTGCGCCGAACTTTGGCAAGGTGAAGCCGAGCGCCAGCAGCGCTTCCTGAACCTTTGCGACTTCGGGACCCTTCGCCGGCGGTCCTAGAAAGCCCTTTTCATCGAAGATCTCCTCAAGCTTCGCATCGCCAGAGAGGCCTGGCGCTGTGAGATCGTGCGCGGGATCGGCCTGCCGCTGGATGGAATGTGCTGCACCAGGGCGGGTTTGCTGAACGACGTGCGTCAACTCATGCGCCAAGAGGTGTTGGCCAGCACGGGTGTAGGGGCTATACTCGCCGCGGTTGAAATAAATGTCGTTGCCCGTGGCATAAGCTCTTGCATCCAGTGCCTGAGTCCGCCGGACGGAATCATTGTCGTTGTGCAGCCTCACTCCCGAAAAGTTGCAGTCGAAAAAGACGCTGTAGGGAAACAACACACCATTACGGTCCTGCATCACTGAACCCATCGAGAGGAACCGGCTGGCCGTGATGTCCGCTTCGCGCTCCGCCGGCTGCGTCGAATTCTGAGAATACCGCTTCGGTTGAACGTCGTTATGCTCCTCAAGATCCCGTCCCGCAACGTAAGTTTGTCCTTCCAGCCTGAGAAGTCCCAGAGCAACGAGATCTAGCAAGACGCGCTTCCTGATATGGCGATTTTCATCTCCAGCCAACTCGTAGTGCGCAACGTCCGCGGCTCTTATCGTCGTAATCGTCCCTGCCTTCAACTGATCGAGCAGTCCATTGATGTGTGCTTCGAGTTCATCGCTCAAATGTCCCAACCCCCGTTCCCGCGGAGTGGCCGTGATCGTGGGCGGAGGGACATCCTTAAGGACAGTTGGGTTAGTGTTCTCGACCTCACCAACTGGCTGCAGGGAGCTACCTTGCACCTCGTGAATCTGCCGATGAACCTCAATCGACTCCGGGAAAAATGGTGCATCATCTCGATACTCCACGTCGGCCCAATACTTTAGGATGCGGTTCGCCTTAATCTCCTTTTCTGTTTGGAGCTCGAAATCAGTGAGCGCCCCGTTTACCTTTTCCGTTCCAGGGGCGAGATTCTTCCAATCGTTGCCTGGTCCATGCAGTCGATGGGAGAGCAGGTGAACCTGGCTCCAACTGTAAGTCTTCTGACCGGCAGGAATCTCACCGCTCTTTTTCATCTCTCCTATCTGGCTCTTTGACGGTTGTTCGATATTCGTCTTCCAGTTCTTGATCGTTCGGTCCGCGGCACCGGAACCCCGCGTATTGCCTTCGCGGCCAGTCAGCGGAAATGCCTCAATCTTGCGTGCCTGATCACCCTTTGGGCTGAATAGAACCTTGGTGAGTGGTAAGTCCTCCACACTTACTTCACCTGCGAAGGCATCCCCCAAAACGAGTTTGCTTTCGATAGCCTTCAAGCCCGTATCGATCCTCACTTCGAAAGCCGTTTGCGCCGCTTCATCTGTGGGTTCAGTAGCGCGGGTGTAGTTCCTGAGAGTCTCAGCTTCAGCTTTGGCCTCGTTTAGCGCGTCGCGCTGTGCGGCGTTCAGAGGAACCTTGTTCTCAGCCTGGTCCGCAAGCTTGATCCGGTTATCCACCAGAGTATCAATCCACATTTCCTCGGACCGGACGGCCATCCGAGCGTCTCTCTCGGCGCCCTTGAAAAACAGAAGATGCGTCTTTCCATTCTTGAGTTTGACGGTCCGCGTCTTCTTCCACCAGGCAACCAGCTTGCTCACCGCCCCCTTGCCCGCCTTGATCAGCGCTGCCGCTTGCTTCACGATCCAGGCGACCATCGTGTCGATGGCTTTGTGGACCTTGTCCTGCACCTTTTGAATGACTCCCCTGATCTTGGAGGAGATTCCACCCAATCCGATGAGGCTGGTGCAGAAACTGATGATGACGGGAATGGTCCGCGCCATGGCGGATTCCACATAGTCGGCGGCCTGTTGGAGCTTGCCGGTGGCGATGTTGTTAATCGATTGGACTACGGCCTCCACGAGGTCGAGGATCTGCTCCATGCGCTCGATGAAGAACATCACGGTGTTGTAGATCGCCAGGACGGCTTCGACGGCCCAGCCGACGGGATTCCAGAGAGTAGCGAGCTTAGACAAGCCGACCATAACGATCTTGGTGACGACCCATTCGGTGACGGCCTGAATAACGATGCCCTTCAAATCGCCAACCCATTCGAGGAACTGCTGCCAGACTCCCGCAAAGCCTTCGGTGAGGAAGAGCCGGAGAAACTCGAAGGTCGCTTCCAGACCGGAGACCACTTTTTCGCCCAGCCGCTTGACCAGGATCGGCCGCACCTGCCGATAGGTGAGCCCGAGAAGCTGCATCACGATGGAGACGACGCCCTTGAGGTCGAATTTTTCGGGCATCTCGATTCCAGCACCCTGCAAGGAGCCGAGCATCCAGCCGATCAGGCCTCCCTGGATGTGCTTCCAGATATTGGACCCGAACTGCTTTATGCCTTTGCCAATGGCAGCCAGGAGGTTTCCGAAGAACGCAACAGGATCCTCGATGATGAGCCGGAACGTCTTCTCCCCCTGTTTCAGCGCGGCCACCACGCGCGCGGCACCGGGACCGAGGAGGAACACAAACATGATTTCGAGAACCTTCCAGTAAACGCGCAGCACCAGCATCAGGACATCCCCGACGAAACCAAGGTAGGTCTCTGCGATCCGGATGTAGGCTCCGATGGGATTCATCAGATCGTCGATGGAGAAACTGTTCCAAAGGGTCAGAAACCGCTCGACGAGCTGCGAAGGCGACAGTCCCAGCTCGTTGATCAGGCCGAGGAGCCAGGCCATGGCCTTCGGGAGGGCGCCGCTGGCCTTGATATTTTCATATGTTTCAATTCCCTTGGGAACGAAACTGAGGAACCCTTTCAGGAAGTTTTCGGGCGTACGTGGAACTTCCTCCCCTGTGACTGGATCCTTGCCGAGCACGACCGTGAAGAGCGGGTATCCAGGCACTTTGTGGACGTGCGCCTTCAGCAGCATGATGAGGGCTTCCTTGATTAATTCGAGCACCTTCGATGCAAGGTTGAAGGCAAACAGGGCGAGCTTGCTGACATACGCCAGAACGACGTTCAGAGTCTTGGCGAGCAGTTCTTCCGGATGGATGAGCTTCTCGAGGCTTAGCGAAGTCCACAAATCAATGACGCCCAGGATGAGTCCGCTGTACGCGGAAATCAGCAGCCCCACTTGCATCTCGAGCCACGCCGCGGCCTTCTCGACCTGGCCGGTCTCTTCCATTTTCGCGAGGTGATTTTCGAAGCCGAAGAGTCGCAAAACGCTGCGCAGGAAATCCGCCGTGCTCCACTCTCTGGTCTCGCCCGTCAGCGGATCCTGGCCGAGCACCTGGCAAATCAGATCATACGCGGGGGCGTTCTCTCCAAAGAGGGCCCGCACAGCCTTGATCGCGAGATCCTTGAAGACCTCGATGAGCTTGTCTACGCAGGCGCCTGCGAAGGCCGCGACGTCGCTTAGGAGGCCGCTGAACGTGCTTCGGACGACTTCGACATTGTAGTCGACCGGATCGAGACGGACGAAATCCATCTTGTCCCACGCCTCGCTGAAGAGACTATTGACGCGCGAAAGGGTGAGGTTGTGCGCATCGATCTGCGAGGCGACCCAATTGAAGACCGAATCGATGACGCCGGCTTCGTCGAGCTTGTCAAAGAGGAGTGTTCCGAACGGAATGAGCCCGGCCGCGCCCCGGAAGAAATTCTTTGCCGTCCATTCGACGTCCTGGTCGAGAATCGGATTGTAGCCGACGACCACCGTCATCAGCGTGAAGCCATGGATCAATTCGGCGTAGGAATTGATCTCCTCTTTGATGTCACTCCATCCGAGTCGCTGAACTTGCGGCTCCGCACTCGAAATCTGCGGCGGCGCGCGGGTGTGATTCGACCGTTGCGGAATGGACGGCGAGAACGGAAGACGCTGGATCGAGCCGCGCTGAACGGCGCTGCCCTGCTGGACGACATGCGTCAGTTCGTGCGCAAGCAAACTCCTGCCCGGAACGGTGTCTGGCTGGAACTGGCCGCGATTAAAGTAAATGTCGCCCTGATGGGCAAACGCGACTGCACTCGCCTGATTGGCAAGACGATGGGCCTCATCCCCTGTGTGGACGCGAACTACTCCGAAATCTGCGCCAAAGGCAGGCTCCATTTCGGCGCGAGACTCTTTAGAGAGCGGCTGACCGCGTCCTTTTGATTGACTGAGAAGAGTGGTGAAACGCTCTTCGCCTCGTGGCGGGCCGCGGGCTCTGTCGGGCCTGGATCGTACGGGGGTGCGGCTAACCCAACCGGACGAAATAGTTGCCCGGGCCGGCATAAAGCCCTTGCCGGAATCAGTGAGGGGTCTCGCCGCGAAATACGATATCGGTGAGGCACCGAAGGCGCGAGATGCCCGTGAGGGACCCACCGCTCGCCGCTGGATCGGCGGCGAGGCAGCCGTATTTTCATCCTCACCTGCTCCGTCGGAAAACCATGGATCTGCCATGCGCAAGATCGAATCCGGCGCCTGTTCGTCCTCTTTCGCCACCGTTTGCTCATCCGCAATTTCCGTGGCGGGCGGGATCGAGACTCGGTTGATTGCGGGAGCGGCTGCTGAAGGCGCGGGTGAAGCGGGAGCAAAAAATGGCTCACCCAACGTGCCCATGACATAATCGGCCATCCGATCGGCTTCGACCTCGTGAGGATCGCCGGGTTGGCTGACCTCCAGCTTCGCTTGCAGAACCGGCGCGAAGAAGTGGGAGCCCGGCTGCGAATGCCGTTGGAAGAATGGGCCTCTTGGTTCCGACCGCGACTGAGCGCTCGACTTTGCGAGGGGAGAGAGGGTCTTCATGAGCAGTTCAGGAGGGCTTTGCCCATCGCACTTGAATCGGGCTGCGCAGCCAGGGCAGGACGACATGGTCAAATGACCATGGCAGTCGGCTCAGGAGCACATCGTAGCCACGAGTCTCGACGTGCAGTCGAGGAGGCTCTTCGAAATACAAAAGACCGGGTCTCGCCAGAAACGCTTCGCGCAGCCCATCAGGTGATGTGTCTTTCAACGCCTTCCAGTGCCCGATGACCGCACGCAAAAGCGATTCGGCTTCCGAAGCCACCTGAGGTTCGAGTGTCGGCCAACGCGCCACCTCGCTGAGGGAGATTCCGCAAAGGGCTTTCTCAAGAACCAATTCCACATCGTCGCGCGCCGAGTTCTTGTGAACGATCCAGCGCAAGGCATGCACCGCCTGCCAGCGGCGCTCCTGGAGAAGGCGCAGACGATCGTCCAGCCACCCGAAAACTTGGAAGAAGCGGACGAGGAAAGGATGCAGCAGAACGATGCCGGCGGACTCCGTCGGAACACCAATTTCGAGGAGATCTTGCGTGGCAAGGGAACTCTCTGGGTTTGGCGAATTCGAAGCGACGCGTGACACGAGCGCCCGCCTTCCGCTCCCGCGTAATAAACTTCGAGAGACGTGCAGCTTCCGGCGACTTGGCCGTCTCGCGGAACCTAGCCAACGCCGTGCGCAACCTGTCCCACACGGAGACGACCGGCTGAGTATCATCCGACTCAGTCGAAAGGACGCCACCCTTGCCTTCCGCGAGGAGATCGAGCAACGCCTTCTCGGTCTTGGCGTCCTCTCTCTTTGCTGCAGGCTTGGGCATAAGCCGAAGATACCAGAGCGCGAGGGAAAGCCGCGCGGTCGTGGGGTCGGTCGGGGACAAATCTCTGGAGATGCCTGCCGTGCTCTCCTCGACTCCAAATTTCGAAGCGAAGAGGGCAGTCACCAGACGGGGGAATGGCAGCAGGCGCTGCAAACGCGCGGGTTCCTCCAAGACGAGCGGCGGTAAGCGGGAGCGAATTGCCGAAAACCCCGCACCAGACAACAGCACTCCTGGCACCTCCTCCCGCCAGCGCTCGGCCGAGAAAAACCAGGGCAGCCATCCATGAACGACGTAGTGAAGAAAAGCTTGGACGGCACCTTCGCTGCCCGCGAGCGCCAGCTCTTTCCGTGCGGAATGACGAGATTCCCGAATACGGACAGCCGAGTGCGTCGGCATCACTTCTGCATCGAGCGCGTTAAGAGAGTTGACCAGCGAGGCGACAAAGGCCTGGCGAAACCCTCGTATCGGCAGAGGCCCGAGGTCGAGCTCAAGCCGATCAACCCGGCGAATCACCTGTTCAGGGAAGCGAATATTCAGGACACTCTCTACCGCGGCCAGATCATGCTGCAATGCGCGGGAAGTTGCTTCCTGCGCAGCGAGCGCGGCCGTGCGGCTTGGCGCGCGAAGCTCGACACTCACGCGATGGATGAGGTGGTTCACACGTCTAGTGTCCTGAGTCATTGATTTCTTGTAAAACGGCGGATCGAGCAAATCGAGCAATTGAGGCAAGGATCTGGTCGGCGGACTTGACCCACCGGAAAGGTTTGGGCGAGGCGTTGTGATCCTTAAGGAAGGTTTCAATAGCCTCTTGGAGTTGCTTGACCGAGTGAAGATTGCCTCGTTTGATCTGCTTTTGGCTGAGTTGAGCGAACCAGCGTTCCACCTGATTGATCCACGAGCTGTGGGTTGGTGTGAAGTGCAGGCGGTAGCGGGGGCGCTTGACTAGCCAGTTGCGCACCAGTGCCGTCTTGTGGGTGGCATAGTTATCCAAGACGATATGGACCTCTTGGTCTTTGGGAACGGCGGCATCGATTCGGTCCAAAAAGTCGCGGAATTCCACAGAGCGGTGTCGGCGATAGCACTTGGCGAGCACGTTACCGGTGGCCACCTCCAGCGCCGCGAAGAGCGAGGTCGTGCCATGACGCCTGTCATCATGAGTGCGCCTCTCAACTTGCCCTGGGCGCATGGGCAATAGAGGTTGGCTGCGCGCAAGAGCCTGAATCTGACTCTTCTCGTCAACCCAGAGCACCACGGCGTTGACCGGCGGTTCCATGTAAAGGCCCACGATGTCACGAACCTTTTCGATGAGTTGGGGATCCTGCAACATCTTCGCGAACTGGCCAAAGGTGGAGCTCACAGAGGCGCTTTCGCCATGCTGATCCATGGCTGCTTTGAGGCCCTTCTGAAATGCCGCTCTGGCCTTGTCCGACTCCAGCATGACCGCATTGGTCTTGATCAGATTCGCCGTCACCTGATCCGCGGCGCTGACCTCGACCTTGGCCCTGTCGGCCTTCGCCATGTTTTCGGCGACCATTCCGATTAGCTTGCCGAGGAGTTGCGCATTGTGCGCTTCCAATTCGTTGGCCCGCGCTTCTGTATTCGGCGCGCCGACTCCTCGTCTCCTCTGGTCCTGAATTCTGTCAAGTTCCGCCCTGTTGGATTCGATCGCGCCGGCTGCATCAGAGAAGAATTGATTACCGGCGAGCTCCGGCCTCACCTCCACTTTGGGCGACGGGCGGGGCAACGGAAGAATCTCGTCGACGATCTTTGAGTCCACGATGGCGTTCACGTCCTTGGTGATTTGGATCTGCGTCTCCGAAAGTTCGTTCGACAGCGTGTTGAACTTCCCGTCAACGTACAGCTGGGTTATCGGCGTAAACGTCCATTGATAGACATCGGTCCAGGGTCTGGGTTCGAAGACATAAGGCGGGGTAGCCACCGTCACGTCCGCGGGCGGATCCTCCACTTCGAGAGTCGTAAGGTCGAAATATGAGTAGTAGGGCAGGCAGAAGTCCGCCTTCACGAGACGCTTCTCAGGATCGTCGGATGCCGAATAGACCAGCACGAACGTCCCTCCGGCGGGCACCCCGCCGAGGTGCTCCAGCCCTGGATTCTCGGCAACGAACTTTTGGAAGACTGAGCGCTTCCGAACCTGATCAAGCCGTCTCTTGTAAAGATCGAACAGCTGCCCGAACTGGCTAAGCGCCTCTGGCTGGTTGAGCCGATCCGTCGGCGTTACCGGCGAATATTTGGCGAAATCGTAAGCCAGCTTGTTGACTTGCACACCATCGTCGACGGCTTTGGTCACCGCATTGTTGAAGGCTACAACGTTCGCCTCGCTCGCAAAAGTCGAAAACTCGGTGGGAATAGCCTTCTTGGCGGTCTCGGCGCTCGACTTGAGTTGCCCGCAGGCTTGCGAGACGGCAGCCGCCTGCGGTTTGGGGACTGAAGTGTCGGGCGCCTTCCCGGTCTCATCACTTACCATGGTGGCAAACGAAGCTACATCCTGAAGGCGAAGCTGCAGGTCGAGCGAGTGCTGGTGAAAGAGCGACTCGATATCGAGAAATCGGATGGGAGGGATGACGACGCGGGCAGGATCGTCCTCGATTTGGATGGCCAGAATCTGGAACGCCAGATTGTGGTCTGCGCGTAGTTTTTTGGTCGCGCTTTCGGCATCCGCGAGCTTCAGCCCGAGGTGGCCTTCAATCCGGTAAAAGGGTGTCTCACAAAGATCGACTGCGAAGGCTCTTTCCGGGTTGCGGTGATAGTTGGCAGGTTCATCGGGGGCGCACCGCAGGCGCGCCTCGACATTCCAAGGCGCGGCGAAGTCCTCGCCATAGTAAAAAGGCAACGCCCGCTCGCCGAGAGGCCGACCATAGGCAGCCGAGGGCGTAAAGCGAATTTCGGGCGCCGCCTGAGTCTGCTTGAACGCCAAAGGCAAACCGGCCAACCGCTGCCACAACAGGCGCGTCCTCTCCAACGCATCCTGACAGGAAGCGAGAGCGGAGGCCCGCAAGAGCGGAAACCGGAAGATATCTCGCGGACACCGCTCGGTCCTGCCGGCCTCGCCGAGCAGCACATGTTTCGGGAACGCATCGGGCCCGGGTACACAAACGTGTCGCAGGCAGTAAAGCGACTCTCGCCATTCCTTGTACGCCTGGCAAAAATCGCGATAGAAACCGTAAATGAGGAGAAGCCCCTTGATTTCAACGGCTGGGTCGAGGGTTTTTCCCGGCAGCTTGTTTTCCCAGTCGGGCGCCTTCTCCAGTCCGGCTTCGGCCATCGCGGCCTCGAATCGCTCGTTCGAGGTGAGCTGCGAAAGCGCATCAAGGAGGTCCCGCCGCGTCACGCCGATGGCGGAGGTTATGGCGGCCTGCAGGCCTTTGCTGCCCTCCAGCTTCACGATTCCGGAAGTAAGCTTCGGTCTGGCCAGAGCGATCGGGGGAAGCGTTTCGGCGATTTCCGGCAGGGCCGGTGGCTGCGGCGGCACTTTTGCCTTCGGCAGGAGGAGGATTCTCAGCTTGTTGTTTTGGACCGGTCCCTGGTTGTCGCAGTTGTCGCCCGTGCAGAACTCCGGTTCCTTGGCAAAACTCTCCAGGTAGAGTGCCAGGACCGTGTTCTTCAGCGAATCTTCGGTGAGCGAGTTCGCCGATGAATCCCCCGACGCCTCTTCCGAGGTGATGATCTCGGCGAATGGCGCGAGATCGGCCAGCGGCTTATATTTGGCGTTTGCGTCCGGGAACGCCCGCATGTGGGTCAGTTTCACCTCTGAGGGGACCGTCAAGAGGTCGCCGTCTGACGTCAGCGCACACCCGGGATCAAGCACGGCGCTCGTCCCATCGATTCGATGCGTGAGCCCGCAAACAACACCCGAGCCCACCAGCCATGCGCGCGTCGCGCGCTCCTGGTAATCGAGATACTGGATGAGGCGATTGAGCTGTCCCGCGGTCAGGACCTGGTCGTCCGCGAAAAAGGAGAAGTCGGAGATCTGTGTGAGGAGCTTGACCGGTTCGTGGATGGAAACAGAATTCATGGCGAGTTATTGGTCTGGAGGCAAGGTGCCGAGGCGCGATTGATTCAGAACGATGGCGGAGGCTTCGTCGCCGTCTTCCCTGCAGTCGTGCAGGGTTCCGGCCGGGTAAATCGTGTGGAGCTCGTTGAGAGAATCTACCAGGGCCTGCAGCACGGTCGCCTTGGGCTTCCCGGAGGATAGGGAATCAAGCCAGGCGCGGTATTTCTGCTCAAAGTCGGTGAGCGCCTCGCGGCTGACGAAGCAGATCTTCGCCTCGAGGTGGGCAGGCAATTCCCGACGGACAATCTCTTCGACGAACCGCCGAAACCCGGGCTCAACCAACCGGGTCGAGTATCCGGGGAATATCAAATGGATGCGAAAGCTGTAAGGATCCCACCCCTCCGCCGCCGCAGAGCAGGGCGCCGACTCGCCGCAATCGCACGGCACGGGAAGCAATGGCCAGCTCTGCGGAGCGTCGGGACGAGGGCGAAACAGCAGGTTCTCGATAAGAAACATGCCCTCGGCGCTGTCTTGCGGGGCGATATCGGAAAGGTTACGCCGGTTCGAGGACGAGAATCCAAGCAAGTGACCCAGTCTTTTCTCGAAGCCGGAAACGTTTGCGGTATCCCAACTGTTCTCGGGATCAAGAATGTCATGGGCCTGAAGCCGGTGGTAGCTCAGGGCGGGCAACTCGGAGAGGAAGGCACACTTCTTCTCGAGTGTTTCCTCCGGGGTATTCGCACCCGCGGCGGAGTAATGCATCAAAACGTGGTCCGTGAAAATCTCACCGAATCGAGCGAGCAGATGGTCGACAATCCGGGATCGCCTCCCGATCCAGTCGTCGTGGGCAGCAGTGGATCCCACCCTCAGCTCCGTGTATATCGCCCGAACTTCGGCGGCCGTCGCGGCGGGGTTGCCTGCGACCTCGCGGAGAAGCTCGCGCAGGTCCGGCAAATCGGAAACCGCGTTCGAGAAGTACGATTTTTGCAGGTGAGGGTTTGCCGAGAGGAGAGCGCGCAGACTCATTAGCTGTCCCAGATAGTTTGCGAGCAGCTGATCAAAAATGAGGAGAAACGCCTGAAGTTGTCTGGCCTTGGCCCGCCGATCCGGAGTCGCCGAGGAGTCGAAGCCGCGGCGGCCAACGCCGTAGTTGAGCGGCAATGCTTCCTGAAGCGTGGTGAAGTCGCCCAGATCGCGCCATGTGCCAGAAGGAACAGCTCGATCGAATGGTCCCGCGACTTCGGACGTCGAAGAGGCCTCTGCCCGTAAGGCTTTGAGGTGCTCGCCAATCTTGGCAGGATCAGCGCGGAATGGCAGGGGTCCTTTGAAGAAATCCAGCCGCACGTTCTCCTCGGAGAGTCTCGGGTGATGGCCCGGCTCGATCGGCAATTCCCACTCGCTCGGCCGCGAACTCGAACCGTCCTTCGGTGGATAATTCAACTGAAACCGGGTCACGGCAGCCACCTCGGGTATGGTGAGAATCTCAGCGAGAAGGTCCGATGAACGAATCGCCGCCGGGCTGGGTGCTTTGTTGAGATCCTCATCGAGAATGAAGCCGTTCTCGAGCCGCGGCCCATCGAAAATGTTTTCGGGCGACAGGCCACGAGCGACCAGCGCGGCGAGGGAGTAGCGAGGAATGAGAGGGCTAAGGAAACTCTGAAGCGCAAAGACGACCCTGGCATGCGTCTTTTCGACGTCCGCTTCCGGCGCCAACTGGATCTCCGCGCAGACGAGGATATCCTGCCGTGGAGTTATGCCAATACCTTGGAGATCCTCGCAGAGATTGCGATTCTGGTAAAAGAAGCGCTCGAATTCTTCGGTGACTTGCCTCTTCCGCCGTGCCTTGACATCGTCGTGAAAAAGCAGCCGGACGTTATAGAGCCCGCGAATTTCGAAGGGCACAGTATCGGCATTTGCTTTTCGCGCCAGGCTTCGCGTCTTCGTGTTTGCAAAGAGCGTTTCGGTCACCGGGTCGAGCCAGACGTTTCGCAGCACTGGAAAGCGGTCAAGAAACAGCTTCCGGTAGTCGTTGATCGTCACAGGGGCGTTCGTCAAAGAGAACCGTGCTGTCGTGAAAGGCGGATCCTCCGGCTTGGGAAGCGGCTCATCCGGCACCGGAGCAAAGATGTCCGCGTCCGGAAAGGTCGTCCGATAGGCGATATCGGTGATGCCGTAGCAAAGTAGCTCGAGCAGCGTGATTCCCGGGTCGTGCACATTGTAGTCGCTCCACAGAGCACCGACTACTTTCTCGAGATACGCGATACCGGACCGCCGGAGTTCCGCGAAATTCAGAGCGGTGGCGGCGGGCGGCTTGCGGGAGACTAGCTGGGCTTCCGGCATTCTCAGATCGGGTCGATTTGATGCGACGGGGCAGATGTGACGATGGATGCTGGCGTGGAAGGCGTGACGCGCTGAATCGAGGCTGGATCGCCATGCGGCGTCGAGGGCGCAAGCGTCAGTTCGGTGAGGTAGTCCACATACGTCAGCGATTCAATGTATCTCAACAGGTCACTCCTGATTACGGCACCTCCAAATCCCGGCGAGAGCGCCGCGTCGAATGCCCATGGGGAAAGATACCGCCTGAGATCGGCGTCAAGAATCGGACGAAAGGTCGCAAAGGGCTTTCCGGGCAGAAACGCGACTTTGCAACCAATCTTGAGCGGCTCGAAGAGCGGGTTGATCGCCGCAACTTGCGCGAACGGCGTGTCAATACCGCCGAGAAACCTCTGGGCGTCGGAGAGCGTGGCAAGATCCGTGAAGGGCGTGAGCGGATTCGCCTGGTTCCTTCCACGTGTATCGGGAACCAAGACCAACGTCACGCATCCCGGCGCTGGACGCACTTCGCGATTAGTGTGCGGAAGGCACATCGCGCGGTAGACCCCGGGATAGCGGTCGAGGATCAACCGTTCGAAGTCCCATGGCGTCACCACGCGCTTGCGGTGCCGAAGGCGCTCGCTGGTGCGAGTGTGAAAGGAGCGCGCCGATTCCGGCGCCGAGCCGCGCGATGATCCATACGGTTGCGCAACCTCCTTCACCCCCGCCAGGGCCGCCGGTGCTTGCGTGATCGATCCTGCGGGGAGCGACGCGTCGAGATGTATCGCGCGCTCAGGATTGGCAAGCACGACAGGAACCGCGTTCGAATGGATCGCCAGCAGGCGGCACACTGCGGTCACATCGCCGGCGGTCGCGGCCCGGAGCCATACAAAGCCAGGCTCGAGCCAAGTGTTGTTGGTCGACGTTTCGGGCGGGAGCAGCAGGCGGACGACGCCCGAGACGAGAAAGTCGCTGGTACGCTCCGCCAGAATTTGTTCTATCGTCAACGATTTCCAGTGGTTCGACGCAAGCACGCTCCATGTAATGGGCTGGCGAACCGAGAGCGGATTTGCCGATCCCTCGAGAAATTGAAAAAGCAGCGAGATGCTTTCTCGAGCCGTAAGGCTCTTCAATCCGAGATACAGTTCACCGGAGTTTTCGATCGCTGGAAAGAGTGTGACGGGCAGGGACCCCGCGGAGACCCGCACCCTGATATATCGGTGTTCCTCCCTCTGTCCAAAAGGGGTGAGATGAAACAGACGCATGTCGCGCGCAGCGAAGACACCCGCGTCCGCCGAGTTGGGACGGAAAAGCGGCGAACGCGCCGTGTAGTCGAGAGTAAATGAGGCCAGTTCGGGCGTGTACGGCGGATTTGGGACGGGCCTAGGATCATCCGGATTCGCCTGATTGTGCACGACGGCATCGGCAAACAACTCCGCGTAGCGGTCATGCAGAAAATCTTTCGTTAGCCGGAGGCGCAGAAATCCCTCCGATTTGAACGCCCGCAGGTTCGAGGGAGTGAACTTCAACGGAAGAAGAAGCCGCTCGCGAAAAGCGCTGACAGGCGAGACCGCGAGCGCTTTCAGCGGCTGGGCAACTTTCACATCCGAAAACGGCATCTGCACCTTAGCCGACGAAACGTTTCGCGAAAATTGTCCCGCGAACTTTGCGTAAGAAACTCCCCCTGCGCTAATCTGCGGTGTATTGCTCTCTTGTGAGTCAATCGTGTGAACCTTGGAAGGAGAATCCTCGAATAGAAAATCCGACACCAGGGGATGGAATTTGCCGTCGCGAAGAACCTCGAGGTCGGCAGTGAAATGCGCGCTGGAATTCACGCTCTGGCCCAAACGGTCGGTGTATCCCTGGTAGTACTTCTTGAAGTCCAGAGGCGGGTTGTTCCATAGCAGGTGAAACTTCACGCTGGTGACGTCCTTCACGAACGCTTCCTCCGCGTTCACGTAAAATGAACTGCCGACCTTCGGCGACGGTCCGAAGGGCATGAAGACCTTCGCCGGATCGAGACGCCCGAAATCGTTCTCGAGGATCATCGTTTTCATTCCCGTTACCTCGACTTCGACGCGAATCGAATCCACCTCGGCAGCCGTCAGTGCAGCAATGACTTCATCGGGGGCATCGTCGAGAAGCAAAATCTTGAGCACCGGAGCAAGCGTGTCGAATCCGCCGTCGAGCACGGTCGGATCATACGCGACAACGGACCCGGCGTTGCTATCGAGTGCGAACGTAAGCTTGAGCTCCAGCAGGCCCTGGTTGTTCCTGTCAACGCTCGCCTCAGTCGGCGAGCCTGCCACCAGCCATTCCTTTTCGCCGCTGAAGTATGCCCCGAGCGAAGCGGAAACCGTGTCCGGCGCGAGAGAGCCCGCCACACCGGCGAGCGTGAGCGTAAGCGTAATTATGCGCTCGCCCTCCTGCATCATCAGAACGGGCGACGAAACGGCGAATCCCAGCGAGGCGTTCGGAAGCAAGTGCCCGTGTCCGAACGGATGCCATGCGGGATCCTCCTCGGGGAGCGCCTCGCCCAGACCATCCGACGAAGCCGCCTCCACTGCATACCGCAACCGGCCACTCCCGGCGTCGATCGCGAGGATCCTCCGGTGCACGAGCTCGGCGTGGTTTGCCACCACCTCGACTTCCGACGCGTATTCCAGCCCATCCTTGGTTTTGAAGCGTGCTCCACTGGGAATGAGAACTTCCGGCGCGGTCTTTTTTAGCGAGACCACTATATGAGCCTGGTCGGGCACCGGGCCGCGCGGAACCAGACCCAATACCTCTCGATAGTAAAACTCCAGATGCCGCGTCGTAACGCGATTCAGCTCTTTCTTTGCTTCCTCGTACAATTGGAGAAAAGCGAGGAACAAAGCCTTCTGCGGACACGTGGAAGCCTGGGCCTCTGCCTGAGCCAGAGCGCTGAGATCCGGCAGAAACTTCGACCAGGATTCGTTCGGATCGAGCTGGCCGTCGAGGCGCCAGAAGGCGAGCCCTTTGGCGAACGTCCGTGCCAGCGCCGCGAGATCGGCCTGGGTGCGGTCTTCCAGAGGTGCGAAGGCAGAATCAAGCGGCGCAGGAAAGCGCGTTGGCTGACTGGAGGAACCGCCCGCTCCCGCGATGGAACTGTTCTGCGACAAGTTCATCGGATCTCAGACCCCTCCTCCTTATAGAACGGGAAAACGAAGTTATGACGCGAGTTCGTGGCGGCGATGCGATAGCTGACTTCGATTAATATCCGCCCGCTCATCGCGTCATCCGCCGTCACGCGGATGTTGTCCGGAATGATGCGCGGCTCGAAGTAAAGGATCGCGGTGCGAATGCGGTCGGCGATATCGGTGATCAGTGAAGTCGTGAGCGGTTCGAAGAGCATCGGAGTCAGGTCACAACCGTAGCGAGGTTGCATGACACGTTCGCCGGGCAGTGTGCTCAGCAAGATGCCCAGACTCTGCTCGATATCTATGCGGCCCGAGACCATCGCCACCGTTGACTTTTCTTCCACGGGTACAAATGCCGGTGGAAATTCCCAGCCGGTACCGAGAAATGGCGCTGGGAATTCCTCAGCCATCAGCCTCCAATCAAAACGGTTGATTGACCGCCGACGATCACACCGCCGTGCGATGTGGAATCGCCGAGTCGCGCGACCGGCTTCCCGCCGATTAGCACCGTTGCGGATCCGCTGATGATGGTTGCCGGCGACCCTGCGCAGACGCATGAATCCCCTACACGCGCCGCGGGCAAGCCCCCGATGAGCACAACCGGCTCGCCCGGAGGAAGGATCGGACCGCCAACGTGCGGCGTTCCGCCTGGTGTCACCGCGGGACAAACGTGCTGGTCTGTAATTCGCGCGATTGGCTTCATAGTCTAGCGAAGCTTCGCCTCAAGCCGGCGAGGATTTCTCAAGCAGTCCGCAGATAGACGCAGATTGAAGGCCGGCGTCGAACGACTCGCCAGACGCGGCCGCTCCAACTCCTGCGCAGCCTGCTTGCGCTCCTCTCCCTCTGCGCCAATCTGCGTAATCTGCGGATTCAGAAAACTTTCCTCATTTGTTACGGTTTTCACGATTCAAGAAAAGCTAGTTGATCTGGACGAGCGCTCCTTTGATCGTGGTTGTGCCGCTCGCGGAGACTTCCAAGCTCGCCGAGGCGGATATGGCGAGCTGCGCCGCCGCTTCAAGGTCGAGATTCGCACCGGAGTTGATCTTCGCGTCCTTGCCGGATTTCAAGTTGAGATCCGATGCGCTTTCGATCGTCACTCCGCTCGAATCCAGGACGATCTTATTTCCGTGCTCGTCCTCAATCCGGATAGCCCCCGCCTCGTCGCTCAGCTCGATGACTTTCCCATTGGGCGTCTCGATGAGGATCGATTTCGCTTCGTCATTGAAGAGAATTTTCAAGCCTTCGCGGGAAACGTAGCCTTTTTCGGGATTCGGCTCGGCGGGATCGAGAGGTCCGGCGTGTGCGCTGCTGTATAGCGAGCCAAGAACCACGGGATGGCGCGGATCGCCCGCAAGAAAACCCAGCGCGACCTCGTCACCCTCTTCCGGCAGAAAAAACGCGCCGCGGCCATCGCCTGCATCAAATTGAGCAAGCCTTGCCCAGACCGGCGCCGCCAAGTCGCCAAGCGAGGGAATTGCCACCTGCACGCGCAGCTCGGATGCCGGATCGTTGTGGATCGCTGTCACAACACCGATCGCGATTCCGTGGATAGCGGGGAGCATGCCCGCCGCGGCTGGCTGGGACGCTTCTTCTTCGGTCTCGAGAAGGGGCGTTGAGGGAAACCCGAACTGAATGTCGGTGTGCCAAGCTCCGCTGAAGAACGCGTGGCGCACGGCGGAAATGAGCAGGCTCCCCGAGAAGCGGTCGCCGAGCCCGCCGAGTTCGATCAAGCCGCCCGGCAGGGGATCCGGTGTCCCCTCGCAGCGAACCCGGCCGTTGATTCGGGCGAGGCGGCGCATGGTCAGCCTACCGGCAGTAAAGGCGTCCATCTCCTCTTGGGATATTGCAGCGGGGTGTGCGACGTGGTCGGGCTGCCCGTGTGCGCCGGCGAGTGTGGGTCCATCGAGGTTTCCCGCTTGCGGCACGGTGGGTTCGGGACCTGTGACGGAAACGGTCTCCTGCGCAGCAGGATCCCACGCAAGCCCGGTTGCCTCCGAAGGTTGCCTTCGCGCATCCATCTCCGCATCGAGTTCGATGACGGTCGCGCCGTACAGCAACGACAAGACCGGCTCTCCCGAAGCGGGCGGCAGCAGGAGTTCCGCGCCATCGTCGGTCGGAATCAAGAGGAGGCCGTTCGCTTCCGCGCGGCCCAGGGCGAGGTCCCAGTCGGTGCACTGAAACTGCACCAGGCTCTCTTGGACGGGAAGGGTGGGTGCCGAGCTATTGAGTAAGACGTCGTACTCCGAGAAGATCGACTCGATGGCGGCGTCATCCGTTTCGTTGCCGAAGGTGCGCGACCGCCGGCCAAGCGTCGCCTTGAAGAGCGGGTGCCGGCAATACACTGTCAGAACACTGGGCCCCGGCGTGCGCACGCGAAGCTGCTGGCTAACCACGACGCCCTTGAAGATCGGTGTTTCTTCGGAACGATAGCCGGCCAGGATTTCGACCTCGTTTCCCGGAACGAAGAGATCGCCAGAGCTGGCCTCGAACGTTTGTGCCGCGGGATCGCCATCGTGGACTTCAACGCGGGCGAAGGGGATCTTGCCAATTGCCTTAAAGACGACAATCCCGGCTATGCGAACGGCCTGCGGAATCGCCTCGCCATCAATTTTCACCGTGTAGGTCGCGACATCCTTGGTTGCGGCCGTAACAATTTGATTTGGACTAGACATCGGATTTGTTCACGGGTGGAAACACGAGGGTCTGGCCGGTGGTCAGGCGCCGAAAATTTACGAGGCGATTCACGCGCGCCACTTCAAGGTATAGCGCGGCGTCTCCGTAGATCGATACGACATGGTCCTGCAGCTTCTCGCCGTCGCGAGTCACGCGAAGATGCGTCAAATCCGGAGATTCCCGTCTCTCGGTAGCAACGCGCAATTCGTCCTCGACGTATCCAACGAATTTTGCCGTGGCGGACGCGCGGAGCGGTGTGCCGTCCGCTCGAAACAACGTGTATTCCAGGTTCAGTTCATTGAGCACGCACTTGAAGAGCAGCCGACCCCAGATGAGCTTGAGGTTGTTGGGCTTGTGCTCCTCGCCATTGTATTGCAGCACGACGCGTTTGAACGCGGAAATACGGGCTTCAACGCCGTCGTCACTGACTGCGCTCGCGCCATCCGGCAACGGGACGGCGCCGGTGGCGTCAAACAGGAACTGGAATGTCAGTTCCTCCGGTTTCGTCTTGCCGAACCGCGGTTGGGCTCCGCTTGTGCCCTGAGCCTGTTGTTCCTCGAGCTCAATCTGATACTTGAACGAAACCTTCTCCGGGTTGAGCTGCGCAAGGAACTCCCCATCCTCAACGGCCTCTTCGAATCGCTCGTCCGTGTAGGCGATGATCTTGAGCTTGGCCAATTGGCCTTCGTTCTCAGCCATGGGGATTTGGCACCTTGGCCGGGTGGCTAACGTTCCTTGCGCTCGCGCAACACCTCCATGACCTGATCGACGCATTCGGCAATGAGCCGCGCTCGCTCGGTCGCGTTCGCACCGGGGGGCGGCCCGCTCGCCATGGTTGCGGGAGGCTTGCCGGGACCGGCGTGAGGTTCTTCCTCGACGGTGGCTCGAATTACGAGTTCTCGAATCTCTATTGGCATGGCGCGGAATTAGGCGGTGATGGTGAAGTATTGATATCCGATCTCGAGTGTCTCGATCATGATGGCGCTGCTCTCCGCATTAAGGTCAGCGACGGACCATTTTTTCGGCCAGGCGTGTTTCACCTGCCATGTCATCGCTGGTTCGTGCTGTTCGTTCAACAAGCTCACGTTGATATCGACGGGCTGAATCTCCAGCGTCTCAATGGTTTGCCGGCACCAGTCTATCACTTTCGAAGAGGTCACGAGACCCCGCTTCAACACGAGATCGCTGTAAGAGGTTCCCTTCGGCAGAAAATGCTTGAAGCGATTCTCACCTCCTTCGGAGATCGAGTCGGTTTCGACCGTCACGTTCAATCCGGAAACTGACTGAAAGCGGGTGTCGATATCACTCCCCGCCAGGCTGAGAAACTCAACCCGGAAGTGAAATGCAGCCAAGAACCCGTGACGATCCATAGAGAAGAAGGAAATGCCGTTGCGCCCTTTCGAGGGCGCAGCCCACACGCGTGCGGAGGCGCCTAGATCGCCTCCATCTCGATGCCCTCGTGCGCGAGTTCAAGGGTCTCGATAGCCACCTCGTTGCCGTCGGACTTCAGATCGGTTGCCTGAACTTTCGTAGGGAACGCGTTCTTGATCTTCCAGACGAACACGGGCGTGTGGCTCTCGTTGAGTAGACTGACGATGATATCGCGACGCTCCGGTGTTCCAAGGGTTCGCGTCGTTTTCCACCAGTCAAAGAAATCGTTGTCAGCTGTAAACGTGCCGCGCTTGAGCGTGACGTTCGAGTACTTCTGCATGCCCGGCATTTTCACCTTGCTATATTCCCGGCTGGAGCCTTCGCGATATTCGATAACCTCCGATTCCGCGTCGAGTCCGCTGGCTTCGGTGAATCCGATGCGGGTTCCGCCCCATTCAACGCTGAAGTGGAACTTTGGAAGTGGGTAGTTTGGATCCATGGCCTATGTTGCTTTGTTTTGTGGTTGATTGGAGCGGGTTATGCCTCCTGCAGCTTGTGAGAGAAGCGCAGGATGATGAATTCGGCCGGCCGAACCGCGGCCATGCCGATTTCGACGATCATCAGTCCCTCGAGAACGTCCTGCGGCGTCATCGTCTGGCCGAGCCCGACTTTGACGAAGAAGGCCTTATCGGGCGTCGAGCCGGCGAGCGCGCCCGCGCGCCACTGGTTGATGAGAAAGTTCTCGATCATCGTCTTCACCTTGGTCCACGTGTTCGCGTCGTTCGGCTCGAAGACGAAGCGCTCGGTTCCTTTCTTCGAGGATTCCTCGACCATATTGAAAAAGCGGCGAACGGACACGTAACGCCACTCGTTATCATTCCCGGCAAGTGTTCGCGCCCCCCAGACGAGAATGCCCTTGCCCGTAAAAGGACGGATGGCGTTGATCGACTTGCCAGCGACGACATCGACGTTGAGGTCCTGCTGATCGTCGTGGCTGATCAAGTCGGTAACTCCGACAACACTATTGAGACTGACGTTGGCCGGGGCTTTGTGCACACCACGCGTGGCATCCACGCTCGCATAGGCGCCCGCGACCGCGCCCGAGGGCGGGACGGCGGTTACGGCGTTCTTCGCCTGATCGATGATGGTTTTCAGCAGCGGAAAGACGGCGACAACGGCCTGCTCATATGTGCTCTCGTAAGTCGCAGCCGCGTCCAGTAATCGGTCGAATTCCGCCACAAATGCCTTGAACAGAGCGCCAGCCTTCGCTGCGCCTTCGCGCATGTTCGCGACTCGAACATCGTTGAGCGCGGCGGGGTCGTTCACCCCTGCGGTATCCGTCGGGTAGTAATCGCCGGCATTTCCCATATCGCCATCTTCCAACGGGCCCCAGTGGCCAGAATCGAGGGCCGCCTTGCCGAAACTATCCGGATGGTGCCCGCCTGATCGGCGTCCGCGACGCGTCCGGCGTGGAAGCCGAGCGCAACAAGTCCCTTCGCTGTCTCGTAGAAAATACCGCTCTGGGTCGAAGCGCGGATGTCGTCGAGGACATATTTTTGCTTCGTCTCATCCGGTCCTGGCGCATGGAAGGAAAACACGTCGCCGGTATTTTTCGCCGGCGCATTCGCGAGCGAACTCAAATAGTCGAAAGCGACTTTGAGCAGCGCGGGATAGCTCGCGGTGTTTGGCGTGGCCTTAAACGTGTTTTCGGCTGCCAGAAAATCGGTTTCCAGTTTGGCGAGCCGATCCGCGACGGACGCTTCGGGGTTGGTTGGGATGTCTGGGAGGAGCTTATTTAGCTCGTCCACGTCGGCGACCGCGTTATCGAGTTGATCGAGGGCCTTGGCCACGTCAGCGGGCGCGAGGCCCTTGAAGTCGAGGGCCGCACCTCCGCGTTCCAGCTTTGACTTCACTTGCCGGTAGGTGATCGTCTTCGACAGGTTCGTGCGAAGATATGGCGCATAGGCCGCTCCGTAATGAAGGTTTTGAATGCCGACCTTATCGCGAAAGTCCTGCACGGTGTCGTCCAAATCAGGCAGCGCGCTGGATTTAGGGTAGAGGTCGAGGATGGCGAACCGATCTGCAAGCTTTGCGCATTGTGCGAGCGCAGCCTGCTGAAGCGAATAGAGTTTGTCGTTCGTGAGCAGGACTGCGTCGGGAAACAATATTAGGGTGGGCTCGTCTTCCTTCTCGAGCACCGCAAGGCCCGCCGTGAAATCGTCCTCTTTCGCGTCGCTCGCTGCAGCGGGGATTCCACCGACCGAGATGATGTAGCACTTCGACCCGCCATTGGCGAAGTAGAGACGGAGGCTATCGTAGAGGACAAACCCGTCGGTGAGCCTTACCTCGGTAACATTATTGTCGTTATCGAGCACAATCGAATCGACAGTGACATCCGGCGCTCCACCGAAGAGCTGCTCGAACTCGACAAGCGAATTGATTCGTGTCGGAACGAGGTGGAGGGATTGGCCCCGGTCTTGCGCGATCCGTGTATAGCCAATGAAGGCGGGCACGGCGGTTTCGACCTGAGCGATGGACGGAGGGAAGATGGAGATCTCCTCCACGTAAACTCCGGGGGTCTTGTATACAGTAGCCATGGTTTCAAGGGGTTGCGGGTTTCAGTTCTTGAGAAAGGCTTCGGCGTAGAGTTTTCCGCCTTCCTTGCGGGTGGAAGACGGCGATGGATTGGGAAGGGGCCTTTTCCCGTCGAAATTCTTGAGGGGCACGAGCCCGACAGTGAGCGGAAGGGGGCGATTCGTGACGTAGCGTGAATGGTCGGCAGGATCTTCCTGGATGAGCTCGCCTAGGTCCGCCGGCGGAAAAGCGGAAAGATCGCCGTGAAAAGTGTATCTCCAGAAAGCGCGCTTGTGTCGAAATCGAACGTGATACTCCGTGGACTGCACGTGGCCCGCCGGGTCGAAAAGCGCAAGCGATCCGGCCGGGTTCGATAGCTCGATAATCGCGAGCGGAACTCCGCGCTCCGCGCCTGGGTGCAGATAGAAAGCTGCTGGGACCTCAGGGATCTGAGTCCCGTCGGGAGCCTTCGCTTCGAGGGCATAGAGCCCGGGAGGGGCTGTCGGCAGAGACAACTGAACCTCGGTCAGGAGTTGATCATCCCGCCGCAGTTGAACTTCGGTGAAGACGACCTGCCCGTCGCGGTTGCGAACTGTCACGGTCACGAAGGCTCGCGGCACCGCCAGCGGAAACCGCGCCACTCGCGGCAGACCGCGAAGCAAATCCGCCCCGGAAACTCCAGCCCGCAAATTCGCGTCGTAGAGCCTCGTCCAACTTGCCGTTGCCGGCGGGGCGGGCAGCGTCCCGGACGTCTTCGCGGCGAAAACAGCCCCGCCATGAAGAACGATATCGCCGGCATCGTAGGCCGCGGCGGCATTGAAGCGCGGAGCCGGCAACTCGACCCACTTACCCGGGGCCGGAGCGGGAGTCGCGCTGACATCCTCGGCCGCTTCAAGCAGGACTTCCGGATCTGGCGCCTGATCGACCACGAGGTCCCCCGCCTGATAGGCCCTGCCGGAATCGAACGCCGCAATTGACCGAGTCAGGTGGAGTTCGCCATTCGTGGCGGTGCCGGTCCGATTCGACAAGAGGAACAGCGACGATCGCGAAAAGGGAATGTTGGCCTCTTCGAGAAACGCCGGTCGAAGAACTTCGACTGAAAAGCGCATGACGAAGTCGGAGGGAAGAGGAACGTCGGGGACGAATCGCCCGGGCTCGGTCCCGCTCTCCGACACGGCCCCTGCGAGGGCGAAACCCGTCGACTGGGGGCGAAACTGGATCTTATGCCGCGCCAGGAAGACCTCGGTGTCATCGGCAGGCGCGATTCTCAAGCTGTCGCCGATCGAGTAGCCGGCGAGAATGCTCTCTTGCAATTCCGGTGCCAGGGCTTCGAATTCGGAACTTCCTCGAGCCAGCAGGAAATCGTGCCAGAGGTGAACCGCGCAAATCGTTCGGAACCGGATGTGGATGCTCATGGCGGAAAAGCGGAGAAGTCATGCACCACAATCTCTTCGACCGGCGGCCCGGATGAGGCAATGTCGCCTGCGGTAAGCGAAATGAGTCGCGCGCGGTAAAGGACGAAAGGCACCTGTTTCCCGCCGAGCGAACCCCACAGGTAGTTTACCTGTTCAAAAGTCAGTGACTGCAGCTCAACGACGATTCGCAGCCCTGCGAGTTCATCGGCGGCGAGCGAAACACCGACAAGATCCGGCGAATTGCGGATCGTGAAGACGTTCTGCCCTTGGAAAAATTCGATGACGCGCGAAAGCTGCGTCAGCGCGGTCGAATAGACCGGGTTGTTCGCGCTGAAGAGCAGATAAAGGTAAAGATTAACCGGCCGGTTTTCGTAGATGACGCGTCCCTCCCGAAGACGAGCGTGCGGCCCGTTCTTCAGAGTCTGATCCTCAGTAATGTTGACGAGGCTTAGCACCACGCGGGAGAGATTCGCCCCGCCTCCTCCGCCACCGCCGTCCCCTGCGGATTCTACCGTCGCGATGTTTCCGAGCACAACGGACTCACCATCGCCGGAACTACCGAGCTTCCGGTTAAGCTGATTAACGATGAGCCGCAACGCGTCGTGAATCATGATCTCATCTTCTCCAGATGAGGATTGACGCCCGTTGCTGCCTGCCCTTCCTGCGTGACCCTTCCAGTTGTGAGGATCTCGGGCATTGCAAAATGGTCACAGCAGCATACTAGGAGTGTCCTTGTCCGAGGGACCCGGGTTTCGCTCTCAGGCTCCACACGGCAATACCCTGGATCACGCAGCCCGCGCCCGCCGGAATCGTTGCCGCACGATTTGAGCCTCCGTTACGCATACGACGCTGCTGAGGTAGGCATTTTCCCGGAGAAAGGCAAGTTCATTCTCCAGCCCAAAAAAACCGCTCGACCGGTCAGAGCGACCGCTGGACCTGCAGCCCACTCATTGGAAACATCTTATGCCCCGAACGCAGTCGTCGAATTTTTCTTAAAGCGGTATAACGCCGGAAAAACTCAGCCCTGGGGATATAAAGTGAAGCGGAACGCCGGAGAACGTCCACATTAAATGGACGATCAGGGCCTCGCTTGTTTCAGCAGGCACTTCAGCACGGTCTGAGTCTTCGACTCGGGCGACGGGGACAGCGCGACGTCTTTCTTCTTCATTATTTCAAGCAAATCGCGTTCCGCCTTCTTTGCGTCGCTCTCGTCCACCTTCGTCGAAAATTCGAGCATCTGCTCCTGCTCGCACGCAGGCAGATGCCAGAGCTCAGCGGTGAGCTCGTGGGAGAAACCATCCGGCTTTAGCTCCCACTTCTCCGTCTTCACCGGCCCGAGCACGCGTGCCTTCTGCCAATCCACCCCCGGCGCATACTTGCTCAGGAACTTCTCCTGTTTTTCCGAGAAAAGCTCCTTCAACTCGCGTTGGCCCTTGCCCAGCTCCGCAACTTCCCCCTCGCGCTGCTTGACCGTGATGGAAAAGGAACGCGCCTCCCTGCCGCCAATGACCTTGTCCTTCTCCGCCTTGGACTCCTCCCCGTTGTCGGTGCGGGGAAACTCCGCATCAGGTAGCTCATCTGCCTCATTCCCGCGCAGCTTCACCGTCGACTCATCCCGTTTCCCCGGATTCTCGCGAAGTCTCACGATGATGCTCTTTCCCGAAAGTGCCAGATCGTTCGTCTCCAAAAAATAAATATTCCGCACCTCCCCTTGCTTCCCCTGCGTAAACTTGCGGAGCGCCTCGAGGATCTGAGCCTCCTTGACGACCAGCTTCAGTTCAACCTCTTCAGCGGTCACCACGCAGGCTGACGCGAGCGCCAGGGCAACGATCAGCAGCGCTTCCCTGGCCAAAACGACTCGTCTCATGAGTTGCTCAACTAAGTTCCGGGAAACGAATGCAACGATCTGTCATCAAGACCCTCTCTCCTTTCGAAGGTCCGCGAACCAGACCACGAGCTTGAATGGTTCCGATCTTTGAGCGCGGGGCAGCTTCTCCGTGATGATGGTCACGGACGTTCCGACCGGCACGGCATTGAAGATTTCCACCACGTCGCGAGATCGCATCCGGACGCATCCGTAGCTGGTCGCTTTTCCAATGCTGCGCTCCTGCGGAGTGCCGTGAATGTAGATGCCGCGGCTGCGCGCATTCTCGTTGCGGGGTTCCGCCCCTTCGAGCCAGAGGATCCGTGTTACGATGGGATCGCGTCCGCGCGCATTGACCCGAAGAACTTCGCCGTTGAAGTTTCGATGTTTGAAAACCGCCCCTTCGGGCAGGTCGCCGCCGAGTTTTCCGCAGACGCGAAGCCGGCCCAGCGGGGTCTTGTAGCTGCCGAAGCTATCTCCAAGACCGAACTTCGAGGTCGACACCGGAAATCTCCTCACGACCACCCCGTCCTGAACGAGGGCGAGGCGCTGCTCAACCACGCTAATCACGATCTCCACGCGCGGACCAAGTTCGGCGGCTTGGGCGCACAGGAGATTCTGAGACACGACAAACAAGATCGCGCTCAGTGAAAATCGCTTCGCAAAGTTCGAACTCACGGTTAAGGCGTTCGTTTCACTGAGCAGGAGAGTAGGCACCTTCCATGCCAAGTTGCCAAGATCAATTTCGGCCCGTCAAATTGCAGTCCGATCGCTGGCGGCGGATACGGCGTTTGCGTTCCGGCCGGAATACTGGCGATCCCGAGCGTGAGAGCCAAAGGAAGGGCGATCAGACCGACGGTCACCCCTGCCATGACATCTGCAAGCGGATCGCTCCGTCCGTACGGGCGAGTGAAATCTCGAGCAACCTTGAACGAAAGAGAGAGCGCTTCTTCATTCAGGACGTGGCATGCCGCCGCGGCCGTCATCTGCCTCCCCGTTCTTACGCCCCGAAGGCAGGCGCACTCTGTTTATCAGGGCGGTCGCGCTTCGCAATTCGTTTCTCGAGAGGTTGACTGCTCTGCTTCCCTCTTAAGTCTCCTTCTGCCTCTCCAGCTTCGCGCCACCGTGCGCGGAGTTGGTCAATCCGGGTCAGGCATCGGAACCGTATACTTGCGCGATCGGAGAAGCGAATAGAGATAAATTCCGATGGCGGTCCAAATCAACGCGAAGGATATTGCCTCACGGTTCGTAAAGGGTTCCTCGAAGACGATCACGCCAACAAGCAACTGCAAGGTGGGCGCCAGATACTGCAGGAATCCCATCGTGGAAAGGCGCAGAAGCTTGGCCGCGCTGTTGAACCAAAGCAACGGCAGCGTTGTCACGACTCCCGCGCCCAGGAAGAGGATCGTGAGACGGGTCGAACTTCCAAATTCCGCCCGACCCTCACTGGAGAGACTCCAAATCAAGGCAAGGGCCGCCGGAGCCATGACCAACGTCTCGATCAGGAGACCGATGAGCGGCGTCACCGCGACGATCTTTCTCAAGAGCCCGTACAAAGCGAAGGAGAAGGCAAGTCCCAGGGCAATCCAAGGCAGACTTCCCAAATACCAGCCAAAGTGCAGCACACCGCAGGCCGCGAGCACCACGGCCACAGTCTGCATGGAACTCAGCCGCTCCTTCAAAAACAGGAAGGCCATCAGGATGCTTACCAGCGGATTGAGAAAATAGCCGAGACTCGTCTGAACCACCTGACCTGAAACCACCCCGTAGATAAAAAGGCCCCAGTTCACGCTGAGCAGGCTCGCCGTCAGCACAAGGACCGCCAGGCGTTTGCCATTTCGCAAGACGGCGTGCATTTCGTCCAATTGCCGAAACATGACGGCGAGAACCGCCAAAAGAATCAGCGACCAAATCACCCGATGGCTCACGATTTCCAGCGGCGACGCGCTCCCGAAGGGCTTCCAATACAAAGGCAGAAGTCCCCAGCTCGCGTAGGCGAGGAGAGCGTAGATCAGACCGGTCAGAGCCGGACGTTTCGGAGAACGAGGCACGGCGCTTGATCGCTAACAGAGAGTTGGGCAAGCGAGAAGCGCGGCGCATCACCTATCTCCGCGCCGCAGACGCCCTTCACCTCGCCTGCGGTTCACAGCTTTACGAAAACCCACTCCAACGACCGCCACTTCTCAAGGCCGCACCGCTCTTCGAACTGCGCGGCGTGAACGTCATTCCTGATCCAAATGCCCGAGCGCCGTTGAACGAGATCACGGAGGCCGCATCCGGATCGGGTTCGCGGACAATCCAACTGGAAACGTTTCTCCCGATCATGACTCGAGGATAAGAATTTCCGTCTTCACCGAGTTGGCGATGAAGCATTGCTCGTGTGCCACGTGATGCAGGCGACGTTCGTCGGAAGGTGTCGGCAGCTTGCTTCCGCCGTAACTCGATTTCTGGACTGAGCCTTACCCGGTTGATCCATGGAATGCCGCTCTCGTTTTTCTCCATGGTACCAACGGCGTGGTCTTGATAGGAATTGACCTGAAATCCCTCCTGCGAGGCCACGTAAAGGAACGTCAACATATGGCAGCTCGCAATCGCGGCCACAAAAGCCTCTTCCGGATCGACGGAAGCCGGGTTCGCGTAAGGAACGGGAACGTTGTGCGGGGATGGCGAGGCGGGCACCGTGAGCCCGCCGTCAAAGGTCCAGACGTGCTCGCGCGAATACTTGCCGCTCAGAAATCCGTCGCCGGACCGCTCCCACCGAATTGTCGCGCTGTGTTCCGCCATCTTCAAAATCCTACCACGCACAGGGAGTTTGGCCAGTCACGCGCCTTCCCGGCCAGGCCCGTCAATCTTGATCGGTTCGCGATCTCAGTGCATTCTCGGAGAATCACCGTCGGGAGGCAATGTGTTCCATCCCTGCGCCGCAATCGCGGGCCCGGCTCACGATCCTGAAGCGATGCGCCGCATCGCTTTTTCCGCGAGCTTGTCGAACGCAATCACCGCCGTTTTGAGATGTTCCTCTTTGGTGTCCTCAAGCTTGCTGTGACTGATGCCGTCCAGGCTTTGGACGAACATCATCACGGTGGGGATTCCGGCGCGCGCGACCTCGGACGCATCGTGGAGCGCGCCTGAGGGCATCCGGTGAGCCGTCCCACAGGTCTCCGAGATGGCTTCGTCGCAAAGAGCAAGAAGTTCGGAGTTGAACAGAATGGGATCGATCTGCCAAAGGCGCTCCCAGGAGACGGTCACATCTCCCTCAGCGGCGAAACGCTCACTTGCCTCTCGTGCGTCCCGCAGCATCCGGGAAAGAGCCTCGCCGTTGAGGTGGCGTTGATCAAGGGTGATGCGACATTCCTCGACGACACTCGTCACAAACCCGGGAGCGGTGCTGCAGGAGCCGATGGTGCAGACGCCCGCATGACGCTCCGCGATGCGATAAATTTCAGGACTCATCTTCGCGGCGGCGAGAAAGGCGTCGCGGCGCCTCTTCATCGGGGTGCTTCCCGAGTGCGCGGCCTGTCCCCGAAAGGCGACCGTGTGGCGTTCAACTCCGTAGGTGCCAAGCACGGTTCCGAGCGGCAGACTGGCATCGAGCAGGACGGGCCCCTGTTCAATATGAAGCTCAAGGTAGGCGGCGGCGGCGCGGAGCTCTTTGCCGCTTTCTTTGACACACTCAAAATCAATTCCGGACTCGGCGAGCGCGTCGACCAGCGAAATCCCGTCCCTGTCTTTCAGGCCTCTCGCCTCGTCCAAGTCGAGAAAGCCCGAGCACGCCGAAGAGCCAAAAAGGCTCCGGCCGAATCGCGCGCCCTCCTCATCGGCCCAATCAACAAGCCGGACAGTCGTCGGAGGCCTGCCCGCATACAGGGTATTGATATGGCGCAGGATTTCGACGCCCGCGAGGATGTTCAGGCAACCGTCAAGCCAGCCGCCATTGGGAACAGAATCGATGTGGCCCCCGATCAGGAGTGCCTGAGGGGATGCGCCCTGGAGGGTCGCCCAAACATTTCCCGCCTCGTCGCAATGAACTTCCGCGGGAAGCTCCTCGAGCTTCGCCCTGAGCCAATTTCGCGCCTTGGCCCAAGTGGCGGTGAAAGCGACCCGTTGAGCGCCGTTCTCGTCGGAAGTGAGCGCGCGGAGTTCCTTCAGCTCGGCGATAGTTCGCTCAGGATTCATTGATTCTTCTTCTCCGATTCCTCGCGCTTCCGGTTCGAGTCGGCAGTGTTTTCAAAGGCGCGCATAAAGGCTGGTCTTCCGCTCTTTAGGAAGAAAATAATCATGGCATTTCGGGTCAGGCCCTCCTGGCGCATGAGCAAAGGTATGCCTTCGCCATCCACTTTTGCCAGATACCGGGCAGTCGCCGGTTGGCCAGCGAGGATCGCAAATTCTCCGGGTTCAACGAGAATCTCCTGGCGACCCGCTATGAAGGCCAGTCTTTTTCCAGGCATTCCGTTGATGATACGCAGCCTCACGGGCTCCTCCGTCGCCGCATGGGAGAAGATCTGGAAGAGAACGTTCGGGGGGTATTGCTTTTCCTCGGCGGTGAGGGCCCGGCCGGGGTGCCGGAGCGCCCCAGGTGGAGTGTCGGTGGAAAAGTCTCCCAGGATCACCAGCGATTGATTCGTGCCGGGCTCATAAGCTATCTTGCCGGACCTGGCGCGAGATCCAGTTTGCCGGTCTTCCGCCTCATAGACCGCCTTGAGCAAGCTCGTGGGAGAGTCGGCGGTTTTGAGCCCCTGCGAGAAATTTTCATAAGCGATCTTGTCGTTAATTTTCAGGGCAATCGCCGGCACGCTCGTGGCGTTGACGATTTGAACGCTCGTCGTGACGGGGAGAGCTTGCCCGAGCGTCCGAGAAGCCAAGGCCGCGAAAACAAACAATCCGAAAGGGACGAAAGCGGCGCGTGTCATCCGCGTTAGAAACTCCGTTGAAAAGTAATGACCGGCCGGACTCCCCCGCCGGGTTGATTCTGAAGAAAGACAATCGCCTCGACGGTAGCGTGCCCGCGGGGTTTTCCAGCGGGATCGAAGGCCTCCCCGACCGCAATGACCCGATAGGTGCGGGATTGGACAGTGAGATGCTGAATCAGTTTCCCGAAGGCCTCTTCGCGCACGCGATCCAAAGCCGCGAGGTTGGTCGTTCCACCGCCGGCGGAGGCGGCAAACGCCGGCGCATAGCTTGCCCCGGCTGCGAAACTGCTCATCGCCTTGTGCAGATCGGAGAGGACGCTGTAGGGGCGATTGCTGACAATATTCGCGGCGATCGCGGCGATATCATTCAACGAGGAAGGCGGAACTCCCCGATCGGAGCTGATCTGAATTCCTGAGAGAACCGCCTCCAGAATCTCGGGGGCCGCTGTGTTCGGATTGATCCTGCCCATGGCGGCAGGATATCCCTCGCTTCCGGCGTTCGTGCCATTCACGGTGAATAAGTCAAGCAACTCGATTGACCGGCGACCGTTGGTGTTCCAGGTGTCGGCCGTCTCGCTTCTGAATTCCGGTTGACCAATCCTCAGAGTCCTTCCCCCTCCGGAGATCTTGTTATTGAGCGGCAGTTCGCTTGAGGTTGGCGCGCTGAGATCATCGGCCGCCTGCGCGGGATCGAAAACGTGCCCGAGCTCTCCGAGGGAGCGCATGGCCGTATTGCCCAGAAACGCCGGCGCCGCCGGTGCGTCGTTGACATTGTCGTAGACCGCCGCGACTTGCGACGGAGTCTGATCGATGCTTGCGGGCACGTTGCCTAGCGAAGGATTGGCCCTGACATAGTCGCGGTGGACCCAATTCGCGATGAACTCCTGGTAGCGCGGAGAAGTGTTTTGCTGCCTCCCCTTCCAACGCGTCCCCGTGTCGTAACTGGAATTTCCGAGCGTCTGCCAATCATAGTTGCAGAGGTAGCTGGCGCGGCTGTCGCCGACAAAGCGCCAGTTGGCTGCTGAATTTTGCGTGGGCACGAACGAGCATTGCCAACGGTTGTTCGTGTCCGTGAAAGCCAATCCGAACCTAACCATTCCACTGATCGAGACGTCGGGTCCCACGGGAACGCGGCGGTTCATATCCACAAGCTGGCCGTCGATGTAGAATTCGAAAGGACAATGCGTCGTTTCATCGGCGTTTCCGCTGGGGCCGTCGTCCCATCTGGGAACATCATTCACAGGGCCGGGGCTGCTCCATGTCTGGTTCGTGGTGGGAAACTCCAGGACGACAAATTCATTCGGCCGAATGATCGAATTTGTCGCGAGGGTCTGGTCATAGTCGTCGAAGGGCGTGGCGATTCCCGTGCCGAAATTCACCTTCATCCGGTTGCGAACCACGAAACGAAGGGTTTGATTGCTCAAGAGAATTTCGGTCGCATAGGGATTCCAAATCTGCACAAAGCATTGGCTCTCGATGGTCGTGGTCGCGGCGTTCGTATCGATGCTAATGCGGCGAAAGCGCTCAGCGACCGCAGCGACCAGCGGAAAGAGATCGCGGCCGGCAGGTTCCCCTCCATTCACCGACGTCGGCGTCGAATCGGAATCAATGTAGTCAACGATTCCGGCCGCGAGGCGTTGCAGGTATCGCGTCTCGTCTGGCGGGGAGCCTCGCAAGCTCGGATCGCGGGAGGAAAAAGAGCTTAGGTTCGAGGAGATGATTCCCGCGATCCGATTGGCGCGAAGCTCCGCCGTCGCACCATTCGACGAGTTTACCGCGAGTTCATTGATATTATATTTCGGGTGTCCGCCCTCCGTCAAGGCCGCCGGGATCACGTCGTAGGTTGCGTTCGTTTGCCAGGTGATGAGATGCTTGACACGATCGTAATTTGCCCTTGCGGCAAAGGCCTGAGCCAGCGACTCGGGGGTGAGGAGTCGATTGCTCGCGCTGAGAATTCCCTGCTGCTCGGCCGGCGTTAGAATTGGGGCCGAGGCATTCGTGAGAGAGATATCGCTTGGACCGCTATACCAATTGGTAGCATTCGCCATGCTGCCGGAGCCCGTATGAATCAGCGGATTTAGCCTCGCATTCTCGTCGAGGACAAGGAAGGCGTAGCGCCCGATTCGCTCGCCCGACGAACTGAGAATGGCAACCCACGGCGCGCGGTATAGCCTGCTGTCGTTGGTGCTTTGGATGATGCCGGACCGACCGTTGAGGTCCGTGGTGTTGGTTCCGGCAAGATCGGCGAAAAGACTCGCCAGGGAGTTGGTCCAACCGGCCTGGAGGAAGTTGCCGAGGAGCTCCGGCGGCGCGGATACCAATGGCATGAGTTGTGCGGGATCAACAAGATTGGTCCTCCCGATCACCACGAGCGGTTCACGATCGACGGCATAGTTCGTGCTTCCCGTGACGAAGCCGCCATTCGTGCCCACCGCGGTCAGAATTTGAGCGACGGCCGAGCTCAAACCGGCGCGCGCGGCGAGTTCCGCCTGGAGGATATTCCTTGTGCTCTTCGCGGTGAGCCGATCGATCGACATGCTTTGCAGGAACGCGATGACGATGGTGCTGAGAATCACGATGACTAGCAGCGTCGTGATCAGCGAAGCGGCCTTGGTTCTCTGCCGCCTCATGGTCTGCGGCCTACGTTGATGCGCGTCGTCAGGGTCTGGGCGGCCTGCCTCATGAGGAGCGAGTTCGTGGCCGTCCAGCCCGCGGAGGCCTCCAGCTTCTTCGCTGTTTCCTGTCCGATCGCCACGAGGGTAATCTCGATGACCGCGGGCAGTGGCGCGTTCGAAGAAGGCGCAAAATCGGTCCAGCCGCCCCCGTTCGCGCTGACCGGGACAATCCTCATGCCGACCACATTGCGGGCAAGCAACTCCTCGCCCGATTCGCCCGTTGTAATGTTCGCGAACAAAGTCCCGCTGGCCAGGTTGGAAAACGTCTGGTTGCTGCTTCGGAGGTAGCGATACAGGTTTAAGGTTCGATTGGTGCTGGCCGGAGTTCGATCGAGCGCCAGAAAAAAGCCGACCTCGCACAGGTCACTCCTGGAATTCGTGTCCTGCGCAGAAGCGGGAAGCGAAGCCAGGAAAAAGACGTTGCTTCCGTAGTCGGTGCTCGCGGAGCCAGACTGGACATTGAATCGGATGAAGTCTGCGTTTGTGCCGGCGACCGCATTTCGAAGATCGCGTGCCATGACCACGAGGGCCGCGCGCGCCTCCCGGCACGCATCGGTTCTGCCTTCGTTGTCTCGCCAGAGTTTGGTTGCGCCATCGACGAGGGCGGTCATCGCCACGACGAGCAGCGCGAGCACCACCATGGAAACGAGCATTTCAATGAGCGTAAACGCACGTCTCAATTGACTGCGAACCGGTACCCGGCGAAAGGGCTTCTTTGCTTGGCGCGGAGCAGATTCGCAAGCGCTGAAAACCTTAGACATCCATTGGCGGCTTTTAGTGCTGGTGCATCAGCGTGACAAAAACGAATCGAGACCTTCCCGAGGATGGAGCGCTCGAGGGCGCTTCGACGGTCGCTTGCACCCGCGAAATTCCCTGGAAGGGAAAATCGGGAGTAACGCGGACCTCGGCGGCGAAATACGCGCCGTCCGCGGAAATCGGATTCTGGAAGTCATCCGGCGCAATTCCGTTCGTCAACCCTTCGGCCTGCTCATCATAAGTGAGGACATGGACGGATGGCGTCGAGAGATCGATTCCCGTGATCCGCCAGCCAGAGTTGGTTAGGGAGGGTCCCCTCAAGAGAGCCGTATTGGTGCCGGGCAGGGACTGCAATTCATCGACGATCCGTCTGGCAATCAGGGTGGCGCGGGTCTCACGATTGCCTTCGCGGGCCGTTTGCAGCGCCACCGGAAACAGCCCTATGATGGCGAAGATGGCAAAGGTGATGATTGCCAGGGATAACGCGGCTTCGACGAGGGAAAAAGCACCTGATCCGGGGAGCGAACTCGCCTTCATCGAACACTGGAAGCGGCGACATCGAATTGAGCGCGCCCGGTGTAGCGAGACAGACTGATCTTCTCGAAAAGATCGCCTCCCTTTCGCGTCCGAATGTCCTGCCGCCCGTCGTAGTAGCCCTCATAAAGAAACAGCTGAATCGGGTTGCCGCCGCCATCAACGGCCCCGGAACCATTGAATGCAAGGGACGGAAACGTTTCGTCCTGTTGTCCGATCGGCAGCCTAGTGCCTAATCCTGGAAAGGTCTGCCCGCCAGAGTCCGGGACCAAGCTGCCCGTAACCCTCTTGAAAGCCACGTTCCCGGGAAGCTTAGCCCATTTCTTCAGCACGACGTAGTTGCCGCCCCCCGACGCGCGTTCCTCATCGGAGGTTTCACGAAACACCAAAAAGGATGCATACCGCATCTCCTCGATCGGGAAGTCATCGTCCGCGAAGCCCACGTAGACCATCTGACCGGACTCCAGGGCCGCGATTCTTGCATGATCGAGGGTGTTCATGAGGACGTTCACTGCTCCGCGGCGGCCGGCCGAGCTCGAAAAGGCGGAAAGAGCCGAGTAAAGAAACGCCGCCATCAGCGCCATCACGGCCGACGCCGAAAGCATCTCGACCAAGCTAAAACCTCTTTGAGCCCGGAGGGCACCTCCCCGCAGAGACTCCAAGCCAAAGCGTTGCTCGTCGCCGGAAGTACCCTTCCCTGAACGATTCCGACCTTTCGCCATACCCTCAACAGGACGCAATTCCATAAATTGGTCTGCGATGAATATTGATACATCGATCCGAGAAATTCACGCAAAAAGTTCAGCGGGCCCTGGACGCTGAGAAGCAATGTCGCAAATTGCCGTCGGCGAGGGCTCGCAGAACCAGGCTTGCACGTCTGCCCGGGCGGCGGGTTCGGACAAGCCGTTTTAGGATGCCTCTTTCGGCGGTTCGGTCTCTTTGGCCTCTTTGGAGCCAACGTTGAACGACCACCGCGCCTCTGTCTTCCTTCCGTTGACCGTCGCGCCCACGATCACCGTGACCTGGCCCGCAAAAAGCTTCTGCGTCACCTTATAAGTAACGAGTTTGGTTTGCGGATCGTAGGTGGCGGGAACCAGTCCGACGCCGCTGATTCGCATCGTTACACTTTTCGGATCCACATTGCCCAGCGTGGCAAGGTTGGCTTTGATTTCCGGGCTCGGATCGCTAACCGTCTCACCTTCCATCGGTTGGGTGACCATTGTCACGGCCGCCGGCATTACGCCCGAGCCCCCTTCGACCGAGCCGGTGAAACTCGCCGCCTGCTCGAAGACCTTTGGCTTCGTAGACTCGATTGCGTAGCGTCCGATTATTGTGGGATCGGCCCCATGTCCGATGCGCTGGCCGTACACGGTAAAGGCAGCCTCGTAACCCGCCTGCTTGGCGGCCTCGCGGACGGCGTCGCTGTGAAGGCCGTACGGATACGCGATCGCCTTGACTTGAATGCCGAGATTTTTTTCCAGAAGTTCCTTGGAGCCGGCGAGTTCGCTCTTGAGCCAGGCCTGATATTGCTCGTCGGTCTTCCCCTTTTTCGCATTGAGGGAGCTGTGAGTGACCGTGTGGCTTTGAATGTCAACGCCGGCGTCGCGCATCTCGGCGAGTTGCTCCCAACTGATGGATTGTCCTCCGGATTTCGGACCTCCCTTTACGTAGTCGGTATAAATGAACATCGTAAAGGGATAGCCGAATTTCTTCAAAATCGGCCACGCCACCGAGTATCCCGAGATATAGCCGTCATCGATGCTCACGATCGCGGATTTCGCCGGGATTCCCTTCTCTCCGCGCCGCCAGGCCAGAAAATCCGCCATGGAAATGACCGTGATGCCATTGTCCTTGAGGGTCTGCATGTGGACCTCGAAATCACTCGGCTTGATGGCGAGGCTGTCCTTCGGCTTATCCTCGAACCGGTGATAGCAAAGCACGACCACCTGCGAGCTCAGATCGATTGGTTCCGGCGTGGGCGCAGCCGACGGGGCTTGGGCAGCTTCCTGGCTCGTGGCAGCCCCGGCCTGGGGCTTCTTCTTGCACGCGGCGAAAAGGAAGCAAGACAAGAGGAAAACGGTGAGCAAACGCATGTCTTTCCGATAGCAGCCACACACCTGTTTGCAACCCTGCTTTCAGAACGGTTTGCGGCTGGAAGGACGGAGCCAGGTCCCGAATTGCTTTTTTACTGCCTCGCGCATTGAAAGATAGCGGCCCTCGGGAGTGCCGCCTTTGCGCAGACCACCAATCAGATCCGCCAGGGTCAGCTCTTGCAAATCGAAGCTTGTCGAGCTGACGGCAACCGCGGAGGCGTGATGTGCGTCGCTGGAAGCCGTCATCGAAAGACGCCGCCCGGTCGCGTAGGCGAGCGCCTTTTCGTTGAATTCCTTCTTGGCGGCCGCGTTGAACACCTCGATGGCCTTGAGGTCGAGCGAATCGAGAATTTCCTCGCGGATTCCTGAGCGCCAGTGATCGTAGGGATGCGAGGGAATCGCCACGCCGCCGCGGTCCTCGATGGCTTTGACCACTTTGGCGGCAGGTTCTCCGTGCATCACCGGAAGCGTCGCCCCCACGCAGAGCAGGTGACCGTCCGCCGTCGAAACTTCCACTCCCGGAACGACCAAAAAACCATGCGCGGGTTGTCCGTCAAGCCGCTCCAGGCCTTTCTTGATCAGATATTCATGCGCCTCGCAGCTATCGTGGTCCGTGATGGCAATGCCGCTCAACCCCCGAGCACGCGCCGCCTCGATCAGTTCCTCCGGAGCGCTGGCGGCGTCAGCGGAAAAGTATGAATGGACGTGGAGGTCGAATCGATGAAACATGGCGGAATCCTATTTCGTTTTGATGAAGAGGTCCTGTAAAGAGTGTATTACACTTCCATGCACGCCGCGTTCAAAGAATGGGCCGTAATCTGCGAGGCGCTGGGCACCGGCCTGCAAAGCGTGATCATTCGTAAAGGCGGCATCGCCGAGGGCCAGAAAGGGTTTGCTTTTCGGCACGACGAATTCTTTTTGTTTCCCACCTGGTTTCACGAGCAGCTGGAAAAAACCACGTTGTCGCCCGATAGCCCCGTGCCCGACCACCCTGGCGAGGAACTGGAGGTGCGCTACACGGCGAGCGTCGAGTGGAGCACGATTCTCACGGATTGGGAGCGCGTAACGCGCCTGCGGGCGTTTCACGTGCTTCGCGAAAGCGTCCTCGAAGAGCGCTATCGCTACACTGAAACCGAGGGGGTCCATGTGGCGTTCGTTCGCGTGTACCGGCTTGATCCGCCCCTTCGATTGAAGAATGAGAAGAAATATGCGGGCTGCCGGTCCTGGATTGAACTGCCTGAGATTGAAGGCAGTGTGCTGGTCTCGGTAATCAGCGACGAAGAACACCAACGGCGCAAAAAACTGCTCGAGGAGTTGCTGAAATCGTAATCGATGCGGGGCGGCTTCACGCAACGGCCAGTTCGATCCGGCGCTGGCCCGGGCTAATATCGAAGAGAATCGGCACGTCGCAGACTTCCGCCAGCGCGCGCTTATTGGTCTCTGTCGCGGTGCTCGGGCTGCCGGGGAGTGTGTTGAAGACGATTCCGCGACAATCAAGACCGCGCGCCCGGATACTTTCGATCGTCAGCAGGGTGTGGTTCAGGCAGCCGAGACGGTTCGCCACGACGAGGAGCACGGGCAGCCCGAAGAGCGCGGCGAGATTCGCCACCGTGGCTTTCGACGTGAGAGGAACCAGCCAGCCTCCCGCCCCCTCGACAAGCAGAGAGCGCCGCCGTTTCCGATGATGCTCGAACCAGGCGCCAAGAGCCTCAAGGTCGATATCGCGATTCTCCAGACGCGCCGCGACGATCGGAGCCACCGGACTCTGAAACCACAGGGGATTGGAACTGTCCGCCGAGAGTTCATTGTCCGAGGCTCCGCAAAGTGCCCCCACATCATCGCGCGAGCCGCAGCAGATCGGCTTGAGCGCGACGGTATCAAAGCCCGCCCGGCGCAAGGCCCGCGTGAGCAGGCACGCGACATACGTTTTTCCCACCGCGGTGTCCGTTCCAGTAATGAAGTAATTCATGGCAATTGAGCGCTGGATGGGTGTTCCCCAGCTCTCGTCATTTCTCCTGGCGGGTCGCGTCGAGAAACACGCGTTCCAACGTCAGCTTGGCCTTGCGCGCTTCCACCAGCTTCGCGCCGGAAGCGTTCGCAAGCGTGGCGATCTTCTCGGCAAGATCAGCGGGTGCATCCTGGACGAGATATTCCGTCTGAGCTTCAACGGTGATCAAATCTGCGAGCCTTCCCTCCCGAACCATTGAACCCTTCGACATAATGCCGACCCGATCGCAGACCTCTTGCGCCTGCTCCAACAGATGCGAAGTCAGCAGAACGGTCTTCCCTCGATTCTTCAGCTCAAGGATCAGATCGCGGATCTGATGCGAGCCCACGGGGTCCACGCCCGCGGTTGGCTCATCCAGAACGATCAGTCGGGGATCTTGGATAAGGGCCTGCGCGAGGCCGATGCGCTGCAGCATACCCTTTGAATAGCCGCCGATGCGCCGTTTCCTCGCGTCCTCGAGTCCGACGAGGGCAAGAAGCTCTGCGATCCGAGCGTCCAGTTGTCTGCCGCGAAGGGCGCAGATGTTCCCATAGAACCGCAAGGTTTCCTCGCCCGTGAGAAACTTGTAGAAGTAGGGATTTTCGGGAAGGAAGCCGACGTCTGCGTGGCTGCGAAAATCTCGACTGTCTTTTCCGAAGATTTTGCTCTCTCCGCGAGTGGGGGTAACCAGTCCCAGCAGGACCTTTAGGGTCGTGCTCTTCCCGGACCCATTGGGACCGAGCAACCCGTAGATCTCGCCTTCCCGAACCTCGAGACTGAGATCCTTGACCGCGACCACTTTTTGCCAGCGCATTGGCACGGGATAAAGCTTGGTCAGCCCGGAGACGGAGACGGCTAAAGCGTTCACTAGACGATGCGAAAGCCTTTGAAGGGACCGGGAATTTCGATTTCGGCAGCCCGTTCGGCGGCGATATGGCCGCCAAGCGTGCTCTCGCGGATTGCCGTCAGAAATGCTTCAACCTCTTCTTCCTCACCGCTTACCTGCATTTCCACCCGGCCGTCCGGAAGGTTGCGCACCCAACCGCAAACTTCGTATCCTTGGGCGATGCGCTTGGTGGTCCAGCGGAAGCCTACTCCCTGCACGTAACCTTCGTAAACAACGCGTGTCGCTTTCATTCGCGAACCTGGCCGTCGCCGCGCACAACGTATTTGTAGGTGGTCAGTTCTTCAAGGCCCATCGGCCCGCGCGCATGGAGCTTATCCGTGCTGATTCCGATCTCGGCGCCAAACCCGAATTCCCCTCCGTCACTAAACCGGGTCGAAGCGTTCCAAAAGACAGTCGCCGAATCCACTTCACTGAGGAAGCGCTCGGCGGCCTTCGGGTCGTTGGTGACAATTGCGTCGCTATGATGCGAGCCATAGCGTTCCATGTGCTCGATCGCTTGATTGAGATCGTCCACGACACGAACCGACATGATTGTGTCCAGATACTCGGTAGACCAGTCCTGTTCCTCCGCGCGGCGGAGGGGTTGGTAGTTGAGGGTTGAGAGCTCAGCGTAGGCCGTCTCATCGGCGCGAATCTCGACGCCTTGCTTCTGAAATCCGGGAGCGGCCTTTCTGAAATACGCTTCGGAAACATCGCGGTGAATCAGAAGCGTCTCCATGGCATTGCAAACTCCGGGGCGCTGACACTTTGCGTTGAATGCAATGCGTTCAGCCATATCGAGATCGGCCTCATCGTCCACATACACGTGGCACACGCCGTGATAATGCTTGATCACGGGCATGCGGGCGTGTTTGACCACCGTTTCGATTAGCGACCGCCCACCGCGTGGGATGATGAGATCGATATATTGGTTCATGCCGGCCATGAGGGCGACCGCATCCCGATCCTTTGTGGGAATAAGCTGAACGGCATTCTCCGGCAAACCTTTGCTCGCGCCCCCGGCCTGGAGGGCGCTGGCGATGGCAAGGTTCGAACTCAGAGATTCGGAGCCGCCGCGCAGGATCACCGCATTTCCCGTCTTGATGCAGAGCACGGCGGCATCGCTGGTGACGTTCGGACGCGATTCGTAGATGATCCCAATTACGCCGATTGGCGTCCGCACCTTCGCGATGCGCAAACCGTTTGGGCGGGTCCACTCGCTGATCGAGTGCCCAACAGGATCCGCCAGCTCGGCGACCTGCCCAATGCCTTGGGCCATGGCGGCAATCCGCGATTCGGTCAAGCGGAGCCGGTCGACCGCGGCCGTGCTCAAGCCATGTTCCGCTGCCCCCGAAACATCCTTTTCGTTCGCTTCGAGCAGCTGTGGAGTTCGCTTGAGCAGTTCGTCTGCCATGGCCCTCAGGATGGCGTTGCGGCGCTCCGTCTCCAGCGAGGCGAGGGCGCGCGCCGCGGCGCGGGCATTCGAGCCGATTTCAAGAATTTGCTGTTCGAGAGTCATTGGTCACGAGACGGGAGCATACGCCATCCCATGCGCCTCTGCCACGGCCTTGCAGGTCACCCGGCCACCCATGATATTGATGCCGCTGACTAGAGCCGGCTGGCGCCTGGTCGCCTCTGGCAGACCGAAGTCGGCGAGCGTTTCGATGAAGGGATAGGTGACATTAACGAGCGCCTGCGTCGCCGTTCGGGCATACGCCCCAGGCATGTTGGCCACGCAGTAGTGAATGACCCCTTCTTCAACGAAAACCGGGTGGTCATGCGTGGTCGGGCGGGAGGTTTCGGCGCAGCCGCCCTGATCGATGGCGATGTCCACGAGGACGCTTCCCGGTTTCATGCTGCGCAACATCTCGCGGGAAATGAGCTTCGGCGCCCTTGCGCCGGGCACCAGCACCGCCCCAATGAGCAGATCGACATTGGGCAGAATCTCAACGAGACTCGCTTCGCTCGAATACAGCGTGTGCGCGGTCTGCATGGTGATGTCCAGGAAGCGCATGCGTTCGAGGTCGACCTCGAGAATCGTCACGTCCGCCCCGAGGCCGGTCGCCATGCGCGCCGCGTTCACGCCGCTCGTCCCACCGCCCAGGACGACGACTCGTCCTGGGAGCACCCCGGGAACACCGCCCAAAAGCACGCCCTTCCCTCCGTTATGCTTTGCGAGGAAGTATCCGCCCACGAGGACCGACATCCGGCCGGCGATTTCGCTCATCGGTTCAAGAAGCGGCAGGCGCCGGTGTACCTCGACCGTCTCGTAAGCGATGCACGTTGCGCCCGTCGCGATGAGAGACTGCGTGAGCGCTCTGTTCGCGGCCAAATGAAGATAGGTAAAGAGGATCTGGCCTTCGCGCAGCAGATCGCATTCCGATTCGGTCGGTTCCTTGACCTTCACGATCATATCCGCCCCGATGAAGGCCTCGTCGTGCTCCGGAACGACTTTCGCACCCGCCGCCCGGTAGTCGGCATCGCCGAATCCGATCCCCGAACCGGCATCGGCTTCCACCAAGACGTGATGGCCTCGCTTCACGAGCTGGTAGACGGCCGAAGGCAACAGCGGCACGCGGAATTCCTGTTCCTTTATCTCTTTTGGGACCCCGACTGTCATGCCGTCACTATCTTCAGCCCCGCTGCGGGCGACAAGTTCTTTGCCTTATCACGGAAATCGGGTATTGAGTCCCGCCGGAATGATCTCGCGCCGCCTCTTGGTCGCACTCGCCGCGCTCGGCGCGGTGACGGCGTCGTTCGCCCAACAGGATGTCGAAAAAGAGCTCGAGGAGGCTTCCGATGATTTCATGCGCGACGAATTGGGCGTAAACGAGATCACGGCTCCTTCCATTGCTCAGATCTTGAAGGACTTTGGGAACTTCCTTCCGGCGCCCTTCGAGATCATCGCAGCCAATCCGCGCGATGCCGTTTACGACAACCGGCTGCAAACTTCGCTGCACTTTGGCGCGCTGGTGGCGGACGGATTCATGCTCACGATCGCCGAGCGGTCCGAAGACGTCCAGGATATCGGCCGCGCACTGATCCGGCAGTCGCGCGCGCTCGGAGTGGGAGATCGCCTGACAAAACGCAGCAAGAGCCTTTTCGAATACAGCGAAAAGGGCGACTGGCATGGAATGCGCGAGGAACTCGTTCGAACCCAGGAGGATGTTGAAAAATCCATGCTCGATCTCCACGATGAGCAGATGTCCCATATGATCAGCCTCGGGGGCTGGCTGCGGGGATTTCAGCTCGCTGCCAATAGCTGCGCGCAAAGCTACAACCCCGATAAAGCGCTCATCCTCGGACGCCTCGAGGTCATGGATTATTACATCGACCGGCTCGATACCCTGCATCCGCGGCTCAAGAAAACCGAATTTGTTTCCACCTTTACCTCCAGAATCAAAAGCCTCCGCGATCTTGCGGCGGAAGCCGAAGGCCGGACGCCGACCGAGGCCGAGGTGAAGAAAATGCGGGATCTCGCCAACAGCGCCGAAGCCATCGCGCTGGGCCCCGTGGACAGCGACGGCAAGATTGTCCCGACTCCCTCACAGTGAGCATCCCCTCCGCAGGCAGATTTCTTGCCGCGGCCGACGACGCAAACGTTCGCGCATTCCGGGGCCTCGTCGATCGGTTTCTTGAAGAGACCCACGAGCGATTTCCCGAGTCGGCCAGCCGTCTTGGCCTGGACGAGTTCAACTCGCGGCTCGGCAAAAATGATATCCCTGCCCGCCGCGCCCAGATTCGCCTGGCCGAGCGCACGCTCGCCGCGGCCGAAAAGCTGCCGGAAGCCTCGTTTGGCGGCGACGACTGGCTGGACCGGCGGACCTTCCTGGCGATGCTTCGCACCGAATTGCTGAACGAAAGAGATCTTCAGCGATGGCGCAACAACCCGCAGGTCCACTGCGACGCGGCGGTGGATTCCATCTTCGATCTCGTAATCCGGAATGCGGACGATCTTGGCGCCGTCCTGCCGGCCATCGAATCGCGCCTGGCCAGGATACCCGACTACCTGGCGGCCGGTGCGGCCTCCGTCAATCGCCCGGTTCCGCTCTGGACCAAACTTGCGCGGCGCTCCTGCGAAGGCGCCGTGGAGTTCCTCAATCAGATCGAAGCGGAATTGCTCCAGCACGCCCGTTCGCCGGAACGCACAAAGCGTCTTTTGGCCGCCGCTGCGGGGGCATTCGGCCGCTACGCGGAGAGCATCGAGCGCAAGCATCCGGGAGACGCCCAGGGCTACAGCGTTGGCCGCGCAAACTTCGAGTTTCTCATGCGCGAGCGCCTCGGTTTTGATTGGACCCTGCCTGAGGCGCTCGCCAACGGAGAGCGTCTGGTGAGTCAATTGCGCTATCGCCTCGAGCGCGAGGCCGCGCGCCATGGCAGCAAGAACACACGAGACATCCTCGAAGAAGCCGCGGCAAAATGGACTCCCCAACGCCCGCTCCTCGACGAATACCGCAGCGCCACCTCCGCGATCAAAGCCAAGCTCGCGGAACTCGGCATCGCGTCACTCCCGCGGGGTGAAACGCTCAAAGTCCTGCCCGCTCCGCCCTTTCTGAGGCACCATTTTCCCACCGCCGCCTACAATCCGCCGCCGCCGTTTTCCGAAAAACAGGAGGGCATTTTTTGGGTCAATGATCTCAGCCTGGGCGTTTCCGATCCCAAGAAGAAGCTCTCGGAAATTCGGCAACATTTCGGCCTGGAGCTCACGAGCGTCCACGAGGCCTATCCGGGCCACCACCTTCAATTCGCAATTCAAAACCGCCACCCCAGCAAACTGCGCCGCCTGGCGGCGCACGCGATCTTCTACGAAGGCTGGACGATGTGGTGCGAGCAACTTGCCGTCGAGCGAGGTCTGGTCGAGGGTCCGCACGCCCGCTTGCAGCAGATCCACGACGCGCTTTGGCGCGCCCACCGCATCGTCATCGATTGCGGTCTCCACAGCGGTTCATTGAGCGTATGAAAGCGCCTGCAAGGCGCTCGTGAACGGCGTGCATTTCACCAAGGCCCGCGCCGCGGGCGATGTCAATTGGTACACCAGTTCTCCGACGGTGCCGATGAGCTACTTGCTCGGACGCATCGAGGTTGAGAAACTTCACCGCCGTTTCGTGGACCGCGAAGGGTGGACTCTTAAGCAGTTCAACGATTGGATGCTCAGCCACGGGGCAATCCCCTGGAGTTGGATCCTTCGCGCGCACGATCAGCGCGTTTGAAACCGAAAGAAAGCTTCTCGATTAACCGAATCAGCCATAGCAGGAACCTCTTCCGATCGCAGCTTGACCTTGAAGATCGCAGCGCACCGCCACTCCTCCGCCGCAGCCTTTTCGCATAACCCCTACCCATCTCGATGCTAATAGATCACTTCTTGTTTCCAGAAGTTTCTCTTGCTGCTTCTTCGCCAATCTCCCTTGAATTTTATCGATTCGCTCTTGGGTGATACTCATCGTTGAAGCGTCAGTAATGAACCCCGACTTATAGTTACGATAAAACTTTTCAAACGGACAAGGTGAGGAGTCTCTGAGCGCGTCACTTCGGCCGACCAAAGCCAATTTCCGTTTAGCCAGAAGACCGTGCACTGAGCTTCTTCAAGATGCGTAAGCGCATCACTTGCAAATCCGACCGGACATTTGTGTGAGCCAAAGTCGCAGTGAGTGCCGATCTTCTGAAGGAACTAAGAAGCGGAGCCTATAGAAGCGGCGAACGATAGGGATAGAGTAGCAAAGATGCAAAAGGGCGACTTCAACCTACCCTGACTAAGTGGCAGATCTGACGCAGGCGAGTCATCGCCTTTACACGTTGTAGTTTTCCTGCTTAACCTCTCATGCTCCATTTATGAACCTGCGAGTGTTATTGGGCGCGACATTATTTTTGGCAAGTTTTTCGCTCCTAGGGGGGGACGGCCCGGCTGGCCCGACATCAAGTGCGGCGCCTGACGTCTACGTTCTCAAGAGACCTTATCGCACAGAGCAGGAATGGATCATCGGATCGATTTGCCGTAATGCCTTCGAACTCCTCTCCTTCATCGTCGACAGGAAAGGCGAGATTATCACGCCGGATCAGGTGTCCGTAAAAAAAATCGAGGGCGATAAGGCAGCCTATGATGTAACCGTGCATGCGAAAAAGGTAACCGTAAACGGCACGCTCCATTTTCCGGGCTCAATCTGGTCGTCCCAAGCCTACGTGCCTTTCTGTGAGGCGGTCATGAATCAGCTCAAAGTCGATGCACCCACGAGCAGGACATCAAAAGGAAACCCGCTGGGCAACCTGCTCGATTTCTCCGAATCGTCGATCGAAGCGGAAAATGTCCGGATTTCCCAATGGCTGAGCGAAGAGCCAGACAATACCCTCGCCCAACAGCAAGCCGCCCTCCTTCTTGGGACGCTGGCGATGAAAGAGAATAGCGGATGGTTCTGGGACCCGCGCGATATTTGTAATCAGGCCACTGCCCACCTCGCCGTAGCATACAGCCTCAATTCCGGGACAAGTTTGGTGGTCGAAGGACAGTTGGCCGAATGCCTCGTGGGCCTGATTGCAGACACGAAGAAGGAGTGTGCCAAACAACTGGACCGTATGACGAAGATCACCCGCGCGCCCAAAGAACTCGGTGCGTGGCTGCGGGCCGCACGGATGCGTAATTCGCGCGACTGGCGTCTCGTTGATAAGCCCGAAAAGGGCTCGGGTCTCGAGCAGGTCGAATACTTCCGCGCACTCTGCGAGGCGGTGAGTAGTGATCAGGCCATACGCTGGATCGAAAAGAGTGGGGTTCGGCCCCGTCAGGACTGGACGCGAATTGTTCTCGAATTTTCCTTTTCCGTTGACGCAGGGCATGTCTATGCGTCGCCTTCAGTTGGGTCGGAACTCGCCTTGATGCAGGCGACGTTCCCGAACCGTTTTAATAAGGATTCTTTCATTGTCGCGCTTAACGAGACTCCCGCAGGCGTCCTGATGACCGGCTCGTCCGGCGCATCGACTCTGCGTGTCATCAGCAATGGGATGTGGGCGCAATTTCTCCAGCGCCACTTCTGCCATGCCCTGGTGGAGACAGGCGATTTTCTCCAGAACAAATGGGGAGTGCAGGATCAGGCCGACCAATTCGAAACGGCCACCTCTAATGCTTTTTCGCAACTTTGCCTTTTCCCCTATCTTCGCGGGATCAAAGCCATCCGTCTCAAGCGGCCCAATGATCCTGAGGCGATCGCCGCCGCTTTCGCGCAACATCCCGAATGGGCCCAACCGTTCGTAGACGAAATTGTCCGTGGCGACGATCCCTTCCTGATCTCTTTTCGGAATACCGTTCGCACTTGGTTTTCTCCGCCGATTCTAAACGGTACGGCCTACAGTGCCTTCGCCCGCTTAGAATATCTTGCCGCCGATCTTAAGAACCGCTCGGAGGCCATTCACAAACTTTACGAAATTGCGCCGCTCCAGTACCGGGTCGCGGAACTCGAACTGATCAGCCGTTATTCGGAACACCCAACGTACACGCAAGTGCAGCAAATCATGGGGCCTATGCTCGATTACTATCTACCGGCGCTAAACTGGGCCGCCAAGGCCAGCGATCTTAACTTCGACGACCGGATTACATTGCAGAAAAAGGCCGCCGCGCTCGATCCGCAAAGGTATCGAGCCCTTGCACGCGATTTTCTGAGTCGCGGCCGCGCAAGTGAAGCCGCGGCTACATACCAGCAATGGTTTGACAAGGGCACGGACCGTATCGCTGTTTCCAACGAGATGGAATGGCTCGTCAATTATTACTACGACCACGGCCAAAAAGGCAAGGCAATGGCCATTGCCAAGTACTGCGCCGGAGTCTATTCATGGAGAGGGCTAACCACGATGTTGAATCTGCTCCTTCGCATGGGAGAATTTGACCAGGCCGAGGAGTATGGAAGAAAGATCCAGGAGCGGTACCATGATTCAGGACCTTTAATCGCTTTTTACCGGACGATGGCCGCCAAAGGAGACGCTGGCTTTAAGGCGAAATTTGATGCCTCGGTCCGAGAGGTCTTTCCGGCCGGGTTAAAATCAGTCACGCTCTCATCCTTCGCGCGTCCTCCCCAAAACGGAATGCGATTCTACAAAACAAGTGCCACCATGGCCGCAAACGGCTTGTCCAGCGATCAAGTGGTTGTGGCTCTCGATGGATATCAAACCGAGAACGTTGCACAGTACGAAGCAGTGCGTAGCTTTTCCGATTCGCCAGGCATGGCATTTATTGTCTGGGACGGCCATGCCTATCGCGAGGTCAAGGCCCATCAGCCCGGCCGGCGCTTCGGAGTCGACATCGTCAACTATACTCATTGAGCGCAATCGCCGATGTTCCCGATCAGATTGGCTCAGGAAGAGTCGCAAACGAGCATGCATGCTTGTTTCCGCTTCTAGAGCTGAACATTGTTTCAATAAAGGCGGTCCAGCTCCTGGGTGATTTTTTCAATATTCTGCTTCTCAAATGCCTCTTGTTCGCTTGTCAATTTCTCAATTGTGGTCATGTAAGAATTGAATAGGGTTAGATCACTCTGGTTCGCAAAGACGATTCGGCCATCTTCGACAACCCAGGCCCCCCGTCTTGAAGACAAAAGGACAAAAATTTGCTCAACGGTTGCAATGATTCGAGACTCGTATTCCCATAATGCGTCATGCCGTGCATGCGCCGTCACCTTTAGATAATCGAAGCCATTCGCCATTTCTTGTCTCACCCGTTCACTTACAGATAAGTTTGGGATTGCTTGACGAGTATTCTCATAGAAGACATACGTCCAAGTCCTGTACTTGGCGACGCTATCTTTAGCTTTTTGCACGATCAGGTTACTCATGATCAAAGTCGAGTCGCGCGCCAGCCTTTCGGGGTCGAGAATCGTCTCCCAACCGATCTCAGCCAGTTCCCCTACATAGTCCTCCTGCAGGGATGCCATCTGGTTAAGCCACGTCTTGACGAATCGTTCTATTTCGCCGAACTCGCCTCTCGCCCTCGGGCTAGCTGAGTGCGCCTCACTGCGCTGCGGCAGTGCTTGCGTACCAGTAGCGGACCCTGCAAGCGACGATACTTGTCTCTGGATTTCGCTCATCGCGATGCTGCTTTGCCGATCGGCAATTCGCACGGTGACAAAAACTGAGCTGGAAATCGCCAAGAACGAAATTGCAGCCTCCACCCGGCCTTGTTGTCGACCGATGGTGTAGGCAAAGATGAGCCAAATTAGCAGGCCGAACCCGAGATTGTAGCCCTGTAGATAACCAGGACTGCTCGAAGCGGGCTCCGGGGCGATTGGAAGAAACACTGTCCTGGGATAGAGGTAGCCGGATGCAATGATCCCAGCGCACAGAAGCGTCAAGGAGATTATCCATGTTATGCTCGGCCAGCTTACTTTCGGGCTCTTGAAAGTGTAAGCGCGAGCGCTTCCTGGCTGTTTATTCCTCGCGGTCGCCAGGTAGCGCCGGACCTCGCCGATCAGAAGGACGACGCAGGCAAGTATTATCGCGATGGCCGCAAAGACGAGAACTACCATGAGTGAAACAGTTGTTAAGGACGCAGTTGGCGCGTGCCGCTTCGTTCAGCTGAGGGTTGTTCACAGCGGCTCTCGCGCCATGGTGTTGCCGTTGACACCGCAGGGGCTAGGAACGGGCGAGAATCTAATCTATGGGATCTATTAACCACTTCGTTCCAACTGTCGCTATTATCAGGGCCATCAGGAGGCGAGCGGCACTGAGCCCAAGACCAGAGTCCTTTGGTTCAATTAATAGAGTGAAACGGAAGATATCGTTGAGAACGATTAGAGCCATAAATATTCCCAAAAGAACCGCGAGGACCCCAAAGAGCTTTTTGAAGGCGGTTTTGATTATTGTCATCGCTACGCTGGAAGGTGTGCGCAGGATCTTAGTGTGTCGCATGCGTCTGAACTTCCGCCTGAACTTGTAGTTGTCACCGTCGACATTGATGAACAACGTCTGGCCGGGGAACTGCACCGAGTTCTCAATTCGCTCCAATGCCTCCGTAGCGCGTTTGCTGCGTTGAGAAGAAAAGAGGCCAGCAACTCTGTAACCGAGCACGTAGAGCGGGCGATCCTGGAAGTGCATGACGTGTTTCCTCATGAAGTAAGCGGCACGGAGCCCGGAGACCGCGCGAAGTTGAGCAACCAATTCGGCGAGTGTCTCCTCGGAAAGCCCGTGCGGTTCGAATTTATCGCCGAGAGTAACCCGGATGCGCTCCTTGTAAGCAGCGTTTTGAAGTTCGCTTTGCTCGATCAAGCGTTGGTTCCAAGCGTGAAATTCTTGCGTGTGGTCATTGCGCCAATGATAATCGCACAATAGTTCCAAGCCTTTCAGCAGATGGTCTTCGTCGAATTGAAGGGCGCGCTCGACCAGAGAGCAGCCTGTACCGTCATTGCGCATCATAAGGCGCGAGCCTAAAGCAAGGCAGATACGGGCATCGTCCGGGGCGCTTTCATGTAGGGCGCGAAACTGGACGAGGGCCGCATCGGCATTTTTCCCTATGGATTCGGTCAACTCGGCACGCTCGTAGGCTTCTTCTAGCGTGAGATCGACACCAGTCACGTGTTTCTCGTTTAGCTCCACAAGGCGGCGCCGAGCTTCCTGAATTTCTTGATGCCGCTGCTCCCATGTAGAAAGGATGTTGTCTTTCCATTTGCCGTCTAAGGCGTTGATAGTCGCCTCCAAGGAAGGAGCCAGTAATGCGTCAGCAGCTTGACCCGGCTCCGGAGGGCTGAAACTCGGCTCCTCTCCGATGGCCGAGAGGCGTTCGCTCAGAGCCGGGTGTGTGTCTTCCGACGTGGTTGGCCTGGCCATTGCCGGGCCCAGCCAGAGTGCACTAGTCAGTCTATTGAGGCGAGTAGCGAATGCGTGGCTCATTTCAGAGTATGGTTTCCTGTTGGGTTGCGATTCTTCGCCGAAATCCGCATCGATTAGTGGCCAATAAAGATCGGTCAGATAACCGCCTACAACTTCAATGCTGGTCAGTGCTTCTGCGGTGGCTCGCGACGAGGTGAGCCGCAGAGAGATGGCGTCGGCTTCGTATTCATTCGCTCGGGCCACCGGAAAGGAAAAGGCCCCGAAATAGGGCACGAACCAATTTAGGAACGGCATGAAGAGGAAGCTGCCTTTGCTTTCAGTGGCTTCCAACACGCCCATGAGGCGGCTCCAGCGCAGGCGTTGACGGTAGATCGACTGTGACAGTATCCCGTGACCTTTGGCGAGGTGACCGAATTCATGCGCAAGCACCGCCTTAAATTGCTCACAGGTAAGCGACTTCATTAAAGGCATGCCGATTATGAGATAGTTACGATACCAACCGAATATGCCAAGACGCGGCAATTGCAGAGTAGTAGCATTGAGTTCCTCGGTGATCAGCACGTGATCAAAGCGTGGCGCGCCTAGCTTGCTGCGCAATTCATTGAGTGTAGCGAACAACTCGGGAGCTTGATCGGCAGTGATCTCGATCCCAGCGGGCGGCTCAATCCTTACCCCCCATAAGGGCCTCAGGACCAAACAAAGGAAAACCCAGACCAATCCTATCGGCTTGGCTGCGATCCAGTTGAGCCACTTGATCGAGACAATCAGGGCCGCCAACAAGGCGAAAAAAAATAGCAAGATCGCGCTAACGTAAACGTTGCCCAGCATAGCCAGTAGAGAAACCTTGAATCGGTAACTAGTGGGATTGCATCGGAGCTGGTCTTCGAACTCGTCAACCAGGTCATCAAATTGTTCGTCTGTCATCGCGATGCCTTAATCTCTGAGCCGTTTTTCGTTCTCATCCACCTTCAGCCTGAAGCAAACATTGCCGTCGTATCCCGATGCAGAATCTTCATTGTCTCGCTAAAGTTGCCATCCGGCAAGCTTCGCGGCACTATCTTGCCATCTACATCAAATCAGGTGCTTGTTGGTCCGTTGGTCCCTGGTAGAAGTTTGTTTCTTCCATAGAAGCCGAAAAGCGGCCTTTGTCGGAAGAGTTGCGAGTCCAACAGGCACAGACAATCAAAATCGAGCCCACTGTGACGAGTTACTTCCTTGTCAGGATGAACGGATGAAAATGCGGACTCCACAGCGGTTCATTGAGCTATGAAGGCGCCTGCAGGGCGCTAGTCAAAGGAGTTCTCTTCACGAAGGCCCGCGCCGCGGGCGATGTCAATTGGTATACCAGTTCTCCGACCGTGCCGATGAGCTACTTGCTCGGACGCATCGAGGTGGAGAAACTTCACCGCCGTTTCGTAGACCGCGAAGGCTGGACCCTGAAGCAATTCAACGATTGGATGCTGAGTCACGGCGCCATCCCCTGGAGCTGGATCCTTCGCGCACACGATCAGCGCGTTTGAACCGGACAAAAGCGCTCTCTCGAAGTGCCTTGGCAAGAATCTCATAATCAATCGAGGCTGACTTACGGATGTTGGTAATGCCTTCAGCATCCGGCTGGCCTCAGTCAGGAGCGGCTTTGAAGGCCCATCTGACATTCGAGAAGAGGTATGACGTGCGCCGCGGCGTGTGCCACGTCGGGGCGGCGCGAGGCTCGGTGTGCTTTGCTTCTCCTCATGACCTCGTCTCGGCAAGGAAGGACGTTTCAGTGATCAGGCTCGCCATCGCATCGACGCGCGCCAGCAGAGCATCCGGGACATTACCGGGACGCGATAGGATGCCCGTGATGCGCGATGAAAAAGAGGGCGGTTTGATTGAGAGATAATCAACGGTGCTCACAGCGCCTTTTTCGTTCATGAAATAGGTCTCGTTCAGGGCGAACAGAACCTGAACGAGCGCTGCCGCGCAGCGAAACAGACAACCGGTGACGTGAAACACATCGCCGCGAGATGCGGTCGAGCGGGCAAGCTCGAGCATGAAGTTGGCGTCGTAGAGATACTTCGAAACAAGCGCCCGTTTCAGTGGTTCGGGGTAGACGGCGACCGATTTCTTGAGCTCGGCAAGAGCTCCCGAGGGATCATGAAGGGGACGGCCGTAGTGAACCTCCGCGAGATAGATGTGGTTGTGAAATCCGTGAGGGTGGCCCAGATAATAGTCGCAGGTGACGACGCCTCGGCAGCAGTCCTCGATGACTTTGGAGACTCGCTCGAGATCCCGATAAAGCCAGTCGACCTTGAGCCCGCGAATTCTGAGCCACGCCCCGCCGTTCACCCAAGGACCCCACTCGCCAAAATCGGTCACCGCCGGCGGGTTGCCATCGGCGCCGAGCTCGCGCGCAAGCTGCCGGAGACGTTCCACCAAGGGCGGTTTGGAGGACCAGTAGTAGATTCCGACGTCGATGTCGGAATTTTTCTCGGCAGTCCCTCGTGCCCAGGATCCTCCCAGGCTCACCGCCACCACGCCTTCCGTTTCGCCGAGCCGTGCTGCGATGCTCCCAGCGACCGAAAGAGGTTCGACCGGCCTACTGTCTGTTTCCTCGAGAGGTTCTGACAATTTTGATCGGATCCTTATGCTTCGGATTCATCCGCTTCGAGCGCCTCGAATACCGAAGTGATTTTCGACCGATCCAAGTGCGCATAGACCGTGGAAAGCGCAACCGGCAGGCGTTCTGCCATTGGGAACCCGGGTCTTCCAAGATTCTCCGCAAGAGAATTCCATTCCGAAATGATTGATGGACGTTGCGCGGTAAGCTCGCCAAACCAAGAGCCAACCTCGTCGTCGTTTCCGCGCGAGGCCGATAAGACGTCCTCCTTCTTAAGGCCGAAGAAACTCAAGAAATGGGCATCCACCCCGGTGGGACTGCAGAACCGGGTCTCATACTCCGCAGGCAGGGCGCCACTCTGAATCAGTCTCGCCTTGGCAATAATGCGAGGCAACCACATGCATCCAGCAAGCGTCGTACGCGGAGGCGGTAAAGCGATCATCGCGCTTCACGTCGTCCGGCTTCCCAGGCACTGATGCCTGATGAAAGCGCCGTTTTATTCATGTTGTATTTTCGCTTCAGGAGAGGTTTAAACTCTTTTAGCTCGGGGCGCAATTGATAGGGCCGCCCGCGCAGGGAGATTCGCAGGCCCAGCCCGTTCGACTGAGGCCCCATTTCCCGCCGCCGCCTGCAACGCACCACCCCCATGTTCCGAAAAGCAGGAGGGCGCTTCTTATCTGAAAATTCGATCCTCAGCGCTTCCGTGAACTGGTTTCCCTCCCGGAAGTCGAAGAAGAGGCGACTGAGATAGGACGGCAAAGCCTCAGCCGCACTCCCTCGACGGAGGAACGGCACGAACTTCATGTCGCGAACGTTGCCGCTGAAGATCTCGCCGGTGACGATTTGCTCCTTCGGGACCCTACGCCCCCGAGACCGCGGGATCCGCGGTCGGATCGCTTAAAGAGAGTCGCCGCAAGTTCAATGAGCTTGCGCGTAACAGGTAGGTGATCGCAGTGACAAATGAGGACTGGGTGAAAAAGCTGCTGAAGCTATGCGAGCAGAAGCATGGCCAGGACGCGCCCGCGATGCGGCAACTGCGGCGGCAATTCGAGGCGATACGGCAATCCGAGCGAAACGCAATGAAGCAATTGATATCCGGCAGGCCGTTGAGCACAGCGGACCATTAAAGCGCTTAACTCAACGAAAAAGGCGCTTGTGACCAAAGAGAACTCTTGAAGGTTCAAGCGCATAGGAATGGATGCGACAAGAGCCGACAGATTCCCGCGTTATCGGTGCGGGTTCTTCCGGATTAGTCTTGTTGACTCCCTGTGTGAGGGCTTGGAATTCACCGAGACCCGAATTTTGGTCCAGTCCGCGGGACCACAGACGTTTGAACTTCGGAACCTGGTTTATCGGGCTTTTGCCCTGTTACGCTCGCAAACTGCCAACCGGAGCCATTTCATTGCTGTTCGCCCCTCGGGCCTCGTCACGGCGGCCCATAAGGCAATGCAGCCGATCGTATTGTTGTATTTGGGCTGTGCCCTGCGTTTCATAGAATTGTTCCCGTTCATTCTCACTTCAGATTGATTACGAACAGCCAGGCGCGAGTTGCAGCAGATTTTTGGGCTTTTGTGGTTCGAAGGAGATCACGCTTGAAAATGCGGCGAAGCCCAGAAACGTCAGCCATGAAAAGAGATCATCTTTGAGTCGGAGCGGGCCGGCGTCTTGGGTCGGTGCATATGTGCAAGTCGGGGTCATGCACGTGCGCACGGACTGACAACTTCTGAGTTCCCCGATCGCCGCCATTCCGCCGAACCGCCCTTTCTGGAATCTACAGGGGAGCATTCTCCCGACAATGAGTAAGGCGACGATTCCAAGCGGAAGGAATATTGCTATCAGTGCCAGTGCCGGCATCTTCTCTCCCTTCACTACACTAAGCACACCGACTGCCAATCCCGCTAAAAGGCCGAAGCCCGCTACCGCCATCCCAAAAAGCATGGAAACGACGC
>CAVSXN010000024.1:0-60401 GCA_963731945.1 uncultured Verrucomicrobiae bacterium | reverse complement strand
CGTTACTTCCATGCACTTCGCAGACTATAAAGAGCGTGTAAAGGTTGAGGTTAGCGAGCCGCTCGGCGCAGAGAATGCTACTACATTTCCGCGGGTCGTCAGCGACGAAAAACAGGATACCGCAACCCCCTCCGCCTAATACGAAGCTCGCATGAACCGCAGAAGAAGGAGCTGTTGTAGACGGCTTTATTCCTTTTCGGGACGGCGCCTTCATCCGGTCCCCTTCCTCTCCTCTTCAGCAACTGGTCGACTGCCTCTAACCGACAGGTTGAAGCGAAATAGCTACGGAACGGCTTCTGGGGATAGTAAACCGAAGGCGGCTAGCTGCAGTTATTAAACGGGCGTAGGCGAATCAGCCTGCAACCTCACCGCTCGACCAAGCGTGATTCTCAAACAGGCTGATTTAACGATTTCCAATCCTTTGCGCCCCATGATCGGCATCATATTAGATTTATTGCACACATTCGATACTAACTTCGTAATATAAATAGAACTAATTATGCCAAGGCGCTGGAGGCTGTCCACGGAGACAATCAAGAGGCGGCGCGAACGCGCTGGAGTCCTGCGAAGCGTAAAACTGGGACGCGGCGTGCGCTTCCGAATGGAAGATACAGTGCGCATTGAGACGAGGCGGTGGGGCTACCCGGTGAGCGGGAAATTCTCCAAGGTGCCCTGCAACATGGCCAAAATCTTCAATCCACCATGCTACGCGGTTGAACGAGAGCGGTAGGCACCTTTTAGCCAAAAAAAGAATCTATATGAGACGGTTGGAACCAGAAGAAGAGAGGAACAGCCCGAAGGCGCAATGCGATCCGCGGGATATCGCGTCGTCTGTAACGGTAAAAGGTGAGCGTAGCCTGTCTGCAATGGCCCTGGCTTCTATGCGTAAATCATTCGCTGACCGCGACCACTTTCCGTCAATTTCGCAATGGGAGGCGCTTGCGGCAGTTGTGCGGACACTCGAGCAGATGGCCGATGGCGCTCTCGAGGAGGCGGCATATTTATCCAGTCTTGATCCGAGAGTCGGAAAGACGCAATCGATCATTCATTCCATCCGCGCGCTGCTGAAATTAGACCGGTACGGAAACGTTGGGGTAATTATATGCCTTAGCAGGTTGGCTGAGATCCAGACCACCGCGGACGAAATGAGGCTTGCGGATGAGCAGTTTGCAGTTCTTGTGGCAAACACAGAAGCAAATAGCCACCTCAACAGCATGGGTAATCAAGACAAAAATCGAGCCAGGGTGCTTTTTACGACTCAACAAATGCTGGAAAGTCGAAGCAGGGGAAAAAGGTTTGCTGACGTAGAAGAGTTCTACTTTAGAGGCGCAGCGAGGCGGGTGCGCATCTGGGATGAGGCCATCCTTCCGGCTCGCCCCATTTGCGTGGACGTGACCCTCATCGAGGCAATGACTAACGTCTTCGGGAAGCAACAGAACAAGCTCTTTGATGAGATTAATGCTTTCATCGCGAGCCTAAAGAAGGCAAACAACCGAGAGTTCCTCGAGGTCCCTAACTTTGAGGAACTCTTCGAAGTGAGCGAAGTTTTGGAACTATTTCATGAGGAAAAGAGGGTGGTGCGGGACGCCGTTATCGACTTATGGCTTCTCTCGGGCAGGACAGCATCCATTAGGTCTGAGGGTAGCAACACAGTTCTAGACTATGAAGAGACGTGGCCAAGTGACCTATTGCCAATATTGGTATTGGACGCGAGCGGTCGCGTAAGGCAGACATATCGCATGTGGGATCAACACATCGGAAACCTGGTTGTGCTTAAGGGCGCCGACAAGGACTACTTTAACCTGACGGTTCACATATGGAGACGAGGTGGAGGAAAGCAGTCCTGGAAAGATAACGGCAATCAGCTCATTGATGGCATAGTTTCAACAATTAGAACCCGCCCCGATGAGGAGTGGCTTGTGGTTTACCACAAATACACCCGATATCTCGAGATAGACGTGCCCTCGCGGGTAATTAAGGCGCTTGGTAACAGGGAGTGTAAGGTGAACTTTCTGAACTGGGGGAATCACTCCGCGACTAATGCGTATTGCGACGTGCCAAACGTGATTTTGGCCGGGACATTATTCTACGAGGTAAGCTACTACGAAGCCTTAGGTAGAGCCAGCCGCAAACTTGAACAGAGAAAAGCTCTGCCTCCTTGCGATTTCGATGCGATTCGAGCCGCGGAGCACGCACACCTTATCCTTCAGGCAGCCTGTAGGGGGAGAGTGCGCAAGAGCGTGAATGGAGGATGCCAAAAATCGGAGCTCTACGTCATCGCGCACTCCGTGAGTCGTATCCCGGCTATGCTGGAGGACGGCACCATCTTTCCACGGTGCAAAACAGTAGACTGGTCACCAGTCCCGAGAAAACTAACTGGTAGAGTGAAGAAGGCGCTCGACTACCTAGTGTAATGTCCCGTAAATGTAATTGTATAACTTGTCGTTTCTGGCATAAGAGAGGTTATGCCGGCCCCGATTCCGATTGCAGTGAGCCCTGAAGAGCAACGCGAACTGGAACGCATCGTGAGCGCCAAGACGAGCCGTCAACGGGATGTTTTCAGGGCCAGAATCATCTTGGGCTTGGCCCAGGGGCTCGGCCATGAAGAGATTTCGCGGCAGCAGGGCGTCAGCCTCTTGTCGATCGGTCGCTGGAGGAAGCGTTGGGCAGCCAAGGGCCTGGAGGGGCTTAAGGACCTCCCGGGAAGGGGGCGCAAGCCGACTCTCGCGGCTGCGGCCCTTCGCTCGGCCCTCAGTCTGGCGGCTCGGCAGGCTCCGGGCGGAGGACCTTGGAGCGTGCGCGCGATGGCGCGGGAAACCGGCTTGAGCAAATCGAGCGTGCAACGTTTGTGGTCGGCTCATGCGATCGCTCCGCATCGACTCAGGAGTTTCAAACTTTCCAAGGATTTGGCCTTTGAAGAAAAGTTCTGGGATGTGGTTGGTCTCTATCTCAATCCGCCTGATCGTGCCCTCCTGCTCTGTTGCGATGAGAAGTGCCAGTGTCAGGCCCTCGAGCGCAGTCAACCGGGTCTGCCCTTGAGCCAAGGTCATATTCGTACCCAGACCCACGATTACTATCGTCACGGAACGGTCACCTTGTTTGCCGCCCTCGAAAGGGATACTCGCACAACCATCAAGTTCTCCGACGTTTACCGTGCCCTTGGCATGAGCAGGATGGATTTCCACAAGGACGTCTATCACCACCCACAGTTCGAACCGGCACTTGGAGAACGCGGCATTCATGTCAGGGAGGGCCGTGGGAAGGCGGGGAACGCGTTCGTTAAAGAAGGCAGCGCTACTGCGTAGTCGTCTTCCGACCTAACGTAGGGAAGTTATCCTATAGATATACTGTAGGGTATTTTCCCTACATTAACGTGCATAAGCCCGAGCGGCGCCTGAGCGAAGCCAAGCGGCGTCTGAGCGTCAAAGAACACTACCGCTGCGCACTACGGACCGGTAGACAGCGGCTCACGCGACAGCGGGAGAGCTGGCGAACCCGAGCGTATCGCGAGTAGTTGGTGACTCTCTTTTATCATCCCACCCCCCGCGTCCCTCCGGACGGGGGTGCAGGGGGAGAGTTCCCCGGGAGGGGATGCAAGGGGCGTTCTGGGCCTGCGCAGCAGTCGCCCGTCCGGGGTGGCGACGGACCCCGGTAATACTTACTCGGTTACCGCATTACTGACGGGTAACCCGAGCGTATCGCGAGAGATAGGATTGGGTTTGGGTCCAACTTTCCCCCCGGCCCCGGTTTTCGCCTCGTCGAAAACCCTCTCCCAGTAGCGCGCGAGCCCTACACAAAACCAATGATGACATTTCTTCGTAGCTTGTTGCGCTTGCGCGCCAAAGACTTCTGGCATCGCTCAATCGAGGGCGTGATCCCTCAGCGATGGGAACTTCTCGATGTGCGAGTGGGGATATGAAAACTATCTGCGATTCAATATCTTAGGCGATGTTCGGCAAGATGGCGGCGAAAACCGCTGGAGTGAAGTTCACGGATTCCACGAAATGCGTTCACAACCAAAAACTTGCGCAGTACACCGCGCGTGGCGTCTCGCAGTGGCAGCCGTACTAAAGAGGGTTTTACACAACTGGTTACCAGTTAGCTGTTTACTACTTAGACATCTGCGATTCGTGTACAACTTTTGGTAAGTTTTCTGAGATATTCGCAAGGCTAGTCTATGCTAAGCGGAATACGCGTCGGCTCTCTTTGGCGCGGAAGTGATCGACTTCTTGGAGGAACTCCCTCGAGGCTATTACGAGCTCGAAAAAAAGGGCGCGCAAAGGCCCCGCCTTAGCGCTGTGAGGCCCGTGGTGTCCCCGAGTCACTCTGCCCGCTAACTATCCCCCCTCTCGGGCGCGTTATTGCTACGGTTAACGCTTGGGTCGGCGCGGAACACCGCACTGCGTCATTCGCTGTTGAGCAGCACGCGCTAGAGCAGGCCATCGATCGCCGGCGATTCTGCGCTCGATGAGAGAGCGGTGAAAGCGATCAGCCAGCCATGACAGCCGCGAGAAAGCTTGCAAGCCGCAGAAAGCGTCATCTTCCCCACCAAGACAGCTCGAGGGCGCAGATCAACGGCTTACGCGAGAAGTAGACCCTAGGGCGCGTTATATGATGTTATGAAGCACGATTCCGACATAACTTCTTGTGACTAAACGATCAAACTACTAGAGTGGCCTAGAGGATGAGAGCACTGGGCAGGTGGAATTAATAGGGATGGTTCCCCACTACAGAGAAAAGGCTGGAAAAGCGTTGCCCTTCCTAAACGGCGTGGGGAATCAAATCCTCCTCCGGTGATAGCGGCCTGGAGGTGCACGCCGGTAAACAATACACAGTGCTTCGCAACGTAAGCTGAAGTTTACCGTGTTCCGCGAGACGGAATCCTAAAAGACTTCTGGCGATAGCCCAAAGTTTTCGACCAGTAGTCAGTCAAATCTCGTGGCCGCCTAGCGCGTCCAAAGGGTTGGGTTCTCACAAGGAAAACATCTGACTTGCACTCGAGTCGTTCCAGCTAAGGGCGTTCGCCCCAGGTCGGCAAAGAGCTTCGAGGCTACGTCTGAATTCCCGCGCTGAGGTAGACTCGCGCCTTTGGGCATTGCAACATTGGCTCATGAATCGTTCGGAAGTTCTGACATCGCGCTCTATTCTTGCCGGAACACGGTTCGTCCAGAGGGGGAGGGGGTTCGCTTTTTGGGCTCCCCCGCGCCCACCCCAATCATTTTCTCAATACCGACACAAAACAAATGGAGTCCCTTGACTGGCGTGTGGGTTATTGGACGGAACGCATTCAGAATTTTGATGCGCCGCTTATCCGTGGCGCAAAAAAATTCGGCAGAAAGAATAGCGATGCCAAACGATTTGCTTTCTGATAGCGTAATTGTCGCTTCGCATGCTCGAGTGGGTCAAAGATAAAGCCAAGCAGGCCACAGACTTCGTCCGTCAGTTCAGCGATCATCGTGCGTTGATTGCCTCGCTCCTGGAGCTGCCCGAAGGGGAGATGCAGCGAGAGCTTCAGCAGCGGCTGGCCGCAATGGACGCTGCAGCGGTCACGAGCATGATTGCCGCCGTGACCACGGCTTCGGCGGCGGCGCTGTTCAAGGTCCAGCGGTTGGCGCCGCAATGGGCGTCACAGCACGAAGCCGCGCGACCTCGCACCTTGCCGGACAAGCCGGAGGCGCGCGCGGCCGTGGAACGGCTGTACAAGCTCGAAGCAATTGCTAGGCACGTGTATGCGCGCTCGCGCGGTGAAGTGATTCCTGCGCCGCCGGCGGAAGTCGCGCCGCTCTCGCGTGCCGCGCTCCAGCCTTCGGTAGACGCCCTGCTGAGACAACTGCGCGCGACGCTCGATGCCGGCGGCCGCTGGGCCGAGTGCAACGAGTTCTTCACGAAGCTCGAGGAGTTCCGCACGCGGCTTCCCGAGTCGGAACGTTCACCCGAAACCGATTTGATTCTGTGTCGCGCGTTTCTGGATGGGGCCGCAATGTCGCGAGCGTACGCGCCGCCCGAATTCGGCCATCTCATCGCTGCGACCGAAGGGGTGGTGCACGCGACGGAAAAGGCGATCCTCGCGGCGCAATCGAACAATGCCTCCGTCGGCCTGTCGGTATCCGCGCAGCTGCGGAAGCACCTGAAGACGATGAATACGCTATTTACGGCGCAGGTGTCGTTTGCGCCGCAGCTCAAGGATGACCCCTACGCCAAGCTGCTCGCACTGTATTTCAGCGACGTCGGACGCGCGCTGCTCAACGCGGAAGATCTCTCCGACACCGGCGCCAGTCAGGATGCGGACGAGCACCGGCGGCTGTTCGACCGCTACACCAGCGCGATGCTCGTCTTTGCCGACGACACAATCACGGATCAGCGGCTGCACACGCACGAAGAGCACGTCTGTCGTCCGCTGGCGATCGAGGCGCAGACATGGCTGCACCGCAATCATGTCTTTCTGGCTCGCCCCGCGTTCCCGACACCCGCGATCGACCGCGATCCAAACGGCCTGTTCTACTCAGGCAGCGACGCGGTGCGCGCGGTGATCGCCAAAGGCGCGAATGTGCTTGGACTGCGGTTCGTCGAGGGTGCACGCTACGACAACCCGATCCACGGGCGCTGGAACGAGCTTCGCGCGGCACACATCGGCGTGTTCGACTTCACGGAGTACAGCGTCCTTGACGATCGAGGGACCCTCGATGCCTCGCAAGAAGACGAACTGCTCGCGGCCGCCGCGCCGGCGGCGCGCGTTGCCTACGAGCTCGGCTGGGCATATGCGTTGGGTGTCCCGATGCTGGTGGTTCAGTGCGAGGGTCAGGCGCTGCCGTTCGACGTCGATGTCCAGGCGCACACGTTGCTGTCGGGCAATACCCCCAACGTGCCGCTCGAACCGCTGTGGCGCACCATGTACAGTCCGCAGCGGACCGGCGCGGGAACATCGGTGCCCGAAACGGTGGACTTCGTGCGCGAGCAGTTCTCGACACACGGCGCAGAGCGCGTGCGAAAGGCGGCCGCGCTGATCGCGTCCACGGATTTTTCACGCGACGCAACCAGGCTGCGCGATCAACTCGAAGGGCTCACGTCCGACCTCGGCGCCGACGCCCCGACGCTCCTACTGCCGGCGTTTCCGGGTCGCTATCCGACTGCGCCGGCACTGTTTTATGCCTGTGCATTTCGGGACTGGGCGAAGCCGGCGCAGCAGATGGCGCGCGCCGTGTGCGCTGCTGAGAGGATGGTGTTTCGCATCGGCTACGAACGAATTCAGGAAGACATCATCCGCGCGATCTGGGAGGACGTCTGCACGTCAACCCACGTCCTGGTCGATATTACCAACCTGAATACGAACGCCGTGCAGGAACTTGGGATGGCGCAGGCCGTCGGGCGGCGGGTGCTCGTGATCACCCAGAACCGGGCGCCGCATGCGTATTTCCCGGCTATCGCGAAGATCCGCACGCATCTCTATGATCCAGCCAACCCGTCGTCGATGGCGTCGCTTCGCCAGGTAATCGACGCGTTTGTCACGTCGTCGTTGGAATCGTAAGCCGGGGCTTCAGCCCCGGCTCGGACCCCTTCACTCTCCGCACCACCCGACGCTCGGCCCGTTTGCGGCGCGGCGCGGTGAAAAGCAAATTCCTAGCAGTAGTCTCCCCCTCAATTACCCGGAGCATTTCCTTGAATTCATCTTCGTTGAAGCCGACCGCTCCTGTTCCTGTTCATGACTGAGTTTTCCTTTATCACAGCCCAGCAGCAATATCGAGGAAAGCTCAGTCGAGACGCGGGCGATGGCGATGGCGGACCCGGTGGATCGGTCGCTCCAACTGCCAGATACGCCGCCGGGCTCCTGAGCTTAGGCCCAGCATCGAGCTGCTTCCTCCATGATGCTGGCAAGCGCGCGAACTTTCCACTCATCAAATCCCAACCGGTAACCAATCCGTAGAGCCCATCAAATCCCTTGCGAAGAGTTGCGTTGCGCGTTCCTTCGCAACGTATCGACACGTCGTCGGCGAATTCGGCGGCTACGCTGCAGATGAACATTCTTTGCGCCGTGGCCGCCTTCGAACGCGAAGTAATACGTGAGCGCGTGAATGCGGGTATTGCCCGCGCGAAGGCGCATGGCGTGAGGTTTGGTCGGCCTATGACTATCGACGCGCACCGCGATAGTGTGGCGCGGCTCCGGGCCCGAGGGTACACCGGACGCGCAATTGCGAGTGAGCTTGGCATTCCGAGTTCGAATGTCTTCAGACTAATTGCGGACCTGGAAAAGGCGGCTTGAAGGGGTCAAAGTTCGGGTTTGGTTGTAATTTACGCGCAAGCCCCCCGCTAAGTTCTCCGTATCCGTTCTGTTGACAGTTTGCTCCCAAAATCTGGTCCTTTTGAATGGTCGGACCGGCGAAAACGATGACTCTCATGATTAATTTTTATGCTCTAGAATGCCCCGCAATTGCGCTAGTGTAATGTCCCGTAAATGTAATTGTATAACTTGTCGTTTCTGGCATAAGAGAGGTTATGCCGGCCCCGATTCCGATTGCAGTGAGCCCTGAAGAGCAACGCGAACTGGAACGCATCGTGAGCGCCAAGACGAGCCGTCAACGGGATGTTTTCAGGGCCAGAATCATCTTGGGCTTGGCCCAGGGGCTCGGCCATGAAGAGATTTCGCGGCAGCAGGGCGTCAGCCTCTTGTCGATCGGTCGCTGGAGGAAGCGTTGGGCAGCCAAGGGCCTGGAGGGGCTTAAGGACCTCCCGGGAAGGGGGCGCAAGCCGACTCTCGCGGCTGCGGCCCTTCGCTCGGCCCTCAGTCTGGCGGCTCGGCAGGCTCCGGGCGGAGGACCTTGGAGCGTGCGCGCGATGGCGCGGGAAACCGGCTTGAGCAAATCGAGCGTGCAACGTTTGTGGTCGGCTCATGCGATCGCTCCGCATCGACTCAGGAGTTTCAAACTTTCCAAGGATTTGGCCTTTGAAGAAAAGTTCTGGGATGTGGTTGGTCTCTATCTCAATCCGCCTGATCGTGCCCTCCTGCTCTGTTGCGATGAGAAGTGCCAGTGTCAGGCCCTCGAGCGCAGTCAACCGGGTCTGCCCTTGAGCCAAGGTCATATTCGTACCCAGACCCACGATTACTATCGTCACGGAACGGTCACCTTGTTTGCCGCCCTCGACTATCTCTCGGGCAAGGTGTTTGCTCATACCGCCGGACGTCATCGCCATCAAGAGTGGCTGGCCTTCTTGCGTAAGATCGAGCGCGAGGTCTCCCCCGAACTCGATATTCATATCATCTGCGACAACTACGCCACTCACAAACATCCCAAGGTCATCGCCTGGCTCAAGGGTCATGCCCGCTTCCATTTGCACCTTACCCCAACCTCCTCTTCCTGGCTCAACCTGGTCGAGCGCTTCTTTGGCGAAATCACCCGTAAAGTGATTCGCGCGGGCAGTTTTCGCAGCGTCGGAGCGCTGGTGGCTGACATTTTCCGCTTCCTTGATCATCATAACCTTAACCCGAAGCCCTACCGCTGGACGGCCAACCCACACCGCGTTATGGAAAAAATCGACCGCGCTTGGGAGGCCATGTTAGAAGAAACATACAATCCTATTTACGGGACCCCACACTAGGATGCCCGTGGTGACCTCGGGTCCATTCACCCGGCAACATTGGCTGGAGGTCAAGTGGAAAGTTGCCCTCTATGTGGACGAACGGGCAAACCAAAGTCAGCAGGATGCTTTGACTCAAATCATCTCTGGCCAAGCAGGCGGTCATCTGGCGGCTCTGGCGTGCGAAGTCCTAGGAGTTAAGGCAGCACCGATCGAATATCGTTCTGAAGGAAAACGACGCAGCTTGCGTCTCGGCGACGTCGCCGTCGCAGAGATAGAGGGGGTACGCCTGGAACGGGCACAAACGGGGCATTATCACCGCCGGCCAATTGCCAATTTCCGCACCGCAGCGGTTAGAACTGCCGTCCCTGCGCCACCCAATAGTGCCAATCGGCAATTGCCTCGGCCGTTTTTTCGTCTAGGCCGATGCCTTTGATCTGCGCAAGGGGAATTCCCATCGTGCAATCGCGCAATTCGGCCTCGACCATCATTTCTCCGAGGCCGTCTCCTTCGTCGTCGTCCAGCATTCCCAGCACGGTCACCCGCTCACCGGGTTTCAGCGGGGACATCTTGCGGGATTTCACGCATTCGGCTTCGAAGGGGAAAGCCAGCGTATTCTCCAGATAGCAATACCAGCCCGTCCAGACTTCGCTTTCATTGTATGCGTCCACGATGATTTCCATCGTGATGCGTTCCTCACGATCGTCGTCGCGTCTGGGCCGTTTCTTGTTCATTCTCGGAGAGAGATATTGGGAGGCCGTTTGCGGTAGTAACAGCCTTTGAACCGGCGCAGGAGATATTCGACGCCGTCCGCGCCACTGGTAAGAAAATAGAGCTTTTCGAGGCCCGAGCCTCCGACCCGGATGACGCGGCGGACGAAGGCCGGACTGATGGCGTCCTCCTCGACGAATGCCTGAAGGATTTCCATCTCGTCTGGCGTCAGCGGTTCGTCCTTTTTTTTCAAACCGGAAAGCAGAATACCGTAGCCGGTAAACATTTCGACTCCCTCACCCTCATGGTAAAAGACGGCCACTCCCTTTTCGCTTTCGACGAACTTGCGTGGATAGTCGCCCTGTCCCGGACGTCTCACGCCGTGTTTTTTGAGGATTTTTTCCAGATCTTCGCCAGCCTTGATCTCGGAGAAAACGCGTAGGCGTTTTTGTTCGGCAGCGGCCGCCGACAGCCCGTCAGGAAAAAGGGCGAGATCGGAGCCATGAAATCGCACGAAATCCGCGAAATGCTCCGCGGCGAATTCCCGCGCCCGCTGCGCTAGGTCCGGGCAATACCGATAAGCGATGAAGGAGCTTTTTTCGCGAAACTCCCGCTTCACGGAAGAAAAGTCCCTGGGCGGATTTTCCCAGGTTTTCTGTGTCCCTGACCAATACCATTCATCATGCCAGGGCACGAGGCTGCCATTAACCATCTGGCCGACTTGAAAGACGCATGTCTTCCTCTCGAACTCGACTCGGACGCGATATGTCTGGTCATTGATGAGATTCACTGCATCCAGAGTTTCCACCTGCGAACCTCGAACGTTTAAAGATTCGATCCGGTAAAAGGCGGCATGGCGTTCATACCAGCCGCGCAGCACGTCGCGGTCCGCATCCGGCAAATCCAACGCCGCAGCGAGGATATCCACGGCTCCCAGTCCCGACCATTCCGTGCATTGTTGGCACAGAAAATCGTCGGTGGCAGTGATTTCTTGATCCGGTTTGACTTCCTGCCGCCGCATGTAGTCGTTGAATGCGAAGCGGAAAAGAAACGAACGGGTTCCCAGCCACACGAGCTTGCGTTTCACCTCCCAGCCCCGCCGGTTGGGCTTGGCCAGGAAATCCGCCACCGCGGACCACTGCGGCTGTGCGGCGAAAGCCCGGGAGAAATACTTGCTTGCGAAACGTGCGATGGCCTGAAACCCGCGATGCTCCGGGGAAACGATGTGATCCGGTAGAAAATGTCGCCACGCACTGTAGAGAAAAAACTGAAAACGGCGGGCGTCGAATGTCGGCAACGGGGGATCGCCGGGTTCGCACAAAAGCGGCAGCGAAACGCCGAAAAACTCTTGATGATACGCCTCCAGGCTTCTCCAAAGTCCGGCGTCCGCGTGCAGGTCCTCGGCCAGTTCCGTCAATGCGATGGCCAGCTCGTCGAGTTCATCTTCATCGAGAAGAAACGCGTCCGATTCGATGCCTTCGAGACAATCGTCGAGCCCGTCTCGAAACCGGAGAGCCGTCAAAAATAGCGCCTTCGTTTCGCGTTTGGCAGCGCCGGGAGGACGGACTGACTCGACTTGATCGCGAAAAGTCAGAGTTCCAATCATCTCCGCTTCCCGGCATAAAACGGTTGTTTCATCAGATCGCCATATCGCATGAGAATCCGAATAAGGCGAAGCCTTCGGTATGACAATCCATCAGTTTCCGCCTACCCATTTCAGGGAGAATGAAACGGAGGACAATGGAGATCGCCTGGCCGCCGCACTGGTCGAGAATGACCGCTTACGCTCCGAAAATGAGTCGGCTTCGGCGATATCCAGAAACCTGAGGTGAACGCGATGGCTGGCCAAGACAGCGTGACGACTTGCGAGCCGCCGGAAGGCGTCAGCTGCATCGCCTCGGGCAGAGCGATCGGTCCTGGTGCAATACCTGGTCATCGCGGGCTCGGTTGACGAAAAGATCCTCGCGGCCGTGCATGCGAAAATGCGTCTGATCGAGGCAATAGTCGAATCTCAAACCTGAGCCAGTGACAGGCTCTCAACTCCAAAGGCCGGCTACATGGAACTGCATGGCGGTGCTAGGAAGGCATCTTGATTTCGTCCGAATGGTTCTCGTCGGTCTTGTTCAGGCCGCAGCCCCTCCGGCGGCAGCTTTTGACTTCTGGGTCCACTTTTGTCACTCTGCGCCCATGGAAACGCACGCTTTCGGCTTTAGACTCCAACGCCCCAAAAGCGCTTTCCTATCAGTACTATGACAAAAGCTATGACAAAAGGACCGAGAACCTACGCGCAACAGCGCAACACCATAGATGAGCGGGAAAGATTTAAGCCAAAGACCCACGCCAATCAACTGGAGGCAAAAAAATGACCGATCAGACTCTTGTCCGCATCGTCCTGGAGAGTCGCCCGGAAGGGACGCCGGTCCCTGAAAACTTCCGCATCGAGCGAGCGACCGTCCCGACCCCGGCGGACGGTGAGATATTGCTCAAAGTCCGCTATCTTTCCCTCGATCCCTACATGCGCGGGCGAATGAGCGCGGCCAAGTCCTACGCCGCGCCAGTCGAGATCGGCGCGGTGATGGAAGGAGGCACGGTGGCGGAGGTGATCGACAGCCGCCACCACGATTTCGCGGTCGGAGATATCGTCCTGTCCCACTCGGGTTGGCAGACCTATGCGCTGTCGAATGGCGAAGGTCTGAGAAAGCTCGATCCGACCGCCGCGCCTGTCTCGACCGCCCTGGGCGTACTGGGCATGCCTGGTTTTACCGCCTGGGCCGGTTCGCTGATCATCGGCAAGCCGCAGCCGGGCGAAACCGTCGCGGTGGGCGCGGCAAGCGGGGCGGTCGGTTCGGCGGTGGGCCAGATCGCCAGGATCAAGGGGGCGCGGGCCGTAGGGATCGCGGGCGGCGCGAGCAAATGCGCCTTCGTGCGCGACGAGCTGGGTTTCGACGAGGTTGTCGATCACCGGGCGCCGGACTTTGCCGAACAACTGGCCGCCGCCTGCCCGGACGGCGTCGATGTCTATTTCGAAAACGTCGGCGGAGCGGTATGGGATGCGGTCTTCCCCCTGCTCAATCCCTTTGCGCGCATCCCGGTCTGCGGCCTGATCGCCCACTACAATAGCACTGGCCCGTTCGAAGGGCCCGATCGTCTGCCCATAGTCATGCGGCAGGTCCTGGTAAAGAGCCTCACGATACGCGGTTTCATTCAACGTGAATTCGCCGACCAGCGCCCGATTTTTTATCGCGAGATGGCCGGCTGGATCGAAAGCGGCCAGGTCAAATACCGCGAGGACGTGGTCGAGGGTTTGGAGAACGCCCCGCAGGCGCTGATCGGCCTGCTGGAAGGGCGCAACTTCGGCAAGCTACTGATCAAGGTTTCCTAATGCAGTTCCTTGCTGTAGAAGATGGGCATGATATCTACTGCCTCGCCAACATTCATTGAACGGTGAGGACGATCTTGCCGATGTGCTCGCCGCTTTCCATGAGCGCGTGGGCTTTCGCTGCGTGCTCCAACGGAAACGTCGCGTAGATGATCGGACTCATCCTTCCGGCCTCGAAGAGCGGCCACACCTTTTCGCGCAACGCGCGGGCGATTTCCGCCTTGAACTCTACGGATCGCGGCCGGAGCGTCGAGCCGGTCAGGGTGAGCCGCCGGCGCAGCACTTCCATCAGGTCCACGGCGGCTTTCGATCCGCCGAGGGTGGCGATGATCACGATGCGCCTGTCGTCCGCGAGCGCCTTCATCTCGCGCGGCACGTAGTCGCCTGCCACCATGTCGAGCACTACGTCGACGCCCTTGCCGCCGGTGAGCGCCTGGACCGCCTCGACGAAGTCCTCGGTCCTATAGTTGATCGCGCGCTCAGCGCCGAGCTGCTCGCACGCCGCGCATTTTTCCGCGCTTCCGGCGGTCGCGAAGACGCGATTTCCCATCGCGCGCACCATCTGGATCGCGGCCACGCCGATGCCGCTCGATCCATAGCGGCAGACGCCATCCTCCCTGTCCTCATGCTCGTCCATCGTTCTCGAATCATCCGCAGACGAGGATGGGACGAGAATGCTGGCCCACGTAACTTCGGTCATTCTCCTTTGCATTCGTCCCAGGATTTTGATACAATGCTAGCCCCGAGAAGAGGCATCGGCGCTTCTGAACCTGCATGGCGCGCGAGGTCTTCACTGTCCAATGGAACCATGGCTCAGCACGACCGGATCTTTATCTGTTACCGCCGTGATGATTCGGGGGATGTGACCGATCGAATCTGGAACAGCTTGTCACGCGCTTTCGGCCGACAAAACCTCTTCCGCGATATTGATTCCATCCCGACTGGCCGCGACTTTCGCAAAGAGATACTTCAGACATTAGAAAGCTGTGGGGCCATCCTGGTTGTCATTGGGCGTGAGTGGATTCGCGACGTGGAAGGTCGACGTCGACTGGACAGCGCCGAAGATCACGTCCGTATCGAGATTGAGACCGCGCTTGCGCGTCAGGGGCTCCCGATCATCCCGGTGCTCGTTCGAAACGTCCAAATGCCCGCTTCTCAGGAGTTGCCCGATTCGCTAAGGACCTTGTTTTCCGCAATGCCGCTCGTGTGCGCCCGGCTGGGGATTTCGACACGGACATCAAGCGTCTGATCAGGAGCCTGAGGCGAGGTCTAGAAGCGTCCGAAGCAGAGCCGGGCGAAGCTCGGGGAGAGAGCAGAGCAAGTCTGCCCGGGACTCGGGAACTTGCCGAGAAGTTACTTTCAAAAGGCGATCGGGAATCGGGCAAGGCGCGGGCAGCCTCGCAGGACACTTTGCCAGTAGGCACGGCATCCACTCAAGAAGAGAGCGGAATCTCGCAGACGCGGGCTTTGGCGGAAGCCCCGGCGGAGCGTCGCCAGAGCGAGAAGTCGGCAATAGCCATTCCACCAGCCCTTGATTGGAATGATCAGGACTGGGCGGAGCTGCTCGCGAGCATGCGGCGGCGCAAAGTCATCCCGGTCATCGGCGAGGAGCTGCTCCAAGTCGATATCGAGGGCGAAACGGTCCCGCTTTACACTTGGCTGGCCAAGCGTCTGGCCAGCGTGCTCGAAGTGCCATCGAGCGAGCTGCCGTCGCCAGTGTCGCTCAACGACATTGCCTGCCACTATCTCGCGCGTAACGATTCCAACCGCAATTCGATCTACACCCGCCTTTCGATCATCGTGGACGAAGCAAACGCGCACCTGCGCGCTCCCATGGCACTGCGCCAACTGGCCGAGATTACCGATTTCAATCTTTTCCTCACGACTACTTGCGACTCGCTGATGGAGTCGGCACTCAATGAAATTCGAAAAAAGGAGATCCAGTCGCTCGCCTACTCACCCTACTCACCCACCGACCGGCAAGACCTTCCGGCCAGGAAAGATCTCACGCCGACGGTGTATCATCTTTTTGGAATTTCGGACGTCTCGCCGACCTACGCTGTCTCGAGGGAAGACCTCTTGGAATGGATTTACGCGATGGGGTCGCAACCTCGGCCGAAGAATCTCTTCGATGATCTTAGGGAAAATTATATCCTGATCCTCGGTGCGGGGTTTTCTGACTGGCTGCTATGGTTCCTGCGATTGCGCGTCGAGAAGCGGCTCTCGGAATCCCGCGATTGGCTCGTATATCTCGTCGGCGGCCATATCGCCGAAAATGCCGACAGCGTCTTTTTGCGTCAATTCAGCAAACAGACCAGACGCTACACAGGCGGCGCGGTGAAGTTTGTCGACGAACTCTGTAGGCGATGGACCAAAGGCCGTCCGGCGCTCATAGAGTCCGCGTCCGTGCCACTCGCGCCCGAGCCGCCGCGCGGCGCGATCTTCGTCAGCTAGGCGAGCGAAGACATAGACGCGGCGAAGACGCTCAAAGCTGGACTCGACTCCGCTGGGCTCGAAGTCTGGTTCGACAAAGCCGAACTCCAGGGCGGCGACCCATTCGCGCTCAAGATCACAAGCAATATCAAGCGATGCTCACTTTTTCTTCCGCTGATTTCCCAAAATTCCGTCGGCAAGCAGGACCGATTCTTCATCAAGGAATGGAACTCCGCCCTCGATCGTGCCCAGGGCTTCCTCAAAAGCGAGGTCTTTATCGTTCCCATCGTCATCGACCAAACTGACATCAACGCAGCACCGGCGCCAGACGAGTTCAGAAGTAAACAGGTGGTCAACCTTCCGGGCGGCGTGGTAACGCCGCACTTCAAAGACTTGATGCTAAAGCTTAGAGCCTTGAGGCCGTAATTTGCGGCTCCTAATGGGGTGACGACACGAAGTGATAAAATTGTCCGGCTCGTGAAGCTCTGGCGGCGCTCGAATGCTCAGCGGTTCGATTGGCGTGTCGCGACCAGAAATCGCACGCGCATCGCGTGCACAAAAACTCTCAGGCTCCTCGCTGGAACGGTTTGGGCGGGCTCTCCACGCGTGTCCTCCAGCTACTCAGACGGTGCGAATTCATACCGGCCCATTGATGAGGCTATAATCAAGTTTTTCAAGTTGCGGAAACTCCAGAAATTCACCGCCGTCGTTGTCTCAGCGACGGTGGGGAATCCGAATCGGAAGTCAATCGCTCTCAGATCGGGTCCATTCCTGCTTCACCACGGCTTCACCACGGCGCCATGTAGGCTTTTTACGGTTTTCGAGCGCCAAGGTAGCCTGCCCGGCAACAAAAGCCTTCCTGGGCGATTGCTCGCAGGCGAAATGCCCCACCTCGGCGTGTAAATTTCAGACGGAATTGGAAATGTCGAGGCTCTAATGAGTGGGGCATCGAAAAAGGATCCCCCTGCAAAAGTCCCGCAGACAGTTTACCCCAACAGGAAGTGGCCATCTTGCGCGAACGCAGATCAACGACTTACGCGAAGTGCTAGATTATCTGATGTTATAGACCTCGGGTTCACTAACTACCTTAATGCGAAGTCCTACCTATCGAAAGCGCAGACAACTGAAAATAGCTGCGGAACGCCAGGCGCTTAGGGACAGCTCCCCACTACTCTGTAATGACCCAAAAGAGCAAGGCTCAACCTCGATCAGTGGGGAAGAATCAGCGACCGAGGCTAAGAGCGAGGCGTTGACGCCTGGCAAGCCTAGGGAAGAGTCGCGCCTGCCGGGGGTGTGCCACAAGAGGCGTTTCTCGACGCGCTGTATACGCTGCAAAGGCAGTCCCGGCTCATCGAACACGGTATCGAGTCGTCATAACCTTACCTCCTCCGGGGGCAAGCCCCCGGTTGAATCCACTGCGCCGGCAGGCCACCAATCGCCGCTAGGCGCGGATCGAGCGAGGTGAATCCGGCTGGCAGGGAACCGCTTGGGCACTTGAGCGCATCTATCCAAAACGCTTCTCCCCGCAACCCCAAGAAACAGCATGAGGAGGAGCCACGAAGAAACGGCGATGCGCAAGCGCAGTATCAGTTGGAAGGTCCGGCGTTGACGCGCTGGCGCAAAAGCTGGCACGGGAACGTGGCGCCAGCGTTTCCGCGCTTCTCGAAGCGTAGATCGTCATCGGTGCGGCTCGCAACCCGCGACTTGGAAAGGAGGAAGTATGAAAGACCGTCTCTACGTGCTGGCGCTAGAGATCTACGCGCTTTACCTCGTTGCCTTGGCTTGGCTTTACGGCGCAATCGCTTGGACCATCGAAGAGGTCGCCATTCCGCGGTACGAGTTCTTCCGCTGGCTCGCGTTCAAGGTCGGGCCGTAATCAACAACTCAACCAAACAAGCCCCGCCTCCCGCCAGAAATCGCCGTGGCGGGGTTTTCTTTTGGTCTACCCCTGGGGGTCGTAGTCATCTACTCCACCGCCAAGGCGTGCCGTCCACGAGGAGGCAATCGGCTCCGGCTTCGCCAAGGACGTAAACCAGTTGTTCGCCGTCAGTGGATGTGAGCTGTAGGCGGACACGCGAGGCGCCAGCCACGGCAAGAATGGTCCACGTGCCGGTGAGCTGGGAGCGGCGGCGGCTCGAGGGGGTCATAACACGCGTGAAAGTCGAACGATCGAGGCTGAATTGTCTGTCGAGTAGCCGCAGCATAACGCGCCGTTCGATGTAGGTCGAGCTGCCGTAGTCGAGGTTGAAATCATTCTCCACGTGTGACAGTTGCGTGTTGCGAAGCCTGAGGGTCCATTCGGCTGCTAGTTGTGCGGCGGGATCAATTCGCGGCGTTGCAGGCGGGGATATCGGAGTCTGGGTAGCTGGCTTCTGTAGGGCGAGTGAAGCGGGCGCCTTCTCTGGCGCGCGGCGCGCTGGGCCCTTGGTACCGACGCGGTAAAACAGGAAGACCTGTGCCTCAACCGGTAAGTCGTTGGTTGTGCGCGCAAAAACCGTGGCCGTGATGCGGTTTCTCCGAAGCTCTAACTTAAACCAGAGCGAGTGCTCGCGTACCCTGAGAAGACCCGACGCCCGATCGGGCTGATTGAGAGACAAGGTGAAGGGAAATGACATCGGGTCAATGCGTAGATTCCCCTCAATACGCGTCTCATATGGCCTGGCTCGTTCAGGCTTGCCAATGGCGAGCGTGAGCACGGCTGTCTGACAAGATACTAGTGCGCCGCCCAAATCCCACGCGATCGCTCCGCTCGGCGTCTCGATCCGACGAGGCTCTTTCCAGTCGCGCAATTCGAACCCTCCATTGAACGTGTTTACGCCTTCGGCGGCGGTAGAATCGGTCATAAGTGTGGCCTCAATTATTAAGCTGCCTCCGGCCGACCACCGATGGGCCGAAGGGTCGGCGTCAGCAAGTCGCAGCCCAACCCATCGATTCACTTGCCATTTTGCCCTGTTCATGTCGAGTCGAAAAGTCCCATAGGAAGCGTAAATGAATGGCGTTAGTGTCTTTTCACAGCAAAAGGGGGGACAAAAATATGAAACCGCTCGATCTCAGCGACAAATCAGCCGCTTTCATGGCGACGCTCGCGGGGACCGCCTCCTGGGTCCACTCCCCCCACGCCCGCGACGTGTATCTCAGGCTATACTGAACAGTTGCGAGGGGATCACCTGATAGATAGTAAGCATACTTGATAGCCATCCGTTTCCGGCATCATGACGTCCAGGACGATCAAGGCCGGAACAGGATCACTCTGCGCGATCTTGAACGCCTTGGGGCCGTTCAAGACGACCTTGATCTGATAATGCTCGCGTAAGACCCCTGCCAGCACGTCAACATTCTCCGGGGTATCATCAACGATCAGAATAACCGAGTTGTTTGAAGGCGGTTCCACGGGTGAGTCGCTGATGAGCGGACCCGGCGCATCCCCGTAATCTTTGTTACCGCCCAATCCGAGGTTGAATTGCAAGACCAATTCCGAATTTCGCGGAACGATAAAAAGGGCTGAGGCGCAGCGGTTGAAGGCGAGGCTCGCCAGGATTGAGCGCGGTGAATCCGGCCGGCCGCACTATCCGATGAAAGACCTGCGGAAGATGACCCCTCTCGGCGCCCTCGTTGCCCGATTGGTCGAGGGCGCCTCGCTTTTAGAAGCCACTCGCTTTGCCAATGCCGCGGCATCGCTCTTTGTCAACACACCGGCTGACCAGAAGAAATCAGTCACATTCGATCGGTCGCGCGATTTCTCTCTGAATGCTATAGTCCGACGCCATAAGCGACATGAAAGCCTATCAACTAACCGGACAGAACGGCCCGGACTCACTGCAACTAAATGAAATTGCCGAACCGAAACCCACTCCCGGCCAGGTCATGGTGCGGATTCGCGCGACTTCGCTGAATTACCGAGACCTTATAATCGCCACCGGCCGTTACGGCGCACCGGTGTCGCTGCCGCTGATTCCACTCTCGGACGGCGCGGGCGAGATAGCCGGCGTGGGTGAAGGGGTGACCGGGTGGAAAGAGGGAGACCGCGTCGCAGGCACGTTCTTCCAGAACTGGCAGACAGGACCGGTGCAAAAGGAGGCCTTTGACAGCGCCCTCGGCGGCACCCTCAACGGAATGCTCGCTGAGTACGTCACTCTCTCCTCAGAGGGTGTAATCGCGATTCCACCGCATTTAAGCTTCGAGGAAGCGGCGACGTTGCCGTGCGCGGCGCTCACCGCGTGGCACGCGCTCGTGACAAAGGGAAAGGTTTCCGCCGATCAAACGGTGCTGCTGCTCGGCACGGGCGGCGTTTCGATTTTTGCGCTCCAGTTCGCGAAATTGCACGGTGCACGTGTGATTATCACATCCAGCAGTGAGGAAAAACTGACACGCGCAAAATCGCTCGGTGCGGACGAGACCATTAACTACCGCACGACTCCTGATTGGGAGAAGGAAGTGTTCCGCCTAACGGGGAAATCGGGTGCAGATCACGTCATTGAAGTCGGCGGAACCGGCACTTTCCCGAAATCGCTGCGAGCACTTTCGCTAGGCGGGACGATAAGCGTCATCGGCGGCGTGAGCGGGTTTGTGAGCGAGGTGCCGCTCGGAGAAATCCTGGGAAAATTGGCGCTCATCCGCGGCATTTATGTCGGCAGCCGTGACATGTTTGAAGCGATGAACCGTGCCATTGCCCGGCACCAGCTCAAGCCGGCGGTTGATCGCGTATTTCCATTTTCCGACGCCCCGGCGGCATACCGCTACCAGGAAAGCGGCGCGCATTTTGGAAAAGTCGTCATCAGTGTTTGATAAACATAAGCGGTAAGCCAACAACAAAAACAGACCGAAGACCACGTCGGTAAACATGCAACGAGAGGACTGCATCCACCCTTTTGACAACCGGCTTCGTGCCCGAAACATCCAAGGATCGAACTGGAATCATCGTGACCCGCAGCTCACCCTTGATCTGGGCCTTCAGCAGAACTCCCGCAGGCGAGTATCGCATTTGGGGCGGGTCGTTTATCGGTGGCGGCGGATGCCGTGAAGGCACTGCAGAGAGTGACGAGCCCCCCTCAGCTAACGCTACCTCAGCAACGCCCCTCCGCCCACAGCCTGAAGGATCTCTTTTATGCCAGACCGGGAGCCGCTCCCGGTGGGCCCTATCGATCAGTAGCATCACGTCAGCCCGGAAGGAAAACCTCGTGAACTCCACGTCGCCCTGCTCAACCGGCGGCACTACAGTCGCGTCCGGCAGAATCTCCAAAACCTCGTCCTTCGAGATGGTCGGGCCGGCGAAAACCATGATTCTCATTTAATTCTTACGAGTTTGGTGTGACAATTCGCTAGGAGCCCTGTGGCGGCCGGCTTCTTGCTTTTTTTCGCTCGGTAATATGGTGATAGCGGACCGCTCAATTTTGCCCTCGTAAGTCCTTGATTCCCAATGGCCCAAAAATCATGCCGGAGCGGGATTAGATCGGCATCTGTCCCTCCGATTCGATCCCGTGCATTGAAAAGTACCCTTCGAGATCGGAACGAGCACTTTTACTACCCGGAATGGGGCATTTTCTGAAACCAGAAAGTCGGCGATAGGCGGAAAGGGAATGTCTTGTTCTGGAGGAGACTGACCGCCACGTTCGTGTCGCCCTCGGCGATGTGACGGCTCGGCCTGTAGCTCCTTGACCCAGTCCCCGCGCTTATCACGATCCCAATCGGTTCCATCGACGCAAGAACTGGCTAGTGAAAGTCATAGTTCCGCGACGTTCCCGGACGATCACGGGTTGCGAAAGCTCAAAGCGCTTGAGCGTCTCGCAGCTGACCAGCACGAAAGGTCACAGCCGTCCTACAACGATGCGTCGGGCACTACCCTCCGTGACTTTGCTCTGCGCCTCCATCCCGAAGTATTTTTCCAGCGTCGGTGACCTCGATATTTCGGCCATTGGCCCGTAGCTTTTATGCGCACGGTCAGTCATCCTAGGTGTAACGACCCTAAACGACACCCATTGACATGACGAAAGATCCTGGAGACCCAGTTTGCGTCGTTGACGACGATCCCTCCGTTCGAAGGGCCTTGTCCCGGCTGCTAGCTTGGAAGGCTGGGAGGTGCGCTCTTTTGAAAGCGGTGAGCAATTCGTGGCTTATGCCGGTAAGCATGGTGTGCCGCTGGTCATCCTGGACTTGAAGAGCGCCAGGAGCCTCGCCACGACCTTCTGTTTCGTTAAGGGTGAACCGCTCCGCTCCCTACGGCCGGCCCCTGGTAACCAATGTAGCCAATTCGACCGAATTCACGGGCTACTGTCTGCTGGCGCGCCAGTTGTGCACGCCACTGGGCATCGCTTACGGATCGTTTTGTGGCGCATCCTAGGGTCATCAAACAGACTACCCCTACGAACCCAATTGAGCGAAGGCTCATCGAACAGCATACAACGACTGCCTCCTGCAACAAGAAATTGAAAGCCACGCCTTTCGCCGGGGAGGGCATTGGTATCGGCTTAATCGACTCTTATTGCAAGGGAGGGCAGGAAGGCGGTTCTTATGCGCTGCAGGGCCTGGTCGGATCCTTTCACGCACTCTTGGAAAGTCTCAAAGGCGAAGCGTTCAGCGGCCGCGGTGACCAGTTCTAGGTAGGAGCGAATTGGTGTTCCTGAAAGCTGGCTGAAAATTGAAGATTGATTGGAGAATCCTGCTAGCCTGCTGGCGACTTTGAGGGGCTCTAAACGGGGCCTGAGGCTATTCAGCCACCATGCGAAGAGGCCTTATGTCCGACGGTCGGATCATCGAAACCGGAGAAAAATCCAGGATCAAATGCCCTGCGGCGTAAACGGGGTTCGCTTTTAGAGCGGGGCGTTGCGAAGCCACGAAGGATCGATGCCCTGCGAAGACGTTCCCTCGACATTGACCACACAGAATCAGAGGTCCGATCAAACACCATTTTATCGACAGCGTGTATCGAGTTGCGCGATCCAGCGACCTATGGAAACGAAAGTGCTACAGCGAAATGCTACGGTGGCTCTCTGCCGATAACTTAAAGCTCTTACCGGCCGACGAGACCGGCCAGCTTAGCGAAACTCCTCTCAAAGATCGGAGGAGTATCTTCCTCTCTTCAACGAAGTCCAAAAGGCGCAGTGCCTGCTTTGGGATCTTTCTGAAAATGCTAAATGCTGATGCATCACGCTCGCAGACCACAGGCCGGCGATCTCTCCGGATTCTACGTTATCCGCACTAGCAACATCGGCTTTACAACAGCTTGGGCTGTGGGTCGGGCTTGCCTTGGCCTCGAGCGGGTTTGAACCATCTGGCGGACAGGCGCGAGGACGCATCACCTCCCCGGAACGAACCCTCTCGAAGAGCTTAACGTGCTATTGCGCGATTGAGCCCTACGACGTACGCTTTTCGGCGATGCCTCTGCAGTCTCCGCAGCTGGTTTTGGTGACAGGCGCTACCGGCTATGTAGGCGGGCGGCTGGTGCCGAGGTTAGTCGAGGCCGGGCATCGCGTGCGCTGTCTAGTAAGGGACCCGTCGCGCCTCCAAGGCCGGCCTTGGTCGAGACAGGTGGAAGTGGTGCAAGGCGATGTTTTGGATCCCGATTCTCTCCACGAGCCCATGCGCGACATAAATGTGTTGTACTATTTAATTCATAGCCTTGGCGAAGGCAGCGGCTTCGAGCAGCTCGACGTTCAGGCGGCGCAAAACTGCTCGGCTGCAGCAAAGGCTTCAGGCGTTGAGCGGCTGATCTTTGTCGGCGGCCTTGGCGATGCGCGGACTCAGCTCTCGCCCCACTTGCGTTCGCGACACCACACCGGCGACGCCCTTAGGGAGTCGGGTGTGCCGGTGACGGAATTCCGCGCCGCTGTCATTGTAGGCTCCGGAAGCCTGTCCTTTGAAATGGTGCGTTATTTGACCGAGCGCCTGCCTATCATGATCTGCCCCAAGTGGGTGTTCACGCGGGTCCAACCGATCGCTATTCGCAACGTGCTCGACTACCTGGTCGCCGCAATTGAATCAACGGATAGCGCGGGGCGGATCCTCGAAATCGGCGGCCAGGATGTTTTGACATACGCCGAAATGATGACGCGCTATGCACGCGTGCGGGGCTTGAAGCGGGTGCTAATCGCCGTGCCAGTGCTTACGCCAAGGCTCTCATCCTATTGGGTGCACCTGATCACCCCAGTCCCCGCAAACATCGCGCAGCCGCTCATCAAGGGCCTGATTAACGAAGTAATCGTCCATGATGACACCGCGCGAAGCCTTTTCCCGAACATCGCCCTTCTCGATTACGAAACCTCCGTTCGACTCGCGTTTCAGAAAATCAAGCTACGCGGAGTGGAAACCTCCTGGACGGATGCGCTCGCGTCAAGCCACCGAGGAAAGGCGCCCGTCGCTCTCATCACTAGCGAAGGCATGATAATCGAGCGCCGTAAGCGCACAGTCCCCGCTCCTGCCGATGCCGTCTATCGGGCCTTCGCCCGCCTGGGTGGACAAAGAGGGTGGCTCTACATGGATTGGTCCTGGCAAATCCGCGGGATCCTCGATCGGCTCTTCGGTGGGGTCGGCATGAGGCGGGGGCGTCGTGATTCGGAGGATGTGCGCGTTGGCGATGCGCTGGACTTCTGGCGCGTGGAAGCCGTCGATCCCGGCAAGATGATGCGTCTCAGAGCGGAAATGAAAGTGCCGGGTCGGGCCTGGCTCGAATTTCAAGCGGAAGATCAAGCAGACAGCGGAGCCCTGTTCACACAGACCGCTTTCTTTGAACCGAGGGGACTGCTCGGACTGCTCTACTGGTTCATTCTCTATCCAATCCACAGTCTGATCTTCAGCGGGCTAATTCGTGCGCTGGCACACCAGGCGACCGCACTTGGCAAAGAAACGGCATCCGATCACGACCGGCTATCTGGACCACGCGCAACCGCCTAAAGGCAGCGCCGAGACGCCTCGCGTCAGCTGGAGATTTCTTCGGCATTGTTCCAACATGCTATCGGCGATATGAATGAAGACTCCATCCGTGTTATTACTTGCCCCTGAAATGTCACTCTCAGCATCGCTCGCCGGCGGACAAAAACCGCATTACAGGCCCTGCTGCCTAGTGGACAACGGAGGTCGTAAGGCTTTCGGCGGACAATAGCTCGGCCCGAATTCCGCCCGTTGTGGCGCGAAATCCCAGAAGGGAAGGACTGAGTATCGAATATCGTCGCCGCCTGACCCCATTCGTTGCAAACGCCATCTTCCCACTGCGCGCATGGACGACAGGTACGAAGGGCGGCACGACTGGCCTGATTTTCTTGCTTCCAAAGGGCTGGCGACGCTTGCGCATCTGAAGAACTCCGGCAGCGACCGGGAAGCGATAACCTGTAAATCAATCCCAAATGGGTCGCCGCACTGGGCTTGGCGACCTCACGCACGTGAATCACCCTTGCTGCAAACTCCGTCCTACAGCGAGAAGAGGGCGGGTTGAGGGTGGTGGAAAGGGCTCGCGGATCAGGCGCGGCTGCAAGCCGTCGCCTGCATCCGGCTTGTTGTGCATTTCGTTATTTCGTTATGCCGGCTTTACCTTAAAGATCAACTCGTATTTGCCACAGTTCTTCTCCGTAACCACCTTTGCAATGTTCTGCTCGGTCCAGGGCGGGTCGAATTCACCGAAGACGACTACAGCGTTCCGCTTCTCGATGTGAGCGCGAACATACAGGTTCGCATTGCCGCCTTTTGATCTCAGAGCCGAATCGCATTCTTCACCGAATCGCTGTCGCTCAAGAATGGACTTGCCCTTCTTGGAAGTTGTCCACTTCAGGTCATCCAACTGCTCCTTGACATCCTCTAATGCAAAATCCATCTCTTGCAGAAAATACGGAGATCGCTTTTGCACGCGGCGGAGATGCTACTGGAAGCCGGCGCATCAGCAAACCGTCCGCCGATTTCCATCCTTGTTCATCGACGCGACGTCCAATTGCACTACGCTATGGTGATATGAACAAGGAGTCGGAAGAGATATCGTGTCTCAAAAAAGAGATTGCGCAACTCAAGCAAGAGAATTCGGACCTGCGCGCAATAGTTCAAAACCAACAACAGCAGATAGAGGCCCATAAGGAAACATCTTCGGGCGAGTCACCACTACCGAGCGGTGACGCTGGATGGTGAACCCGGCTTGTTATGCCGAAGCGCGTCTGGTGAAAGCAGGCAGCCGCGTTATTTTAGCGAATCGCATGAGCCCCTTCCCTTGGCATCCGGTTGACCTCTTTCTCAAGCTGGCCCTCGCACCGCATTCCTGGTTCGATGCGCTACTCGAATGGTATATGCGCCCTGGGCGACTTCAGCCGTGGCACGTATTTTGGTCTGGCGCGCTGGCGGAACGCTGGCAGCGCGGGCGGCTACCTGGCTACGCAGAATTGGAAAGGCGAATTTCGAGAGTGCGAATTCCCGCTCGAGGAACTGGAAGCGCTCGAGAAGACTCTTAAGGCGATTTCGATCTCGCTCGGCTCAAGCGTCTTCGCGTTCGATGGTTCGCCCGGGTTGATTCGGGTCTACCACGGTTCGGGCAATAACTGGATTGATCTCCGCTACGACAGTATCGAGCAGCCGGAATGGGAACCGCTCTTGGCTTTCATCCACGAGACCAACGAACGGTTCCTTCCATCGCCACCGTCTGAGATGCACCACCTGTTCGGCGAGCCAGAACCAGCGGAACCTGCTTTACCGCTAGCAGGCCGACGAAGAGGGATTCTATAGCGTGCGTGACGCGTAAACTCTGGTGAATCCTGCAAAAGTTGTAGTGCCATAACCGCTTGGCAAAGAGCGGTCGAACATTAAATAGATTCGGAGTTGCTTTAAGCTCGATCCTTGCACTTTTTCGGCTAAGCCTCCTGTTCGTGCAGTCGGCAGGTTTGCGCATTCGCCGTCAGATTTCCGCTTCCTTCCTCCCCATGCGGTGAGCGTGGCAAACCATCGAGGTGAGTGCTGAATTCGATGCGATCGTCGTCGGCTCCGGCCCAAATGGGTTGGCTGCCGCGATCACCCTTACGCAGGCCGGCTATTCAGTGCGAGTGCTGGAGGCCGGCGCAACGATCGGGGGCGGGACGCGATCTGCCGGGCTGACTCTGCCCGGGTTTCTGCACGATGTATGCTCGGCGATTCATCCGCTCGCGGCGGGCTCGCCGTTTTTCCAGACATTGCCATTAGATCGCTTCGGCCTCGAATGGGTCGAGCCGGAGATCGTGCTGGCGCATCCGAACAGCAACGGCGAAGCCGCCTGCCTGCACCGCTCCGTGGATCACACCGCCGACACCCTTGGCACCGATGCACGGGCTTATCGGCGCCTCATGCAGCCACTCGTGCGGAACTGGGAAGCACTCGCCGACGAGATTTTGCAGCCCTTGCTGCACCTGCCTCGACATCCGTTCGTGCTGGCGCGCTTTGGACTGCACGCGGTGTGGCCGGCCTCGGCGCTGGCCAGAGCCTTCTTCAAGGAAGACCCGACCCGCGCGCTGCTGGCAGGCATCGCGGCACATTCCTTCCTGCCGCTCGAGGCCACTGCATCCGCGGCATTTGCGCTTGTTCTCGCGACGGCCGGGCATGCTGTCGGATGGCCGATCGCGCGTGGCGGCTCACAAGCCATCGCGAACGCCCTCGCGGCTTGCTTGATCGAACTCGGCGGTGAGATCGAGCTCAACCGCTGCATTGAGGATCTGAATCAGCTTCCAAAAACACGCGCCGTGCTGTTGGACGTGACACTATGGCAATTTCTCCGGATCGCCGGGGATCGCCTTCCCGCGCGGTATCGCCAGCGGCTGGAGCGATTCCGCCACGCACCAGGCGTATGCAAAATCGATTACGCATTGAGTGCGCCGATTCCGTGGACCGCCCGGGAATGTCGGCGCGCGGGCACCGTCCACGTGGGCGGAACGTTGGACGAAATCGCCGAGGCGGAGCGCCAGGTGGTCCACGGCGAGCATCCCAGTCGTCCCTTCGTGCTCCTCGCGCAGCAGAGCCAATTCGATGAAACGCGGGCTCCGCGCGCGCAGCACACGCTCTGGGCGTACTGCCACGTGCCGCATGGCTCGGCCTTCGAGATGAGCGCGCGCATCGAAGCGCAAATCGAACGCTTCGCGCCCGACTTTCGCGATTGCATTCTCGCGCGCCACGTCATGAAACCTGCGGACCTCGAAGCGCGAAACGCGAACCTTGTCGGCGGGGACATCAATGGCGGAGCGGCAAACTTTTTACAGCTAGTCGCGCGGCCCATATGGAGTCCGACGCCCTACCGAACTCCGCTGCCCGGCGTTTATCTTTGTTCGTCCTCGACACCACCGGGCGGAGGAGTTCACGGCATGTGCGGCTGGCATGCGGCGCGCGCGGCTTTGCGTGAGGTCTTCGGCGAGCAACAAAGGAGAGACGCTGGAAATTAAAATGCGGCGGGTAAATTTCCAATGGCGAGGAGATGGACTACGGGTGAGGAAGTGCAGCACTTAACCTTTCCCTCGCGCGCCGGACCGCTCCAACATCGTGATAGTCGAGGTGCGCCGGAAACGAGCACACTTCGATCTGGCTAAAACCGCTGGAACAGACCAAATCCAGGCTTAAACGCCCTTACGTTTGATTCCGAGCGTTGCTATCGGCGCGTGGTCCACAGGTATCAGTCGGTGAACTGGGAGTCGAAGAGAAGCTGAAAACAGCACTTAGCCAGAATTCTGACTGCAGCTCAGCGTTGAGTTCGCGGTCAGGTATACCCCGCTTGTTTCGATGCTTCTAAGCGGAGTTGCTGACCGGACTTCGTCCACGCTGCGGCAGGTGCTTTGCGCGTTGCTGCAGGAATATGCCTCTAGATGGCCATCTCCGTTTTGAAGGCGTTGAAAGCTGCCAGCGGCGATCAGCGATCCGCGCTGATTGAAGAAGCTGGATGACGGAAAGCAGGGGATTTTTCTTTTTCCCTATCGTGAGCCTCTGGTCCGCGTCACGCGCCTCAGGCAAGAAAAACATTATCGGTCCGGGGAAGCTGAGAATCTGTTGCGCAGAGAATACTTGGAGCCTCGCGATAAGAAAAGAGAAAATCCTCCCGCGAGAAGGCTGGAAGCCTTCGTCCGGCACGGCCGTTCGAATACGTCGGTCAGAATGAACGTCACAGGCAACTGTCAGCAGGTCAGAAGGGACTAGTTGCGGAACGAATAGCGACTCCGAAGCACGGTGGTAGAAAATCTAGTGGAATCAAGACACCAGCCGGGGTTTTCAAAACGTCAAAACAATCGATCAGGGAAATCAGCAAAAGGATGGGGATTGTTCACGCTTCGATCGCGAGAGGAAACACTTCGTTTTCCCATAAACCTCAGTCCAAGTGGAGGCTGAGGAAGGCAAATAGAGTCACTCTCACCGCAATCCTGCGGCAACAACATCCACGATCAGGGGATCTCCGTTTGGAAGTCCAGACGCTGCTTCCTCGTATCGTTCCACCCAAGTCGCGAATTCGTCCTGAGTCGGAAAGTAATTAAGTTGCGTGAACTTTATCTGTCCGCCATTGGGAAGATCAACTGTTACCCGAAACTTCCCCGGATTCAAGGGATCATCTTCGGTTGAATATTCCATGAACTAGAGACTGCCTGTCTTTCCATCAAGTGAAAAAAGGTAGCCCGCCTTTCGTTGACAATGTTGCCAAACTTGGAACGGGCTACCCCTGTTATTGTCCGTTGGTTTATCGACCTTGCGACAGGTCCTGAATATCGGGGTCGCTGCGGATTGTCGCATAGGGTCGAAATTCTCAATCTCCGATCAACAACTCTGCCACTGGCGAAAGTCACCTTTGAAGCCCATGCCTGCGAAACCTGAAACGTCGAAATCACACATCGCTCGATCTGCTTCCCGCCCTTTCCCGGAAACGGGCAAAGGCGCTCACGCCCTGGCAGCGCCTTTGTTTTTTGCCAGGGATTGTTGTAGTTTTTTTATGAACCTACCCTCCGCTACGCCCGGCCTCCTCACCTCTTTGCTAATCATCGGATGCGCCACCAACGAACCACAGTCCAGCCCAACGCAGACCCAAACGTGGCACCGTGACGACATTTCCATGCACGGGCCTAAAAAGAGAGCCGGTAGCGAAACCGTGCGGCACCCAGATCCGAGCGGCGGCGCGATGTCCGGCGCTGAAACGGAATGGAGTAAAGTGAACCCCCGCCATGGAGGTTTCCAGTGAAACGGGCGACCAATCTGGGGAATAGCAATTTCTCAATCGCCAACCCGCAGAAGTTCCTGCCACTGCCGGAAGTCGCCCTTGAAGCCGATGCTCTCGGCAACTTGAAAGGTCGAGATGACGCATCGCTCGATCTGCTTCCCGCTCTTTCCAGCGTGCTGGCAAGCTGACCGGTATTCTCGCCGCGACCGGTAGAGATGGGCCGCGAATCTGTCGTGCTCGCTGGCTTGGAGTTGACCCAGCAACTGCTCGACGCACCTCGGTGAGTTTCGCAATTAACGTCTCGCGGTGCATCATCGTGAAATATCACGATAGGCATTGGCTGTAAATGTTGCGCGTCTTTTGACGGCATCCGATGGAATCAACTGATCCCGGATTCGCTCACTCTGGTGAATTTACTGCCAATTCACTGCCAATTGCTGCCAATAAAACACGCATTGCTTTATTGTGCATCAACTTACAACAATAGAAGAATAGATGGATAGCACATAAACCCTTGCTTTCGGCGCATTTAGTTGATTTTCAAGGGGTGCGCGATACAGGGTTCGAACCTGTGACCCCTACCGTGTCAAGGTAGTGCTCTACCACTGAGCTAACCGCGCTGGAATTCCCCGAGAGAACGTCGGGAGTGAGAAAACCTACATTATAGGCGTTCCGCCAGGCAACTTTTTTTGGGCGGCGTCATTCCCTCTCGTTGCCCAGCAGCAGGCTTCCGCCGTTGGTGCGGATCACCTCGTGGTACCAAAACGCGGAATCCTTGAGCGTGCGCTTCTGGGTCGCGAAGTCCACGTGGACGAGGCCGAAACGATGCTTGTAACCTTCAGCCCATTCGAAGTTGTCCATGATCGACCAATGGAAGTAGCCGCGCACATCCGCACCCTCGCTGATCGCCTGGCGCAGTGCGAGCAGGTGGCGGTGAAGGAAGTCGATCCGCGCGCCATCATGGACACCGCCATCAAGCGCGACCCAATCGCAGTTCGACATGCCGTTTTCCGTGATCACGATCGGGAGCTTGTAGCGTTCGGCCATGAACTTCGGCCCCCAGTAAAGAACCTCTGGCGTCACCTTCCACAAGAGCGGCGTGTGCCGAAAGCCGGGAGAAAGCTTGGGATGGACCGGCTCGCCATCGGGACCGGCCATCGTCGGAATGCCCGTATACGAATTGAAGCCATAGAAATCCAGCGGCTGGCACATCGTTTCAAGATCGCGAGATGGAAACCTCGGGACCGCGCTGCCAAAAGCTTGCAGGCCGTCCTCTGGATAGCGGCCCAAAACCACCGGATCCGCGTACCAACAATTGTTCCATCCATCCACCACCCGCATCGTCGCCCGACGACCCGCCTCGATATCCTCGGGTTTGCTGGAAACGGGATAGCAAAACAATCCCACCGGAGCCCAGCCAACCAGTGGCTTCTTTTTCGCCCGCGCTCTAATGGCTTGAACGGCCACGCCATGCGCCAACAGGGCGTGGTGGGTAGCGAGCAATACCTCGTGCAGGCCCAGCTTAACTCCCGGAGCATGCGCGCCGACGGAGTGCCCAAGGTGAAGGAAGCATTGCGGTTCGTTGAGGGTAATCCAATGGCCGACACGGTCAGACAGCTTGTCCACGACCACGTCAACGTAGTCCGCGAACCATTTCGGGCTGTCCGGGTTCAGCCACCCTCCGCGAAGGAACAATGCATGAGGATAGTCCCAATGAAACAGCGTCACCCACGGATCGATACTCATGCCGAGCAGTTCATCAATCAGCCGGTCATAGAAGGCCAAGCCGCGCTCGTTGATCGACCCCCTACCCTCGGGAATCACCCGCGGCCAGGAAATCGACAGACGGTATGCGTTGACGCCGATTTCGCCCATCAGGCTGACGTCTTCCTTGTAACGATGATAGTGGTCGCAGGCGACGTCGCCGGTGTGTCCGTCCCAGATTTTTCCAGGCTGCCGAACGAGCATGTCCCAAACCGAAAGCCCCTTCCCGTCCTCATCCCACGCGCCTTCGATTTGATACGAGGCGGCGGCAACGCCCCAGGTGAAGTTGGTTGGAAAACTCATGTTTGCTCTTAGGGGTTCGGATTTTTTTGGATTGATTTCAGGGTGTGCGGGACGACGCGACCAGCTTCTCTTCAATTGTGAAAGGCGCAGCCACCAGGGCAAGTTTTTCTGCTGGAGTGCACAGCCAAAACGGATTCCAGGAGAATCGTGGGAGGGCGAACCTCCCGGTAATCCGACTTCCTGGAGTCAGTGGAAAAGCGGATCTGTTTGAACAGGCAATTCTGCGTCGGCTCGGACTTGCGGCGAAGTTTCGCTATAGCAAATCTGGCCGGCGCGAGCGGGTCAATTCGAGGGCGCATTTCCGGCGCCAGGCGTCGATGGCGGCGTGATTTCCCGAAAGCAAGATCTCCGGCACTGTCCATTCGTTGAAAATTTCCGGCCGGGTATAGTGCGGATGATCGAGGAGACCTCTGGAGAACGAATCCTCGGCCGCGCTGGCTGCATCACCAAGAACGCCGGGAATGAGACGCACGACGGCATCGGTGAACACGAGCGCGGCCAACGCACCGTTGGTCAGGACATAGTCACCGATTGAGATTTCGTCATCGACAAGATGATCGGCCACGCGCTGGTCCACGCCTTCATAGTGGCCGCAGATGATGATCAAGTGGCTTTCCCGCGAATAGGCCTCCGCCATCCTTTGACTGAATCGCCTGCCCTGCGGGGTCATTAAGAGAACACGCGTTTCCCGACCGCGCAACGCTTCGAGCGCCCGCGCGATCGGCTCGATTTTCATCACCATGCCCGGTCCGCCGCCGTACGGAGCATCGTCGGTCGTGCGATGCTTGCCGGTTGCCCAGTCGCGCAGGTCCAGCGCCTCAAGCGAGGCGAGCCCCTTCTCCTGGGCGCGCTTGAGCATGCTTTCACCGAGCACACCATCGCAAATGCGGGGAAAAATGGTGAGAATTTGGATTTTCAAAGTATTTCCATAAAAGGCATCACCATCGACCCAAGCAAGTGTCCAAAGTTCGCACTCAACAAAAAAGCAGGCAGCGCATTCGTTCGCGCCGCAGTTTCAAAGACCGGCTTTTGGGCCCTCTTATCAAAGTCGCGGTCGTCCTGGTCCTTTCATGGATCGTCATCACTCTTTTTTTCTATGCCTGGTCGCTGACCTTCGATCTGAAGACGATTAGCGACATGCCTCAGCGTTCGGCTGTTTACGACAAGGATGGAAAATTCTACAGCCGGCTCGCCGGCGAGAACCGGGTGGTCGTTCCCTTCGACAAGATCTCGAACGACTTCGTGAATGCGCTGCTCGCGCGCGAGGACACGCGTTTCTACTATCATCACGGGATCGATCCCATCGGAATCGCGCGCGCCGTTGTCCGAAACTTCGTCGCCGGCGGCTTTCGGGAGGGGGCGAGCACTCTTACCCAGCAGCTCGCGCGCAACAGCTTTCCGCTCGGCGGCAAGAACCTTGTCCGCAAGATGATCGAGGCAGCCCTTGCCCACCGGATCGAGACTGAGTTGACCAAGGAACAGATTCTGGAAGCCTACATGAACCGGATCTACTTTGGCAGCGGCTACTACGGCGTCGAGACAGCCAGTCAGGCGTATTTCGGCAAGCCAGCCTCACTCATGAATCTCCCGGAGTCGGCGATGCTCGCCGGGCTTATCCGAAGTCCGAACCGCTTTTCTCCGTTCAAGAACCTGAAAAAAGCCGTCCGCGAGAGAAATTCTGTTCTCGCGCGGATGCGCAAGCTCGATTTCATCACCGAGAAACAGATGGTCGCTGCCATCGCTTCCACGCCCAAGATCGCGCAAAAGCGCCGCGCATCCCCTCAGGACAACTGGGCGATGGATTCCATTCTCCGAGAACTCGAGCTCGTGATCGACCGCGACCAGTTCGACAACGGAGGGTTGAAAATCTACACGACGATCGACGGACCGCTCCAGGGCGTCGCCGAAGGAAGCCTCCAGCGGCGACTCCAGCAAGTCGAGTCGCTGCCGGGCTTTCCGCACAAGGCGATGAAGGCCTTTTCTTCCGAAAACCTCGAAGGCGAAGATGCGGCACCGTATCTGGAAGCCGCGGCGATCGCCATCGACAGGCGTTCCGGCGGTATCCGGGCCATTGCCGGCGGACGGGATTACGCCCGCAGCAAGTTCAATCGCGCCGTGCTGGGCCACCGACAGATCGGCTCCTCGGTAAAACCTTTCGTCTATGCCAAGGCCTTCGAGAACGGGCTGAGTCCGGGCGATCTCGTGGACGATGGCCGGTTGCGCCCCGGCGAGCTCCCGGCGGCCTACGGGCACTACGATCCCTCGAACTCGGACAACACCTATCGGGGTGAACTTCCCGCGGGCGACGGGCTCGTGCTTTCCCGCAACACCATGAGCGTTCGCATCGGCGTTTGGGCGGGACTTGATTCCATTTGGGACACCGTCGTCCGGTCGGGACTATCCCAGAATCCGCCCCGTTTTCCCTCGCTCTGCCTGGGAGCATTTGAATCCAACCTGAAGGATCTGACCGCCTCGTACACCGTGTTTGCGACCGACGGCGTGAAATTGCAGCCGTATCTCATCGAGCGCATCGCCGACCCTGACGGACAAACCATCTACAAGGCCACCCATGGCAAACTCGCCATCCTGGACTCCGAAGCCGCTCGAGAAACCGCTTCGCTCATGCAGGAAGTCCTGACGCGCGGCACAGGCGCCAAGGCGCGACAACTCGGCCTCCGCCACGCCGCGGCCGGAAAGACAGGCACAACCAACGACTATCAGGATGCGTGGTTCGTCGGCTTCGACGACCAGCTCGTCTGCGGGGTATGGGTCGGCTTCGACCAGCCGAAAAAGATCATGACGGGCGGGACGGGCGGTGAATTGGCCCTTCCGATCTGGGTGGACATCGTTGAGGCGAAGCGGGCGATCAAGTAGCCCCCGTGCGCGGCGATCAGGGAGAATGCCCTAAGGCCGCCGCAGATCGCGCTGGGGGACGTAGGAATTGCCCAGAATATCGTAAGCGCGCTGCGCCGGGATGACCCTGTTGGTGACGTAATCAAGATTCCCGTCGCGACCGATGAACGCGATCCTGAATCTCTCGCTCCCCTCGTAGTCGTAGCCCACGCGCGGACCATCCGCAGCGAGAACGAAGGGAATGTTCGACCTGACGGTTCCTCCCGCTTCCGTGAAGGCGGCAATGAAAACGACCCTCTGCGCCGCGTAACGCTCATACATCTTTCTCAACTGTCCGAGCTGCGACCGGAAGGACCGATCCCGCGGAGTCGGCGCGATGAGGAGCACGACCGGCTGGCCTTTAAACGCCGACAATGCCCTCTGCCGCCCTGTCGAATCGATCCAGTTGACGTTCGGCGCTGGGCGCACGACGACTCCAGACAGCGTGGTGACCAAAACGAGAAAAAGAAAACAACACACTTTCACCGCAGAGCGCATCGGCATGGGACGGACAGGGGAATAAGCTCTCATCAGATTCTTAGCAATTCGGCTTCCTTCGTTTCCACGTGCTTCTCCACGGAAGCGACGTACTTGTCAGTCAGTTTCTGAATTTCTCCCTCGGCGTCGCGCAAAACGTCCTCTGTCAATTCGCCGGCCTTCTGCAACTTCTTGGCCGCATCCATCGCGTCGCGCCGGCAAGCGCGCACCCGCACGCGGCACTCTTCGGCGAGGTGCTTGACCGTTTTCGCAAGATCACGCCGGCGTTCCTCGGAAAGTTCGGGGATGGGAATGCGAATGATCTTTCCATCCACCGCCGGGGTGATTCCGAGCTTCGACTCGTTGATGGCCCGCTCGATATCCTTCACCGTCGATGCATCAAATGGCTGAATCACAAGCAGACGCGGCTCCGGAGCGGAAATGAGCGCCAGTTGCTTCAGTTTCATTGAGCTCTCGTAGGCTTGGACGTCGAGATTTTCGACAAGCGCCGGCGAGGCCTTTCCGGTGCGGATGGCGGCAAATTCGTGAATCATGAAGTCCACGGCCTTTTCCATCCCTTCCTCCGCCTCAAAAAGTGCCTCATCCAAACTCATTGGCTTTGCGAATTTTCGGACACCAGCGTGCCAACCTTCTCCCCACGAAGCGCGAGGCGAACGTTGTCGGGCTTGCTCATGTCAAAGACGATAATGGGCATTTTGTTGTCCATGCAAAGGCTGAAGGCTGTGGAATCCATCACCTGGAGACGCTTTGCCAGCGCCTCTCCGTAGGTAATGTGCTCGTATCTCACGGCATCAGGATGCTTCACCGGATCCTTGTCGTAGATCCCGTCGACCTTGGTGGCTTTGAGGATAACCTCGGCGCCAATCTCGTTCGCCCGCAATGCGGCCGTGGTGTCGGTGGAGAAAAAGGGATTGCCGGTTCCGGCGACGAAAATGACGACGTGGCCCACTTGCAGGTGCCGGATGGCGCGCCGCAGGATGAATGGCTCGGCCACGTTGTTCATTTCGATGGCTGTCTGCACGCGAACCGTAATCCCCGCATCCTCCAGCGCGCTCATGAGCGCGAGGCCATTGATTACCGTGGCGAGCATGCCCATGTAATCCGCGGTGGCACGATTCATACCGCGATGGGTTGCAGAAAGCCCGCGCCAAATGTTGCCTCCTCCGATGACTATGCCCAACTCAATGCCAAGATCCTTGACCTCGGCAATCTGTTTGGCGAGCTGCTGCACGATTTGCGGCGAGATATTGTCACGACTGCCCTTTTCGCGAAGCGCTTCGCCGCTCAGTTTGAGGACGACCCGTTTGTAGTGATTGGTAGGCATTTGGAACGCGTCATGAAATCCTATCTCTCTCGCCATGAAAAGGGAAAACCTTACCCCGTCTTACCGAGTGGTATGCCGGGGGCAATCGGATGACCGTGTAAAAACTCGCCCGCCGTCAGGCGCCTGCCGCCTGCTATTTGCATTTCCTTGAGGACGATCCCGCCCTCCCCCGCCGCAACGATCACGCCCTCCTCATTCGCCGCCAGAACGGTTCCAGGGGTTGTGCCGCCCCGCTCGGAAATCTGCGCTCGATGAATTTTCAGGATCGCCGGAGCATCCTTCAGAGTGACGAAGGTATAGGCGCCTGGCCACGGAGTCATCGCGCGAACTCGCTTCTCGATTTCCCGGGCAGGCTGGCTCCAGACGATTTCTCCGTCTTTGCGGGTAAGCTTTGGAGCGTAGGTAGCCCGCGCGCCGTCTTGCTTCTCTGGCGACAAAGCGCCGCGTTTCAAAAGGTCAAGGCATCTCAACAGGGCATTCGGTGCCAGCCTGGCAAGACGGTCGTGCAGGCTTCCTGCTGTCTCGCCCGCCGCGATGGGAATGGCTGCTCTGAAGAGAATGTCGCCGGTATCGAGACCTTCGTCCATCTGCATGATCGTAACGCCTGTTTCGCCATCTCCTTGCAAGATTGCGGCGTGAATCGGCGAAGCGCCCCGGTGGCGCGGAAGCAGAGAGGCGTGGATGTTGATGCATCCAAATGGCGGCAGTGAGAGGATGGTTTCAGGCAAAATCTGGCCGTAGGCCGCGACAATGATCACCTCAGGTTTCAAGGCGACAAGTTCGGCGCGGGCATCGTGGCCGCGAAGCTTCTCAGGTTGGAAGACGTGGAGATCAAGCTCCTGCGCCGCGACCTTGATCGGAGGCGCGCGCGGCTTAAGATCCCGGCCCGCAGGGCGGTCAGGCTGCGTGAAAACCGCCACGACCTCATGGGAGCCGGCCGCGACGAGCGCTCTCAAAGAAGGAACTCCGATGGCCCCAGAGCCAAGAAAGACAACGCGCATGCGTGGCGGAGGGCACTGCCTCCGATCCTCTAGCGAAGAATCAGGCCGGAAGGAGCTCCCTGCCTCGCCCCCTGCTGGACTTCGCGTTGACCGAGCGATTCTGCGCAACCGGTGCACAGGTAGTCGAAGATTTCTTTTCCGGGAAGCACGAGCAGCAGACGCTCGCGCACCGGCATGGCGCGACCGCATTTTCGGCAGTAAAGCGAAGAAGCGCGGAAGTTCTCGAACTGGCGCATCTATTTCCCCACGGCCAAGCTGGCTTCCTCCGCCACGAAGTCATCATTGCGCCCGTCCACAATATGGGAAACGATCCTGCCGAGGACCACGACCGGCGGATCGGTGGCGTCGATGTTCACGATGACGCCGTCACCGTAGTGGTCGAGCAGCGGTTTCGATTCCCGCTGATAGGTCTCCAGCCGATGGCCGATGACTTCTTCATTTGCGTCATCAAGGCGATTGTCCTTGATCGCTCGCTTTTTCAACCGCGCGACGATCTTGCTGCGATCCGGACAACTCAGGTGAAACACCTTCCTCACATCGATGAAGGGGTCCATGAGGTCAGCCTGGGAAACGTTACGCGGAATACCGTCGAGCACGAGAAAGTCGATGTCGGGCTGGAACTGATGCGAGTCGACGCAAAGTTGAATGCTGACCCGCCAAAGCTCGACGGTAATCTCATCGGGAACAAGCTGTCCTCTGCTTGAATACTCGAGAAATGCCTTGCCGAGCGACGTGCGCGTATCGATCGAGCGGAAAACGTCCCCGCACGCGCAGTGGAAAAAGCGCGGGATAGTTCCGAGCGTGCGGCCCTGGGTTCCCTTGCCGCTGCCGGGCGCGCCGAAGATAAGGTAGGTGCGGTATTTGGTAGGCACGATTGTCTCTCCCTTTTTAGCTCCGGAGAGGCCGCGATTCAATTCTTAACTCTCGGCCATCTGAGCAGGCATTTCGGCGCGCCTTTTGGCGGTCCGATCGTCCGCGTCGCCCGGGCCTGAAAGTTGCCATTGACCCTCCGAACCTCTTCCGTGATCGTGACGAGGAACCTCCGAAGCATCGTGTCCCACAACGAAGAATATGTCGCAGAAGTGCTCAAGGAGGTGGGATTACTCACCCAGAGACAAATTGAGCAAGCCCGCGTCAAAGCCGGCGCGGGCAGTGTCTTGAACGAACTGATCGAGCAAGGCCTCGTCAGCCAGGAGGATGTTGCGCGAACGCTGGCGGTGCGGAACGGCATGGAATTCGTCGATCTCAGCGCGGTGGCCCCTCCTCCGGATGTCCTGCAGGCGATGGATGCCGACACCGCCAAGCGCTACCGCGCCGTGCCGGTTGCGCTGCGCGACGGGACGCTCGTGGTGGCGATTGGGGATCCGATGGACATGGAAACGGCGGACACTCTTTCCTTCATCCTCAATCGTGACATCGAATACGTCTGCGCCACGCCGGACTCGATCAAGAAGTCTGTCGCAGACTTCTACGGCACTCCAGGCGAGGCGGACTCGAACGGCTCCGCAGAGATGATGCTCAAGACCGAAGGAGTCGAGGAAAGCACCACCGCGGGCGACGCTCCGATCATCAAAATGGTTTCGACGCTTCTGCTCGAGGCTCACAACCACCGTGCCAGTGACATTCATCTCGAGCCGTTGGAAAAGAAGTTTCGCGTCCGCTTCCGCATCGACGGCGTGCTGCAGGAGATGGCCAGCCCGCCGAAAAAGCTTCACTCCGCCATCATGAGCCGGCTCAAGATCATGTCCGGATCGATGAGCATCGCCGAAAAACGGATTCCCCAGGATGGCCGAATCCAAGTCAAGCTTGGCAAAAAATCGCTCGATCTCCGCGTTTCAAGCATCCCGACCATTCATGGCGAAAGCATCGTCATGCGGATCCTGGACAAAACCTCGCTGGCACTTGGGCTTCCCGACCTCGGCTTCCTTTCCGACGATCAGCTCAAGTTCGAGCGGCTCATCAGCATGCCGGACGGCATCATCCTGGTCACCGGCCCGACGGGCTCGGGCAAAACGACCACCCTCTACAGCGCGCTCCACTATATGAACAAGCCGGACCGCAAGATCATCACCGTTGAGGATCCTGTGGAGTACCAGCTGAGCGGAATCAACCAGGTTCCGGTCAATTCCAGCATCGGAATGACCTTCCCGGCTGCGCTGCGGTCAATGCTCCGGCAGGCTCCCAATATCATCATGATTGGCGAGATCCGCGATATGGAGACGGCCAGCATCGCCATCAATGCGAGTCTCACCGGCCATCTCGTTCTCTCGACCCTGCACACCAACGATGCCCCGGGCGCCATCGCGCGCCTCATCGATATCGGCATAAAGCCATTCCTGGTTTCGAGTTCCGTTCGCGCCGTGCTCGCGCAGCGCCTCGTCCGGCGTCTCTGCGTAAAGTGCAAAGAGCCCGGCGAACTAACCGTCTACGAGGCAAAAGGCTTGCGCATCCAGGCCGGCCAAATCTCGGAAGGCTCCGTAAAAAAGGCGCATGGTTGCGAAAACTGCCGAAGCAAGGGCTTCAAAGGCCGGATGGGGATTTTTGAATTGTTTATGATCGACGACGAGGTGCGCCATATGATCATCAACGGCGCGACCACCAACCAGCTTCGAGCCCGGGCACGCGAGCTTGGCATGCGCACGCTGCGAGAGGACGGGGTTCGCAAGGTCCTGGCCGGATTGACCACTGCCGAGGAAGTCATCACCACCACGATGACGGATGTCGACTAGGAATCTGCCAAACACGCGCATGCCACGTTGCTGTCAATTTTCGGAAGATCGCGGCGACCCCGGCGCGGACTTGATGGCGTGGCTGGATCTTCGCCTTCCCGCAGGTTGCGGCGCGACGGTCAAGCTTGGCGACATGGCGAGCGCCGAAAATCGGAGCGACCTTGACGGGAAGAAAAGGTCCTTTCCCGGCGTAAGTTTTTCGACGGGCTTCTAAGCTATGGATTCCAAGCAAGTCGCGGATATGTTCGTCGAAGCGGACTGGATCGATTCCGATCAGGGTTATGCTTTGGCGCAGGAGGCGGCGACCACGGGCAAACCAATCGAGAACGTGATGGTGGACCACGGCATCGTCACAGAAGACGAGTTCTTCGCGCTGATCGCCGAGTCGCTTGGCACCGAGGTCGTCGATCTCAGCCTGTTCGACGGCGCTTCTCACACCTTGCACCTCGTGCCGGGCGGGCTCGCCCGACTGCACGGGGCGCTTCCCGTCGGCCATGCGGAGAACACGATTTATGTCGCCCTCGTTGATCCGCTCAACCCCCAGATCGCGGAAGACCTCCGCTTCGCGCTCGGACGAGAGATCCAGGTCGTCGTCGCGCCATCCTCCAAAGTCCGCGATTTGATTTCGCAATACTACGGCACCGAAGCCTCTACCATGGAGGACGTTCTTGCCCAGCTCGGAGAAAACACCGAAGTGACTCTCGCTGACGTGGGCGACGACCAATTCAATGCTCAGGTCGTCGCGCAGGAAGCCAACACCGCTCCGATCATCCGTTTCGTTGATCTCATCCTGGATAAGGCTGTGTCCGCCCGCGCGAGCGACATTCATTTCGAACCCTTCGAGACTGAGTTCAAGATCCGATACCGGGTAGACGGCGCTCTCTACGAGATGGATCCCCCGCCCCGCCACCTCGCCCTTCCCGTCATTTCGCGCGTCAAGGTCATCGCCAACCTGAACATCGCCGAGCGGCGCCTGCCTCAGGACGGTCGTATCCTGCGGGTCGTCAACGGCAACCCGATCGACCTTCGCGTGTCCACCCTTCCGACAGCCTTCGGCGAAAGCGTCGTGCTCCGCGTGCTGGATCGTTCGAGCGCCAACCTCGACCTCGAAAATCTCGGAATGCCCGATTACATCTACGACTACATTCTGGAGGTTATCGAGAAACCAAACGGTATCTTCATCGTCACCGGCCCGACCGGCTCCGGAAAGACGACCACGCTGTATTCCTGCCTGCGGAAGATCAACACGATCGACTCGAAACTGCTGACTGCAGAAGACCCCGTCGAATACGAAATCGACGGAATCATCCAGGTTCCCGTTAACGAGGGAATCGGACTTACTTTCGGACGCCTCCTGCGCGCATTCCTCCGGCAGGACCCCGATCGCATTCTGGTGGGAGAAACTCGAGACACCGAGACGGCCCAGATCGCCATCCAGGCGTCCCTCACCGGTCATCTCGTCTTCACCACCCTCCATACCAACGACTCGACGGGCGCAGTCACCCGCCTCATTGACATGGGCGTCGAACCCTTCCTGATCTCCGCCTCCCTGGAATGCGTGCTCGCCCAGCGGCTCATCCGGAAAATCTGCTCCGAGTGCCGGGCACCCTACGAGCCCACCGAAAACGTCCTTCGATCCCTCGGCCTCACACCATACGACATCGGAGACAAGAATTTCTACTACGGCAAGGGTTGCGAAACCTGCAACGAAACTGGCTACAAAGGACGCAAGGGAATCTACGAGCTCCTGAAAATCAGCGACCCTCTCCGCGACATGATAAACAGCCGCGCTCCGAGCGTCGTCATTAGACAAAAAGCCGTCGAGCTCGGAATGACCACCCTGCGCGAAGATGGTCTCCGTTCAATCTACGACGGCATTACCACTATCGAGGAAGTCGTCAAATACACCTGAACCTCCCCCGTCGGGAGAGCAACTCTCAACTCTCAACTCTCAACTCTCAACCCTCAACGCCTCAACCCCAGAGCCACCTCCTTGGCGAAGTAGGTCAGGATAATGTCTGCTCCGGCACGTTTGATGGCGAGAAGAGCTTCGTCGCGGGTGAGATGATAATCGAGCCAGCCGAGTTTGGCAGCGGCGTGGATTTGCGCATACTCGCCACTCACCTGATAGGCTGCCACCGGAAGTTGAGTCGACTCCTTCACCGCCCGGATGACATCGAGGTAGGGTCCGGCGGGTTTAACCATCACGATGTCCGCTCCCTCCTCCGCATCGAGCGCGATTTCGCGATGAGCCTCGCGGACGTTTGCGGGATCCATCTGATAGGTGGCCTTGCTGATCGCGTCCTTGCCAATCTTGCTGCCGACAGCATCCCGAAACGGACCATAATACGCCGAGGCGTACTTGGCGGCGTACGATAAGATGATCGTGTCCTGAAAGCCTTGTTCGTCGAGGGCTTCCCGGATCGCGGCGACCCGTCCGTCCATCATGTCCGACGGCGCCACGATATCTGCTCCCGCTTGAGCCTCCTTGACGGCAAGCCGGCGCAGGATCGAGACCGTCTCGTCATTGTCAACGCCTCCATCCGCCGCGAGCACGCCATCATGGCCGTGGCTCGTATAAGGATCCAGGGCGACGTCGGTGATAACCACCAGCTCGGGCAACTGTTGTTTAATTCGCCGCACCGCCCGGTAGAGCAGATTGTCATCCTTGAGGCCATGCGTGCCTCGCGCGTTCTTCAATCCAGGCTTGATTGAAGGAAAAACGGCCACCGCGAGAATCCCCGCGGCAAGAGCTTCTTCGCACTCGTGAACAAGCGCTTCGATGGAATGCCGCTGAATACCGGGCATGGAGGCGATCTCGGCGCTCTCGCGTTCGTCGTGAACGAACAGCGGATAAATCAGATCGCCGGGAAGCAGGTGCGTCTCCGCAACAAGGCGCCGGATGGCATTGGACTGGCGCAAGCGGCGGGGTCGGACAGGTAGATAGAGGCTCATGGCAAATGGCGCTGCGCAGGACAATAGACGCACGCGGCGCCGAAACAAACCGCGAAAACCAATCCGGAGCAATCGGCCTCGGAAGAGAACGATGCCGGGCACACAGCGAACTCCGCCTCGGATTGTGCTTTATTCGGGCATCGTTCCGAGTAAGTTTCGCCTTGCTCGGAAGCTCCGTTTATCCCATCTTCTGCGGCCCTCTTCGGAGACCCTATCGTCCAGTGGCCTAGGACACCGCCCTTTCACGGCGGTAACACGGGTTCGAATCCCGTTAGGGTCGCTTATTTAACTCACTAGTGTGAAATGTGTTGCGAGATGCGCATTAGAATTTTCTTGCAATTTCGGACACTTTTCGGACACTATGCAGGTGGTTATCGCCCGAAATGAGAGCAAAAGCTGGTTCCTTTCCGCTCACGGTGAAGGCGGGTTCAACCACCGTGAAAATCTACCGGGACTCGAAGCCTTCGGGCGATTACTTCCGGGTCGTCTATCACCTCGGCGGCAAGCGCCACCGGCTGAACTTCCACGACTTGGACAGGGCGAGAGCCGAAGCGCGGGCCAAGGCCGCCCAATTGGCACGCGGGGACGCGGACGCGGTTCGACTAACCGGCAAAGACCGGCTGGCCTACGGGCGCGCCCTCGATGTTGTGCAAGAGTTCGGGATTCCGCTGGACGCGGCCGCGATTGAATACGCGGAGGCGAGGAAGATCCTGAGCGGCCGCCCTCTGACAGAAGCGGCGAGGTTCTTCATGCGCCATCATGGACGGGGGCTAGAGGGCAAGCCGGTCGCCGATGCTGTTGAAGCGTTCCAAGCCGAGAAACGCGCTGAGGGGCGCTCTGAGCTTTACGTCGACGATTTGCGCTACCGGTTGAATGATTTCGCGAAGGCGTTCAACGTAGAGGTTCGACAACTAACCCCGGCGGACATTCGCGACTTTATGAACGGGTTGCGGTTCAGCGCGCGGAGTTTCAACAATCACCGGCGTGCGTTGCAGACGTTCTTCCGGTTCTGTCAGAACCATGGCTGGCTTTCCAAGGAAACGGACCTATTGGAAAGCGTCGGAAAACGGAGGGAGTCGGGGACGGACATTGAGGTTTTCACGGCGAAGGAACTTCGGAAGCTCCTACATGCGGCAACGCCAAAGGCTGCAACCTGTATCGCGTTGCAAGCCTTTGCAGGCGTTCGCTCCGAGGAGTTACTCCGGCTTTTGTGGGCAGACGTGGAGCGGCGCAGGGGCTTCATCGAAATTACAGCGGGTAAGGCCAAGACGGCGCAACGGCGCTTGATTCCCATTTCGCCGAATCTTTCGGAATGGCTGGCAGATGCGCCTCGCTCCGGCGATAAGGCCTGGCCGCACTCCAAGCCGTTTCTCTTCGAGGCCATGCGGAATGCAGCGGAGAAGGCTCTACTCACTTGGAAAGGCAATGGATTGCGGCATTCTTTCATCACCTACCGGCTGGCGGCGACTAAGGATGTGGCCGCGGTGGCTCTCGAAGCAGGCAATTCGCCAAGCATGATCTTTCGCCATTACCGGGAACTGGCCACCGAACAGGAGGCGGCCGATTGGTTCGGCATCCTTCCGGCTAAAGGCATTGAAAACATCGTTCGCATGACGGCATGAACAAATCCAAGGCCGATTCCTATTTGCAGAAGCTGAAGGAATGCCGACTTGATCCCATTGGTGATCCGCTGGTTTTGGAAATAGCAAAGCCTTATCCTTTCTCAGCCGGGTTCTCAACGGGTGAAGTATTTGAAAAGGCGCTGGGATGGCAACAAGAACTCGCCGCAAGGGTCCGTGATTACCAAGAAAGGACGGACAGTTCCATCGAGGATAGAGTGGAGGCCGCGCAATTGCTAGCCAGCACCGAATCGGTCACCGTGCTGATGAAGTCCGCGCTCACCTCCACCTTGTAGTGGTCGAGCAGAAAGCCCGCGATCTCGCGCACCGTCATGCCCCGCGCATACATCGCGATGATCTTCTCATCGAAGCCTTCAAAGCGCTTCTGCCCTTTGGCGATCAATAGGGGATCGAAACTCCCGCTGCGATCCCGGGGAACCTCGATCTCCATCGCTCCGCTTTCCCCAACCACCGTCTTCTTGCTGTAGCCATTGCGATGGTTGTCGACCTCTTCAGGCGCCTCGCCTTTGGCGTAGCCAAGATGATGGGTTAACTCCCCCGCCAGGGCCCTCTCGACAACTCGTTTCTTGAGCTGCGCGATCAACCCGTTTTCTCCAAGCACCGCTTTCGGGCTTATCCCATGCTTCTCCAAAAGCGCGTCGATCAAATCGTCGCACTTCGTATCCTTCTTCTCTTTAGTCATTTTCCTCTATCTCAAGGTTATGACCCCACACACAAACTTTCTGATACCCTCTCGTGCTGTCGCTTATGCATGCGGAGTCTATGCTCTATCGCTATGCCATTATCCCCTCGGCTGGTATTCGGTGGGCTCTTGCTTTAACTTGATCTGCTGACGCAACTTCATTACGTCTTCTAACTGTGCTGGCTTAAACTCTATTCCAAGCCCTAACCTCTGAGCGGTGCGTCGGTAGGTATCATCCAATCGGCGCATCTGTGGAATATCCTGCCAAGTTGGTAATGGTTACGGGAGTGGAAGGCGGTCGCTATGACAACTAATGCATCACGAGTTCTGCGCTGCTGCCCTTAATTCACGGGCTTCCTTCATTCTGCAATCGTATGCTTCACTCAACGCCGCGCAGAAGCCTTTCGTCATCACACGAATCGGGAATTGCTCTAGGTCTTCGCAGTAGATGCGGAATTCCTTGCTGCCTTCCATTCGCATCAATGTGCCATCGCGGAGCTCCTCATACTCTGGAAAGCGCTTTAGCGCCTCAAACTCTGATCGGCTCACTGCTATGGATTCGAAATACCTGCTCATTGAGGGTCATTCTGCTATCAACGTTGAGTTGGTTTGTCGCCGGACTATCACGTAGACAAGGGTTCCCTCCCTGCGCTCTAGGTCTCCGTTGTTGCGCTGGTGATAGCCTGGACGGTCAATAAGGGCGTCAAACTCCTCCCTCGGTATCTCAGGCGCTGCGCCTCCGCCTTTTTTACCGCTTCGCAAAACTCTCGATTGCCCTTGCGCCAGCGATTAATGCAATCGCAGGAGATGTCTTCAAGGGCCGCGCACGGTTCACAAGGCCGGTGCGATCAACAGCGGGCGGGTCGGTCCTGCGCCATTGATTAACAAGGATTTTCGAGTGTGCCACCCTCTACTCGCTCGTGGCATTTTTGCTTCAGTTCACCTGCGACGTCCAAAACTGCTCATCTTGAAAAAGCTGCTCATAATTCCCCAGTCCGATGAATTGCTTTTCCACCGTAATGCCATCCCAGTCGAAAAGGCTGAGCCAAAAAGACTGAAAGATAGGAATGACGACATAAACGGCAAAGATGATCAGTGCCGGGGCAACGGCAAAGATGATCAGTACCGGGGCGACAAAGAGCCATGGCGCGAGATCGTGGCGGCCGACGTGACGACGTTTTCTCGGCTTGACAACATCCGCCTGGCTGATCGCGCCTTGCGAATTCACGTCATCTTAGTTTCTTAGACACGCATTGCCAATCGCCGCGCTCGCTTTGCCCGCACTCGTTGCTTACTTGGCGGGGCGGCTTTTTGTCCTTGAAAATCCGTTGTTCGACCTTGTCGAGCCGGGTCAAGATCTGGTCGATGCGGTCCGGAAAAGCCATGAATTCCTGAAAGCCTTTCATGCCTTCGGTGGCCATTTCGGGCTCAGTATCGCGATCATAGTATTGCGCCAACTTAGCATTCTTGAGGAGTTCCAGTCCCTCTTGAAAAAGGGGATCCGCAGGCGGCTTGGAATTCACGTTGGCCGGCAATGAGGCCAGACCGACCGCGAGCTCTTCTTGAACTTCAAGCTTAGCGATATACTCGAGGAACTTGCGGGCGCCGGCCTTATTCTTAGCCTTGGCGGGAATATGCATGCTGTCCACCGGAGCATCCTCGCCACGCGGAACGTCCGGCTTGATCGTCGGAAATGGAAAGAAGCCAATCTTGTCTTTCATGTCTGCCGGGAGAGCTTGCCCGAGAAAACTTCCGATCAAAATCATGGCCGCTTTACCATTGAGGAGGAAGGAGAGACTCTCTTGCCAAGTGTAGGTGGTATTGTTTGGCAGGTAGAATTTGCCATCCACCAATTCCTTCCACTTAGCGAAGACGTCCTTAACTCTCTGGTCGGTATAAGGGACTTTGCCATCCATCAGCTCGATATGGAAATCGTAGCCGTTAATTCGCATATTGATAATGTCGAACCAACCTGCCGGGGTCCAAACGTCTTTTGTCCCGATCGTGAAGGGGATAATGTTATTTTCCTTCAGCTTCTGGGCGGCCGCGACGAATTCCTCCCAGGTTTTCGGAATGGCGATGCCCAGCTTCTCGAAAATGTCTTTGCGGTAGAAAACGCCCCAAAACGAATACACCGTGGGAATACCCCACTGCTTTCCGTCAACCGTCATGGCTGAAAGCGTGGTGCTGAAGTCTTGGTTCCAGATGTTCTTCTGCCAAAGATCCGAGACATCGTCGAATAAGCCACGGTCGACAAAGGCCTTCATGCGATTGCCGGAGAACCAAAACACAACGTCCGGTGGTTCCGTGGTGAGCCAGTTTCGAATCGCGGTCTTATAGCCTTCATGATCAGTCGTGTTGAAGACAACCTCCAGGTCGGGATTTTGCTTCTTGAAATCTTCGACGATCTTGGTGAAGAGCGCCTTCTCGGTCGGATTCGAGTGGCCCGAGTTGATGACCAACTTTTCCGCATGAACGGTGAAAGCAGTTAAAAGAGCGACAGCGCAGGAGAGAACGAGTTTAATCTTTGTCATCGGTTTGGGAGAGTTGACTTCTCTGTTGGGGGAACGGAGCATAGCGGTAAGTATAGATGAGGTCGAGCCCGGGGCGTTTCTCCGGCTCCACAGAATCTTTCATCGATCAGGATCTCGCAGCGGTGGAAGGCGATGATGGTGGTCTGGACAAGCTGCTGGAGCAATTGCGCCTCTGGCACGGCGGCCTGCGGGCCGAGCCCGTCGTTTTCAGGACACGAAAATTTCGGGACTCACGGCATCCGCCCGGGCGGGGCCTAATCGATTCGGCGATCAAACGCGACTAGCCAACTGATACGACCGATGGTTTTGCCGCTCCCGTCGAGCTTGAGTTGTCGGCCGATTCGGGGTAGCTCAGCTTTGACGTTAGCCGAAAAAGATGGATACGAAGCTCCAGCGCCTGGTGTCGGATTATCAGACAGTCGTGTCGCGTCGTTTTACACAGCTTCGCACCGAACTCGGCTTCGCTGCACCGGAGTCGGACGTCGCGTGGGCATGCAACGATCTCGAACAAAAAGGTCGGCTCTCCGATGGCGCTCAGTATTTCAAGCACGGCTACGGCTGCGCGATCAAGGGTGCAACCGATAGCGTTGATTTCGATTTCGGGGAGAATGGCGAAATCGATGGTTTCGCTGCGTCGAGCCTCTGGGAGTTTGCGGTGGCCTCAAAGAAAGATTACGGCTTCGCGTCCGAAAAAGAGATCGCGGCTGCAATCACACGGTCGGCAGCTGAAGGTGCACTCCGATTCTCTGGCTCTATACTTTATTACGTGCAGAAGAAAGAGGCTAACCAGCCGTCAGAGCCACCGCGCTCCGCGCGCGGCTCATCTTGAGCGTTATGCTGGAAGGGCGAAGAACTCGGGGGCGGGCGAAAACTCTAAACTCGGAAACTCGGCGGCGGAAACTCGGGGTCAGTGTGCATAATCGGACACATTCATTCATCTGAGGTCATGAGCTTCCCGCTCGATGAACCGCAGCGTCGCCTTCGAGACTTTCCTCCTCACACTCTGCCACGGCCGCGTTCGCACGTAGTGCCCCACGTTCGCCGCTCCTCCCATACACAGCGCCCGTGCCACCCATTCTAAGGAGACCGTGGTCCGTTCCCTGAGAAACTTCGCCAACGCCACCTTCCTCGCGTCGCTCCCAGGCAACGCCTGGAGATCCTGTCTATCTCCTTTGACTCCTGGTGTATCTCTTTAGTTTCACGGTCTCGATGGCTATCGCTGGGAGTTATTGTGCAAGGCGACCGTGATCTGATCGTCCTCACATGAGCAATATTAAATGGCTGACCCCTTTTCGCTTTTCGCCAGACCCTTAAATGGCTGACCCCTTTTTGCCACGCTCCTGTTACTCCCGCGCCATCAAAGGTTCCGCCTGTTCAGTTGCTAACAATAAAGGGTGTATTGCTGCGGAGCGAAGCGGAACCAGCAAATGCACCCCTGGTTGAACAAGCCCCGCTGAAGCCGGCCGATTGACAAGTATCCCGCCGACCGTTATCTGGTCCGCCTCCATGCCGAACGAAAAAGTCTCCCCGATACCCCTGCAAAAAAAAACTGGCGCTTATGTTACCACGATCTCTGCCGAAGCGTCCACCGAGAAGAATCGGCGGGTGTTCTATGCGTGCAAAAATCGAGAATCCTTTCAGACTGAGTACAGTAGTTGGTCTGGTTCATCGATGGCAAGCCGCTGGCGTTCGAGCGCTTTCAGACGCTTTGGGGATTCGAGCGTACGAGCAATCTGATCTCCGACCGCGCCGTTTTGCAAAGGGGCACCCAAACCACACCGCCGCGCAGCGGCTTAGTTCAACCATGCGCCGCAGCGAACGGCTCCGACTGTCACTGAATCCAGGGTGGTTCGCTTCAGCGTGTCAGCGATCCTATATGGAAGCTGTTAATTTTGGGAAACCTCGGTAGAGTGGCGTGCATGCGAGATTCTGCCGAGCTCACTCCGGTGCCGACCACGGCCGCAAAACCGGCTGGCGAGGCCGCGCGGCGATGGCGGGCGAGCCTTCCGGACGAGTTGCGGCAGAGAAGCTTGGTGCGCGGTGGCGTGCTCCTTTCAGTGGCGGCCGTCGGATACGTCCTTTCCATGGTTGGAGCTGTTTGGCTGCCGAGCTTCTTTGGGCGAGCGGTTTCCTTGTCACTGGCGCCCCTAATGATCGGCGCCTTGTTCATCATTGGCCATGATGCGGCCCACAACAGCTTTACACCGTACGGCTGGCTGAACCGTCTGCTGGGGCGGCTGGTGCTGCTGCCGGCCTGGCATCCCTACACGTCTTGGGCTTACGCTCACAACACGCTCCACCACGGCGGCACCAATCTGCGTGGAAAGCACCCGGATTTCACGCCGCTGACCAAGGAGGAATACGATCGGCTGCCGCGCTGGCGCCGACTTCTGGAAAAGTTCTATCGCTCGCCGTTTGGCCCCGGGCACAGCTATCTCATCGGCTTTTACTTTGGTTACATTCTCTTTCCGAGGCAAGAGCGCCGCCCGCCGCTCCGTCGGCAGTTCGAGTGCGATCGGCTGCTGGTGTTCGGGTTCTTCGCCCTGCAAATCCTTGGGATGTATCTCTTGGCTCGCCAGACATCGGGACTGTTTTTGCCGCCGCTCGCCCATGCGTTCTTCGATGTGATCCTGCCTTGGATGATCTGGATCCAGTTCATGGGATTTGTCTCGTTCATTCAGCATACCCATCCCCGACTGGCTTGGTATGACAATCCGAAGGAGTGGTCCTTCTACCACGTGCAGCTCAAAAGCTCGACGCATGTGGTTTTTCCGTTCCCCATCGAAAGACTCCTAAACAACATCATGGACCACGCCGCTCATCATATCGACCCAGCGATTCCGCTTTATCATCTGCCCAAAAGCCAGCGCTTGCTGGAGCAAAGTTGCGAGGAACATGCGGCGGTCATCCGCTGGTCTCCCTGGCAATACTTGGAATTGTGCCGCGTCTGTAAGCTCTACGATTTCGAGCGGCACTGCTGGACCGATTTTGAAGGCAATGCCACTTCGGAGACGGGATTGCCCAGGCTGGCTTTCACGAGCGGGAAGCCACGTCGCTGATCTTGTGTCTCGTTAGGTGACTTCTACGTTATGGCCCTCTTCGGACTGATATTCCTCGTCGTCGCGCTGATTCTCATCGGTGTCGGCATATTCGTCGGTGCAGTCGTCTACTGCATCGCGGCAGTTCTTGTTGCCGTTGGTGTCCTGTCTTTATCCGTAGTCGTCGACCTGCTGACGCGCCGTCCAGTTGCCGGCGTTCACGTTTTCCCACTTCAGTGCGCGGTGCTCGCAGGTATCCCTGCCGACATTCTTTGCGCATGGCTTGTGCATTAAACACTCGCAGCTGCGGGGCCAGGTTGGCTGCACTGTTGGGGCACAGCAAAGCTAGGATAGGCCCGTGTCGTGACATTTCTACCCCCCTTGGGGGCTAAATCAAAGACGGAAATGAGCACCCCCCAAGAAACGAAATCGACAAGCTCCCCTGGACCGGAGAGCCTTCGCCACCGCATAACTTGGCGCAAGGAACGGCGCGGAGTTGTCGGAGGGTGTTCGGCGTTGTCAATCGCCTGACCAGGCCGCCCAGGAGTGGGTCAACGAGCCACTCCTGGAGGAGAATGGCTCCGACTCGGCTGAACTTGTTTCGCCAAATGTTGTTCAGTCAACCGAGGAGATACCCGGGCCAGAGCAGAAAACCCGCGAACGAAAAAGGAGAAAGAAATGCAATTCAGATTGAAGGAAATAGCAAGCAACAGGTTGCTGACGAAGTTTCACATCTTGAACCAAAGCGACGAGACTGTCGGCTCAGTCAATGTGCCGACGCGTCAAGCGGGCGACCTAGCCAAGCATTGGGCGCCCCCTTGAGCTTGGCCGACTGGGCAGTAAAGACTGCATTGTAATTGGCTGAACGGATCCGCATTCGAATCAAGATGAGCGGGGAGCCCTCTGGATGACTTCGAGGCCGACATGAAATTAAAGGTTAGGCCAATGCCTACCACGGTGATTCACGTGCGCGACATGCGCGAAAGCGATATCTACATCGGACATCGCAACAATCGTTATGGGTTACCTGAGTCGATGTGGGCGAATCCTCACTACAAAGACGACTGCTCGCAGGAAGAGAAGGTCAGGAGATTCGAAGTCTATATCATGAAACGGGGACCTCTCCGAAGCGGTCGTCGATCCTGCCCTGAAGAAGCATGAGGAACTACTGACAAGAAAGGCTTGGCAATAACAGAAGAAGCATTGATGACGCGCTTGAGTAGTTCACCTACAAATGTAGAATGGCCTAACAAAGCCATGCACAGAGACGGGGATTCCGTTGCGCTCCATCCCCGCCGGTGATGGCTGGCGTTAGACCTCAACAATAAGGACCCCTCATAATGACTTCTCTGCACATAGCAAAACAATACTTGGAAGCATGGAACGCCCACGACGCTGATGCGATTGCTAAGACTTTTGCTGCCGACGGCACCTACCGCGATCCCACTGCTGGTCAGATTTCAGGCGAAGCCATTGGTGCCTACGCCAAGGCGCTATGGGAGACATTTCCTGATCTATTGTTTGAAATCGTCAGTGCCGTAGAGGCCGGTCCCGGCAGGGTCGTGGCTGAGTGGATCATGAGAGGCACGAATACAGAAGCATTTCAGGGATTGCCGCCAACCGGCCGCTCGATTTCGCTTCCGGGCGTCGATGTTATCGAGATCGGGGTGGACGGGATTAAAGCTGTGAAAGGCTACTTCGACACGCGGGCGGTTCCGGATCAATTGGGGTTACAAGTGCTCGTACAGCCGTTCAAGGTCGGTCCATTTTCTTTCGGTAATTCGACTGCGGTGTCGTCGGGCAAGAAGATGAAACCCGGCGCATTTGGCATTACGACGATATGGAATGCCGACGCGCAAACAGAAGAGATCCGCGCCATGACTCGGGATATCGCAACACAGATGTTGCACATGGAAGGGTTCATAGGTGTGTCTTTCTTCAGGATAGGTGGCCGTGGTGTAACGATCTCCGCGTGGGAGAAACCGGAGCACACGAAACAGTTAATTAGAGGTGGAACACATTCGGAAGCGATGCGAAAGTTCTGGGCCGAATTGGCCGATTCTGCCTTTACGAGCGTATGGGTTCCCGATCACATCAATCCACTCTGGGTCCGGTGCGCGGTATGCCGCAAAATGAATGACTACCATAAGGATTCGGGTGTGTGCAGCTGCGGTCAGCCGTTACCTGAAGCACCCTCTTACTTCTAATGGTGGCGAGTTGAGGGTCCTCTATATACTCGCGCACCATCCGCCCGCACCGCCAGTGATTGCGCGATGCCAGCGCGCCTATGGGCTCTTCTGTGGCAAGGCATATGGAGGTGATTATCCGGTCGCCGAGTGAGTTCAGGTCTAATGGTGAACAAAATGGCGCATTCTCCAACAAGGTTCGTATCCTCTCCACGCAGGGTCTTGGCAATCGCAATATCCTCGTGTGTACCGCCAGTAAGGGGGAATGGGGAGCAAGGGTATGAATAGTGTGCTCCAGAGCGCTGTGATCGATTGAGCATACTGTGTCTGTAGAGTGTGCGGGGAAATACATCGCACCAGTATCGCCGGGGGGCAGCACGCGGATTGTATTCAGTGCCAGCTGCTGGCCGCACCAGCGGGTGGTTGTTTCTCGCCCGGGCACGAGAAACGTCGTCTTATCGCTGGGAAAGTTTCCGTGGACGTAGATCGTGCTGGCGTGACCCCGCGTGGGAGACACTTCATAACTGAAGTTCTGCGGGTTCTTTGATGTTCTGCTTTTCGTTTATTTGCCACTTTGTGGCGTTGATCCTTAGTTCCCCCGGAACGCCTGCCGCGGCGAGCGGCGCGGGGTTTGGGGGCGCGCAGCCCCCATCAAATCGGCTTTTCAGCTGCGCGGTGGCAACGGATACCAAGGAAAATCATTGTCTGCCAGGCGCGAAGAAGCTAAGAGTGGAGATGAGGAGGTAAAGGATGGACCCCGGACCCGAACATAGCGTTAGCAAACGTGGTAGGGTTGGCGAGGGACGGCCCACACTCTACACGCCTGAACTCGCGAACCGCCTAGCGGATCACATCGCAGCTGGGCTAACCGATGAGGAGGCGGCAGCCCTTGAAAACATCTCCTGCGATTGCATTAATCGCTGGCGCAAGGGCAATCGAGAGTTTTGCGAAGCGGTAAAAAAGGCGGAGGCGCAGCGCCTGAGACGCAGACTGACGAGAATCGAGGCAGGAGAGCAAGGGTGGCAGGGGACCGCTTGGGCTCTCGAGCGCATCTACCCTCATCGGTTCGCAAGGCCTGAAGTCATGAATCAGATCGCTGTAGTAAACCAGGGAGGCAAAGCTTCTGCCGAGAGGGTGATTGTCCTACCAGGGGAGGAGTTTGACACCCTCATTGACCGTCCAGGCTATCACCAGCGCAACAACGGAGACTTAGAGCGCATGTCTACGTGATAATCCGGCAACAAAACAACTCAACCTTGATAGGAGAATGACCCTCAATGAGCAGGTATTTCGAATCCATAGCAGTGAGCCGATCAGAGTTTGAGGCGCTAAAGCGCTTCCCAGAGTATGCGGAGCTCAGCGATGGCACATTGATGCGGATGGAAGGCAGCAAGGAATTCCGCATCTACTGCGAAGACCTAGAGGAGGAATTTCCGATTCGTGTGATGACGAAAGGCTTCTGCGCGGCGTTGAGTGAAGCATACGATTGCAGAATGAAGGAAGCCCGTGAATTAAGGGCATTGAGGGTATCAGAAAGTTTGTGTGTGGGGTCATAACCTTGAGATAGAGGAAAATGACTAAAGAGAAGAAGGATACGAAGTGCGACGAATTGATCGACGCGCTTTTGGAAAAGCATGGGATAAGCCCGGAAGCGGTCCTTGGAGAAAACGGACTGATCGCGCAGCTAAAGAAACGAGTTGTCGAGAGGGCCTTGGCGGGGGAGTTAACCCATCATCTTGGCTATGCCAAGGGCGAGGCGCCCGAAGAGGTCGACAACCATCGCAATGGCTACAGCAAGAAGACGGTGGTTGGGGAAAGCGGAGCGATGGAGATCGAGATTCCCCGAGATCGCAGCGGGAGTTTCGATCCCCTATTGATCGCCAAAGGGCAGAAGCGCTTTGAAGGCTTCGATGAGAAGATTATCGCGATGTATGCGCGGGGCATGACGGTGCGCGAGATCGCAGGCTTTCTGCTCGACCACTATAAGGTGGAGGTGAGCGCGGACTTCATCAGCACGGTGACCGATTCGGTGCTGGAGGCGGTGGTGGAGTGGCAGAATCGGCCGCTGGAGCGCAGCTATCCGGTTGTTTATTTCGACGCGCTGCGGGTCAAGATCCGCGATGAGGGAAGTGTGAGGAACAAAGCGGTGTATCTGGCTCTGGGCATCGCGGCAGACGGAACCAAGGACGTGCTGGGGATTTGGATCGAGCAGAACGAGGGAGCCAAGTTCTGGCTAAAGGTCATGAACGAGCTGCGCAACCGCGGAGTGGAGGACATCCTGATCGCGGTGGTCGATGGGCTAAAGGGCTTTCCGGAGGCCATCACCACGGTTTTCCCCTTGGCCAGCGTGCAGACCTGTATCGTGCATCTGAGTCGCTATTGCCTGTCCTTTTGCGGCTGGAAGGAGCGCCAGGCCCTGGCTCGCGAGCTCAAAGCCATCTACCGGGCCGAAACCGCGGAGGCGGCCGCCAAGCGGCTCAGCGAGTTCGAAGCCGGCCCTTGGGGCAAGAAATATCCGATGATCGCCGAGAGCTGGCGCCGAAATTGGCAACAGATCATTCCTTTTTACGGATATCCGCCGGAGGTGCGAAAAATCATCTATACCACCAATGCCATTGAGAGTTTGCATATGCAGCTGCGCAAAGTGTTGAAGAACCGGGGGCACTTCCCGAGCGACGAAGCGGCCACCAAGCTCATCTATTTGGCCTTGCGAAACATCACCAAATCGTGGAAAAACCCACCGCTGACTTGGAGGATGGCAGCCAACCAATTCGCGATCCAATTCGGGGAGAGATTTAACAAATGAGGCTTACGCCTTTGGAATGGGGGCTACGCGCCCCCATAACCCCGCGGCTCGGGGGGAACTGCTGGGGCGCTACCGCGCCTTGGCAAAATCGGAGCCGAACGAAGAAAATAAACCGACCCTAAACACAAAACTTCGGATACTTCCCACGGCGTTGCCATGGTTTGCCGATCAATGGCCGGCTACCAGATGCGCTCAGGACGAACCCCGTAGCGTGCTGCGGCTTCTCGACGACCTACTACCCTGCTGCCGATGATCCGAGACTGACAATGTCTTTACGGACTGTTTCAGCCTGTAATTAGTTAGCGCCACATCTATGACGACTAATGCATCACGAGTTCTGCGCCGCTGCCCTTAATTCACGGGCTTCCTTCATTCTCTCATCGTATGCTTCACTCAACACCGCGCAGAAGCCTTTCGTCATCACACGAATCGGGAATTCCTCCTCTAGGTCTTCACAGTAGATGCGGAATTCCTTGCTGCCTTCCAGCCGCATGAGCGTGCCATCGCGGAGCTCTTCATACTCTGGAAAACGCTTTAGCGCCTCAAACTCTGATCGGCTCACTGCTATGGATTCGAAATACCTGCTCATTGAGGGTCATTCTCCTATCCAGGTTGAGTTGTTTTGTCGCCGGACTATCACGTAGACAAGGGTTCCCTCCCTGCGCTCTAAGTCTCCGTTGTTGCGCTGGTGATAGCCTGGACGGCCAATGAGGGTATCAAACTCCTCCCCTGGTAGGACAATCACCCTCTCGGCAGAAGCTTTGCCTCCCTGGTTTACCACCGCAATCTGATTCATGACTTCAGGCCTTGCAAACCGATGAGGTAGATGCGTTCGAAAGCCCAAGCGGTCCCCTGCCACCCTTGCTCTCCTGCCTCGATTCTCGTCAGCCTGCGTCTCAGGCGCTGCGCCTCCGCCTTTTTTACCGCTTCGCAAAACTCTCGATTGCCCTTGCGCCAGCGATTAATGCAATCGCAGGAGATGTTTTCAAGGGCCGCCGCCTCCTCATCGGTTAGCCCAGCTTCGATGTGATCCGCTAGCCGGTTCGCGAGTTCAGGCGTGTAGAGTGTGGGCCGTCCCTCGCCAACCCTACCACGTTTGCTAATGCTATGTGCGGGTTCGGTGTCCATAACTTTACTTCCTCGCCTTCACTCTTAGCTTCCCCGCACGGCGATTGATACGTGCCTAGCGGTGCTGCCCACGCCCGGGGTCACACCCAACCGCGGGAGAAGTGTCTCAACTACGCGAAAAGGGATCAAAAGGAGGTTTCGTTCCCTCTCGCCTTCCAGTGCGAGCCATGAATCCGAGCCGGCCTCAAGAAAGGCCTTTTGCGAAGGTTTGAACCCATACCAGTAACCAGAGCCGCCGTGGCGCAAGTGAGTTTTCGAGGCCAGTCCCACGAAACGCGTAGCGCCATCAGCGGTTTTAAAACGCGCCTGACTCACCTTCAGCAGCTCCTTTCCGAGTCGCCGTGCAACCCGCTCTATAGCCTCCCAACTGAATTCCACTGGAGGCGACGAGGCTGGCTCGGTTGATTCTTTCTCAGGGCTCGGATCGTCGCGGGACATGGCCTCGCGGAATATGGCCAACTGCTCTTTCGCTCTGTAGTAATCTAGACCCTTTTCAACCAGATCAACAAAGTATCCGCGACTGTTCCAGAAATACTGATGGTGTCCGCCATTGTTAACTTCGGCGTCGTAAAATCCGTGAGCGATTTTCGTCGAGAAATTCTCCGTCGCTGATGATTCGCGTGAACGCATCACGGTCGCCGTGTTTTTTCGTCGGTAGGAGCTTGAATGCAAGCTCGCCTTGTTCCTCATTTAGCAAGAATCGCCGAATCCGGCGACGCAGCGAGTCTTCCCCTTCCAAGACTCATCGCAAAACGCATGCTCCCTTCGGGCAATCCGCCCTGGTTTCGCGCCGGAGTCGTGGGGCTGTCCGATCCGCTTCTCGTGCGAAAAGAAGTGTGCGAATTGCGCGATCGATTTTCCCGATGTCAATAATGGTTGGGTGCACGCCTCGGGGAACATGGCGGATGTTGTCAAAACGCTGGATCGCATGTATCCGTCTGCAAAAGAACCTCAAGCTTGGTTCGGCCATCCGCTACGAAAAGCGCACTCGGCATCCGCCACAAAGCCGTCACCGCGACCCGATCAAAACGTTGCAGCGTAATCCCGGGAGCTGAAAGTTTCCGCCCAAACCAAGGTCGCCGTATTCTTCATAGACGATAAGCAGGTCGTTCGACCGAATGAGGTTGGTTCACAGGCTTGATTTTCGTCGTTCACTTGTTGACCTTTTCGCGAACCCCAACCGTTGATTGTATCGACGGCGTTCTTCAACGCTCTTCGAGATGTCAACGCGGTTCCTTTTGGGCATTGGCACCCTCTTGCACTACCCATCGAGCGGCGTAGGAAATCAATTCGGTTACGCCTTTGATTTCGAGTTTGTCTTTGATACTCGCACGGTGAGCGTCCACCGTCTTTGCGCTGAGATGAAGCTTGCTGGCAACCTGTTGTGTCGAAAGTCCCTGGCCGATCAACTGGAACACTTCGAGTTCACGGTCGGTAAGGTGCTTGATGACTGCGTATTGGGTTGCCGGTTGCCGGCCGGAAACTCCCTCCAGAATCCTTGCCGACATTTGCTCGCTGACGTAGAGCTTTCCGCTAAGTACCCGGCGAATTGCTCGGATTATATCATCGCCGCTTTCGTGTTTCATGATGTACCCGCGAGCGCCCGCGCGCAGAACACGCTCAGCGTAAAGGCACTCGTCGTGCATCGAGACAACGAGCACGGGCAGATCCGGCTGCATCGCGCGCAGGTCTTTGATTAGTTCAAGACCACTCTTGCCTGGCAGCGTAATGTCGGTCAAAACGAGGTCGGGTTTACTCTTCGACAGCGCGTCGAGCGCCTGTTCGGCATTTTGAGCCTCCGCACAAACGCTCAGACCCTGCTCACGGCGAATCCAGTCGGCTATCCCGTTTCGCGTCATCGGATGATCGTCCACAACCATGATGCGCTTCTGTACGGGTCTTGGTATTTCGTTCGCGGTCATGGCTTCCACGTACAGACGACTTTGGTACCACTCCGTTGACCAGCTGCGATCGAGAGCCGCCCCCCGATCATACCAGCCCGATAATTCATGATATGGACTCCCATCCCCTTGCTGCTGCACAATTCAGTCGGCAAACCCAAGCCATTGTCCGAGATGGTCAACGTGTGTTCATCGGAGTCGGCGAGTGTTACGCTCACCTGTGTGGCCTGTCCGTGTTTGATCGCGTTATGGATGGCCTCTTGCGCAATGCGATAAAGGTGCGTGGCGATGGCGTTGTCCTCGATAAGCACGGGCTGTTCGCAGTTGAAGCGGCACGAAATTTTGAAAAGCTGCTCCGTGCTCGAAACCAGCTCTTGGAGCGCCGACATGAGGCCATCGGATTCCAGCTGCACGGGTGAGAGGCCGCGCGCCAGCATCCGCGCTTCCAGAATTGCGTCCCGAATGTTTCCGACGACATCCGTGAGTTTGCTCTTTGCTTTTAGGCTATCTGGCAAGTCGCGCGCTATCAACCCGATCGAGAACCCGATGCCTGCCAGTTGCTGGCAAAGCCCGTCGTGGATATCCTGACCGATGCGCTGCTGTTCCCGCTCGGTAGTGCAAAGGAGCTCTTCCTCCAACCGCCGACTTTCGATGGCAGCGGCAAGAACATTTGCAGCCGATCGAAGAAAATTAACGTCGACGTCGGAGAATTCCCGCCGCTCCGCTGTGTGCGCGCCGAGCACCCCGTAGAGTTTGCCACGGGCAAGGATGATCACATTCATTCCGCTGACCACGCCATGATCCCGCA
>CAVSXN010000023.1:0-67642 GCA_963731945.1 uncultured Verrucomicrobiae bacterium | reverse complement strand
AAAGAGGCGGGGGTCGGAATCGAACCGACGTATGGGGCTTTTGCAGAGCCCGGCCTTACCACTTGGCTACCCCGCCGCAAGAAAACCTTACCAATACACGTTGACCGGCGGGGCGACAATGGAAACCTGGCCTGCGCCAGCCAGGGTGCCTTCAGACTGGTCCAGCGCGTCCACGATGCCGTCGCGGAAAAAAACCTTCAGCGTGCCGACAGGCACCTTGACGTAGATTGTGTTGGGATAGTAGCCGCCCTGAACGACCACCGCCGGCGGCTTCTTGGATTTGCCAGGGAAGTTCACCACCGTTTGACCGTAGCCTGGGGCATAGGTCGTCTGCGGAACCAGCGCGTATTTAATGAACTCCCAAAGCTGCTGCGTTCCGTCCTTGTCTGCGCGATTGGTGATTTTCTGGGGTTTGCCCAGGCTGCGGCGGACTTCGTCGATCGTCATGCCAATGGCTACTTCGCTTCGCGCGATGAGAGCGTCGACAACGTTCCTGCGTTCCTCGCTTTTCTTTAAGTTAGCCAAGAGACCTTCAGGGAGCGGTTCGATCTCGTTGTACGGAATCCAGGCGGCAACTCCGCCCTGTTGGGCATTGCCGCGGATTCGGCACCCATAGTCAGCAAATGCTTCTACTTGCACGACCTGCGGGAAACGCAGGGTGCCCGCGTAGCGCGTCATCCCGATGTCGAAATAGCAAGGCGCGGGACGAAGAACTCTTAATCGCAGCGGTTTCTGACCGAAATCAGACAGGTAGATCGCACCAGTTTCGCGGACAATCGGCGCGGCGTCTGCTTCCGTCGCCACCAGCAAAAGCAGAAGCGCGAACAGCGGAAGCACCTTCATGCGTGAAAACTACATGCTCGGGAGCAAACTTGCCAGCGGCAACGGACACTCTTGTGTCCGTGAGATCTGCCAGGTAGCCTCGCACCGATGAATGGCATTCATGAGTTTGTGATACGCGGAGGCCAGGCAGTGACTGCCGGCCAAATGGACGCGTTCCGCCGCAAGTTGCCTTTTCTAAAGATCAAGGCGGAGCTATTGGACGAGCCGGATCTTCCGCATTTGAAACCGCAAACGAATTTTCTGGTGCGGTATGCTGAAGACGTCCTCGATGGAGCCTATCCCTGTTCGGACCTCCAGGCTATCGCTGAGACGGTGTTTGCGCTGAGCTATCTTTTGAAAGAGGTGGACATCATTCCTGATTCGGTGCCGCACCTGGGACTGGCGGACGATTCGGCGGTCCTGCGCGCCGTTTTGATGGGACACGAAAGCGAGTTTCGCGATTTCGCGATGAAAGGTGAATTGGATTTCGATTCGGTTACGACGGAACCATAGAATCGTGCATGTGTCGCTTACTGGCTCCTGACTTCAGACGATAGGCGGCGTATCGTTAAAGATAAAGCCTCTTCTTTAACGGAAAGACTGGCATTGTTAAAGTTGCTCTCTATAGCTACGTTCGCAAGGAAGCGGTCCTTTCCTCGCAGATAGAGGGCACTCAATCCTCGCTCTCCGATCTTCTCCTGTTCGAGAACGACGAAGCGCCTGGAGTTCCCATCGATGATGTGCAGGAGGTTTCCAACTACGTGGCGGCGCTCGAGCATGGAATACGCCGCCTCCGCGAGGGGTTTCCCATTTCGCTGCGGTTGATTCGCGAACTCCATGAAATCCTCCTCTCGAAAGGCCGCGGCAGCCGAAGCCAGCCTGGCGAATTTCGGACAAGCCAGAATTGGCTTGGAGGAACTCGTCCCGGCAACGCCCGGTTCGTCCCGCCGCCTGCGGCGGAAGTCCTGCCGTGTCTGGACCGGTTGGAAAAATTCCTTCACGACGAGGAAACCACCACCTTGTTGAAAGCGGGTCTGGCTCATGCCCAATTTGAGACCATCCACCCCTTCCTTGACGGAAACGGCCGGGTCGGACGGCTGCTTATCACCTTGCTGCTCTGCGCAGATGGAACACTCAGGCAGCCGCTTCTTTACCTGAGTCTCTTTTTTGCGCGCCACCGCGATCTTTACTACGACCGACTCAATCAAATCCGGGAAAATGGAGACTGGGAGGCATGGCTGGTCTTCTTCCTTGAAGGAGTGGCGGTAACCGGCAATCAGGCATTTCACACAGCCACCAGGCTTCTTGAGCTTTTCAAGAAAGACCGGGAGAGGATCAGTGGCATCGGCCGCGCGGCTCCTTCCGCCCTCGAAGTGCATCGCTTCTTTCAGGCCCATCCGGTAAGTTCCGTCCGTGAGGCGCACAAGAGCCTGCCGATTTCGATTCCGACTTTGCACGCTTCGGCCAGAAACCTTGTCCAGTTGGGCATCCTGCGGGAATTGCCAACCCACGGAAAAGTACATGTGTACGCCTATGACCGGTACATGGAAATTCTGAACGCCGAAGAGGCTGTCTGATTCTCAGGGACTGCTCGGTCTGTCAACAGATTCCGCAGCGGATTTCTCACAATCGCGGTTGACGGCGCTCGTCGCCGCAACGTTCGGCGGGGTCCCTTAGCGAGGGGCGAAGCAGTGACGTTGCCGCAGCCGTGAGGTATAGGTCTCAGCTCAAGCCAAGGGACGAAGAAATTGGATAATTGGCTTACGGCGCCAACGACCTCTTCTTCTACGTCGACAGAGCGTTCCAGATCGCTCTGGTGTAATCGCCCATAAACGCATACCCTCCGCAGCCTTCGGGGCTTAGCGATGTCTGCAAAACATAGTCCAGATTCCAAATGAACGCACCGCCAACGGAACCGTTCCCGTGCTTCTTGAATTCTGCCAAAGTCTTCTGGACGTCGCTGGGGCACGACTTCGCCCAGGATGTCGTTTTTGGGTTATAAAAACACGCCCAGTAGCCAATGTTTATGAATTGCTCGGTGTTGAAGCCCGGCAGCCGTGTTTTGATCTTATCTGCCCAGAAGTCGGGCGCTTCGCACTTTGCATAGTACTGCAGATTTAAGCGTTTGACGGCGTCTTTGCCCCAGCTGCTTTGCTCAATCGCCTGCAGGCAGTTGATCCAAAACCAAAAATTCTGTGCGTGTTCAGTTCCGAAGCCGCAAAATGAGATGTCAAAGCCCATCCCTCGAACCAATCGGCAGAATGCTACGAATGACGCGTCGTCATAGGTATCTTCCACGTTCATGTCGATGCCGGTAATCGCCGGAAAGGCGTGGCGCAGTACCTTTAGATGCGTCTCGAGCATGGTGCCGGCAAACGAGTTGTTATTGTTTTGATAGATCTTATAGATGTTCGAGAAGTCCTGGACCGGCTCGCCGCCGCCAAATGACGCGTAGATACGCCGAACAATTCTCGCCTCAAGAATCTCATGCAAAGGTTGTTGCCAGCCCTTGAAAAGCTCGGTGAGGGAGCCGTCCACGATGACGGGCAGATCGTTGAAGTAAATAACTGTACCCGGCTGCCCGCCGACGTGAAATAATCCAAGCAGGATTGTTGTCCAGCCGGCAAGTTTGGTGTCATGCAAGTTATCGGCTATTTTGGCTGGATTCAACGCATCACCGGAATACACCGCTAGATCTGGGCCGCTCATGTTATGCAATTCCTCTTTAAGCTTTGCCTCATCCTCTAGAGGCAAAGCTGAACAATGACGAGTATTCCGGGGCCCAACGTTCCGGTTCAGCGGGCGATACGCCCTCGACTGAACCGGGTAGCTGACCGTTCTTCGCCTCCCTGTCGCGGACTCGAAGATGTTGATACTACGAACAGACGAGGTCGAAGCGATCGAGGTTCATCACCTTGTTCCAGGCCGCGACGAAGTCGTGGACGAACTTCTTCTCTGCGTCTGAGCTTCCGTAGACTTCAGCCAAGGCGCGGAGTTGGGAGTCCGAACCAAAGATTAGATCGACGCGCGTGCCGGTCCACTTCAGTTCGCCCGTTTTGAGATCGCGGCCTTCGAACACGTCTGCGTCTTTCGAGACCGCCTTCCACTCCGTGCTCATGTCGAGCAGGTTCACGAAGAAGTCGTTGGTCAGCGCTTCCGGTCGCTTGGTGAAGACACCGTGCTCCGCCCCTCCGAAGTTGGTCTTCAGGACGCGCAGGCCGCCGATGAGCACCGTCATCTCGGGCGCGGTCAGCGTCAGCAGCTGCGCCTTATCGACCAACAACGCCTCCGCCGGGACGCTATACCGGCCCTTGAGGTAATTGCGGAAGCCGTCCGCTATCGGTTCGAGCGGAGCGAAAGAGTCAACATCGGTCTGCTCCTGCGTTGCATCCATGCGCCCGGGCGCGAAAGGAACCGTGACGGCGTGGCCGGCGTTCTTCGCCGCCTGCTCGACGCCGGCGCAACCGGCCAGCACGATCAGGTCGGCGAGCGACACCTTCTTGCCGCCGGACTGCGCGTTGTTGAACTCGCTTTGGATGCGTTGCAGCGCTTCCAGCGCATTCGCCAGTTGCCCAGGCTGGTTGGCTTCCCAGTCCTTCTGCGGGGCGAGGCGGATGCGGGCGCCGTTCGCGCCGCCGCGTTTGTCAGAGCCGCGAAAGGTAGACGCCGACGCCCATGCGGTCGACACCAGCTGCGAGACCGTCAGGCCCGACGCGAGGATCTTCTGCTTGAGGGCGGCGATGTCCTGCTCGTCGATCAGCTTGTGGTCAACCGCGGGAATGGGGTCCTGCCAGATGAGCTCTTCGGTGGGGACTTCCGGGCCGAGATAGCGTGCGCGCGGGCCCATGTCGCGGTGCGTCAGCTTGAACCAGGCCCGGGCGAAAGCGTCCGCGAACTGGTCCGGGTTTTCCATGAAGCGTCGCGAGATCTTTTCGTAGACGGGATCGAACCGTAGCGAGAGGTCCGTGGTCAGCATCGAAGGCGAAATTCGCTTCGACGGGTCGTGCGCATGCGGGACTGTGTTGACGCCCGCACCATTCTTCGGCGTCCACTGGTGCGCGCCGGCCGGGCTCTTCGTCCGTTCCCACTCGTAGCCGAACAGGTTTCCGAAGAAGTCTGTTGCTCCACTTCGTCGGCGTGGTGGTCCAGGTGACTTCCAGGCCGCTGGTGATCGTGTCGCCGCCTTTGCCCGTGCCGAAGCTATTCTTCCAGCCCAAGCCCTGGTCCTCAAGGTCGCCCGCTTCGGGCTCGCGTCCCACGTGCTCCGAGTCGCCGGCGCCATGGGTCTTGCCGAAGGTGTGGCCGCCAGCGATCAGCGCGACGGTCTCCTCGTCGTTCATGGCCATGCGGGTGAAGGTCGTGCGGATGTCATGAGCCGCTGCGATCGGGTCCGGGTTGCCTTCCGGGCCCTCGGGGTTGACGTAGATCAGCCCCATCTGCACCGCGGCGAGCGGATTCTCCAGGTTGCGCCCGTGGCTGTCGGTACGATCCTGCTCGCTGCCGTGCAGGTCCTCGTCGGCCACGATCACCCCGGTATCGTCGCCCGGCTTTCCCTTGCCGTAGCGCACGTCACCACCCAGCCATGTCGTCTCGGTGCCCCAGTATACATCCCGGTCGGGCTCCCAGGTGTCCTCGCGGCCGCCGGCGAAGCCGAAGGTCTTGAAGCCCATCGTTTCCAGCGCGACGTTGCCGGCAAGGATCATCAGGTCCGCCCAGGAAATCTTGCGGCCATACTTCTGCTTGATCGGCCAAAGCAGGCGGCGAGCCTTGTCCAGGCTGACGTTGTCCGGCCAGCTATTGAGCGGGGCGAAGCGCTGCTGGCCCCGGCCGCCGCCACCGCGGCCGTCACCGATACGGTAGGTGCCGGCGCTGTGCCAGGCCATGCGGATGAACAAGGGGCCGTAGTGCCCGAAGTCCGCCGGCCACCAGTCCTGCGAGTCGATCATCAGCGCCGCGAGATCTTTCTTCACCGCCGCCAGGTCGAGGCTCTTGAACTCTTCCGCGTAGTCGAAGTCCTCGCCCATTGGATTGGATTTGGAGGAATGTTGGTGCAGGAGCTCGAGCTTCAACTGGTTCGGCCACCAGTCGCGGTTCGATGTGCCGCCGCCGGCGACGTGGTGGAAGGGGCATTTGGTTTCGGTTGACATGTGTTTTTCTCCTTTCATGGCGTGAATTGTTGAATTGCGCTAGTGCTGTTGCTTCGCGACGCTTGTCGCAGAGGGCGCCCGGCAAGGAGCGTATCCTTCGGCTGGGCAGGGAATGTCCCTGCCGCGGAGTGCTGTCGCACTGGGACAATTCGGATGGGCAGGGATTCGAACCCTGGGTTCCGGTTAAGGAACACACGCTTTCCAAGCGTGCGCAATCGACCACTCTGCCACCCATCCAAACTACGAAACGGTAACGCACATTTCGTTCCACTCTCAACTCTCAACTTTCAACCCTCAACTCCGAATTGCCGCTCTCTCAACTATCACCGCTAATTCTGGTCGCTCCCAGCGAGGCCGAAGGCCTCGTGGGCGAGGTTGGCGGCTTCGACGATCCGGGCCTCGTCGATGATAACGGCGATTTTGATTTCGGAAGTCGAGATCATCTGGATGTTGACGCCACCTGTGCCGAGTGCTTCAAAAAGGCGCGCCGCGACGCCGGAGTGCGAGCGCATGCCGATACCCACGACGCTGAGCTTGGCAATGCCGTCACGCTTGACAATCTCACCCGCTCCGATCTCCTTGACGATCCGGTCAAGAGCGTGCCCCATCTTATCGAGCTCGTCCCGGTTCATGGTGAAGGAGATGTCGGTCGTCCCGCTGAGGGAGACATTTTGCACGATGACGTCGATTATGACGTTGGCCTCGGCTAGCGCTGTAAAAATGCGGGAGGCGGCTCCCGGGCGGTCGGGCACGTTGGTGATGGTGACCTTGGCTTGGTTTCGTTCGATCGAGACACCGCGCACGACGACGTTCTCCAATCCGGGTGTTTCTTCTTTCACTTCAGTTCCTCTCTTTTCGTTAAAGCTGCTGCGAACTTCAAAGGGAACTTTGAACTTCTTGGCGAACTCGACGGAGCGCGATTGCATGACCTTCGAACCGGAAGCCGCCATCTCCAGAAGCTCGTCGTAAGTAATGACATCAATTTTTCTGGCTGCGGGGACGATGCGCGGATCGCAGGAATAAACGCCATCCACGTCGGTGTAGATTTCGCAATTGTCGGCCTTGAGAGCGGCGGCGATCGCGATGGCAGTCAGGTCACTGCCCCCGCGGCCGAGCGTGGTGATCTGCCCCTGCAAAGTCTGGCCCTGAAAACCAGCGACGATGCAGATGAACCCGTCGGCCAGGTATCTGCGGATCTGACGCGGCGAGATGTTGGCAATCTTAGCCTTCGTGTGGAGGCCGTCGGTGAGGATGCCAGCCTGTGCGCCCGTCAGAGAAACGGCCTTTCCGCCTATCGCGTTGAGGGTCATGGCGGTGAGGGCGATGGAGGTCTGCTCGCCGGTGGCGAGAAGGACGTCCAGTTCGCGCTCGGTCGGGGACGACGCCAGCTGCCTGGCGAGCTTGATGAGATTGTCGGTGACTCCGGACATGGCGGAGACGACAACGACGACTGCGTTGCCGGCTTGTTGCGTTTCCAGCACGCGGCGCGCGACGTTTTGAATGCGCTCGGGAGTGCCGAGCGAGGTTCCTCCATATTTTTGAACGACAAGGGGCATGGGGTACGGATCGGGTGATTGCTCGTCGATTTCGATTACGCGTTCTCGAGGAGGCGGTGGATCGCGGAGAGGTCCGCCTCGGCCTCGCGCGGGCGGTAGTCGCCGGTTGTCATCGCGGTATCAGGATCCTTCAGACCGTGGCCGGTCACGGTGAGGACTATCCGGCGCCCGGCCGTCTTTCCAAGCTGGAAGAGCCCTGCCACGGAGGCCGCGCTGGCGGGCTCAACAAAGATTCCCTCGCTCTTGGCGAGCCATCCTTGGGCGGACAGAATTTCCTCGTCGGTGACGACCCCAATTGCGCCGTGACTTTCCTTGAATGCGTTGTTTGCGCCCTCCCAGCTCGCCGGGTTCCCAATGCGGATAGCAGTGGCGACCGTGTTTGGCGATTCGATGATGCGGTTATGGAATATTGGCGCCGAACCGGTGGCCTGAAAGCCCATCATGCGCGGAAGCACGGTGGCGCGCCCGAGTTTGTGAAACTCACGATAACCTTTCCAGTAGGCGGTTACATTGCCGGCGTTTCCGACCGGCAGGATGTGAAGGTCGGGGGCGTTTCCAAGCTCCTCGATGACCTCGAACGCCGCCGTTTTCTGTCCTTCAATGCGGTCGGGGTTGATCGAATTTACGATGGTGATGCCGTCGAGTCCGCCGAGTTCCCGAACAAGGCGCAAAGCGTCGTCGAAATTTCCCCGCAACGCAATTACCTTTGCGCCATAGAGATAGGCCTGCACGAGCTTTCCGCTTGCGATTTTGCCCGCCGGCAGGAGGACTGCGCAGAGGATGCCGGCGCGGGCCGCATAGGCCGCCGCGGCGGCCGACGTGTTGCCAGTGGAAGCGCAGATGACTGTGCGCGCTCCGTGCTCGATCGCCTTCGAAACGGCGACCGTCATTCCTCGATCCTTGAAAGAACCCGTCGGGTTGAGCCCCTCGTATTTGACGAATACCTCAGCCTCCGCCCGTTCGCTGAGGCGCGGCGAGTAGATCAGGGGCGTGGAGCCCTCATTAAGCGAAACGACGGGCGTCGCCTCCGTGATCGGAAGATATTGACGGAACCGGCTAATTACGCCGCGATCGTGAAGCGGTTCGAACATTGGATCCTAAGTAAAGGATTCGACGTGAAGAAGCGCCGGGGCGTCCTTGACGCACGGGAGCGATGCGATTCGTTCGACGGCAGCCCGCATCGGTCCGAAAGGCGCGTCGTGGATCATCAGGACAAGCGCGGCTGATCCCTCGGATTGGCTTTCCGGCTGGATAACGGAAAGAATACCAATTCCCAATTCGCCGAGCGCGCCCGCAATCTGCGCGAGCACTCCGGGCCGGTCATCGACAGACAGGCGAAGATAATACTTGGAAATCGTCCGATCGACGGGCTGGCATTTACCGTAAAGATCGTGGGATGTGAATCCATAACAAAATCGTGAGCTTTCGAGGCCTACAGAAGCTTCCGCGAGGTCGGCGAGCACTGAACTCGACGTGGGATCCCGGCCCGCGCCGCGCCCGTAAAAAAGGGTCTCGCCCACGATGTCTCCGCGGACCGCGATGGCATTGAAGACGCCATTGACGGAAGCAAGGACATGAGTTTTTGGGATCAGCGTGGGGCAGACACGCACTTCAATGGCATTGCCTTCCCCCGCTCGGATGGTGGCCAGCAGCTTGATTCTGTAACCGAGGTCATCCGCGAATCGAATGTCCGAGGCGGTCAGCTGATCGATGCCGGCGACGAAGATCCGCGTCGGATCGAGCCAGAATCCGTAGGCCAGGGAAGCTAAGATGATCGCCTTGTGGGCCGCATCCCATCCGTTAATGTCAAAGGTGGGGTCGGCTTCCGCGTAACCCAGCTGCTGGGCTTCGGCGAGCGCCGGAGCGAAATCCATTCCCGTGTCGGTCATTCTGGTGAGAATGTAGTTGCTCGTGCCATTCAAGATGCCGTGTATGCTCTCGAACCGATTGCCGATAAAGGATTCGCGAACCACCTTGATGATCGGAATCCCACCCGCCACGGCGGCCTCATAGAACACTGGCACGCGATACTCGCGAGCGAGATGAAAGATTTCCCGTCCGTGCTCGGCAAGCAAGGCTTTGTTGCCCGTGACGACGGTCTTTCCCGCTTTGATGGCCTTCTTGACGAACGCGAGAGGGGTTTCAATGCCTCCCATCAATTCGACAACGATGCGAATATCCGAATCGGCCACCAGATCGTCGGCATTCGCCGTGAAAAGCCCGGCGGGAGCGTCGACGTGGCGCGCCTTCGCGAGGTCGCGAACGGCAATACGCCGCACTTCGAAGCGGGCGCCGAGCCGTTGCGCAAGAAGGTCGCCGTTGGCGACAAGGTTCTTGTAGACCCCTGCGCCAACGGTGCCAAAGCCTGCGAGGCCTATGCCGATGGATTTGTTCATGCCGAGCCGGGTAGTATCCGTGTCATGAAAGATTTTCCAAAGGAAAATTGCGCGAGTTCGTGGCCGGGTGCCGACGGTGGTTAATGCCGCAGTGGTGGACTTTTTGCGAACATGCACTTGTTCGAGCACTGGGGAACGTCGAAATTGGCTAGACCAACCGTCGGAAAACGGTAGGCTCGCCGACTCCCAATTTGCCATGAAACACCGAATCGAACGGGTGTGTGAAGTTCTCAAGCGCGAGCTGGGGCGGATCATCCTGCGAGAGCTGACTTTCACGACCCCGCTGGTGACCATCAGCGGTGTCGACATCACGCCCGATCTCAAGCAGGCGCACGTCTACGTGAGCGCCCTGGGAAACGACGCCCAGCGGCAGGACGTGCTCACCGTGCTGGAGCAGAATCGTGGCATGCTTCAGGCGCAGGTCTCGAAGCGCGTTGTCCTTAAGCACACCCCGCATTTGAACTTCAAGCTCGATGATTCGATCGAGCGCGGATCGCGCGTCTTGAATATCCTGGACGATCTGGGGTTGGACGAGTCGAAATGAACGCGTCTTTTTCGGAGATCGCCGCGTCCATTGAAAACGCGGAGAACATCCTTGTGGCAAGCCATATCCGGCCCGACGGCGACGCGTTGGGTTCGACGATCGCTTTCGCATTGTGGCTTCGTTCATTGCGCAAGACGGTTACCGCGTGGAACGAACATGGGGTTACGCAGAAATACCGCTACCTGCCCTGCCACGACCTGATTGCGGCGCCGGATTCCGTTCCGCGCGCGTTCGACATGATCGTGGCGCTGGACAACTCGGTGAAAAGCCGCCTCGGTACCGTCCTCAATGGCGTGGCTTCCGTGCGGACAGTCATCAACATTGACCACCATGTCAGCAATGAACTTTACGGCGATTTGAATTACGTGGACCCGAGCGCGCCCGCGACAGGGCAGATCATCTACGAGTTCTTCAAGGAAAGGGAGGTCACGCTTTCCCGAGAGATGGCAATGAACCTCTTCGCGGCCATCTCGACCGACACGGGCTCCTTTCAATATGCCGGAACGGACTCGCGCACCTTCGAGGCGGCCTCCGCTCTTGTCGGGGCGGGAGTCGATGTCGCGGCCCTCTCGCGGAAGATGTACGACAGCCAGCCACGGCGCCGGCTCGATTTGCTTCGCCACGCTCTCAACGACGCTCGCTTTTCCTGCGACGGACACCTGGCAAGCTTTTCGCTTTCGCTTGAGGCCGTCGATCAGCTGGGCGTTTTGCCCGAGGATAACGAGGGCGTGATCGATCATTTGCGTTCGGTCGAGGGGGTGGTCGCGGCGGTTTTCTTCGAAGAGTTGCCCGATGGAAAGGTGCGCGTCAGCGCTCGCTCCAAGGATCTCCGAGTGGACGTTTGTGCAATTTGCAAACTCTTTGGGGGCGGCGGACACCCGTTGGCCGCCGGCGCGCGCGTTCGCGGGACGATCGCGGAAGTGGAAGCGAAGTTTCTGGAAGCTGTCTGCCATGAGATCCGTAACCGAAACTGACGGCGTGTTGCTCGTGGACAAAGCTCCGCGCATGACCTCGCATGACGTCGTGGCGATTGCGCGTCGTGCGCTCGGCACGAAGAAAGTGGGTCACTGCGGGACGCTGGATCCCCTGGCCACCGGTCTGTTGCTTATCACGATAGGTCGCGGCACAAAGATCCAGGACCTTTTGATGAGCGAGGACAAAGAATACGTGGGCACCTTGCGGCTGGGCGAGGTGACCGACAGTCAGGATGCCGATGGCGAAGTGATCGAGCGGCATCCGGTGCCCGAGCTTTCCAGACCGCAGATCGAAGAGGCCTTCGACAAATTCAAGGGCGATTTTTACCAGATGCCGCCGATGATCAGCGCGATCAAGAGAGACGGCGTTCCTCTCTACAAACTTGCGCGTCAGGGCAAGCAGGTCGAACGCGAGCCACGCTTCGTCCGCGTCTACGCGCAGGAAATCAAGGCGATTCGTCTTCCGGAGGTCGATTTCATGGTTGTCTGCAGCAAGGGGTTCTATGTCCGCACGTATGCCAATGACATTGGGCGGGAGCTCGGGTGCGGCGGGCACCTGAAGACGCTGCGGCGCACGAAGTCCGGGCGCTTCAGTGTCGAAAAGGCGCTGAGCGTGGAAGAACTTAAGACGCTTCCCCGTGAACATCTCGTGGACCGCATCTTGAGCCTGCCCACGGTCTCCCGCCTTCGCGGAGCTTAGTTGACGCCCGCCCGGAATTTAAATGAATCGGATTTCTTGATGATCTCGGCGACTCGATGAAGGTTTTCCATTCCCTTGCAGGACTCTCAGAAATTCCGGGGCCCCTTTACGTGGCGATCGGGGTCTTTGACGGAGTGCACCTGGGTCACCAGGCTCTGATCCATCGGGCGAAGGGCGAAGCCGCCCGGTCGGGTGGTTCGGCAGTGGTTTTGACTTTTCATCCTCATCCGGCGCGCGTCCTCCGGCCTGCTTCGGCTCCACACCTTCTCACATCGACTCCGCACAAGTTGCGCCTTATCGAAGAACTGGGATGCCAGTACCTCCTGCAAGCCACTTTTGATGCGGCGTTTGCGGCTCAACCACCGGAGGTTTTCATCGAGGCGCTTGTGCGGTCCGCGCGGACGCTACGCATGATCTGTGTCGGGCACAATTGGGCTTTCGGAAAGGGACGTTCCGGAAATGTCGCGCTGCTCGCTGCCCTCGGCAACAGGTTCGGCTTCGAAACGGTCGAGATCGAACCGGTGGAGGTCGACGGCGAATTGGTGAGCAGCACAAGGATCCGGAAAACGGTCGAGGCGGGGGATTTCGAGACGGCCCGGCGTTTTCTGGGCAGAGACTATACGATACTCGGCACCGTGGCTCCCGGAGCCGGGCGAGGGCGGGGGATCGGCTTTCCGACGGCAAATCTGGCCGCACACAATGAACAGTTCCCGCCCAACGGCGTGTATGCCGTTCGAATATTGATGGGCTTCCGATGGCTCGAAGGGGTGGCCAACGTCGGCGTGAGGCCGACGGTGGGAAGTGCCGCCGAGCGGGTCCTCGAAGTGCATATCTTTGATTTTTCAGGCGATTGCTACGGCCAGGACGTCGAAGTGAAATTCGAGCGCTTTCTGCGCCCTGAGCAGAAGTTTCCTTCCATCGAGGAATTGCGGGCGCAGATCGGGCGCGACGCCGCCCACGCGCGCCGGATCCTTAGCTCGCAGCCCTCAATGCCGCGCGCATGATATCCAGCGGGGCAGCCCGGCCGAACCAAATTTCGAAGGACAATGCCCCTTGGTGCAGGAGCATCGAGAGGCCATTGGCAGCGCGGGCACCGGCGGCCTCCGCATCTTCGATCAGGCGCGTTTTTCCGGTGCCGTAGACGGTGTCGTAGACCATCAGATTTGGCGTGAGCAATCCGGAAGGAATCAGCGCCGGATCGGTGCGTTTCATTCCGACGGAAGTGGCATTGATGACGATGTCCGTCTTGGCAAGTTGTTCCCGGAGTGCGCGCTCTTGATGCGGGATGGCTTCGAGGCGTTCCCCCGGGCCGACCAGCCGGTCACTGCGAAAATAAGGCGAAAGCTCCCGCGCCAGGGAACTGGCTTTTTCGAAAGTGCGGTTCACCAGGACGAGACGTTCGCAACCTTCGAGGGCGCACTGCAGCGCGATCGCGCGCCCCGCGCCGCCTCCCGCTCCGAGCAGCATCACGCGGAGGTCGCGGAGGTCCGCGTAGAACTCGTCGCGGAGAGCCCGCAAGAGGCCCGGGCCGTCGGTGTTGAAACCAATCAACTTCTCGCCGTCCACAGCGACGGTATTGGCCGCGCCGGCCAGGCGAGCGTAGTCGTCGGCCTCGTCCACCGTCGCGAGCGCCCCGGCCTTGTGCGGGATGGTCACGTTCGCTCCAAGAAATCCTGCCGAGGGCAGGGCGCGCAAGGCTGCGGTGAGCTCGTCGGGGCGCGTGTGAATTTTGACATATTGCGCCTCGATCGCGCAGGATCGGAGAGCGGCATTCTGAAAGTGTGGGGATTTTGAGTGGGAGACAGGATCGCCTAGCACGGAAAGGCGCGCCGGCGGGACCAGCGACCGGAAGCTGTCACTTTTCGTGATGAGCTGGTTTGCTTCGTAGACGGTGTCATTCATCGCGATGAGAGAAAATGAGGGGCGCTCACAACCCAGTGGTGCCGGGGCCTTGGTCGGCGCGAACGAAGGCGGCATTGGATGCAGTTTGTCTCGGTTTTCACAATCGAAGAAAAGCTAGACGAGGGATTCAGCTCTCCTGAAGCGCGCCAGGACACGTTCTTCGCCAAGAATTTCGAGCATTTCGTAAAGCCCCGGGCCGACGGATTTACCGCTCACGGCGACGCGTGCGGGGTGGATAAGGTCTCCGGCTTTGACGCCGAGTGCGGCTGCGGTTTCTTTCAGTTTCGACTCGATGGCGGGATGGGACCACTCGGCGAGACCGGAGAGGGCTGTGCCAAGGGATTTCAAGCGCTCCACGGCGCCTGGTTTTCTCAATGTCTTTTCGAGAGAGGCCTCTTCGAACGGGTAATCTTCCGTGAAGAGGAAGCCAATCCACTCCGGAACGTCGCTCAGGTGCTTGACCTTGGTTTTGACGATGGCCAACGCCTGGAGCAACGCATCACGCGATCCATACCTGATTCCAGCCCTTTCCACAAACGGGATGCAAAGCTCGCAGAATCGTTCGAGGCTCATCTGGAGAATGTACTGGCCATTGAGCCAAAAACATTTGTCGAGGTCGAAAATGGCGTTGCGCCGGTTGATCGACTCTAATTCGAAGAGATCGCGAATCTCCCTTAGCGGCAAGATCTCCCGGTTGTCCTTGGGAGACCAGCCGAGCAGACAAAGGTAGTTGAGCACCGCTTCCGGCGTGTAGCCGTTTTCAATGAAGTAGGCCACGCTCGAACCGCCATCCCGCTTGCTAAGCTTTCTTCCCTCGTGATTCAAGATGAGGGGAATGTGAGCGAATGAAGGAGGTTCGGCGCCCAGGGCGCGGTAGAGCTCGATGTGCTTCGGCGTGTTGGAGAGGTGATCTTCGCCACGGATCACGTGCGTTATCTGCATTTCCAGGTCATCAACGACGTTGACGAAATGAAAGATCCACGAGCCGTCCGGACGCCGGATAGTCATGTCAGGGTGCGTGCCAGGATTCGACATATCGAACTCGATGCGCCCGCAAACGAGATCCTCGACCACGACGGTTTTGCGCGGAGAGCGGAAGCGAATTGCCCCTTCGTCCGCATACGTGTGACCGGCTGCCTCGAGCCGGGCGAGATGCTTTTCATAGACTTGCTTTCGCTGGCTTTGCAGGTAGGGACCGAAGCCGCCACCCTTGTCGGGTCCCTCATCCCAGTCGAGGCCAAGCCAGTTCAGGCCCTCGTAAATTGCTTGCCTGGCCTCGGCGGTGTTCCTTTTCTCGTCGGTGTCTTCAATGCGGAGCACGAATTCGCCGCCGTTTTTGCGCGTGAAGAGCCAATTGAAGAGCGCCGTCCGCGCGCCGCCGACGTGAAGATAGCCGGTGGGCGATGGGGCGAAGCGGGTGCGGACAGACATTTCTTAATCCTGTAAATCCTGCGAATCCTGTCTATTGATTTTCTTGATGACTCTCCAATCCCAAGTTGACAATGATATCAGAGACGCGATGCGGGCCCGGGAGACGGTGCGGCTCAATGCGTTGCGGATGCTCAAAACGGCCATGAAAAACGCAGCGATTGAAAAGGGCGGCGCCAGTGGCGTGCTTGACGATGCCGAGGCGGCCGCGGTGATTCGAAAACAGATCAAGCAAAGGCAGGACTCGGTTGAGGGATTTACAAAGGGAGGCCGGATGGAGCTTGCCGCGGGCGAAAGCGCCGAGATCGCGGTCCTTTCCGCGTATCTGCCCAAGAATTTGTCACCGGACGAAGTCACCGCGCTCGTCAAGGAAGCGATCGCCGAAGCGGGAGCAACCTCGAAGCAACAGATGGGAGCGGTGATGAAAATTGCCACCGCCAGGGCGGCCGGCCGGGCCGATGGAAAGACGCTGAGCGTGGCCGTAACAGAAGCTCTCTCTTGAATAGCACATCACCAGACTTGGCGGCGATCGTCGTTGCGGCGGGCGTAAGCCGTCGCATGGGTTTCGACAAGCTTTCCACGCCGCTTGGCGGACGGCCGCTGATCGCGCACAGTCTCGCAGCGTTCAATGACTGTCCTGACGTCGATCATATCGTTCTCGTGTGTGCCGCGGATCGGATTGAGGAATTTCAGGCGCTGGCCGCTGAGTTTCCGAAAGTTCGCCAGATCGTGGCCGGCGGCAAAGAACGCGTGCAATCCGTTTTGGCGGGCACCGCTGCGTTTTCCGGGCCCCGGCCGATTTTCGTTGCCGTTCACGATGGCGCCCGGCCTTTGGTGACTCCGGAGGCCGTTTCGGCATGTTATCTCGCGGCGCGGGAATTTGGGGCGTCCGTAAGCGCCGAACCCGTCACGGACACACTTCATCGGGTGAATAACCAATTGCTTACCGTAGAAACGGTTTCGCGAAAGAATCTCTGGCGGATGCAGACTCCGCAGATTCTGGAGCTTTCCGTCCTTGAGGCGTTGCTCCAGGATGTTCGCGAGGCAGGAGGAACGATCACGGACGAGATTTCCCTGCTCATTCGCTCGGGCGGGAAGGCGCGGGTGGTGGAGAATCTCGATTGGAACATCAAGGTCACGTTCCCGCGCGATCTCGAACTGGCGGAAATGATCCTCGAGAGGCGGAAGAAGATTTCGGCCGGTAGCGATGCCGTTTAGGTGCCGATCACTCGATGTAGTGTAGCCTGCGATCCAATGAATGCCCGACTGACGACACTTTCGAGCGGCCTCCGGATCGCCACTTGCGAGGTTTCCCATGCGGAGACGTCGGCGATTGGCATCTGGGCGGGCGTTGGGGGAAGGCACGAGCCGGCGGATCTCAACGGCATTTCCCATTTCATTGAGCACATGCTTTTCAAGGGAACCTCTCGGCGCTCCGCCCGCCGCATCATGGAAGAGGTGGAAGGCGTGGGAGGAGACATGAATGCCTACACGGCGGAGGAACGAACCTGCTACTACGCCGCCGCTGCCGCGGAGTTCTTCCCGCGACTGTTCGAGGTGCTCTGTGATCTCTATATGAACCCAAGATTTGCGCTGCATGATATTGAGCGCGAGCGCGGGGTCATTTGCGAGGAAATCCTGATGTATCGCGACGAGCCTTCCTCCCATGTGCAGGAGATACTCAATGGGCACTTTTGGCCCGATCATCCGCTAGGTCGTCCGCTGACGGGCACCCCCAAGACGGTCGAGAGCATGCAGCGCAACGACTTCCTCTCCTATCGGGCAAACCATTATCATGCCGGGAGCACCGTGGTCTCCGCGGCCGGAAAAGTATGCCACGAGCAGGTTATCGAGCACGCTTCCAGGCTTCTCGAAAGCATTCCTGCCCGCAGACCGATCCGCTATGCCAAGGCGCCCGGCCATTCCCGCCGGCCGCGCGTCGTCTCCGATAGGCGTGACGTCCAGCAAACTCAGCTTGCCTTGGGCATGCCGGGCCTGAGTCACCGCGATCCCCGGCGATACGCTCTGCAGATCTTGAACGTGATTCTTGGGGGCAACGCCAGTTCGAGGCTTTTCCAGGAACTGCGCGAAAAGCGGGGGCTTTGTTACTCCGTCAGCGCGCATCCTTCCAGCTTCGTTGACACAGGGATGCTGAATATTTCGCTAGGGCTGGAGCAACGCAACGTTGAGAAGTCTCTGCGCTTGATTCTGTCAACATTCGAAGACTTGAAAAAGCGGCCGGTTCGTCCCGCGGAGCTCAAGCGCGCGAAGCAGTACGTCGTGGGAACGAGCCGCATGTCTCTTGAACGCACCTCGTCTCAAAACATGCGACTGGGGGGGTCGGTGCTGGTTTATGGGAAGATCATCGATCCCGAGGAAGTCCATTCCCGAATACGCGCCGTGACCTGCGAGGAGGTGCAGGCTGCGGCGACGGATTTTTTGGATCCGCGCTGCGCGACGGCGGCGTTGGTCGGACCCGCCCCGGATGAGGCGGCCATCGAAAGGATTCTTCGATCATGAGCACACCGGCGGCAATTTTCGACTGGGACGGAGTGGTGATCGATTCTTCCGCACAGCATGAGAGATCCTGGGAACTCCTGGCGGCCGAAATAGGCAAGCCGCTTCCCGCCGGCCATTTCAAGAAGGGTTTTGGAAAAAAGAACCAGGTGATTATCCCGGAGATTCTCGGTTGGAGTCAGAATGGTGAAGAAATTGACCGGCTGGGGGACCGGAAGGAGGAGCTGTATCGCGAACTCGTAAGGCAAGGCGGGATGAGAATCCTTCCGGGAGCCAGAGAGCTGCTCACCGCGCTGAAAACTTCTGGAATTCCTCGAGCCATTGCCTCGTCCACGTCACGCGCCAATCTCGAATCAATATTTGCGTCGACCGGGCTAGGTGAATTTTTCGATGCGGTCGTGAGTGCGGAGGATGTGACCAACGGCAAGCCTGCGCCCGATGTCTTTTTGAAGGCCGCTTCGCTTCTGGGCGTGCCGCCGGAAAGATGTGTTGTCTTTGAAGACGCGCTCTTCGGCATTGAAGCCGCGCAGCGCGCGGGCATGAAAGTCGTCGCTGTGGCCACGACCAACCCGTTGGACCTCTTGCGCCATGCCGACCGCGCGGTCGGGAGCCTCGAGGAAATCGGCGCAGGAGACTTGCAAGCGTTGATTCGCACCGGTGAATGAGAATCCCGGGGATCGACGGTTGGCCGTTATTGGCTATTCGTTTGCGAATTCGTGAAGGCGTCCTCGACGCTCTTGGCCGTATCCTTCAAAGCTTCCCCGAAACCCTGAATTGCGCTCCGGGCGTCCTGCAGAGCCTTCGCCATTTTCGCAGCCTGATACTCCCCGCGGAGCGAAGCGAGCTGCTTCTTTAGCTCGTCGGTTTTTTTATCTCCCCTCTGCTCGAGCACGGTGATCTGACTTTCGAGTTTTGCAAAATCCGCTTCGATCTTCGCCTGTTTCTTCGCGTCGGGAGTCGCCTTGAACTCCGTGAGCTCCCGTCGCAGTGAATCAGCTGTTCTCTGCGGATTGTCGCAGCCTGTCAGCAGCGCCAGGCAAAGGGAGAGGGCTGCCAACGCGCGCCTCAATACGAGATCCTCTTTTCCAAAGCGGTCCGAAAGGGAGGTTGAGCTCATGACCGGCAGCGAACTAGATTGACCTTTTCATGGCAAACCGAAAACCGCTGCTGGAAAAACTGTTCTCCCGGGAGGGCGTGGTGTGCCGAACCCCCGGCGAAACGGCGCGTCTTGGAGAAGCGGTCTCCGCTTTGATGGAGCCAGGCACTGTCATCAGTCTCGAGGGCCCGCTCGGAGCTGGAAAAACCCAGCTCGCCAAGGGTGTCGCCGCGGCTCTGGGATGCGTGGAGGAGGCTTCCAGCCCCAGCTTCACGCTGGTTCACGAATGCGCGGGATGTCGCTTGGTGCTTCATCATTTCGATTTCTATCGGCTCGAGAGCGTGGAGGAACTTCATGGCGCCGGATACGACGACTGCCTTGCCGAGGGGGGAATCTTGGTGGAGTGGGGCGACAGGTTTCCCGAGGCGCTTCCTGCCGGAACCATCCGACTGAGCTTTGAAATCCTGCCGAAGGGAGGCCGTCGCATTCGCGGCCGGCGCGCTTTGTGATTCTTTCCCTCGACGCTTCAACTCCGCGTGGCTCGGTCGCCTTGGTCAGCGGTGAGCAGCTCATCCGGGAGGTCTTCGTCGATACTCCCCGGGGTCGGGGAGGAGCCTTGTTTTCGGCGCTCGAGAATATTCTTGGCGAGGCGGCTGACATCAAGCGCGTGATCGTCGGCATTGGCCCGGGCAGTTACAATGGCATCCGCTCGGCCATTGCGGTGGCATGGGGAATTTCGACATCGCGCGGAATTCCTCTCGTTGGCATCTCTTCTCTGCTCGGCCTCGACGAAGGCAGCTACTTCGCAGTCGGCGACGCGCGCCGGGGGCAATATTATCTTGCGCGCGTCAGCGGCGGAAGGTTCGTGGCGGAGCCGAACCTGTTGGAACGAAACCAGCTCGTGGCGGCTCTGCAACAGACTTCTCGTTTGCCAATTCTCGCGCCCGCGCCAATCGACTTTCTCCCAGGCGTCATCGTCCGCACTCCGAGCGCGGCCGCGCTGGCTCGTCTCGCCGCCGACTGGGCGCCGAATTGCCCGCAGCCTATGTATCTTAAGGAGGCGCATGTCACCGCGCCGAAAGGCGCGACCGCCGGTTCGTGAATGCCGAAGAACAGGCGCTTATCGAGCGCCTCTGGGCGGGCTTACTTGCCGACGGTGGCGAGCTCCGCGGGTGGCGTTAAGGCCTTCGCGAGCGAGGCCAATCCGCGGTATTTCTTGCCGCTCTTCTTGACCATGCCGCGGGACACAAGATTCTGAAGCTTCTCGTAAGCGCGAAGGCGGAGCATCTCCTCACCGCCACTTGCCGCATTGCGGGCGCGCAGGCGTTCGTGGACGACGTCAAAGAGTTGTTTGAACTCAAATGAGGATCCTTTCCTCGAGAGAGCAGCCACCAACTCTTCAGTCACCAAATCAGGAAGACGACGAGAGAACGCACTTTTTCTTTGCATAAGCATGAGCATATAGCATAACACACCGTCGGGGGATTGTCATGCGAATTTTTTAAAGGGACTTGGCCCCATTTGATTTGAGGACGCTCTTTTCGCAGGATCTACGGAGCGGTGCGCCTTACAGTCTTGAGAACGCTTTCGCGAAGCGAACCAGATCGTTCGCGAGTTCATCGATTCGTCCGGCGACTTTGCGGTCCCAAACCGCGCCATCTCGAAATGCCGAACCTGTCGCGTAAACGAAGCGCGGTACGATGATGCATCGGAAGTCGAGCATCAGGCTGTTGGCCATGCTCATCACCGACATGTAGCTGGAGTCACCTCCCGCTGCGTTTAGAAATCCGACCGCCTTCCCCTCCCATGCGCTGCCTGTCAGTTCCACGAGGTTTTTCACAGCGGCGTTCATGTAGAAATTATAAACGGGCGCCGCGACGAGAATCCCTGCGGCCTCTTCGATTCTGGACCGTGTCTTTTCCACTTCCGGGTCGGAATAGGCCGTGTCGCCGTCGCACATCGGGAGCTTTACGTGCTGAAGGTCGATAAAATCAACTCGCGCCCCGAGCGAATTCAGGGAGTTGGCGGCATGCTGGGCCATCTGGCGGCTGAGACTCTCGGGATTCAAGCTTCCGCTGACCAAGGCGATTCGAACTGCGTCGGGCATGAAGTTCTTCGCAGATTCTTTGGCGGACGACATGAAAAGTCTTTTCGAGTCCAGTTCGATCTTGCCGTCAGAGGGTCGCCCACCTGGCGAGCGGATTTCTCTGCTACTGTGATCTACTTCGCGGGTTTGACGATGATCGTCTGAGGCACGAACACACGCCGTTGAGCGGCAGCTTGCGCCGCGACGACATTGAGTTGGAGCTGCCGCTGGTTGAGCTGGTTGATGATCTGGGTCATGGAGGCCTGATTCTGGCTGGCCGAGGTTCTGACAGGTCCTTGTGCTTGCGGCGTCGAAATGAGATTGGGTTGTTGCGCCTTCGCCAAGCCCGCGGCCACCAGCAATACCATGGCAGACAACTTCACAGGCAATTTTAGCTCCTCGCGAGTGCTTTTGCAACTGGCGCAGATTTCTGAGCGGCCCAAATGAGTTGCCTAGAGTGCATTCGGAAAGTAACCGACAACCAGGGCCGCCAGACCGAGGAACAGAAAAAATCCAACGACGTCGGTAACCGTCGTCAGCATGATTGCCGAAGCCAAGGCCGGGTCGATGCGGAGCGCTTTCAGCCCGAACGGAATCAAGACGCCGGCTATCCCCGCGGCAACCATGTTCAGCAGCATCGCGGCAAAGGTGATCACGCCGAGGATAAAGTCGTGCCTCCAGATCCACGAAACTCCGCCAACGACGAGACCGATGGCGAGACCGTTAAGCAGTCCAACCAACATTTCCTTGATGAGGATCGAGCGATGGTGGGTTTCCGGAATTTCTCCGAGCGCAATGGAGCGGACGATGATCGTGAGCGTTTGCGTACCGGCGTTTCCGCCCTGGCCGGCGATGATTGGGAGGAAGATAGCCAGGACCGCATATTTCGCGATCGTGGTTTCGAACAATGAAACGACCCATCCCGCGAGGAAGGCGGTCGCGAGATTGGCGAAGAGCCAGGGCAGGCGATTTCGAACCGATTGATTCCAGGGCGTCTCCGCCGTTTCCTGACCGGATAGTCCGACCATGCGCTGCATATCCTCGGTAGCCTCCTCTTCAACGATGTCGAGGGCATCGTCTGCCGTCACGACCCCGCGGAGCCTTTGAAAATCGTCGATCACCGGAATGGCACTGAATCCGTAGGAGCGGAACAATCGTGCGATTTCCTCCTGATCCGCATGCACGGAAATTGCCCGAACCTCGGGCACCATAATGTCCCGGATCTTGAGGCTTGCTGGCCGAAAGAGGAGGTCCCGCACGCGAAGGACACCGCGAAGTCTCCGCTCGAAGTCGGTGACATAGATGTAAAAAATCCCGTTAGGTAGGTCCTCCTCTTCGCGCCGCAGCAGCTCGAGGGCCTCGGCGATGCTTAGGTTCTCGGAGACGGAAATGACCTCGGTCTGCATGATTCCGCCCGCGGTATCCTCCGGATATTTCAGGAGGTCACTGATCTGCCTGGCCTCTTCCGCCGGCATTCCGCTCATAATCTCCCGCAGCCGTGCGTTCGATACATGGCCAAGGACGTCCGCGACATCGTCGCTGAACATTTTGCCGACGATGCCCGAGAGGTCCGAGACTTGCATGGACTCGAAGAGCCGCACTTGCAGTTCCCGGGGCAGCTCGGAGATGACCTCTGCGGCGGAAGCGTCCGAGAGTTTGCCCAGGATATCCCGAACGCCCGTCAACGGAAGTTCGCGCAATTCCTCGGCAATGTCCCTGGGGTGCCGGTGGTTCAGCTCAGCAAGAGGCGCGGGTTCCGAGCCTTGTCCTTGGGGAGACGCCTCGTTTGCCATCCCTGCAAAATAGAAAAGATTCCTCGGGAGACAATGGAATCCGGCTGAGAGGCGTGTTGGATCCCGGACGGCAATCTTCCGCGCTCGGAAACTCCGGCGGTGGCGCGATTCCGTCGGAGGGCTGGCAGCCTATTTTTGCAGGAACCTCGAGGTAAGACGAACCATGTCGGCCATATCCACATCGCCGTCTCCGTCGGAATCGAGAAATTGCGAAAGAATGGGGTTTGTTTGGCCGCCAGCCCGTGCGCTTGTTGCGGCGGTCACATCAGTCCCGGATGGCGCGGTGACCTGCCGCCTTCCCGACTGCAAAAGCCCGATCAATGCCGGCAGCACGATCGGCAGAAGCCGGAGAATGGCATTTGCATCCAGCCCGGTTCTCTGTTCAGCGCGTCCGACCATCTGATCCATGCGGTCAGCTCCCAAGACCTGCCGGAGCTGATCGGGCGAACTGGAATTTTGGCTAAGGTCTTTCAAAAAAGACTCAACGCCCTGTGCGCCGCCCACCGCTTGTTGCTCCTGAAGCATCGGCTTAAGGAAGCCCCCGATTACGCTGGCAAATTGGGTGGCATCTGACGAGGAGGCACCACCGCGGTCAAAGGCGGACGACAAGCTTTCGAGATCGCTTTGTTGAGTGGAGCGGGAGGGATCGTTCAAGGATGCGAGAACAGTGTCAAAGAGGCTCATAGTTTTGGGTTCGTTGAATTGATGTTTCGCGATCCGTGCTAGCACCGAGGACCGCTTCGAGTAGCTGCATGTCGCAAGACCTGCGCACCGCAAACTCCCGGCAACCAAATTGCGAAGATTTGGATTTGACCAGCGTGAGGGGGTTCACGGCAGTGCAAATTACGTCACGGTGAGGACGATTGTCAAATAAGGTGTGTGACGGCGCAACCGCAACGAAGTCTACGTTGAATAGTTGACGATCTTCCAGCAAACGGTAAACCGCTCGATTCACCATAAGTTTACCTCAAATGACCATTATCGCGGACACCTTCGCTGACATCGCCACTTCGCGCGGACCAATGCGGGTACACCTGTTCATCCCTCAGGAGAAAGGACGCTATCCCGGCGTAATCTTTTACTCCGAAATTTTTCAGGTCACCGGTCCGATCCGGCGAATGGCTTCTGCGCTGAGCGGCCACGGATACCTCGTCGCGGTGCCGGAGGTGTATCACGAGTTTGAGCCCGCCGGGACGGTGCTCCTTTACGACCAGGCGGGTTCCGACCGGGGCAATGAACTCAAGTACACCAAGGAGCTTGCCTCCTACGATGAGGACACCGACGCGATCGTGAGTTTTCTTCGCGGACATGAGAGCTGCACAGGTCGGATCGGAAGTTACGGCGTATGCCTTGGCGGACATCTTGCGGTCCGCGCAGGGTTTCACCCTGAACTCAGTGCCGTGGTTGCCTTTTATCCGACGGATATTCACTCGGGCTCGCTCGGTGCGGGCCGAAACGACGACACGCTGGAGAGGCTTGGGCGAGCCAAAACCCCGATCCTCTTCGTTTGGGGAAGACAGGATCCGCATGTTCCGCTCGAGGGCCGGCTGAAGATTGCGCGGCGGCTCAATGAGACGGAGGCCGATTTTGAATGGCACGAGTTTAATGCCGCCCACGCGTTTCTGCGCGACGAAGGCCCGCGCTACAATCCGGCGCTGGCGCACGTTTGTCTGAGCCTGCTGCTGCGCTTCTTCAACGAGAAACTCGCGACGTAGTCTCCAGCGCTTTGCCGCTGCCTCGTGCTACTGTGTGGCTGATCGCATGGATGCTTCGCCGAACGCCCAGTCCGAAGCGCGCCGCGCCAAATACGCGTTGTTGGTCACCGCGCTTGCCCCCGTATTGCCCCAAATTCTGGGAAGTGCCTTTAACATCTGGTACAACATCGTGGTCGTTGATCCGTTGCTCACGACGCCGGCACTTAAACAGCGCTTTTTGCAGACCGTGATCTTCTATAACAGTCTCTGTTATCCCCTCTGTGCCTACGCGTGGCTGCGTCTTGTCTATTCACTGAAGCCGGCCTTCAATCGATTGCAGTCCGGCAAAGGAATCGCGGAAGCGACTCTTCACCGGATGCGCCGCCGCGTCATTGGATTACCGTTTTGGGGTACGCTCATTTGTGGTGCCGGCTGGTTGCTCTGTATTCCGATCTTCCTCATCTCTTTGGGACAGGTGAACGGCGACCTCGATTCCCGGTTGTTCTGGCACCTGCCGATTTCGTTTGGAGTCTCGGGTTTCATCTCGTTAACGCATAGCTTCTTCCTGATTGAGCTGGCGAGTCAGTGGGGACTGTTTCCGGTGTTCTTTCGCGGGACGCGCGCCGATCTCACGCCCGGGGCTGTGGCACTTTCCTTGCGCGCCCGCGGAGTGCTCTGGGCAATCTCTGCCGGAATCTGCCCGATCGGCTCGCTGCTTCTGTTGAATTTTGCGCCCCCATCGCCCGAGAGCAATCCGCAATGGCTTGCCGTGTTTGTGGGCAGTGTCGGCATCGCATTCGGTCTTTGTACCGCGATCTTGATCAGCCGGCTCGTCATGGAGCCAATCGACTATTTGCGCAGCGCCGCTCAGGCCGTGGCGAGGGGACGTCTTGACTTTCACGTCCCTTTGGTGCGCGCCGACGAATTCGGGCTGCTCATCGGCGAATTTAATCACATGATTTCCGAACTCCGCGAGAAAGAGCGGCTTCGACGAACCTTCGGTCTGCACGTCGGGGAAAAGGCGGCGGAGCAGATTCTGGCGCGCGATCCGGGGCTTGGCGGCGTGGAGGAGGTCATCACCGTGATGTTCGTGGATATTCGTTCGTTTACCGCCATGAGCGCTGCGGCTGGCCCGCATGAGATTGTCGAGATCCTGAATCGATTTCTCTCTGTCATGGTGCAGGTAGTCGAAGAGCGGCACGGCGGGATGATCAACAAATTCCTGGGCGACGGTTTTCTCGCGCTTTTTGGTGTCGGTGGCACCTCGGATGCGCATGCCGACGCGGCCATCGCCGCCGGATGCGACATGCTCGGTTCGCTTGCGCAACTCAATCGCGACCTGGGGCTCGAAGGTGAAAGGGCGCTCGCCATCGGAATCGGCATCCACACGGGCATGGCAATCGTCGGCAGCATCGGTTCGCCCGAGCGGCTCGAGTATACCGCGATCGGAAGCACCGTGAATTTCGCCTCGAGAATCGAGGGCCTCACCAAAGTGCTCGGCAGACCGCTTCTCGTGACGCAATCCACAAGAACCCAATTGCGCACCCAGCTGCCTCTCGATGAATTTGCGCCGCAGTGGGTTCGTGGTTTGGACGAGCCGGTCAAGGTCTTCTCGGTCGCCGAGCCTCGATGAAAGCCCTGCCAACAGGTCCCGGGGCAACCATCGAGGATCAAATCGAGGATCTGCTGGAGCGAATGACGTTGGAGGAGAAGATAACGCTCTGCCATGCTGGCTCCAAGTTTGCCGTTTCGGCGATACCCCGGCTGGGAATCCCGGAGTTCTGGATGTCCGATGGACCGCACGGCGTCAGGCACGAAATCTGCCGCGACAGTTGGGATCCGGTGGAAACCGACGAAGACCTTTCGACATATCTGCCCACGGGGACGGCTTTGGCGGCAACATGGAATCCCGACCTGGCTCGCAAGTTTGGCGAAGTGCTTGGTGCCGAGGCGCGACACCGCGGAAAGGACATGATTCTGGGGCCGGGGATCAACATCGTCCGCACGCCGATCTGCGGTCGAAATTTTGAGTACTACGGCGAGGATCCCTTTCACGTTGCAAAGATGGTGGTTCCAACCGTCCGGGGAATTCAGAGCCAGCAGGTCGCCGCCTGCGTCAAACACTACGCGGCGAATAGCCAGGAGCTAAACCGTCAGGGGGTCGACGCGCAAATGGACGAGCGGACTCTCCGGGAGATTTATTTGCCCGGTTTCCAGGCGGCGGTCGTTCATGGCGAGTGCCTGGCGGTGATGGGCGCGTACAACAAGTTCCGGGGCCAATATTGCTCCCACAACGATTACCTCGTGCAAAAAATTCTTAAGGGTGAGTGGAATTTCGACGGATGCTTTCTCTCGGATTGGGCGGCTGTTGAGGATACCTTCGAGGCGGCGCGGTTCGGACTCGATCTTGAGATGGGAACTGACAAGCCCTACGACGAATACTACTTGGCTCGCCCGTTTCGCGAGGCCATTCAACGCGGCGAACTGGATGAAGCTTTGGTGGATGAGAAAGCTCGTCGCAACTTGCGCGTCATGTTCCGGATCGGGATGTTTGATAAGAACCGCGCTTCAGGCGAGCGCAATACGGCGAAGCATCGCCAGATTGCCTTGCAAATCGCCCGCGAGGCTATCGTTTTGCTGAAAAACGAGGGCGGGGTGCTGCCGCTCGAAAAAGAACGTTTGTCGCGGGTGATTGTTATCGGCGACAACGCCGTCGCCCGCCATGCGCAGGGGGGTCACAGCTCTGCGGTCAAATCGCTTTACGAGGTGACACCTCTCGAGGGATTGCGAAACAGATTGGGAGATAAAGTCGCCATCGATTACTTTCACGGATATCCGGCTCGAGACGGCGATTTCGAACACATTGAACCGGAGTTTCTGGGGGTCGCGGACGAAAGAGCCGGCACGCGCGGATGGAAAGCGACCTACTGGAGGCAACGCGACTGCCAGGGAGAGGGCTTGTCCAAGGCAGATGGGGCGATCGACTTCGATTGGACGAGCTCCACGCCATTTCCGGGCGACGCCCCGGGGCAGTATTCGGTAAACTGGGCAGCGACCTTGATCCCTCCGCAGTCGGGCGTCTACGAGCTCGGTTTGGTGGGAGCCCGCCACGCTTGCTTTCTTATCGATGGAGTTGCGGTGATTCATCGTTTTGATGACGGACTCGAAACTGTTTTCAAATCCGTCGAGCTGGAGCGCGGTCGCGCTTATCACTTTCGAGTTGAGCTGAGACCCGGCCGTTCACCCGTGAGGATCAAGATGGGCTGGATCCCGCCCTGGAAGAGGCGAGAGCGGGTAGACGATCGGGAGCTCATGGGGGCGGTCAAGTCGGCGGATGCCGTCCTCTTCTTCGGCGGATTGAGCCATCAATACGATCTTGAAGGCACCGACCGAAGGGATATGGCGCTTCATGAGGGACAGAACGAGCTCATCGCGCGGATCGCAGCCGTGAATCCGCGAACCGTGGTGGTCCTTGTGAGCGGCTCGCCAGTGGAGATGCCGTGGGTCGATGAGGTTCCGGCGATCGTTCAGATGTGGTATGCGGGAATGGAGGGGGGCAACGCGATCGCCGACGTCCTGATCGGCAACGCCAATCCGTCCGGAAAGTTGCCAATGACCTTTCCAAAAGCGCTTAAGGATTCTCCAGCGCACGCCTTGGGCGACTACGCGGCTGATGTCTGCCGTTATGAGGAGGGAATTTTCGTGGGTTATCGCTGGTTTGACGCGAAAAGGATCGAGCCATTGTTTCCTTTCGGTCACGGCCTCAGCTACACGAAGTTTGAACTCTCGGTGCTTACAGTTGAAGCGACCAAGGCGGGCGTTCGCGCGCGGGTTACGATTAGAAACGCCGGACTTCGCGCTGGTTCCGAAGTCATCCAAGTCTATGTTGGCCAGCCCGTTTGCTCGGTCGAACGTCCGACGCGCGAGCTGAAGGAATTCGCCAAAGTCTTCTTGGAACCGGGCTCGTCAACGCGCGTGGAATTCGATCTTCCGCGGGCGGCGTTCGCGTTCTGGAGCGATGTGAGAAACGCCTGGTCGCTCGAACCTGGAGAGTTCCTTATCGAGGCCGGCGTTTCATCCCATCAAATTCTCCTCGCGCGGACGATCAATCTGGATTGAGTCCTTGTGCGGAGGGGCACCTATTTTAGTTCTGCGCTATGGAACTCTGTCCAGTCGTCGAGGTTGTTAAGGTTGACCGCATCGCGTGGAGCCGTCTGGTCGTCGTTGAGTTCCGCTGCGCCCAGGATCGCGCCGCGTGTCTCGTCGTCGTGGTTATATGAGCGGATCGCTCCGTTGAGCTTTTCGATCGACGCCTTATCGATCGTGGCGCTCGGTTGCTCGCGAATCCACTGTTCGAATTGTGTATAGGTGGGATGCTTCTCGGCGATGAAAGCAGCCAGCGCATCCCGGTTTAGATTGAGGCCGTCGATGACCATTTGATCGAAGCCTTTCCCGATGGCGGGGTAGCCAGCTGCCAGCTTGCCCTGAGCGTCAAGCGAGACCTTGAGCCAGAGACGGGGAAGGTGTAAAACGCCGAGCGGCCCGGCGATTCCGGAACTGAGGAGGGGAACGAATGTTGACATAGCAATACCAATAAAACTCAGACAGGACCACAGGTCAATCCAAGCGGTATTTCCTCCACGTTGATAGCCGTCGCGAGGGTCATCGAACAATCTGGAGCGAGATGCTCAGCTGTCTCCGCTGGCAACGAATCAACGCGCAAGAGCCTTCCTCCTGTGCCGTCCTGGTCTATTGCTCGCGACGGGAAAGCCGCGATCAGCCGGGTGACCGCAACGCAAGCGGGTCGTCGCGTGGCGCCTAAGCAGCTTTTCCTGCCTTGGCTCGACGGACGGGACCGCTTCGGCGACCCATGGCCGGCTTGGGAGTAAAGGACCGGCCGCCTTCCCGAAGAGCCTTAAGATCTTTCGAAAGAGCGAGGAGGGCCTTGGCTACGCCCCGGTATTGTTTGCCGGTTTTCTTCACCTGGCCTTGCTGCACAAGATTCTGAAGTTTCTCGTAGGCGCGCAACCGGAGCATTTCCTCACCGCCGCTAGCTGCGTTGCGGGCCCGGAGTCCGGCGTGGACGACTACGAAAAGCGCCTTGAATTCGTATAATTTCGAGTCGGAAAGCACCGCCACCAACTCTTCGGTGACATTGTCAGGGCCGCGGCGCGAAAAAGAACTGAAATTTGAATTCATGGATACTGATACCACAGATTGCTCAAAAGTCCCCGAAAGAAAGCGCAGGCGCGAATGCAAAGCGGTTGGGGATGGGATGATCGCAACGCCGGCGCTCAAAGAGCACTTGCATTCTGGCAAAGTTATGCCAGCTTTAATCAGGCAAGGTTAACTCCATTGGTTTCGCTGAATAAGTGAAATTGGTTCTCCAAAGCGAGGAGAAGAAACAGTGAGAGCAGACCTTGCTCTTTTTTCTTGGGAAGCGCCCGGTTCGGCCGTGTTCATCGATCGACGACTGGAACAGGCGGCGGCAAATTCATTGGTATTCTCCAGACCCTTCGGGGATTGTTGAATCCTCGAAAACGAATCTCAATGAGTTCTGGCGAGGTGCGCAAATGCCTCAGAAATTCGGCCATCTCCGGGCGCTGAAAAATTTCGTCTGAGACCGCAAGGTCGCCACCGTCGCAACAGGAGACCATGCGCGCCGCCAGGTTGATCGTCGTACCGAAGAAATCGAGCCGATCGTTGGCATTTACCGCCAGGCAGGCTCCGACATGCAGGCTGGCTTTCAGCGACAGATGAACGGAAGAGGATTGGTTCGAGCGGGTCGTTGGGAGATCGTGGTTCATGTCGCGGATGGCCGCCAAGGCTTCGTCGACGCGGCTGAAGCATGCCATGACGGCGTCGCCAATCGTCTTGACGACCGTGCCGTGGTGGTGACGAATAGCCGATGTCAGCACGGCGAAATGATCCCGCACCAACGCGTAAGCGGGGGCGTCGCCGATTCCGCGGTACATTGCGGTGGAGCCGCGTAGATCGGTAAACAAGATGACCTGCGATCCGACGGTGATGTCCTCGTCGGGAGAGATGACTTCGCTCGAGAAGAGGTCGCGGAACTCCTGCCAATTCGTCACGCGAGCGGCCGTCAGGATGTCATCGCTCCAGCCAACCTGATCGAGACTCAGCACGACGGGGAAGGCGTTCGGGTTATGAATGATTGTCTCGGTGCGCTCGCGTTCGTAACTGATCTCGAATCCTGACGCACTTGCGCGGATGAAGGCGGGTCGATTCTCGCCGAGTTCTCCGGGATCGAGGGTGACGGAGCCCTTGACCTGCGGCGAACGCAACCGCACCGGGCGGGTCAGCGTGGGCAGTTTCCAGGATCGCTCCTGGCCGGGTTCCAGCCATGACTGGCTCATCACGTGCGGCTTGCCGCCCGGGCCGGCAAGACAGTAGGTTTGATCGTCGCGCCCGCGAACCGCCGGATTAACTGCGAACTTGAGCTCGACGGATTTATCGAGCTGTGCGTCAAATTCGATCTGACAGACGTCGCAATGCGAGGTGCGCGCGAGCCCGTTCAACGATTTGACAATTTGCTGGCGCGATGAACGGCAGTTCGGGCAGAGAATCTCCCACCGGAAGTCCAAGAGGCCGCTGCGAGTGGCATGCAGGAAGAGGGAAAGGACCTCCCAAGGATCGGCGCTCCAATGTTTCGCAACGGCCAGCGGACGAATGTGCGTCAGTTCCACGTCAGGCGCGTCTCGAAGCATCTTTTGCAGGCGGTCGATATGGGCGGCCGGGACCCCGGTCCGCCTCAGCTTTTCCAGGCCGGATTGCAGGGTGGATTCGTCCACCGGCTGGACGGTCAGGCGCGGCAAGGCCACCGGCTTCTGGCCGCGCAGAAAGGCGGTCACCTGAGCCGCGATGCGCCGCGTATCGCGCGTCGTCTTGGGAAACAGCACTCTGCTCGCCAGAAATTTTCCGAGCGCATTTCGCGGCAGGACCTCGGAAATGAACTTGATACGTGTCCCTCCCGGTTGGCGCGAGAGTTCGAGCCCGGCGATCGCCTCACGCAACGGGCCATTCTCAAAGACGCGCCGGACGCGATAGAATTCAGGTTCGAGCCACTCGAAGGGAAGTTCCTGCCAGACGACTTCAAGACCGGCGACGCGCGCCCGGGCGTGGACGGTGCTGCCGCCCTCGGCGTTCGCGGCAAATTCATAGCGGACCGCCGGGAGACCGAGCGAGCGATTCATCCAGTCCGTGTTGTTGAGGGCGGGCCAGACCGCCTCGGGCGGAAATGGAAGATCGTACTTTGTTTCGAACTGAATCATGCCCCTATGGTGCTTTGGCGCGCTGCATGGATTCAAGCTTCGTGCGCAGAGCGCTCCGGCTTGTCAGAGCGCACTGTTGGGTGCAAGGTCGTGGAGATCACTGAGGCGCTTCCCGTAGTTGTCGCCAGTGGCGAGGGCGAAAAATTGTCTGCGTTTGGCGAAGAAGTTATCTTCCATCTCGGCGGGGTGCAAACCGGAGGCAAAATCGCCCTTTGGATTCACTTTGTATCCCCCTGAAGTTCGCTCTCGCTGGTCGGCGACATCTCCAATTAGTTTTCTGCCATCAATTCCTCCCGAAAGAGACCCAGCCACACGTTTCAGCCCGGTCGATTGGCTTGGCGCCTGGCTTTTCTTGGGCTTCTGGGTATTGGAATCATTCTTGGCGTTGTGATCGTCCGAGTTGCTGCGGACAAGCGGCCCGAAAAGACGACGCCGGCGCTCACGCCAGTGAGCACCGAGGAGTTGGAGAAACAGGCGCTTTTGCTTCAGGATCAGGGGGAGTATGCGGCAGCTGAAGAACTCTTTCGCAAATGCCTTTCCGAGCGGCAACGCGTCCTTGGGAACGAGCACATCGACACCCTTGCGGCGATGAACAATCTTGCCAATCTGCTTCATGAGCGCGGCAGTAATGATGAGGCGGAGGTCCTCCATCAGCAGTGCCTGGAAGTCCGGGAGCGCTCTCTCGGGCCGGACCATCCCCATACACTCGCCAGCTTAAATAATCTGGCTCTCGTTCTCAAGGCAAAGGGCGATCTCGCTTCGGCGGAGCCGTTTTCGCGGCGAGCATGGGAATCGATGCGTCGCACCGCGGGCCCCGATGATCCTGACGCGCTCTACGCTCTGAACAATCTCGCCAACTTGCTTTCTGACAAAGGTGATTACGCCGCGGCCGAACCGCTCTACCGGCAACTGGTGGAGGCGCTCGAGTCCAAGCTGGGCCCCGATCACCCGGCGACGCTCGCCGGGCAGGGCAACCTAGCGAACCTCCTGCTCCGAAAAGGGGATCCGTGGGCGGCCGGATCAATTTATCAACGCTGCCTGGGGGTCCGCGAAAGGGTTCAAGGTCGTGACCATCCCGAGACGCTGCTGGCACTTAACAACCTCGCTGCGTTTCACCTGGAAACGGGCGACTATGTCGAGGCCGAGTATCTTTATCGCCGCTGCCTGGAGAGCCGGCAGAAAGCTCTGGGTTCCGGCCATCCGGACACCCTCGCCACGATGGAAAATCTGGCGCGCGCCCTGCGCAAGGCGGGCAAGCTCGAAGAAGCCGAACAATTGGCTCGCGGCGGACTCGTCGAACGCGAACGTGTGCTTGGCTTAAAACACGCTGACACGTTCGGCAACATGGCCACGCTTGCCGATATCTTGCGCGACAAGGGCGATGCCTCCGGTGCGGCGGAATTCTACGATCAAGCCCTGGAGGGCCTGGGTCAATCGTCGGGGCCGGCTCATCCCGATTCCCTCCGCGTGCTTTACGAATATTCCCTGCTTCGCAAGAGTCAGCGCCGAGACACCGAGGCACGCCGCCTGGCATTTCAACTCATGGCCGGGGCCCGGCGCACGCTCCCCCAGAATCATCCCGACCGCCTCAAATACGAGCAACTCATGGATTCCCTTCGGTAGATCCGAATCGAGTTGAGAGTCGATGTTGAGAGTTGAGGGATGATGGTTGGATACGAGTCTCCGCGCGGCAAATTCCAGCACTTGAAAAAGGTGATCTTTTAGACGATCCAAAGTTTGTAACTTATATTGGTCGTTATGAAGTCCACAGAGTTTAAGCTCCCCGAAAACGAACTTGAAACTGAAGCGGAGCAGCACGCCGAAGAAACCCGGCGCGCCGTTTCTGCAGCTTCCAAGGGCCAGCAACCACTGCGGAAGAAACAGCCCGGCAGCGGCAAAGGCCGTCGGAAATAGATCGTCGAAGGGTCAAGCGAGGCGACGGAGGAAACCGGTCGCTCACTCCGAGAGCCGAACCGGCAGTCGTTTTGCGCCCCAGGCTCCCGGTCTCTCCTCGAAGACTCCTGCGATCTCGCAGTCGCAGAAGGCGCATCGATTGCCGTCGAGGTTCCACTCGCCCAGGTCATACCAATCGCGCTCGATCAGAAGATTGCCGCAGCGCGGACACCATGTGCTGCCTCCGGAGGAATCGTGCACATTGCCGGTGTATACGTGATGAAGCCCTTTCGACCGCGCGATCTCTCTCGCGCGCGAAAGCGTCTTTGTGGGAGTGCGTGGTTTTTCGAGCATCTTGAAATCGGGATGAAAGGCCGTGAAATGCCAGGGGATGTCCAACCCGAGGTTTTCAGCGAACCATTCGGCGGCGCGGTGAATCTCCGCGTCGCTGTCGTTCTCGCCGGGAATGAGCAGCGTCGTGACTTCAAACCAAACGCCGGTTTCGCGAAGGAATTTGAGTGTCTCGAGGACAGGGGCAAGGCTCGCGAAGCAAAGCCGATGGTAAAATTCCTCCGAAAAGGCTTTCAGATCCACGTTCGCCGCATCCATGTACCGGTAGAATTCGGGCCGCGCATCGGCGGTCATGTAGCCCGCGGTCACGGCGACCGCCTTGACGCCGACATCCCGGCATGCTTGCGCGACGTCGATCGCATACTCCGCGAAGATTACCGGATCGTTGTAGGTGAACGCGACTGACCGGCAGCCGAGCCGCAGAGCCGTGCGCGCGATCTGCTCCGGTGCCGCGGAGTCAGCCAGCTTGTCCCATTCGCGCGCCTTGCTGATGTCCCAATTCTGGCAGAACCGGCAACCGAGATTACAGCCTGCGGTCCCGAACGAGAGGATGCTGCTTCCCGGCAGGAAGTGGTTGAGAGGTTTTTTTTCGATCGGGTCGATACAGAACCCGCTGCTGCGTCCGTATGTCGTCAAGACCATCGCATCACCTACGCGTCTCCGCACGAAGCAGAATCCGCGTTGACCGTCGTTGAGCTTGCAAAAGCGCGGGCAAAGCCGGCATTCGACGCGTCCATCGCGCAGCATCCGCCACCAGCGGCCCGGGTGATCGGATTGGGTCAGTGGCGCAGGCATGGTTCCTCGGCGCTAGGCGCGGCCTCAGAAGATAATATAGCGACTCCGTAGCCGACGCCAAACGGTCCATCGTAATTCAAGACTTCGGCGCCGTTTGTGCTGAAGCCTGTGGCGCCAAGTGCGACCAACACGGAATCGAGTGCATCCTGGGCCGCGGCTTCCTCCAGATCCTGCCTGAAATCCAGCAGCTCGCGAAAACCGCCGCGCCGCAGCGTGTCGATCAACCAACGATCAAATTCCGCTCCCCGCGCATCGTAGCCGCACGGCGCACCCAAGGTGAGGCGGTGGCTCATGTCTCCGCTCGCGATAAACGCCAAGCGTCTGCCGGTGCTCGCCGCGGCGTCCGCCACAGCCCTGCCAAACTCCACAACTTTGAAATGGTCGGTCAGGCTCAGGCCGGCCGCCACGACCGGTCCCCGCCATCCGGCTTCGGCGAAAAACCAGAGCGGCACGATTGTGCCGTGATCGAGCGCCATGTCGTCGATTGGTCTTGTCGGCACGCCGCGCCCTGCGGCTTGGCGCGCAATCTGAGCCGCAAGCGCGGTGTCGTTTGGCAAATCCACAACCTCCTCTGGCGCACCGAACGCCCCGAGCGCCCCGCGGAGCCGCTCGCCGGTCCGAATGCCAAATGCTTCCGAATGGCGTGGCGCATGCGGTGAGATTACGACCACACAGTCGGCGCCCGCTGCCACGGCGCGCCGCGCCGCTTCGCGCATCGCGGCGACTGTTGACCTTGTTCTTGCGGCGCGCTCGCCGGCCACGGCGGGAATCAGGATCGGCGCATGCGGCATCAGCGCGGCACAAACAACCGGGCACGATGAAGGGACGCTCACGATCTTACACCCAAGAGGCGCTGCTGTCCTTATCCGGCGCGCCTGCTTGCGATTAGGAGCCCGCGCTTCCCGCCTTCTCTTCCGGCGGGGGAAGGGCCAAACTCTCCCCAAGGGCGGGTGAGGGGGAACCGGAGCTTGGCAGCACCTTTCGAATGAGCTTCGATAATCCGCTCTCGGCGGCGTCTTGATCCGCGGTGGCCTGGCGGGCCGCTTGCTCCCACGCCTGAGCGAACCCGGGAGCCTGTTCGCGCATCCTCGCCACAGCCGTTTCGAGGATTTGCAGCTGACGGGCTTCGGCGCGTCCGGGTCTTTGCTGAAGCGCCGCGATATTCACGCGCAGGTTCTCGTTTTGCTCCTTGAGCGAAGCGAGGTCCTTCTCGAGACGGTCGTTGCCCGAGGCGGTGATCTTGAGGTGAGTATTCAGGTGCTTCTGAAGCTGGTCGAGATCACCCTTCAACCGCCTGATTTCCCCGTTCAGATGGGCCTTGGTCGTCAAGGCGTTCTTCAGAACGAAGCCGGCGATCAGCAATCCGAGCGCCAGCCCCCAGACGAACGGGTGCGAGAGGATCGGCCATAAGGTGTCCATCTCCTCACGTTAGACCGGCCAGCGGGCATGGCAAACGAAAACCCGGACGCGGGATCGTCTGACTCTTCCCTGGAACAACCTAAGCCTACCGAGGGTCAACCACCCGTCCGAGGAAAACGCACGCACCGCTTGGGCGATGCTGTATGGCGAAGAGGAACGGCCGATCCACGCGAACCTCCAAGGGTTTTTTCTCCTCAAAATGGGCAGTCGCTCGCATCATCACAACGGCAGTGGCCGCTGCGGCTTCCGTTCCCTTTTCATCAACCTCGACAAAGGTCTTGTGAAAGACATCGGAGATGTAGAGGTAGTCGTTCGGGCGTCTCGGGGCGATCCCGTTAAAATTTGCGCTCCCCTGCGGGACGTCGAAGGCGCTCTCCATGCCCAGAGCCTCCAGCGTGCTCCGCAGTTCGAAGAGAGGCGGCTCGAGCTTAAACTTTGGCAAGAATAACACGATGTCCTGACTCTGGAGACGAGCGCAGTCCATCAGCAGGACCGGGGTTATTTCGCTTTCCAGCTTGGGAAGTCCGGTCGCAGTGTCCGGCAGCAGGATCAGAAGCTGCAGATCGCCCCCGGCGTAGGGTATTCCAACCGCCACGAACCCCTCGTGCCTGGCGTAGCCGAAGGAATCCTGGCGGGTCATCGTTGGCACCTCGGCGCTTTCTCCGCCAGCAAGGTTGAAGGGTCTCGGCTGTGTCGCGTTCTTATTGAATTCCATTGCCCAGGGGGCCTTCAGATAGATCGCATTGGCAAGGACGAGGCGAGTCTCCTTGGTCAGCGCATCGGGCGGGATCAGTTTCCGGATTCGCTCGCGGGTTTGCTTGTCTACCCAGGCGTTGATCTGCTCTGCAGCGCCCGGAGGATCCTTTGCGAAATCCAAGGTTTCAAGAGGAGCGCCAAAGCTCCGCTTGAGCAGGGCGAGGAAGGCCGGTCGAAATTCGTATCCCTGCTGCCCAAAGAGCCGATTCGCCACGGTGAGCGTAATTGGCTCGCTGGGGCCCCCGGTCTTCCGGGACTCCGTGGCGAGCCTTGCGGTGCGGCTTGTCAATTCGGCGAGCTCTTTCTCCAACGCGGCGAAAGAACTCAGAACGTCGGGTTCCTTGGCCGGATAATGCAAAACCTTCGCCATTTGTTCGCGTGTGTCGCCTTCCGCGCCCGCGTAGGTCATCGCGAGGGCGATCTGAATCGAATAAGGGGAGAGGGCCGTATTTTCCTGCGGCTCCGCCGCGTGAACCAGCAGATCAATGCCCAAGTTATTGACGGCCGAGGCTGCGCTCCTGGACAAGTCGGCGGCGGACAGTGGGGAAGCGGCCAGAAGCAGCGCCGCCGGGATGCTCTTGCTCATAGGGAATCTTAGCATTCTCATCGTCGCCATCCGAATCGTCAAATGAGGGCGTCCCAACCGTCGCCTGGCTGCATTTCTTTTAGATTTCCGCTTGCATGAGCTTTTCAATCGATTGCGACCAGAACGCATCGAGCTCAGGCAATGACCAAACGAAGGTTCGTCCATCAGCGCATATCTTCAGCGATTCGGATTTGGTGACGGCTCCGAGGCGTCGTGCGGGAACTCCCCGCCATTCAAGGAGGGCCAGCGCGGCGGTGGCGTTGTTCTTCTTGACCGAGACGATGATGCGCGACTGGGTTTCGTTGAAGAGCAGGACGTCCGGGCGCAGGTTGGTCTCGCCGAACTCTATCTCGGCGCCCAATGCCTGCGGCCCGCTGAGACACGCCTCGGCGAGGGCCACCGCAAGTCCGCCTTCGGAACAATCGTGGGCACTATGGACAAGGCCGATCCTGATCAGTGCGCGGAGGGCGTCGTGCGCGCGTTTCTCGCGTTCGAAGTCGAGCATTGGGGGAGCGCCCTCCTTGCGGCCATGAACGATCTTGAGAAAATGGGAGGCGCCGAGTTCGCTGCCCAAGTCTCCGATGAGGAGGATGACGTCTCCGGGCTGTTTGAAGAACTGCGTGGTGATGTGTTTTGCGTCCTCGATCAGACCGACCATTCCGACGGTGGGGGTCGGATCAATCGAGCCCGCGGGGCTCTCGTTGTAAAGACTGACATTCCCTCCGGTTACCGGTGTATGGAAGGCGCGGCATGCTTCCGCCAGGCCTTCGACGGCCTCGCGAAGCTGAAGAAAGTTCTCCGGCTTGTGAGGGTTTCCAAAATTGAGGTTGTCGGTGACGGCGAGCGGAACGGCTCCGGAACAGGTGAGATTGCGCGCCGCCTCGGCGATAGCGATCTTTGCGCCTTCGCGAGGATCCTGGCGGCAGTAGATCGCATTGCAATCCGATGTGGCGGCAAGGATCTTGCCGGCTTCGCGCACGAGGAACACGGCGGCGTCGGAACCGGGCAGGACGGCGCCGCCAAGGCGCACCATGTGGTCGTATTGGCGCCAGACCCAACGCTTCGAAGCGATACTCGGATGCGACAGCAGCTTGTTTAATGAGGCCGCGACATCCGCTTCTGGAACGGAGGCGATATCGAGTGGAGCTGGAGCGCGTTGCCGGGCGGCTTCCCGGTGGTAGATCGGCGCCTCATCCGCGAGCGAGCGGGCGGGAATTTCGACCACGGATTTTCCATTCTCCTTGACGCGCATGCAGCCGTCGTTCTTGACCTCGCCGATCTTTGCGTAAGGCAGGTCCCATTTCTCAAAGATTTCCTGGACCCGGGATTCCTCACCTTTCTTGACAATGACCAGCATGCGCTCCTGCGATTCGCTCAGCAGGATCTCGTAAGGCGTCATGCCGCTTTCGCGCTTGGGCACAAGCGCAAGATCGATCTCGACGCCTGTGCCGCCGCGGCTGGCGGTTTCGCAGGTCGAGCAGGTCAGGCCCGCTGCGCCCATATCCTGGATGCCGGCAACGCAACCGCTGGCGAGCAACTCTAGACAGGCTTCCAGGAGCAGCTTTTCGCGGAAAGGATCACCGACCTGCACAGCGGGACGATCTTCCTTCGATTCCTCCGTCAGATCGCGAGAAGCAAATGCCGCTCCCGCCAGGCCGTCGCGTCCGGTTTCGGCTCCGACATAGAATACGGGGTTGCCAACTCCGGTCGCGGCCCCCCTGGCGATCTGCTCGTGACGCAGAATGCCGAGACAAAAGACGTTCACCAGCGGATTGCCCGCGTAGGATTCGTCGCAATAGACTTCACCGCCGATCGTCGGGATCCCAATGCAGTTGCCGTAGTGCGCAATGCCGGAGACGACGCCGGAGAAAAGCCGGCGATTCGCCGCGTCGGTCAAGGGTCCAAACCGCAAGGAATTCAGGCCGAAAACCGGGCGGGCTCCCATTGTGAAAATATCGCGGATGATGCCGCCGACGCCGGTAGCCGCGCCCTGGAAGGGTTCCACGGCGCTGGGATGGTTGTGACTTTCCATCTTGAACGCCACGGCCCAGCCGTCGCCAATGTCGATCACGCCGGCATTTTCTTCGCCAGCCTTGACCAGAACGCGATCACCCGTCGTCGGAAGCTTTCTCAGCTCGGGTTTCGAGCTCTTGTACGAGCAGTGCTCGCTCCACATCACAGAGAAAACACCGAGCTCGGCGAAGTTCGGGTCGCGTCCGAGAATGCTCTTGATGCGCTCATACTCCTCGGGCACCAGCCCGTGCTTGGCGATGAGCTCAGGCGTGATGGCGGGTTCGGTCATCGGATTTTTAACCACAGAGGACACAGAAAGCACAGGGGACAAGTTGAGAGTTGAGAGTTGAAAGTTGAGAGTTCAGGTGGGAGGCGAGGCTCTTTCCTGCTGTGTCCTCGGTGGTGAACATCTTTTACGCGGCTTTGCGAAGCGGCGAGGCGGGCCATTCGAGGATGCTTTGGAAAATAAGTAATCCGTCTGTGCTTCCCAGCAAGGGATCACATGCGCGCTCGGGATGGGGCATCAGGCCGAAGACATTGCGTTCTTCGTTGCAGACTCCCGCGATGTTGTCTCTTGATCCGTTGGGATTGGCCGCGTCGATCGTGCGCCCGCGGGCATCGCAATAGCGAAGCAGGACGCGACCCTCCAGTTCAAGGCGATGAAGAAGGGCGTCGTCCGCGAAATAGCAGCCTTCACCGTGAGCGATGGGCATTTGCAGAACCGCTCCGGTCCATGCGGCATTGGTGAACGGACTGTTGTGGCGTTCCACGCGGACGCGGACGTGTTCGCAAATGAAGTGCAACCCGCGGTTTCGAACGAGCGCGCCCGGGAGCAGGCCCGATTCGCAAAGGATTTGAAAGCCATTGCAGATGCCGATGACGAGACCGCCGCCCGCGGCAAAGCTATGCAAAGAGCGCATGATCGGTGAGAAGCGCGCGATGGCTCCGCAGCGCAGGTAATCGCCGTACGAAAATCCTCCGGGCAAGACGACGGCATCAAAACCCGCCAGCGAGGAGTCCTTATGCCAAACGTACTCAGCCGCGGCGCCGTCGATCGCGTTGAGCGAGTGAAGACAATCCTGGTCACAATTCGACCCCGGAAATTGGACGACTGCGAATTTCATGACAGTTGCCGATTTGGTTCGCTAGACGACCATCTCGAGCCGGTAATCTTCGATCACCGGGTTTGACAAAAGATCGCGCGCGATTTCATGAAGTTTGGTTTCGTTGATTGTGCCCGGGAGCTCGATCTCAATGCTCTTGCCGACCCGGACACGGCCGAAATTCTCGAGTCCGAGATGTTTCATGGCACCGGCAATGGCGGCGCCTTGCGGGTCGAGGACTGAGGGCTTGGGCATCACGGTGACGATGGCTTTCACGCCGAAAGGATTTCGTGTCCAAGCGCGGCGCACAAGCGGATTATGATCTTCTCCGTGCGAGCCGGAACGCACACGCCGCCGCGCTGAGTCCAAGACAGGTGAGGGAGAAGACCTCTCCGTGGCGAGTGTAGAATGTTCTTTGAGGATCCTTGGGGATGGCCAGTTGGGCGAAGAGGACTCCTTCGATGAACGTGCTCTTCTTGTCGTTTTGCAGCTGACTGACGATCCGGCCAAATCTGTCAATCGCACAGCTCACGCCCGTGTTGGCGGCGCGGACCATCGGCAACTTGGTCTCGGCGCAGCGGAAAAGCGAATGGATGGCGTGCTGCCGGGAACCCGCGCTCTTCAGGAACCAACCGTCGTTGGTTATGGTAATCAAGACCTGCGCGCCGCGCAGGGCGAACAGGCGCGCGAGATCACCGAGGGTGTCCTCAAAGCAAATGAGGGGGCCGATTTTTACCGGCTTTCTCGACATAGCCAGGAGAACGGGTTCCTTGCCGAAATCGAAATCGTCCGGCACAAGATCGCCGACGACCCAGGCGAATAGCGGAAAAGAGTCTCGCAACGGGACGTATTCACCGAAGGGGACAAGATGGATCTTATTGTAAATCTGCGCGTTCTTCGCCTTCTCAGTGAGAAGAACGGCCGAGTTAAAATCTCCTGATGGGTCGAAATGGACCGTGCCGAGCAGAAAGTCGCCGTCATGTTTCTCGGCAAGCCCGCGGACAACGTCCCAGTTCCGCTGATCGGAGAAGAGGGGGCGTGGCGTGGCGGCTTCGGGCCAGATGAGGAGGTCGGGATTGAGAGCGAGCGCGGTTTCCGTCAAGCGAACGTGGAGCTTGAGAATGCGGTATTCATTCTCGAGATCGCGTTTCTCGTTGACGGGCACGTTCGCCTGCACGGCGGCAATGCTCAGGGACTCCGCAGGGGGCGGAGGACGGAAGAGTTGCCGGACGCCGTAGGCAAAAACGAGAGCCACCAGGGCGACGGTCAGGTTGAAATCATAGTGTGGCCTGAGCTTGTCGCGCCCGATTTCCATTTTCAGACGCTTGGCCGTGATCACGATCATCATGTTCACCATCACGACGAGGAAGGAGAGACCTCCCACGCCGGTGATGTCGCAAATTTGGATGAGAGCGACGTTTTGATGCAGCGCGATTCCGAGACCGTTCCAGCCGAAGCCGGTGAAGACGACGCCCCGCAGCCATTCGAGGGCCGTCCAGGCGGCCGCGGCCAGCGCGGCAACGAGCAGGTTGTTCCAGGACTTCAACCAGATCGGTCTAGCGGGCGACGGAGACTGCCGCGGTTTGGCCACCGTGCCAACGAAGAGAGCCCAGAGAGCCGTGTAGATGCCGAGATAAAGACAGAGTGCGATCCAGCCCGTGATCGTGACGGTCACTAGCCAGTGCAAGCTGCCAAGCATGTAGACAAGTCCGGTGGCGTAACCGAGCAGCAGCAAGCGCAAAGCGTCGCCTTTTTTCCATGGTTCGGAAAACCACAGCCCAGAAATCAGCGGGGTCAAGGCAAGCCAGGATAACCCGCCGAGATCTGCCGGCGGGTAGCAAAATGTCAGGAGCGTGCCGCTCAGAATTGCGCAAAGCCATGGCCAGGAACCTCTCATCGCGGCGGAGAGAAAACACATCGCGCGGCGGAACGCCAAGCCATCAATCTTTTAATGCCTTCGCGGCAACGGAGGTGTCCACCGTAACCTGGCAAGGCGTTGACGGCCGGGCGTCTTCCGGAATCTCGTCGAGGAGGATCACGACGGTGGCCTCCTGATTCGCGGTTCGCAGAGATTCTACGGCGCCCAGGAGCTTCTTTCCTCCCGAGCTTTCGATTGTGACAATGGCCTTGGTCCCCTGGCGGATGTTCCGCGCGGCGTGCGCGCTGAACGTGGCGATGATGGTCCGATCCGAGATCAGGCGGGCGTCCGTCGTGGAGGGCGCCTGCGCCGAATACCTCATCCAAGTCAGCCCAGCTCCAAGAGCCGCCAGCAAAAGAATGCCGATCACGACCCCTTTTCCCTGGCGCTTTTTTTCCGTGCTTTCCATGGCCACGCCTGTGAAGTTATCGCTCCGATGAGCGAAGGGAAAGAAAACGGGCACCTCGCGCGATCGATCGGGCTCTTCGCGCTGATCGTCTACGGTGTGGGAGACATGATTGGTGCGGGGATCTATGGCACTATCGGTGTCGCGGCAGGAAAGATGGGCAACGCGGTGTGGCTTGCCTTCCTCGTTTCGATGATCGCCGCGTTGCTCACCGGCCTCTCCTACGCTTCGCTGGCGTCACGCTATCCGAGAGCCGCTGGCGCCGCTTTCGTGACGCACCGGGCGTTTGGATGGCAGTTTCTCTCCTACGTCGTCGGGTTGGCGGTAGCCTGCTCGGGATTGACTTCCATGGCTGCGGGTAGCCGCGTGTTCGCGGCGACTTTGCAGCCCATCGTGGGTTCGCCACCGCTCTGGTGCATCTTTCTCGCCTTCATCGGCGTGCTGACGCTTGTCAATCTGCGCGGAATTCGGGAGTGCGTTTGGGTGAACATGATCTGTACCGCAATCGAACTCGGCGGCCTGATTTTCGTGATCGCGGTCAGCTTGCCGTATTTCGGGAAGGTCGATTATCTGGAAGTGCCAGCTGCCGCCGGGGCACTTACGTTTCCGCTGGTGATGTCCGGGGCGGTGCTGACCTTTTACGCCTTTGTAGGTTTCGAAGACCTGTTGAACCTTGCCGAAGAAGTAAAGGACCCGCAGCGAACGATGCCTTGGGGAATCGTGCTGGCGGTGGCATGCGTCACGGTGATCTATGTGCTGGTGAGTATCGCCGCGATCTCCGTTGTCTCCTACACCGATCTCGCCAATTCGCAGAAGGGCGCTCCTCTCGCGCAAATCACAAAAGTCGCCGCGCCATGGCTCCCGCACCAGATCTACACGGGGATCACGCTGTTTGCCGTCGCCAACACCGCGCTGATGAATTTCATCATGGGCTCGCGCCTCGTTTATGGAATGGCCAGGCAAGGATTGTTGCCATCCGGCCTTGGATCGGTTCACGTTACCCGGCGGACCCCGCATATCGCCATCCTTACCCTGGCGGCCATCGTTTCGATCCTGGCGTTTTCCGGGGATATCTCGGAGCTGGCCTCGGCGACGAGCCTTCTCTTGCTCCTCGTCTTCGGCCTGATGAATACGGCGTTGATCGTGCTCAAGCTGCGGAAGACTGAGGCGAAGGGGCAATTCGAGATTCCCGTCATCGTGCCCTGTCTGGGTTGTCTCGTCTGTCTCGCCTTGATCGTCTCGCGCTTGGCCAGCGCCGCGGCGGGGACCCGCGCCCCTCTCATCGCGGCGCTGCTCCTTGGCATGATTGCGGTGCTTTACTTCGTGGTGCGGCCCAGGGACCCAATCCCCGCGACGGATTAGCGGCAAATCGCAAGAGCGTTCGAGTTTCCATTTCCCTTGCCGCTGCGTTGCTTGTATCTCAGAAAGTCGATGCGCTCTTACCCGGTCCTGGCAGCTGCTTTGGTTGCGCTCTGCGCGAGTCCGAATTTGTCTGCGCAGACGCCTCCGCCCGCTCCCAAGAATCTGGTCGCTAACGGCGGTCTGGAAAAATCCTCACGGCACGAGAATATCTGGCAGGGGGTGGACAATGCGGGTTATCTGAAGGGAGCGCGCGGTCGAGTCGCCGTTTTGAACTTGAGTGGGGCGATCGCCGAGACCCCTATGCCAATCTCCGTCAGCGTGGCGGATATGAACGCCGATAGCCTGCCAGATCTTGTTGCCATGGACATCCTGGGCTACTTGCGGATCTTTTTCAACGGGGGAAGCAAGCAAGAGCCGAAGTTCGGTTCCGGAGAGCTTGCGGGGATCTTTCTCACGCGCACCGCGCCAAAAGATCCCACCATCGGACGCGACTTCCCAGGCGCACGGCTGGCGCCCAGGGTCTTTGCAACGGAAATGACGAAGTCGGGAAAAAAGGATCTGATCGTTGGAAACTACCTTGGCGAGCTGCTGCTTGTGCCCAATGCCGGGTCCGCGCAAAGACCGGACTTTAAACAACCACCGAGTGTTTCCCGGCTGGTCATTCCGACCATGAAGGATTCGAACAAACGCTGGGGAAACGTTTTTGCCCCTTGCACATGGGATTGGAACAAAGACGGAAAGGAGGATCTGCTCCTGGGCGAGGGCTCTTATTCGGCAAACAACATCCATCTGCTCATCAATCAAGGCTCGGCTGCCAAGCCAATCTTTGATGAGAATAACCGCTTCGTTCTGGCGTATGGCGACGGGCTAGAGCAGCTCACGCCCGCGGTGGTGGATTACAATGGCGACGGCGCGCCGGATCTCGTGGTGGCCGAACGCTCGGGAAAAATCGCTGTCTATCTGAACACAGGCGAACAGATGAAACCCGGTGCGCCCCCCCCTGAGGTGCCTTTCACTTCGTTCATCGCCGGCGCTGCGGGCAGCCCGATGAACTTCGGCGGAATCTCGACGGTCTCAACCGGCGATTTGAACGGGGACGGGCTTTTCGATCTCGTGGTCGGAAAGACAACCGGACGCATCGCGGTCGCCGTGAACGCCGGCACCAAGAGCGAGCCGAAATTTGGCGCGCCGACCGAAGTTAAGGGGGATGCCGGACCGCCCGCGTTCGAGTTGCCATCGGGGTGGGACGTCGACTTCGGAGAGACCCGCGGAAATTTCTTCGGCTTCATGAGCGTCGTCAAGGCTTCCGAGGACAACGGAGCGCAACCCGTGGAGGGGCAATCTTGTCTGAAGGTAGGCTACGTTCCCTCGCAAAACAAAATCCTGCCGGCCCCCTCGGTCTATACGCCGGCTTTTCAGGGTTTCGAAATCAAGGAACCCAGCTATGGTGTCTCGCCTGAGTCGGTTCTTACTTACGGGCCGGCGCGTTATTTCATGCTGCGGCAATGGGATCGGTTTCGCTTCAAAGCGAACACGAGCTACGTCCTGACTTTCAAAGTGAAGGGCCGGATCAGTGATGCCCAGGCATTTGTCGCCTGGAGCGGGTTTAAGAAACTCAGCGATGAAAAGGTGGTCCAGGGAGAACGCGGATCAGCCGAAGTGAAAAAGAACGAAGTGGAGGAGAGGGTCCACGAGACGATCAAATTTTCCCCGGGTCCGATCTGGACCGAAGTGCGCAAAGAATTTCGGGTCGCTCTCAAGGACAAGCAATTGCAGGATCTCAAAGAGATGAGCCACGCTCTCCTGCAGATCAGCTTTTCGATTCCGCCGGGTGGCGAGGCGTATTTCGACGATTTTAGAATCGTCGAGCAACGCTAAGATACCGAAGCTGAGCTCTCATTGCTTTCATGGATAGATCGCGGTTAGCAGACGAAGCTTCCCTGGCCGCTACACAGCTTCCAAGCCCGACAGCCCGCCAACCGTGATCGGAAGGATCGGAACGGCGTTCGTTTTGGGCGCGGGGCGGGGGATGAGGCTGCGGCCGTTGACGCTCGCTCGGCCGAAACCGCTGATTCCGGTCTTTGGCAAGCCGCTGATCACCTTCGCGCTTGATCATTTATGCGCGGCCGGCGTTGAGTCCTTTGTCATCAATACCCACCATCTCTCCCGGCAGTTTGACGATTTCTTTGCGGAGCAAACTTACTCCGGGTGCAGCGTGAGGCTGGTTCACGAACCTGATCTGCTGGAAACCGGCGGCGGCATCAAGAACGCCGAACCATGGATCGGAAAGGAGCCCTTCATCGTTTACAGCGGCGACATCCTCACAGACTTCGACGTGGAGAGTCTGATCGAGGAGCATTTTCGCAAGGGAAACGATGTTACCCTCGCGCTTCGCAATACGGGACTCGCCGCGGGTTTGACCTTGAGCGCCGATGGTCGCGTGATTGATATCAAGGGCCGGGGCGGCACGACCGGAGGCTATGATTTTGCCAACGTGTCGGTCTGGAACCCGGAAGTCTTTGAAAGAATTCCGACCGGAAAGAAAATTTCCTTCATCCCGATCCTGGTCGACTGGATCGGAAAGAACGGCAAGATAGGTGGTGTGGTCCTCAATGACCGGGAGTGGTTCAATATCGGATCGCGCTCGGGGTATCTGGCGGTGCATCGCGCGATCAGCGAGCGGTGCTGGAAACCGGCTTACCTGAGAACGGTCGATTGGCCGGTCAAAGTCGCCCGCAACGCGGCGGTCGCGAGCACCGCGCGTTTTTCGGGCTTTTACGCCGTGGGTGCCGGCTGCGTGGTCGAGGGTGAAGCGGTCATCGAAGACACCATTCTTTGGGAGGATTCGACGATTAAGTGTCAGACCATTCTCCGGGGTTGCGTCGTGGCGGGAAGTCTGGTCATATCTGGGCGGCACGAAAACGTTGATCTCACTGCGCTTGTATGAGTTTGCAAAGATTGCTCCTTCAGACCCAGGAAAGATTCCCGACCTACCATCATTCCCAAGTGGAAATCTCTCCCCTGGAGAAAGGGGGATCGGAGCGAAAGTTTTATCGCATCTGCGCGGGGAGGGAGCATGCCGTCATCTTGGTGAAATACTCCGAGCAGAAGCAGGAGAATCGCCATTACGTCGAGATTGCAAAATTCCTCGCCGCTTCAAACCTCAACGTTCCGGCGATCTATTTTCATGACGCATCTGAGGGGCTGATCTGGATGCAGGATCTTGGTGACGAAGATTTGTGGTCGTGGCGTGAGGCGCCGTGGGAACGGCGGCGCCTGCTCTATGAGTCTGCGCTCTTTGAAGTGAGCAAATTGCACATTGCGGCCACCCGAAACCTTGAGGGTTCCGGTCTGCGACTCGAGCGCGAGTTCAGCGAGCAACTCTATCTTTGGGAGCAGCGGTATTTTTTCGACAACTGCTTGCGCGCGCATTTTGGTTTGAACGAGGCAAGCGTGCGGCGGTATTCCGAGCTGCCGGTGATGCGTGGCATCGCCGCGCGCCTCGCTTCTTTGCCGCGGGTGCTCGTGCACCGTGATTTTCAATCGCAGAACATCCTCATCCACGACGACACCGCTTGGCTGATAGACTTTCAGGGCATGCGGCCGGGCCTGCCACATTACGACGTCGCGTCGCTTTTATACGACCCCTATGTCGAACTCACCGGCGCGGAGCGCGATCTGCTCCTCCAATCTTACAAATTGGCTGCGCGCCGATCCGGAATGGAAATCTCTCCCGGCTTCGATGAGGTTTTTTATTTTTGCGCCCTTCAGCGCCTTATGCAGGCTCTTGGCGCCTACGGCTTTCTTGGGCTTCAGAAGGGGCGTCCCGATTTCCTTGCGCATATACCGGCCGCGCGCCGCTCTCTTCGAGAAGTGGCCGCCCGTATCGATGGCTTGGATGAGTTCGTTGCACTGCTCGATTTACTACCATGAAAATTAGCGACCCCGGAACTGTCATTGTCGAAAACATCTCCCCGCAACTCGATGGAGGTCGATATCCGATCAAACGGGCTGTCGGCCAGGATCTGGTTGTCGAAGCCGATATCTTTAAGGAGGGCCACGATGTGGTCTCCGCCATGCTCAAATGGCGGCGCGTCGGGGATTCCACCTGGCTGGAGACTCCCATGAAGCCTCTCGTAAACGATCGTTGGCGCGGTGTCCTGACCGTTACGGCGCCAGGCCCCTGGGAATATACCATCGAGGCCTGGGGCGACACCTTCAAGTCCTGGCAGGAAGAGATTCATAAGAAATTCGGGGGCGGCATTCTCGACCTTGGCAGCGAATCTCTCGAAGGCGCGGCGTTCGTTCAGGGGGCCGCGTCTCGCGCGGCGGGAACCCCGGACGCGGATTTGCTCAACGAGTTCGCGACGAAATTGAAGTCTGCCGGGTCCGAGGAAACCAACGCCATCGCGTCGTCCGCTGAACTGGAGGGCCTCATGACAGTTTGGACGGACCGCTCGCTCTCGACCGATTACCACCCTTTATTGCCACTTTGGGTGGACGGGGAACTCGCGGTCTTCGCCGCGTGGTACGAATTTTTCCCGCGCTCGGCCGAAGGCAAGCCCGATAGCGGCTCGACTTTTCGTGATTGTCTGCCAAGGATCGATGACGCCAAGGCGATGGGCTTTGACGTGATCTACTTTCCGCCGATCCATCCCATCGGCGAGACGGCCCGCAAAGGACGCAACAATTCGGTCACCTGTGAGCCGGGAGAACCTGGCGTTCCCTACGCCATCGGGAACAATCGTCAGGGCGTCAATGGTGGCGGCCATAAGGATGTCGCGCCGGAACTTGGAACGCTCGAAGACTTTGCTTGGCTGGTTGGTGAGATCAAGAAGCGGGGCATGGGGATCGCCCTCGACTTCGCCATTAATTGCTCTCCCGATCATCCCTACGTCCACGATCATCCCGAGTGGTTTTTCAAGCGGCCGGATGGAACGATCAAATACGCGGAGAATCCGCCGAAGAAATATCAGGACGTTTATCCGATGAATTTCCACAACCCGAACTGGGAAGCATTGTGGAGGGAGCTGCATGACGTGATCGCCTTCTGGTGCAATCTCGGAGTGCGGATCTTCCGGGTGGACAACCCTCACACAAAACCGGTTTCCTTCTGGGAATGGCTCATCGCCGAGATCCATGAGAAATACCCGGACGCCCAATTTCTAAGCGAAGCCTTCACGCGCCCCAAAATGATGGGGGTTCTTGCCAAGGCGGGCTTCACGCAGAGCTACACCTATTTCACCTGGCGGAATACGAAGTGGGAACTTGCCACCTACCTTACCGAGCTGACGCAGACGGAAATGAAGGATTATTTCCGCGCAAATTTCTTCGCGAACACGCCGGATATTTTGCCCGTCTATCTCCAACAGGGCGGGCGCCCTCCCTTCCTCATCCGCGTGTTTCTCGCGGCCACGCTCTCGCCTGTCTATGGCATCTACAGCGGATTCGAGCTCTGCGAAAGCACGCCGATTCCGGGCAAGGAGGAGTATCTCGATTGCGAAAAGTACCAGTTCAAGGGGCGCAATTGGGATGCGCCGGGAAACATCAAGGAATACATCACCAAGCTGAACGCGATCCGCAAGGAGAACCGGGCTTTTCACGAATACGACAATCTCCGCTTTCACCACGCGGAAAACGACAACGTCCTTTTCTACAGCAAGACGACTGCCGCCCAGGACTGTCTCATTCTCTGCGCGGTCACCGTTGATCCCCACCATTCGCAGACGGCGTTCGTTTACGTCCCGTTGGACGACTTCGGAATCGGTCAGCACGAAACCTTTCAGGTGGAAGATCTCCTCACCGGAGAACGCTTTCTCTGGACGGGCGCCAGGAACTTCATTTCGCTGAATCCTCACACGCGGCCCGCGCATTTGTTCCGTGTGCGCCGTTGGGCCGGGCGACAGAACGGCCAGGATGTCTATTTATAGGCTTTCCGTCGAGCCGTGTAGATCGTGGCGACTCCGAAGCAGAGCGCTTGCGCGCGGAAGTCGAAAAATCCGCTGCCCTCGACGAGTTCTCGCATTTGCGCGCCTCGCGGAAAGGATTCGATCGAGCTGCCGAGATATTCGTAGGCCTCCTTGTTTCCGGTGATCGCAGCCGCGAAGCGAGGCAGCACCGTGTGCAGATAGAGGCGGTAGATATTTCGCAAAGGAGCAAATTCCGGCAGCGAAAAATCCATAACCAAGAGCAACCCCCCCGCGCGCAGCGCGCGCGCCATTTCCCGGAGGGCGCCGTCCCAAGACGCCATGTTGCGCAGACCGAAGGCGACGGTCAGCGCATCAAATATTCCCTCGCGGAATGGCAGGCGGAGCCCGTCGGCCTGCACAAGCAGCGGCAGGTTCTTCTTGCGCGCGACCTCCAGCATGGGCATGCAAAAATCCGCTCCGATAACCGCCGCCCGGGGCGAGGCCTTGCGAAGAGCCCTGGCCAGATCCCCGCTGCCGGTGGCAAGGTCGAGGATGCGGAGCGGATCCTCCCCGGCGACGATCCGCGCCGCTTTCGCGCGCCATAAGAAATCGAGGCCGCCACTTAGAAGATGATTGGCGATGTCATAGCGCTTCGCAATGGCTGCGAAGGTGCGGCAGACAAAACGGGGATTCTGTTGTGGAAGGGTCGTTTCGATTGGCCAGGTCTGGGAGTTCACCATAGCAGGCACACAGGCAGAAAACGAGGGCGAAGCGGTGTCTCTTGCCTGCAAGGAGAATAACCCTTCCGCCGGGCAATCAAATCGCCATTTCGCTGTGCCAAAGCGCCCTGTGTGGTGAAGATCTGCATGTCGGGAAAGCGGAAACTTGAGCCATGCTCACGAGAGGATTCGAACCTCCAAGGGTTACCCCATGCGCTCCTGAGGCGCACGCGTCTGCCAGTTCCGCCACGTGAGCAGATTGAACGTTCAGCTTCACTCTGCTGTCCGAGGGTGTAAATCGGAAAATGCAAATTTCCACTGGCGTTGAATTCGTACGCGTGCGAAGAAAAGCCTCTTAACTAATGAATAAAGCATCCTCCACTGTGCTCACTTTGGCCGCTGCGGTGGCTTTCCTTTCTTCGTGCAAGCCATCCCAGCCCGCTGCGGCGCCCGAGCCAAAAGGGACGCCAGCGCCCACCGCGACACCCGCTGCCACGCCCGCGCCGACCACACCTGCGGCCACGCCCGTTGCCACGCCCGCGGCGGCCACGCCCGCTTCAACGCCGGCGCCTTCGACCCCGGCAGCAGCGACACCGGCAGCAGAGACACCGGCCGCGTCGACGCCCGCGGCAGAAGTGCCTGCGGCCCCCGCAGCCAGCGCGACGCCGGCTGCGGCCGAGGGTGGCTCCGCCGGCCTCGACCTGAAGGACCCAGTGGCCACCGTCGACGGGGACAAGATTTCTAAAGCTCAGCTCGATGAGGCTTTCGACAAGGCTGTGCAGATGACCGGAGTGAAGGCGGCGGACCTCACCTCCGAGCAGAAATTGGAAGGCTACCGTCAACTTCTCGATGAGATGATCACCGAGAAGCTGGTCACCAAAGCGGCGGCGGGAATTACCGTGCCACAGTCCGAGGTTGATGCCCAGATCGCGAAGATCAAGGCGCAGTTCCCTTCCGAAGAGGATTTCAGCAAGCAACTCGCGCAGGTTGGGCAATCTCCCGAGCAGCTCAACGACACGATCAAGAAGATGCTCCAGCAGCAGCAGTGGCTGGAAGGTCAGATCGCGGGCAAGACGGAAGTGACTGACGAAGAAGCGAAGCAATTCTACGAGGCGAACAAAGCGGAGTTTCAACAACCCGACACCGTGAAGGCGAGCCACATTCTCTTTCTGGTGAATAAGGATGATTCGCAGGACATCGCGAATCAGAAACTGGAGGCGGCCAAGGCCGCGCAAGTTCGCGCCAAGGCTGGCGAAGACTTTACGAAACTCGCGAAGGAACTCTCCGAAGAGCCTGGCGCAAAGGAGTCCGGCGGCGATCTCGGGTTCTTTCCAAAGGATCGCATGGTTCCCGAGTTTTCCGAAGTCGCGTTCAACCAGAAGGTCGACGATATTAGCGAACCCGTGCGCACTCAATTCGGCTGGCATGTGATTAAGGTGACCGAGAAGAAGGCCGCCGGCACCGTGCCCTATGAGGAAGTGAAGACGCAGTTGGTTACTTATCTCAAGGCGAAGAAGCAAGAGGAGGCGGCGCAAGCCTTGCTTAAATCGCTTCGCACCTCCGCCCAGATCGAAAACACCCTGCCTCTTCCCGCGCCGGCACCTTCTCCCAGCGAGCCTGCCGGAAACTGATGGCCCGCACCGCCAGACAGAATGCCGGAGTCATCGGCCTTGGCACGATCGGCAGCCGAGTCGCGGCGAACTTGCGCAAGGCCGGCTTTCAGACCTGGGTCTGGAATCGAACGCCCCGTCCCGAGCCCAATTTTCTGTCGTCCGCTGCGGAGGTCGCCGAGTCGGCCAAGATCATTCAGATCTTCGTTTCAGACGGTCCGGCATTGATTGAGACCATCGAGGCCATCGCTCCCGTGGTCGGCCCCGAGCACATCATTCTAAATCATGCCACGATTGCGCCGAAGGAGACGCTCGAAGCCGCTCGCCTGATTCACGACCGGCAGGCCAGGTATCTGGACGCTCCATTCACCGGGAGCCGGGATGCCGCCGACGCTGCGCAGCTTGTCTTTTTCATCGGCGGCGAAATCGATGTGCTGGAAAGAGCCCGCCCTCAGCTTGAAGTCAATGCCAAAACGATCCTTCCCATCGGAGAGATCGGCCAGGCGGCTGCGATAAAGATCGCCACGAATTTGATTGTGGCGGCAGCCGTCGGCTCCTTTGCCGAGGCCATGTGCTTGCTCGAGACAAGCGGCATTCCCCTTTACAAGCTTGGAGAGGCCCTGCGAAACCACGCCGCCCACTCGCCTCTGGCCGACTTGAAGCTGCCCGCGATGATCACCGGAGACTTCGATCCGCGCTTCTCGCTCAAACATATGTTCAAGGATGTCCAGATCGCCCTTTCGATGGCGGAGGAACATGGCATCGATTTGCCGCAGGCAGCGGCTTTCGCCGGCGCCGCCATGTCCGGAATCCATAAGGGGTGGGGCGATCTCGATTTCTCCTGCATTGCGCGGCACTACGGTTATCCCAATGACGAAAACGTGCTTCCGGAAGACGTTTTCGCACCCGCAAAGTCAAAGCCAGGGGAAAACGGAACCGACGCCCCGCACAAGCACAGGAAGAAGCGGTTTCTTTTCTTTGGACGCCGGGAGTGAAGGACTGTGCCCTCGGGAACGAGCCGACTAAGTCAATTTCGCAAGGAGGGAGGAGTGTTCTTCCCGGGCCCGCGCACCCGCGTTCGCGTCACCGGCGCGGACCGTCTCCGGTATCTCAACGGCCAGCTGAGCAACGATCTTCGCCGCCTGGTCCCGGGCGAGGCCATCGCCGCCCTGATTCTTACCGCGAAAGGCAAGCTCTGTGCCGATCTTTTCGTCTGGATGGACGAGGATGCGTTCATGATTGAGGCTGATGTCTCGCTTGAGGAGAGCTTGCCCGCCCGCTTGGAGCGCTATGCGGTCTCTGACGACGTGGCGTTTGAGCTGATGCCACAGGATTTATCGCGCTGTCATGTCTTCGGATCGCTGCCCGCAGGAGAGGGGAGTGTGCGCATCCGCCGGCTCGGCGTCGAAGGCGTCGACCTTTCCGGCTGCGCCGGAGAATCTGCTGGAGGCCGGGAAAGACGAGGTCGAGCTGCTGCGAATTGAGCGCGGGATCCCGCGCTGGGGCAGCGAACTTTCCGAGGACACCCTTCCTCAGGAAGCCGGGCTTGATAGAATCGCCGTCGATTTCAGGAAGGGCTGCTATGTCGGGCAGGAAGTTGTCTCACGCATTCATAGCGCGGGGCGCGTCAATCGGCGTCTTTGTGGTTTCGTCGGAGACTCTGAGCCCGCCAGGTCCGCCATGGCCACCCTTCTTTCCGCCGGCGGCCAGGAAGCCGGACGCCTGACCAGCGCCGCGTATCATCCTGAGTTGCAAAAAACGGTCTCTTTGGGCTACGTCCGCGCCCAAATGTCCGATTCATCTTTCTCGGTCGTGGACAAAAGTGGTGCTTGCCTTGGCAGTGCAGAACGTTCTGAATTTCCGCTCGTTTCCTAATGAAAATTCTCCCGGTAGTAGTAGGACTTCTTTTCTCAGCTCTAGTCGGCGGCGGCGCCGCAACCGTCGGCCCGGAGGTGGCGGTCATGCAAATCAAGGTCGGCAAGGAAAAGCAATTTCAGCAGGTCGTCATCGGCTTGTATGACGACGCGGCTCCGCAGACGGTTGCAAACTTCAAGGAGCTCTGCCGGAAGAAGTTTTTCAATGGCATGCGCTTTCATCGCGCCTTTCCCAGCACGCTCGTGCAGACCGGCGATCCCAAGAGCCGCCATGGCATTGCCGACCGGTCGGGTACGGGCGGGCCTGGCTATACCGTCCCTGCGGAGATTGGACGCAATCACGTTCGGGGCACGGTTGCGATGTCGCGACTGGCTGATGTGGTCAACCCGTCCAAGGCCTCCAGCGGGAGCCAGTTTTACGTGTGTTTGACTCCCATGCCGAAGCTGAACGGCAAGTACACTGTTTTTGGGGAAGTGCTCGAGGGCCTGGACGTGCTCGATTTCATCAGCAATCAGCCGACCGACAGCAACGACTTTCCGTTGGCAAAAATCGTGATAAAATCTATCACGATTCAGCCGCGTTTCGCCGAGACTCCGAGCCAGTAGGGCGAGCGTGCGTTGCCAAAATCAGGAACGGGTAGGTACCGAAGTGGCCAAACGGGGCGGACTGTAAATCCGCTGGCTTACGCCTTCAGTGGTTCGAATCCACTCCTGCCCACCACCTTAGAACCCGCATGAATAAAGGCCTGCGAGCTTTTTGCTTTTTAGCGGCGTTTTTTCAGGAAACGGATGGAAACGACTGGAAGTGGCTCGAAATTGTCCGCCAATTGTCCGCCCGATTTCTTGATGATTTCTGCGAATACAAGTCATCGGCATAGCTTCGCTCGACTGGCAGGAAGTCGTAATGTTATTGGTTGAAAGACATGCCACGCAGCATTCCAGCCTTAGTGAAACCGCGGCTCCTCGTTTGGGCGAGGGAGTCAGCGGGGTTCTCCACTCTGGCGCAAGTCGCGCAGAAGACCAAGTTAAGCGAGGAGGACCTAGAAGCTTGGGAGTCTGGCGAAAAGCTCCCGAGTGTCGCTCAGCTCCGCAAGCTTGGGAGCGTTTACAAGCGGCCCATCGCAGTGTTTTTTCTCGCCGAGCCGCCGCGAGGCTTTTCGCCGCAGCGAGAATTCCGACGACTTCCGGGCTTGCTCCCAGGTGAAGCCTCACCCGAGCTTTTGCTGGCGTTGCGCTGGGCGATCTTTCGTCGCGAGGCGGCGACGGAGCTGCACCAACTGATTGGGGAAAGTCCTCAGCGCATCCGCGCTGTGCTACATCCGCATGTGGGAGCGGAGGAAGCAGGGCAGCGCATCCGTGAGTTGCTCGGCGTGAATTGGCAGACACAGACGGAATGGGCCAATGCTTACGAAGCGCTTAATGCATGGCGCGGCGCGGTTGAAGAAAAAGGCGTACTCGTTTTTCAGACTTCGGGCATCAAACTCGAGGAGATGAGGGGCACGTGCATCCCTGATCAACCACTGCCGGTGATTTTGCTCAACTCTAAGGACGCGCCTCACGGGCGCATCTTTTCCCTCTTGCATGAGTTCGTCCATATCTTGCTTCACAATGGTGGGCACCAAACCACCCGCATGATTGGCGCGCGCTCGCCAGAAGACCAACCTATGGAGGTGGCGGCCAATGCTTTTGCCGCCGCTGCACTACTGCCGGCGCACTCGTTCTCCGAAGTTCTTGCTCAGTATCCCCGAGCGGCAGAAGGTGACGACGACGCGCTGCGCAGGCTCGCGCAAAGAATCAAAGTCAGCCCAGAAGTTATACTGCGTCGTCTCGTGACGCTCAGGAGGGCTCAGGAAGACGTCTATCGTCGCAAGCGTAACGCGTGGGGTTCTAACCTCTGGTATCTTCGAGGTGCAGTCGGGGGACCGGTGCCGATGGAGGTGCGAACGATTGCAAGTGACGGGCGCGGCTACACACGGCTCGTGCTGACCGCTTACGATCAGCGATTAATCTCCACCAACGCCGCATCCGACTTCCTTGGCGTCAAACCTCGCCATTTCCCAAATATCCGCCGTGAGTTGGCTATCCGGTCTGTGGCGGCCGGTGCATGATTTACTGCGTTGATACCAGCGCATGGCTCGACGGCTGGGCGCGGGACTATCCGCCGGATGTTTTCCCGTCGCTTTGGGACAAACTCGCCGAATGCGTTCTTGCTGGCACCCTTAAGTGTTCAGAAGAGGTCTATGTCGAATTGGAGAAGAAGGAAGATGCTTTACGCGACTGGCTCAAGGCGCGGAAGCAGGTCATCGTGCCAATAGATGAGAAGATTCAAACGATCGTGGCCGAATTGTTGGGCGCATACCCTCGCCTCGTGGATACGCATCGCAACCGCTCACAAGCTGATCCGTTCGTGATTGCAACGGCGGAGAGTCTGGGAGCCGTCGTCGTGACGGGTGAGAAACCACGAGGAAAGCTTGATACACCAAAAATTCCCGACGTGTGCGAGGTGCGGAATCTTCGCTGCATAACTTTCCTAGACATGCTGCGGGAGCTCGGCTGGAAGTTTTGAAACACTTAGCGGTTCGCAAGCGCACAAGCCGCAAAGCAGTGCTTCGCGGAAAGCACCGTCGCTTTCGGCGAATCACAACCACCGCCAATTGGTGATCGGAGCAATGAGATCGATTACAACCTCATTCGGGATTCCCCGCTACATTGTCGGAGTTCAAGGCTTCGGACAACGGTTCGAAGGGCTCGCAGGAACCCGACAAGCAATTGACCTCTCCGGAAGTAATGGCCCGGAGCAATTCGTCCGATTGAAGCTCCTCGGGCAAGGAGATCAGCCAGCTCTCTTGCCGGGTTCGGATGTGCAAGCCGCGGCCGGGGATGATTTCCAGCAGGTCGATTTCCGTGATAGGTAACGCGCGATTCTCCACGCACAGCCACCCCGTAGGTTTTGCGCTTGAGATGGATCGATGCGGGTCGCTCGTTGCTGCCAGATTGGACTTCGCATCTGCGCGGATTTGCGGGCGGAGCGGATTGTTTGTGGGAGACTCGATGGGCATGGTTTTTCTTGAGGTGTTGAAGTTGACATTCGATCTCCGCCATGCGGCGGGATGCGGAGAAGATTTCGCTGTTGGTTTCCGCTTTCCGCAGTCGGCAGCCATTGCGGGTCATAGCGACTGCTTTTGGACCGAGGTGCTGGGTCGCTGGTCGATCAATCCCCTGGGCTTTCAGCGAGTGGCGGGTTACGCCTTCCGAGAATCCGGCTTTTCGCAGCGCGCGATTGCAACGCAGCTCCCACATCTCGCGAATCCGCTCGACTTCGACGGGGCCAAGTTTGCGGTCATCGAGACTGCGAATTTTCGTTTTTGAAAAGTTGCCTTCTTCGTCGACAACACGGCTGGTCATGAAAATGTGACCATGGACATTGCGCTTATCGCCCTTCGTATTCGGGTGATGGAGACTCACGCAAAGGGCGGCACCGTAGGTATCGCGCAGTTGAAGACCGAACCCGCGCAGCAAAGTCCCACTGTGCTTTCGTGCTAAGCTCATGGGGCAAGGCCACGTCCATCGCCCGGCCCACGCGGGCATCCCAACGCTTTTCGGCCTGCTCTGCGCGGGCGGCCAGTTCGCCCGGCGCCATTTTCGGTCCGATGATCTGCCATTCGATCACATCCTGTTTATGCTTGGACCAGTCGTGCTTTTCGCCAGTGCGCTCGTTGGTCAATTTGCAGCGCGTGTCGTAGGCAATCTGCGCGACGGCGCTGTGTCCTTTGGCCCGGCTGATCGGCCGGATGGAGAGATGAAAGATCGCCATATTTAGGAGCGACGTCTCCTGGCTTGTAGGAAAGAAAAGCGGGTGCCCTGCGAGCGGTAGCGAGCCCTCTCCGCCAATGGCGGAAACGCACGAGCATCGCGGGGAAACTCCCGCGATGCGTAAGTGCGCTTCGCCTTTCTTGAAAGGCTCCGGTAGCTTGGCGACGTCATTTCCAAAGTGGCCTCCTACTGAGACTGAACCAACGAGGGGGAGTCTTCCTTCGCTGCATTGGGAAAGACCGACCGCAGAAGTTCTCCATCTTGCGGAGAAGCCTCGGCAATGAGCTGTGGCAAGCAATTCGGCGTGGTTCCGAAGCACGAGTGAGCCAAGGATAATCTTCGCCCTGGTCAGACGCTTGCGCTCGGCGGTCTGGGCTGCATGCTTGAGTTGCCTGATGCGATCCTCAAGCTGCCTTTTCTCAGTTTCGAGTCGTTCGATTTTCTGTTGGTGAGAGATTGCGGTTTCCATAGGTGAGTGTGGGAATTGAGATTGAGAGCAGCAGCGACAAAGCTGCTGATGTGCGTCTCGATGCCGAATTCACGGTCATGCCCTTCGCTCTGCGGCTCGAGCGTTGCAGCGATTCACGAAGTCGTCTCAGCTTCCTGGCAAAACGCCTCTCGTTCCTCGTCGGTGATTTCGTGTTCGCGATTCATCCGGCGGAAGAATTTCCGCTGGGGCTTCAAGCCATTTTGGACGCCGCGGCTCTGTCCAGCCTAAGACATCATGATGGCGGCATTGCTCGGCAAAGAGCGTTTCGCCTCGCGCCCTTTCTTTCTTCCTACAAGCCTCGGCAAGCTCGGCTTGAATTTGGCCCAGGCGTCTTTCGAGCGAAATCCGCTCCGAACCGGATAGGCCGGGAGCATTCGCCTCGGAGAGTGTTCCGCCTTGTGCTCGGGCGTGCGCGCGCGATCCCCCTTCTTGTGTGTTCTGCTTATGTGGTCTGCTTTGTCCCGTACGGGACACCGTGTCCTTACACGGGACACCGTGTCCCGTATAGGACACCCCCTCCAGTCGGACCGTCTCGCTGGTTTGGATCACGATGCGCGGAAGCTTCCACTCGGTAGCGGCGCAATCGCCCGCCGGCGTGACGGACGCCTTTCGGTGAAGCCATCCCAGTTCCTCCAATTCGCTCGATGCTCGACGCAAGCGTGCATCGCTCCACGAGAGCCAGGCGCGCAGAAACCTTCTACTGGCTTTGACGTTCTGTTCGCCGTCCGCCAGATCGAGCAGCCGAGCGAAAAGCAATTTGGCATCGCTGCTGATTTGCAACCCGGCAATCCATCGAAACAGCCGGATGAATTGCGCATCGGAGGCCCTGATGCTGTGTTCCTTCATACTGATGCCGCGCTATCTCGCTGAGCGGCGCTCACTTGGCATGAGAGGCGGTTGCTCGCCGTTGAGAAGCCTGCCATAGGCGGCCTCAACCGATGCAGTGTCGATGAGGAGATCGCGGCCCGACCTTACGATGACAAGCCATTGATCTCCGGCGTGACGGCTTGCCCAGAGCATGCGCGCCACGAGCTTTGATGAACCTAGCGCGGAAATTGCCTGTCTCTTGGTGAGCGCCAGCGGGCGCACACCGCCAAATGAAACAAGGTGAGGGGAAGTTGGTTCTTGAGGTCTCATGGTTTTCTCCTTTGGTTGATGAAGCCAGATGGCTCCATTCGAGACCTGATTATGTCAGAATTTTCGAAGGGGGTTGTTCTCGAGGCGGAACAACTTTACAGAGGAAAACGAAAATATTTTCGTTTTGACCTCCCGTTCGAGCGGCTATTTCAAGCCCTCCTCGTGCAACAACTTTCGCAACTGTCTTATTGAGGTCGGCGACACCGAACTGAGGCCTTTCTGCTTCCCATTCAGCGCAACTTTCGATCATTTCCGTTCCCGCTTTCGTAAGGATCGCGAGAAATGCAAGAGAGGAAATGAGCTAATCAGCCCGGCAATTGAGCGGAAGTTCTTTTCCTGTCGCTCGGAATACCAAAAGGAATATTCTGATACCTGATAGGTAGAGAAAGTGTCTTCTAGATACGTCTGAGGCGCGGCGACCGACAGGAAACGCAAGCGGCCTAGAATTGGAGCGGTCAGATACGCTGCATGCGCGGCGCAATCGTTACACCTAATGCGCCTCTGGATCAGTTGGACCGACTGCCAAACGGCGCCGACGCAACCGTCGCGTGAGCGCTCTTGGTTTGTAAGGTCAAGCGTTCGCCGAAAAGTTGGTTGTTGCGGAAATCCTTGGCAACCGGGCCCGTTCGTCCACAGCGAAACTCCGCGAATGCGTGAACGTCTTTCTCACCGGAACGAAGGAAATCGAGGAATTTGATCCCTTTGAATTTGCAGGTTTCACAGACGCTGAGCAAGATCAGATACTCTTTGATTCCCTTTTCGGTCGAGAGGCCCTCGAAGTCCCTTCGCAGAAAGGCAAAGGCTTTGATCGCATGTTCCGCGTTATTATTGTTCCACGGTACGCCGTCGTGGTCCAGAAACGTGAAGAGGGTGTCTCGATTCTTTTCCAAGCGCTGCTTGTATCTTATGGTGGTCTCGCTCTGGCAATCTCGGCGAGAGAGACGCTTGAAAAAGCGATCCACGTCGGCCTTGTGTCTACGCAGGAATCGCGTCTTCAGTCCAAACTTATCAACTGTCTCGATCATCCGCTTTAGCAGAGCAGCTACCTCACCGACCAGTTCCTTGAACTCTCCATTAAATGGCCCCTTATATAAATCTTCGTTCAGGTCACGGATGAGATGGATGAGACATTTCTGTTGAGCACACCTTATGGAGTCGTAAGCGGCGTAAAAGTCCGAAACGAGCACTCCCTTAAAATCCTTTAGTAGCTGTTGGACCAGATCACCCTCTCTTGAAGGGGAATACAGATAGACTGCCTCTTCAAGGTTGGTGAAGACCCAGACGTACCCATATCGTCCACCGAGATTCACGCTGGTCTCATCCGCGTGGATTAAGCGCCCATTGACGATCGACTCCATTAGCGCCTCGTAAGTTCCTTGATAGTAAGCAGCAGCGCTCACTTTGAGCCTGTGAACGGTCTCTCGCGAGACTTGATAACCAAGAATTTGATTGAGGAATTCTGCGATTCGTCCCTGCGACAATCTCAATTCAATGTTTTGGTAGACGCAAAAGGTTCTGAGATTCGGCCCGAATTTCTCACCGCTCCAAGCTTGTTCGGAATTGTAGAAGACCGCTCGACACGCCTGACATCTGTAACGGTGAAAGCGATATCGTGTCGTCCATTTCCTGATGCTCGCGGAGCCGAATCGCAAGTCGATTACCGTCTTACTCGCAGTCTGATTCTTGTAAATCTTGAGTCCTCCACAATCAGGGCAAGCCATTGGTCCCGGCCAGTCCACGATCTTATTGGCGCGGGCAAATGTCCGCGAATTCTTGGCGACCTTACGGGCGATTCTCTTCAGGTGTTCACTCGATCTAACCAAGACCTTCTCGCGTTGATAATTCCAATAGGCCGCTTGGTTGATTTGCTCGAACTCTGCAAATTGAAAGTGATTCTTTTTGAAAGTACGAGAAGGATTCTCCAGCAGCAAGTCTGCGTGAACGAAGTCGGCGGAGGCGGTTGCTCTGGCACCTTCGCGGTCAAGGGAAAGGCAAAGGAGCCGTTCTTCCAAACGGGCGAGAGCCTCGCAGTCCTCGGCGTTATAGGTGATCAGTTTCTGCATGAGCGCGTGAGAGTGTGATCGTTCCCACTGCTGGCGCCAAACAATCGCGGTAGAGCCAGATGCTTCCGCTTCAGACCAGTTGAAGTTGAGAAACCGAGCGATTTCCTTTAGACTGTTGGAGTAGGTGGGGAAGTAAACTTTGGCAAAGATGACCGAGAGAAGATTCGTTGGCCGCTCAACAGCTCTTGCGCCGACTTTGTTTTCCGAAGGAACACCGTATCGTAATCGCATTCTTTTTAGAAAAGTCGTCTCGTAGCTGCCGTAGTGGAAGAGTAGTGGGTTTTCAACCGCTCCGAGGAGGTCAAGGAACTGGTTCCAAATCTCATTCTCGTCTTCCTCTGTTGCCGCCCACAAACTGTGTTGCACCGCAGACTTTCCCCTTCCGATGCGCATGCCAATGAGGTAATAGAAATCTCTATCGGGCAACCCCTCTACATCCAGATAGACGGGCGTTCCTTCGATCTTGAGTTCCGAATTGCCGAGGACGTGAATCTTGTTCTCGCGAATAGCGAGTGCCTTGATCGAGTGGTGATACTTCTCCCGCTTGTCTTGCAGTTTTCTTGGACGGCGACGGGGGCGAAAGGTGTAGGAGAGTTGCGTGACTGTGAAAATGCCTTTGCTGTGGAGCCTTTTCCGCTCTTTCTCGGTCATGCTGGACAGTAGACTCAGGTCGTCCTTCTCGATCCCATTTCGACGGCAACGTGCTTGAAATTCGCACTCGGCGCAGTGGCGGTTCAATACGAGATCGGGTGGCGTAGGGCTGGACAGCAACGCGGTGATTTTCTCTATTCGCTTCCGCACCTCGCCAGCCAGCGCCGAAGTTTTCACGGTCACCGTGGCGCGTTCGTCGCCGTGGATAATTTTGCCGACGGTGACTTCGCGTCCCAGCGACTTGGAGAGCACGAAAGCATCGAAGGCCAGCAACAGTTTGTCGGCCCTGGCCAGCTTATTCTTGAAGGCAAAGCGAATGGGGATGAACTGGACTGGCTTCCCTCGACCCTTGGCGGGCACCCGTTCGACCGCGTGGAGTTCAGTTTCCAGGACACAGGAATCCATCCTCACCTGCACCGCCAGGCCCAGGGCCAAGCGCCATCCTGCCGCTTTAATGCTCTCCATGTGGGGCAAATGCGGCGAATTCGTCTCTCGCCAAATCGGCAACCAATCGTTCTCTTCCAGCTGTGCGGTACGAGTCGTTCTCAGCCTTGATCCATTCGGAGTAGACGCTGCCGGCTTGTGGATGATTGGCTGCTCGCAGCCAACATTTTGTGGGGCAGTTCAAGTAGGCGCCAAACACTTCAGCAGAAATAATTTTCATATCGTTTTCACAGTTACTCACTTCGCTTGGAGAGTATTATTTGCGGACGTAAACCTCTGGACACGGAGACGCCTCCGGTTGCAGCATTGAGCTTGTATTGGCCCCGAAAGGCTGTTGCCTTCTGCCATGTTCATCGGGGTATATTCTTGAACGGCTTCGTCTTGACGCAGCGGCGGTGCGTTGGGCGTCAGCAATTAGAAATGAACAATGTTCTTTACAGCATATGATTTAAAGAACATATTGCGTTAGTGGTTTGGCGAATTGAGTTTCATGAGGAATTCGACGCAGAATACGATGAATTGGGCGAGGAGGTGCAGGACGAGTTGCTCGCGCATCTCAAGCTGCTGGAAAAATTTGGCCCTCAACTGGGCAGACCACATGCCGGCCGACACACTCAAAGGCTCAACATTTACCAACATGAAGGAATTGAGGTTTAGCGCAAAGGACGGCGTCTGGCGATTTGCTTTCGCCTTCGATCCAAAACGACAGGCGATAATTCTCTGCGGCGGCGACAAGTCCGGTGGGGGAGGAAGGAGATTCTACCGTGATCTCATCCAAAAAGCCGACGGACGGTTCTCTACCCATCTCGCTCGCATTAAGCCTCAGAAAGAAAAGAAAAGAAGACCACTATGAGGACGCTCAAAGATAAACTGAATAACCTGAACCCGCAGCGGCGCGAGAAGGTTGAGGCACGGGCGGCTCAACTGATCGCAGAGGAGATGACTAGGCAGGAGCTGCGACGAGCTCGCAAGCTCACACAGGTAAGTCTCGCGAAAGCTCTGGGCATAACCCAGGATGGGGTTTCACGTCTGGAAAAGCGTACCGACCTCCTGCTCTCTACATTGCGTGAATACGTGGAGGCAATGGGAGGACGGCTCTCCCTGATCGCTGAATTTCACGACCGTGAGCCCGTCCTTCTCTCCGGAATTGCTCAGGAAGAGGAGCCGAGAACGGCCCTCAAGAAACCGAGTCGGGGCGGCCGAAAAGGCGTTGTTATCAAGCCCAAGAAGTCCGCGTGACTCGGTTCGCTAACCGTTGTGAACATTCTCATTGTCCCAGGCGAGATAGTCTGGGACTGCGCGGCGGATCGACAGGAGATGCAACCAGCACCGGCCGTACGTCGGGCGCGCGATCAGGCGTACCACGGCGCGGCGGGCTGGTAGGCGCGCCGGGCAGACGGTTGGTAGGGGCGAAAGGCGAATACCCCTTCGTGCGCCCTTCTATGACGCGGCCGCCCCCGGTCAATGTGTGATCGATTTCCCCCAATTCAGGAACGGCAGGAGGGCTCCGGCGATCGCGACGAGATACGCGAGACGGAGCACGCTCTTCTGGATCTTCCCCGACATCGCGCCGAGCTTGTTCAAGAGAACGCCGCCGGCGAGCCCGCCCGCGAAGCTCCCCACCGACCAGACGACCCACAAGGCGAGGACGAGGTTCCCGTGGAAGTAATGCGCTGTGATGGCGACGATGCCGATGAGCCACTCGATAAAGCGGGCCTGTACCTTCACGTGCGCGATTTTGTCGACCTCGGGATGCTCGAGACGGAAGAGGGCGACCAGGATGATGCCGATGCCGGCGCCGAGGAACCCGGCGTAGGCTCCGGTCGCGAGCGACGCGGCCTGGAAGGAGCCCTTCGTGATGCGCTTCGCTAGCCAGGGAGCGAGCTCCGAAAGCGCGATGGCCGCGATGATGGCCGGGAGCATCCAGCGCTGGTCCAAGTGCGCGATGACCATGACACCGAGCACCGTGCCAATGACGAGCGGCACGGACCAGAGGAGGTTCCCGAGCCAGTCTATCTCCTTCCGGTTCGTGATCGTGGACCCGATGCCGCGGAAGAAGGAGCCCACCTTGAGGTTCCCGACGATGGCACCGTAGGAGACGCTCGGGAAGAGGAATTGCAAGAGCGGGATGGAGATGAAGAACCCGCCGCCGACGATGACGGAGAAGATGCCGACGACGAAGCCGCCCACGAGGAGCAGCGCCGTCTGGCGCGTAAGCAGCCAAGGCGCGATCGCGCTAATCCACGAGAGATCCATCACGGTACTTCACCTGCCGCCCACGACGGTATGCACCGCCTTCCCCTTCAGCGTCTTCCCGCTTGAAGACGGAGTAATTGCCTGCGCGCCAAGAAGGACCGCCCAAAAACTGCGCCGCGGCGGCCGAAAAGCGACGTTATAAAGCCTCAGAAGTCCGCCTAGCTCGGCTCTGAGCCGTTGTAATCGTTGGGCATTGTCATTGTGCCAGACGAGATAACGGGGCGAAAAGTGGTCGGTCTTCAGCAGGCTTGGGTCGTCCATTCAAGCCCCCACTAAAATCTGCGGATTCTTTCTGGCTATGGACAACAGCTTCCTTGCGGCGCCGGAAGGTCTCCTCTGGCCATACTCCCACGCGACTACCGCGGCTTTACTTACCCCAAGATAAGAGGCGAAGACAGCCTGGCTCGCATTTAGCGAAGAACGGATCCCGACAATCTCCTTTGGTTGCAGTGGATCAGGGGCGGCGACACGAAACGTCCGCAGCGTTCTCTTTTCTCTTAATGCTTGCAGCCCTTCCTGGACGGCGGCGACCAGGGCCTTTCCGCTGAACGGCTCAAGACTTGCCAGTGCCGAGAGAACGGCGGATTTCCGCTGAGATTTTGCGGAGCGTCGTTCTCTTCCGCGCGGGTGAGGTTTGCTTTCTTGGCTTTGGCATAAAGCGCTACGAGGACGACGATTTGCTGCTCTGCAAGATAAAGGTAAATAATCCGGGCGCCCCCGCTCTTACCGACGCCTGCACTCGGGAAGGCCATGCGAGCCTTGCGGAAGCCGCCTGTACCTCGAATGAGGGCTCCTTGTTCGGGATCGGAAACAAGCTCACGTTGAAAAATGGCGTAGTCATCATCGGGCAATTTCGTTACGGCTCTGGTGAACGCCGGAAATTCGATGAATAGCATACACTGTATTATAGTACCGCGCCAATCATTTCAGGCAGCGAAGTCGATCACGTTGGATTTGGGCGAGGGGACAAGAGACCAGAATCTCGCCGCGGCCTCCGGTGTAACGACCGCCCGATAGTGCTGGAAGATCATCGCGGGAGAATTACCCATCTCGGCGGCGGTGAGATTTTCGTTTCGGTGCTGCGCGAAGTGATAACTGCCAAAACTGTGCCGAAGGACGTTGGGCGGAAGCGTCAAACCGGCAGATTCCGCAATAGCTTCCAGCGAGCGATGCCACGCATTTTGCAGGAATGGGACTACGCGCCCTGAGGGCTTGCGAAGAGGTTGCAACCAAGCTGCCAGATTCTCGGAAAGAGCTACTATCCTCCTCTGGCGCGTTTTCGCCTTCGCTCCTCGCACAACAACCTCTGACGCCGACACCTCGCTCCAATCCAGCGATAGAAGCTCCGATGTCCGTAGCCCAGCGAAGAGTTTCAAGCATATGCCGGGAAGAAAGGCGTCGGGGCAGGCTGCCAGCAGTTTGCTCGCCTCCCCGGGTTTTAGGAAGGACACCTCTCGGTCCAACGCCGACGGCTTTTCGATAAAGCCGCAGGGATTCTCGGCCATCCAGCGGCGGGCGACCGCGAAATTGAACAAGATTCCAAGATCGCGGAGGTAGTTTGCGCGAGTCTTGAGGCTGAAGGACTGCGCGTTTAACCAGGATTCCAAATGATGCCGCTGCACTTCGTGCACACTCTTTTCCTTGCCCTGAGTCTCGGCAAACTTTTCAAGATTCCACCGCAAGCCGCGCAAGTGACGCGCGCTGCGCCCGGCTTCTGTCTTTGATCTGATGAGCGCATCGATCGCCTCCTTCAAACTCTTGCTGCCGCCCGGAGGCCGAGAGTGCTTTATGGCAAATCGAACAGCCTCCGAAAGCGAAATTCCTGCCTCTTTGCAGACCCTCATAGCGGCGGCCGCCTCGGCGATTTCTGCGGGTGAAAGCTCAAAAGCGGAGAGCCCGGCTTTGCTTTTCAACTCGAGCACATGGCCCGGCATTGCGCGCTCGCTTTGCCCCTCGCCGAAGATCCATGCTCTGGCATCGGCCAGATTCGAGAAGTCCTTCTTGACGACTGGACCGCCTGTAAACCGCTTGCCAAGGCGGACACGCCAAAATTCCCGGCCTCGACCGCTGGCAGTCTTGGTGACGCCGACTCCCGAAGGCAAATCTTTGATCCTGGCTCTCAAGGGG
>CAVSXN010000022.1:0-216695 GCA_963731945.1 uncultured Verrucomicrobiae bacterium | reverse complement strand
CTCGCCCCCGACCAACATCCTGAGCCCATGAAAATTTTGCGCGTTGTCGGTTGCAAGTGCGTTCCAGAGTGTCGGCGTTGCCTGCAGGATTGTAGGGCCGCTGTTCTCAATCATTTGCACGAGAGACGGCGGATCCGCAACAGTCTCCTTGGGAGCAACTAGAAGGCGAGCACCAGCTAGAAGCGGGAGGAATAATTCAAGGGCAGCGATATCGAATCCGACGGTGGTAACGGCTAATAGTCGATCGTATCGGTCGAGCGCGAAATGCTCCTGCATCGCCAGGAGGAAGTTGCTCAAGCTACTATGCATGAGAACTACACCTTTGGGCGTTCCTGTGGAACCTGAGGTGTAGATGACGTAGGCGGGGTTGTGGGGTGTGAGCGACTGGGTGCGCTCGGCGTCCGAGGGGTTAGTCTGCGAGCTCTGAGCCAGTGCGCTAGCCGTATCGGGGTGATCAAGCACGAGCTGAGCGACACTCTCCGGCAGCCGCTCAGAGACCTGAATGCTTGTCAAGAAACAGGCCGGCCGAGCGTCCCGGAGCATAGAGCTCAGCCGCTCCACTGGGTAATCGGGATCCAGGGGCAGATACGCAGCCCCGGCTTTGAGAATACCCAGCAGGGCAACGATCATCTCGGTTGAGCGAGGCAGGGCAAGGGCCACCAGGTCTTCCGGGCCGACCCCGCGGCCAATGAGCAGGTGAGCCAGCCGATTGGCTTGGGCGTTGAGCTCCGCGTAACTCAGTGTCCTCTCCTCAAAGACCAGAGCGATTGCCTCGGGACTGCGCTCCACCTGCGCCTCGAACAGGGCCGGTAAAGTGATTTGTGGCAGATCGCGGGCCGTGTCGTTCCACTCAAAGAGGATCTGACGGCGTTCCTCAGGGGCAAGAAGGTCAATGCGGCCGATCGACTGACTCGGGTCGGCAACAACGGCTTCCAAGAGAGCTACCAGGCGCCGGCCAATTACCTCTACGGTGCTGCGCTCAAAGAGATCGCTGCGGTATTGGAGTCGCAGGCGCAGGCGTTCTCCAGGCACCGCTACGAGGCTCAGCGGATAATGGGTGGCATCATGAGCCTCAACGCTGGTGAGTTCCAGCCCGGCCGCTGGCTGCGCCAGTGCGCTTCGATCCAGTGGATAGTTCTCAAAGACAACCAGCGTATCGAACAGTTCGCCCAGGCCCATGAGGCGCTGGATTTCGGCCAGGCCCAGATGCTGGTGAGTGATTAGCTGGGACTGGCTGTCCTGGAGCCGAGTCAGAAGCTCGCTCAACGGCTCAGCGGGGCGCAGCCGGACGCGCACCGGCAAGGTGTTGATGAACAGGCCAACCATGGTTTGGATGCCGGCGATCTCCGAGGACCGTCCGGCCACCGTCGTGCCGAAGATCACGTCATCGCGCCCGGTCAGCCGGCCCAGCAGGATGGCCCAGGCGCCCTGGAAGATTGTGTTGAGGGTCAGGCTGTGGCTGCGAGCCTGACGGCTGAGCGCCTCGGTGAGTGCTTCGGGCAGTTCGACAATGATCTCTTCAGGAAGAGCCGGAGCCGCCGCCCCCGGCTCAGCCGCTGCCAGCCGGGTCGGCTCCTCCAAGCCCTCAAGCGCCCTCTGCCAGGCGCCCTGTGCGGCTTGGCGATCCTGCACGGCGATCCAGCCCAGATAGTCCCTGTAGGGGGTCACCCTCGGCAGAGCAGCACTCTGGCCCTCCTGCCCATAGAGCAGGAATAATTCGCGAACCAGCACCGGCAGCGACCAGCCGTCCATCAAGAGGTGATGATTACTCAAAAGAAGCCGATGTCGGTCGGCAGCCAGCCGGATCAGGCTAAAGCGAAGCAGTGGCGCACAACCAAGCTCGAAGCGCAATGCGCGCTCTTGGACCAGCAACCGAGCCAAGTGCTCCTCCTGCGCCGTCGCCTCAAGTGCGCAGAGGTCGATTATCCGCCAGGGGAGCGCCGCCTCGGACAGGATGACTTGGACTGGCTGGCTCAGGCCCTCATGCACAAAAGAGGCTCGCAGATTGGCATGACGCTCCAACAGCGCCTCTGCGGCCTCCCGCAGCCTCTGGCTATCCAGGGCCCCTTCCAGGCCGAGCACTACTTGGACTGTGTAGAGATCCGGTCCCTGCGTGTCGTAAAGAGCATGGAACGATAAACCTTCCTGCAAGGGCGAGAGCGGCAGGACGTCTTCAAAGTTAGGATAGTTGGCCTCCAGTTGCTCGATCTCGGCCTGCGAGAGCGTCACCAGCGGAAAGTCCGAAGGGGTATGGCCCCCTGCGCCGGGCTGTGCGGCGTAACCCACCAGGGCCTCTAACGCCCCGAACCAACCCTGGGCCAGATCCCGAACCGCCTCCTCCGAGAGAAGCGCGCTCGGCCATGACCAGGTGGCGCTCAGCTCTGGGCCATCGGATTGCTCAAGGGTAAGGGCATTGACTTCCAGAATATGGGCCAGCGGCATGTCGGGATCGATACCGCCCCCGAGCGCTTCAGCCTCAGGCGCTATTTGCCAATCGGTTGCTTGGTCCCTGGCAAAGCGGCCCAGATAGTTAAAGCCGATCTGTGGGCTGGCCAAGCCGACCAGAGCCGGGGCAGTCTCCGGGTTAAGGTGGCGTAAGACACCGTAGCCCAGACCTCCATCGGGCAGCGCGCGTAACTGCTCCTTGATGCGCTTGAACGCCTGGCCCAGGGCGGCTCCGCCCTCCATTGCCTCCTCCAAATCGAGCGCTCCGGCATCCAGGCGCACCGGAAAGAGACTGGTAAACCAGCCGACTGTCCGCGAGAGATCGACCCCCTCAAAGAGCTGCTGCTCGCGCCCATGACCCTCCAGATCGATCAGCACTGCGCTGCTGGTGCCCTGACCCTGAGCGTGGCGCCGGCGCCAGCCGGTGACCGCTACAGCCAGCGCTGTGAGCAACACGTCATTGACCCCGCCATGGAAGGCCGCAGGCACAGTCGTTAGCAGCGCGGCAGTGACATCGGCCGGGAGCATTAGTCTCAAATGTCGCGCTGTGGCGAAGGTGTCTCGCTCAAGATCGAGGGGTTGATGAGCAATCGGCTCATCGGGCCCACTCAAGGTGGCCTTCCAGTATGACAGTTGCTCGAGCCGGGCCGGCTCCTGGGCAGCGGTCCTGAGCCGTTGGGCCCATCGCCGAAACGAGGTGCCGCACGGCTCCAGCGCTGCGCACTGGCCTGCCGCGATCGCCTCAAAGGCAGCCCCCAAGTCAGGCACAAGGATGCGCCAGGAAACGCCGTCTACCGCCAAATGATGGATAGTCAATAGAAGCCGGCCGGCTTGCTCCGCCCCGGCATCGAACCACACTGCTTGGACCATCACTCCGGCCTCGGGCCCAAGGCGTGTCTCAGCCGCTTCTACTTGCTCGGCTATGCACGCTCGGCGGGCGCGCTCATCGAGTTTCGACACATCGATCCGGCGCACGCACGTAGAGGCCCTGATTGCGCCAGGCTCCGGGATCTCCAGACTCCGCTCTAAGGGATCTGAAGAAGGCACCAGCCGCAGACGCAAAGCGTCATGATGATCGAGCAGCGCTTGCACGGCGCCAATGAGCTGATCCTCTCCCAGCTGGGCCGGAACCTGCAGAAACATCGACTGGCTGAAGCGCCCGATCGAGCCTCCACGCTCCAGGAGCCAACGCATAATCGGGGTCAGCGCTAGCGGGCCTATGCCGCTATCGGCGTCGCGGGCAGTGTCACTGGCCTGTGCGGCGCGTGCAGCGGTGGCCAAGGCCTCAACACTCCGATGCTGGAAGATGTCTCGGGGCGTGATGAGCAGCCCTGCCTGGCGCGCCCGGCTAACCAGTTGTATCGAGCTGATGCTGTCGCCCCCAAGCGCAAAGAAGTTGTCCTCGATCCCGACCCGTGGGAGGCCAAGAGTCTCGGCAAAGAGCGCGCAGAGGATCTCTTCCTGGGCAGTGCGTGGAGCACGCCAACCGCCCTTAGTCGCGCCAAACTCTGGCGCAGGCAGCCCCCTGCGATCCAGCTTGCCGTTGGGGGTTAAAGGCAGAGCATCGAGTAGCACGATTGCCGCCGGTACCATGTAGTCGGGCAGCCTTTGCCCGAGGTGTGCGCGCAGGGTAGCAGGATCAGTGCTCTGGCCACTAGCGGGCACAACGTAGCCCACCAGGCGCTTGTCGCCCGGACGATCCTCGCGCACGATGACACTGGCTTGAGCAACCCCGGGATGGCGGACCAGCACAGCCTCGATCTCACCCGGCTCGATCCGAAAGCCCCGGATCTTGACCTGCTGGTCAGCGCGCCCCAGGAAGTCGAGCAGCCCCTCCGAGCGCCATCGCACCAGATCCCCGGTGCGATACATCCGCGTGCCGGGCGCTCCATAAGGATCGGCCACAAAGCGCTCGGCGCTTAAACCCGGCTGCTTCAGATACCCCCTCGCCAGCCCCGCCCCGCCAATGTAGAGCTCCCCCGACACTCCCACAGGAACTGGCTGCAAGCTTCCATCCAAGACATACACACGAAGATCCGGTAGACCGCACCCGATCAGGCTGTTGGCCGCCACGGTCGCAGTCTTCTGATCAAGGGCCAGATAGCTCACATGCACGGTGGTCTCGGTGATGCCGTACATGTTAACCAGCAGCGGAGAGCTCTCCCTGTGACGCTGATACCAGTCGGCAAGACGCCTGAACTCGAGGGCTTCGCCGCCGAAGATTACGTAACGTAAAGCCAGGTTTTGTCCCAACTTGGGATTTTCCTCCTCAGCCTGCATCAATTGATAGAAGGCCGAAGGGGTCTGATTAAGCACCGTCACTTGCCGCTCGGCCAATAAGTGGAGAATCTCTGCCGGTGAGCGGCTCAAAAGATAGGGAACCACCACCAGCTGGCTGCCGTGCAGCAGCGCTCCCCACAGCTCCCAGACCGAGAAGTCAAAGGCATAGGAGTGGAACAGAGTCCAGACATCATCGGGTCCAAAGTCGAACCAATGAGCCGTCGCGCCAAGAAGCCGTGCGACGTTTTGATGAGTGACAACCACCCCCTTTGGAGTACCGGTCGAGCCTGAGGTGTAGATGACGTAGGCGGGGTTGTGGGGTGTGAGCGACTGGGTGCGCTCGGCGTCCGAGGGGTTAGTCTGCGAGCTCTGAGCCAGTGCGCTAGCCGTATCGGGGTGATCAAGCACGAGCTGAGCGACACTCTCCGGCAGCCGCTCAGAGACCTGAATGCTTGTCAAGAAACAGGCCGGCCGAGCGTCCCGGAGCATAGAGCTCAGCCGCTCCACTGGGTAATCGGGATCCAGGGGCAGATACGCAGCCCCGGCTTTGAGAATACCCAGCAGGGCAACGATCATCTCGGTTGAGCGAGGCAGGGCAAGGGCCACCAGGTCTTCCGGGCCGACCCCGCGGCCAATGAGCAGGTGAGCCAGCCGATTGGCTTGGGCGTTGAGCTCCGCGTAACTCAGTGTCCTCTCCTCAAAGACCAGAGCGATTGCCTCGGGACTGCGCTCCACCTGCGCCTCGAACAGGGCCGGTAAAGTGATTTGTGGCAGATCGCGGGCCGTGTCGTTCCACTCAAAGAGGATCTGACGGCGTTCCTCAGGGGCAAGAAGGTCAATGCGGCCGATCGACTGACTCGGGTCGGCAACAACGGCTTCCAAGAGAGCTACCAGGCGCCGGCCAATTACCTCTACGGTGCTGCGCTCAAAGAGATCGCTGCGGTATTGGAGTCGCAGGCGCAGGCGTTCTCCAGGCACCGCTACGAGGCTCAGCGGATAATGGGTGGCATCATGAGCCTCAACGCTGGTGAGTTCCAGCCCGGCCGCCGGCTGCGCCAGTGCGCTTCGATCCAGTGGATAGTTCTCAAAGACAACCAGCGTATCGAACAGTTCGCCCAGGCCCATGAGGCGCTGGATTTCGGCCAGGCCCAGATGCTGGTGAGTGATTAGCTGGGACTGGCTGTCCTGGAGCCGAGTCAGAAGCTCGCTCAACGGCTCAGCGGGGCGCAGCCGGACGCGCACCGGCAAGGTGTTGATGAACAGGCCAACCATGGTTTGGATGCCGGCGATCTCCGAGGACCGTCCGGCCACCGTCGTGCCGAAGATCACGTCATCGCGCCCGGTCAGCCGGCCCAGCAGGATCGCCCAGGCGCCCTGGAAGATTGTGTTGAGGGTCAGGCTGTGGCTGCGAGCCTGACGGCTGAGCGCCTCGGTGAGTGCTTCGGGCAGTTCGACAATGATCTCTTCAGGAAGAGCCGGAGCCGCCGCCCCCGGCTCAGCCGCTGCCAGCCGGGTCGGCTCCTCCAAGCCCTCAAGCGCCCTCTGCCAGGCGCCCTGTGCGGCTTGGCGATCCTGCACGGCGATCCAGCCCAGATAGTCCCTGTAGGGGGTCACCCTCGGCAGAGCAGCACTCTGGCCCTCCTGCCCATAGAGCAGGAATAATTCGCGAACCAGCACCGGCAGCGACCAGCCGTCCATCAAGAGGTGATGATTACTCAAAAGAAGCCGATGTCGGTCGGCAGCCAGCCGGATCAGGCTAAAGCGAAGCAGTGGCGCACAACCAAGCTCGAAGCGCAATGCGCGCTCTTGGACCAGCAACCGAGCCAAGTGCTCCTCCTGCGCCGTCGCCTCAAGTGCGCAGAGGTCGATTATCCGCCAGGGGAGCGCCGCCTCGGACAGGATGACTTGGACTGGCTGGCTCAGGCCCTCATGCACAAAAGAGGCTCGCAGATTGGCATGACGCTCCAACAGCGCCTCTGCGGCCTCCCGCAGCCTCTGGCTATCCAGGGCCCCTTCCAGGCCGAGCACTACTTGGACTGTGTAGAGATCCGGTCCCTGCGTGTCGTAAAGAGCATGGAACGATAAACCCTCCTGCAAGGGCGAGAGCGGCAGGACGTCTTCAAAGTTGGGATAGTTGGCCTCCAGTTGCTCGATCTCGGCCTGCGAGAGCGTCACCAGCGGAAAGTCCGAAGGGGTATGGCCCCCTGCGCCGGGCTGTGCGGCGTAACCCACCAGGGCCTCTAACGCCCCGAACCAACCCTGGGCCAGATCCCGAACCGCCTCCTCCGAGAGAAGCGCGCTCGGCCATGACCAGGTGGCGCTCAGCTCTGGGCCATCGGACTGCTCAAGGGTAAGGGCATTGACTTCCAGAATATGGGCCAGCGGCATGTCGGGATCGATACCGCCCCCGAGCGCTTCAGCCTCAGGCGCTATTTGCCAATCGGCTGCTTGGTCCCTGGCAAAGCGGCCCAGATAGTTAAAGCCGATCTGTGGGCTGGCCAAGCCGGCCAGAGCCGGGGCAGTCTCCGGGTTAAGGTGGCGTAAGACACCGTAGCCCAGACCTCCATCGGGCAGCGCGCGTAACTGCTCCTTGATGCGCTTGAACGCCTCGCCCAAGGCGGCTCCGCCCTCCATTGCCTCCTCCAAATCGAGCGCTCCGGCATCCAGCCGTACCGGAAAGAGGCTGGTAAACCAGCCGACTGTCCGCGAGAGATCGACCCCCTCAAAGAGCTGCTGCTCGCGCCCATGACCCTCCAGATCGATCAGCACTGCGCTGCTGGTGCCCTGACCCTGAGCGTGGCGCCGGCGCCAGCCGGCCACCGCTACAACCAGCGCTGTGAGCAACACGTCATTGACCCCGCCATGGAAGGCCGCAGGCACAGTCGTTAGCAGCGCGGCAGTGACATCGGCCGGGAGCATTAGCCTCAAATGTCGGGCCGTGGCGAAGGTGTCTCGCTCAAGATCGAGGGGTTGATGAGCAATCGGCTCATCGGGCCCACTCAAGGTGGCCTTCCAGTATGACAGTTGCTCGAGCCGGGCCGGCTCCTGGGCAGCGGTCCTGAGCCGTTGGGCCCATCGCCGAAACGAGGTGCCGCACGGCTCCAGCGCTGCGCACTGGCCTGCGGCGATCGCCTCAAAGGCAGCCCCCAAGTCAGGCACAAGGATGCGCCAGGAAACGCCGTCTACCGCCAAATGATGGATAGTCAATAGAAGCCGGCCGGCTTGCTCCGCCCCGGCATCGAACCACACTGCTTGGACCATCACTCCGGCCTCGGGCCCAAGGCGTGTCTCAGCCGCTTCTACCTGCTCGGCTATGCACGCTCGGCGGGCGCGCTCATCGAGTTTCGACACATCGATCCGGCGCACGCACGTAGAGGCCCTGATTGCGCCAGGCTCCGGGATCTCCAGACTCCGCTCTAAGGGATCTGAAGAAGGCACCAGCCGCAGACGCAAAGCGTCATGATGATCGAGCAGCGCTTGCACGGCGCCAATGAGCTGATCCTCTCCCAGCTGGGCCGGAACCTGCAGAAGCATCCACTGGCTGAAGCGCCCGATCGAGCCTCCACGCTCCAGGAGCCAACGCATAATCGGGGTCAGCGCTAGCGGGCCTATGCCGCTATCGGCGTCGCGGGCAGTGTCACTGGCCTGTGCGGCGCGTGCAGCGGTGGCCAAGGCCTCAACACTCCGATGCTGGAAGATGTCTCGGGGCGTGATGAGCAGCCCTGCCTGGCGCGCCCGGCTAACCAGTTGTATCGAGCTGATGCTGTCGCCCCCAAGCGCAAAGAAGTTGTCCTCGATCCCGACCCGTGGGAGGCCAAGAGTCTCGGCAAAGAGCGCGCAGAGGATCTCTTCCTGGGCAGTGCGTGGAGCACGCCAACCGCCCTTAGTCGCGCCAAACTCTGGCGCAGGCAGCCCCCTGCGATCCAGCTTGCCGTTGGGGGTTAAAGGCAGAGCATCGAGTAGCACGATTGCCGCCGGTACCATGTAGTCGGGCAGCCTTTGCCCGAGGTGTGCGCGCAGGGTAGCAGGATCAGTGCTCTGGCCACTAGCGGGCACAACGTAGCCCACCAGGCGCTTGTCGCCCGGACGATCCTCGCGCACGATGACACTGGCTTGAGCAACCCCGGGATGGCGGACCAGCACAGCCTCGATCTCACCCGGCTCGATCCGAAAGCCCCGGATCTTGACCTGCTGGTCAGCGCGCCCCAGGAAGTCGAGCAGCCCCTCCGAGCGCCATCGCACCAGGTCCCCGGTGCGATACATCCGCGTGCCGGGCGCTCCATAAGGATCGGCCACAAAGCGCTCGGCGCTTAAACCCGGCTGCTTCAGATACCCCCTCGCCAGCCCCGCCCCGCCAATGTAGAGCTCCCCCGACACTCCCACAGGAACTGGCTGCAAGCTTCCATCCAAGACATAGAGACGGTAGTTTGGCAAAGGAGCGCCAATCGGAATTCGCGAATCGCTGCAATCCCTATCAACAAGATATCCAGCCGCATCGATAGTTGCTTCGGTGGGTCCGTAAAAGTTGCTTACATGAGAGACCTCCACACGGCTGGTAACCTCCCGATACAGGCTCGAAGAAAACACGTCTCCGCCTAGAATCAGATGGTTCAGAGCCAGTGTCTCAGGCGCCTCTTGGATGATCCCGCTTAAGAACGATGGAGTGCAGTTTAGGAACGTCACTCGTGTTCCGACGACGTAATCCCAGAATTGTCTTCCAGATTCGCGAACCGCATCGCTGATGATAACGATTGCCGCTCCATGGACCAGAGGTAATGCGACCTGCTCAATCGACGGATCGAAAGCACATGAACTAAGCAAGGCTGCGCGTGCTCCTGGGCTCATGTTAAAACGCGCCCCGAGAGTTACCGCTTTATTTACTAGGCTCGCATGTTCTATCACTACGCCTTTGGGCGTGCCGGTGGAACCCGAAGTGAAGATGACATAGGCGGGATTCTGAAGGTTGAGCGGCTGGATGCGTTCCGCATCCGAGAGATTAGTCTCTTGGCTTTGAGCCAGAGCGAGAGCGACGTCTGGGTCATCGAGGAGAAGCCGAGCGATGGTCTCAGGTAGCTGCTGAGCGATCCGGGTCATGGTCAGCACGCAGGCTGGCTGAGCGTCCTGAAGCATACGAGCCAGTCGCTCAGCGGGGTAATCGGGATCCAGCGGCAGATATGCAGCGCCGGTCTTGAGGATGCCCAGCAGTGCGACAACCATCTCAATCGAGCGGGGCAGAGCAACAGCGACTACGTTTTCCGGACCAATTCCCCGACTAACCAGCAGGTGAGCCAGCCGGTTGGCGTAGAGGTTCAGCTCACCGTAACTCAGAGTGCTCTCCTCAAAGATCAGGGCTACGGCCCCGGGGCTGCGCTCCACCTGCGCCTCGAACAAGGCCGGTAAAGTGACCTCTGGCAGATCGCGGGGCGTAGCATTCCACTCAGAGAGAATCTGCCGGCGTTCCTTAGGGGCAAGGATGTCAATGCGGCTGATCGGCTGACTCGGATCGGCCACAACGGCTTCCAGCACTCTCAAGAACCGTTGCTGATGACTGGCTAACTCATCAGCACTGTAGAGTGCTGGATTCGCCTCGAAGTCAATCCGTAGTTCGTTGCTGTTCGATCGATCATAAACCACGATCGATAGATCCTGAACCGGCCCATTTGAAAGATTGCGCGCGGTGGTGCGATGTCCGGCAAAGAGCAGTTCGTGGTCGAATGCCATGACATTGATTGAAGTGCCGAACAACTTCTGATCATGGGCCAGTAGCCCAAGATCCCGGCCCAAGTCTTCTGTCCTGTAACGTTGATGCAGCAGTCCTCGACGGACCTGCTCCGCAACCTTCTCGATGAGTTGGGACAAGCTCATCCCGGGGTGCACCGTCAATCGCAGTGGCAGCACATTTGACAACATGCCAGGGGTGCGCCGTGAGACAGCTCCGAGGCGGCCCGTGACCGGCAGGCCGAGCACCAGATCTTGTGCACTCGTTAAGCGATGGAGATAGATCGCGGTGGCCGCCACGATGACTTGTGGCAAGCCCGCCCTGGCGCGGTGCGCAACCGAGCGCAGTGTCTCGGCGCTGGAGCGCGGCAGGTGGGCGCTCTGGCGCAGAAAGCAACTGCAATTGGTTGCTGGCCGGCCGCTGAGGCTGACTGGCTCCGGCCGATCAGCCAAGTAATCAAGCCAGAACCGCCGGTCACGCGCGAAACGCTCCGATGTGCGATAGGATGCATCCTCCTCCAAGAGCACGGCAAGCGAGCCAAAAGGATTCCCACTGCAAGGCAGCTTGTTCACCAGCGCGGTGTAGATATCCGCCACCCGCCGCTTGAAGAGAACGGCGCCAAAGCCGTCGATCAAAACATGATGGTAACGTTGGTACCAAAAGAACCGAGCCGGCGCCGCCTTGAACAGCGCAAAACGGAAGAGCGGGCCGCGCAAAACATCGATTGGCTTAGCTGAATCAGCCTTCATCCACCCCTCAGCAGCTGCCTGCGGATCCAATTCCGCGCTGACATCGAGTAGGGGTATCGATATCTCGGACGGAGGACCGATGATTTGGCGCGGGCCATCGATCTCCTCAATCAAACGCACCCGATAGGCTTCGGCGTCGACGACGGCCTCCGTGACCGCTGCATTGAACAAGCTCGGATCTACTGGTCCATGGATTTCGATCGACTGACCAATGTTGTAGATCGGATTAGCGGGGTCAATCTTGTGCGCGAACCAAACGCCCAGCTGCGCAGCTGACAAAGGCAGATGCATTTCTCGCTCATCGATCACACCGATACTAGTCATGCTTTCGTGGATTGACCCCGCACCGCTTGCCATTCCGATTTGGTAGCCTTTGGCAGTTTATTAACCTCTTGAATTTCGGAGAAGGATTAAAAGAAAGCTTCTTCTGACAGGCGACATGGTGTCCCTACCGGCCGAAAACTAGAATTCGACACCCTCCAAAGATCGGAACAAGCTCACCCAAGAACTACCAGCCGATTTGGGAAACTGCGCCGTTTGGAATCGAGGGAGTTTACCGTGTGGCAACCGCAACCTATGGAATTTTTCACCTTCTTAGAAAAAGAGGCAAAAGCTCTCGACCGGCGATTGTTGATCCTCGGCGCCTTAGCTGCGATGATCAATCTATTCCTCCTCTTTGCGTTGACAGCCGCGGCCACCAAGGCCCTCCAGCATGAGCCAATGCTTTGGGAGCTTACCGTTGTCGCAATTGGTCTCTTTTCGTATTGGATCAGCGAGGGATTTGTGCTCCGGCGCATGACGGTGGCTGTCGAGGGGATTATCGAGAAAGTGCGCCTGCGCATTGCAGAAAAAATTCGCTACGCCGATCTCACATCGGTCGAAATGATCGGCAAGGCCCCGGTTTACAATGCCGTTTCCACGCACGCTCTTAATATTTCACGTGGAGCGAGTGGAATTATCACCGGGTTCACGTCACTCGCACTCCTCTGTTGGGCTTCTCTGATCATCCTGATTTTGTCCGGGACAGCCTTTCTGATTTTGGCGGCAACGGTGGCGCTCGTCATCGTTCTGTTCAACGCGAATCAGGCCAAAATGAATGCCTGGATGAAAGCGTCTGTAAATCAGGACAATCGATTTCTTGGCGGATTCGGAGATATGATCGACGGTTTCAAAGAACTCAAGATGAACTCAGCGAAAGCCGACGACTTTATCGAGTCGAGTTTGAGGCCGCTGGCCGCGAGCGCCAGGGAGTTGCGAACCCAAGCCGGCTTGACGCTTAACCGTAGCATATTGTTGGCGACTCTTGGGCTGTTCATCGTCCTTGCGGCTTTGGTCTTTCTCCTGCCTTTGTTTTCACCGGATCAAGTGTCCAACCTCCCAAGGCTCATAACTTTTGTCGTGTTTATCTTCGGCCCTCTCGGTCAGGTCGTCGGGGTTTACCCTTTGTTCAACGAGGCGATTGCCTCAACTCGAGAAATCCAACGCGTCGAGAAACTTCTTGATTCGATTTATGAGGAGGGATTGGCAGAACCCGTTTCTGAAGTGGCTCCGGCGATCCCCTTCGAATCGCTCCAGTGCAACGCTCTGACCTTCAGCTACCGGGATGAGCGCGGCCAGCCATTATTCTCGATCGACCCACTCGATTTTCAGCTTTCCAGAGGTGAACTGGTATTTATCGCCGGCGGTAACGGAAGCGGAAAGTCGACCTTCCTTAAAGTACTTGCCGGACTTTACCCGCCGGCGGACGGAAGTATTTCGGTAAACGGTGTCGTCGTCGGACGCGACAATCGGCAGAGCTATCGAAACCTTTTCTCCAACGTCTTCTCCGACTTCCATCTTTTTGACCGCCTGTATGGCATCAATGAGATCGACCCTGACCGCGTCCGAAGCCTTCTCGAATTGACCGACCTGTTGCACAAAACCTCGATCGTGGGCCGCCAGATTACTTTTTTGAGTCTTTCTAGTGGAGAGCGCAAGCGCCTCGCCTTGGTGGTATCTCTTTTGGAAGACAAACCGATTCTCCTGCTTGATGAATGGGCAGCCGAACAGGATCGGCCCTTCCGCCGCAAGTTCTACCGTGAGATTCTGCCATGGCTAAAGCAGCAGCAGAGGAAGACGGTGGTGGCGGTTACTCACGACGATGATTACTACGATGTCGCTGATCGGGTCCTTAAGATGGAGTTTGGGAAAATCGTCCCAACCTTCCGATGATTGGTTTTCCGATCCACCATCCGACGGTGCTGCCTGCAAAATGAATGCGTTTGACTTTTTTCTTGCCTATTCGGCTAGAGAATCGTGATAATGGCTGGTCGGCTTAAACCGGATATATTTTTGTGGAAGCGCACTCAAGCGTAGCGGAACAACCAGGTGATACCAAGGAGGAAACTCCACCGCCGCCCACTGGGGGAGAACAACCCTTTCCTACAAAGGAGATGCTGGGTGACAGAATTATCAAGGAGAATATCCTCTGGGCCGCCGGAGGAGGCTTAATTCCCTTGCCGGTGCTTGACATCGTCGCAATCACCGCGGTCGAGGTGAAAATGCTAAAGGAGCTATCTGCGCTTTACGAACTGCCCTTTAGAGAGCACCAAGTCAAAGGCATTCTCGCTTCGTTGCTGGCAGGCGTGGGTGCGCCGGCGCTGGGTATGGCGATCACCGCCAGCCTATTCAAATCCGTTCCGATCCTCGGAGCTGTGAGCGGGTTCATCGCCGTGCCCGGTGCGGCCGCGGCGTTTACTTATGCGGTTGGCAAGGTGTTTCTGCAGCACTTCGCCTCCGGTGGTACGTTCCTGGATTTCGATCCGAAAAAGGTCAGAGAACATTTCGCTCGCCAATTTGAAGAAGGGAAATTGGCTGCGAAGACGAAAGTCGAGGCTAGCCCAAAGGCTGAGGCATCCACAAAACCCGCCTAAATCGGAAAGCGAGAGATCGCGAATTAGGGTTACGGGCCCCTTGGGCGAATCGCGAGGTATTGGGAATTGGTCGTCTTGGGCGGGCAGTGGCCATGGAACGGAAAGCATTTGCCGTTGGTCGGGACCGCTGAGAGCACCGCACCAAATCCCATTCGGTTCACGATGAGCTCTCCGCCAAGAGTGATGGAACCACTCACGTTTGCCGTTGGTTGACTCATAGTCTTTTTCTGGCCTTCCTGGAGATTTCTTGTGACGGGACCTTGTCGCGACTGGCCTTTACTTCGCCCGGCGCTTCACGACATAACCGTACTGGACCGGCCAGCCTGGCTCTTCCTCCAGAACCTGCTGTGCTTTGATGGTCCAATACGGTTCTCGGAGCAATTCGCGCGCAAGAAAGACGAGGTTCGCTTGTCCGCTCGTGATGATGTCATCGGCGTATTGTGGATCGCTAATCAGCCCGACCGCCCCGGTTCGAATTCCGACCTCGTCACGGATGCGCCGGGCAAAGGGCACTTGGTAACCTTTGGCGACCGGAACCTTCGCGTCGTGCGCGGTTCCGCCGGAGGAGACATCAATCAGGTCTACACCAAGCTCCTTGAGCTGCTGGCAGAGGACGACAGATTGCTCGACATCCCAGCCTCCCTCGACCCAATCGGTAGCTGAGATTCGAACAAACAGCGGCAACTGTTCAGGTATGATCGTGCGCAGTCGCTCGGCGACTTGCAAGAGAAAGCGCATGCGGTTCTCCAAAGTGCCACCGTATTGATCTGTGCGGCGGTTGCTGATCGGCGAGAGAAACTGGTGAAGCAAATATCCATGAGCGGCATGGATTTCGATCACTTTGAAGCCCGCTCTCAAGGCGCGTTGCGCCGCGGCCTCCCATGCCTGCACGTAATGTTCGATACCCGCTTCATCCAGCGGTCTCGGGATGGGGTCTTCGTCAGTGAAGGCTATGGGACTTGGGCCGACCACCGGCCACCCGCCTGCTTCCGTCGTCTTGAGGCTAGCCCCTCCTTTCCACGGCACATCGCGACTCGCCTTGCGTCCGGCGTGGGCGAGTTGAATGCCGGGAGCCGCTCCCGCTGCTTCCAGGAAGCTTGCGATGCGCGCCAGAGCTTCGATGTGTTCGTCCTTCCAGATGCCGACGTCACGCGGCGAAATGCGCCCATCGGCCGTGACCGCGCTAGCCTCGACGACCACGAGACCAGTCCCGCCCACGGCTCGACTCCCGAGGTGGACCAGGTGAAAATCATTGGCGAAACCGTCGTGCGCTGAATACATGCACATTGGCGACATCGCGATTCGGTTGCGGAAAGTCAGACCGCGAATCTTCATCGGGGTAAATAGATCCACTTCTGGAACTTCCCGGTCGTGATCGCAGATGGCTCTCCCGGCGCGACTGGCTACTTCGTGAGAAGGATCTCTCGCGAATACCGTCGCCGCAGTTATGGGTGATTCCGTGCTCATGACACCATGCCAGTTCAACACATTGTGCGGGACTGATGTTCTCATAGTTTGGCACACTTGTCTCCATTTGGACCTGAAAATATGTGCAAGGTGTCGGTCGATCTTGGCGAACGTCGTGCAGGGCCTCCTGGGTTTCTTCCATGGGAGTTTCGCAGTCCCAGGGGTGGATCTGGTAAAGAATCCATGCCGGGCCGGCGAAGGCTGGCGTCAACCTCGGTCAGGATCGCGTTGCGCAGCAGCCCCGACCGTTGGGATCTCCTTCCCGCATCGACCCGCACACCTTGCTGGCCACGGTGAAGGATGAGGCGACGAGGTTGGCACGAACCCCAAGGACGCCGCCGATTGGCTTCAACGCCTGCTCGATGGCGGCAACTTCCAATCCATGCCCTGCACGCGAAAGGTCATTTCCGACGCGCCGGCGGGCATCGGCCTGCCCTCAGAAACCTCCCTCTTCGATTGGCAGCGGCTATCCATTAATGATCGCAGAAGCAGGCATGTTTCCGCGCGTTTGCGCTCGCGGCAGGCGGCCGTTTCAAACGCGATACGGAAGCTCTTTGGCTTCGCCTCCTCTGACTGCAGCACGATAGGACATCCGGTTCCTTCCGGCAGCGGAGAATTCGATGCCAGAGCAGTCCGTCCCTCGGCTGGAATCCCAGCTTGGCCTTACCTGATGGCGCTTCTGCCATGCGGACCGCAAAGATCGGAGATACAGCCAAGGATAGCGTGTTCTCTCCGCGACTTGACCGATGAATCTCACGACCACCGGTATGCGCAGAGTGGTGAACGACGCGCATTGCACGAGCAATGCCGGGAGTGGTATGCATTGAGATCGATATGCAAAAAGTGTCAGACTACAAAATTATCACTTCAGGTTCCGCGGACGAGGTCCAGAAATCGGTAACTACCGATCTCAAGAACGGGTATGAACTCTACGGGCCGCCGTTTGCCGGAAACAATTGGATTGGCCAGGCAATCGTCAAGTATGAAAGATCACCACACCATTACGGCAGAGAACTTCCTTCGACGTTGGCATAGAATTCGCGAGCGGCGTAAGTTTTCTCAAACGCTTTTTTCTCCCGCGGCTCGCGCGCCGCGGGAACTAATCGTTGTGCGGGAGAGAACTTGACGTATCGGGTGAAGCGCCAATCGTAAGAGCACGCAGCTTAAACGCGAAGCACAGCAACCGCACATCAAGACGGTCACGCCTTCTGTGTCTTGCCCGGGGGAATGTCGTTTCGCTCACGACCTTAGTGCGAGCTCCGGGCCTGGCGCGAGCCGATCTAACGCTTGCTTTCCCCGCCTAACCGCTGAGGAAAAGGCGAGAACGTGAATCTCTGTCAACCTTAGCAATTGACACAATTCGAGTCCGGAATAATCTTATCCTCCATGGCAGCGCGAGAGCAGTCCTCGTTCGTGGTTGGAGGTTCAATAAGGGATAATCATCGCCTCGTGACCTGGCTCGTGTTGCCCTTTGCTTGTCCTATCCTTGCCGACCACGGCAAGCGCCCATACCGAATCCGGGGCGTTCGGCGGGTTCATCAGTGGCTTCGTGCATCCTCTCACTGGTCTGGATCACGTTGTTGCCATGGTCGCGGTCGGGCTATGGGGCGCTTTTCTGGGTACGCCCGCCATCTGGATTTTGCCGGTGGTTTTTCCGGTGGTGATGGCCGTGGGCGGGGCATTGGGCGTGCTAGGCGTTCCCATGCCCGGCGTTGAGACGGGCATCGCCCTTTCCGGGGTCATCTTGGGCCTTATGGTGGCCTTCGCCGCCAAGCCACCGCTAAAGATTGCCTGAGCGATCTTCGGAATTTTCGCGATCTTTCACGGACACGCCCATGGCACGGAGTTGCCTGAAGCAGCCAGCGCGTTGACGTATGCCGCGGGATTCGTGATCGCAACGGGCTTGCTGCACCTCAGCGGGATTGGTGTCGGTCTGCTGGCGCGCTGGCCGTGGGGCAAGATAGCCGTGCGAACGGGAGGAGTTGCCATTGCCGCCGTGGCTTGCGGATTTCTATTCAATTTGCTGTAACGATGGACGGATCCAAGCGGCGGGGAGGCCTGCTGCTGGCGATCCTGCTCGTGCTGTCCGTTCCGACCACCGCTTGCGCTCATTCGGCAATTGAAGGGCTGGAAGGCTTTGGCGGTGGCCTTCTTCATCCCCTCACGAGTCCCGCTCATCTCCTCGTCATCACCTCGCTCGGCCTCCTGACCGGACAGCGGAAGCCGCTCGACCTAAAAACGCTGTTTGCTGTCTTCGCCCCGTGCCTAGCGCTTGCCTTGCTCCTGACCATGACAGGAACAATCACCAGCGTGTATCAACCCTTGCTGGTTGTCCTTGCCTTGTGTGCCGCCACGGCGGTGGCCCTGGAAATGCCCGTCCCTCTGATGGCTTCTCGCGCGCTTTTCGCTGCAGCAGCCTTCGCCATCGGATTCGATTCCGGTCCCGAAAAAGGTTCCGCGGCCGTCGTCATCAAGACGTTGGTGGGAACGTGGCTCATGGTCATCTTCCTGCTCTTTGACGTTGCGTATTACACGTCGCTCGCAACGCGGAGTCATTGGCCGAAGGTGGGCGTCCGCATCGTTGGGTCCTGGATCATAGCCATTTCGCTGTTGATCCTGGCGCTTTCATTGATCTGAGCCTGGCCGGGAAACTGTGCGCATGCGCCCTCCTTGACGCTGGCACCGCTCATCCCAAGAGCGTCCGCTGCAGCAGCCACCATGCGCCTCCCAGCACAACCAGCGATGAGCACACCGGCACGGAGGTCCGAACGAAGGCGGGCTCGCTTCGCAGCCACCAAATGAGGGGGAGCACCAACGCGGCGACGGCCATCTGGCCGAGTTCCACGCCGAGGTTGAAAGAGAGCAGCGGAACAGTGATTTCCGCGCCGATGACGCCCAGCTTTTCCTTCAGATCGGTCGCGAAGCCGAGACCGTGGACGAGGCCGAATATCAGCGTCAGACGCCAACGCCCCGTGAGGCCTTCGGTGCGGAGCAAGTTTTCCACGCCCACATAAACGATGGTCGCCGCCACCAACGGTTCCACCACCCGTCCCGAAACCTGCACCACGTCGAACGCAGCCAGTGCCAGCGTCGTCGAGTGCGCCAGAGTGAAGCACGTAATGACCCATATCGTCGCTCGAAACTGAGACATCGCGATGAGCAGCCCGAAAAGGAATAGCAAATGATCATGGCCGGTCAGGATGTGTTCCACGCCCATGACAAAGAACTCACGGAAGGTAGATGCTCTGGCGGGTGGGTCTTCCTCTGCCAGCCGCTGGGGCATGTTTACATCGATCACGTCCTGGTCCGCGCTCAGCAACGCCTCGGCGAGTGTGAGGCCGTGGTCGTCCACGAGGGTGATGAATTGCCGATGCCCGCGCGGGAGGCGTTTGATCAGGGTCGACTCGACTGTAAGCGCCTTCGCGTCGTTTGCACGAAAGCTTCCGACGATGCGAAAGTTATTCTTATCATCGAGCTGAAAGCTCGGATCGGTGATGACGATAGCGGCGCCGTTCACCCGCACGGTGAGCGCCTCGTCCAGCAACGGCTCGAGATTAGGCCGCGCGTGGCCCAATTCTTCAGGGCTGACCAACCCATCGTGATTCGCGTCAAGCGGGACCAGCGCTTCGAGGTCGGCTTGGGGGATAATCACCTCGGCTTCGAGGCGATCGGGGAAGACCTTCAACGTGGCCGTGCTCAGGCCGGGATCATGAGCGTGCGCGAGGCTGGCAGCACTAGTGAAAAGCGCTGCCAGCCAGCCATACAGACGGTTTTTCCTGCACATCAACTCATGATCTGCCTCGGATTCGTTGCTCTTCTGAGTTGGACCTCACGGCCCGTGAACCCGCCGCGGTGCAGGGCGGTTAGGGACTTGGAGTTGGACTCGGACTCGGAGTCTCGGACTCGGACTTGGTTCAGGGTGCGCGTGGATGCGGCCGTTCTGCGGGGTGCCTTCGTACGGGAAGGTCTTGTTGAAACCGATGTCATTGGCACTCACCCCGTCGATGCCGTCCGCCACGCGAATAAACAGTGGAAGCGTGCGCAGGTCGCTAATAATGGCAGTGATCGCGATATCCACAACATCATCGCCGAAACGTCGCCCGTTCGGCCAGCCGCCCGGAACTAATCCGCCGTTGCCAAACGGATCCTGAATCTGGCTCTGGAGCACATCGGGGGGGGTGCCGAAAATGCCCAAACGCGAGAAGCCCGCGTCATCCGGATTCGTCGGGTGCCCAGGGCCGCTGCCGGCGAAACGCACGCCGGGAGTAGACAGGTCGACCTTGATCAAATCGGGGATGTAGATGCCGGAAATGTCCGTTCGTCCGGTTGTTACGGCCGGCGGATCCAAAGGAGGAACCAGGAGGGCATTTATCAGCGCAGCAAGTTCCGGGGTTTCCGCATATTTCCGAAAGACTTGACTGTCCACCGTGGGGCTGGTGCGGCTGTAGCGATCCTTATCAACGATAGCGACGAGGCCTTCGTTGAAGAGCGGGTTGCCCTGGCGGGCGACCTGTACCCATTCGTCTTTCCCCTTCTTCTCGTCCTTTCCCTTACTTCCTTGATTATCGCGCAAGACCGAAACCTTTTTGCGGCTGGTTGTTGCATAAACACCGACGATTTGCTGATCACCTTTAGAGCCCAGTTCCTCGATCGGAATGCTCAGTGCCATCAGGTGGAGGTTGAAGCCCCCTTGTGAATCTACGCCCGGATTCCGGAGACTCAGCAGATCGAAGATAGAGTTAATATCGGCGTAGAAGCCGTCGTCCCTCTGACCCGCAAAGGAAACATAACCCTTCTTCAGTTTGGCAATCGCTTGGTTGGTGTATCGGTCGAGTTGATCAGACGTCGAAACCCCATCCCTAGCCGGGTTCTCACCGCTTGGGGGATTACCCTGATTGTAAAAGGGCGTGGCATTGCCCTGATTGTTCGGCGGAACGATTCCTGTGCCGAGGTCGGTCTTGGAAAACCAAGTGACCTTGGTGACCGTATACGTCTGAATGAGGTTCTGTGCAGCATCGCCGACGTTTTGGATCACGTTCAGGTAGGAATCCAGAATGGTGTTCTTGGTCCTGAACGTCGTCGTGAAGCGGAACTGATAGCTGATGGTAGCCCTTCCCGCCTTGACGTCATTGCCGGTGGCGATATGGATTTCGTAAAGCACATCGTCGTCGAAGTTGTATATGTTCGGCCCGACCCCCGGTTCCTCGTGGGGATAGACGGCGAGCGCCACGACAAGGGATTTCGGAGCAGCAGGTGGCGGAGTTCCTCTGCTTGCCGGATCTGGTGCGCTTCCGTCGTCCTGGTCAACGAAGGCGTAAACGTCCGTTGTGTTGGCCGAGGGATCGCGGGTGATCAGAGGGGCGTCCATGTGACTGGATGCGTGTACTGCCCCGGGTAGCGCCGTCACCAAAGCGAAGGCTGCTGTCAGTGTGGTCAGATTTGTCTTCATTGGTCTTTCCGATCTTTGTTTTTGTGTGCGAGTGAGGCTTCCGCCAGTTGGTTCTCACGAGCGGAATCCGTTTGGGTCCCGGGGGGACTGGTAGATAAAGCATCACGCGGCGTCGCCAGAGCGGCGAGCGCCGCGGCGAGTTGCTGGCGTTCCGAGGGGAGCAACGTGCGCTGGAGATCGCGGGCTTTGGCGAGCCAGGCCTCGGCTTCGGCCGTGCGCTCGAGTCTGGCCGCAAGCACGCCCGCGTGAGTGAAAAGGCGCGCGTCCACGGTGCCCTCGGCCAGAGCCTTCTCCATGTGCGGCCAAGCCTCGTCGTGGCGGCCGGCGGCGGTGAGCGCCCAGGCCAGCGCGTCATGGGTGAAAATGTCCTCGCGGTCCTGCAATTCGCGTTGGGCCAAATTAACGGCCGATTCCCCCTGCTCGCCGCGCGTGGCCAGGAACAGGGCAAACGTCCGCGGATCGCTTTGCGCGCCGAATTGCTTCAGGTCTGCCTCGACGTTTGCGGCTTCGTCGGTGCGGCCCGCCGCCTGGAGCGAGTCGGCCAGCGCCCATTGAAATTCCGGCAGCGGATTGACCTGTGCCGCGCGTTGCGCGGGCGCAACCGCCTCAGCGAAAGTACCAGCGTCAATCAGCATGCGGCTGCGCAGCAAGAGGGCGGCTGGATAGTCCTCGGAGAAGCTGAGGGCCAAGTCGCAAGCCGCCTTTGCTTCGGCGAGAGAGCCAGCCTGAAAATGATACTGCGCGAGGCGAGTCAGCGACCACGCTCCTGCCTCGGGATCGAGCGGGCTCGCGGCGCCCGCGGCCATGCGGCCCGCTTCAATCGCGCCGTCGAGATCGCCGTTGAGCCAGCGCATGTAAGCCACCCGGCTGTACGATTGAAGATCGGGCCGAAGGTCAACCATGTTCTGGTAGGCGGCGACGGCCTCGGTGAGACGTCCCTGTTCCATCAGCGCATCGCCGAGCAAGCCGTAGTCGAACGGCAGCTCGCGTTGCTTGACGAGTTCACGGGCCATGGCCTCTGCCTCCGCAAAACGATGGAAGCTGATAAACACGTGGCCGCGCAGCAGCATCGCCTCGGGACTTTTGGGATCAGTCACTTCCAGCGCAGCGGCGCAGTGCTCGGCGAGTTTGTAAAACCCCGGATCGTAGCTGGATCGCGCTTTGGCGACATAGAACCAGCCGAGTTTCTCCAGGAACGGTCGCGGCTCGGGCGCTTCTCTGATGCGCCGCTGCACGGTTTCGATGTCGCGATCAAGTCGGTCTCCGCCTGGCTGCGGGCTCATCGCGATCTTGTAAGACATCGAGGCCCGCAACTGGGGGTAAGTCTTCGCCGAGTCCCTGGAAAACGTCGCTGAGGCGGCGGGCGTTGCAGCGGGCATTGCATCCGCACTCTCGGCGAGACCTACCGAAACGGTGGTCAGCAGGCTCGCGAACAGCGCGACTGCCGAAAGCTTCCTTCCATATCTCCGAACAAATCGGCGAGCTGCCCACAGAAATTTAGGCGAATGATTTGTCATCCGCGCTTCTCGAAATCGATAAGCGAAAATCGTAACGCAAGTCAACATCATCGGACGGGTTGTCATATTTACTACGCCCGTCTCGCTCCGTTGGATCCGCGATGATTTCACCTCTGTTCAAAGTTTTTGGGCTTGGGAACTCACGCGGCGTTCCGGCGTTCCGGCTCGAGGCTCTGTTCGGCCGGGAGTTCGTGTTTTCGTCAAACCGGTTGTTTCTTGTGCCCGACCGGGTCGCGTGACTTCTTCTTCTATTTGGCGAAATTCGACGGCATTATCGCGCCATGACGCGCACGGCTCTTCTCTTTGACGATTTGATGATGCGACACCGGACGGAGAGCGGGCATCCCGAGCGCCCGGAAAGACTGGCTGTGATCAGAGAGGCGCTCGATCCCCTCAAGGACCTCGTCGTTATGCGCTCCCGAAAGGCAAGGCTCGACGAGATCGCCCTATGCCACGATCCCCGATACGTTGAGAATGTTCTCAAGCTCATTGAGTCCGGCGAAACCGAACTTGCGGGCGGCGATGTGAGCGTTTCCGCGGACTCCGGTGAAGTGGCCCTGCATGCTGCGGGTGGGGTCATTGAAGCTGTGGACGCCGTGCTTATCGGACATGCGCAGAATGCCTTTTGTGCGGTGCGCCCTCCGGGTCATCATGCCCGTCCCGCCGCGGCGATGGGATTTTGCCTGTTCAACAATGTTGCGATTGCGGCGCGCCACGCTCAAAAGCAGCACGGGTTGGAGCGCGTCGCCATCGTCGACTGGGACGTTCACCACGGCAATGGGACCGAGGAAATTTTCTACTCCGACGGCTCGGTCCTGTTCTTCTCCACTCATCAGTGGCCGTGGTACCCGGGGACCGGGCTCGCTTCCGAAACAGGAGAAGGAAAAGGTGCCGGGCTCACGATCAATTGTCCCCTCCCCGCAGGCTCGGGTCGCGCGGAAGTTCTGGGGGCGTTCCGTGACCGGCTTTTCCCCGCTCTTGAAAACTACCGGCCGCAACTCCTTTTGATTTCCGCCGGATTTGATTCACGCGCCGGGGACCCGCTCGGGCAATTCCGGCTCACGGACCAGGATTTTGCGGATCTCACCCGGATGCTTCTCGATTTTGCGGCAGGACCGTGCAACGGCAGAATGGTCTCCCTCCTCGAAGGAGGCTACAACCTCCCAGGGCTGGGCGCAGCGGTCAAATCCCATGTGTCTCAACTGATTGGTTAGCCCGGTTTTCTCTTGCCTCCGCGACGGATTCTCGGCTAAGAAGGCGTCCTATGATGAAAGTTGCCGCGTCCCTCCTTGCCGCTGCCGCGGTTGCGACAACCGCGTTTGCCGACATCCAGCAGCCTCCCGGCTCCGATTATGGCCCGACGCGGAAGCTTGGACGCGGTTTGGGCAATGTGCTCTTTGGTCCGACCGAGCTGTTCGACTCCATGGCGGCGGTCAACTACGACGAAGGCAACTCCGCGGCATGGAGCTACGGCATCGTTCGGGGAATTGGGCGTTCATTTGCCAGGCTTGGCTACGGCGTCTACGAGATCGTGACGTTCCCATTCCCGACCGTGAGGGGCAGCTATCGGCCCCCGTACCGGAGTGACATTCCCTGGATCAATTCCGGCTACCAGGAGTTCCCGCCGGAGCTCGGATTCGAGACTCGCTACAACTACGTTCGCGATTATCAGCGCGATCCGTGGTGAAAATATCGGGCGTCTGGCGCAAGCGCTTCTATAAGTTTCCGTGCGGGCGGTAGCTCGAGACGAACTCCCGCCGGAATTCCACAAAACGTCCTTCGAGAATTGCGCTTCTCGCCGTCCGCATCAGCCTCAAGTAGAAATGCAGGTTGTGCAGCGTCACCAGCCTGAGTCCGAGGATTTCTTCCGCTTTGATCAGATGGCGAATGTAAGCGCGTGAAAAATTGCGGCAGGCGTGGCATTCGCAATCTTCTTCGATTGGCCCCGGATCTTCCGCAAAGCCCGCGTTTTTCAGTGAAAGGGTAGAGTGGCGTGTGAACGCCGTCCCGTTGCGCGCAATCCGCGTGGGCAGGACGCAATCGAACATGTCCACTCCTCGCGCGATCATTTCGATCATTTGGGGAGGCGTTCCGAGGCCCATCGCGTAGCGGGCGCGGTCGGCGGGGAGAAACGCTTCCGCGTTTTCAACGGCCCGCATCATTTCGGGTTCAGGCTCGCCAACGCTCACGCCGCCGATCGCGTAGCCGTCAAATCCAAGGGCCACCAAACCGCGGGCGCTGCGCTCGCGCAGATCGGCGTAAGCCGAGCCCTGCACGATTCCAAACAGCAGGGGCCGGTCCCCATCTCCTGCGTCATCCCACCAAGCCTTGCAGCGAGACGCCCACCGAAGTGTCAGGTCCAGACTTCGCGATGCATCGGCATGGGAGCATGGGTGGGGTGGACATTCGTCGAAAGCCATGACGATGTCCGAGCCCAAGCTCCGCTGAATCTCCATCGAGCGTTCCGGTCCTATGAGTGTCGGCGTGCCGTCGAGATGGTTCTGAAAATGCACCCCTTCCTCGGTAACCCTCCGCAGCCTGGCCAAAGAAAAGACCTGAAAACCTCCGCTATCGGTAAGTATCGGCCGCGGCCATCCCATGAATCTGTGCAGTCCTCCCTGCCGGGCGATCAACTTCTCTCCGGGCCGCAGGTGCAGGTGATAGGTGTTTCCCAGAATGATCTGCGCCCCGAGTTCGTGAAGTTCCGCGGGTGACACCGCCTTAACCGTCCCCTGGGTGCCAACGGGCATGAAAATGGGCGTTTCCACCGAACCTCGGCGCGTTTCGAGGACACCCGCCCTGGCGCGGGAGGCAGGGTCCGAGGCGATGAGCGTGTAAGCAGCCGTCAAGCTTCGCGCACCCAGGCCGTTTTTCCCGCCACAATCGTCCGGACCGCACGGCCCTTGAATTGCATGCCATGAAATGGTGTGTTTCGAGACAGGGAGTGAGATTTTTCCCGATCGAACGTCCATTCCAGATTCGGATCGATCAGCGTCACGTCCGCCGCAGCGCCGACTGACAATGTTCCGCGGTCCAGGGACAACAAACGCGCGGGATTCACTGTGAACATTTCAATGAGACGGTGCAAATCCACGACCGCCCTCTTGTGCACGAGGATGTCGCAGAAGAGGGCGAACTCGGTCTCGAGGCCAGTGATTCCGAACGGCGCCCGATCCATCTCGACCTCCTTCTCGTAAAAGGCATGCGGGGCGTGGTCGCTGCAAAGAACGTCGAGCGTGCCGTCCGCGAGACCCTCAAGGATCGCTTCGATATCCCGCTCGGTGCGCAGAGGCGGATTCATCTTGTAGTTGCTGTCAAATGTCTGAAGGGATCTATCAGTCAACGCGATGTGATGCGGGCAAACTTCGCCCGAAATTTTGATTCCCCTTGTCTTCGCGTCGCGAAGCAAACGCACACTGCCGCCGGAGCTGATGTGCTGGCAATGAATGGGTGAGTCGCAGAGCTCGGCCAGCAGGATATTGCGGGCGACGACGATCTCCTCTCCGATGCGGGGCCAGCCGGGCAACCCAAGGCGCAGACTCCACTCGCCCTCATGCATCACGCCGTTGCCAACCAGCGAGTAATCCTGACAATGATCAAGAACCGGCAGGCCGAACATGCGGGCATATTCGACCGCGCAGCGCATGACCTCATGATTCTGCACGCAGTGCCCGTCATCGGTGATCGCCACAATTCCGGCTCCAATCATCGATCCATAGGGAGCCAATTCCTCTCCCGCGAGGCCTTTCGTGATCGCGCCCGTCGTGAAGACGTTGACATCGGCACTTGCTTGCGCCTTTTCGCGGATAAGGGTGATTGTTCCGGCATTGTCCGCTACCGGGTTGGTATTCGGCATGCAAACGACACTCGCGAATCCGCCTGCCGCCGCGGCACGTGCCCCGGTAGCGATCGTCTCCTTTTGTGCCTGACCCGGCTCGCGAAAGTGCACATGCATGTCAATCAGCCCCGGTACCACGATAAGCCCGGTGGCGTCTATGAGCTCGGCCTCCGATGGCTGGCCCGTGCCGGTCGATGGATCGGCAAAGACGCCATCGGCAATCCAGAGGTCGGCGAGCTCGTCACGCTTGTTGGCGGGATCGATGATTCGGCCGTTGGCGATGCGGACCGTTTTCATGACGAAAGGCCGACGCCGCCGGCGCACAGGTAAAGGACGGCCATTCGCACAGCGAGTCCATTCGTGACCTGTTCGAGAATCACGCTACGGGATCCGTCGGCGACATCGCTGTCGATCTCGACTCCGCGGTTGATCGGTCCCGGATGCATGACGAGACAGTCGGGCTTCAGAAGCAGCGCCCGCGCCTTCGTCAGGCCGAAGAGGGCGATATACTCGCCAAGACCCGGAAAATACTCCTTGCGCTGGCGCTCATGCTGAATGCGCAGGAGATTGATTACGTCCGCAGATTCCAGGACCTCTTCGATTTTGTGAGCGACGCGCACGCCCAGCTTTTCAAACGCGCGCGGCACCAGCGTTGAAGGGCCGACCACGGTGACGTTGGCGCCGAGCTTGGTCAGCGCGTAAATGTTCGAGCGAGCCACGCGGCTGAAGAGGATGTCGCCGACAATCGCGATGTTGAGACCTTCGACTTTGCCCCGCTTTTGCAAAATCGTAAACGTGTCCAGCAAGCCCTGCGTGGGATGTTCGTGCGCGCCGTCCCCCGCGTTGATGATGCTGGCGCCGAGCCTTTCCGCAAGAAATCGGGCGGCCCCCGCAGAGCTGTGCCGCAGCACAATAATGTCCGCGCGCAACGCCTGAAGATTTAGCGCGGTATCCTTGAGACTCTCACCCTTCTGAAGACTGGAGGCGCCGGCGGAAATGTTCACGACATCGGCGCTCAAACGCATCGCGGCGAGCTCGAATGAGGTGCGCGTACGCGTGCTCGGCTCAACAAAAAAATTTACCAGCGTTCGCCCGCGCAGTGCGGGGACCTTCTTCAAGCTTCGCTCGCCGACTTCCTTGAATGCTCGCGCAGTTTCGAGGAGGTTCCAAAGCTCCTCCACGCTTAAGTCGTCCAGCCCGACGAGATCTTTGCGCGTCCAGCGGCTCATGAGGGTCTCACCAGTGTGACGCTATCCGGGGTGCCATCGAGGTTCTCAAACCGGACGCGGATTCGCTCTTCGCGAGTCGTCGGAAGATTCTTCCCGACGTAATCCGCGCGAATGGGCAACTCCCGATGTCCGCGGTCCACGAGAACGGCATATTGAATTCGCGCCGGCCGCCCAAACGAAGAAATCGCATCAAGCGCGGCACGACAGCTCCGTCCGGTGAAAAGCACGTCATCGACGAGAACGATTGGCCGCCCGTTGAGATCGATCGGAAGCTGTGTGGGGACGACCGTGGTCGGCCTCCCGCGCGTCGAAATGTCGTCACGGTGCATCGAGACGTCCACGATGCCGAATCCGGGCCGCACACCCTCGATTGCTTCGATGTGCTCAAGGATCCTGCGAGCGACCTCCACTCCGCGCGTGGGGATGCCCGCAATGATCAGGCGCGACAGATCATGATTTCGCTCGATGATTTCGTGTGCAATCCGGCGAATAGCCTTGCGGATGGCGTCCGCGTCCATCGCGAGGAGCGTTTCTTGCTGTTGGGTCATCTCCCTTCGCAACCTCTCAGGGCTGCGTTAAAGGTCACAGAAGTCTTAAGCGGCTTTCGGCTGTTGCTTTGAACGTTCGTCCCGCCATGCCGAGCGGTATTTCACTATCCAGTCCAGAAGCGCGCGCTCGAAGCCGATGTCGTGGCCCGCCTTCTCGCTTTCGATCCATTTATGACGAAGAATCTCCTCACGCTCGGCCAGAAATTCCTTGTAAAGAACCGAGTTCTTGACGAGCTCAGAGCCGTCATTTCTCTGGGGATTCATCGTGCTAGTATTAAGAAAACCATTTCTCCTTACTGTCAAACGCATTTTCGGCTCCCGTTAAAATTCAAAATTCACAAATCATTTATTATACATTATTTGCGATTAAGATACGAGCCGGGTTAACCACTCTTCAAGGCGTGGACGATTTGGTTTGCCATCTGTCGAAAGAGTTCGCCCACGGGGCTGCGCGGGTCGCTTGCCACAAGGGGCCGGCCGATATCGCCGGATTCCCGCATCGCGATTTGAATCGGCACCTCCCCGAGGAGCGGCACCCGCAGGCGCGCTGCCTCGCGTTCTCCTCCGCCGGAGCCAAAAATCGGATAACGCTGCCCGTCACCCGGACAGAGAAAGTAGCTCATGTTTTCAACAATGCCGAGAATGGGAACATTAGTTTTTTGAAACATCGCCACAGCCTTGCGGGCATCGATGAGTGCCACCTCCTGCGGCGTGGTGACAATGACAGCGCCGCTCAAAGCGATTGTTTGCACGATGGTGAGCTGAATATCCCCGGTGCCGGGCGGAAGATCGAGCACCAGGAAATCGAGGGGAGCCCATGCCACCTGACGAAGAAACTGTTGGGTGTATCGCGTGACCATGGGACCGCGAAGCACGGCGGGTGAGGCATCTTCGAGCAGGAAGCCCATGGACATAAGCTTGAGTCCCTCGCGCTCGATGGGAAGGATGCGATCCTGATCATCCGCCATCGGCCGTTCATTGCTCCCGAACATCAAAGCGATGCTTGGGCCATAGAGATCGCAATCGCAAAGACCCACCCAGGCGCCGGTCTTCGCCAGCGCAACGGCAAGATTCGCGGCAATGGTGGATTTGCCGACGCCCCCCTTTCCACTCGCCACGGCGAGGACATGCTCGACACCTTCCAGCCTCGCCGGACCGGGATGGCCGGCCGCCTGTGCCGGCGCCTGAACATCGACCTTGATCTCAACACGCTCAACCCCCTCGAGTCCCGAAAGTGCCGCGTGCGCCTCATCGCGGATCTGCCGGGCAACCGCCGGCTCGCCCGTGGTCAAGACGAGCTGAACGGCGACATCTCGATCCTCAACACGGATCTCCTTGATCAGACCAAAGGAGACGATGTCTCGTGAAAAGCCGGGATATTTCACGCGCCGCAGGGCGTCGCGAAGAGTTTGTTCATCAGGAGGCAGCATGCTGTATTCAATATGCTTGCCAAACGGGAGACAACAAGAAGCGTTGCCTCAAGAAAATCAGTTCAAAAGGACTTCCGCAGATGGCTCGGCAAAATTCCGAGCTGCTCGCGATACTTCGCCACCGTCCGGCGTGCAATGGGCAGTCCGCGCTCTGAAAGCATCGCCACGACGTCCTGGTCGCTGAGAGGGTGCCGGGAATCCTCGTTGCGGACGATCTCGGCGATGGCCTGACGGACGCTTTCGTTGCTGACGGACTCGCCACTCTCCGTCGTGTAGCCCGAAGTAAAAAAAAACTTCAGTTCGAAGAGCCCTCGTGGCGTTGCCATATACTTTCCTGACACGGCGCGGCTCACCGTGGTTTCGTGCACACCCACCGCCTGAGCCACCCTGCTCATGGTCATCGGATGCAAGTGAGCCGGACCGAGATCGAAGAAATCGCGCTGCCGTTCGACAATTTCGCGCGCGATATTCAAAAGCGTTTGCTGACGCTGTTGGACGCATCGAATGAAAAATCTTCCCCCGCGAATCTTGTCTCGCAGGTAGTCCCGCACCTCGCGATCGGCCGCCGACTGAGAAAGCATGTCCTTGTATCCATCACCGATCCGCAACGAGGGAACCTCGTCGTCGTTAAGCGACACAGTATAAGCATCACCGTCTCTCTCGATGATCACATCAGGAAGAATTGTTTGCTCTTCTTCGGAGGAGAACGGACGCCCCGGGCGGGGCTCCAACCGCGCGATGGACTCTGCGGCGCTCTGAACATCGCTGAGCGAGACCCGAAACTGGCGCGCGATTTCGGGAAGCTTGCGCCGGCTCAATTCTTCGAGGTGGTGCTGCACGATCCGGCTCTCCAGGCTGTATTGCCGGCCGCTGCGGCGCAACTGAATGAGCAGGCACTCCGCGAGATCGCGCGCCGCCACGCCCGCAGGATCGAAACCCTGCACAATCTCGATCACCCCCTCGGCCTCTTCCTCAAGACAGCCTGCCTGGGACGCGATCTCTGCGACCGTCGCACGCAGATATCCCCGGTCATCAATGTTTCCGATAATGACCAGCGAAATGCCGCGCTCCCGCGTGGTCATGTCCGATCCGCTTACTTGATCCAGCAGATGCTGCTGCAAGGTGAGCGCTTTCGTCTGCGAGTCGAAAAAATGCTGACGCCTCGCCTGGGCATCCGCCGTCCAGGGCTCTGAGGTCGCGCGCTGCGCATAATATTCATTCCACTGATCGGCCAACTCCGTCTTCTGCAATTCCGCACGATCTGATTCCCGCGCGACCTCTCGAGGTTCCTCCTCAAGAGTCGGATTCGCCTCCAATTCCGCCGTCACAAGCTGCCGAAGCTCCATCAGCGGCGCCTGCAGAATATGCAAACTTTGCTGCATCTGCGGGGATAGCGTCTGCTGCAACGCCAGCCCTTGAATTTGCTCCATTCCCGCCATTGCGACAGGAAAATCAGGCACTTGACTTGCCTCTGCAAGCAATTTCCAAGCCAAAACACCACAATTTGAGGCCACCAAGGGGGGATCACAAAATGCGACGAGCGTCGTTGAAGGAAAGCGCGACGTGATCCCGCATTGGTGCTGGCATCTGTCTCCGATGCAAAAGCCGCTTGAGGCGGGTCCCGCGACGCGGAATCTCTTTCGAATCTAGAGAAGCTGTCCCTGTTGGAGAATCCCGCTGCGGATGGCTTCGGCTTCGATTTCTTTCAAGAGGCTCTTGAATTCACACGCCTCGAGCGCAGCGATCAGAGGATCGTACTGGGGCGCGATCTTCAGATCGGCAACGGGTTTGGGCAGCTGAAGGTCATCGTCGAGCGCCACCATCCTGCGATTGGCCTGGACCAAGTCCTTCGCATTTTCAAGCCTTTGCCTCAATTTTTCCGGTTCCACAGTATCCAGGCATCGAAAGAGGTTCTCCACGGTTTGGTACTTGCGAATAAGCTGAGCGGCGGTCTTCTCACCCACGCCCGAAACGCCGGGAATATTGTCTGAGCTATCGCCGGTGAGCGCTAAAACCTCGGCGATTTGCCGGGGCTCGACACCCCATTTTTCTGTGACTTCCTTGGGGCCCAGGAGCGCAAAGCCGTTCTTCCCGGCGTCCGCCTTGGCCGTCGAATAGATCGCGATGCGTTCACAAGTGAGTTGAAGGATGTCCTTGTCGTTCGTGGCGATGACAACCTTGAGGCCGTCCTCCAAAGCCTTACGGGCATAGGAAGCAATGAGATCGTCGGCCTCGGTGTTTGGAGCGCTGAGGCTGGCCAGGCCTGTCAAGGGCACGTTTGCTTGAAGCCACGCCTCTTGGGAGCGCATCTCCGGAGGCATCTCGGGGCGTTGTTGCTTGTAGGCGGCCTGGAGCGCAGTGCGCCGGTCGGGCAGGCCGTGATCCCACACCACGGCGCCAAGGTCGGGCTTCACATCCACGAGCATCTTGCGCGCTGCCTTCAAGAATCCATAGATCGCATTGGTGGGCTCGCCGCGCGAGTTGGTCAAACCCCGGATGGCGAAAAACGATCGATAAAGATAGTAGTGACCATCGATGAGAAGAAGGCACATGGATCGAAGGTATGCCGACTGTTCCGCGGATGCCAGTTCGTTCAGGCCTTCGGAGAGTATGCGGCTTGACGCGGGCCACGATGTTTCCTAGGTTTCGCCCCTTGATGTTTTTTCGAATCTTTGCGCCACTCCTCCTTTCCGCCCTGACATTCGTTGGTTCGCTCACGGCGCAAGTTCCGCGCCAAGTTCGCGAGGCTCAAGCCTCGGGAGCGGCCCCGGTCATTCAGTACGCAGATGAGACGAGTGCCTTCGAGGCCGCCGCGGATCTTTATCGCGCGAAAAACTACGAATCCGCCCTCCTTTCCTACAAGCGCTTCTTAAAGACCTACCCAGCCTCGAAGTTGGCCTCCAAGGCCCAGCTGCAAATCGCCGACCTTCTGCTGATTCAGGGCAAATGGAGTGCGGCCTTTGACGCTTACCAGAAGTTGATTACGACGTATCCGGACACCCCGGAATTTGAAGGGGCGGTTGCCAGGCAAGTCTTGATCGCAAACTCGTTCCTGGATCTTAGTCGTGTAATGGTTCTCGGCTACTCGGTTCCGGTCCCCGGTATCACCGGCGCCGAACGTGCTCAGAAGATGTACGAGGCCATCCTCAAGAATGCGCCCTACAGCATCTACGCGCCCATCACACAGTTCAATCTCGGTCTCGCCTTCGAGCGACAGAAGGCGATCAAGCAAGCCCGCGAGGCTTACCAGCTGGTGCTTGACAAGTACCCGAACAGTGACGTCTGCGATGACGCCCTTTATCAGATTGCCTACATTTACATGCGGCTCGGGTTGACCTCAAGTTCACAGGATCTTTCCGCCCTGGTCCTTTCGAAGGAAACTTTCGAGGATTTTCTCCTCCAGTACCCGAAGAGTGAAAAAGCACCGCAAGCCCGGGACAACCTCGAGACGATTGGACAAAGCGAAGCCGGAAACCTCCTGGAAATCGCCAAGTATTACGATTTCTCGAAGAATTACAAGGCGGCGATCATATACTATAACGACATCCTCCGCAAGCAGCCGAAGTCGCCCGATGCGGAACTGGCCAAGACTCGCATCGAGGAGTTGCGCAGCCAGTTCGGGGACGACATCCTTCGCGTCGGGTCGGAGCGCGCCGAATCGGGAGAAAAACTTGCCCTGCGCCGGCGTCTGCAGGCTCAAGTCGAAACCTCCGCTCTCTCCGATTACAGCGGCCCGCCAAAGCGTGAAATTGTGCCGGACGAGCTTCCGGTGGTGAAGCAGCCGCGCTTGCGCACCGAGACCCGCGATGTCCAGCCGATCGAGCCTCTCCTCCCCACACAATGACCCGTTTCATCGCCGCAGCGATCGCCTGCGCCATTCTCGCCGGGTGCGGTTACAAGCTCGGAGAAATCCGGCCCACCCCGATGCGATCCGTTCGCAATCTGGCCGTCCCCACCTTTAAGAATCGGACCTACGAACCACGCGTCGAAGTCCTGCTCGCCGACACGCTTATCAAGACCCTGCAGGAGGACGGCACCTACACCATCGTCTCCGAAGACAACGCCGATGCGATTCTGAATTGCACGCTAACGAAAATCGAGCGCACGTCGCTTCGCTCCGTTCAAAACAACGTCCTCGCGACCGCCGAATTTGGGCTTCGGCTCGATGTCGCCTACCAGGTTTCGGACCGCGTGACGGGGAGCATCCTCAAGAAGGGCAGGATCATCGGGGACACGTCTTTCTTCAGCAACACCGATATTCAGACGGCTGAGCGTCAGGCGATTCCCGTGGCCGCGAGGAACGCGGCCATCAAACTGACGACAGAGGTTGCCGAGGGCTGGTAGACGACGCCTTTGCTCACCGTTGTCCCAACGCCAATTGGGAATCTGCAGGATATCACGCTGCGTGCCCTGCAGGCTTTGCGGGAAGCCGATCTCGTCGCGGCTGAGGATACGCGTCATTCGGGTGTGCTCCTGCTCCATCATGGCATCAAGAAGCCGATGCTAAGCTTGCATGAGCACAATGAAGCCTCCCGAACGGTCACCCTGGTCGAGGAGATCGCCGCGGGCAAATCCATCGCGCTGGTGACCGATGCCGGCATGCCCGGAGTGTCTGATCCTGGATTTCGGCTCATCCGCGCCTGTCGCGAACGCGGGCTTTCCGTGACTGTCCTGCCCGGACCGAGTGCCGTCCTCACCGCGCTCGTCGGCTCGGGATATCCAAGTAACGCCTTCTACTTCGGGGGATTTCTGCCGGTCAAGGGAGGCCGGCGCCGCTCGGAGCTTGAACGCGCCGCTTCGCGCCGCGAAACGAGCATCTATTTTGAGTCCCCGCATCGCCTGATCAAATCCCTCGACGTCCTGGCCGAGATCGCTCCCGACGCGAACGTCTGCATCGCCCGGGAATTGACGAAGAAATTCGAGGAATACCGCCGCGGCACCCCGGCGGAACTGCGCACCCACTATCAAGCGTGCCGGCCCAAAGGGGAGATCACGGTGGTAATCTCGCCCGCAACGGGGCTTGAATAGGGGCGTCATGCCAAGCTCGCGAAAGGCGATGACGGGTCCGCCGCTGCGGCCTGATCAGCGAAAGTCGCGCGCATCCGCGGCCGCCCTCATCGTCGCCGCGCTCGTTGGCGCGGCTCTTCTGCCTCTTGGGGCGCCGCCAGAATTCCCCGGTTTGCCGCGGTGCCTTCTGAAGGGTGCGACCGGGCTTCCATGTCCGTTTTGCGGCGGCACACGAGCGGCTCAGGCCTTGTTACGCGGCGACCTCTCCCGGTCGCTCTATTTCAATGTCGCCGCGCTGCCCGCGGTCTTAGCCTTTGTGACGGCGGCTTTGGTGCTCGGTTGGGAGGCAATGCGCGGCCGCGCGCTCGGCGATTGGGATGCTCTGATGCGGAGAGTTCGCACCCTCCTTCCGATCCTGGCCGCGCTCCTTTGCGCTTATTGGCTGGTCCATCTTGGTAGCGCTCTGCGCTCCCGGAAGTCCGAGCTCGTTGACCTCCGCAATCCTATCGCCCACGCGGTTCACGAACGCTTTCTCGGCCGCGCTGAGTGAACAAAATCGGCAGACCTGGATACTCCCATTTTTCCCGCAGGCGCGCTCGCAGGAAATTGATGTAGGTATCGGGCAAAAGCCGCGGATCGTTGACGAAAAGCAAAAACTGCGGGACTTGGAAAGGACCCTGGTTCGGCGGCACGAGCTGTGTGGCGTAGAGCAGTTTGAATCGTCGCTTGCCGTGGAAAGGGGGCGGTTGACGTTCCATCACCGCGCGCAAGAGACGGTTCAGCTCGCCTGTGCCTGTCCGGCGCGTCGCATGCTGTTGAATCTTTTCGATCATCGTGAAGAGTCTTCGCACGCTACCTCCGGTGAGCGCCGAAAGGACAACCACCGGAGCGTAATCGAGGAAGAACAGCTTCTCCCGGGCGCGCTCGACATGCTTGCGCAGCAGTTCGGAGTCGGATTGCCCTGCGGAGGAAACGAGGTCCCATTTGTTGAGTGCGACCACCGCGGCTTTGCCCGCCTTCTGAATAAGGCCCGCAATCTTCTTTTCCTGGGTGGTCACTCCGCTCGTGGCGTCAATCACCAGCACGCAAAGATCCGCCCGCTGGATCGCGCTTTCCGCCCGCATTACGCTGAAGACCTCGACCGATGCGTTATGCTTGGAGCGATGCCGGATCCCCGCCGTATCGCAAAGGATGAAGCGCCGGCCATCCCGCTCACAGGCGATATCGACCGCATCGCGCGTTGTCCCCGGGAGGTGGCTCACGATCACGCGGCGGTCGTTCAGGATCGTGTTGACCAAGGACGATTTTCCCACGTTGGGACGACCCACGAACGCAAGTCTTGGCGCGTCCTGCGGCACGTCCTCGTCCCGCCCGGGTGGCAGGAGGTCTTCAATCGCCTCGACGAGCTCCGCAATGCCCCGGCCGTGCGCCGCGCTCGCGCCGAGGGTCTGAGAGAATCCGAGCCGCGCGAAGTCGGCCAAAAAATCGTCGTGCTGGGGCACGTCAACCTTGTTCACAACAAGGATTGTCGGGCGGCGAGATCTGCGAAGTTTATCCGCAAGGTCGAGGTCGAGCGGCGTGGCGCCGTCCTGGCCGTCCACGACGAAGAGCAGGAGGTCTGCGCTTTCGATGGCGATTTCTGCGGCTTCGTGTGTCGGCTTGGCGAAATCGGGATCGGGCTCGTCGCCGATTCCGCCCGTGTCGACGATTTCGAAAGGCGCAGCGCCCAGCCGGCAAATCGCGGTAATCCGGTCGCGCGTCACGCCGGGTTGATTGTGGACAATCGAAATTCTGCGGCTGGCGAGGCGGTTAAATAGCGCCGACTTTCCGACGTTAGGCCGGCCGACGATTGCGACGCTACGCATTGGGAAGATCGTGGTGCCGCAGTTGTGAAAGCCCGTCGAACAAGTAGCCGACACCGCTGACCAGCGTGAAAAGCCCGGCGGCATACACTGGGTAGAGGTGGAACGGCAGTTGCAGCATCACCCAGCCGGCTGCAACCATTTGCAGAGCCGTCGCCGCCTTCCCCGACCAGCTGGGCCGCACTTCGAGATGGCCGTTGAGATGCTTCAAGATCACGCAGCCAACGACGATTACGGCGTCGCGCGCAATCACGAGAACTGGAAACCAAAGAGGAAATGCGTATGTCCATTTACTCAGGCTGAGCGTGATGATTGCAGCCAAAAGCAGCCCCTTGTCCGCGATCGGATCAAGCACCGCTCCGAGCGGGCTTCGCTGGCCGAACCGCCGGGCAACCCATCCGTCCAGACAATCCGTCACCGATGCGACGAGAAAGACGACGATGGCGGCCCAGCGTTGCCACTCGTCCGGGCGTCCCTGCTCGACACTTCTTCCGTAGTAGACGGCGAAAAGCACGAAAACCGGAATCAGCAGAATCCGCGCGATTGTGATCTTGTTGGCCAGTGTCATGAAGCGAAGACTCTCGGCGGTGGAAAGACTCGTTCCCAGCGAAAATTTCTGTCTCAAGTTGCGCTGTGCACTCGGAAATCAAGTGGCTCATCTGGCCAGCCGTTGCCGCATGGCTGCTCGCGCTGTGCCTGCCGTCCGTGCGCGGCGCCTATGCCAATGGGTGGAGATGCGTCCTCCGGCACGCCTTGCTCTGGAAGCTTCCGGCCGGATTCACCCTGGCATATGGGCTCTTCCAGCTAGTGGATTTCCTTTTGCTTCACTGGAGGATGGCGCGGATGCCGCAAACCGGCCCGTTGCTCGCCGCGATGCCCCTGGAGCCCGCGCAAATAGCCTTGACGGCGATCCTGCCCGCGTCCGAATTGCTGGCGGGCACTCTCAACTGTCTCGTCGCGACGTTTCCCGTCTCCGTCCTCTGCGCGGTCCTCTTCCTTTCCAATTACCGCGGCCTCACCGGTGAACTGGCCTACGTCTTTTCTCGAAAGTATGGCCTTTGGGGCTGGATGTTGCTCGCCCTTCTTGCGGCATGCGCCCTGGCCTCCATCCTCAAACCCATCACGCTTCTCGCTCTGCCGGAGGTAGCCCGCATTCTCTCGCTTCACGAGCTGCTCTTTGTCTCAAGCAGCGTGAACGCACTCTCCTTCGCCTTCGAGTACCTGCTCGGAACCTGCCTGCAAATCTATCTGCTTGTGACCGCCTACGGGTGGGTACGCGGCCTGCACTTTCGGCGCGTGCGCGTGTTGCAATTTGCCGTGCGCCGCATGGGATTCGTGCTCAAATGGGCGGTGGTGATTATTCTCGCAACCCTCGCCCTCATTCACATCCCGCTCTTCGTTGAAGCCTGGATGATCGGAGAGCCCGTGGGCTGGAGAACCTTTGTCGCAGCCGAAGCGATTGCGCGCCCCGCGCTGGCAGCTGTCATGCTCGCGCTGGCAACCGTGCAGATCCGGCTCGTCCTGCACAATGATTCTCTCCGCGGTGCAATTGTCGCGCATGGACGATTTCTCAAGCGGCATGGCGCGCCCTGCTTTGTCTTCCTTCTCTCCGCGTTCGCGCTGCTCTTTCTCCTGCAGTTTGTGCACCACGCGGGCAACCGTTTTCTTGGAGCTGACATTTGGAGGCATCTCTGGACGATTCTTCTCGAGATCCTCGGCGCCATCTCCGGCGGATGGATCCTTGCCTCCTGGGTCTGCTTCTACAAGCGCTGCGAGGACGGCGCGAAAAACATCCCGTTCTAGAATGAACCCGGTTCTTTCCTGCAAGGCTCTCTGCTGCCATCGCGTGAACTGGAACGAGACGGGACACGCATCGATCGAAAACGTGACCGCGTCTTTCGATCCGGGAGTCCTCTGCGAGTTTCTCGCGCCGGATAGCTCCGACAACAATCTCCTGCTTAGCGTTCTCGGCCTGCTCGAGCCGGCCGATTCCGGAGAGATTTTTCTGAACGGACAAGACGTGACGCATCTTGGGGAAGAAGAGCTTCGGCGATCTCGCAATCAGGTTTTCGGCTTCTTGTTTGAAAACCCGTGCCTCTTGCCATCGTTCTCCGTGGCGGAGAACGTGGCGATGCCTCTCTTCCGCATCTGCGGCACAGATGCCGGCGCCGCCCGCGCCCGGACCTCCGAAGTGCTCGACTTCTGCGGGATCGCGCACCTCGAAAACCAGCTCGCCGGGCGCTTGCTCCCCTCCGCGCAGCGGCGCGCGGCCTTCGCCCGCGCCTTGGTCCATGGCCCAAGGATCCTCATCGCCATTTCACCGCGAGGCGGCAATGAACTGATCGATCTCGCGGTGCGCACCGCCCACGAACTGGGACTTTGTGTCCTTTGGACTGCGGACGACAACGGACACGGCAGCGGGGCGGGCCGGCTCATCCAAATCAGAGACGGACGCATCGGCTCGGACTTACGCCTGTGAAGGCCCCTTCTCTACAGCTTGCCGCGCGGGCAAACGCACGAAAATCGAATCTCGCCTTTGCCCTCGGCTGCCTTCCGCCAGACCGCCGGATGGACGCGCTTGTCTTTTACGACTTCTGCCGGGCAGTCGACGACATTGCTGACGAACCGGGACGCTCTCCCGCAGAGAAGCACGAATTGCTCGATCTCTGGAAAGCTGCTCTCATCGCCGGAGACAACCTTCCTCCAGCGCTCGCCCAGGTCCTCGCACGCCACAGGATCGACCCGGACCTTCTGGTTGAAATCGTGCGCGGGGTCGAGATGGACATCGAGCCTATTCGTTATCAGACCCACGAGGACTTGCGCGCATACTGCTGGCGCGTCGCGAGTGCGGTCGGCCTTGTCAGCGTGGAAATCTTCGGCTGCAAGAACCCTCAAAGCAAGACCTACGCCGAGCTCCTCGGGTATGCGTTGCAAATGACCAACATTCTTCGCGACGTGGCGGAGGATGCCGCCACTGGGCGCGTTTATCTTCCGCTCGAAGACCTTCGAAAATTCGGAGTCAGAGAGGCCGATCTCTTGCGAGGAGACTTAGGGGAGAATTTCACCGGTCTCATGAGCTTCGAAGCGGCGCGCGCCCGTTCGCTTTTTCGGGAAGCCAGTCGAACTCTCCCTGCGGACGATGCGGAAGCACTTAAACCGGCCGAACTCATGCATGCGATCTATAAGAAGATCCTTTCACGCATGGAAGCCGACGGATTTCGTGTCTTCCGAAAGCGCTACCGGCTCTCCAAGGCGGAGAAGCTGTTGATTATGATCTACTTTCGGTTTTTCCCGGGATCCTTCGCCACGAGCAATCGCGTCGGGATGACCTGATACAGCCAATCCATGTGAAGGGGAAGTGTGCCCCCCTGCTCGTCCGGCAAGGCCCTGACGACCATCAGGTCCGCTTCAAGGCCCTCGATCACGTCGCAAAGGGGATAACCAGTGTTGGAAGTGACAATGCGTGTCTCGATCTCCGCGTCGGCGCCGGTAAGTACCTCGCCAAGTTCTTCGAGCCATGCGTCCACGTCCCGCGGCTTCTCACCCCGCGATGCGGCAATCGCCGCCGCAAAGGGAGTCTTCGTCACGGCAATCGTCACATGTTCCGGTCGCAGCAGTCTTAAGGAATCGAGCAGAAATGGCCCGACGTCCTCGCCAGGTTCCAAGGCGAAGACAACGCGGCGCACGACATCGGGCGATTCGAGCGGCTTTGGGACGAGGAGGAGGTCACAGGGGGCATCGCGCATGAGTGCCCGCGCAACGCTGCTGGTGAACGGCCGGTCAGCTTCTTCGAACCGGAGCGCACCCGCGATGAGAAGCTCGTAGCCGTGATTCTCCGCTGCCGTGATGATTGCTTGCGACGGACGGGCTTCATTGACCCAGCGAATCTCCGCGCTTCGTCCGATCGCCTTTAAGAAGAGCTTTTCCTTCTCCGCGTCAAATTCCGCGGCATGAATGATCTCAAGCTCCGCGCCGCAGTGCCGCGCAAACGAGCCGGCTTCCGCAAGGACGGCAGAAAACGTCGGGGAGAACGTTGATGCAACTCCCGCGCGTCGATAGGTCATCATCCCTCCAAATTCGTCCCTTTTCTCCATGAGTGCCAGTGCAAATCAGCCTCGAGCCAAGTCCAAGATCGCGCGATATTCCGCCGCTGAAACCGGCGTCACGCTTAGACGGGAGTGACGCAAGAGCGTCATTCCGGCGAGCCTTTTGTCGGTCTTGATTTCTTCCAAAGTCACCGGATGGGGCAAGGCTTTGATCGGCTTGAGATCGACCGAGATCCAGCCGCCCTCCTCGGCTGTCGGGTCAGGGTAGGACTCGCGCACGACCTCTGCTTCGCCCACAACCGACTTGTCTTTCACACTATGGTAAAAGAACACCTGATCGCCCAATCTCATGGAGCGCAGGTTATTGCGTGCCTGGAAATTTCGGACGCCCGTCCATGAGGTCCTGCCATCCTTGACGAAGTCATCCCACGAGTACGCCGAGGGCTCCTGTTTCACGAGCCAGTAGTTCATGTGCAGCAATTGGTAAGCGGTCGCCCTGCAAGGTAGCTCTTGATATTGTCGACTGTCAACGTGCTCAGACGCTCCGCCGCTTCGTGACTGTTGAAGGCGACGTGCGGGGTAAGAACCACTTCCGGCCGCTGCAAAAGGCGGCTGTGCGCGACAAGCTTCGAAAATTCTGCCACCCGCTGCTGGGAGGTCTCCCGGGCAACCGGAGTTGCCGCCGCACGGACGCGCTCCGCAATTTTTTCGCCGAGAATCTGCGTCGCCCCGCCGTGGAAGACGCGTTCGTCCTCAAGCACATCGAGTCCAACGCCGGCTACCTGTCCGCTATCGAGAGCTTCGATCAAGGCGCCGGAATCGATCAAACCGCCGCGAGCGGTATTGATCAGAATAACGCCTGGGCGGCAGAGGGCGAGCGTTTCCCGGTTGATAAGATGTCGCGTCACTCCAGTGAGAGGAACGTGCAAGGTAACCACGTGGGACTCGCGCATCAATTGTTCGAAGGGAACGTAATGAAAATCGAGCAGCTCGCTGTAGAAAGGATGCGGCTGCCCGTCGTAGGCGATCACACGCATGCCAAAGCCGATTCCGATGCGAATGACATGAAGCCCGACGCGGCCGGCTCCGACGACGCCGAGGGTCTTTCCCCGCAAATCGGTTCCTCGCAGACGCTCCCGGCTGAAGCGCCCGGTCCGCACGGCCTGCTCCGAGTCTCTTAGGCGCCGAGAAAGCGCCAGGACGAGCGCGAAGGTGTGTTCGGCCACGGTGTTCTCACCGTAATCGGCAACATTGGTGACCGAGACATTTCGGCTGGCGCATGCGTCCAGGTCGATATGGTCGCATCCGGTCGAACGAGTTGCGATAAGACGAATCATCGGATGTGCATCGAGAAATGGGGCCTCGAGCCTTTCACCGATGAAAACGGAGAGCACCTCGGTGTCCTCAGGCACCGCGTCGAGGCGTTTGACGAAGGAAATGTCGTGGCCAGCAAGCGCCTCTTCAAAGAAAGGTTCGGCTCCCTCCTCAATTTCAACAAAACACATTTTCCTGCTTTGCACGGAAGTCTTGCTCATCAAGATTCATGATCTCCGGCCGATCCCGCATGAGTCAACCAGGTTTCTTCATCAGCTTCGAAGGTTCTGAAGGATGCGGCAAGAGCACCCAAATTCGCCTCCTGGCCGAAGCATTGTCCACCGCGGGCATAACGCCTGTGCTTGTTCGCGAGCCCGGCAGCACGCCGATCGGCGAGAGGATCAGGCACCTGCTGCAACATTCAGTCGAAGGTCGCGTGATGGAGCCGGAGACCGAACTTCTCCTTTTCGCTGCAAGTCGCGCTCAACTCGTGCGGCAGGAAATCTTTCCCGCCCTTGGCGCCGGGAAAATCGTGATCTCCGACCGCTTTCTGGACTCCACCACCGTATATCAGGGGATCGCTCGAAGCATCTCCCCCGAAATGGTCGAAAAGATCAACCGATTTGCCGCCGGACCAAGGCTTCCAGACATCACTTTCCTTCTGGATATGGATTCGGCCGAGGCTCATCGAAGACTTGCCCGACGTCCCGCCGGGACTCACGATCGCATGGAGGAACAGCCGCCCGCTTTTTTTGAAGCCGTGCGCCGTGGTTATCTTGACCTCGCCGCCGCCCATCCGAATCGTTTCCGCCTGCTTGATGCAGCCAAACCCGAACAAGAAATCGCCCGCGAAATTCGCGTGGCTCTTCGCTCCCATGCCCTATTCAAGGGAATCCGCGTTTGAACGTTTGCGCGAAGCGCGCACGATGGGCAGGCTGGCTCACGCCTACCTCGTGACCGGTTCCGCAGGAAGCGGAAAGTCCTGGCTGGCGATCCAGCTTGCCTCCCTCGTCCTGGAAGGTGCTGCGGACAGCATCCTTACACATCCCGACGTCCATGTGGTGCAGCCCGAGTCGAAATCACGACGCATCGTCATTGAACAAATCCGTGACCTCGAGCACTCGATCCAGCGAAAGCCGCTTATCGGCGGAAGCAAAGTCGCCATCGTCCATGACGCCGACCGCATGCAACCGCAAGCTGCCCATGCCTTTTTGAAGACCTTGGAAGAACCTCCTCCGGGATCGCTCATTCTCCTCTTGAGCACACGGCCAAAGGCGATGTTTGAAACCGTGCGCTCACGCTGCGTCGAAACCCCGCTCCGGGATGCGGAAGGACGTTTGCCAACCCCGGAAGAATCGGTGATTCTCGAGGCGCTCGCGAACTCTCTTCTGAATGAGGCAAAGCCCGGCGTCGCAGAGGCTTTCCGCTTTACGCGGGCTCTTCAGGGCATCCTTGCCGCGCTGCGCGAAAAGATTTCCTCCGAGCACGAAACCATCCTGCGCAAGGAGACCGCGCGTTATGGGCGAGCGTGCGAAGACTCTTCCTGGCTCGACGAGCGAACCGCGCAGATCAAGGCCCTCGTCGAAGCAAGCGCCCTGCGCGAGCGTGACCGCATCCTGCAGATCGTGGTTGATGCGCTTGGCGAAGCGCTGCGGGCCCAGCATGGTTTCCCCGCGGAGAACGCGACCATCAAGGCCCTTTCTGAGAAGTTCCCCACCGACAATCTCCTGCGCCGGCTCGAAGCGCTTGAATCCCTGCGCCGGCGCCTCGTTTTTGGCGTTCAGGAATCCCTTGCCCTGGAAAGCGGATTCCTTGAAATGATCACCGACAGCCATGGCAACGCAGAACGCTCAATTCTCAAGGCATAAAACCCCATGCGCGTGGCGCGGCGCGCCCTCCCGGATTGAGCGTTGAACGTTGCCCGGTGAACGCCGAGAATCTCGATACACCATGGCCCGCATCGTCCTTAAATTTGGAACTGGCACTCTCTCGCGGTCCGGGGGTCGAGCGTTGGACCCCGGCCAGTTTCGCCGCATCGCCGCCGAGATCGCTCTCCTGGTCAAGGCGGGCAATTCCTGCGTTATCGTCAGCAGCGCCGCGATCGCCGCAGGAGTCCATATCCTGGGACTGCACGGCCGTCCCGAGGACCTTCCCGGCAAGCAGGCCTGCGCTGCCGCCGGTCAGCCGGAGCTCATGCGAAGGTATGCCGCCGCCTTTCGCCCTCACGATTTGATTGTCGCGCAGCTCCTGCTCACCCATGACGATATCGATAGCCGGATGCGCCGCCAGAACGCGTTCAACACTATCGAACGCATCCTCGAAGCCGGCAATATCGTGCCGATTATCAATGAGAACGACACCGTCGCCGTGGAGGAACTTCGCTTTGGCGACAATGACCGTTTATCGGCTGAGGTTGCCCATCTTGTTAACGCAAACCTTCTGCTCCTTCTCACCTCCTCGGACGGGTTGAGGGCTTCCGACGGACGCCGCATCATCACCGCCGGGAGTGTTTCTGAGGTTCTTCAGCATGTGCGTCCGGAAAAAGGCGTGATGTCCGTCGGCGGGATGCGCGCCAAACTCCAGGCCGTGGAATTTGCGCTTACCCATGGCATCACGGCGTGCATCCTGGACGGCCGCAAACCCGGTCAGATCGCGGCGGCCTTGGAAGGAAGGAGGGTCGGCACTCGATTCGCCGTCTCCGGAAGGCATCACTCGGGACGCAAGATCCGGATTCCATCGTAATCATGATAATTCAGATCGTGGCGATTGCCCGGAACACCTTCACCGAACTCGTCCGTCAAAAGATCTTCTACGTCATCCTGGTCTTCGCCCTTTGCGCCATCGGCAGCTCCTTGTTCATGGCGCGGCTGACGTTTCAGGAGGAGTTTCAGATGCTCAAGGATGTCTGCCTCGGCGCGATGTCCATCTTCACTTCGCTGCTCGCCATTCTCGCCACGGCGAACTTTCTGCCCAAGGACCTCGAGGAACGCACGATTTACAACCTTCTTTCCAAACCCGTTCCTCGATTTGTTTACCTCCTGGGCAAGCTTGCGGGAATTATTTTGTTGCTCCTTCTCTTTACCCTCTTGATGAGCGCGGTCTTCTGCCTGGTGCTCTGGCTGCGCGAGCAGGGCGTCCTCGCCGAAACGCGCGCACAATTTGCCGGCGGACCCGCCGAGGAACTGGCGGAGGCACTGAAGATGATCGCCGAAGCAACCTTCAACATTAACCTCGTGCCAGGTATTCTCATGATCTTCATGAAATCCGCCGTGCTCGCGTCGCTCACGCTTCTGGTTTCCACCTTCGCCAGTTCTTCCCTGTTCACGATCATGATCGCCGCCGCGGCATATTTCATCGGCCATCTGCAGTCCACCGCGCGCGAATACTGGCTTCAGGGCGGAGAAATCAAGTGGTGGACGCGCATCGGCACCGCTCTCATCGCGCTCCTTTTTCCCGACCTTCAAACCTTCAATCTCGCGGATAGTGTGATTGCGGGAGCCGCCATACCTCTGAACATTCTCCTGCAAAGCTTTGCCCTTGGTTGGACGTACGTCGCCGTCTATTTCGCTGTTGCGGCCTTCGTCTTCGCGGGCCGCGAGCTATGATTCGCCAGGCGATCGCGATCGCATTGGTAGGCGCCTTTGGATTTGCCAAGGCTCCTTTCGAGAACTCCCTGGAAGCTGCGCAAGAGCGAGCTCGTCTGCGCAATGCTCCGCTCGATCTCGAACTGCGTGAACAAGTCGGCCAGATGGGCTTCCTGGCGGCGTTGAGCGGCTTCCGCTCCCCCCTGGCCGCCTATCTCTGGATCGAGGCAAACACCGCCTGGGAGCGCACCGAGTGGGGGCGGATGGCAGGCCTCTTCAACACCGTAACGACCCTCCAGCCGCGCTCGCTGCTTTATTGGGACATGGCGGCGTGGCATATGGCCTGGAACGCAAGCGCCGCGGCCCTTCGGGATACCGCACAGCCCAGCGAGGCGCTGCGCATTCGCAACCAACGCCAATATTTCAAGCTGGCCCGCGACTACCTCGATCGCGGCATCAAAAACAATCCCGAAAGTTCCTTTCTTTACAGAAGCCTCGCGATTCTGCTTCGCGACAAATTCGAGGACCATTGCGGTGCGGGCGAGGCCTTCCTCGAGGCTTCCCGGCTGCCCGATGCCCCGTCCTACCTCAGACGATTCGCAGGCTACGAATTCGCGAAGTGCCCGGGCCGCGAAAGGATGGCCTACGAGCTTCTGAAAGCAATCTATGACGAAGGGCCCGACGGCCGGAAACCCGCCCTGATCTCCACGCTGCAAGAACTTGAAAAGAAACTGGATGTTGCCGAGGCGGAGCGCATAAGTTCTGGAGACCACTAAGCCTACCAACATCTTCCATGCGCTTCGCAATCTTTGGCGACATTCATGCCAACTACCACGCGTTGGAGGTCACGCTGACCGACGCCAAAGCACACATGTGCTCCCACTACGTTTGCATGGGCGACATCGTGGGGTATAACGCCTTTCCGAGAGAATGTATCGACATCGTGCGCAAGCTGGAATGTCCAGTCGTCAAGGGCAACCACGACGAACAAGCCTCCATGCTCGGTGATCAGGAAGGCTTTAACCCCCTCGCTGAGGAAGCAATCAATTGGACGCGCGAGCAACTCTCGAAGGAGGATAAAGAATGGCTTCGCTCGCTGCGTCTTCAACGCCAGGTGCGCGATTTCACGATCGTGCACGCCACCTTGGACACTCCGCACAAGTGGGGCTACGTCTTCAATCAGCTCGATGCGGCCGCCAGCTTTAATTACCAGCATACCGCTCTCTGCTTCATCGGACACACCCACTCGCCAAAAGCATACATTCGCGATGGGAGCGTCCGAATCATCCCGCTCGACGTTCTCGCCCTGCAACCGGGAAAAAAGTACCTGATCAATGTGGGCAGTGTTGGACAGCCCCGCGATGGGGACTGGCGCGCCGCCTACTGCATCTACGACACCAGCAGCAACGAAGTCCAACTGCGGCGCCTCCAGTACGATTTAGCCGGCGCCCAGAAGGCCATCATCGAAGCCGGCTTGCCCCGACGGCTCGCTGAACGCCTCGCTCTGGGGCGCTAAGTTTCCCGATACCTCCCACGATCGCGTTTGGCACAACTGAAGACGTTCCTGCTCATCAAACCGGGCTCGTTCGGCGACATAATTCACGCCATCCCCTGCGCGGCCGCCTTGAAGACGTTCTTGCCGGATGCGAGAATCGCCTGGCTCGTGGACGAACGGTGGGAACCGCTCCTGACCGACAATCCCGTCGTCGACAGTACCGTCACCTTCCCGCGCGAGAAGTTTCGCGGCATCGCCGGATTGCTCCGATCCATCCCCTGGGCGCTTCGGCTTGAAGGCATTCGTCCCGACGTTTCACTCGACCTGCAGGGCTTGCTTCGAAGCGCGCTCATGGCTCGCCTTAGCCGTGCCGGGCGAAGCGTGGGACTGGCTGACGCACGCGAAGGCGCAAGGTGGTTCTACGACGACGTCACGCCGGTGCGCCGGGAAGAGCACGCCGTGCTCAGGTACCTCCGGATTCTGGAGACCCTTGGCTTGCCAAAAGTCATCAACCCTGCCTTCCCGCTCCCTTCGGGAACCCCGCACGATGCCACCCTCCAAACCCGCAAGTTCATCCTCCTTCATCCGTTTGCGCGAGGTGAGGGAAAGTCGCTTTCCCAAGCGCACGTTCACGAGTTTTGCAACGCCGTCCATTCAATGACGATCGTCCTTGCGGGCGTCGGGAAGATGCAAAAGGAATTGCCAGACAATACGATCAATCTTCTCAATCAAACGACCATCCGGCAGATGATCTGGCTGGTTGGCGCTGCTGCGTTCGTGGTGAGTGTGGATAGCGGCCCAATGCACATCGCCGCGGCCATCAATCCGCGAATGCTCTCCATTCACACCTGGAGCGATCCGCGGCTGGTCGGACCCTTTAGCCGCGATGCCTGGATCTGGCAAGGTGGCGAGATTCGGCGCCAACAACTTGAAGCGACTTCGCTGCTCCCGGCGAGATCGCCGGAGGCAGCGGACATCCTTAAAATCGCCGAGTTCGCCGGGCGAATTGCCCGAGAAGGCCGTCCGGCCTGAGATTCTTTGGAGCGGTAAAGCTTCCGTTCCGAGTTCAGCTGCGAAGCAACTCCGCGACCATCGCTCGTTCTTCCTTCAATTCGTTAACGGTTGCCTCAACTTTCGCCCTGGCAAACTCGTTGAGCGGCACATCTTGAACGATGTCGATTTTCGCGCCGTCCGATCGGGTCGGGAACGAGCAAATAAGGCCCTTTTCGATGCCGTAGCTGCCGTCCGAGCAGAGGGCAACGCTGTGCCAATCATCCCCTGGAGTTGCATTGACAATCGAGCGCACGGATTCGATCGCGCCGTGCGCCGCCGATTTTGCCGAAGAAACGCCGCGCGCCTGGATGACCGCCGCGCCGCGCTGCTGAACCGCTTTGATGAAGTCGGTCTCGAGCCATTGCCGGTCCCCAATCACCTCGGTCGCAGGTTTGCCCTCGATGCGCGCGTTGAAAAAATCCGGATAAAGCGTGCTCGAATGGTTGCCCCAAATGGCCACGTTGCTCACGTGGCGCCAGTGCGAACCGGCCTTGAGCGCGAGTTGCGTTCGCGCCCGGTTCTCATCGAGGCGCGTCATTGCGAACCAGCGTTCCGAGGGCAAGTCCTTCCCATTGTTCATCGCGATCAAGCAGTTCGTGTTGCACGGATTGCCAACGACCAGCACCCGAACGTCCGGCGCTGCGTGCTCCGCGATGGACCGACCCTGCTCCACAAATATCTTTCCGTTGATGCCAAGCAGGTCCTTGCGCTCCATCCCGGCCTTCCGAGGCACGCTCCCCACGAGCAATGCCCAGCTCACGCCACGAAAACCTTCCTCAAGATCCGCGGTGGCAATCACATTTCGCAACAGCGGAAACGCGCAGTCGTGCAGTTCCATCACGACACCTTCAAGGGACTTAAGAGCAGGCGGGATTTCGACCAGATGCAGTTCGACGGGCTGATCCGGCCCGAAAAGGCCACCCGACGCGATTCGGGGAAGCAGGGAATATCCGATCTGGCCAGCCGCGCCCGTGACAGCGATTCTTATGGGAGATTTCATAGAAGATTGGGAGCCTCAACCACTATCCAATCTTTATCGCCAAAAACACCCAAAAAATGAGAAAACCCGTTCTGCCAGTTTGGCGAAACGGGTTCTCTCGGTGCGGGGGGGAAATCCCTACACGAGCTCCTTGAAGGATTTGCCAGTGACGAATTTGACCGTCTTCGAGGCCCTGATCTTGATTTTCTCGCCGGTTTTCGGGTTCACGCCGGTGCGGGCCTTGCGGGAAGCTACTTTGAAAGTGCCGAATCCAATGAGTTGAACCGTCTTGGATTTCTTGACGCCCGCCTTGATGCCGTCAATGACGGCGTTCACGGCGCGCTCAGCGTCAGCCTTGCTGGTTCCGAGGTTCTTTTGGACGGAGGAGACGAGTTCGACTTTGTTCATTTGGATGAAAGGGAAGGTGGGGGCTTGTCTGAAACGTAAATGAAGTATGTTCTGAATTCTTACTGACTGTCAACAAATCAACGCGACAAATCGTTTTACCAAATCGCCTGCCGAAGCTGAAGCCACCTGGGGTTGCAGGCGGGCTCGGAGGCGGATATATAGGCACGAATGACTTTTGAAGAGCAGATTGCCATGTTTCTTGGTCGCTCACCGCGTTTGGCGTCTTCGGCGTTTATCGCGCCAGGAGCGTTTGTGGCTGGCGACGTGACCCTCGGTGAGGAAGTAAGCATTTGGCCGGGATGTTCGCTGCGCGGCGACATTGCGCCGATCATCGTTGGGGCGCATTCCAACGTCCAGGATGGTTCCGTGATCCACGTCGCGGACAATATGCCGGCGATCGTCGGCGAGTGGGTGACGGTCGGGCACAAGGCGATCGTGCATGCCTGCGAAGTCGGGGACGAAGTGTTGATTGGCATGGGGTCGATAGTTCTCGATGGCGCAAAGATCGGCCGTCGCTGCATCATCGGCGCCAACGCCACGGTGACGATGGGCACGGAAATCCCCCCCGGATCGCTGGTCCTGGGCTCTCCGGCAGCGGTCACCAGGGCGCTGACTGAAGAAGAGCAGTCTGGCATTCGCAGATGGGCCGAGCGCTACGTAACGCTTTCCCGCGCGTACCTCGCCAACACCCGCGGGAGTGACACAGTTGCCCAGCGAATCGTTAGCTGATAAGTTTGCCCCATGAGCAAGGATGTGGTCCAGGTGCAGATCAAGGCGCTCATTCCAACGAATGCGGGAGTTGCCGTGTTCATTGGCAACACGGAGAAGATCTTTGTGATCTATGTTGATCCAAGCGTAGGCAGTGCGATCAACATGTTCGTGAATGGCGCTTCGAAGGAACGTCCGCTCACGCACGACCTGATGGCGCTGATCCTTGCCGCCGTCGGCGCGAAGGTGGATCGAGTCATCGTCAACGACCTCAAGAGCGGAACCTACTTTGGCCGGCTCATCATCACGGCCGAAAATGAACTTCAGCAGCGCAAGATCATCGAACTCGATTCGCGGCCCAGCGATTGCCTCGCCATGGCGACCCAACAGAAAGCCCCGATTTTTGTAAGCCGGGAAGTTTGGGACGAGGTCGAGGACATGTCTGACGTGCTGGAAACAATGCAGCAGCAAGGCGGGAAAGGTCCTGACGAGGAAGAGGAGGAATCCTGAAATGAGCCGACGGGCACGGTTTCGGAGATCTAGTTTGCGTCGCCGGCGCGACTGACACCTGCTTCCGTCAGAGAATTTGCGCGAGAGAAATTAGCGGGCGCAGATTCCCGCCAAGCTTCCGTCGTGAGAGGGTGCACGCTCCTCGTCCACCCCCACGCGGAGAGACTTCTTGAAGGTTGCGGAGTCATGCGGGCGAATCCCCGAATTCCAGCTCCCGGTCACCCTTCGTGTTCCTCATCGAAGAACAACGCGCCTGTCGCACTATAGCTATGAATATAGTTGCGACCACCGAGCGGGCCGATCTCCCCGTTGCAAAAAAATCCCGCGCTGGCGTGTTTTCCAAGGATCTCTTCGAGCAAGCCCGCATCGTGACTCTTGCTTCCAAACAGACGAGAGCCCCTGCCGGAGCATGCGAAGAGCAGGGAAGCAAGCGGCGAACGGCCCGACTCCGCGGCGGCGCCCCGCAGCACGGCGCGCCATTCCGCATCCGCGGCATTCCTGTCGCGAAGTTGATACTGCAAGGTTTGGCCAACGCGCGGAAATCCACCAATCGCCACCGCGCCGGAATTCGGATCGGCACCAAGGATGTTCCGAATCAAGAAATCACCTGGTTTAAACTCTTCCACGTATTCGGTGCCGGCGAGCCCGGCGAACAGGTTCCCCTTGGCTCCGGCCTTTTCGCCGTCGGTGAGGCCTTCGAAGGCGGATTCCAGCGCCTCGTAGGCCGGACGAGCGCCCAGCGAGTAGACGACGTTGCTTTCGGCGCGCGTCACCGTGAGAGGTTCGCCGATCGGACGGCATCCCTGGCTGACAATGGACATTAGGCGCAGACCGGTCACCGAGACCAGAACGGCGTCAAAAAGCTTTCCGTTGCGGAAAACTCCCACACCCTCCCCGTCGTTGGATCCGGACGCCAATCCACCTACGCAGGGCACGTCGGGCCACGCCGCATTCCATTCCGCGAGCCAGCGCTCCGTATCGAAGCTGAAGGGGTTTGTCAGAGCAATCCATGCACCGGGGCTCTTCACCTTGCAAAGCTTGCGCCAGAAGGCGGGTTCCGTCGATTCATCCACCCGCGTCTGATCGAACGCCTGAACTTCAAAAACGCCGTCGCGCGCTCCGAGCGCGAGCAGCACGAAGCCCCCGCCCTCTTCGTTCTCCTCGTTATCAAACGTGAAGCCCGCGCCCGTCGCCCCGACCAGTTCAATAACATGGCCGTCAACGCGAACCATTTCGCTGAACTCTTCAATGTGAGGAACGTAGTCCGGCGTGACGAATGCGAAAGCCAGCGCGGTGGGTTCTCCCGCGGCCTCCCTGAGTTCCAGTGCCGCGGACGTGACCATTTCCCGTGAATAGTCACCCCTCCGCTGGATAGTGACGCACCTTCTCATACCGTGATTCTCCTGCGAAGAACGACAATGTCAATTGCGGGAGACCGGGCGCAAAACGGAAAACTCGCTGATCGCGAGTTACCCAGGAGAGATTGGTGGGCAGGGAGGGGATCGAACCCCCGACCAACAGTGTGTAAGACTGCCGCTCTACCGCTGAGCTACCTGCCCCTGCTGCCAGGAAGAATCAAGCGCGATCCACGCGGTTTTCAACACCTGACGAGTCATCGAGCCGCCGACCAAACGCCTTCGAAGCGTTCTGACCGCCATGTGTTCTCGTCCTGGACCCTGCGCAAATCCACACCCGTCGCCGTGCGCACGAAGAGATAGCTTCCCTCCGCGCTCTGCAGTTTCTGCGGGTCGCTCGACGAAGTGTCGACAAAGATAATCTTATTGCCCTCCAGACGATAGCTTCCGCGGAAGGCGGGCGCCGAGGGGTCTTCCGCAAGGAAAACGAGATAGCTTCCATCCGGCAGCACGCGAAGTTCTATCGAGCCTTCCCGATTCATGCCGCTATGGCGCCAGGTGCCCACGATAGGCGACCAGTCCGAATACAGAATCCTCGCGATGCGCCAATACCCGTCCTCCACACGCCAGTCGACGGTCACGCGTTCCTTGAGGTTGAAGCGTCCCGCAGCGCTGGCCACGACGTCGCTGCGCGTGGCCGCCCGTCTTGGGAGCGAATAGACGACCTCCGTCCGGCTGAAAGCCAGATTGTACGGCTCCGCCGCCAGCGCTTGCAGATACTTTTCGGAGCTTGCCCCGCGCGGCGTCAAAGGCGATTGAATCATCGCGTTCTTGGTAAAGTAGGCCCGCAGTTCCTTGATCTGCCCGCGATTGTGCAGCGATTGAAAATCAGCCAGGCGTTGATCGAAAGGAACCCGGTCACCGACAAACAACTTCTCGCGATGCGCGCATGCGGCCAGCAGCAGGCAGCCAATAAGAAGGATGGGATAGCGCACGGAGGCAATTATCTAAGTGTCCTCGCCACGCGAGATAAGGTCGGAAATATCAAGGGAACCAATTCTACGGGCTCTCAGGCTCCGCGAGAGATCCGGCGGAGGGCCGGAAGACCGGTCCTCCGGTAATTGGAGGCTGAACGAGGCTTTGCGCGATAAACTCCGGATTGATCGGAGCAATCAAACTGTAACCACCCTTTCCGTCCGGCAGCATTGGCGTTCCCCATCTGTTCCGGCAAACAACTTCCCTGGCGGGAATTCGCTCCCCGCGAAGCGTGTGGTTATAGAGCTCGGGCTCGGGCTGTGTGATGGCACCGAGGAAGACGCCGCCGGCGATAAAGAGGGGGAACATGCCTGAATTTAACGGCTTTTTCCCATTGCAAAGCAAGTCGAATGTTCCGGCAGAAATCGCCCTCCCGTCGGCGCGTCTCAGGCCCTTTCAACCTGCCAGTATTCAAGATCGACCGGCGTTTCGCGACCAAAAATGGTCACCGAGACGCGAAGCTTGCCGCGCTCGGGATCGATCTCCTCAACGACGCCATTCTGGTTCTGGAACGGCCCATCGGCTACCTTCACCTTGTCGCCCACCTCAAAGCTGATCTTTGGTTTGACAGAGTCCTCGCGCTCTCTCACCTGAGCGAGAAGGTTGTCGACTTCCTTTTCCCGCATGGGAATAGGCCGGTCCTTGGTGCCCGCAAATCCAATCACGCCGTCGGTGTCCTTGATGAAATACCAGGTCTTGTCTACAAGCTGATTATTCTCGTCGAGAAGGTTCATGTTCACGATGAGATAGCCGGGGAAGAACTTGCGCGTCGTCTCGGTCTTCTTGCCGCGCTTGATTTCCTGAACCCGCTCCGTCGGAATCAAGACTTCAAACACGTAGTCTGACATCTCCTCCAACTTGATGCGACGAAGCAAATTTTCCTGCACCTTCTGCTCCAGACCGGAGAGAACGTGCACGACATACCATTGGTCTCGTGGCGCGATTGCCATTGTTTACGATTTCGTCAGGAAGCTGACAACGTTGATGAGAATAAAGTCAAAAAAGGAAATGTATCCGCCAAGAATCAGCATGGCGATGAGCACCACCATCGTGGAATCCGCAAGCTCCTTGTAGCGTTTGAACCCCCTCTCGTTCGGGTCCCAAGGCCACTGAGCCTTATTCAGCTCGACGCGGACTTCGCTGATGAACTTGCGAATTTTTCTGATCATTGAATTTTGAGAGTTTGTCTGTTTTCCGCAGGACAGGAGGGACTCGAACCCCCAACCAGCGGTTTTGGAGACCGCTGCTCTACCAATTGAGCTACTGTCCTTTCGAAAACAGGCGCTGGCTTCAGTCGAGAATCTCGGCCACGCGTCCGGCGCCGACCGTGCGACCCCCTTCGCGAATGGCGAAGCGTATTGTCTTTTCCATCGCGATGGGATTGATCAAATCCACTTCGATCGAAACGTTGTCCCCGGGCATCACCATTTCGACGCCGTCGGGCAGCTTGATCGTGCCGGTCACATCCGTCGTGCGAAAATAGAACTGCGGACGATAATTGGAGAAAAAGGGAGTGTGGCGGCCACCTTCGTCCTTGCTTAACACATAAATCTCCGCCTTGAACTTCTTGTGCGGCTTGATCGTGCCGGGCTTGGCAATCACCTGCCCACGTTCGATGTCCTCCTTCTTGACGCCGCGCAAAAGCACACCGACATTGTCGCCCGCCTCGGCGGAGTCCAGAAGCTTGCGGAACATCTCGATATCCGTGACCGTCGTCTTGGCCGTCGGCCGGATGCCCACGATTTCAACTTCCTCCATTTTCTTGAGGACGCCACGCTCAACCCGGCCGGTGGCAACCGTGCCGCGACCTTCGATGTTGAACACGTCCTCAATGGGCATGAGGAACGGCTGATCCTTCGGCCGCTCGGGAGTCGGGATGTATTCGTCCACGGCCGCCATGAGATCCCCGATCGCCTTCTCGTGCTCGGAACTGCCCTCGAGCGCCTTGAGCGCGCTGCCTTTGACGATTGGAATGGTTTCGCCGGGAAATTCGTACTTGCTCAGAAGCTCGCGGACTTCCATTTCAACAAGGTCGAGGAGGTCCTTGTCATCAACCATGTCCACCTTGTTCATGAAAACGACGATCGAGGGAACGCCAACCTGGCGAGCCAAGAGAATGTGCTCGCGAGTCTGCGGCATCGGACCATCGGCGGAACTCACCACGAGGATCGCCCCGTCCATCTGCGCCGCACCGGTAATCATGTTCTTTACGTAGTCGGCATGGCCGGGGCAATCAACGTGCGCATAGTGGCGCTTGTCGGTCTCGTATTCGACGTGTGCGGTGTTGATCGTAATCCCGCGCTCCTTCTCTTCAGGAGCGGCGTCAATTTCCTCGTATTTCGTAGCCTTCGCCTTGCCGGACTTGGCCAGCACGGTCGTGATCGCGGCGGTGAGCGTGGTCTTGCCGTGGTCTACGTGGCCGATCGTGCCGATATTGACGTGCGGTTTGTTTCTCTGGAACTGTTCTTTAGCCATCTTAGGTTTGCTTTAGATTTTGGCAGGCGCCTGTTCTGCACGTGGAGCCCATGACCGGGATTGAACCGGTGACCTCGTCCTTACCAAGGACGTGCTCTACCAACTGAGCTACATGGGCGTTGGTGGCGAAGCCGAGTGAGTGAACATGGCGCATATGCGTTTATTCCCGCCAGTAAAAGGGTATAAGACCCCGCCCGTCTCAACGATTAGCGGAAACGGTTGGTGTCTTTACCCCGATAAAGAAGGGACATTCAAGCTATCAAAGCACCTCGGCGTGTCAAAATGAAAATGGCGGATGCGGGGGTTTGTTTTTGCCGGAAAACTCCCGCGAGCAAGGCTTGGGTTGAGCACCCGACGAAGGCTGCCGTTAGGCGCGAGCGGCTATCCTTGCCTGCACAAGCAGGCCCAGGACGAAAAGAACAGCGATTCCGATGAATTTTGCGGCGTGATCGAATGGGAGGGCTTCGGAGAGAAGGTTAGCGCCGATCAGCGCGGAAAGCGCTATGAGAGCCCAGTCAAACACGGCTGAGACGAGAATCGCGGCCAGCAACGCGCCGGCGGCAAAGGCGATCCACTGGAAAGATTCGGTGCTTGCTCCGAGCATGACGGCGAGCCGCATCGCGATTAATCCACCTGCGAGGCCGCCAGCGATCGCAACCACCAGGCGTTGCAAGAAGATTGCCAGAATCGCGGCAAGGAGCCCGGCCCCGATGGCGATCAAGACGATTATTCCCTGGGGCTGGCCTTTGACAAACTCCGCGCCGAGCTCCATCCCGGCCAGGAAACCGACGATACCCACGAACAACCAGAAGAGCTTTCGCCCAAGGAACAGGAGAGCGAGGCCCGCGAGAATCTGCGCGACCGGTGCGAAATTTGTCTGATCAACGTTCACTCCAGGGACCCGTTCAGATTGTGAATGTCGATAGAGTGAGAACGAGCTTATTTTCCCTTCTGGCGAATAGCAAGCGCGGCGAGCGTCCCGGCGTAGCAAATGGCAATCCACGTTCCCAAGTCATAAGACTCGGTATACTCCTTCCCCAGCAGGCTCCATTTGATTGTCTCCTTTTGACCCGGAGTCAGAAAAAGCGGCAACTTGGTTCGATTGCTCAAAAGCGGGAGGGCCTGTCCATAGACGTTCGAGACATCCATGAGCCGCTCACACGAGAAGCTGGGGATAACCATGCAGGCGGCTCGCGCGCCGCGCGACAATTCCGGCAAACTGAGCACCACGCCTCCGAAAAGAATCTGCGGAATCAGCGAAAGCGGCATCCACATGACCGCCTGGGCGCTATTTTGAACGAGGCCGGAAACCGTCAATCCGATGGCTACTCCAACCAGCGCCGTACCTGCGAGCGCGAGCAACTTCAAAAGGACTGTAATTCCAAGCACCCGCGCCAGGGGCTTGGACGCGGCTTCCACGGCGTCGCGGAGATTCCAGCGCAGCTCGAAAAACCATCCTATGCAAGCTGCCTGCCACAATTCGAGCCGCGGACCGGCGATGCGCGCTCCTGGCGTGACGGCTGGCGCAGGAGTCGTGCCAGGCTTGGTGCCATCGTCGTGCAGGTCGACCGCCTCGCAAGGCAACGCCATGAGTATGTTGCTTTACGCCATGGCGCTCGAAGGCGGGCTGACCGGCGCTCCCCAGCCGGCCGAAGCCCGCCCGTGGTATCTCGAAAGCGGCGCGACGAGGGAACGCCGCTGCCGCGGCTTGATGCCGCCGAAACGAAACCCGCGCCGATCTGGTCCCCTCCCCTTGACAAGGCCCGGTATTAGGCTTGTCAACGCCCGACAGAATCCGCTAGCGCTTCCGGGCGATGAATCCCAAAGTGCTTCCGGTGACCGCGGTGGCGATTTCTCTGGCGATGATTTCCTCTGGCTGTGAAAATCTTACCCCCGGGGGCAACGCCGCGGTTTTCGGAAGTGTCACCGGCCTGGCCGTGGGCATTCCGCTCGCCGCAGCCGGCGTCGATTCACGGATCGCCGTCCCCGCCACCCTCGGAGCGGCCGCGCTCGCCGCAGGAGTGTCCTACGTGATCGCCAAGCACCAAGCAACCGAGCGCCAGCGGAAGATCTGTGAGCAGCGCGCGCGACTCTACATGGCTCAACGAGCCGCCGCGCAACAGAGGGCCAGGAAGCAAGCCACGGCCTCGGCCTCCGGCACGAAGAAAGCCAAAGCGCCCAAGGACACCCGCTACATCGCGGTAAAGACTCAGAGCGAATCCTTCAACAAGGGCCAGTCGGCGGTCATGATCTACGATACGCAAAGCAATCAGATCGTCGGCAACAATGTTTACGACTTGAAGACCACGCCCACGGTCGGCCAGACATCCAAGTTTGACACCTACACTGCCGAATATGTTGGCACCGGGTCCTAAGCAACCGGCATTGCTTACTACTCTAAATCAAACCCCGACGGGCGGCCGCGTCAGTTCGCGCCGGGAATTGCCAAGATCGTTTCACCTCGCGAAAGAAAACTCGGAGCGGACCGCGTGGTGATCGGATGCCGGGGTGGGAACGACCGCGCACCCCTCGAGCCGCAACCCATAGTTATAGAAAATATGATCGATCACGAACGGCATCCTTCGCCAGGTCACTTCCGTGTTCTGCGACGGGTGAAAGCCTGCTCGTTTGAATTGCTCAATCAGTGTCTCGCCGGGTGCGCAGTTGAAGTCTCCGCCCAGCAAAGTCGCCCCGCTGCATTTCCTTAGCTCGACCTCGATGCGGTCGCGTTGAGTGTGATGGTCGTTGCTCGAAGCATTGATCATGAAGAACGCTTGAAGATGGGTGTTGAGCAAGCGCAGCGCGCGGCCCTCGATGTCCGTGTCTACGCTGATCATAAGCCGGTGCGAGGGCTTGCGCAGCATGCCCCCGAATTCGAACGCGATTTCTGCCGGCGGAAGGTCTTTGCGGGAAAAACTCCTGATTGGCCCCTTCGAGAATATCGCCAGGCCGAGACCGAAGGGAATTTCCATTTTGTTCGGTCGCGGGTAGCCGAATGCCGAATCGTACCCGACCAGGTCCCTCTTCAAACGCTCGTAGTGCGGCGGCGGCTCGATCTGCTTTCCCCCCTCGTAACCGCGCTCGACCTCCTGGAGAAAGACAATGTCCGCATCCTGTTCGCGCAGAAAGGCGATCGCGCGTGCAAGACTCACCTCGGCCTCGTCCGGATTCTCTTCATCCCAGACCTGGCCATTCTGCATGTTGAAAGTCAGCGCGCTGAACATCGTTTTCCCGTGCCTTGCCGACGCGCGCTGGCAACCTCTATATTCCTCCGCGAGCGGGCAAGGCAGTAATACCATGCACAAAGTCCTATTGATTCGTCACGGCGAAAGCGCTTGGACCATGAAAATCCATTTGCTGAAAATGCCCCCACACCTGACCCGTCCGCTCCCCAATTGACGAATCTTTGGCGCGAGCGCGCCGGCGGGAAAATTCCCGATTCGAAAAGGTCCTACTCCATGTCCTCGGCGTCGCTCACCACCGGTGCGATGTCCTGAAGGTTCTCGCCTTCGCGGAGGTCGATGAGCTTCACTCCCTGGGCGTTGCGCATGGTCTCGCGGATTCCCTCCACCCTTGTTCGCACCATCTTGCCTTTGTTGGTGATGAGCATGATTTCTTCCGCGTCCCGGACGGTGAGCGCGCCGGCGACCCCGCCTGTCTTCTCATTGGCCTTCATCGTGATGATCCCCTTGCCGCCCCGGCTTTGCACCCGATATTCCTCGAAGCTCGTGCGCTTTCCCAGGCCGTTCTCGCCTGCAACGAGCAGCTGCGCGTCCTTGCTGACCACGGCTGCGCCGACCACATAATCGCCTTTCTCGGGGCGAATCCCCCAAACACCAACCGTGTCGCGACCCTGGTCGCGCATTTCCTCCTCATGGAAGCGAATGCTCATCCCGTCATGGGTTATGAGCACAATTTCATCCTCGCCGGTCGTCAATCTGCAATCGATCAGGCGGTCGCCGTCCTCGATCCTGATGGCGATGATGCCACCCTTGCGGATGTTCTTGAAATCACTGAGATTCGACTTCTTCACGATGCCGCTGCGTGTCGAGAAGACAACGTGCAGGTTGTCGCTCCAAGTTTCCTCATCGGTCTTCTGTCCCTGGATGCCGATCGTGGCCGCGATTTTCTCCTCGTTGCGCAGCTCGAGCAGGTTTACGATTGAGCGTCCCTTGCTCGCGCGGGAGCCCTCCGGGATCTCGAAGACGCGCTCGACATAACAGCGGCCGCTCTCGGTGAAAAACATCAGGTAATCGTGCGTCGTCGCGGTGAAGAGATGCTCCACGAAATCGCTCTCCTCAACGTTCTCCGACTCCCGGGCCGTCATGCCGATCACGCCCTTGCCGCCGCGTTTCTGGGCGCGATAGGCGCTTGCCAGCGTGCGTTTGATGAAGCCGTTGTGCGTGAGCGTTACGATGACCCCTTCATTCGCGATAAGATCCTCAATGGCGATCTCGCCTTCCGCCGCCACAATCTGCGTTCGGCGCCCGGTCCCGTGCTTTCTTTGGATTTCGCGCAGTTCCGCCTTAATGATCGTTAGCACACGGGCCTCTCGGGCGATGATGTCGAGAAGGTCTTTAATCGTTTCAAGCAGAGCATCGTACTCCGTCTTTATGCTTTCGCGCTCGAGGCCGGTGAGTTGATAGAGCCGCAGGTCAAGGATGTGCCCGACCTGCTTTTCGGTAAATAAGTACTTCCCCTCCGCGATCCGTGCGTCATCGCGGATCAGGATGCCGATGTGCTCCACGGCCTTGCGCGTCCACGAGAGGGCCATGAGTTTCGTCTTGGCATCATCGCGGTCGCGGGAATCGCGGATGATCCTGATAAATTCGTCCAGATTGGCCAGGGCTACGAGATAGCCTTCGAGTTTCTCTGCTTCGACCTCGGCCTGCCTCAGGAGAAAGCGAGTCCGGCGCAGCACAACCTCGCGCCGATGCTCGATGTAACAGGCAATGGCGTCCTTGAGCGAAAGAAGCTTCGGCTTCCCGCGATCAATGGCCAGCATGTTGACGCTGAACGAGGATTCGAGCGCGGTGAATTTATAGAGATTGTTGATTAGAACCTTCGGATTCCCGTCGCGCTTGAGTTCGATAACTACGCGGGTGTTTTCGTCGGATTCGTCGCGAACGTCGCTGATGCCCTGGAGGACTTTCTCGTTGACGAGCTCGGCGATACGCTTGACCAGCTCGGCGCGGTTGACGCCAAAAGGAATCTCCGTGACGATAATATTCTCACGTCCACCCTTGACCTCTTCCGTCCCCACGCGGGCTCGCACCCGCACCGAGCCGCGCCCCGTCTCAAAATAGGACCTGATGCCGGCGCTTCCCTGAATTAGACAGCCCGTCGGAAAGTCAGGACCTTTGATGTAATGCATCAGGCCTTCAATGGTGATGTCCTGATCATCAATCTGAGCGCAGAGCGCATCAATGCTCTCGCCAAGATTGTGCGGTGGGATGTTGGTCGCCATGCCGACGGCAATCCCTGTGCCACCGTTAATCAGCAAATTGGGAAAAGAAGCCGGAAATACAACGGGTTCGGTGAGCCTCTCGTCGTAGTTGGGGACGAAATCCACCGTATCCTTTTCGAGATCATCGAGAAGGGTTCCGCCAAGCGACGTGAACCGGGCCTCGGTATAACGCATGGCCGCCGGGGGATCGCCTTCCACCGAGCCGAAGTTGCCTTGGGGATCCACCAACGTGTCCCGCATGGCCCAGTGCTGCGCCATGTGGACCAGAGTCGGATAGATGACCGCCTCGCCGTGCGGATGGTAGTTTCCCGACGTGTCACCGCAAATCTTGGCGCACTTCATGGGCTTGCGTGGCGGATACAAGCTCAGCTCGTGCATGGCATACAAAATGCGCCGCTGCGACGGCTTGAGGCCGTCACGGGCATCCGGCAGGGCCCGGGAAATAATGACGGACATCGAGTAGTCCAGGAACGACTTCGACATCTCGTCGGCCACGTCGACCTTCTCGACACGCTCGTTGTGGGTATACATACGCGGCGATTAGTCTGAGTTCTCGAGACGCGCCCCCCGCGCTCCAGCCCCCGCTGCGATTTTGTCTCTCGCCATTCTTTCTCCAAGCCTTCTCAACCGCCGCGCGGAGCGCAGTCCGTGTCGTGTTTCTGGACCGGTCCCTCCATTGCGAGACGCCGTTTCGTAGATAAACGTCATTTCGAAATTCGAGTCGGACAGGCTGGTTTAGACATCAAGCCGTGCGTTAAGCGCATTGTCCTCGATGAACTGGCGCCGTGGTTCAACGACATCGCCCATGAGGATCGTGAACATGCGATCAGCTTCCACGGCATTCTCTTCATTGAGATCGACCTTCATGAGCTTGCGTTTGTCGGGATTCATCGTCGTTTCGAAAAGCTGCTTTGGATTCATTTCACCCAAGCCTTTGAAGCGCTGGATTTGCATTCCCTTCCTCCCGATATCGAGAACCCTTGCGAGAATTTCGGGTATCGAGAACACCGCATGCGCCGTCGCCTTCTCGCCTTCGCCCTCCGATAGTTCGAAAATGGGGTGGTCGCTGTCAGAAAAATGCTCGACCTTGAGGCCCTTCCTGGCCAGCTCCGTGATAAGTTTCTGGACGGAATGGGATTCATGCAGTTCGACCAGGCTGGCACGGCGTTTCAATGCGCCTTCTTGTCTTTTCGGTCTTTCGGCCGGTTCGGAGTCTCCGTTTGCACCCCCCTCGACCAACTCATCGTCGAACAGATTCAGATCACGGTTCTCCTCATGAAAGGCACGCATTTCCGCCTCGCCGGGAAAGTACGTGACCCACTCGATATTTCCCTCGCGAATCTTTACGAGATACGCGGGTAAGGCGCCGCTTTTCGGGTCGCGCTCGCGGAGATATTCTTCGAAGTCTCCGCCGTGGCGCCGGATGACATCGCTGAACTTGGCAAGCCTCTCGAGCAATTCGAGGATGTCCTTCAGCTGCGAAGCGGTGAACACTTTGCCGTCCGCAACGTTCTTGAGCTTCACTTCCTCAGCGCCCAACGAGATGAGAATGCGATTGAGTTGCGCGTCGTCGTCCACGTACTCCTCTCGTTTCTTGCGCTTGATCAGGTAGAGGGGCGGGCAGGCAATGTAAATCTTGCCTTGCTTTACCAGCTCCGGCATCTGGCGGTAGAAAAACGTCAGCAAAAGCGTCCGAATATGGGAACCGTCAACGTCGGCATCGGTCATGATGATGATGCGACCGTAGCGCAGTTTGGAAATATTAAACGCGCCTTCCTGGTCGCCGCCACCGATCCCGGTGCCCACAGCGGTGATCATGGTCTGGATCTCGGTGTTCTGAAGCACCTTGTCGAGCCGGGCCTTCTCCACGTTGATCAGCTTTCCGCGGATGGGCAGAATCGCCTGATAGCGGCGGTCGCGTCCCTGCTTTGCCGATCCACCCGCCGAATCGCCCTCCACGATGTACAGCTCGGTCAGGCTCGGATCGCGCTCGGAGCAATCGGCGAGCTTTCCCGGCAGTCCCCCGCCGGTTAGCGCGCCCTTGCGGACCGTCTCGCGAGCCTTGCGCGCGGCCTCGCGCGCTCGCGCGGCAGTCAAACCCTTGTCGACGATCCTTTTCGCAACGGCTGGTGTTTGGTCGAAAAACGTCATCAGGCCCTCGTACGTGATCGAGGACACGATGCCTTCGACCTCGGGCGTCACGAGCTTGACCTTCGTTTGCGATTCAAAGCCCGGCCAGGGGTGCTTGATGGAGAGAACGGAAATGAGGCCCTCGCGGACGTCGTCACCGGAAATCGGGGGGTCCTTATCCTTCACGAGGGCGTTTTGCTTGGCATACTGGTTTATCGCCCGTGTCAGCGCCGTGCGAAAACCTGTCGCGTGCGTGCCGCCATCCGGGTTTGGGATGGCATTGGTAAAACAGAGGATCTGGTCGTTGTAGCTATCGTTGTATTGCATGACCAGATCCATGAACATGTCATCCTCGACCTCCTGCTGATCCTTGTTGCGAAACCTCACCCGGCGTCTGCCTTCGAGCACAATCGGTTTCGGATGCAAGAGCTGCTTGTTTTCGCCGAGCTGCCTGACGAATTCCTCGATGCCGAGCTTGTAAAGATACTGCTCATGTCTGGGCGGATCGACACGCTCGTCGGTGATGTTGATTTCAAGTCCCGGATTGAGGAAGGCCAGCTCCCGGAGCCGGGCCGCGATTTTCGGGAACTGGAACTCCGTGGTGATGTTGAAGATCGTGGGATCCGGCAAGAAGGTGACCAGCGTGCCCGTATGCTTCTTGTTTTTCAGATCACCGATGACCGTCAGCTTATGCGTGGTCACCCCACGCGCGAAGGCCATGTGGTAGACCTTGCCGTCGCGCGATACCTCTACCTTGAACCAATCCGAAAGCGCGTTCACACACTTGGCGCCGACGCCATGCAGACCCCCCGAAAACTTATAGGCGCCCTGCCCGAATTTTCCGCCGGCATGCAAGTTGGTCAGGACCAGCTCAATTGCGGGCACCTTGAACTTCGGATGGATGTCCACGGGAATGCCGCGCCCGTTGTCCTTGATCGAGCACGAACCATCTCCGTGAAAAGTGACATCGATCCGAGAACAATATCCCGCAAGATGCTCGTCGATCGAATTGTCGAGTACCTCGAAAATGCAATGGTGCAGACCCCGGTCGTCGGTCGGGCCGATATACATCCCGGGGCGCTGGCGGACACCCGCAAGCCCCTCCAGTTTGTCAATTTTGGAAGCGTCGTACTTTTCGGATTTCGGCGAATAATTGGGTTCGTCGGACATCAAGATTTGAGGAATTTGAGCACGGAAAAAGCCTGCCCCTGAACGTAGGCGCAACGAGGGGTGCCGACAACCGTTTTCTGAACAAAATTCTACCAAAATCCACAAAATATAGGGACTTCACATGACAGGCTCCACAAGATATTGGGTCTAGCCGAAGCTGATGAGATTTTTGTGGAAACTTCGGCCATACGCCGGGTTGGTGATTTGGCTGGCGCTGACCCTGGCGGCTTGCTGTTGGGACTGGAGGCAGGTTTTTGCGGGCGGGCAGATTTACTTCGCCGACGCGGACTGCTACTCCCGAATGACCCGCGCCCAACGCGTTGTCGCGGCCCCATGGAAGGCGATCGCATTCCACGATTTCGAAAACGCTCCCCTGGGCGTGGTGCCGCACACCACGGCGCCAATGGACCTTCTCCTCGCCGCGCTCACCGGGGTCTTCCATCTTGGCTTTCGCGTCACGGGCGTCGATGTCCCCTACTCGCCCCTTGAACTTGCGGGGGCATTTTTGTCGCCCCTGTTGGGCATGACGCTGGTTGCTTTTCTTTGGTGGTGGGGACGCAGGCTTGATCTCCCAAATCGCAATGCGGTTCTCACGATCGCAGCCGTCTCGCCGATGCTTGCCCACGGCTTCCAGCTTGGGCGACCGGACCATCAGTCGCTGATTATTCTCCTCGCCGGCGCGGCCCTCGCGGCAGAAATCGTGCTTTGGAAGCGGCCCTCGCGTGCTTGGGAAATTTTTGCCGCCGTGCTTTGGGCGTTGGCGCTTTGGACGTCTCTCTTCGAACCTCTCATTCTTCTGGGCGCCGCTGCGCTCATGCGCCTCGGAGTCCGGGGAAGGAAAGGCATCCCTGAGACGACGGCCCTGGCCGTCTTCATTTTGCTGTTCGTCGGAGCCACCCTCTTCGACGGTTGGCGATTCCGATTCCCTTCCCCCGAGGAACGAAGCGCTTTCTTTGGATGGGCGCTCAGCATCGGAGAATTGCGGCACGCGACGCTGCCGCAACTCCTCGGATGGACGGGATGGCTTCTGGTCGTAGCGCCTGCTTTGCTCCTGTGGCGGTATGGGAAGTCGAGAGACCCTTCGTGCATCGCCCTGGCCGTGCTTTTGCTTCTGCTGACAGGGCTTGCCCTCTGGCACATGCGATGGGGATATTTTCTCGCGATCGTTTTTGCCCTCAGCCTCCCGTCGGCCCTTGCGGCCTTCCCTTCGAAACCCCTCGCCTGGCTTGCTTTCCTGATCTCCCTCTGGCCCTTGGCAGGAGAATGGGACCGGCAACTTTACCCGGATGAGAGGGCAAAGATCGCTCGGGAGGAAAACCGGGAGGACGCTTACCTATTGCGCGAGGCCTCGCGGACCCTGATTTCGTCGGAGCGTTCGATCATCCTGGCCCCATGGTGGCTGAGCCCGGCGATCGCCTATTGGTCCGGGCAGCACTGTGTCGGCGGAAGCTCGCATCAAAGCCTTCCGGGAATCGTGGACAGCTCCCGGTTTTATCTTTCGACCGCTCCGGAGGAAGCCTGCAAGATTCTCAGAAAACGGTCGGTCAATTTTGTAATCGCGTACGAACCTTCGCGCGTGCTTTCGAACTCTGCTCAAATCCTCGGCCAAACGCTACCGGGCGAGCCCTTGGGAAAGATTCTTTACGAGCAACCCTATTCCGCACCGGCCTTCCTCCGCGTCGTTTACGAGAATAGATTCTTTAAAGTGTTCGAAGTCGCTGACGATCCCTGCCAGGGCTCGCCCCAGTTTCCTTGATTTGAACCCTTGGCGATCCGTTTAGCTTCCGGCCGCTTGGAGGAAGACTTATGACCTTACTCGGGCTAAGGATTCGATCCGACCTTTGCCTCACCTCGTCTCGGAATGCAGGCGCCCGCGGACAAGCTCGCTTATGTTGCCCGCACTCAATCCCCCGGCAGCTCCCCAAACGATGCAATCCTGGTGATTGACCGTGACCCAGCATCATCCGGCTACGGACGGCGCCGAAGTGTCTGGGGAGCACGCGCGCTTCCCGGATTTACCCGAACCCGGTGGCCTTTCCGGGCGCTTTCGGAGACGATTTCCGAGAGATGCTCTATGACAAGCTGGGCGTCCGGATTCTGCAACGGGCATGGTTCAATTTTGATCTTTACCTGGGCAATTGCGCTGATCGTTTCAGGGTTCGTGACTGCCCTGCCCTTTGATCACTCCCTGTTGCCATTGGGCAAAATCGAGCGCTTCTGCGCAACGGCCGTCAGGCGGCCTGACAAACTCTCAGGCGACCTTCGCCGCGGCCTGATTTCGCCGCTTCGCGAACTTCCGAACGATCACGTAGAAGACCGGCGTAAGGAAAATACCAAAAATGGTCACGCCGAGCATTCCCGAAAAGACGGCGGTGCCCAGCGTCTGCCGCATTTCCGCGCCCGCGCCCGACCCAAGCATGAGCGGGACGACGCCGGCAATAAAGGCGAAGGAAGTCATAAGGATCGGCCGCAGGCGCAGCTTGCACGCTTCGACGACGGCGGAGATGGCGTCCTTGCCCGTCTCTTCGATTTGCTTGGCGTATTCGACGATCAGGATCGCATTCTTACACGCGAGCCCCACCAGAACGACGAAGCCGATCTGAGTAAAGATATTGTTGTCCAAGCCGCGCAACAAGACGCCTGCCAGCGAAGAAAGCAGGCACATCGGCACGATAAGGATGATGGAAAAGGGCAGCGCCCAGCTTTCGTATTGCGCGGCGAGAGTGAGAAAGACGAACAGGACGCAAAGCGGAAAAATAAATAACGCGGTGTTCCCCGCCAGGATCTGTTGATAGGTCAGGTCAGTCCATTCGAAACCAAAACCAGGGGGAAGCAATTGCCGGCACAATTCTTCCATCACGCTGATGGCATGGCCGGAGCTGTATCCCGGCTTAGTGTCTCCGGAGAGATCCGCTGCCGTGTAAAGATTATAGCGCGTGACGACGCCGGGTCCAAAGGTTTCCTGGACGGAGGCCATGGTGCTTAAGGGTACCATTTTACCTTCGCCGCTTCGCGTCTTGAGCTTGAGAATGTCCGCGGCCGTCACCCGAAATTTGCTGTCGGCTTGTGCATTCACCTGGAATGAGCGGCCAAGGAACGTAAAGTCATTCACATAGGCTGAGCCGAGATAGATTTGGAGGGTATCGAAAACGTTATTGAGCGGAACATCCATGCTCTTGGCCTTGCTGCGATCGACGTCGACGAAAATCTCGGGTGTGTCGGCGCGGAAACTCGAAAAGAGTCCCACGAGCCCCGGTTGCCGCTCGCCGGCGTCGATCAGGCTCTGCGTGACCGCTTGCAGCTGCTTGTAGTCGCCGCCGCGCCGGTCCTGGACCATCATGCGAAACCCGCCCGTACTGCCAACGCCCTGAATCGGCGGCGGCCCAAAAGCGAAAACGAGGGCTTCGGGGATCTGACTAAATTTCGCACGCAGGGTTTGCAGAATCGCATCGGCGCCCAAATCGGGGTTCTTGCGCTCCTCAAATCCATCCAGAATGACAATGATCGAGCCGACGTTGGATTGGTTGCTACCGCTCAGCATCGAAAAGCCGTTGATCACCAGTGACGTGTCCACGCCGGGAGTCCCCTTGATGAGAGCGAGCACCTTGGCCGTGACGGCTTGCGTGCGCTCAAGCGACGCCGCGTCAGGGAGCTGGCAGGCGACGATAAGATACCCTTGATCCTGCTGCGGAACAAAGCCCACCGGAGTGATTCTGAATCCGTAACCCGTTAGTGCGAGCAAACCCAGGTAAAGAATTGCGCAGATGACTAGCTTGCGGACAAGGCCTGCGACGGACCTACCGTAACGATCGATCATCCAATCAAACGCCTTGTTAAATCCGCGAAAAAACCACCCAAGCGTCGCATTGAAGAATCGCGTGAGAAAATCTTTCTGTTCGCCGTGAGGGCGCAACAGAATTACTCCGAGCGCGGGACTCATCGTGAGAGAATTAAACGCGGATATGATCGTGGAGACGGCGATCGTGAGCGCGAATTGCCGGAAAAATTGGCCTGTAATGCCCGTGATGAAGGCCGTGGGAATGAAAACGGCGGAGAGAACCAGCGCCACCGCGATCACGGCGCCGCCAACCTCATTCATGGCCTGCCGCGCGGCATCGCGCGGGGACATGCCGAGGCTTAGTTTGTGCTCTATGGCTTCCACGACGACGATGGCGTCGTCGACCACGATTCCGATGGCGAGCACGAGGCCGAAAAGCGAAACCGTGTTCAAAGAGAACCCGAATGCCGCCATAGCGGCAAACGTGCCAATCAGGGATACCGGGACCGCGATGAGAGGGATAATCGTCGCCCTCCAGGTCTGCAGAAAGAGCATCACCACGATTCCGACCAAGAGGACCGCTTCGAGCAGCGTGTGCTCAACCGCGCTAATCGATTCGCTGACGAAGACCGTGGTGTCATAGACCACTCGGTAGTCCACGCCGGGCGGGAAGCTCTCTTTGAGCGTGTCCATGGTCTTCCGCACGGCCTTAGCCGTTGTCAGGGCATTGCTGCCGGGAAGCTGAAAAATAGCGAGAGTGGCTGCGGGCTTTCCATCGAGGTTGCTCGTCACTCCGTAGGTTTTAGCCCCGAGATCGACGGTGCCGACTTCACTAAGGCGAACCACTTCACCCTTCTGGCCGCGCTTAACCACGATGCGAGAGAATTCGGCCGGATCCACCAAGCGTCCCTGCGCGTTGACGACAACCTGAAATTGCGTTCCCGTCGGAGCAGGTTGCTGGCCCACCACGCCGGCGGCCACTTGCTTGTTCTGCTCCTGGATCGCCTGAACCACGTCGCTCGCCGTGAGGTCGAGAGCGGCAAGCTTGTTCGGATCGAGCCAGATCCGCATCGAATACTCGGAGCCGAAGATCGAGATGCTGCCAACGCCATCGATACGCGCGAGCGTGTCCTTGATCTGCAGGAGAGCGTAGTTGTTGAGATAAAGCTCGTCGCGCGAGTCGTCCGGCGAGATCAGGTTGACGGCCATGATCATCGAGGCCGATTGCTTGTTGACCGAAACGCCCGTGCGACGGACTTCCTCCGGAAGCACCGGGAGGGCGAGATTCACCCGATTCTGCACCAATACCTGCGCGGTATCCAGGTTTGTCCCGAGTTTGAAGGTGACCGTGAGCACGTAGGATCCGTCGCTCGCCGATTGCGAGGACATATAAAGCATGTTCTCGACACCGTTCACTTGCTGCTCGATGGGGGCGCCGACAATTTCGGCGACCGTCCTGGCATTCGCGCCCGAGTAGCCGGCTGAAACCTGAACCGTCGGTGGAACGATTTCCGGATACTGCGCCACCGGCAAAGTCATCAGCGCCATGCCGCCGACAATCGTGATGACGATGGAAAGGACCGAAGCAAAAATCGGCCGGTCAATGAAGAACTGGCTGATGTTCACAGGTTACTTTGCGGCGGATGGGGCCGGTTCGGCTTCCGCGGGGGCTTCGGGCTTCGAGATCGGTTTGGGATCCACCTTCTGTCCAGGGCGAACCTTGAGCAGGCCATCGACGACGACAGTGTCACCGGCCTTCACGCCGCTCTTGATAACTTGCATGTCGTCCGAAAGGGTTCCGAGCTCAACCGGACGAATCTCCGCCGTGTTGTCCGGCAAGACGAGAACCACATACTTCTGTCCCTGGTCCGAAGCAACCGAGCGTTGCGGGACAAGCACGGCTTCATAAGGCTCACCCGAAGGAATCCTCACGCGCACGAAAAGCCCGGGACCAAGCAGGCCGTTCTCAGAATCGAAAACGCCGCGCAGGCGGATGGTTCCTGTCGAGGGATCCACACGGTTGTCGATGAAGTCGATATAGCCCGTATGCGAAAAGTCCGATTCATCCTGCAAGGCGAGCTGGATGGGCACCTTCACCTCATCGACATCCTCGGGCCCCGCTTTCTTGCTCTGATAGTACCGGACGTAACGCAATAGCGAGCGCTCGTCGACATCGGCGTAGGCATAGATCGGATTGGTGGACACAATCGTCGTCAAGGGATCCTTTCCATCCGCCGAGACAAGATTTCCCACCGTGACATTTGCCAGACTGGCGCGACCGTCGATTGGGGAGGTAACCGTGCAAAATTCCAGGTTTAGCTTTGCCGCTTCGAGTGCGGCGCGGGCCGATTGGGCGGCACCCGTCGCCTGCTGGTAGTTTGCAGAACGCTGGTCGAAATCGCCCGCGGCCGTCACGCCTTTATCGCGCAGCTGGCGCGCCCGCTCGAAGTCCGCTCCCGCGAGCGTCAAGGCTGCGTCGGCCTTGGCCACTTCGGCTCTGGCTCGGTCGTAGTCCGCCTGGTAGGGTCGCGGATCGATAATGAAAAGAGGCTGGCCCTTTTTGACAAGATCGCCATCCACGAACTTCACTTCCGTGATGTAACCGCTCACGCGGGGACGCACGTCGACCGTTCCCATCGGGGCGAGACGACCCGTGTACTCGTCCCAATCCTGGATCTTCTTCAGAATGGCCTGCGTAACGGTGACGACGGGAGGCGGCAGTTCGACCGCCTGCTGCTTCTTCCCACAGCCGCCGAGCCATAACAGGACGACGACGGCCAGCAAAACTCTCAAATCGCGTAAAATCTTCGCAGATGGTGTCGCGCGCGATCTCCGCCACCAAAAGGAAGGGCGCTCCATTAGCACGATATCTCAAAGGGGGCCTTGAGGGTCAATACAAAGCTGCAGCCTTGTGAATACGCCGGTCTTGTTTCTCGATCCGGACCAGTTGTAAAATTCCTGAAGTTGATCAGGTTTTCTCCGCCGTGCAAAACGCAACCGTGCGCGGGCGAGGTGGTGCGCGCTGCAATTTCGCGACTTCGGTTTTGATCCCCGGGACGCCCTCCTTTCAAGCTCTTGCCGACTCGAGGCCAGTTCAAGACACACACCCGAGGTGCGATGCATTGATTTGGTTTGAAAGCCCACCGTCGCTCAAATAGAAGCATCGGCAAACCCCGAACCGCGGTCGTTCCACGGCCTCCGCTTCCCATAGGCGCCATAGACGAGGAATGGAAGAGCATGGTCCCCTGGTGAAATCGTGCAAATTCCCCACAGAATCCCCGGTCACACAAAGCATCGACGGACGCGGCCTCTGCTCCCGCCGTTTACGGAGGCAAGCCGGACAGGTCGAACATTCCAATTGGGCGTCGCCTTCCTGGCGATCTTCCTCGCCGGCTGCGGGTCGACGATCACTACCCGCATTCAATCGAGGCCGGCGCCGCCAGTTCCGGCCGGCATGCTTGATCGCGCTCAGATCAATCGCAGCGTTCGCGCGATCGAACGCAGCACCGGAATCGATCCCAAGGAACCCGGCGCCGCAGTTCGCGAGCTCGTCCGGCAGGCCGGGACGAATCCTCGGCGCCTGACGGAGGCTGCACAGGTCGCCCTTCAGAGAGCTCAAGCCTTGCCGGTTTCCAAGAGCCAGGAACGAGCGGGCTTTGCGCTCGCCGCCTGCGAGATCGCTTTTCGAAGTCTAAGGGAATCCGGCCTGCCCGCGACACGCTGGCTAACGAGCGAAGCGACGCAAATGCCCCTCGCAGCCTACAACACCGCCTTGGCGATGTTCGTTTACGAGAACTCCGAGAAACTCGCGGCCGGCCCTGAAATGCTGGCTGTTCAGACTCCGCTGGGACCCAGAATCGTCAGCGCCCGCTTCGCGGCCGGCAGTCGGTTCAAAGCCGGATATTTCGATCGGCTGATTCCCGCGGACTATGTCAGCATTACCGGTTTCAAGAAACGGACGCGCGTGGACGGGCTTGGAGTTCCGCTCGTCGGTGTGCGCGAACGCACCGAAGCCCGGCAAGCCGAATTGGTTTTCCAGCCCCCAAATCGCGGCGTCGTCGTAGCGCTCGGTTGTTTGGCGCAATTTGAAACCCGGCACGCCGGCCGGCCGTCCATGGAGATTGTTCTCTTTGATCTCGATCGAACTTCAACTGTCAAAATTGGAGGAAAAATCATCCCGCTGGCCGGTGATTTCACCGCACCGCTGGCACTCTCCTCTGACGGGATGAACGACCTCGCACTCGGTATCCGAGTAATGCTGAACGTAGGAGCGGGAACGGACATCAAAGGAATTTATTTAATCGAGCCTTTTGACCCCAATCGCATTCCGGTTCTGCTTTTGCACGGCCTCATGTCTTCACCGCTGGTTTGGCGCAACGTTGCGACCGCTGCGATGGAAAATCGCATTATCCGGAGCAACTACCAATTTTGGTACGCCTTTTATTCGACAGGCATACCCGTCACTCAGTCCGCCGCGCTCATTCGCGAGAGGATCGCGGCCATCCGCCGCTTGGGCGATCCCGGCGGCGGATCCCGCGCGTCGAATAACATGGTGGTGGTCGGTTACAGCATGGGAGGAATCATCGCACGAATCCTTGCCACGGAGATGGGTGATCAATTCTGGGCCACCGTCTCCAGAAAGCCTTTCGATCAGATCAAGTTGGAGCCGGAAGATCGCGAGGAACTCCGCAGATTGATTTTTTGGACTCCGGTCCCCGGGGTAAAAGAAGTAATCTTCCTGGCGACTCCGCATCGCGGAACGCGGATGGCCGATGCGTCGTTTGCTCAGCTTGGACGCAAGCTCGTGGGCTTGCCCGCGAGTCTCCTCCACTTTCAGAGCCGGGTGCTTTCGGCGCTCGTTGACGCGCTCGACGGCGTGAAGGTGAGCAGGCGCTCGTTTACGGGAATCGATTCGCTATCCCAGGAGGCGCCAATCGGCAGGGCATTCCAGCGCGCTCCATTCGCCACCGGCTTGACTTACCACTCCGTCATTGGAGATCGAGGCCGAGGCGATTCCCCGGATAGCTCGGACGGCGTCGTCGGCTACTGGAGCTCACATCTGAAGGATGCCGAGTCCGAATTGATTGTTCCGACGGGCCACGATGTGCAGACCCATCCAAATACCGAGGCTGAAATCAGAAAGATCCTGCTTCGCTACCTCTCAAAGAGCAAAACGCCCTGACGACGTGCCGGCCACGATCGGAGGGCCGCGCAACTGAATTAGCTGGAGTCACGGACACCGCTGAGGTAACTACATCGTCATGACCCGAAAAGAAGCAATCCTAACAGGTGTGGCCGGCCTGTCTGCTCTGGCCATGGTCGCTCCCTCCGCGCGGTCTGAAGACCCCCAGGAAGCAAACCCCGAGGTGGAAAAAATTCGCGCTCTTTTGAAAGCGCATGACGAAGCCATGACGAATCATGATCTCAAGGGAGTGATGGCCACGCTGACCGAAAAGGCTGCGATCATGGGCACCGGTCCGGGCGAGGTTTGGATTGGCCCGGAAGAGCTCAAGGTGGCCTACGAGCACTTCTTTGAAGGCTTCGACAAAGGGCAGCAGGACTTTGAATATCAGTTCAAGATCGGTGGCGTGACTGCGGACATGGGCTGGCTAATGGCATCGGGTAATATTACGGGAAAGAAAGACGGGAAGGATGTCGCCTTTCCCTTGAACATCTCGCTCACCGTCGCGAAGGATGCCGGCGCCTGGCGCATCGCCGCCCTGCATTTCTCGACACTGACGGGAGACGTAAAAGCGGAAACCGAGGAAAAGAAATGATCAACCAAAAAGGCTTTTCTCTATGAGTGGCCAATCATCCATTGAAAATGCGGCCGCCGCCGAGACGGAATCGCTGGATCGAAGGTCGTTTCTTCGGAGCCTCGGAAAGTGGTCGGGTGCAGCGATCGTGGCGGCCGTCGGGGGCATTTGGCTTTTCTCCTCCCCGGAAGCCCGTGCGGGCGCGTGGATAAATCGCAGGGGCGTGGTTCGCGGCGGCGGTGGTTGGATCAACGGTGGCGGTTGGGTCAATCGCGCCGGAGGGTGGATCAACGGCCGCGGGGGCGGAGGCGGTTGGATAAACCGCCGCGGCGGGGGCGGAGGCGGCTGGATCAATCGCTGGTAGCAACGTTTTATCGGAATCGGCCGTGTGTCGCAGGAAGTCGAAAAGCCACTGATCTTCTTGCCGGCTGACTTCAAAGGAGGCCCGGGCGACGAACCCTTCGTTGTCATCGTGAGGAGCCGGGAGGAACTGAACCGATGGCAGCACGACCGCTCTCCCGGTCTGCAGTGGATCCAGGTCGAAGGCCTTTCGGGTGATCCGGACACATGGGCGTTCGCAGCTCAGGGGACCGGCGACATACCTTTGGATGTCGTCCTTTCCGCGCCCGGCAGCGAATTTTCCGATCTCTACAGGCTCGTGGACGTCCTGGCCGTGCGCGATGTTCGCGTGAGCGTTCCTGCAACGCCCGGGTTTCTCAAGGCGGTCAGGCTCGCCGCGTCGCTGGGTCTGCCAGTTCGGGTCCTTCCCGGCCAGCCGTCGGCTGAAGCAATTGCGGAACTTGCTGAGGTGTTGGCCTGCTACCTTCACGATCCCATGGTGGAAGCGCCGATTGAGTTTTTTCATTCTGCGCTGGCTTGGATGCGCGGCTCGCAAACCGGTTCCTTGTGGATCATCTGCGAAGAGGACCCGGCAGTTTTTCGCCACTACGACTCCAAAGGTGGGATGGAATTACCCCGCACGGCCCGGCGGTTGACGGAGGAAACCTCTTTGCGCGACTTTGTGAAAAGTCATCTGGCGAGATTGATTGGCGAGGGAGCCGAGTGCGCGACCTGCCCCTGGCAGCTATTGTGTCAGGGTTATTTTAAATGGCCGAATCCGGAATACCCGTGTCGCGAGGTGAAACAACTTTTTGCCACCCTGCGAGCCGCGGCGGACGAGATCGAGCGAGATCTGGCCGGCTGTGAAGCGCAACCTGCCTGATCGGGAGCCGCAACCCATGAATGGCCGCGTATTCAGCGTAATTCTGCTTCCAACTTCTGACTGCAATGTGGCTTGCGAATACTGCTTCGAACGCAAGGAACCACACCGCCTTTCGCTGACCCTTCTGCCCTTGCTGACCAAACGCCTGCTGGATCACCTCGAGCACGAGGGCATCGAGCAATGCGAGATCTACTGGCAGGGCGGAGAAGCGATGATCATGGGCCCGGCATGGTTCGTCGAAGCGGGTCGAATCATGGACCGGGCCGCCGCGCAAAACGGTCGCACGTTCACCCACTATCTCCAGACGAATTTGATCGGCTACTCGGAAGCGTGGAACGAAGTCATCCGGACAATGTTTCAAGGCTCGTTGGGAACGTCGATGGACTATCCCAACCTGCACCGCAAGCTCTTCAAGGGAGGCGCTGAGGCCTACACGCGCCTGTGGACGCGAAAGCTCCAGGAGGCCCAAGCGGCAGACCTTGAAGTCGGAGTCATCGCCGTGCTGCATCAGGGAAGTCTCGAAGCGGGCCCTGAAAGATTCTACCGCTACTTCACCGAAGAGCTTGGAGTCGAGAACTTCCAGGTGAATACACCGTTTCCGGGTGGTCCCGCAGCGGAAGTCGAGGGCGCCTTTCAGCTCGATATGAAGGAGTTGGCCGGCTTCCTCGCTGGTCTCTTTGATATCTGGATGGAGCGCGGCTACGACTCAGGCGTGTCGCTCGGGCCGTTCGACGCGCTCATCGACCACTTCGCCGGCCGCCCAGCGCGCCTTCCTTGCATCTGGAAGGAAAATTGCTCCAATCAGTTTATCTCGGTCGACTCCAAGGGAACGGTCGCCCAATGCGACTGCTGGGTCACGAGCTATCCGGAAAGCTTCTTCGGTAACATCTTTCGAGAAGCGGATTTGACCCGAATGCTAAGGACCAGCACCGCACGACGCGAGTTTGTCGAACGACCAAAACGACTGGTGGAAGACGAAGACTGTCTCTCCTGCCGCTATCTCTCAATTTGCCACGGCGGCTGTCCGGTTCGCACCTACAGCGCCCTGGGCACGATGATGGCCAAGGATCCCTACTGCGAAGTTTACAAGGCGGTGTTTGGCCGCGCCGAACTCCACGGCCGAAAGATTTTACAGAGTCGCCTTGCTGCGAACTTGAGACCAACCCTCGCAAAAAATTAAGTCAACCAAGTCTCCTGACTGCCGGGCGGCCTAAGTGCCGTCTCGGCTGAAGAATCAGCGCGAGCTATGGCTCTGGATGGGCCTCGATAAATTTACTGAACCAAATGCCCGTCGGTTCGATTACGAGCTCCTTCGTCTTGGGGTTGAGGCTCGTGAGCCCAAAGTTCGCCGCATAACCCTCCGCCCACTCATAGTTGTCAACGAGGGTCCAGGGGAAGTAGCCGCGCACATCCACACCGTCTGACATCGCGCGGCGCATCTGGTTTACGTGCTCGCGAAAGTAGCGAATCTTTTTCTGCTCGCTTTGCGTCCCAATGCCATTCTCGGAGACGACGATCGGTTTGCCATAGCGTTTGTAAGCCGTGCTTAGACTCTGATAAAATCCCTCGGGGTCGATCTCCCATCCGTTCTGCGTGTAGCTGGAGCTTTCCTCGCCGTGGCCCCGAAGGATGAAGCGCAGCGGTGTGGCATCCTGCGAATAATAGTAATTGAGTCCGATGATATCCGTGACGTCCGCCACTTTGTCGAGATGATCCCAATTCTGATGCATCATCATGTTGTAAACGAAGCCAGTGGGATCCTGGAGATACTTTCGACGCCAGTTCGGAAGGGAGTAAATTCCCATGACGATGGCATCCGGGCGGTGGTGGCGGATGATCGCGACGGCGTCCCGATACATTCTCACGGCGACCTTCGTCGCCTTCTTTAACGCAAGTGGGGTCAGCAAGAGGCCGGGCGGCCAGTGTCCGCCGAAATACCCGATGTAGAGGTCGCCGTTGGGTTCGTTCTGAGGAACGTAGATGCGCACGTAAGGAGCAAGCGCCGTGACCATTTTTTCAACATACCTTCGCCAGGCGGTTTCGACATCCGGGTGCAGAAAATTCGAGATTCGCTTCTTGTTGCTATCGTAAAGCCACGAAGGGAATGTAAAATGCCACAAGGTGACAATCGGTTCGATGCCCGACGCCCTCAACTTGCGAGCCATGTTCACGTATTGCTGGATCGCGGCCTCGTTGAAGACTCCCGGCTTAGGCTCTACCCGCCCCCATTCGATGCCAAAGCGGTAATGGTTGACGCCAAGCGCCCGCAGGGTTCTCAGGTCCCTGTTGAAATTCGTCCACGAAAACGTCGCATCGTCCCCGCGCGGGGGAATGTGTCCTTCGTCGGCGAAAACGTCCCAGTCCGTCCTAAAGTAGTATGGAGAACCTGCCGCAACCCCGCGGTCTTCGTTCTGGAAACTTGCCGTCGAAGTGCCCCACCAGAATTTCCCCGTGTTCACCGCCTTGGTCGCGACCGGTTTTTTGTACGCCTTGGGTGGCATAACGCACCCGGAGGCGGACACAACGAAAATTGCCGTCGGAAGTAGATACCATTTGGTGATATTCATGTTGAAGCCGTCTGCAGAAGATGGTTCGCTTACCGCGCAATGGCAATCTCTTCAATCAGGAATTCCGCGCGCACGTTTGCTCCGGCGATTTTTCTTTCGCTTTGCTTTGGCGCCTCTTTGCGCGCGGCCGACGATTCATTTCGCGCACCCGACAGCATTGTTCTCAAGGATGGAAGCATCGTCCATGGACTGATCATCAGGAACACCAGGGACACCGTCTTGATGCAGCAGAAGCACAAAGAGAATGCGTATCCCAAGAACAAGATCGTGCGCATCAACGACAACTCCGATGCGAAGGCGCTCTACACCGACCTTAATCGCAAAGGCAAGCTGCCGTCGTGGCGCGTCATCGCCAACGATCTTCGCACCCACGACGCCATCAAGTCCCTCGTGGAAATTCCCGCGACGGTGATTGATGTCGGCGACTTCAAGAATGTTCCCTACAAATCCTTCCGCGTAAACAACGACGTCGAGCTGAACATCTATGGGGATCCCGAAAACCCCGCGGGGGTCGAGCTGGGAATCTATGGCCCGACGTCCGGAAAAGCAAAGTTGCGGAAGACTCTTCGGGGATACTTGGCGGGATTTCTAACGACGCGGGAGGAAATTGGCACTCTCTACTCGCTCGGTCTCGAAAAAGGGATCGCTCAAGCGGGAAACCTCACCATCGAGATCACGCCAAAAAATGCGCCGGATGCGTACGGCGCATGGTGGGTTTCACTTTATAATCGGAAAGATCTGCAAGATGTCCGGTTGAGCGACGCAGAATACGCCAAACTGGTTCGACCCGTGAACGAGGTCATTGACAAACGGGGCCGCGTCATCTCCGGCGGCTGGAGCAGGGAAGATGCGCGTAATTCAAAAAAGATCAACCAGGTTGGCGATTCAGCCAAGGTGCTTCTTCGCGGCTTCTACCGTGACGACGACGGTTCATTTCGCTTGATCACGGAACCGGTCAGCAAGCCGGTCACGGCAAACTAACCGCGATCAGTAGCGCCTGACGGGGCCAGCGTCGACAGGATCGCTGGCCGCTTAGCCGGGCCAGAACAGTAAGATCGCTCCTCCTGCGACAAGAGCGGCGGCGAAAGCGGACCCGATCCAACGCGTAAGGGCGGAGGATCCCAGGGCCGCAACGATCCCGAACTTAAAGAGAAAGTTTGACATGATCGCGATGAGGATGACCCGCCACGCAGTCACCGCGTCGATCGCCTCCGAACCGGCAAGTTGCCCGGTGGAAAGCGTAATTGCATCGAGATCAGTCAGACCCGAAATGACCGCCACCATGTAAAGGCCCGCAGATCCGAAAAACTCCTTTGCGACCGCGACTGCCAGGAGGACGAGGGCATATAAGGCGCCGAAAATCAGCGCCGGTTTCAGCTCAGCGGGATTTTTCTGCTCCGGCATCTTTGCAACCTGCTTTCGGCTCGGCAGGAATAGCGCCACCGCAACCAGGCAGGAGAACACGAGCATGCCGCTGAGTGGCAGCGCAATGGCTCCAAATTGGCCGGGCGCGACCGCGGCGACCTCCACGAGCACGCGCACGATGGAAATACAGGACGCCGTCATGATGACAAACGCGCCCAGAGGAGCCAGCGCCGCCTCCGAGGCGGCTCGTCGCGAATAGCTAACGGTCGTCGCGGTGCTCGAAACCAACCCGCCGATAATGCCCCCAAGAAGCGACCCTGCCCGAGCGCCAAAGAACTTGTAAGCGACGTAACCTCCGAGACTGATGCCAACGATCAGCACGACCATCAACCAGATCTTGAAAGGATTCCAAACGCCGTAAGGTCCGTAGTCCTCGGATGGCAGGATCGGAAGAATGACAAGACTGAGCAAAACAAACTGCATGATTGCTCGCATGTCGCGGTCGCCGACCGCGCTGGCAAAATTATGCAGTGGCCTCTTTGAGTGCAGGAGCAGGGCCATGGCGCCGGCGATGACAACCGCCGCCGCAAGGTGTCCGATCACAATCAGCGCTCCGACTCCGTAAAGCAGGAGAGCTGCGACTTCTGTCGTCATGCCCGGATCGATCGTGCCCTTCCTGACTTGTGCAAAATTCGCGGAAACTACGATCGCAGCGAGCGCGAGCATTCCAATCGCAACGACCCATCCGCCGAAGGTCTGCCCGACCTGGGCACATACCGTTCCGAAGAGCGAAATGATCGGAAACGTGCGAATACCGCCGATCGGCGTTCCCCGCCGCTCGCGCTCCAGGCCTAAAAGCAACCCCAAGCCGAGCGAAACGGCAAGTTGTTGGAAGATAAGAATGTCCACAACAATGCGCTACACGATCTTCCTCTTTGCGTTCATCCCTTCTTCCAGGCGCTAGAAGCGGAGAAAATGAGTCTCGATTTCCCGGTGCATTGCTCACTCTGCGCACGAAGCGATGGCGTATTAAAGCCAAACTGCCAGCCGAGGGAACGCGCGAATGACCCTGTCGTCTCGATTGGCGGCGATGCCGCGTCGCTGGGAATTCACCCGCAGGCTACTTCGTCCATTTGAAACCTGGGCGGACGCGAGCGCGAATCCGGCGCTATTGCCAGAAATTCCACCTGGCCTCCGTAGGCAGCGCCGGCGAACGGCCAATCACTTTTTCTCGGTCAGCAAGCCGAGGTCGATGGACTCCGCCATCGCCTTATAACCCGCATCGTTCGGATGCAAATTATCACCTTTGTCGTAGGCCGGGAGCATGCTTGCTGGATGAGACGGGTCTCGCAACACCGCATCGAAGTCGATCACGCCGTCGAAGGCGCCGCTTGTCCGAATCCACTCGTTGACAGCCACACGCTTTGCTTCCTTGTCGGCGCTGTAATAGCCCTCCAGCGGCGTTCCCTTGAACGCAACCGCGAAGGGGGTCAGCGTGGCGCCAATGATCCGCATTCCGTGGTCGTGGGCGCGCGCGATCAGTTGCTCGTAACCATCAATGATCTCTTCCGCGGAAGGCGCCGCTCCATCCTTCTCCAAAACGGAGTCAGGCCAGCCGATATCATTGATACCCATCATCAGGATGACCGTGTCGGCCCGCGGATGACTGAGCACATCTTCATCGAAACGCGCCAGCGCGTTCACACCCATGCGATCGGTGAGCACTCGGGCGCCGGAAATTCCTTCGTTGAGGACGGCGACCGGGGCGCCGTTCGCCGTCTGAAGTCTCTCGGCGAGCAAATCCGGCCAGCGATGATTGGCATCGAGCGTGGAGCCGTCCCCATCCGTGATCGAGTCGCCGAAAGTCACGATCGCGCGCGCGTCTTCAGGCGCGTCGACGAGAATCCCGCTCAGGAACAAGCGTGATTCGATTTTTGAATCGGGTTTCAAGTCGGCGTCGCCAGCCTTATTCCCCGCCACGATATAGGCGGTCTGGCGGCCGTCCCAATGCATGGTCGTCGTCGGCGTCACCTCCGGCAGGAAAAGACTCACCGCCACGCTGCTTAGCGGCGGGACGGGAAGGTCGACTGGGTCGCTGATCGCCAGCGCGCCGGGCGGTATCGTAAACGATTCATTGCCGCTGAAGGTCAGCACCCGATCGGAGCCCTCCTTAATCGCGGCGCCGCTATCGGAAAGAGCGATATGGGCAGCTCCGATCATTAGCGGCTGCACGCCATATTCATTCGATAGAACCACGCGCGCGTGTTTGCCACCGAGCGAGACGCGCGCAATCTGCCGTATCGTTTGATTCCAAAGGTTGCGGGGAAAATTGATGGGTGCGAGAAAATCTGAATCCCAGACCGGTTGCGGGCTGGCTGACCAGGTCCCGATCCACTTGCCCTTCTCGTCGGCTCGCACGAGAGAGATTGGGAAGACCAGCGCCGCCGCGAGCAGGATGCCCGCAACACATCCGGAGATGGATTTCCGGCGTGACTTCGTAACGATACGAGATCGCGTATCGTGTGTCATTAATGGAAGCTTACCGAATCGGCTCTCGCCAGGCGTTTTCATTGTGGGATGCTGTTTGAGCAGCTACCAAGTCAAGTTCGAACAATGCTCAAGCTCCACGAACGACGTTTCGATTCCGGTAAGGATATTTGCGAGTTGCCGCGAACATGACGCTCGATCATGTCGATCCGCCGCTGCGAGCCTTCTCGCGGACAACTTCCGGCGCGTTCTTGTCCTCCCGAACTCCGAGAAACACCGGTTGGCGAAGTTTCTCGTCGCGGGTCCATTCTGAAAATCTTACTTGGCAAACCATGCTCGGTTCTACCCAACGGCATCGCTTCATTTCTGCAGCGGTGATGGTCTGACCATAGCGTGCGCTTCGCTTCTCCGGCAGATTCGTGAATGGACAATTTTCTCGCTGAATCTTCTGAAATCTGCTGTGAAGGTTTCTCAGCAGGGCCATATTGAAACCAGTTCCGACCTTCCCCACGAAGTTGAGTTCCTGACCTTCGTAAACCCCCACCAGAAGCGCTCCAAAATGCTTTCGTGTGCCGCTGGGAGCCGTATAGCCACCGATGACGAACTCTTGCTCGCGATGGAACTTCAATTTGATCCAGGCACCGCTGCGCCGCCCGGCCTCATAGCTGGAATCCTTACGCTTGCCAATCAGTCCCTCCAGCCCGATTTCGCTCGCCTGCCGAACGAGTTCTTTCGCGTCTTCGCCCAAAGAAGCCGAAAACCGAATAACTCCCGGCGCATGCTTCAAGAGCTTTTGGAGCATCGTTTTTCGTTCGCTTAGAGGGCGTTCACAAAGATCCTTTCCATCGAGACGCAGGAGATCGAAAGCATAGAAAAAGATCGGCGGGCGCTCGCGGCCGAGTTCGAATGCCTGAAGCAACTGAAAGGACGACAGACCCTTTTCATCGAGCGCGACAATTTCCCCATCAATAATGGCGTCTCGAACCTTTAGTTCGGAGATCGATTCGATTACTTCCGGGAATTTCCCCCCGAAGTCCTTTTCGTTGCGCGAGAGCAGCCGCGTCTCGTTGCCTCCCTTGAGCGCAATCGCCCGAAAGCCATCAAATTTGATCTCGTAGAGCCAGTCGCCGCGAGGCGGTGACTCCGCGAGAAGGGCCTTCATCGGTTCGACAAAGGCCGGCAAGGGCGCGGTCACCGCGGACTTTCTCGCAGGGCGCGATCTGTGCGCCGGTCCCGATCGCCATACGCGATCGCCCTTGGCCAACTCCTTCATGCTCTTGCCCGAGAGAGCGGAGGTATCGTCAAGCTTTTTCGAGACGGGCGGCATGTCCTCTCCGCCGCGGATCAGCAACCACTGTTTCTCGTCACGCAAGCGCACCAGATACCACTCGCCTTGGAGTTTCTTGCCGTTCAAGAGAAAGTGCAGCTTTCCGCCTTCGAGTTCCTTGGCCGGAGTCTTCGCCAGGGGTTCGAATGTGCCCCGATCCCAGACCATCACAGTCCCTCCGCCATACTCGCCCTTGGGAATAGTTCCTTCGAAATCAAAGTAGGCGACGGGATGATCCTCGACCTGGACGGCGAGGCGCTTTTCGCCTTTCGCGAAGGGTATTCCCTTCGGCACTGCCCAGGATTTCAAAGTCCCCCCGAGTTCCAATCGGAAATCGTAGTGTAACCGGGTCGCATCATGCTTTTGGACCACGAAACGGCGTCCCGATTTGGCTGATTTCTCCCCTTTTGGCTCCCTGGTCTTCGCGAAGTCTCGCTTTCGAGCGTAGTCCTTGAGCGACATGAAAACATGATGCATCGGTTCCGCGAATTGACCAGTGCGTTAGATGACGATTTCGATGACGCATCCGGTCCAAACGGCCTCCGCGACACCGCGACTTGCCGCTGTCTCGGGCGATTCTCGCACTTCCGCGGGCGCCCTGAGGAGGTCCGGTTTCGAAGCCCGGCACCTTTGCCCATTGAACGCGCCTCGAATACAACTACGTTTCCAGTCGAATCAAAAGACGCTTTGCGCAAGATCATCCATCTCGACATGGACTGCTTCTACGCCGCCATTGAGCTCCGGGAACGTCCTGAGCTCGCGGGGCGTCCGGTGGCCGTCGGCGGAGGAAGCCGGCGCGGCGTGGTCACGACCTGCAACTACGAGGCCCGAAGATTTGGCGTCCGCTCAGCGATGCCGGGCTTCAAGGCGCGCGAACTCTGCCCGGAGCTGGTTTTCCTTCCCGTCCGGTTCGACCTTTACCGCGCAGAGTCCGCCAGGATCCGGAAGATTCTCTTGAGTTACACGCTGCTGGTCGAGCCGCTTTCCCTTGACGAAGCCTACCTCGACGTTACGGATCTCGGGCGTTACGCCTGGGACATTGCCAGAGAGCTGCGCAGCCGCATTCTCGCGGCCACCGGGCTGACATGCTCGGCCGGCATAGCGCCGAATAAGATGCTCGCGAAGATCGCGAGTGATTGGCGCAAGCCAAACGGACAATTCGCGATCCTCCCGGGTGAGGTTGAAGTATTCATGAAAAAGCTTCCCGTCGGCAAGATCTGGGGCGTCGGACCGAAGAGCGCAGAGAAATTCGCAAGCCTGGGGATCCACACATGCGGTGACCTTCAGCAATTTTCCCTCGCCGAGATGATCCGGCGCTTCGGTCGATGGGGACAGGATCTCTACGAACTTTGCCGGGGCCAGGACGACCGGTCCATCGAACCCAATCGAATTCGAAAGTCTTTGAGCAGTGAGTGCACCTTTTCTGAGAACTTGACCTCTCTCGAAGCCTGCCGAGCCGCCATGGACGCAATGATAGTTGAGCTGGAGAGTGAGTTGAAACTAAAGGCCTCTCAGCGTCAGGTCCGCAAGGCTTTCGTCAAAGTAAAATTCGCCGATTTTACACGCACGACGAAGGAATGTCTGAGCGCGCACCCGACCCGGGAGACCTTTCATGCGCTCCTGGGCGAAGCCTATCTGCGTGGAGGAAGCGACGTTCGATTGCTTGGAGTGGGGGTGCGCTTCGAGGAGGAAGCGGAGGAGGATCTTCAGAGCCTTATGCCGCTTTGACTACGCGATGGACCGCCCCTTTGAAACTTGTCCTGCACGCGTGATTCAAATCACCCTTCGCTCGTGCGACATGGCGGTGTTCGCCGGACGCAAGCCGGTGACAAAAACGCCTTAGATTTTCCAGGTCGTTTTCCTAAGGCGTTGTCACGCATGATTTGAAACACTCCAGGACGACCGTGGAACAAGTCAAACGATGGCTCGTCGAACGGCCGACGCTTCTTGTGGGTGTCCGGTCCTGCCGGCTGTGGAAAAACGACCGCCGTGGAGACTGTGCTGCGACAGGTTACCGTACTGCGCCTTTCAGCCTTCGGTCGGGCGACGCGCACGCCGAGACAGGGATTGAGGGAAAGTACGAGCGGCATACGACGATGCTGTTGCTCAGACTCGCAACGGGCGCATCGTCGTGTGCCCGTTCTTGCACGTCGCTGGTCCTTCGGTATGAGTATTGCGAGCTAAATGAAGCGCCGGACACTGCTCTATTCTCTGGCATGCTGCATGGCGGTGGCGTCCGTCCCGGGTTCGGAGGTCAAGGCGCTTGTCGCGTTGGATATCGGGCACACGATTAGGCATCCGGGGGCCGACAGCGCCAGAGGAGTGGGCGAATACCATTTTAACAGGAGAATCGTTCAAGCATTGTCCGAATCGGTAAAGAATTCCGGCAAAGTCGATGCGCTCATTATTAATCCCGAAGGCAAACCGATCTCGCTCCACGAGCGCACGAGGCGCGCGGCGAAAAGGAGCGCGGTTTTGTTTCTTTCTGTACACCACGATTCAGTGCAACGCCATTACCTGAAGGAATGGGAGGTCAATGGAAAGACGCAACGCTACTCGGACAAATTTAAAGGCTTCTCCATCTTCTTCTCTCGAAAGAATCCGAAATCCGCCGAAAGCCTGCGATTTGCGCGTTTCCTCGGTGCGGCGATGGTTGCCCGAGGATTTTCGCCAACTTTGCATCACGCCGAGCAGATTCCGGGCGAGGGCCGAAACTTGGTGGACAAGGACTTTGGGCTTTATGAGTTTGATGACCTGGTCGTGCTTAAGACGGCCGCAATGCCGGCTGTGCTCCTCGAGTGTGGCGTTATCGTCAACCGGAGCGAAGAGGCGTCCCTGCAAACGCCAGAAATCCAGCACCGCATTGCGGATGCGGCCGCCGAAGCGATTGTGAAATTCTTCCATCTGCGAACAGACTCCGCAAAGCAAGGACCCTAGCAAGAAAGACGGTCCAAGAATCATGCGCACCCTGTCCTTAAGTTCCGCCAAAGGTATCCATCCGATCGACGCGAGCGTCTCCCCCTTTTTATTTTCAAAGGCTCGACAGCGATGCGACGCTCCGGTGATGCGACCGCCCCTCGATTTCGGCGCGACGCGGAGCGCCAGATCTCGCGCTTGAGTAGAATCGCGGATCGTGGGAATGGCTGCCAGGCCTCTTCCAACCATGACCGAATCCGTCACTGAGCTCCTATTCTCTTACGGCACCCTGCAAGTTGAGTCCGTGCAGCTCGCGACATTTGGACGAAGACTTGCTGGAACGGCCGATGGTTTGCCTGGCTATAAGCAGTCGCTGGTGAGGATTGAAGATGCCTCAGTCGTCGCAACGAGCGGGAAGACCCACCATCCGATAGTTAGCTACACCGGCCGCCAGTCTGACATCGTCCACGGAACGGCCTTCGAGGTCACCGCGGAGGAGCTGCAACACGCGGACGCTTACGAGGTCTCCGACTACAAGCGGATATCCGCGACGCTGCTTTCCGGAGTTCGTGCTTGGGTTTACGTCGATGCCCGCTGAATACGGAGCCATCTCAAGAGGGCCGACGGAAAACTTGCCGGATTGATCGAGCCACGTTCGGCAGCAGCGAAACTTGAAAGCCGATGCGCAAGCCCGAAGTCTTGGCGCTTCTTCATCTCGCGAGCCGATGAATCAACCGGCCATCGCCGCGCCTGACGATTCGCTTTAGAAAAATCCCGGGCTTCCTGTTCCAATATAGAGCGCGCGATGGCCCCCGATAAGAGCGATTTCCCCTCGTGCCGGCGTGTTTGCCAAAACATATCCCTGGTTTGACAGTGGACGCAGGGTTGATCGGTCGACAAGCGAAACACAGAAAAGCTTGAAGGACTGGCCTCTCCGCTGGAGGTAGGCGCTGCTTGAAGTCTGCGAACGACCCAATTTGATCCAGAGATCCTGAACTTCGCTCGGATAGACGGAACTGGCTGTCACCGCGAGCAACCGCACCTCACTGGCGAGGCCGGGGTGACGCGAAAGATAGTTTCGCGCGCGCTTTTGAACGAGCGCTATTTCCTCCGGCCCGACTTCGCACGTCGTGATCGCGTAATCACGTGGATCGATCGCGCGTGAAGCTGGCGTAACGCAGCCCGATAACAGCCAGGCAGCCAACAGAAGGAACGCGTGTTTCATGGGACTTCCTCATCAACGTGCGACGGGAAAATCTCCAGGATCGCCTTCCGCCTGAACTCAAAGATGCCTCGAACTTCCGCCCGGATGAGCGGCAGCGCAATGTCGCCGAAGGGAGGAAAAGGCAGCGCGAAGCGCACTCGATCACGCATGAACGTCTCCCCGGAGTCCGTTGCTTCGAAGGTATGGTGATGAATCCATTTGCGATACGGGCCCTTCAACTGCTCATCAATAAACTCGAAAGGAGGATTCCATCGGCAGATTCGCGTGCGCCAGCGCATAGGCAACCCGCGAAGCAGAATCCTGTAGTCGATGAGTGCTCCTTCCTCCATGCGGATTGGAACCGGAGTGAGAATCTTGAAACCGAGAGACGGCGGCGTGAGCCGCATAAGATTGGAAGCATCCGAAAAGAACGAGAAGACCGACTCTCGAGAGGCGGGAATCGTGGTCGCTAGTTCGAAGAGATGTTCCGACATCACTTGGTGGTCCTGAAGCGTTACGCGTCATCAGATCGAACGGATCTAGCGAAAGCGAAAATAACCGCCGAAACGCCGCCTCGGGGAGCCCTCGGCAAGCTTGAGATAACGCAAGAGGAAGTCTGCTCAAATGGCCTTCGCCGTTTGCTAACACGGGTCAACTTGCCTCGCACATTTGTAAATTTTCCCCGGCCATTTGCACTAATTGACCGGCTTGAGCGCGGATTCGATCTCTCGTCTGCGATGCTCAAGGAACGGAGGAAGCGAAAGATGTTCCCCCAGACCCTCAAGCGGTTCATCAGCCGTGAAGCCCGGCTCATCCGTCGCAATCTCGAAGAGAATGCCGCTGGGTTCGCGAAAATATAGGCTTCGGAAATAGAAGCGATCCACGGGTCCGCTCGACGGGACATGGGCCTGCGCGAGACGATTCACCCACCCGTTGTAGTCGCTGAGGGTCGTCCGCATGGCGACATGATGCACACCGCCGGCCCCCTGCCGTGCCGGTGGAAGCTCCGGCTCGACCGCAACGTGCAATTCCGCGGATGGCCCGCCCGGGCCCATTTCGTAGGCATGCACGGAGGATCTGCCCTTGCCTTGGTATTCCCGGGCAGGGCGCATGCTGAGAAGCTCTTGAAGAACCCGATCTGTGCGTTCGAGATCGGGAATGCTGATTGTGATCGGTCCGAGGCCGCGGATCTGATGCTCGGTCGGCACCGGGCTCTTTTCCCAGGGGTGCGCTTCCCCGCTCGCCCCGTCATCGACAAGGCTGAAACGCTGGCCCTCAGGATCTTCGAAATCAAGGGTCAACCGCCCGTCCCGCTCGACGATTTCACCGTGTGTTACCTGGCGATCCTCGAAGCGCTCCAACCACCACTGCAACGCGGCTTCTCCGCCGACGCGCAATCCGGTGCCGGCGATACTTCGCGTACCTCGCCGCTCAGGAACAGCCGGCCAGTCGAAAAAAGTCAAATCCGTGCCGGGACTGCCCTTTCCGTCGGCATAAAAGAGGTGATAAGCGGAAACGTCGTCCTGGTTGACGGTCTTTTTCACCAGGCGCATTCCCAGCACTTCGGTGTAGAAGGTGAAATTGCCCCGCGCGTTTGCCGTGATCGCTGTGAGATGGTGGATACCGTGAAGGTGCATGATCACACCGTATACCAAATGCTCGAAGATTGCCGACTGCCTTCCCCGGATAAGTGATATCGTTTCTGCTTCCCGGCGTTCCTTGGCCGGAAGCCCCGGTCACTTGGTTGCACCCGTTGGCATGCTCTCAACCGGGGCCAAGGCGTTGGAACGGGCGACTTCCCACAAAATTTCATATGATCTTCGCCGGGCCCGATGATCAAAGATCATCGAATGAATCATGAGTTCGTCGGCATTGGTGACCTCCACCAACGATCGTATCTTCGCCTGAACCTTCGACGGACTTCCGATAATCGAGCTTCGCACGAAGGGCAGCTCACCGGTTTGACCTTGCCAGACTTCCTCGAAACCACTCACAGGTGGGGGCAGTTCTACCGGAATTCCCTGCGCGAGCCGGAGATGCGCTTGAAAATGGGAGGTCGCGAGACGCTCCGCTTCCTGGTCGGTGTCCGCGGCAAAAACGTTGATGCCGACCATCGCATACGGCTCGTCCAGCATCGCCGACGGCCGAAAGCTGCGTCGATAAACTTCGAGCGCCGGCAGGATATTGTCGGGCGAAAAATGGCCCGCCGAGGCGAAGGGCAACCCAAGCTCCCCGGCGAGTTTTGCGCTGAAGCCGCCGGAGCCCAGGAGCCAGATTGGGATCTTGAGTCCGGCTCCCGGCACGGCCCGAATACGCTGTCCTGGCGTCGCCGGCCCAAGAAAACGCCGGAGTTCCTCCAGTTTCTCTGGAAACTCCTCGCCTGTGCCATCCAGATTTCGACGCAAAAGCCGCATCGTCGCTTGATCGGTGCCCGGCGCGCGGCCAAGGCCAAGATCAATCCGGCCAGGATACAAAGATTCCAAAGTTCCAAACTGCTCCGCGATCACCAGCGGAGCATGATTGAGAAGCATGATTCCTCCGGAACCTACCCGGATTCTTGAGGTGCCTCCCGCAATGTGCCCGATGACCACAGCGGTCGCCGCGCTCGCGATTCCGGGCATACTATGATGCTCGGCGACCCAAAAACGGTGATAGCCGAGGTTCTCGGTGTGGCGTGCGAGGTCAAGAGAACGCCAAAGGGCGTCGGCCGGCGTGCCCCCGGCGACAACGGGACACAGGTCGAGTACAGATAGCGAGAGCTCGTGTTTTCTTAGCATATCCAACAACTGCGTGCGCGTCCAGACCCTCTCCCTCTTGAGATCCTGGGGCAAAAACCCAAATACATATTATCAGTATTTATCTGCATTACTTACATATTATTAGTGAGTTACATTCTATCAGCTTTAGGAAAAATGTCCCTTTAGCCACACTCTGGTTTCGTCTATGTCTTCGAGGTCGAGTTGATGCCCGCGATCGCGCCATTGCAGGGTGAGGTCGGCGCCAGCTTTTCGGAGGAGGGCTGCGAGTCGCTCCGCGCCCTCCGGAGGAATGAAGGCATCCTGTTTTCCAACCGCGAGGAACACCGGAATCCCGGTAAGATCTGGCATGCCTTCCGGAACGATCGGGAGCATCGCCCGCAAGAGGACCGCGCCAGACAATGTTTCTGGCCGCAAAAGGAGCATGCTCGCGGCCATGTTTGCACCGTTTGAGTATCCAACGGCGACGATCTTGCGTGTCTGCAGTTCGTACTCCGCGGCCGCGGCCGCGACAAAGTCGGCGAGCTCGTGCGTTCGCTGAATCAGGTCTGCCTCATCAAAGACGCCCTCGGCCAGACGGCGGAAAAAGCGAGGCATGCCATTCTCGAGGACCTTTCCTCGGGGACTGAGCAAAGCCGCCCCCGGATGCAGCGACCGGCCAAGATCAAGCAGGTCGTCTTCGTTTCCGCCGGTACCGTGGAGAAGAAGCAACACGGGACTTTTCTTTCCTATGGGAATAAAACGATGAGCGAAAGCGTCGGTGCCAGCCATGGGCTTAATATCGACACAATTGCCTGTGCGTCGCGGAATTTCGCGAAGGCTCGCCTTGTTTGCCGGAAGCCAGCCGCAGGCCGGTCCCGATGCGAAGGCCTGTCTGCTGGTGGCTGCGCTTCCTCAGGCGCTTTTAGCGCAAGGGGCGCTGCAACTAACATCGAAGCCTGCCGGAGACGTGGAAAGCCTTTCGGCATTCGCCTCAAAACGCAACTCCGATTGCGAAATGGAAGGCGCCCTGCGCCTCGCCCGGGTTGGGGGAAGGATTTAGTCCGTAGTCGAACCGAATCGCTCCGATGGGGAGATTGTATCGCAGGCCGCCGCCGATCGCGTAGCGCATATCTTCCACGCCGAAGTTTGCCGCATTCTGCACGACGTTGCCGGCATCCAAAAACAGCGCTCCATAAACATCGCCCCAGATGGGAAATGTATACTCTATGTTGAAAACGGTGAAGCTCTCGCCTCCGAGAGGATAGCCTGCGTCATCCCTGGGCCCCAGGGTCAGTTCGGAAAAGCTGCGCACGGTTGTGGCGCCTCCGTTGAAAAACCGCTCATCGATTGGGAGCTCTTCGCTGCTCAGAGGAGAGATAAGGCCCGCTCGAGCGCCGAGCGCCAGCGATGATTTCGCGGTCACGGGCACGTAGTAGGAGAAACGAACGCGGCCGCGGACAAAGGAAATGGACCCGATGCCGTTGGGAGCGAAACCGAGCGAAGCGTCGAGGATGAAGCCCCTGGTCGGCAAGACTTTGTTGTTGCGGTAGTCGAGGGTCTGCGACACCCCCAGGCCGAACACCGAATAATCGTCCGGCCCCACCAGACTGGAAGGGTCGATGAGTATCTCCGTGAGGGCGACGTATTTCGCGAGCAAAAAAGCCGACACCTCCCAATGATCGGTGATTTGTCGGGACAGGCTGGGCGAAAATCCGACTTCGTTCTTCGAGTAGCCCTTTAGTGTGGAAGTCAACGCGTAAAGGCGCAGCTTGAGAGCGTAGTCGGTATCGAAAAACCATGGGTCGGTGTAGACAACTTCCCCGCTGAAGCCCCGTTGATTCCATTCCGGCGTAAAGCTCAGCCGCCGCCCCGTTCCGAAAAGATTTCGGTTGGTATAATTTGCGTCGATGATGAGTCCGTAAAAACTGCCATAGCCGAGGCCGAGGCCGAGTTCTTTCGACTTCGCTTCCTCAACACGCACATCCAGCCGCACGAGATCGCTCTCAATAGCCTCGGGGGTGATTCGCAGGTCCTGAAAAAGGCCGGTTTCGATAAGCTCACGAAAACGACGGTCAAGCAACGCGGGATTGTAAACCTCTCCTTTCAGTCGACGGAGGCGTTTTTCGATGAAGGAGGGCTTGACGCGCTGAGTCCCGCTCACGGTCGTCCCGTCGAATCGGAAAATGGACCCAGGCTCGATTCGGAAGACGGCACGGACCTTGCCGTCTTTGGCCGATTCGGGATCTCCGCTGGCCTCCACACTGACTTTGAAATAGCCGCGCTTCTTGTAAAAATCCTCAAGCCTCCTTCGCGCCGAAGCGAGCCTTCCCGCTGTGTAGAACGTCTTCGTCTCCTGGGCGATTTCTGCGAGCAATGTTTCGCGAGGAAAGACGACTGGACCCTCAAATTGAATCGCGCCAAAGCGAAACTGGATGCCTTCCCGGATGGTCAGTGAAACCGCCGCGGACGTATTGTCCGAATTCAAGGTGAACTCAGGAGGATTGACTACCGAATTCAGATAGCCTTCCGCGGCATAGAGTCGCCTGACAAGTTCCGCTCCAAAAAAAATGTCCGACTCGATAAAGGGGAGGCGCGTGTCTTGCCGGATTCGAGGATAGCGCTCACGAGTGGGGCCGAGCAGATAATTCGTCAGCGTCGCCGTATCATAGGAATTATTCCCGATGAACGTGATGGCCCCGACCCGGGTAAGCGGTCCTTCATTCACGATTAAACGCAGCCGCCAAGGACCTAGAACATCCGATGTCACCTCCGCCTGAGAATAGCCATGTCTTCTGTAAAACGACTCCAGGAAGAACACGGCATCGTAAACATTCGCTTCATCGAGCCCAAACTCCTCGATGGATTGGATCTGGCGGGCGATCCCTTCGCGCAATTGCCAGTCCTTAAACGCGGTAGTGCCTTGGAATTCGATCTGAAGTTTGCCTCTTTTCAGCGCCGGCCGAACATCCGGCTTCGGCAAACTAACGGCAGGAGGCGGTTGTGCCAACTCCGGCGCCGTATCGGTCTGAGCGGCAGCCTGGGCCACTGCCATCGCGAGAACCGAAATCAGGCGCCTCATTTGAATCGCAAGAGATATTTAACCTGGCCGCGGAAATTGCCGTCGACACTCAGCCCGCCGACAAGGACAAGTTGATCCGACAACGGAAGACTTAGGGATGCGGCCTGTTTTCCCGTTCTCGGATCGACTGCTCCGAAATCGAACTGAACCCGGCTAAGATACGAATCGCTCGCCGCCGGAGGCTTGTTCCGCCGGAAAACGCTGCGATAGATCTTTTGAAGAAGAAGGATCGCGGCGCGTCCGGCCAGCACGTTCGGATCGCTGGAAAGCTCCCGGGTGGTGGAGCCTGTGGCAATCAAGGCAACGATTTCGGACTGCGGAAGCGGCGGATTGCTGCTGAAGACCGCTTGCGGATTCGTGATCGGCCCGGTGATGTAGACCGATATACGGTATTCGCGAATTGTGGAATTTCCCCTCAAATTAAGATAGGGCATGAACGGATCGTCCCGAGAGAAATAAACGATGCTTGAATCGATTTGAAGCTGGCTGAAGGGCAGCGTGGCCGTGAGTTGTTCAACGTAGAGAGTTCCGTCGAGCCATGGTTCAAGACCGGTTCCTCCGAAGGTGAGATTCCCGGTGACGCGGCCATTGGCGAGATTACTTTGAATGCGAAAGGGATCTGCCGTTCGAATGGCGACGTTAAAGGTCCAATCCCTAAGGGGCGGATCGGGAAAGCTGATCAAGAGGGGTTGCATCGGAGGCTGTGGGGCGGGACGCCCGGGCAAGCCGATGGGCAGGATATCGATGTCCTTAAAGAATCCGCTTCTCGTGACAAGGAGATCTCCCGTCACGCTGGCCGCATTTAGAGGCCCGCTCAATCGCAGATCGGCCGAAGCGCGTACGCTGATCATATCGTTCTGAACGATGAGTGCGTTGCGACCGTTCAGGCGGATGTCGAGAACCGGATTGTTCAGGGGTGTCAGGCTGATGCTTCCGCCGGCGTTAAATGATCCGCCACCAAGCGCGACGTTGAAGCGATTTATGGTCACGCGATCACGGGTGAAGTCTATCCGGAGCGCTGTATTTCCAATGGGCGGCAGAATCGGGTCCGCGAAACGCAGTGTGGAGAGGTCCGCCGCGATTCCGCCGGAAAGGTTCGGCTGCCCAAAAGTCCCGGTTACGTTTACATCGACCGTTGCGGTTCCGCGGCTTTGGCGGATCGCGGGAACCAGGCTGCTCAGGAAAGCCAGCGACGAGCGCGGCATGGACACACGAAGATCCATGGGCGTCTGCGGATCAATCCGCCGGTTCTTTCTGATCGCTGGAATATCGAAGGGAACGTTCCCGGATATTCGCAACGGCTGGATCAGCTTCTGTCGAACCTCACCGTTAAGACGCAGTCGGTCCCCGCGGAACTCAAAATCGAGCGAACCGTCAGCCGGGGCGAACTCTGCAGCTTCGGTGGATTGCATTCGGGCCGCGCGCAGCGTTGCCCTTGCGACCAGATCGTCGAGCGTTCCTTCGGCATTGACATCCAGATTTAGCACCCCGCTCATCGGGGGCTTCTTCTCTCCCAACTGGATAAAGAGCGTGCGCAGATCGAGATCCTTGGTCCGTAACGCCAGCTTGAGCGGTTCGCCGTCGGGAATAAGACGCTCCGGTTGCTTCGCCTCGGCGAGATGCAGGGGAATTTCCAGCGAGCCCTCGATGAGCGTAAGCTTCTTCTGACGGACCGAGAGATTGGAAACGCTCAGGCGATTGTCTTTCCAGAAAAGCGAAAGCACCGCCTCGCCGTATTTTTCCGCTGAGGCTCGAAACTCCGGCACGTTGATAAATTGCGGGGAGTAAGCAGCCGTCGCGCGCGCGGAGAGATCTTTCAAATCGCCAAACTGTCCGGCCGCAAGCTCGATGAGAGCGTCACCAGTATGTTGGGCCGCACGGAGGTCCCCCTTGCCTTGCCATGTCAGGCGCAGTGACCCGCCAACCTTTGGAGGCATCGCTTCGTAATCGAGCAGCGGCTGAAAGAGCGACAAATCCTTGAGCTGAACGTCGAGTGAACCGCTGTATGCGAACGGCTCGGCCAGCTGCACCCTCGCGTCCCCGCGGATTGCATTCTTATCATCGAGGACGACATCGAGCTGCGAAAGGCGCGCCTCATTCTCAACCACTTCGATGCGCCCATCGATCGTGCGCACAGGCAATCCCTGCGCTTCGATATTGCGGCCGGCAATTGCGAAGTTGCCGTTGTAAGCGCTGTCCCGCGCGCTTCCTTTTCCGCTGATCCGCAGCGCGCCTTTGAGGTTCGTTCCGCTCTCCGGTGCAACGAAAGCGCTTAGCTCAGGCGCATCGATGACCAGATCAAGATCGAGCGGCTGGGCGGCCCACGACTTAAGGTCGGCGGGCAGCTGGTAGCTTCCCTGAAAACTCGCGGTATTCGCGGCCTTAGCCAGGGTCAAGCGCTTTAGTGAAACGTCCGGCCCTTGGGTGGCCATGGCGAGATTCAAGGAATCGGCGACATAATTCTGGAAGCGAACACTCTTGATCTCGCCATCGAGCCGGGTAGCAAGAGTTTCAAAAACAGGCGCGTCAGGTTTGGTCGTCAGATCTTTTTCTAAGTTTAAATCAAAGTGTGTTCCCGTCAGCTCGATCCCGGAGAACGCCAGACCGGTGGAGTCGAGCACGGTCCGGGCGGAAAGCTTTCCATCCACGAGCTGAAAATCCGTGTTCGCCGCCAGGTCGCCGATGACGTCCAGCGGAAGAATGAGGGCGGCGAGATCCGGCATGAAGACCTCAAGCCGCCCCGAGGCGGATGTCCTGCCGAAATCGCCGGGCGTTTCGGGCAAAGCCGCCTCGGCCTCGAAGTCCACCCGGTTATCCTGGTCGAGACGGTCGGCGACCGTCACCTTGGCGCGTTTGTCCCTCAGTTCCACGTTAAGCGTGATGTCGCCAAGCGTCTGTCGATCGAAAGCCGCACCCGACAAGTGCGCCTCCCCATGCCCGGACCAGCCCGACGGCCGGCCGGGCTCGCCCTCAAACGTCGCTGTCAGCCGGTCCAGAGTCCCTTGAAGGGGGATGGAAAGATTGAGGTATTTCCAAACCTGATCGAAACGCAGGCCCGAACTTTCGGCCCGGACATCCAAACGGTTGGTCGCGTTCAGATCGGACACCCGAGCCGTAATGGCTGTCGGCGCGTTGAACAAGGTGCCGCTCAAGCCGAGACCGAGCTCGCGATCGTCGAGCTTCGAAGCGTCAAGATTGAATTTATCGAGCGCGATCTCGGACCCGATCCGGAGATCCGTGATCATCAAATTGCGATCGCGAAACGTGGTTGCGCCGGAGACCTCGGTCCAGCGGTGCACGCCGGGAATATCGAGGGTCTGAATCTTGAGGACCCCCGGGCGATCCGGAAGCAGGCTCAGGAAAAGGCCGGCGAGCTCGGTGTTGCCGTTCTGACCGTAAGCGATGAAATTTACGTTCTCGATATTCAGCAATTCGGGAAACAGCGCCGGAAACTTGAATTGCTGTGGCTTCTTTTCCTTTTCGGGCGGCAACGGTTGGCCCGGAGTTACTTCGAGGTAAACATTGCGTAGGTCGACCAGCTTGAGCAACCCTGGCAGGCCGTCGCGGATCAGCCCGATCAGACTGTAACGCAGATTGAGGGTGCCGATCTCCAAACGTTGAACTGGCCCTGGTTCGGTGGGAATTCCACGCAGATTCGATATGCTCAGCGTCGTGAAGATCGATCCGCTTACTTCGTAGGTTAGATCGAGGTGCTGCTGTTGTGCAACGCGAACGATGAAGTAACGCGTGCCTTCAAAGAACAGCGGCCGATGAAAAATCGCCAGCAAGACGACAAGCGCGAGCAGTCCAAGACCGATTCGCTTGAGCCAGCGCCGCCAGCGCGGCTTGGCCGTTTCTTCGGTCGCGCTCATATGGTCGGCGCCAGGAGAGCGATAGCGACGGAATCAGGGATGATTGTTGCTGCATACATGCCCAAGAGGGTCGTACTGCCATGCTTCGAGCATCCCGTCAAAGCTTCTCCGCGAGCCGGTCAATCCCGGTCGCTAAGATCGCCTGCCGGGAAGGAACGCCAATACGCGAAAATCCCACGTGGCAGATGGTTGGAGAATGTCCGGCCTCGCTCTTGCTGCCGATCTTCGAGAGGTCGCCAGAAGCAGGACACTTGCCGTCAAGATCTCGTGGCGCGCCGGCAATCTTGACGCCGCAAGGACGCTTAAAGCCGGCACCCCGATTGGAAAACAACCCATTCCGGACGCGATCAAGCATGGGTTTTCAAGACTCTCCCATCGCCTTCCGGAGGCGTTATCAAGTGCAGCCGCGGATCAAGAAAAAGAAAAGGAGAATCGGGATCGGCACCCCGAGGAGCCACAGGACAATCCAACCCAACTTTCCAGCTTGAGCAGCGCGCTTGCCGAGATACTTCATGCTCGAGAATCGCTGGCCAGGGCGCCGCCGCGTTTATCCAAATCGCAGAACCCGAATCATTTTCGCTCTGGCTCGATTTTTCCGCGCTCTTCGAGAAAATAGGCCGCGAGCCAGCAAAGCACGGCCCAGGCCGTGCCGCCGGCCCATCCCGCGACAACATCCGTAGGATAGTGCACGCCTAGATACACCCGGCTCAATCCGACCAGAAAGCTCAGGAAAAGCGCCGCGCTCACAAAATAGATCTTCACCCGTCGCCGCTTCATCGTCCGAGCGAGAAGCACCGCCAAAGTCAGATAGACCACAGATGACATCATGGAGTGCCCGCTTGGGTAACTCTTAAAGAGAGCGTCGGTCAGATGGGGAACGACGTCCGGCCTGTCCCGCTCAAAGAATCTTTTTAGGCCAGCGGTCAACAAGGTCCCGCCGCCAACGGACACCATGACCAGCACGGCCGAAGCATATAAACGCTCGATCAACAAATATCCCACCACCAGCAAGGTCATCAGCGAAAGCACGGCTCCGCTTCCCAGTGCCGTGATTTCCCGGCTCCAACGCTCCAGCCAAGGCGGCCCGATGGGACGTGACGGATCTTCTGCGGAACGAAGATCGCGCATCAGACGAATCTCCATTTCGTGCAACTCGCCTTCACTTACCAAGTCCGTGACGCCGGCGAAAGTCAATACGCCGCCGCAAAGCGCAGCCACCGCGAGCAGCAGCACAAACTCACGCCAGCCCGCAGAACGCAACAAATCAAGCAGTCTCGCCATCAGACAATCCCTCGCTGGTCGTTCTTAAGAAGCTGGCCATGCTCGAAAGTATCCACTATCCGACCCCACCTTGCTTGCTCTCCGGGCAAAAGCAATCGTAGAGAAAACCGTGCCCGCTCAAGGAAAGCGAGCAGCGCCAAAGAGTTGATTCGCCGGATTGTTCTGTTATGGCTTCCTTGTGTCAGAGACCTTTGTTTTTCCTCATGCCAAAAACCCGCCCATGATAGGGTCTCTTGCCGAACTATTTGTATCGTGACAAAGGAGCGTCTGAGAGCAACCGGCAATTGAATCACCTGCCATGAGCAAACTGCAAATCTTTCCGACCGGGACCGACGCGGGAGAAGTTCGGCACCGCTCAGACACTGCGCAAACAAGATGCGATTCTGATTTCGTAAAACATTCCATGAGGCGTTTCGGAGCGGGTTTTCGTGAACTTGAGTGGCGTGACCGGCTGAGCCTTATTCTCGCCACTGTCCTCGGCCTGGCGCTCGTGCTTGTTCTCAGCCCGATCCTGTTTGTTTCGTGGGTTTTTCTTCTCCTCGCTCGCATTTCACGTCCAAACAAACCTGCCATCAAATCCCGCCAGCCTTAGCCCGGCTTTAGCAGGAACGTTGCGCAAGCATACCAATGTCGTCGCCAATCACTGGTGACAACGGTCACCTAAGAACTCATCGAAATGGGGTCGGGAACTCCTTCATCGCGCCACGGAAAAGCTTCATCTAAGGGCCAGGCTAACGATCGCACCGGGTTTGATTTGAGCCTAAGGGGAAATGGCTACAGCGATAGCGTTGGCGGGGCGTCGGGCTTTGCTGCGTTCGCTAAGATGTAAAGAATGCTGACACCCCGTTCGGGATCGTGCTATGCACTTCAAAGAAAGCGTGTTATAAGCGACGGCACGGCGGATTTCACCTCCCTTGGCGTCGGAAAACTTTACAGCTACCCGGCCGCGAAAAAGGAAGTCAAGTGAAAAGTCATGGGGTTTGTATGCTTCGTAACTTCCTGATAGCAAGTTTATTGCATTGTACGGCGTTGAGGCGCAAAAACGACGGCACACCTTATGCTACTCAAAGCTTACAAATCAAATTTAGGGAGGACATATATTATACACTATTCTTCAGGGCGACTTGCTCTTCTTACCTCGGCGGCTTTCAGCTTGGTCGTTGCAGGCGTCGGCTTCGGGACTTTCGTCACTTTCTCCGAGGGTGGGGACGACACCTACGGCGTCAATTCAAGCTACGGTAGATAGCTTCCGGACTGCGTTGGGAGACCCCAACAATGGCAATGCGGCGGGTCCACTAGTCGGCGGTCGCCGCGAAATCAACTGGGACGGGGGCAGCACCACTAATTTCGATACGGCTATTGCAGGCACCACCGTTCAATGGCTTCCTCAACACACGAGGCGCACAATTTACAACTCCGGGCACCGGGTTCGTTCAGGCGCCGCCGACTGCGCTTGATCCCCTCTCATTCGGGGTGTTCAGCCTACAGCGGATATTTTCCCCTATTGGAAGCAACATAACCGACGTGTCCTTCTTTATTCCGGGGACGAACGGTTCAGTGCCGGCCACGGTCAGTGGTTTCGGAGCGGTATTTACCGACGTGAATCGGAATGATAGCACCTCGAAGACGACGCTCGAGTTTTTCGATCTCAACAATAACCTGATCTTTAACGAAGCCGTACCACCCGGCGACGTCAGCAAGCAAAGCTTGTCCTTCTTAGGCGCGATAGGCAATGCAGGCGAAGAAATCTATCGTGTGCGGATTACCACCGGCACCACGCCGTTTGATCTTGTCGCGATGGACGATTTTATCTATGCGGAGCCTCAGGGTGTGCCTGAGTCGGGCGGTATCGTCTTACTGGTCTTAGGGTTTGGCTCCGCCCTCTTTTTCCACCGTCGTTGCCTGGCAGTCTCCTAAACGTCTCATTCGGGAAGCGGACATTCTCCTTTAGGGGAGAAGGTCCGCTTTGGCGTCAGCCTTTCGTTCCATCTGAGTGCCGGAGAACGCGGCCGCCTCGGGCAGGACGGTGTGCTCCCCGCTCACTTTCCGCTCAATGTTTTCTCGAACCACTCGCCCATCCGGCGGATAAAAATTCCGACCGCCGCTCCCGGCGACTTCTTTAACAGCTCGGCGACACGCGGACTTAGATCTTCCTTGGGATCTCGCAGGCTGCCCGCCAAATTCACCGTCGTCCAGAGATAGCCATCCCTTTCCCGGGCAAAGATCTCCTCGGCCCGCGGCAACCACTCGAGGTATTTGCGCGTTGCGCCGAATTGCACGGACCCGCTCAGCCTCTGATTGTCGATGACAACCCCGCCCCGAACATGGAAAACTCCCTCAGCCTCGATCTCAATCTGCTTCACCTCTGCGCGCGGATATTCCCATTCGAATTCCAACGAGCATCGGCTAAGCGCGATTTCCTCAATCGATTCCTTGCCCGTTACCGCCGCGGCCTGCTTCGAGAAAGGGCGCGCCGGCCACGCGGCCTCCCTCAATTCGAAACGCTCCGCGTCCAGAGGAACTTTCCAGGGTCATATCCCGCCCATTCCAAACCACATCTCCCGAAGCCGCGCCACGAAACAGACTTGCCCAAGCCTCCGGTATCCACGGATCCACGGGAATGCTCGAGAACTCCATTTCCACGGAGACGCTCTTGTCCTGCTTCATTCCCGCCTGCCCTTTGACTCGGATGCGCCCCTCGCTCTGTCGATCCGGCGCAAGCTCGAGCTCATAAAGGCTTAGCAGCTCCTTGGTAATCAGGAGATGGATTTGCCGGAGCGCGAGGTCAGGCACCATGCCGGTCTTCATGGTTCCGCCGCTGGCCCGATACTCGAAATCGCGTCCATGCGGTGTGATCAGCAGCCTGGTCCCGAAAAAGCCAGCCTTGCGTCCGCGCAACCGCCAGGTGACGTCTGCCGCCTCACACTCCACCTCCTTAAGGTAAACTCGATTCGGCAAAACGATCGCATACCAAGGCTTCGGTGGTTTGCTCTCCGGTTTCGGTTCGTATGTCTGTATCTCAGCGCGGCCCGCCGGAATGCGGATGTAATCCAACTGCCAGCGCCGCAGAAAGATTCCCCATGGATTGAATTTTGCCTCCGTTTTACCGGTCGAGATGCTCTTGATCGCTTTTACTCCGTTCTCGCCAGCGAAGCCTTCGGTCGTTGCCGTCAGTAAGCCCGTCCTTCGAATGGCCTTGTATCGACCCTCGAAATGCAGTCCTTTCGAGGTCTGCTTATCGAGCTCCTCCCGGAACTCCTGACTCTCCACATATCTTGTCAATTGTGGATTGACGAGCGCGACCCCCACGGCCATCAACACGACCACGCCGATCAAAAAAACCAACCAGAAGCGCCTGCGTGGCCAAGTGACCATGATCGCTTACAGTTACACGTTCGTCGTCTCTCTGCCAGCCCCGCGGAAGGAGGTCGCCCGGCAAAGCATTTGGGTCGGCGTCTAAGGAGCCCGGCGCCCGGAGATCAATTGGAAAACCAGAACGACCAAGGCAACGACAAGCAGAACGTGAATCAAACTGCCCGCCACGTGGAAACCGAGGCCGAGCGCCCAAAGGACGAGAAGAATAACCAGGACGTACCAGAGCATGGATTCGAAAGTTTGTTGCGAGACCTCTTGGTGTGATCGCCCTGCACCCGCACCGCGGATGCCTCTGCCTCGCGAAATCCCTCGCCTTTTCAAAAAGGTGGTCTTCGACTTCTCCGAGAGAATTCCTCGCCATCGCAGTTCTCTTCCCCCGCCTGCTCGACCTGCGATCAACTCGGGTCTCCTCCGCGCTTTTTCCTCCAAGAGTCCGACGGCTTTGTCCGTCCAGCACACCCCGCAGCGCCCAGCGCTCAATGACGACATTTTGTCGCATATGCGACAAAGTTTGGTCGGTCGGCTTCGAGCCGACTTCGCCTGGCACACGGTCAGCGGCGGCACGGAAGGATCGCCGTGAGCGCCGTGGTTTCGACAGAAAGGCTTAGCGCTCGATGATCTGGAAACCTCTCTCCCGTCGTTCGCTCTAAATTCTCAACATTTTGAGAACCGTGGTGGCTATGCCATTGGGAATTTCGAAGCGAATGACATTGTCTTTGAGCATCTGTTGAGCGAGCAGAGAGAGCCATTCACGCGAGCAATCGAGTTCCTGCGGAACAAAGAACGTGCGGCCGTCGCTTTCCTCGAGCATGTATTTCATGCTGGCGTCAATGGGCTCCGTTTCGCCAAGAAGATTCGCCGTGAGCGAAATATGTTTGGCCTGGGTATCAATATGAAGCGTGGTCATTTTGCCGTATTCTTGGAGTTTGTGATTGAGGAATGCCTTCAATAATTGGCTGGTAAGACGGTTCCTCATGGGAGATTGGATCGCGGATCGCGGACGAATTGATTGTAAGACAATTCCGCAACCCCGCGGAAATGCCATCCTGGAATCAGTAAGCCGTAGACTTTGTAGAAGCGGTTGTGGCAAACGCAGTCGAAGAAATCCGGATTTCCGAGTGATTCGAAAGGTCGGATAGACTTCGCGAGGTGGCGCTGGTGAAAATCGGCTGTCGCGGCACCACTGGCAGTTTGAGCGGCAAGTTGCCCAGGCCAATCTGGAGGGAAGTGGCCGGAGCGTGATGGGGATGGGAAGCTCGGATGTCGCGCCGGCATGCTGGATCGCGACGGGCCACGCGCTTGCGGTCCTGCCCTCCTCACGGTTTGTCATACGTCTCCGTGAAAGACCATCCGCGCTCGGAGAAAAAAGTTGCGAACCCCAGAAATTATCGTGAAGTTACACGATATGAAAGGCCTGCTTTCTTCCGTTCACCGCCGCATTGCCAAGGCGGTTTTATCTTTCGAGCAGAGACAGGAACCGCCTTTTGTGTCCGACTTGGTGCGACGGCTCGGGTATGCGGCCGAAAGCAGTCTGACTGCGACTCTGCGCATTATGGAGCGCAATGGATTCGTTGCCATCCAAGGCGGAGGAGAAAAAGGCCGGCCGCGGGTGGTGAGGCTGACGGCCAAGGCGCGATTCGCGGTTGGCGCAGGTGGCATTCCGCTTTTGGGAGCGATTCCGGCCGGCCCCTTGGAAGAGGCCCTTGCCCAAGCGGAGGAGATTATGGAGCCCGCAAATCTCCTGCCGTATCGGGAGGGGGATTTTCTGCTGCGGGTATACGGGGATTCGATGATTGGCGATGGAATTTTGGATGGAGATTTGGTCTTGTTGCGTCCGAATCTGGCAGTCCGGCATGGCGAGATCGCGGCGGTGCTCGTGGGAGAGGCACATGAGACGACACTCAAGCGGGTGCTTTTGGTGCCGGAGAAGTCAGAGATCATTCTGCGTGCGAGCAATCCGCGTTACACCGATCTGGTGGCAAAAGCCGAGGACGTGAAAGTGGCGGGCATTTTTCGCGGGCTGATCCGACATGCAAACGCATGATTCCAGACTTGTTCGGATGGAAGAGTTGCGCGCGTTGGTGGCGGAGAAATTCCCCCAACCTTCGCGCAGGCAGGAGGGGCGGCTGCCCATAGGCTGCAAGGCCTTTGATCAAAATGGGGGCTTTCTCCGAGGCGCGGTTACTGAGGTTTGTGGGTCCATTGCCGGCGGGGGGTTGCTTCTGGCCGCTGTGGTGGACGCCGCAATGCGCGATGGGCTTTTTGTCGGCCTGGTCGACGCTGCGAATTCGTTCGAGCCCTCTGATTGGGTGGATGAACAACTTTGTCGCATTCTCTGGGTGATGTGCGGTTCGGCAGGGCCGGCAATCAAGGCGGCGGACATTCTGCTGCGAGATGGCAATCTGCCGGTGGTGGTTTTGGATCTGCAAATGCTGCCGATGCCACAGTTGCGGCGCATCCCGGCCAGCACGTGGCATCGTTTTCAACGCATCATCGAATCGACCGCCACTGTGCTAGCGATCCTGACGCCGCAGCCGATGGTGGAAGGTGCCGCCACCCGCATGGCGATCCATTCAGAACTCGCCCTGGATGCAATGCATTTCCCCCGCCCTGCTCTGTGGAAGAATCTCAATGTGCGGATCTTTGAGCGCGGCACGGCTGCGTGCGTGGAGGTCTTTCAAAAATCCGCATGAGGCACCATGTTTGGCTGCATTTTTTTGCCAAGATTCCGTCTCCAGGCAGCTTTGCGCTGGAACGATGTGCGCGGTCCGGCTGTCGTTGTGGACGAAGCCACGTTGAAAGGCGTCGTTGCGGAAGTCAACGAGGAAGCGGAAGCCAAAGGAATCGCCGCAGGCATGACCTCCGCTCAAGCCATGGCGCGAGACACGGGCATCGTGATCCGGCCACGTTCTCTGGTCCAAGAGCATTGCCTTAACCAGATCCTGGTTCAAACCGCACTCACGCTCTCGCCAGATGTGGAGCTTGGCGGCGACGGCGCGTGCGTGGCCGACCTCCGCAATGTTGGGAAAGCAACCTGCTGGCAGCAACTGGCCGATCAACAAATCGCGTCCCTTCGCGCGCAGGGTTTGCGCGCCGTGGTCGGCATTGCTCCAACGCCGGACCTCGCCCACCTCGCAGCCCATGGAGCGCAGCCTTCGGCTATTGTTTACGATGCCGGAGCTTTCACGAGCAGCTTGCCCATCGAGGCTCTCGAACCTTCGGCCAACCTTCTGCAGATTTTAAACGGCTGGGGGATTCGCCGCGTCGGCGAATTTCTCGACCTGCCTAAAGTGGAAACCATCGAGCGCCTTGGACCCGAAGCAGAAGCTTTGCGACGCAAGGTCTCCGGACGTCATAAGCGCCTGCTGCGCTTGGTTCGCGCAATGCCGGAATATGCCGAGGCCTTTGATTTCGACGGCGAGGTTGAAACCATTGAGCCGCTTTTGTTTTTGCTGCGGCGATTTTTGGATGGGCTGTGCGAACGGCTGCGGGCCGTTTATCGTGTGGCGCAAAGTTTGGTGCTCTGTCTGCCGCTGGAGGATGGTTCGAGCCACGAACGCACTTTTTGCATTCCTGTTCCAACCGCCGAGGTGGAGAGCCTTTTCCGCATTCTCCATACACATCTTGAAGATCTGCAGCTCGCAAATCGGCCGATAGGTATCCGCCTGAACATCCACCCGGCGCTTCCCGCGAGAGATCAACTTCGGCTCTTCGAGAGCGCCTTGCGGGACCCGAATCGGTTCGGAGAAACGCTCGCAAAATTGAAGGCGTTTCTCGGCAATGAAAACGTCGGTGTCCCCGCCAGGAGCAAAACTCACCGGCCGAATTCCTATATGCTGGCGGATTGCTTTGCCGCGGAAACGGAAACCGGAAAAAAGCCCGCAGGTCCCGGTGAACCGCCGCGCGGCCTTTCCTTGCGCCGCTATCGCCCCGCCCTCCCAAGCGCTGTGCGCAGCAAAAATGGACGCCCGGCCTCGGTGGAATCGTCCGCGGCGCGCGGCATCATCCGTGAATGCGCCGGCCCCTATCGGCTTTCGGGAAACTGGTGGGACAGCGAACGCTGGCAGCAAGAGGAATGGGATGTGGCGCTCGCCGATGGCGGCCTCTACCGCCTCTCACGCCATGAGACCATCTGGAAAATCGAAGGCTGCTATGAAGGCTAGAAAATTAAACGGCCCGCAAGACCTGATGAAACGTCTGGGGGCGCGCACTGAGGGCGGCGAGGGCTACGCCTCCAAACCCTTCAGTCCCACATCCCAACTAGTCACGAGTCGGTTCGGCCGCCGGTGCGCCTTGCGCGATGATCACGATGGCCGCGAGGGTTCGGACGAGCGTGTGGCAGGTCAGCCTTCTATTGTCGTGGGGATCCGAAGGACGTTCAAGCCTGGAAGCCCTTCTCACAGAAGGCCGCAAAGGAAGCAAAGACCTCTTCATCCCTCGGCGGCATTTGCGTCTATTGTTCTATCAAGAGTCGGCGCCGGGGAGAATCATTCGGTGAATGCCATTAGTCAGTTTAATTTCGTGGAAGTTGATCAGCAGGCCAAGAGGCACATTGAGCAATTTCATGTAGCTAAGCAATTGTGCCTTATGAACCGGCAGAATTTCTTGCACGGACTTAAGTTCCAGCAACAGGCATTCTTCAACAAGAACATCCAAGCGCAAAGGTTCCTCAAAAATCATTCCTTTATATTCAATTTGCACGTGACGTTGGGAAATGCTCGGAATGCCCCGCAGATCGAGTTCACGCACCAGGCACTTTTCATAAATGCTTTCGATCAACCCCGACCCTTTCAAGCGATGGACTTCGATGGCCGCTCCGATGACCTCACGACTCAGAGTATGCGCTTTCAAATAGAGGAAATGCACAAACAGATTTCACAGAAGGCCGCAAGGGAAGCAAAGAATTTCCCAAAGTAAAGACCGTCCTCCTTCCTTTGCTCCCTTTGCGTCCTTCTGTTCAAAATCTTTTCCGCGCTGCCATGACCTACATTGAGCTCCACGCCTGCAGCGCCTTCAGCTTTCTGCGTGGCGCCTCGAATCCGGAGGAGCTCGTTCGCGCCGCCGCCCGGCTCGGTCTTCCGGCGCTCGCGCTGTGCGATCGTGATGGCCTCTACGGCTCACCCCGCCTGCACGCAGCCTCCATGGAATATGGCGTCCGCGCCTTGGTCGGCGCGGAAATTACGCTCGAAGATAAAAGCGTCCTGCCTCTCCTTGTGGCCAACCGAACCGGATACCGGAACCTTTGCCGCCTCATTACTGAAGCCAGATTGCGCGGCACCAAGACGGAATCCGCGGTGTTTTGGAGGGAACTTCCCGCCTATGCAGAAGGGCTCCTCGTCTTGACGGGCGATGAAGAAGGGATCCTCAGAGATCCCGGCCAGCCGGAAGCCCTTAAAAAACTCGAGGCATTGGCAGCGATCTTTGGAAAGGACAATGTGTTCATTGAAATCCAGCGCCACCTGCGGCGCGGAGAAACCTGGCGCAACCAACACCTCGTGGCCTTGGCCCGTGCACAGGGGCTTCCGCTGGTAGCCACCAATGGCGTGCTTCACGCCGAACCCGACGGACGCCGCGTTCTGGATCTTTTCACTTGCGCGCGGCATCACACATCTTTCGATTCCGCCGGACGCCTTCTCAGCATCAACGCCGAGCGACATCTTAAATCCGCCAGCCAAATGGAGCACCTCTTCGCCGATCTGCCTGAGGCCGTCGAGAACACCGCGCTTGTGGCTGAACGCCTCGAATTCACACTCGAGAATCTCGGTTACGAATTTCCGAAATACCCGGTGCCTCCCGGTGAAACCATGGATTCGTTCCTGCGGACAGTGGCCTTCGCCGGAGCGCGAGCGCGGTATTCCCACCTCAGCGCAAAAGTGCGCAAGCAACTCAACTTCGAACTCGACTTGATCTGCCGCCTCGGCTTCTCCGGCTACTTTCTTATTGTCTGGGACATCGCGAACTATTGCAGCCAAAACGACATTTTCATGCAGGGGCGCGGCAGCGCGGCCAATAGTGTCGTGTGCTACAGCCTTGGCATCACCGCTTGCGATCCCATCGCCAGCCATCTCCTCTTCGAACGCTTTCTTAGTGAAGGCCGGAAGACATGGCCCGACATCGATCTGGACCTTCCCAGCGGCGACCGGCGCGAGAGCGTGATCCAGGAGGTCTATCGACGCTACGGCAAGCATGGAGCCGCCATGACTGCCAACGTCATTACCTATCGCGGCCGCAGCGCCATGCGCGAGATCGGCAAAGCGCTGAACTTTTCGCCCGATATCATCGATCGCTTCTCGAGTTTGTATGCCAATGGGGACTTCCCCCACTCTATCGCCTTGAGGGACCAGCTCCAACAGGCGGGGATCCCTTCCGATCACCCTCGCGCGGAAGCTGCCATCCAGCTCTACACGCAGATCTATGGCCTGCCACGCCATCTCGGACAACACTCCGGCGGCATGATCATCTGCCAGGGCGCGCTCAGCTCGATGGTCCCGCTCGAAAATGCCTCCATGCCAGGGCGCGTTGTTGCGCAATGGGACAAGGACGATTGCGAAGATCTCGGCATCATCAAGGTGGACCTTCTTGGCCTTGGCATGATGGCCGCGATGCAGGACGCCATGACGCTATGCGCGGAACGCCGGCGACCCGTCGATATTGCCGCCATTCCCAAGGATGATCCGGCGGTTTACGATCTGATGACCCGCGCTGACACGATTGGCACTTTCCAGGTCGAGAGCCGCGCCCAGATGGCCACCCTCCCACGGCTGAAACCCAAGTGCTTTTACGATGTGGTCGTCGAAGTGGCGATCATCCGTCCCGGCCCCATCCAGGGAGGCATGGTGCACCCCTATCTCGCCCGGCGCGAAGGCACCGAGCCGGTTACTTACCTCGACGAACGGTTGCGACCCACCCTCGAACGCACGCTGGGCGTCCCTTTGTTTCAGGAACAACTCCTGAAAATGGCCATGGTCATGGCGGATTTCAGCGGCAGCGAAGCCGAGGAACTGCGCCGCGCACTGAGCTTCCATCGTTCGCAGGAAAAGATGGAAAAAGTCTGCGTGAAACTGCGCCGCGCCATGTCCGCCAAAAACGTCAACCCCGAGGTGGCGGAAAAGATCGTCCAATCCGTGCAATCCTTCGCCGTCTATGGCTTCCCCGAGAGCCACGCAATCAGCTTTGCCCTCCTCGCTTATGCAAGCTGCTGGTTGAAAGTGCACCGAACCCCGGAGTTCTATTGCGCCCTGCTCAATAATCAACCAATGGGCTTCTACAGCAATGCCACGCTCGTCCGCGACGCCAAAGCGCATGGAGTGGCGGTGCATCCGATCTCTGTGCTGCATTCCGAATGGCTCTGCACGATCGAAGACGATGGAGCAATCCGCTTGGGGCTTTCCATGGTCAAGGGAATGGATTCTGCCATCGGCAGACGAATCTCGACGTCACGGGCCGAACGCCCGTTTGTCTCGTTGCAAGACTTTCAGAATCGTGTCGCCGCGGACAAACCGGCGCTGCGCACGCTGGCCCGCGTTGGCGCGCTCAACGGTTTGGTCGAACATCGCCGCGACGGACTCTGGAAAATCGAAACCCCTCATCGCCCGGAGGATCTTCCCGGTCTCGTTGACAGTGGTGCCCAAACCCCTCCGCCCCTTGCTTCAATGAATGCCTTCGAGCGTCTCGATGCCGATTTTGCCGGCACCGGTGTGACCACGGGACACCATCCCATGGCTCTTATCCGCAAGCGACTTCCCGATGTGACCCTGGCGAGCGGTCTGGCGCAGTCCCGAAATGGGCAAAACGTTCGCATCGCCGGATTGGTCATCTGCCGCCAGCGACCCGGCACCGCGAAAGGATTCGTCTTCATCAGCCTCGAAGATGAAACCGGCGTCTCCAACGCCATCATTGCTCCACAACTCTTTGAACAACGGCGCCTCACCATCACCCAGGAACACTTCCTCTCCATTCGAGGCAAAGTCCAAAACACCCGCGGAACCACCATGGTCCAAGCCCGCCGAATCGATCCCCTGCCCTACCACACCCTCGGCACACCGGATTCCCATGATTTTCACTGAATTTTGACATGCCGGACCCATCTGGTGCGCGGCGATCGGGTCGGACACACTTGCTTTGACCTTAGCTCGCTGAGACAATGATCATGATGAAAGTTGTCGGTAACCGGCGCCTGCCTGACTCGCCAGAGGAGTCGCTGCGACGCGCCGAGCGCCTGATAGCCGAAGCTGATTTGCTTGCTTCTCATCCCCGCCCCCGGGGATTCGTATTCAAAGCAAAGACCTGGGAGGCTTATGAAAGCTGGAAGCGAGAACAGACCAACCCCCGCCTCTGGTGAACCCTTCGCGTGAGACTGGCCCCTTGCTGCGCGTGTGCAGTCTGCTCAACGAAGCCGGCGCCAAATATCTCGTCGCCGGCGCCTACGCGATGATCCTAAACAGTATCGTTCGTGCAACCGAGGACGTCGATATCGTGATCGAAGACTCCACCGAAAATTTTCGCCGCGTGATCGAAGGCCTCTCCAATCTTGCCGACGGCGCCGCACGGGAACTCAAGCCGGAGGATATCGCTGAAAACGTTGTCGTCAAAATCGCCGATGAAGTCGAAGTCGACGTCAGCACAAAAGCTTGGACGGTCACCTATGCGGAGGCCATCGGAAATGCACACACGGTTGTCATCGAAGGCGTGCAAGTTCCCTACCTATCGCTGCAGGATCTCATCCGAAGCAAGCAAACATACCGGGAACAGGACCGGGCGGATGTTGAGCGCCTGCGGCGATTATTACCATAAGTGCGATCCTCGCGCCGCGACAGCTTCCCGTGCCAGGGTTCCTACGCTCTAAACGGCGCCAGGCGCGCATGGCAAATTTTTACCCTCAATCCTCGCTTTCTGACAGATTGCGATACAATCGCAAACTGACCGCCAACCGATTCCACTCAACAAACCTATCATGACAAATCAAAACTGGCCCGACGACGTAAAAGATGAAACTCAGAAGGCCCTTGACACCGCTCAGGACACCGTGCGCACCGGGGAAAGATACCTCCGCGAGAATCCGATCCCGGTTCTTCTCGGCGTGCTGCTTATCGGCGCGGCCTTGGGCGCACTTTTGCGTCCCGCCCCGCGCAAGGAACCCGATCCCGTGGAGGCCATTCGGGACTGGCTCGAAAAGGCTTTAGTAGACCTCTCCGCGAAATGGCCCCAGGCAAAGAAGCAAGCGCGCGCCATTCAAGACGATCTTCTTGGCCAGGCTCAGGAAGTCCGCAAAAAGCTGAATTTGTGGTCCTAATAGGCTGTAAAGAAATAACTTACAAACATTACGACCTTCTGAATTCCTGGCAGAAGGGTGTCGAGTTTCGTTGGATGGCCTTCGACCCTGCCTCCCTCCTTGGAAGGCGCCGAAGTTTACTTTCTATCCCTTTGAAGAAGGGTCGAACTCGCGAGCAAGGCACCAAAGGCGCTCTTCTTTTCTGAAAAGAGAGTGTCGACGAATACGCCGACGACGAGACCCCACAAGAGGTGAACGACAAGCATCAATGCGTTTCTTGAAGACGGATGCTTCGTCGCTGGTTCAAGAATACCCACAGCCGGCAGAAAGCCGAAATAACTTACCAGCCATACCAACGCGCCAAAAATGCTGCCCTTAACTAACGCCGACGCAGGAATTCTCAGTTCCGCCAGGGAATAAATTGTTGCCGCCATCGCTCCGTATCCAAAATGATTCACTAGCGTCAAGGCTGCGCGGGCTTCCGGATCCAGTTTAACTCCGGCTTTTTTCGCCAACTGAACGGTGATTTCACGGGGTGGCAGCGAATAGCGGTGCCTCGCGGGTAACCAGCGATGCAGCAGAATCATGGCAATCGTCATGGGACCCGTTGCGCTCAGACCTGCCAGAGCGCCGACCAGAACTCGCAACAATACGCTCACGCAATTCAATCGTCCGCCGGCTGCAAAATGGCTGTCCCTGGGCAGATTTAACACTGTCGCAGGTTAAATCAAGGCGTTCGCTAGCACTTCATCGACATTCTCCACCGGAACGAAGCGCAGCGTGTCTCGCGCCTCTGCGGGTATGTCCGGGAGGTCTTTCTCGTTCAATTTCGGAATGATCACTGTTTCCAAGCCGGACCGCATCGCCGCCAGGCTCTTCTCTTTCAGCCCGCCGATCGGCAGCACCAGGCCTCGCAAGGTGATTTCGCCCGTCATTGCCACATCGGAGCGCACACGCCGGTTGGTGAAGAGCGATGCGAGGGCCGTGAACATCGCCACACCGGCGGACGGTCCGTCCTTTGGAATGGCTCCTGCCGGGACGTGCACGTGGATGTCCGTATCTTTGAAAGCTTCAGGGTCGATTCCGAGCGCTTCCACCCGATTGCGCAAAAGACTCAGCGCGGCCTGAGCAGACTCTTTCATCACATTACCAATTTGTCCCGTTAATGTGATTCCGCCCTTTCCCGGATACCGGATGGCTTCAATATGGAGAACTTCGCCTCCCGCCGGCGTATACGCGAGCCCGGTGACCACACCAGGCACATCCACTTTCAAGCGCTCCTCGCGGACATAACGAGAAGGACCCAGCAAGACCGTTACCACCTCCGGCGTTACGACGACAGACTGCTGCTCCCCGCGGGCGATCTCCGCGGTGACGCCTCGACAGACCGCGCCGATTTGGCGTTCGAGTTCGCGCACCCCGGCCTCATGCGTGTAATCGCTGATGATCCGCTTGAGCGAAACATCCTCCCATCGGCATTGATCTGGCTGTAAGCCGTTCTCGGAAAGTTGGCGTGGTACGAGATAGCGGCGCGCAATTTCCAGCTTTTCGCTTTCCGTATAGCCGGGAATCTCGATCACTTCCATCCGGTCGCGGAGCGGTGGCGGCACCGGATCCATATAGTTCGCCGTCGCGATAAAAATGACCTGCGAAAGATCGAAGGGAACGTCGAGGTAATGGTCCACGAACGCGTGGTTCTGCCGTGGATCGAGCACTTCGAGCAAGGCGCTGGCGGGATCGCCACGAAAGTCGGCACCGATCTTGTCAATTTCATCGAGCATGAGCACGGGATTGCGGGTGCCAACGCGCCGGAGCTCCTGGATGAGACGGCCTGGCATGGAACCGATGTAGGTTCGGCGATGCCCGCGGATTTCGGCTTCATCGCGAATTCCGCCCAGGCTCATACGCGAGAACTTGCGACCGAGCGCATCGGCGATCGACTGTCCCAGGCTGGTTTTTCCCACCCCTGGCGGGCCAAGAAAGCACAGGATCGCGCCTCGCCCGTGAGGGTTCATCTTTCGAACAGCAAGGTATTCGATTAATCGGCGTTTAACTTTTTCGAGCCCGTAATGATCCCGGTCGAGGATTTTTTGAGCCTCGTCAAGGTCGAGAGTGTCCTCGCTCATCTTTTGCCAAGGCAGGTCGGCTAGCGTTTCGATGTAACTCACAATGACGGAAAACTCGGGGCTTGCCGGCGGTATGAGATCCAGGCGCTTCAACTCACGCTCGGCCTGCGCCATGACTTCTGCCGGGGGATGCGCCGCCTCGAGCCGCGTTCGCAATTGCACGGCTTCCGCGCCGGTGTCATCTTCCCCCAGTTCGCGTTTGATGGCCTTGAGTTGCTCTCGAAGGTAGGTGCGCCGTTGGGCATCCGAAAATTGCGATGCCAAATCCTTCTGCAACTTCTGCTGGATCTGCGCGATCTCAAGTTGACCGGCGATATGCGTCTGCACCGCCTTGACCCGTTTTGCGACATCGAGTTCTTCGAGCAAAGCCTGCTTCTGCGCAATATCGACGTTGAGGTTGGTTGCGAGGAAATCGGCCAGCTGCCCCCCATCAGTAATATTCATCAGGATCGCGCGCGCTTGATCCGGGATGTCAGGAGACATCTCAATGATTTTCATGGCATTTTCGCGCAACGTCTTGATTTCCGCTTCCCATTGCTTGCTTTCGGACGGCGGAGCCAGGGACTCGAGCACGCGCACCTCCGCCTTGAGAAAGGGATGGGTCAAGATGAACTTGCCAATAGCGATGCGCTGGAGCGCTTGGGCGACGATGAGGATCGTCTCGTCGGGCTGGCGCAACAGCTTCAAGACCGTGATCGCCGTGCCGACGTCAAACAGATCCTCCGGCGCCGGATTATCCTTCGTGGCATCGCGCTGCGTCACGAGCCCGATGACCTTGCTTGCCGGCAGCGAAGCATCCAACAGTTGGCGCGAAGATTCTCGGCGAACGGTCAGTGGAACCACCGTGCCCGGAAAAACGACCATTTCCCTGATCGGCAGGATCGGCAAAATATCAGGGATCACGGGCTGGCCGTCTTTTTCAGCGCTGCCTGTCAGTGACGGCAAGCCTCCTTCGGCAGCGGGTGTTTTCGTCCCTTCTTTGACGACCAGCGGTTCCTCGCTCATGAAACGGAACGTAATGGCAGTTTGATCCAAAGCAGCCCGTTGCGCTGCTCGGTTGTGACCTCCGCAGGAACCACCTCGACCGACAAACGCAATTCCCTCGCGAAAGGCCCGTTATCGATCTCCATGGCAAGAATTTGCTCCGGACGCCCTTCAGTGGAGGCCGGCTCGGGAATTGGGCGCGTCCCTCGAAGAATCAGTTTCCTGGGCTCAATTGTTAAATCTATGTTGGCCCTGTCAACACCCGCGAGGTCAAAACACACCCGGATGCAACCCTCGCAGCGATAGGCATTCATGGCGGGCCTCCAACCTTCCGGCTGAGCGTAACGAACGCTCGAAAGCTCGTGGGCGAAGCCCGACATCTCACTATGAAACCATTTGAGTTTGATGACTTTTTCCAAGGGATTTTTCCAGTTCAGCCGCAGATCGCCGCTTCACGCGAGAGCCGCAGATATTCAATTCCTTTTTTGAGTTTAAGCTCGCACGCTATCGCCAGACGTAAATTTCGTTAACCAGAATGCCCTCGCAGGGTACAGCTATCTCGCCTAGCATCAAGCACGAGTCAGAAACAGACGCCAGATGAATTTAATCGTATCCCTCGCTGCTGTTGTCGGGCACCCCTCCCGCCGCTTCCTTTGGATTCTGGCGCGGGAGCCGACGATGAAGGAAAGCCTCTACAAGGAAATCGTCGCCATCGCCGTGCGCAAGGGTTACATGGCCGGTCGCATAAGGCATACGCCGTCTTCGATCAGCTTCTGAAAACCAGCCCGGTGATTGCGGCCAAAACGATTGCAATTTTTGCCCTAGCGTGATCGCCGTAGATAGTATTGCCTTCTCAGGCTCGACAATGAAGCGTTTCCTCCTCTCGATGATCGTCCGCTCTGGCAGGAATTCCCCATCCCTTCTCCTCGTCGGCGCCCTGGTGCTTCTGGCTGGCTGTTCGTCCTTGCCGGACCTCGGCGAATATACCGATTCCCTGGATTCGGTAACGCGATCGGTGCCCGAGTTTGGGAGGAGGTCGGTTAACTACGGTGAGCAAATCGCTTCCCGAACTTGGCATGCTCACGGATCGAGGAACCGACGGTCGCGCGATTGTGGTTCGGCTGTCCGACCAGAGGGCCTTTCTTTACAAGAGAGATGAGGTTGTCGCGATCTCACCGGCTTCAACAGGAAGAGAAGGCTACAAGACGCCCACCGGGAAGTATCGGGTGATCGGCAAGGATATCGATCACCGATCCAGCCTCTACGGCGCATACGTCCTGAATGGCCGCGTCGTTAAGGCGGGGGTCGACGTCAGGAAGGATCGCAAACCACCCGGCGCTGTGTTTGTCGGGGCACCAATGCCTTACTATCTGCAAATTGCTCCGTCCTACGGGCTTCACGCCGGCCACGTGCCCGGTTATCCCGCTTCCCATGGATGCATCAGACTGCCGAATCGCTGGGCCAAACGCTTCTACTACGCGGTGAAAGTGGGAGCACCCGTGTGGATCTGTCACTAGCGGAATGGCGGAAACGACACCGGGTCGCAGTCTATGGGAACGACTCCGGGGAAATTTTCGATTGCGCTAACAGCGCCGTGTGTGCAGGATGAAATTCAGCCTTCAAACGAAAACAATTCTTTCGCCAACTCGCTTCCAAATATATACTTGGGGCGATGAGCGGTTTGATCCCCCAGCAACTAAAAACGGTCCTTGAACGCAATACGCAGGCGTTACGATTGCGGCCGGCCATCGGAAAAGGGACGGGAAAGACACGCGTTCGCCTGCGGGAAGGACTGACCTGCGAGATCGAGGATGGCCCTTGGAAACTAACGGCGGGCGTTTCTGAGAGCTCGGGAGGCGCCAACGCGGGGCCGGATCCAGGCACCTTCGGCCGCGGAGCGCTGGGTTCTTGTCTTGCGATGAACTACGCGAATTGGGCGGCGAAATTGGGCGTCCCCGTCGAAGCAATCGAAGTGGAGGTCGAGGCCGACTATGATGCTCGGGGCTTCTACGGTCTTGCAGACGTGCCGCCAGGCTATTCGGAAGTGCGCTACCGTGTCAAAATTGAGAGCGATGCCCCGGAGGAATCCGTCCGGGAGGTGCTGGACGAAGCCGACGCCCATTGCCCCTGGTTCGACGTCTACCGGCGGCCCCAAAATCTCAAGCGAATCGTCGAGCTTGTTCCAGCCGGTAGGGCGTAAGCGGCCCTCCGCGCCGCGCTCCGTGCGACTTTCTCGATGGATGCCAGGCTCCAACGACGAATTCAGCGATATGGCTGGGACCGCGCCGCGCACGACTACGAGCGCGCCTGGAGGGATCAACTCGAGCCCGCGCAAACCCGCATGCTTGCGCTCGCGGGAATTCGTCCTGGCGATCAGGTGCTGGATGTTGCCTGCGGCACGGGCCTCGTGACATTTCGGGCGGCAGAAATGACCGGACCCAAGGGGCGCGTGGTCGGAGTGGATATTTCCGACGAAATGATTGAGCGCGCGAGGCGACGGGCGGCTGAGCTCAATACCGCAAACGTTTCCTTCCAACGATCCGATGCGGAGAAACTTCCCCTCGAAGATGAAAGCTTCGATGTTGTTCTTAGCGCTCTTGGATTGATGTATGTGCCGGATCCAACCCTTGCGGTGGCGGAAATGCATCGAACTCTCAAGCCGGGCGGCATAGCCGCAGCCGTGGTGTGGGGGCGGCGAGAGAATTGCGGATGGGCGGCAATTTTTTCCATCGTGGATCTCCGGGTGAAATCCGAAGTTTGCCCGCTCTTTTTTCAACTTGGAACCGGCGCGTCGCTAAGAGGGACCTTTGAGCGCGCGGGTCTTGAGCCTGCGGCGATGGAGCGGATGAATACGCTTCTACGCTACGGCTCGTCCGAGGAGGCTCTTGCCGCCGCATTCGCTGGCGGGCCGGTGGCGTTGGCATACTCACGTTTTGACCCCGCGACCCGCGACGAAGCGCACGCCGATTACCTGGAATCCATTTCCGGATTCCGTGACGTCGATGGAGGCTACGCCATCCCGGGCGAATTCGTCGCCGTCGCCGGAAGAAAGACACCTCTACGATAATTGGAGACGGCCAAGCCATCTTGAAAGAGGCGACGCAACCGGCAGGACGGCAATCGCCTCTCGCGATGGATGCGGCGACCTTTTGCGCCCTCGGACATCGCCTGGTCGATCAGCTGGCGGGGTTTCTTGAGTCGGTGCCCAGCCGTCCCGTAACCCACGACGAATCGCCCTCGGCTGTTCGCGACGCACTCGACCTTATGGGGCCGCTGCCCGAGCGAGGCGCCGAACCCGGGCGTCTGCTTGAATCGGTCGCACAGCTGCTTTTCGACCATTCTCTCTTCAACGCCCACCCTCGGTTCTTTGGCTACGTCACGGCCCCGCCCGCTCCCATCGGCATCCTCGGTGATTTCCTCGCCGCAGCTCTGAATGCAAATGTCGGCGCGTGGACGCTGTCGCCCGCTGCCACTGAAATCGAGTCGCAAACCGTTCGATGGATCGCCGAACTGATTGGTTATCCGGCCGATTGCGGCGGGCTTCTTGTCAGTGGCGGGAACATGGCTAACATCGTCGGCTTCCTCGCCGCCCGGGCTGCGAAGGCCCCTTGGAACGTTCGCGAGGAAGGCCTCTCCGAGGGGGCGAGGCGCCGGCTTCGCGTCTATGCCTCCGCGGAAACGCACACCTGGATTCAGAAGGCCGCCGACCTCGCGGGCCTCGGAACTGCCTCCATCCGCTGGATTCCCACCGAGGCAAACCTCCGCATGGAGGTCGCCTCATTGCGTCGCCGAATCGACGCGGACGCCGCGGCGGGCGATCTACCGTTTATCGTCGTGGGCAACGCTGGCTCGGTCAGCACCGGAACGGTCGATCCGTTGCCCGAGATTGCGGCGCTGTGCCGGGACCGCGACATGTGGTTTCACGTGGACGGTGCCTATGGAGGCTTTGCGGCGGCGGTGCCCGAGGCGCCTGACGATCTGCGCGCTTTGAGTGACGCTGATTCCGTGGCCGTCGATCCCCACAAATGGCTCTACGCCCCTCTCGAGGCCGGATGCGCCCTTGTGCGTGATCCGGAAAAGTTGCGCGCTGCCTTCGCGTATCACCCGCCTTATTACCACTTCGAAGAGGAGGCGACGAATTACGTGGATTTCGGCCCGCAGAATTCCCGTTGCTTTCGCGCCCTCAAGGTGTGGCTCGCTCTTCGGCACGTCGGAGCGGTCGGCTATCGCAAGATGATTTCGGATGACATCCGGTTGTCGGGTGTGATGGCCGCAGCGGTTAAACGGCATCCCGAGCTGCACTTCATGACTCAAGAATTGAGCATCACAACCTTCCGTTACGTGCCAGCCGATCTCCGAAACAGGATGGGCGAAGAGGTGGTTGAAAACCATCTCGATTTCCTGAACCAGGAACTGTTGGACCATATGCAACGCGGAGGAGAGGCGTTCGTTTCAAACGCCGTCATCCGCGGCTGTTACGCGCTGCGCGCCTGCATCGTAAATTTCCACACCGGCGCTGCGGACGTGGAAGCCGTGCCGGGGATCGCCGTGCGCCTGGGGAGGACACTGGATGCCCGGCTGCGGCCTCAAACGCTGCGCGGATAAGGAGGAGAGCTCTACGCGCGTTTCTCCTCGTTAAGAAGCGCCAATAGCTCCTCCGGGTCCGCACAGCTCAGAAGAAGAAACTTTCCGTCATCCATCAAGATACAAAGCACCCTGCGCAAGTCGGAGAGGAAGACAATGGCCCGGCGGCCATTCCGGAGGAAAAATTCTCCCGACTGAAAGCCCGGCATGCTCGTTCCGATGATTTTTCGTCGTGGCTTGAATTCCGGCCACTGCGTCAAATCCAAGACGACAGCAGGACCAAGATTCATGGAAGACACCGGAAACCGCCAACAAAAGATGTCACCCCGGATAAACAAACGGCCGTCCTCGATCTCAAAACGCACATGCTTCGAACGATCCAGGACCAAAAACGCAAATACCATCAAAGCGGCCACAACCACCGCAATCCAAAAGGCATGCTCGGGCTGCCGGGCAAGGACGCCGACAACCAGACCGATCACGGCGCCAGCCCCGGCGGCAAAGCTCGCACAGACATACCATTTTCGTGGCGTTGGAGCGCGGGCAATGGAAACCGATGCCAGCATATCCACACTCTACTCCGACTCCGCGATGAGTTCATCTCACCATCCGCAGGCAACCTGGGCTATTTTGAACCTCGAATTCGAACCGCCCTTCGCGCCGCCGGAAAATCTGGAAAAAGGGCCCGAAAAACGTAGATTCGCAGCAAATCGATTCTAAAACTCATGTTCGAAAAGGGTCAAAAGCTTGCCTGCATTAATGATGATTTCTCGGCCACCGTTCGACACCTTTATAGACAACTTCCGCGGAAAGACGGAATTTACACGGTTCGTGAGGTGCGTATAGGTCGCTTGAATGTGACGAGCGCAGCGGGAGGCGGAAACGCCGTTTCCTATCTGGTGCTCCTCGAGGAACTTCACAATCCAGACGATCCCTATATGCGCGATGGCGCCGGAGAAGAAATGGGCTTCCGCAGCGACCGTTTTGCGCCGCTGGAGGAAATCGCCGAATACGCGGAAGAGGAAGAAGTTCTCGTCGGGGTTCGCTAACAGCGCGCGGAATTTCGCGGCCGGGGGCAGGCTTCTTTTCGAAAGAGCGTCATCGATCGCGATGGCGCTTTGGTTGGCCGTCAAGACTGTCGCGTGGCACTGCGCGAAGTGCCCGGACAGAGCGTTTTACCTCCCTTGAATCGCGGCTCGCCTTGCTCACCTGACCCAATATCCTCGTTGCGGTCTCTCGCGCTCTACGCGAGAAGTGTTTCATGCGAGCGATGGTCCTCGAAGCGCCGGGCCAACCCTTGCTTTCGCTTGAGCTGCCTGTTCCTACTCCGGGCCCCGGCGAGGTGCTAGTCCGGGTCGCGGCCTGCGCGGTGTGCAGGACCGATCTGCACGTCGTCGACGGCGAATTACCCGATCCAAAGCTTCCGCTTGTCCCAGGACATGAAATTGTCGGGAGCATCGAGGGTATCGGCGAAGGCGTAACTCGCTATCGGCCCGGCGAGCGCGTCGGCATCCCGTGGCTCGGATGGACCTGCGGCCAATGTGCTTTTTGCCTTTCGGATCGTGAGAACCTCTGCTCTCGCGCTCGCTTCACCGGCTACACTCTCGATGGCGGATACGCGGATTACACCGTCGCCAACGCCTCCTTCTGTTTTCCGCTTCCAGACACGTTTAGCGACGCCTCCGCCGCCCCGCTCCTGTGCGCGGGGCTAATTGGATACCGTTCACTGCGAAAGACGGGCGACGCGCAACGCCTCGGGCTCTACGGATTCGGGGCCGCCGCGCATATCGTGGCGCAAGTCGCGCGGTTTCAAGGGCGTCAAGTCTTCGCGTTCACGCGTCCTGGCGACGTGGCAGCGCAGGCATTTGCCCGCCGGTTGGGGGCGGTTTGGGCCGGGGGCTCCGAGGAACTGCCTCCGGAGAAGCTTGATGCGGCCATCATTTTCGCGCCCGCGGGTCCTCTCGTTCCGTGCGCTCTCCGTGCCCTGGAGAAAGGTGGTATTGTGGTTTGCGGCGGAATCCATATGAGCGATATCCCGTCGTTTCCTTATCGCGAACTTTGGGAGGAGCGGACACTTTGCTCAGTCGCCAATCTCACTCGGCGCGACGCCGAGGAATTCTTTGCCATCGCGCCGCGCATCCCCGTGCACACGGAAATTGAGTCATTCCCGCTGGACGAGGCGAACACGGCTCTGGAGTGTCTGCGCTCCGGGCGCCTCACCGGCGCCGCGGTCCTCGTGCCGCGATCGGCAGGAAACTCCTCCTGAATCAATCTGCGATTCTCATCGGGTTCACGGCTCCGTGTCGAAAAGCGCCTCGTCTTCGCATCGAACGTGATTGGCCTTGTCATTCGCCCAAGCAAACGCGCGGGATGCTCCTGCCCCCAGATCCCGTTCTCGCCGATCGCATCAACGTTAGTGCATGTTAGGAGGCCGACTGTGAGGGAGAAACCGGTTGACCAAACCTCTGATCAGCATAGGCTTATTGGCCCATTTTCGACGGGGAACCCATTACCAAGAACCATGAGATTCATGCCAAGGAGCGATTGAGGTAACACCACCGTGATTGACGGAACAAAGCCATCGATATCCTCGTCCGGGTCTCTTCTTGACTACGAACCCATTGTAAAGCGCGCGCTCCTTGCGCGAGGAATCGACGAATGTCACGTCAACTCTCGCACGCCAGAAATCTTCATCGACTCTCACTTTTCACCGCATTGCTTGGATTCTCGTTCTCTGAGGGCGACGGCAATTCGATCAGATTCGGGAAGGAAAGGGCGATGCTCGCGGGCGATCACATTTGCACAGCGGCCGTGTCGGTAGAGCTGTCTTGCAAGAGCAGCTCTCGGAGTCGTCCATTCTTCGGCTGATGCGAACGAGATTGTTCCTCCGATTGCAAGCCGCGCTTGCCCCATGGCGACGCCTCCATCAGGTATCCCGTTTCCGCCTCATTCTGGGTCTCGCCGGGGGAGCCCTGGCCGCTTGGGTAATCTTTGCCGTCGAAAAGCCATGGACCATGGACCTCGCCAATCGGGAGAACTGGAAGCTGGGTCAGGTTGTTAGCTACTATTCTTTCTGGGCTGCCGTCGCAAACCTCTGCATCCTGGCGGTGCTGATCTGCACGGCTGGCTGGTGGGCGGCGCCGGTGCTCAGTTGGCTCCCGCGCAGGACAGTCGTGTCGCCGAGGTGGTTCTGGCCGTTGATCATCTCTGCAATGATTTTCTGCGGCATCGCCGCTGGCATGCGCATGAACTTTGGTTTTGTTCACGATGAAGATTACAGCGCGCGACGCGTTATCGCGGGCTCCTACAAGGTCGGAACCGACGGCCAAGTCTCCCTGGGGAAACTGCGGTGGACGGAGACGTTATACTTCTACGACATCCCCAACAACCATCTGCTTCACAGCGTGCTTGGACGGCTGTGCTGGACGGCGTGGCGCGCCGTGGCGCCACCCGTGAAATGGCATATGAAAGAATGGGTCATTCGCGTTCCCGCCTGGCTGGGCGGGGTTGGCGCAGTCTGCATGCTTGGCGTATTGCTTCGCAGATACTTCTCACCGCTCGCAGGTGTCCTGGCAGCGTGGTTATTGGCCCTCCATCCCTGGTACATTCGCTTCGCCTCTGAAGCGAGAGGGTATTCGCTCATGCTCTGCATCATGCCCATCATGCTGTATTTCTGGCTCAGGGCTATCCAGCAGAATGAATGGCGATGGTGGCTCCTGCACTCGGCCAGCCAATTCGCCCTGGTCTATTGCTACCCCGGTTCACTGTATGTCTTGATCGTGCTCAATGGGGCCACGGCGGGCTGGTTGTTGAGCAAGATAGTGCGCGAGGGAGAGTGTCCTGTGACGGGAAGGTGGTTGGTATCCAATTGTTTCGCCGCCATGGCTGCCGTCCAATTGATGCTGCCCTTGGTCCCGCAGTTCCGGAGCTACATGCAGACCCAAGATGCCGGCGTCCCGATCGGTGTCCAGTGGGTGGTCAATGCCGCCGCGCATTTTCTCTCCGGCGTTCCATGGTCGAAAACCAATCTCCCGAACTTTCCGTATCCTGAGCTAATGCCCTACGCGATGTCCCATCCGGGTCTTTTCGCAGGAGTCTTGACCGGGATTTTCGGCCTGATCGTTCTTGGATACGCCGCGATGTTTCGGCGTCCCTGGCCGGAAGGCCCGGTCATCGCGACAACCCTGCTCCTGCCTGGCATTGCTGGCTTTACGGTTGCGAAACTGCTCCAGCAAACACTGTTTGAGTGGTACCTGATCTATCTCTTGCCTGGGCTTGTCGCCGGAGCAGCGGTGGGGGCCGTCATATTTGGTCGCTGGCTGGCGAAGGCATCAAGACGGGACTGGGTTGAAATGTTGCCGGGACTCGTTCTGGTCCTCTCATACGGAGCTTTCTCTCAACCCTTTCGCAGTTGGTTTTGCACTCATCCTATGGAGCCCGTCAAAGAGGCCGTTTTGGCGATCCGAGGCACACTCGATCCAAACGATGCAAAACATAGGGAGCTGCTGACGGGGGTTCTGCTTAGCCTGGACGACTATTACGACCCGCACGCTAAACTGATTAGAACCCCGCAGGACTTCTTGAATCTGCTGCAGGAGGCTGACGAACAGAATAAGCCACTTTACATCATGGTGCCTCATCCTTGGGCGGCGGCCTTTAATGTTCCAAAGCTTTGGAGGCTGTTCAACGAATCCGGACTCTTTCGCGACTACCTCTATTTTCGAGGCTTGGATCAAACGAACGACCGCGCGATCGCACGCTATGAACCCGGCAGTGCTCGCAACTTCGATCTGGAAGCCTTTCTTCGCGGCAGGGAATCGATTCCTAATCCTAACAGCCCGCCTCTGGAATTTCCAGGCGAACCAGTGATTCACCGCCCTACGCTGTAGGCGCACGCTGCTGGAAAGTCCTTGGCCCATCGACCACCGCGATCGCACGTGTTCCCGACTCCGCCAGTTGTGTAGTTCGTTCAAAACCACTTGACTCCTTTGTTTTATTTCAACCCAACTGCTTGGCACGTTTTTGGTTTCGAATGCTCCGTAAACGGCGCTGTTTCAGGGGACTGTCAGCCTCTGTTGCTTGCTCTTTCAAGGTCGGCTTGTGGTTCTGAGGCTTCGCCCTGCAGGTCGGACTGGCCCAGCTTCTTTGCCGCGCACTGACCTTCTTCATGAACGACCCCGAAAATAGTTGCATCTCAGTGTGCTTACCGGAAGGACTTACGGCAAATTCCAGATCGCAATCCTGAGCTTGGCTGCGCGAACTCTTGTCGCATATGCGACGAAGATCGGTAGGACCCGCTCGAAGCCATCTTCATTTCTTGCACGGGTCGGCGAGTCTGAAGTCCTCCGCCCTTGCCTGGTTCCTGTCAGTTTGAGTCGCTGTGAAGCACAGGATTGGCCGGAGAGCAGGCGGAGTGAGTCTGCGACAGGAGGCGCGGCTCTTGCCCGTGCCCTATTACTTGCTGACGCGATAGTCCCGCAGCTGAAAGACGTCATGAAACGGGTGCGGAAGACGGTGGAACTGTTCGCACCAGAACCGCGGACACGAATACAAGCAGGCAGATCGGGACAACCAGGATCGCGGACCGCAGGAACAACAATCCCGCACTGCCGGCGAGCGCCCCCATCACATAGCACATCCAGACGGCTGCTGCGCGCCAGGCTGTCATGAGATGTTCGCCGCCTTCGGAGGCCTCTGTTCGCCACCCAATGAAAAGCCTGGCCAGAGACTCGCCAAGGGTATCCAACACCCCGGTCACATAGGTGGTATGAAAGGTCGTTTTTCCGATCGTCCTGAGCGGGGCGTTCTGGATGCCCATTGCCAGCAACGGCAGCATACTAAGGGCAAAGTAACTAAGGGTATCGCGGGCTGGGGATCCAAAGAAGAACAGGACTATGGCGAAAACGGCAAGCAGCGCCGCTTCGATCAACAGAAGAAACGAGGCGCCTCGGGCGCCCGGCGCGAAGGCCAGCCAAAGATGCCCCGCAACGATTCCCAGGACGAAAACCGGGATGGCGAAAAGGTGCGGTATTCCCCATGACCAATGGCCCTGCCCAAAATAGGCCCCGAGCGCAGCGCTGTTTCCGCTCATGTGAGCGGTAAACAAATGGCCCAGAACGAGGAACCCGACGGCGTCCACCAAACCTCCGACCGAGGCAAGGATGTAAATCAATAGTTTCGGCGCTTGCATGGTCCTGTGCTAGTCAGGACACCGAAAATTTCCGAGCGTTTATGAAATGTCTCCCGCCGTCCCGAGCGAACTTCTGTCGCATATGGGACAAAGATTGGTAGCCTTGCTCGAAGCGATCTTCGTCTCCCACGCGGGTCGGCGAGTACGAAGCCCTCCGCCTTTGCCTGGTTCCGGGTAGTTTGAATCGCCGTGAAGACACACGATTGACCTGGTCAGGAAGTCTCTCTTTCGATATGCTTCAAGGTCCGCGCGATGATCTCGCGTGAACGCAAGATTCGCCTGTGGCCGACTCCGGGCGTCGCCACAAGGAGGGCGTTCGGCCACGCGGCCGCGATGGCCACCGAATGGTCGTAGGGCATCTCCGAATCGTTTGGATCATGCAGCAGAAGAGCCGCGGTCTTTCCCAAACGCGGCGCGACAGCCTCCGCTGAGATCTCTTCCAAAGCGAATTCGCCCGCAGAATACTGGAACAACTCGAACACGGCCTCGTCCGAAATGTCCAGATTTTCAACGAACTTCACCAGGAGCGGCTCAACCCAACAGCACGCCCCGAGAAAGACGACTTTTCCCACGTTGACTCCGCGGCTCTGTGCGCAGGTCGAAGCCAGCGCACCAAGAGAATGCGCCACGATCGCGTGAAAGGGACCTTCGCGCGCCTCGACCGCCAGAATTCCCGCCGCGATGGCGGGCGCGCTGGAGAGCGTGCCCGAAGACTGACCGTGCGCGGGGGCGTCAAAAGCCACCACGCGAAACCCTGCCGCTACCATGGGACTTATGAATGCCGCAAAGTTCGTTGCCCTTCCTCCCCAACCGTGCACGAATAACACGGGCGGCCCAGCGCCCCAGGCGTACACCTCGATTTCTTCCCCTCCGCCTCCGGCGAAACCGGCTTCCCCGAGCCGCAGGCGTGTCGAAAGGGAGGCGGAGCGAGCCTCGGCTTCGCGGGCGAGCTCGGGCCACTTCGGCGGAGTGAGGAAAGCCACCAGAGTCTCGGTCGCAGTCATTACTCCATTTATTCGTCGGCGCGAACTCTGCCAACCACAACCGATTTGATCCTCGGCTCGCCGCACGCGGCAGTGTAATACAGATCCGAATTGGAAAGCGGATTTCACAAAATGAAACCGACGCTCGGGCAGGTGCTTGCGCTGAGCCTTGTTGGTCTCGCCGTCACGCTCGGCCTCCTGTTCGCGTTCGTTTTGAGCGAATCACGCGCAACGATCATTGAGAGCTCAGAGCGTATTCGCGATCAAGCGAGTCGCGAGATCAGCGAGCGTGTGACAAGCTTCCTCAGAAAGGCGCCGGAGACCGTCGCGGTGCTCCAACGGCAAATAGAGCTCGGCTTCGTCGATCCCGCAGACCCGAAGGCGGTCGAGTCCGCGCTGTTTGAGCTGTTGCTCGCCAGGAACGATGTCAGCGAAATCACGGTCACTCACGGCGAACAGGCGGGCTTCGACGCGGATGGCGCGATCGAGCTCGCCGCAACGCCTCGATGGCAGGTCGGTGTCGTTCGGTCAACTGATGCGAAGGGGGACGAGCGATTGTGGAGCCGTTACGTGCATCAGGAAGGTTCCGGTTTCGTCGCTGATCGTCGCACATTTGAACGGTCTTTTGCCCCGCCGCTGGTTAACCGGGAAAAGAGCGCCAACGTCAGCGATCCGACGACTCATCTCACGTTTACCACACCGGCGAGCAGGGATTTCCACGGACAGCTCCTTTGGAGCGATCTGCATTGGTCACAGCTCAACGCCGATCCGGAGCATCGAGAAATCGAAGTTAGTGTCCAGCAGACAATCGAAAATGCGGCGGGCAAGTTCGCGGGCGTGATCCGCGTTGGATTGCTTGCCCAGCAACTCGATCGGGCGGTGCAGCTCAAACTAACACCCTCGGAGGAATCCGATCCGCATCGGATCTTTCTGGCCGATCGCGAGGGCCGCTTGATCACGCGCGGTGTCGGCTCGGATCGCGCGCAGGTTTCGGGTGAGGATCTGCGAATCGCCCCGGGGGACCTGGCACCGGAAATCGCGCGAGCGCTCGCCGCACCCGAACTCAGAGCCGTTGACGAAAACATGCCGATTTTATCGGGAAGCTATCGCCACAACGGCCAGGAGTTTCTCAGCACTTTTCGCGCCCTTTCCGGAACACAAGATTGGACCGTCGGCATTGTCGTTCCGCGCGCGTTCTACCTCGGAAAGCTGGTGGCAATGCGCAATCACCTGCTCGCCGTTTCGCTCGGGGTCATGCTGTTGCTGGTTGCCGCGGGGATGGCGATCTTGCGCAGCGTGAAGCGCGCGCAGGGACAAATCACGCGCGAAAGCTTGAAGATGAACGCGTTTGAATTCTCCCCGTCCGCGACAGACTCGGCGTTCCGTGACGTGAGTCAAGTTCTGGAAAGTCTGGAGAAAGCAAAGGCTGCGATGCGCGCCATGAGCAAGTACGCGCCGGTCGATCTCGTTCGCAGGCTCTATCGTGAGAAAAGCGAGCCCGTGCTTGGCGGCGAGTTGATGGAGGTATCAATCATGTTCAGCGACATCAAAGGTTTTACGACGTTTTCCGAGCAGCTCGCCGCCAATCAACTTGCGGACCTCCTCGGTCTCTACCTCGATGCGCTCTCGCGCATAATTCAACGAGAAACCCGCGGCACAATCGATAAATACATCGGCGACGCCATCATGGCGCTGTGGAATGCGCCGGAGCCGGTTCCCGATCATCCGCGGATGGCGTGCCTCGCCGCGGTGCGCTGCCGCGACGTCTCACGCGCCCTGGCACAAACGGACGAATGGCGCGGGCTGCCTGTGTTCGAAACTCGCTTCGGTTTGCATTGCGCGAATGCCCTCGTCGGACACTTCGGGGCGCGCGACCGGATGAATTACACCGCGATCGGCGATGCAATCAACCTCGCCTCGCGGCTCGAAGGCCTCAACAAGCAATACGGTACCTCCATCATCGCGAGTGAAAGCGTCGTCGAGCGCGCTCGCGACGCGTTCGATTTTCGTCTTCTGGATGTGGTCGCCGTAAAGGGCAAGAGCGATGCGATCACCATTTATGAGGTGCTCGGGAACAAAGGCGAGGCGGAGGGGCGCCGCGAAATCGTAACCTCATACGAGGCGGCGTTTGCGGCTTATGCAGCGCGAGATTTCGAAAGGGCCCTGGCTGTCTTGAAAAACAACCCGAGCGACGCTCCGAGCGCCGTGTTGATCGAACGGTGCAGGTCGTTCTTGCAGGCGCCACCACCTCCGGAGTGGCGCGGCGTCTACGTGTCGGCATCGAAGTAGCTCGAACGCTTTTCAGCGGGGCCAAACCGGTTCTTCGGGCTCTCGCAAGACGCGACTTGCCGTGCCGAGCGGCGGCAATATTGCGCCCCGGCGAGACGCTCGCCGGCAACACACGCGAACGGACGTGCTCCCGGAGGGCAAGCGTTCGGCGCAATGCCTCCATGACCCCCTGTAAGGATCCCTCACGAAGCGCGACCAATCTGCGTGGCAAAAAAACGCATTCTCATTCTTGGCGGCGGATTCGGCGGAGTCTACGTCGCGGTCCATCTCGGCAAGATGCTCTCGAAGGGCGAGTTGGAGGAGACGGAAATCGCGCTCGTGAACCGGGAGAACTACATCGTTTTCCAGCCGTTGCTTCCGGAGGTAATTTCCGGTTCCGTCGAGCTCAACCATGTGATCGCTCCGATCCGGCGGATGGCGCCGCGGGCAAATCTTTACACGCGGGATATCGAGTCGATCGATCCGTTCGCCCGCACCGTCACGCTAAGTCCCGGCGTGCGGCCGACACCGCTCACCCTAAGCTACGATCATCTCGTGATCGCCATGGGGACCCGGCTCGATTACTCGAAGATTCCGGGCATGCGCGAGCATGCGAGTCCGTTCAAGTATCTCGGTGATGCTTTGTATCTCCGCAATCAGCTCGTCCGCATGCTTGAGGAGGCGGAAGCGGAAAGCGATCCAGAGTGCCGCAAGAGCCTCCTGACGTTCGTCGTGGCCGGCGGCGGATTTTCCGGCGTCGAATGCATTGCCGAAATGAACGATTTTTTGCGCGAAGCCGTGAGAGCCTATCACAACATCGCGGAGCGCGACCTGCGGCTGATCTTGCTTCAGCGCGGTGAGCGTATCTTGCCGGAGTTGACGGCATCGCTTGCGGCCTTCGCGCACAGGCTTCTCGAGGGGCGCGGCATCGAGATCCGCCTGGGAGCAGGTTTAAAGGCGGTCACCGCCAGCGCCGTGGTTGTTGAGGACAAACAGACCCGGCAGACGGAAACAATCGGCACGCGCACCGCTGTCGCCACGGTTCCTTCGGGACCCCATCCCATTCTCACAGCCTTGCCATTGCCGCAGGACAAGGGCCGCATCGTTGTCGATCAGACGACGGAGGTTCCTGACTGGCCTGGGGTCTGGGCGATCGGCGATTGCGCCGCGATCAAGCAAGTGGACGGAAACATTTCGCCACCGACCGCACAGCATGCCCTGCGCCAGGCCAGGACTTGCGCCGAGAACATCGTTGCATCCTATCGAGGCTCGCCGAAGACGCGCTTTGGCTTCACCGGACTCGGCAAACTCGGATCCCTCGGCCGGCGCTCGGCAGTCGCGGAGATTCTCGGCTTTCGTTTCAAGGGACTCGTCGCATGGCTGCTGTGGCGCGGCGTTTACGTCACAAAATTTCCCGGATTTGACGGTCAGCTTCGGCTGATTGCCGACTGGATCCTCGATGTCTTCCTACCTCGCGACATCACGCAGCTCCGGCTCTTTCACGATGAAGCGGTGCACCGCGAGCATTTCGAAACAGGAGAGACCGTTTTCGCAAACGGCGATTTTGGCGACAAGGTTTACTTTATCATCAAGGGCCAGGCGGCTGTCGAACGCGGAGGGGTCCAACTGGCGGTGCTCGATTGTGGAGATGTTTTCGGCGAAGCCGCGCTCATTTCCAACCAGCCGCGCAATGCGACGATCCGCGCCATCACTCCGCTCGATACAGTCGCCGTGTCACGCGAGGCCTTTCAGGAACTGCTCATGCACCTTCCGGGGCTGAATACCACGATGCAGGAGCTGATGAGCGGTCGAATCAAGCAGGGCGAGGATCTGGGCAGCCTGGTTCGCCAGGCCATCGTCCGCTCGGACTCTCTCAAAGTTTCCCAAACTGACGCAAAAAGTTTTCTTGAAAACCAACTCCAATAGTTATGAACCTTCGACGTTTCACTGATCTCGCCCGCGCTGGCTACGAATTTCTGATCGCAAGCGCCTCCATCCTTAAGTCACCTTTCCTGCTCGTTGTCCGGCTCTATTGGGGCTGGCAGATGGTCGTCGCGGGCAGCGCACATTTGTCCGACGTGCCTGCGATGGTCGAACGGTTTCAAGAATGGGGCGTGCCGTTCCCGACCTTTAATGTTTACGTCTCCGGGGTTACGGAATGCGTCTGTGGTCTGCTCTTGCTCGCTGGCTGCGCCTCCCGCTTGATCACCATACCACTGATCATCAATTTTTGCGTCGCCTACCTCACCGCCAGCCGCGAAGTCCTGCTGGGCATCTTCAGCGATCCTGACGCGTTTGTTTCTGACGCCGCATTTCTATTTCTGCTCGCGTCCGTGATCGTATTCGTTTTCGGACCGGGGACGTTCTCGGTGGACGCGCTGATCAAAAGACTTTTCGTCATGCCGCGCAAGAAGGCAGAGCCAATCTACGGCGCGGTGCGCAACACAGCGTAGAGCAGATTCTGATCTCCAAATGGCCGAAGCGAGGGGTCTCTTGGACCCGCCCTGGGAGAGACCCTCGGCGCTGCCAACGCTCTAGCGAAGCAACGCCTCAAACCGACCAGGATTAAATCTAATAATCCGCAGATGTCGCAGATGAACACAGATTGAAGGCGGCCAAAGCGCCGCAATCGTGGCGCGGACCAGGCCGTCGACTCAATTGCAGCGTAAGCCTTGTCTTTCTCTCCCTCTGCGTCATCTGCGGATCCGACCAATGCCGAAATGCGTTCCGAAATGGTTTCCGCGATTAAGCTCCTCGGCGCCGGATCGCAAACGATCAAATTTCCGGTCGTTCGCGATTTGGTTCCTTCCAAATTCGTCGCCAGATATCGGCCAGGCGGAAGCGATCCTGAGAGGGCCAACCGAGTTGCTGGACGGCGATTTCGCGCCAGCCTCCCTGCCCGTCGCCTTCGGCGACAACGTAGCGGAAAATGTATTCGGGTTCCAGGCCCATTCTCAGATCGGAAAGCACCAGGCGGTCATCGCGCCGCTCTGCTTTCAGGAAACCGTGAGTGAACCAATTGAGCCGCTTCACCGCGGGATATCCCGCCACCGCCTCCAGCGCGGCGCGGTCGCTCGGATGGCTTCGGAAGACCATCGGCCCCCGATCCGCCAGGAGGGAGCGCTCGCCTTCCAGAAATCCGCCCGGCGTCATCACCACCACACGCCACAGAAGGGTGTTGAATGGCATCGGCACGGAGAACCGCGGCGCGTCCGGCAAACCTTGGGCGGCCAGAGTGTGTCCGGCGGCGCGTTCGACAACGGCCTTGGCGGCCAGTGACCAGCCCAGGTAAGCCGTGCTCAACAGAACACCCCCAAGCAACCACCAGTTCGCCGCCCTGCGCTCGCGCAGCCACCAAGCGGCGGCGCACGCGACGAGCAGCGGGACGGTATAAACGGGATCGATGATAAAGATGCTGGCCACCATCACCGGAGAACCAGGCAACGGCCAAAACAACTGCGTTCCGTAAACGGTGAAGGCATCGAGCAAAGGATGGGTGAGCAGAGCCAATTGCATCGCCCATAACCATCGAGCGGGAGCTTCCTTGACCGGCGCCCACCAGCGTCGCAGCACCAGCCAGAGCAGCCAGCCGAACATCGCCAGCACGAGCAGGGAATGGGAAGGGCCGCGATGCCACGTGACAAAACTAACCGCATCGGCGCCAAAGATGCTCAGCGGGATCACATCGAGGTCAGGCAAGGTCCCAAGCACACCGCCGGCGATCAGGGCAGCACGGCGATGGCGCGCAGGAGCGATCAACGCGGCCACCGCGCTGCCCAGAGCGATTTGGGTCAGGGAATCCATCAACTACTCTACGCAAAAAATGAGCAAGGAGACGAGGACCTTGGCAGGACATCACGCGGAGCCACACTCGTCTCGAGTTCGAGCTTCCCTTCGAATTCGGGGGAGCATACGCGTCTCGCGGCGTCTCGCGTGTGCTGTTCGGCGTCCCGCCGAACCCGGTTTTCCGGAGGGACGCCGGAAATTGCACGCGGGGACGCGTGCGCTTCCCGAGACTTTTTTGAAGTTGGCCCAGCGGATCACTGCGTCCCACCCGCGCCTTGCATCTTCACCGGGAAACCGCTCGCACGCTGGCACTTTTCGAAGTCCTCCAGGTTCGTGTGAAGGATCGCGCAACTGTAAGCGGACAAAGTGAGGCTATCAAATCCAGGCGGGCCGCTCACCGAATAAAATCGCGTGTAGACGCCTTGGATGGAGGTGTCTGTCTTGAGAGCGCGTGCTATCGAGACAATCGCCGAGATATCGAATGCCGGCTGCTGGTAAGCTTCCCGAAAGTCATACTCCTGCTCCCATTTTACTTCCTCAAACTCGGTCGGTTTTCCAGCTGTCGATAGATTCGAAAGGTAGTAGGTGCGATAGTTGCGAACGGCCCCACTCGCCCGATCATACTGATAAACCTGGAAGCCGGGATTGTTCTTGAAGATCGGGCTAATCGCAGGAACGAGCTTGTTCACGACCAGACCGGTTCGCTCCGCTTCGATCACGCGGAAATCATCCATGTGCGTGTGGCCAGAGAAAACGATTTGAATCGTATCTTTGAAGCTCTCCACGAGCTTGATGAATTGTCTGGAGTAAGCTGGCATCCAGAATTCGGCCGGACCAGCGCCGGCCTCCTCGTCCTTGACCGTATTATAATCATTAATCCCGACCGGGATATGCATCACAAGCCACACCTTTTCCTGGGAACGGCTGGCGACATCGAGCATCGCTGCGAGCCATGCCATCTGATCGTCGCCCGGGGTATCCGCAGCCGATCCGCAAGCATTCTCATACTGGTTCGAGAAAAACACACTGTTGAGAACAATCACGCGGTGCTTCGAAGACGCAGGGAGGAGTGCGCTGTAGTAGCCGCCCCGCGAGAAGCTCGTCTGAAACGCGGCTGCCTCGATCGCCGAACCCGGCAATCGCCTCCAGACGCGGGCAAACATCTCAAGAAACGGCCCCGCCGGCTGAACGTTGTAGTCCCCGCAATAGGCATCCTCGTTGCCAACTGCCGGAAGAATGGGAACGCCAGGAAAATGCTTCTGAAATTCAAGCGCGAGAAACTCGACAGTCTTCGCGGTGAACGCCCGATAGGCGGCCGGATCCCCATGACTCGACCGCGGCGCAAGCTTCTCGTATTGCGATCGCCAATTATGGGCCAGACTGTCTCCGACGTACAAGATGAACTCGGGATGCGGTATGGCCTGGGCGGCGGCGGCGAGGCCGCTCTTGAGCAGTGGGTAGTTGCTGTCGCTGCCGTACTGGCTGACCCCGTCCGAAAGCGCCGAATCAAGGATCCGTGCCCATTCCGACGCAGGATGCTTCGCCAGGGCCGCAAACAAGTTTGGGTCCAGAAAGGGATTAAAATGAATGTCCGAAATCAAGAGACACTCGGCCGGATCGTCCTGCTCGGCGGCAAGAATCTGGAACGAAAAGAGCAGTCCGAAAAGTGCGCTGATCAGAACACGAAGAATCATCCGTTCGTGAGTGTAGTCCTGGAATGGCCGGCGGAAATCGAAACGAGCGAATCGGGGAGCACCCCGTCCCGGATGTGCCGGCCGGCGTCTCGCCGACGGCGGACCCCCTATGTTCGGCGGAACGCTCCCGCAGCTGCCGGACGAGGACGCGCTCCCAAAAAGCTTCTCACGGTTTTTCGCGATCGAAGGCCGCGTCGAAGGCTCTGCCGCTCGGGGTGAAGTCGTAGGATTTGATGTTCCTGCAGGACTCGGTGGCGCCGTGCACGCGATCCATCCGAATGTCCTCCCACTCGATCGAAAGAGGCCCGCGATAACCGATATCGTTGAGCGCCACGATGATCTCCTCGAATTGGATGTCGCCGTGCCCGATGGAGCGGAAATCCCAATAGCGGCGATGATCGCCGAAATCGGTGTGGCCGCCAAAGACCCCGACATCTCCGTTGCCGTGCCCCCACCAGACGTCCTTCATGTGAGCATGGTAAATGCGATCCTTGAACTCCCGGAGGAACTTTACGTAGTTAACACCCTGGTAACCGAGGTGGGAGGGGTCGTAATTAAAACCGAAGCGATCGTGATGCTTGACTGCCTCCAGCGCGCGATGGGCTGAGCCGATATCGAACGCAATCTCGCTGGGATGCACCTCAAGAGCAAAGTTGACGTTTGCGCTTTCAAAGGCTTCCAAAATCGGTAGAAAGCGCCGGCCAAAATCGTCGTATCCTTTTTGCAAATAGTCCTGCCCCGTCGGCGGAAAAGCATAGCAAGCGTGCCAGATGGATGACCCAGTGAAGCCGTTCACGACCGCCGGAAAGTCCAGATCCTTGCTGGGCTTGGCATCAAGGAACTGTCGGCAAGCCTTCGCCGCGGTCTTCATGTTTTCCGCAGCGCGCTGGCGAACGCCTTCCGGGTCACCGTCACCCCAGACTTGCGGCGGAACGATTCCTCGATGTCGCTCGTCGATGTTATCGCAGATCGCCTGACCGACGAGATGATTCGAAATGCCAAATGCGGTGAGACCGGCATCCCCAAGAATCTGCCAACGTTCGCGGCAGTAGTCGCCCGATTCCGCGGCTTTATAGACATCGAAATGGTCGCCCCAACAGGCCAACTCGAGCCCGTCGAAGCCCATTTGCTTCGCCAACGGCGCGAGCTCGGTTAGTGGGAGATCGGCCCATTGGCCGGTGAATAGGGTGACTGGTCTTGCCATAACAGAAATCTGCCTCTTCTAGCATTTCGTCGCAGAAAGAACATCACAACTTTTTTCAGCTGCGCGGGGGGATGCACACTGCGTCACGCGCAATATTCGCCCTTACGAATTCGTCTTGTCAATTGCAGCACGGGCGCAGCCCAAATTGTCTTTCCGTAGGGAGCGCCGCATACTGGACGGCCCTCGTCGAAGACTTCGTCACGCCCAAACCACCGCTCGACCAAGCCGAGGGAAGGCTCCAATTCGACGGCGCCGCAACCGACAGCGAAATCCAGGGTGCGATAAAACTCACCAGGATGCGGGTAATACGGCGCAACCATCCTGGCTTTCGGAACCGAGCCCTCGGTCCAGGCGAACGCAGCCTCTACCAAAGCCGCCGCACTGCGATAGGCCGAAACGTGCCGCAGGCCGGCCAAGGCGAACAACGCTGCGACATTTGCGTTGACCAGGGAATCGACGACGTTCGCTCGGCTGGGTAGCAACCAGGTGAGAAAGGCGCCCATCCGGATCCAATCCGGCCTCACTTCCTCGGAGGGTTGCACGCGAAACGGCATCAGGACGCGCAAGGCGACGTGCCTTAGCCACACCAGGGAACGCCGTCCGTGGCTGTAGAGCTCAATCGCGACGATGGCTGTGTCGTCGGCGTCGCCCTGCCGCCCAGTTCCCTCCGCCTGCTGGCTGTTCTCGGGCCAGAATCCGAATGCGCCCGGCAAGGCGGATCTTTCACACGTTTCAAGGTAGTCGAGAGCGCGTTCTCTTGCGCGGTGAAGTCCGGGTGGCAGGCTATCTCGTCCCAACGCGCGCACGACCAGACCGGTTATGCATGCGTTGTGATCCGTGACGGCGCCCCTCCGCGTGAGCATGACCGACGGGAACGATCCATCGATTGCCTGCGACGAGACGATTTTGTCTGCCAAACGGTCGGAGAAGCTTGCGGTCTGCACAGCTCAGAGAATCCACGGCCGTAATCCGACCGAGACGCCCAGTGGATTTCGTCGATTGACCACGAAGGAAACGATCCCGTGGCAGGGTCCCGGAACCTGCGGACGCGGTAGCGTGGCGCTCACGGCGGCATATTGATCGAGATTCCACCCGCGTCGTTCAGACAGCGTCAGCAGGGAAGAGCGTGTTCTGGTATCTGAACCAAACAAAGACCTGGCGAAAACGAAGAACGTGAAACTCTCAATCTCCCCTCCCCGCGCGAGCGTGACGCTGAAGCCGTGTTGAGTTCCGGGAAGCCGCCACCGCGCTGGGCGATGGCTTGCTTCCTCGAGCAGGGTGAAGAGATCCTCTTCCTGCTTGGCCAGTCCGCAAAAGAATAACAGCTTGCGGAGCTCCTGCGGCTCCATGGCATGCCCGTAGAAATAGAACTCAAGGTTTCCCGACGCGGAATCAAACCCGGCCATGCGCAAGCGATACGCGTGGCTTTCGAGCAAGGTTCGATATCCGCCCAAAGCGTGGTCAAGCTCGCTCCGCGCCGCACGCGTGAGGTTCTCGGGCGCCTCCACATACAGTTTGTAGCGATCCAAAGCGGAAGTGTGGCGCCCGCCGATCCACGCTCCCCAACCAAGACCGGCGCACCCTTCCTGAAGATTCCTCAAAGGAAAGCCGGCCGGGTGTCCCAGAGCGTCCAGAAGATCGGATCCCCGCCGAAGGCGTTGTGGGGGAGCAAGCCCCGGGCCGGCTACTTCGGAGGTATATCGAACTGCCGCGTCCAGACTCGAGAAGACAAACTCCACCGGGAACCCGTCTCCAGTCAGGTTGCTCCCGTAGGCTGCGCGACCCGTTGCCGACCAGCCATCGAGAATCAATTCCAGAGAAGCGGCGGCACGCCGCGAGGCCTCAGGGACAAACCACTCGAGCGCCTTCAACGCTGCGGCGAGCTCAGGTGGGGTGACACCCAGCGATGTCATCAGCCTTCCGATATTGACAGCAGCGTTTCCTCTGTCTCCACCGGGGGCAATTGCTTGATCCCGGTCGCCTTCACCAGAGTCACCTTGTATTTGAACTTGCGCTTTGCCGGAGTCATGATCGCGATTCGCAGCCGCACTTCGTCAGTTGCCGTGCCGGGAATCTCCAGGCGCTCTTTGCGTTCATACTTCTTCTCCTGGTCCTTATATTCGACGTCGACAATTGCCTTCCTCACCGAGGAGGAATCGAGGAACGGGAAAAAGGTCAGCTCAAGAGCGTCGGGGAACGGGTCATCAATGAGAATTGCCGTCTGAGTAGTCGACAACTCCTGACTTTCGCGGGTGGTTCCGTCCTTGAGATGATGCCGGCATTTGTAGAAGATCGTCGGGATCGCGTCCACCGGCGTCCGGAGCTTCCATACCTGCGGCTCAGTGGGGTTTGGGAGCAAGGAGAGCGTCTTCTCTTTATTCCAGCCCGATGGCGCCTGATAGCGCAAGACGACCTCCGTGAAATCCACTACGCCGAAATCGATTCCGCGTGGGGTAACCACGTATTCCTGAAACCGGAAATGCTCGAACGGGTTGACGTAGAGCGTCCGGTCCTCGCCCTTTTCTGCCGGAATCTCGTAGGAGAACTTCTCCCCCTCCCAACTTGAACTGGGATCGAAGTGATACTGCACCGTACTGGCGAACTCCGTTTCAAGCTTGCTGTTGAGGAAAAATTCCCACTTCTGCTCCCCGGCGTGGTCCTTGTCGAACACCATGTCCTTGTGGCGGTGGTTGCTCGGATCCGCCGGATTGCCGTAGTCGAGCGCGACCTGCGCTGAGCGAAGACCGATCTTCCCAAAGTCGATGGGAGCATCCACGACGACGGCCATCTGCCGGAAGAACGGATCGTCGAGATCGACCTCGATGAAATGCTTCGCTTTGTCGAGGTCTTGCGTCATCAGGCCGATAAACCCCTGGGGATTATACTCGCGCTGAACCGCTTCCTGGCTCTTGTAGGAGTAGCTGGCGTGGCGCAGTTCCTCCTGCTTGATGAACTTGAGTTTGAAGGAAATGGAGATCGGAGACCCACCGGCTGCCGGTGGCGGCTGACCTGCCGGTGGCGGCTGGCCCGCCGGTGGGGGCTGGCCCGCCGGTGGTGGCTGGCCTGCCGGTGGTGGCTGGCCTGCTGGTGGTGGCTGGCCTGCCGGTGGTGGCTGGCCCGCCGGTGGTGGCTGGCCTGCCGGTGGTGGCTGGCCTGCCGGTGGTGGCTGGCCTGCCGGTGGTGGCTGGCCTGCCGGTGGTGGCTGGCCCGCCGGTGGTGGCTGGCCCGCTGGTGGTGGCTGGCCCGCTGGTGGTGGCTGGCCCGCTGGCGGCGGTTGACCCGCTGGTGGTGGCTGGCCTGCCGGTGGTGGCTGGCCCGCCGGTGGTGGCTGGCCCGCTGGGGGTGGCTGGCCCCCCGGTGGTGGCTGGCCCGCTGGGGGTGGCTGGCCTCCAGGAGGTGGTTGACCCGGCGGCGGAGTTCCCGGCGAAACGCCATCTCGAAGCGGGGATAAAGTGTCCGCAGGCGCCGGAACAGGCATCGGCCCCGCATCCAATGGGCGAGCCGCTCGGGCCAGACTTGGCCCGGACGAGGGTGCAGCGATTCCACCCGCCCCACCACCTCCTCCTCCAGTTGGTGGCTGACCCGTCGGTGGCTGGCCTGTCGGGGGCTGGCCTGTCGGGGGCTGGCCAGTCGGGGGCTGGCCAGTCGGGGGTTGGCCTATCGGGGGTTGGCCTATCGGTGGCTGGCCTATGGGAGGCTGACCCGTCGGTGGCGATTGACCTCCGACTCCGCCCTTGAATTGTCCCGGCGTCAAAGTCGGTGCGAAAAAGTCCTTTAGCAGGGTATCCCGGAAGAACTGGAGCGCCTGTTTCTCTTTCTCGGCCCGATCGGTGTCGGAGGTGAAATGGATCACCTCTATCTTGAGGGCGCCAGACTGCTTCAGCTTCTCGATACCCGCCTCGATGCCCAGTTGCAAAAAGTAAACCTGGCCGGAAAGGCCCGCGCTAAAATGGTTGTAAACGCTCTTCATGTCCGCGGTGACATTCACTTCAAGCGCAGGCCGAATTCCCGTAAATTTCAGGTTGTAGAGCACGCCCACGGGTGCGCCCTCTTGCTTGAACGCCTCGCGCAAAATCGTTGCGCCCTCCTGGCTGAGTTGGAGGCTGAAAGCCGCGGAATTGTCTCCGTGCAACGAAGGAACCGAGGCTCCGAGTATCTTTTCGACGGCATTGAAGGAGCCCTCGGGCGCGGTTCCGGCGCCGGTCCCGCCGCCCCCTTGAAGGTTCAACGCGATGCACTGCACTTTGCCCTCGTCGAATTGCACAGCTGTCAATCGAGGTTTCTTGGAGATCGAGGATAGCCGTGACAGGATTTTCTGCTCGGTAGACTTATCGACGCGGAGCCCCGTCTCGAACATCAGAAACCCGCCGCCTTTGGCGACTGCCGTTGCAGCCGCCGGCTTGTAGATAATGAGCGTGAACTGCGCGTCCTGATCTGCGCCCCGGCGGCCCAGGCTTACCGGTGCCGGCAGATACCAAAACTGGTTCAGATCCGCATGATCCGGGAAAACAGTGATCCCATCCACCGTGATCGTTCTTGCGTTGGAAAGCAGAAGCATACTCCTCTCAATCTCCAGGTCTCGGCCTAGCCGACCGGTAGCGTCAATTCACTCGCGTCAGACTCACTCCAATCCGTCTCCCGCGACATTCCGTTCGTGAAAAAATAGGTCTCTTTGTGCTTGTAGCGCGTCTTGGCCGCGTCCGAATAGTTGAATTCGAAATAGTCCCGCGCATCCTTCGATTCGAAGCTGAACTGGTCGGCCCAGTCTTCGTCAGCCGACTTGTACTCCAGGTCGACTTTCATCTCCCTGACCTTTTTCTGCGCAAAGTCGACCGGCTTCGGCTTCACTGTGATAATACGATGGCCCTTCATGTTCCGGCTGACTGTGATGAAGGAGCGCCGGGTGGCAGACGCCGGGATTTCGATGGTCTTGCCATCCTTGAGAAAGAAAACGACCGAATAGGTCACCACAGTCCGGTTCGGATCGACCAGATTCACGAGAAAGGACTGGTCCGCGTCGCCCGATTGAAACTTAAACGGCTTGGACTCGCTGATCCCGTTGTCCTGATCGTCGTACTGGACGTCGACAAACACGCGGTCGGTATCATTCCAGACAGCGCTGGCGACCGAAATGGACACCGTGTGCTGCTTGAAGAAGGGATTGGGAATCGGGATCTGTTCGCGATCTGTCTCAGCCCACGCCAACTCGATGTCTCTTCCCTGGGCGACATGATAGACCAGCTTGTATTGATACTGGAGCCTGGTGGGATCAAGCAGGAACAGCGTCCAGGTCTTATCCTTATTGTTCTGGTCCAGAAAGAACGTCTCCGCCGCCTGGATCTTGTTGGCCGGATCGCTGTAGCGCAACTGTACCTCGACGTTGGGGATTTGTTCCCAAGGGAACGTCGTCTTGAGCACCATTACCTTGATGGGCAAAATCGAATACAGCTCGCGCGGGCTTATTTCCAGCGCGTCGCCGGTCACTACCTCCGGCTTGGACTCCAGGGTGACCGGCCGGTCAAGCCGGTCGACGTTGCGAAAGGTGACCTTGTAGTTTGCGCTGATCTCGCGCTTCATGGCGCCGTTCTCGAGAATGCTCAGCCACTCGGCCTGACTATCCGATTTCTGGGAGTCGAGAACCAGGTTCTTTTTATCGCTGCCGTACTGCACGGCCACGTTGACCGAAGCGATGCTGTCGGTGCTGTAGTCCGCGCGGGAAATGACTTTCAACGTGCGTTTCTTGAAGAACGGATGGTTCGTGTCGACCTCGAGAATGAACCGTTTTGGGTCTAATCCTTCGTTCTTCAGCACGCGGAAGAGCCCGCTCAGATGTCCCTGCGGATAAATGCTCCGTTTGACCGTCGACCGCTCGTTGATCCGCACATTCAGCGACTTCTTGTCAATTCGCTTATAGTCGAGTTTTCTGTAGGAGAATAAGGGATCTGAACCCGGCCCGGAGGCGCCCATCCTCGTCATCCGGGCATGGAAATCAGCCACCTTGTCCCAGCCGTCTTTTTTTTCCTGCCACGGGTCGAGGCTGGGGGTGAAGAAGGCATCGGTAATCATTTCGCGAATCTCGTTCACCGCCTGGTCGCGCCGCCCGATGATGCTGGCCGAGTCGTCGCCCTCCGGGATGAATGTATCCACTTGAATTTCGATGAGTCTTTTTTCGATCAGCTCGTCAACGATCTTATCAATTTGGGAGCCGAACAACGGCGTGTTCACGGAGAAGCTTTCCTCCATATGCTTCTGAACGCGATCCCAGTTCACGTTTATCTGGACGTTGTAGGCCGGACGGAGAGCCAGGTAGTCGAGCGAGTAAACGATTCCGATCGGCGCCATCTCGCCTTCCATCGCTCTTTCGAGGACGGTGACTCCTTCCGGGTCGAGCTGAACAGAGAAGGCCGCCTGATTATCCCCATAGAGCGAAGGTTTGGCGTGGTGGTTGATTTTCAGGACGAATTGTGGCCTGGTGTCGCCCGGCTCCGGAGGCTTGTCTCCGCTCTCCTTGCCGAAGAGCATCATCTTCACCGTCCCGTCCAGGAGGAGCACCGGATTGAGCACGGGCTTCTTCTTGAGCGAGAGCATCCGCTTGCATTCGCTGGCCACGTCTTCGAGCAGCGCCGGCTCGACGCCGACATTTACATCGAAGTTCAGGAATCCTCCCGAACCGGTGTCGCCGCGAAACTTTAGCAATTGGAACTGCGGCACCCTCTGTCCGCTGCTCGGATCCTTCAAGCGGGTGAAGTGCGGCGACATTGGCAGGTAGTAGAACAGGTTCGCATCCGCGTGATCGGGAAACAGCGATACGCCGTTGATCATCGGGAAAGGAGGATTCAGATAGAGCATTGACTAACCTCCCTCTTACGCCGGCATCTCGAGAACAAGGGTCGGCTCGCTGCTGGATGCCCAATTGGTCGATTTCTTACCCGCGGCAAGGAAGTACTCGACGCGCCAGTTGTACTCACGCTTGTTCTTGTCTTTCAGCTCCACGGTCCATTTAAAGCTCGTGTTGCCGCCCTGCTTGAAGACGTTGTCGCCCTGTTTGCTGATGACGTTGTCCTTATCCTCATATTTGAGCGATACCTTGGCCAGCCGCACCACGCTGAAGTCCAGGAGATCAGCCAGCACCTCGACTTCCAGCATGTCTTCGATCTTCTTGCCAATCAGAATGGTGTCTCTGGTGGTATCCGCTTCGGGGATCTCCTCGACCTGGCCATTCTTGAACCTTATGTTTCCGGAGTAGAAGACTTTTCCGGATGCGGGATCGATCGCCGGGAACGACCAGTCAAAAAATGGATTCGTCTTGTTCAGGGCGATCGATGTCGTCTTGGTGTAGACGTTGGCCTCGTCGGAGTATTTGAAATCGCCGAAAATCGTGTCGATATCTCCGTCCAAGTCCCCCATTGCGCGAATACTGATCGTCTTGGTTCCGGTGAATGGGTCGCCAATGAACAGGTCCGGGCTCAACCCGGCGGACGGTTTCAGGCTGAACTCTTTGCCATCCTCCATGAAGTACTTAAGCTGGTAGGAATACGGTTTCCGCCACGGCTGCAGGATGACTTTCCGGAATTGGTGGTCGGGCTTCTCCTTGGTAATGACGAACTGCTGCTCGAATTTTGGAACGCCGGAATCTTCGGTACTGCATGGTCAGCAGGGCCTGCTTCACCTGTTCGAAATTGATGTCCCCTGGCTTGATATCGACGATCAGACAGCCAAGATCGTCAACGTTGATGGTCAACTGCGTCTCGTCGGTCTCAATTTCCGGCGACTGAAATGCCTGCGCGAACCCCTTGTAGTTGACCTGGTAGGAATACTTGTACTTTCTAACATTGTTTTCGATAAAGGTTTCGAACTTCGCGACGTCATCCGGTTTGGTGAACCGGAACTCCTGCACCTTGTTGACCTGGCCCACCTGATACTTCACCTTCACCTCGATGCTGAAAAGGTTGAGCCGGACGAAATCCGCGTTGGTCTGAATGGTCACGCTGAGCGTGCGAAAGAACGGATGATCAGCATCCACCGTGATCGAGAAATCTTTCCATTGAAGCGGCTTGCCTTGGCTGTCCTTCATGTCGGTCAACGTTCCCAGGTTGCCCTGCGGAATGAGATTCCATTCGGCGGCGCCATTTTCCTTGAACGTCTGCCGAAAGCTCTTCGCCTTGGTCGTCCGAATGTCCCTGGTCACATCTTCAATGCCCTCGGGGGCTTTGCGTTTGTCTTCGGGCACCGGCGCAATCGACTCGATCATCCCCTTCTCGACCATGGATTCCAGCGTGGACTCGGCCCAGTCCCGGATCTTGTCCTTCAGCTTCTTATCCTGCTCGGCGTCCGGCAAAGTGAAATCGAAATTGATCTCCGTGCCACCCGATTGCGACTCCTTGAACTTTTCCCGGATTGTTTCCCTGTATGAGTCCTCCGACCACAGATTCCAATCCGTGTCGATGGACTGGTAGAAGGAATAGAATTGGGTTGCGTTGAACCAGACCGTGGCCGTCAGCGGCGGTAGTTTGACCCAGAAATACAAATCGTAAACCACGGCGACCATCGAGGCTCCCTTGCCTTGCATCGCGGCTTCAAAGACGGCTGCGCCCTCTGGCGAGAGCTCCACCGCGAACGTAGCCACGTTGTTTCCGTAAAGCGACGGCTTGCCAGCGCCCATGACCTTCTCGATCAGGACGCCGTCCTTTTCGAGGAGCAGGTTGACCTTGCCCTTGGTGAAGGTAAGCGTGCCCAACTCTGCTGGAGGTGGCGGGCCCTGTAAGTTCAACCGTCGGTGCTCCTCGGCTACCCGGTCCCCAAGCAGCTTCTTGAGCTTGGTGAGCTTGGCTTCGTCTACCGCCAGCTCCGTGTCGAAAAAGACATAACCCCCGCCCTTTTTCCCGCCCGGGCGGTCGATCGCAAGGCGATAGGTGATTTGCTTGAAGACCGGCACACCGTCCTGCAATCGAAATCGAGGGCTCTGCGGCAACGCGTAGAACATGTTCCGCCGGCTGTGGTCATGCCAGACGGTCACATCCGGCACCTCTGGGAATGTCAATTGTTTATCGATGCGAATCATAGTTTAGGTTCCTTGCACGTTTTCTGTTTCTTGAAGGACAAACACTGACTGGTCCCTCGCCTTGACTTGGCGGTGCCGCGGCGGCCCTTCGGCGGTAGTTTCCGTCCACTCCAAATCGAACTCGCCCGCGACCGGTTCGCCTCGAGTCGCCACGAAATATGAGGCGATCCATTCCTGTCCGCAAAGGTGGAAGGTTCGATCCTCCGGCGTTCCCTGATTGGTTGGAGAAAAGCAGAGCCTCAGGAGAATCTCTCTCACACCGGCATCGCGGCGAGCGGTTCCGTCCACAACGATCTGCGTCAGCCCCAAGGCAGCGGGGTCGAGCCGGACGGATTCGCCCAGCTCAACGCGGGTCCGGTAAGGCGGTTGACCCTGGGTGTAGTGCGTCGTCAGTTGGATAACGCTCCCCGTTGCCGTCAAGACCACGGGTTCGAAACCGGGCGGGCGAAGCAACGCCTTTTTATCGGTCGAACGCGCCTCGACGAACGCCACCGGCAGTTCAACAGCCGGAAACCCGAGGCCCACCCTTACCTCGGCGGGGGAAGGCTGCGGACCGAGGTCGCCGCCTGGCAGAATCGTGATGTGTCGCTGTCCTTCGCCAAGCTCGAACCATTCGCTGACATCTGCTTCGCGGTGCAAATCCCTTTGGGCCAATTCGCTCACCAGCGCTTCGACGCGGAGCAACGATTCGTCGGGTGTCAGCGGATCGGTATGGGCAAGGCTCGTCCGCAACGCCAGCGCGAACCGGTCGATCACCATCTCCCGGGCCTTCGACAGCAACGAGGCGTCATCTGCCCCTATGCCTTTCACCGTCAACGTGAGCTGGCCCTTCTCGATGGACGATTCGATCCAAGCGGCAATCAGTTCCAGCCCCGAAGAGGGCGTCAGCGTCTCAGAGGCCTGGCGCACGTCGCCTTCCATAACTGCGCGCGCGGAAATCTTCAGAGTGGCGCCGACATGATAGCGGACCACCAGGAACCCGGTCCTGCCATTCAATGCGGCGACCACGGCGTTTTTCTTCCCGGCGTCCAAAGGAACGCGAAAGATCGCATTGTAGGGAGGGAAACCCGAAGAACCTGAGGTGGCCGCCGCGCTTAGAGAACCTTTGCCGTCACCAGTTTCGACCGTAACCTGCTTCACGGAAGCGGGTGCCGGTTGCAGCATGATCTCAGCTTCGGCTCGCCCCGCGCGCCGGGCGATCTCCTTCTTGAGTTTTTCCTGTGAGGCCGGCGACACTGTCCATTGGGCGCCTAGTTGCAAAATCCCGCCCGATGGGGATGCAAACAATTGCAGGGTGGGCCTTCTGTTATTGGCCAACTCCGGTGTCGGCCGTCCGGCAATATACCGCCACGTCTTCGACCCCGCCTCTTCGTAGACGATCACACCATCGATCTCGATACAAGCCGGGAACCCTGATTCCGGGCTTTCCGCCGCGGTCGTCATGGCAGCCTCCTTGGGTGCTTCGGATGACCTCAGCCCTTCCAGGCAACAAGGTTGGCGGAAACCTCGCTATTGATGCGGGTGCCAAAGTTGTCGTGTCCCTCCCATTCGTAGGCGTTGATTGCAAAAGCGTAGCGCGCCCAGTCAACGGCTGTGAAAACGGGGCTCCCGCTGTGACCGCCCATCATATCGGTGGTGTAGAAAACTTCGCGCTCGTCAACACTCGTCACGTTGCTCCCGTGAAACCACTGTGTTCCGCCGCCTTTGTCACCGGGATATCCGCTCAGATTGGCGACCATCGCCAGCAACTGCGCATCGGTGTAGGCTCCAAAGCCAAACCAGCCGGTCCGCCGGCCGAGTTCAGTGTCCAGGAGGATCGCACCGTAGTCGTAGTCAATTTCCCCTCGTTCGGTCCAGGCTCGCACAGACCGCAGCGACGACCTCGGAGCCACCACCGATCCGAATGGCAGGTTGTCGGGGGCGGTCGCCGAGTCGTTTCTTCCCGGCATCACCGTGATCCTCGTCGCCCAGTCGGGCGTCTTTGACGTGTCCCGCGGGCGGATGAAGACGCAATGTCCGCAGGTAGCGATCGTCTTGGGCCCGATAAAGAATCCCGTTCCCATGCCGTTTCCGGCGGACGATTCAATGTACAGGGAGACGATCGCCGACCAGGGATAGACGTTGGTCTGATTAATTTGAACGCGATCATCAGTGCCGATGATTCGACGCGGTGCCGCGTAGGATAGTTCGGCGATGTTGGGCAGTGCGGCGATTCCGCGAGGTGCAGATTTTGGCTTGTATCCCTTCACATACTCGATCCCGCCCATGGCGATTGGGTTGACGTTCAGACCGGTCCCGATTTCGGCGGGCTGAATGAGGGTCCTGGATCTTGCTTGGGCCTCTGCCGGCGCGACCGGCTCGTGCGGATTAATTGATTTTTTTGCTCTCTTTTTCATAGGGGTAGGCCTTTTTCTCACAATCGCGTGCGATTCGTCACTTCCTTTTCTCTCGAAAATAGCCCGTTAAATACAAATCCAGATCCTTTCATCGCCCGGCGGCCGGAAATGTGTCTCACGCTCTGCCGCCGGAACCTTTAGCAGAAGAGGGACTCCCGGCGCTTGCACTTCGGACCAGGGAGCCGGTGTATCCCCGGAGGCCGCGTGAATCCGGAAACGATAACCGGCACGGAACGGGGACGCGGCGAAATATCCCCACTCCTTGCTGGGCGCAGCCGGCGTCAAGGCGATTGTTTGCACCGCACCCGGCGATTCCTCACTGCCTTCGGCAACAAAGTCTATCGCGAGCAAACTGGAGGCGCTCTCGCCAAAATCGCCTTCGACCTTTATCCGGTGCGGCCCAAACTCACGGAATGAGGCCAGGTCCAACCGCGCGCTTTGCGCAGCCTCGACCGTCAGGCGCAACAGTTTGGTTCCTCCGCGCTCGCGCGCCTCGACCTGCAGCGGAGCCAGCGTCGCCCCCGAAGGAACCCCAAGAGCGATCGTCGATTGGTCTGAAGTCAATTCGAAGCGCTTCTCGAACGGACCTTCCTTTCCATGGCCCGTGCAAACGCCCGCAATGGTCGCCAGATGGAGAAGGGCTTCCGTTGCCTCGATGGTTACAAAATCCAGAGGAAAATCGTCCACGCCGAGATCGAGCGTTTCGCCCGCATGGCTGGCGCGAAGATTCTCCAGGCGCTTGACCGCGCCACCCTGCTCAACGACCGCCCACGTGGTAAATTCGTACGCGAGCGGCTCAGCTACCGACATTCTCAGAGTCACGACGCCGGCGTCTGCCGGCGGGACCAGCTCGAGCGTCTCGTGGAGTGCCTGCATCCGCTGCGGTGGCGCGGGCGGCGCGCTCAGGTGCACTCCCAAGCTCAGCACGCCGGCGCGGGCCGGCGGTAGATTTGCCGCAATGTGCACTCTTCTGGTTCCGCTCGACAACGGCGGGATAACGGTCTGCTTTACGAAGGAAGCGATGCCTTCAGATTTCACGAGCTGGCGAGCCGCGTCGAATGGATCCAGGCTCGCGATGACCGCCCGGGGCGCCAACAAGGGCTCCGAAAGATCCCAGCTGACCTGTCCGCTGGATGCTTCCTGCATTCGCAAGGAGATCGAGAACTCCACCGGGCTTCGTTGCGACGCGACGAACTCGCCGTAGCGGACCCGAACGAAATCCGCCATCGCCTCCACGAAGTCGCGCCGGGTGGTTCCCTCCAACGTTCCGTCGAGCCGCAACGGCAGCTTGCTGAGATCTTGCTCGAAGAAGTCTTCGAGCTGGTCGCGAGTCAGCACAGGAGCCGATGGATTGGCGGTCACCTTGGCGAGCGCGTTCAGCAGGTCAGCCGGATCGAATGTAACCTTAACCGGCAAACGGGGCGCCACGCCCTCCATCTCCATTTCTGCCCAGGCAAGCAGTCCGAGCACCTCTCCCTTCAGGGCGCCCTCGATGACGGCACCGGCGGCCGAGCCCAGCCGCATGACGAAGCGAGCCACACCCAGTCCGTTCGCGGAGAGGGGCACCGGTTGGCAGAGCTCCGCCGGCATCTCGCCGGTGCTGGCCGCCGGGTGCAAACGAAGAAAACCGCCGCGGAAAACGGGCGGCGCCACCGTAGCGTCCGGGTGCTCCTTGCGAACCAACGCCAGGGCGTCCTCGGCCGGATGAACAGCGCGGATGCGAAAATCGAGAACCGCATACGGCTTTGGCGGCATCGTCGGACTCACTCCGCGAACCATCTCCAGCAGGAAGTCGGGTCGACCGGACTTCGTGCTACCGATTTCGAGCCGTGAGGAGGCGACGACAAAACTGCCGGAGTTTTCGAACGGATAATAAATCTGGTATTTGAATCCGTGCAGAGGCCGCTGGAAGTCGGGCAGTCCAAGAAGCGACATGTTACTCCAGATCCTCTGTGGTGATGATCAGGTTGGTAGACGATTCTCTCCAAGCCGAGGTCGGGGGGCGCATACCTCCGCGCACCGCCAGAACCTGGTATTCAAATACACCGGGATCAGCCCTGCCCAACACGTAATCCCGTAACGGCGAGCTCAACAAAGCCTCCGCCGACAATTGCTGTTCGGTCAGGTCCGCCGAGACAATCGGGCCGCCGCCACGCCGGAGGTTGACTCGAATCAGGCTCACTCGTGGCTCCGGGCCGCGAAAGAGATCGGCGACCGTCCTCACACCGATTCTCCTCACGTATTGTGGCTGGGCGGCGGTTTCCAAAACCGCGTTCCAGATCGCGTCTCGGTCGGGAACGACTTCCACTTCACGCAGGTCGAATTGCGCTTCCGCCTCGTCGGTGGCTCCAAGAGGCGTGGCGGGCTGTAAATCGTAAGCGACCTTCTGCCCTGCCGCCAAATCCAAGGGGAGCGTCAAACCTTCCACTCGCGCAGCGATCGTCCTGTTTCCGCTCCGCAGGGTCACCTCCATCTGCCGTATTCGCAGCGGGCTTTCGATGACGTTGCGGAACGATGCCTCAATCCGTGACTCCTGCCGCCGCACAGCGCATTCCAACGGATCTCCCGACAGGTCATTCATCCGAGCCTCGAAGGGGATAGGCGGAATGGAATCCCCTTCGCCGAGAGTTACCTCTATCTGTCCTTGGAAGATCAGGCTGGATGAGCTGAAGATGCCCTCGAAGACAGCTTGCAGCGCCTCGATCGGCAGCTCGACCGAGTGCCGCAGCTTGGTCATGGTAACCAGCGCGTCCTTCTGTTCGGTGAATGATACGGCCGTGCCTCCCGGTTTTGGCAGCCCGAGCTTGAAGCTGAGCTTACTGGCGGGCAGGAGCTCGAGCATGACCTCTCCGCCGCCGTCCGGCACGTGCGCCTTCAACTGCTGCCGCGCTGACTCCAGGCGCGCAGGCTCTGTCGCTGGAACGGCAACGTAGCCCAGCGAGCCCACCGTCTTCTCCAGCGATCCATCCGGCGAGGTTACGCTGACGGTCATGTCCGGTGACCGCACGGGACCCGACGTCCTCGCAATCTTGAAGGCATCCGGCAGGTAGTAGAAAAGACGTCGCTGCGCCTCATCTTGATAGTAAGGCCGTTGCGTACCGTTCCACTCCGCCGTGCGTCGTATCAAACCGGACCGGCCGTCGGAGACATCCTCGATTCCGCGAAAAATATAGGAGTACAAGCTCGGCGGAAAGACGAACGACTCTCGAAGGCGGGAGAGCTCGAGGGTGACCGACTCCTCCCGATACTGCGGAGCGCTTGAATACGTCGCCCAGCGCAGACTCAGCACCTCGGTGCAGTCGAGAACGAGCAGTTTGGCCATGCTCTCGTCTTCCAAGCGCGCCGATATCACCTGGTTCTTGGTGACGGCGCCCTCGGCGGCGGTTTCCATCACGGTGATGTGGGAGGAGATGGTTTCCGGACTTGCCTGGTGAATAAAGGCTTCAGGCGCCTCCACGATCTCAACATTGAACGCCGCCCCCGCCGGAAGGGGTTTCAGATCCTGGTTGAAGATCGCCCACTGCGAGCCGGTATAGTAGACGCCCACCGGGTGATCGTTGTAGACGCCGCCAGACCCGCCCGGGTTCCAGTTGGGCGTTATCAGCAGCATCGCTTCCGGGTTTCCGTCCAGACCCGGGCGCCGAATTATCGTCACATGTCCATGAAGGTTGTCCGGCGCAGCACGATGAACAAAGCTCCGATTCGAAGACGCGAAACGAATGTTGAAAGCAGCTCCGGCGGGCATAGCCGACATATCCTGGTTGAAGATTGCCCACCGGCTACCCGTGAAGTAGATGCCGATATGCTTTGGATTGTAGGTCCCTCCCCCTCCACCCGGATTCCAGTTCTGGGTTGCCTGACAGAGGGCGTTTGCGTTTCCGTTGAGGGACGGGTGGTCAATCGAGGTTGTGTTCCCGCTAATGTTCCCACCAGCTTGACTCCCGCCGCCCCAAAATTTCTGCCAGACCTTCCCGTCCGTGCCTCGCACAAAAATTTGCACGGAGTTGGGCTGCATGAATGCGCTAGCCGGGTCGTCTGCCAGCACTCCCCCGTCATTGTGACGCTCCCAGGAACCCCAGACCCCGGATCGGAAGCTTCTCTGCCAGAGAGCGTTGTCTTGGCCGCGGACGAACAGATCACAGGTGACCGGGCCTTGAGACACCGCCGGCCCGCCGACAAATCCAGCCGGGGGGGCGCCTAACGCGGCCCACGCGCTCCACCCGGAAGCTTGCAGCCACCACTTTACCCAAACCTGCCCGTCCGTGCCCCGCACAAATACGTGCTCGTGGTTTGAGTTCATAGATCCGGCAGCCGGAGGCGAAGCCAGCACGCCGCCGTCGTCGTGCCTGCTCCAGACGGGCCTTCGCCGACCGTGGAATGCCAGCTGCCACAGCGCATTGTCCTTCCCTCGAACATAGACATTCCAGACCTGCGGGCTGCGTGATACCGTGGCGGGCCTGCCAACAAAGCCCGGTGCGGGCGCGCCCATCGGAGACCAACCGCGCCAGCCGCCGTCAGCCGCCCACCATTTTTGGAAGAGCTGCCCGTCAGTTCCTTGGCCGAACACCTGTTCGTGGTTCGGGTTCATGGAGCTCACGGCGGGCTCGGCGAGCAGAATCCCGTCGTGTTTCGCCCAGCCGTGCCATCGTCCATCAAAAAATGGCAGTTGCCACAATACCCGGTCGCCGCCGCGCACGTACACATTGCAAACCTGGGGACCGCGAGAGATGCTCGAAGGCGCGTTGAGAAACCCAGTGGCAGGCGCCCCGAGCGAAGCCCATGTGGTCCATTGCGGAAGCGCGGCCTGCGCCCGGTGGACAAAAATCGCCGAGCCCGGATTGGAGTTCGTTACAACAAACCCCGTGTTTGCCGCCATCGCTTGAAAGTTCTGGTGGAAGATCGACCAGGCAGATCCCGTGTACCAAACTCCTAGTGAATTCGCGTCATAAACGCCGCCTGCTCCATGAGGGTTCCAAAGCGGAGTCGCATTCACCACGGAGTTCGCGTCCCATCCCGCTGCGCTCGATAGTTCCGTGCCGGCGTGGGGCGCTGCTTTTAACATCGCAAACCCGACCTGATCGAAATCCAGCTTCCCGAGCAGGGCCAGCTGAACGCCGCCCAGCGGGGCGATTTTCTTCTCCGAAGTCCATCGAATGTGCGCGGATGATCCCTCGGCGGCCGTTCCCGTCACCAGGTCAAGCCCCTGATTCGGTCGCAGCGCGATCGTTCCGGAGGACAACGTGGGAACTGCGGAGTCCGCGAGCAGCAGCCGGATAGCAACACGAGCTTTTCGCCGCACGATCAGATTGGTCGCATAAGCTGGCTCGGTGAGCGCCCGATACAGCAAGTCCCGCTCGTCAAGGCTCGCCAGAAGCAGCCTCGCCCGGACGCCTCCCTCCACGGACGCTACCTCCGGAAACAGCCTCTCCTTGGTTCCAGCCGGAGAGCCGTCCAGCAAGATTCGATGTGTCAGAACAAACTCCGGCGTGTGCGGCAGTTCTTCAGCGCTGCGCGCCGCTGCACCGAGCTCGGGCGCAGGAAACTTCTCGAAGACGATTGTAAAGGACCATCCGCTGCCCCTCGTTTCGAGCGCCATCCGGTAGCGAGTCTGGCCAGACACGCTCTCCTCCGCCAGCCTGTAACGGGGCAGGTAAAATTTCTTCGCGGGATCCGCCGCGTCCTGAAACATCATGGTATCGCTCGGTGGATCTTCCGGGCTCACGGGCGCAGCAGGCGGTTTCCCGGTCCTGGTCGCGAGAGCAGCCGAGGGCGGCCCGTCCACCACCACGCGAAGGCTGAGCGAGATGGTCGGTCCCGGAGTGTCACCGGAGGGAAATTCCACCGGTTTTTCAGTCGGTCTTCCGGAAGGCATTGCTCGCTCCATTACTTCGGTTCGGCAGCACGCTCAATAATTTGCGGGAACAGAATCCCAATTCGATCCGTCCGCCAGTCGCTGTCCCTGCTTTGGCCGCTGGCTCGAATCACCGTAACCGCATAGCGATACTGCCCGTTGTCGAGTCGCCGGATCACGTAGTCGGCCAGTGATAGCCGGACCTTTGCGTCCGCCTCCAGCTTGTCCACGTTGAGATCGATGGTATCTCCGCGCTCGAAATCGACGACGACCGCCAGCACCGGATCGGAAGCCTGATCAGGGCTCGGCTCGAAGGTCTGCTTGATCGTCTTCACCTTGATGGTCCTGGTGAACTCCGGCAACCGCGTCTGATCCACAACCGCCTCCCACACCGCTTCTGCATCCGGTTGGACGCTGACGCGGTCGAAGTCGAACAGAACAGCCACTTCGCCGCTTCCGCCCAGCGCCGTCGCAGGTGTCACCTGGCATGTAATCGTCTCCCCCGGGCGCGCGATGATCGGCGCGGCGAAGGAGAGCCCGGCGATCACGCCATCCGCGCGCAGGCCATTGCGGGTCAATCCCGCCATTAGGCCACGCATCTCTGCCGGGCTTTCGATTCCATTGCGAAGCGTGGCACGAACGCCGCTCGTAGAGACATCTTGTTCGACCTCCACGTCGAATATGTCGCCGATCAGGTCGGTCAGCCGGCAAATTACCGGGACTTTTTCGGCAGGGAATCCCTGGCTGCTGTCGATTTCAACCACGACCTCGCCTTGGAAGACCACCGCCGAATCGCCAAACAACGCGTCGAAAACCCCCTGAAAATCTCTCATCGGCAACGTGATGGCATCCAGGATTCCGGTACGCAGATCGATCTTGGCTCCTTTCCGCTCCTCGTTCTGCGGGCCCGCCTCCCCGCGAGGCAGCGTTAGAAAAAGGCGGGTGGCGTCGCAGAGCAGCGGTTCGAACTCGATCTGAAGATCGCTGAGTTCCGGGAGCTTCCGCTTCATCTCCGTCGCCGCCGCTTCCAGGCGCTGTTCGTCAAAGTAAGGCCCGGCTACGTATTCCAGTGTCACCGGCATCACCTCCGCCTCCGCGTCCGGGTTCGGAAACCGCACGGCCAGCATCGGGTAATGCGGGGTCTCCGGCCGCCTGGCCACCTTGAATGAATCGGGTAGAAAGTGGAAACGATGGGGCTCAAGGCTCTGTTGATAGTAGGTGTGACTGCGGTTCTTCCACACAACCTGGCGGAGAACAAAGCCGATCTTCCCGCTCTCAGGCGGGAGGACGTCTCCGAAGATGTAGCGATGCAGGTCCTTTGCGAAGACAAAAGGATTCGGAGCCACCGCCCAGTCCAGCACTTGCCGGGCGACGCGAAACAGTTTTTGCTTCCGCAGCGAGGCCAGCTGTGCCCTCCTTTGCCTCTGCTCAGTCGTCTTGGCTGTGTTTTGTGCAGTCAGGTTGCTCAATTGAACCCGGAGCGCCTGCAACATTCGGCGCACCTTCGGATTCGCTGGTCCCAGCTTTTCCAACTGCTGCTTCCGCGCGTTAAGCGCGCTGATCTGCCTGGTCAATTCGTTGATTTCTCCCTGCGACTTCCGAATCTGAATGCTGAGCTGCTGGATCTCGGCGCTGTTGCTCGCCGGAACGGCGATCCTGGCCGAGCGAAGCACAATCAAGCCGGCAGTGAAAGAGGTCTCGGTCAGAACCTGATAGACCTGCGTCAGCTGCGTGAGTTCCCCCAAGCGAAGCACCGCCTTGAGCAGCGTCCCCTCCTTGGTGATCTCTTGGAACACCAGCTCCTGTTGGATCGTTGAACTTCCAATGGGAATGCGCGCCACCAGTTTCACGACAACCGAGTGAGGAATCTCGACTGCCTGCCGGGCAATCTCCCCAAACTTGGGCGCCGGGAATCCCTCCAGAAAAATGGTCAAGGTTCCGCCCTGGACCTGCTGGTCCAGCTTGATTCGAAACTGCGCCTTTCCCGAGACCGTCTGCTCCGCCACCCGGTAGCGGGGCAGGTAATACTTCGTCTCCGGCTTTGCGGCCTCTTCAAATAGCGTCTCGTCGGTCGGATCCGGCACCAGCGAAAGCGGTCCGGTAATCTTCTCGCGCGGCACTGCACCCCGCGGAAACGGGATCCTTGACGCCCACGTTCCCAGCTCGTCAGAAAGCCGAGAACGGACCGGCGGTTGGCGTTCCGGCGTCCCGGCGGCTGAGACATCCGTAAAATTCACCGCCAGGAAAGGAGGCGCTTCGACACCGACCACACGGAAATTCGAGTCCGGCCGCCGAGGAGGGTCGGTCGGATCCTCGCCGCGATCTTCAGAACGCATCGCCCGTCGCATGATATCTCAGTTTCCGTTGCTCGTGACGACAAACCAAATCGACAATCCTTAACGTGACATCGGAGGTTCTATAATCCACCTGCGTCATCATCTCCTGCAAGGTGCCGCTGTCAAGTCTGCTAAGTTTGCCGGGAGTTCCTCTCTAAGCGAGCTGGTCTATCCAGCTCCGACTTAGTCAACTACAAACCGCATCGCAGATCCTATGGACAATTCCTTGCTATGGAAGATCAATTTATGAATTGACACGCCGGAGGAGATCTGAGATGCAAGCGTCATGTTCGCTCCTTCGCGCGCGAGCGGCGTAACGGATTGGTATTTCGCTTTCCGAGCCGAACCTGGAGCGTTTTCTATGCCTCGGCCCGTTGGGCACACTTTTCGATTAGTTCAATCATTGCAGTAAAACTTATGAAAGAAAAACATGTTGTTCTCCGGTCCCTTCGTGGCGCAACCCGAGATTTGTTCCGTGGAGCCTCAGCTGCCTCATTAGAAACGGCTGCGGCAAGTCTATCCGTCGAGATCGAGGAGATCGACCGGAGCAAGATTCCCGGGCTGACTCGAAATCTCGATGTTCTTGCCGTGGCCCCTGCCGTTCCGATGAAGCTTATCGAACCGGTCGATGTGCAAGTCGCCGCTTCAGAAAGCCAAGCCAATGTGGCTTGGGGAATCAAAGCAGTCGGTGCAGATTCTTCGCCCTTTGATGGCGCCGGCGTGATTGCCGCTGTGCTGGATACGGGCATCGATGCAGGACATCCCGCGTTTGCAGGGGTCGAGGTCGTCCAGAAGGACTTCACCGGCGAGGGCGACGGCGACCAGAATGGACATGGAACACATTGCGCGGGGACCGTATTTGGTCGAACCACGGATGGCACCCGGATCGGTGTGGCCCCAGGCGTGACCAAGGCTTTGATTGGCAAGGTAATCGGGGAGGAAAGCGGATCCAGCGAAGGAATCGTCAGCGCAATTCAATGGGCCGTCGAGAACGGTGCCAACGTAATTTCGATGTCCTTGGGAATCGACTTTCCCGGTCTGGTCGAGCGACTTGTAAGGCAGGGGTTTCCCCCGGCCCTGGCTACTTCCCGCGCGCTGGAAGGCTACCGGTTGAACGTGCTGCTCTTCGAAAGGCTCGCTTCGCTGGTTCAGGCCCGGGGAGCATTTTCCGAGGCGACCGTAATGGTAGCCGCAGCAGGCAACGAAAGCCGGCGAGATGCTGACCCGAACTTCGAGATCGCGGTGAGCCCGCCGGCCGTTTCCGACGGAATCATTTCCGTAGCGGCGCTTGGCCAGGGCGCTCAGGGTCTTACGATCGCATCGTTCTCCAATACGGGCGCGAACGTTTCGGGGCCTGGCGTCGGGGTCGTTTCAGCCAAAGTCGGGGGCGGCCTCAGGTCGCTGAGTGGAACCAGCATGGCCACTCCCCACGTCGCTGGACTGGCTGTTCTTTGGGCACAGAAGATCAAGAGTAGTGGACCGCTGAACGCTCTGCAGCTGACAGCCCGGTTGATCGGCTCCTCGACGGTCGATTCCTTGAAGGCCGGATTCGATCCCTTTGATATCGGCGCCGGCTTGGCCAAGGCTCCGCAAGCCTGACAAATCAGGGATTCTAAGCAGAGACAGTAACAGAGGATTGCTTGGTAATACGTTATGTGGATAGAGAGGGTTGGCGAGCCAATCTCATCGGGGGTCGGTTCTCGCTGACCTTTCGCTGTCCGCCTCCATGAACGAACGTGCTTTCCTTTCCGAGCTCGAATCGGCAAATACCGAGGAGCTTTTGCACATTCTCCGGCGTCCGTCGGCAGACGAGCAGCGGCTCTTGGAGGTCTATTTTGGGGCTGCCCGCCTTGAAAAATTGCGGCGCCTTGCCTTGAGCGGCGCACGCCGCGGGCCGTCGCGCGGCAACGCCGTCGTGCTGCACGGCATCATGGGCGGCCAGTTGACGGTCTGTCCACAGAATCAAGCGAGTCAGAGCGTCTGGCTCGACTTACCCCGCATCGCCATCGGCGCCCTTGGCTGGTTGCGAATGACGCCGGAGCTTGGGTCACAGTTCGATGTGAGGGCGACAGGCATCTTGAAGAAGTGGTATTCGGAGATGCTGCTCGATTTGGCTGCCGACCGGTGGAACGTGCAAGCCTTTTGGTACGACTGGCGGCTGGACGTCGCCAATCTTGCCGACGCGCTGCGCGCACAGATCGACCGTTGGTTTGGGCCAGCTTCGGCCGTCAACCTGGTTGCGCACTCGATGGGCGGCCTTGTTGCACGCAGTTACATTCTCCGGCATCCCGATCGCTGGGCCAAGGGCGGGCAACTGCTCATGCTGGGCACGCCCAATCATGGCTCCTTCGCCATCCCGCAAGTCATCACTGGCGCTCTCGACACGGTTCGGAGACTCGCAATCCTCGATTTGACCCACACCCGCCGCGAGTTACTCGATGTGTTCAATAGTTTCCCGGGTTCGATCGAGATGCTTCCCTCTCCGCTCGTCATGCCAGATATGGCGCCAATGTATGACGAAGCGACATGGAGCGGTTACGGGGTCAGGCAGAGGTTGCTGGATGAGTCCAGGCGCGGCCACGAGCGCCTGGCGCCCGTCGTCGATGGCAGCCGGATGAGCTATATCGCCGGCTGCAACCAGCCCACAAAATCCGATGTCTCGGATTGGAAGCTCCTCAATGAGTCCGCGGGCTACGCCGTGACGCTCGACGGCGACGGGACGGTCCCGCACGTCCTCGGTTTTTTGAGCGACGGCTCCCAGCGTGTTCCCACCTACTTCGTCGACTGCGAGCACGGGGCGCTCCCCAACAACTCGGACGTCATCGCAGGCGCGCTCCAACTGCTGGCCGGCGCGCCCTGCACTTTGCCGAAACAGCCGCCCAAGCCCAGACGGGCGCCGGCTGCCGCGGTCTTGGAAGAGGCGCGCAGCGCTCGAGAACAGCGCGAGGACGAGCACCTCCGCAAACTCAGTCGCAGCCTAAGCGTTCGCGGCCGCGGCGGCCGCGATACCAAAGTCTCTTCCGAGGAAATCCAGGCGGAGGAGCTGATCGTGCGCAGTTTTCTCGCAACCGAGCCCGTTCCGGATGGCGGTGGGATCGGTCCTCCCGCAGGGCGGCCCAGTCTCAAGGATCGCCCGCGTGGGAAAAAGGGTGTGAAGATCACCATCCGGCTCGTCCAGGCCGGGATCGAAGAAATCTCCGAATCCAAACCGAAGGTGGACGCAATTTCTGTCGGACATTACGTGGGCGTCGCTCCGCAGAATGCAGAACTCGCACTCGACCGAGCGATCAGCCAGTTTGTGCCCGGCGGCGGAACCGGCTCAAAACTGCTCATTACCGCGCTGCATCGCCGCGGCGCGATTTCGGGACTACTTGGCCAAAACATCCAACTCATTGATCCGCGCGATTCGTCGAGAGTCATCGTGCTCGCGGGGATGGGCCAGCCGGGCAGCTTCCGCCAGGCAGAGTTGACCGTCCTGGCCCGCGAGCTCGTCTGGATGCTTGGCCGGTCGGGCAGCCAGCATTTGAAGACGGTTCTTATCGGCTCCGGTGCCGGGAACCTGCGCGCCGCAGACGCCGTCCGCGCCTGGCTCCGCGGGATTCGGAGAGCACTCTACGATGCGGCGGCGGCGAAGGACCCCTCCCTCAAAGTGATTACCTTTACCGACATCTCTCCAATGAACTTCCTGCTCATTCACCGAGCCCTGGTCGATGCCCGGAAAGCTTTTGCGAACGATCCCGACGCCCTTGAGATCGATTATTCCGATCCGAGCAAGGAGGTCATCGCCCGCGCCGAAAAGGCGGCAAGAGCCGAAGCCCGCAAGAAGGGAGTTCGCGAAATGCGCAGATCGCTCGAGTCTGCCGCGCCCGATAGCGTTGAACCCATTCGCCTGACAATTCGCCTGCAGGGCGATATCTTTGAGTTCGCCGCCCTTACCGAGGATGCTTCGGTGCCCCAGCGGGTCACCCAGATCAACCCGCAACTCGTCGATGAAGTCAATGACCAGCTTCCAGAATCCGATGATTTCACCGTTCAACTCAACCGCGGAAATCTTATAGGGCGCCTCCTGCTCCCATACGACTTACGGGAAGCAATTGTGCGTCCAGGCGTGCCGCTCGTGATCACCGTTGACGCGACGACAGCTCGCATTCATTGGGAAATGATCTCGCTTAAACAACTCTCTGAAGCGAGCGATTTCGACCCCGATCTTTTTCTCGGCACCGCGTGCCGGCTGACGCGGCAACTGCGCACCGGCTTCGCGCCCCTGCCTGAGCCGCCGGTTCTGAGCGGTCGGCCCCTCCGCGTGCTGGTCATCGCCGACCCGGCAGGCGACGCCCCGCTTCCTGGTGCGCAGGAGGAGGGCCAATTCGTGGCGGAGATCTTCGAAGAGTTCAAGCGATCGGTCGAAGCGTCCTCCCGGGCCCGGTTGCCGTCCGTGGAAGTCGTGCGTCTTCTTGGTCCGGGAGAAGCCACCCGCGTGGCTGTGCTCGATCAGTTGATCAATCACCGTTTCGACGTGCTGCACTATTGCGGCCACTGCGTCTTCAACTCCGCCGATCCGCCGCAGTCGGGCTGGCTTTTCAACCGCAATCCTCAGCATGTCCTCACTGCCCACGAACTCAGTCGCATTGACCGTGTGCCCCGTTTCGTTTTCTCGAATGCCTGCGAATCGGGTGTGACCCCTGACCGCGCCTCGGCGCGAAATGCCCTGCTTGCGCCGAGCTTCGCCGAAGCGTTCTTCGCCCGCGGCGTCTCGAATTTTCTTTGCACCGCCTGGCCCGTGGACGACGCCTCCGCGCTCGCTTTTGCGCGCCGCTTTTACCGCGGGCTGCTGGGCTTGCTTCGGCCAGGCCATCCGCCGGAATCGGCACACGAAGCGATGGCTGCTGCGCGTAAGGAAATCGCGACCGCACCCGGGCGCGCCGGCCTCCAGACTTGGGGTGCTTACCAGCACTACGGCGACCCAAATTTCCGTATTGTCGCCCCCGGCTCACCGCCGACTTCCGGCAAGGCGAAGGGTCAAAGAACAAGACCGCCGGGCAAGACGCGAGGGAGCGGGCGCAGGGACCGCCCGTCACTGGGCTCCTGATCAGCACCGCGGTCCGCGAACCAAGCGGCGCGCGCGAGAGATGACTGAGGCGCTCTCGATTGTTTCGTCCTGTCAATTCGCCCAATTTCTGCACAAAGACCCTCTCGACGTCCCGGCTCGCATAAGCGAGATTCAGCGCATGCCAGCGACCTCCTTCGATACGCCCATCGGCTGTTGCGCAATCGCCTGGGAGGCGGATCAGATCATCGGGTTCTCATTACCTCCCGCCGCGAAGTCAGAGGATCCTTACCCGTCTTGGATGGACGCGATCATTGTCCGGGTGAGGCGCCACCTGGAGGGCGAAATGCAGGATTTTGCCGGCCTCCCCTACGCGTGGAACCGCGTCTCTGCTTTTCGATGCGCTGTCTACGAGGCAGCTCTGCGGGTGAAGCCTGGTCAGACTTGGAGCTACGGTCAACTCGCCGCCGCCGTCGGACAGCCTGCCGCGGCGGCGCGGGCCGTCGGCACCGCGCTTGCGCAGAATCCCTGGCCGCTCCTTGTTCCGTGCCACCGCTTCATCGGGGCGGACGGACGCATGACGGGGTTCTCCTCGCCCGGGGGGATCAAGACGAAGCTGCGCCTCCTCGCGCTCGAAGGCGCCGAGTTGTTCGCCGAATGACTCCGCCGCTCCTCGTCGATGGAAAGGTCGGGGCTCGCAAGCTGGCCGCGAGCGATCCGGTGCTGGCAGGCGTAATCGAGCGCGTGGGCCCCTGCCCTCTCGCGCCAGTGCCGGAGGTCGATCTTTTCCAGGCCCTGCTCCGCTCGATTATCTACCAACAACTTCATGGCAAAGCCGCCGCGGCGATTCATGCCCGTGTCGTCGCGATGATACCCGTCGCAAACGCCGCCGCCTTGGAGGCATTGCCTGACGCTTCGCTCCGCGCGGCGGGCCTATCCGCAAACAAGCTCCTGGCGGTGCGCGATCTTGCCGCGCGAACACTCGACGCCACGGTGCCGACGGCCGGCGCCGCGGCGGAACTGAGCGATGAAGCGTTGATCGAGCGCCTAACGAAGGTTCGCGGCGTTGGCCCGTGGACGGTGCAGATGCTGATGATCTTCTACCTGGGCCGGCCCGACGTGATGCCCACGGGAGATTTCGGGATTCGCAAAGCCTTCAGCCTTCTCTATCGCCGCGGCCGCCCGGCGAAGCCTGAAGCGATTCTTCGTCATTCGAAACGCTGGCAACCGCACCGCTCCGTCGCAACTTGGTATCTTTGGCGCTCGCTTGATGCCGCGATGTGAACGTTTTCCATCTCAAGTGCTTCTCGACGTCTTCTGTGCTCTCCGTGGTAAATAGTTCCCTCTGGTAACAATCGTTACTTGCGCCTCCAGATTTGCCAGCGCTCTTTACCCGCATAGAGCGCAAGAGAATCTTCCACAGCGCTGTCTTCAATCTTCTCAAACCAGCTGCCGAGCAATTGCCCCAGTTGGAACTGCGAGATTGGGTAAGGCGGAGGTTCGTCCTCAGGGCCGAAAAAGAAGAATCCGCAAAGGACACCCGACGGGACAATCAGTTTGGCAATCCGCTCACCATAGCGGGGCCGTAAATCTGGCGAAAGCGTGCACAGAAAAGTACGCTCATAGATCACGTCGAAGCACCCTTCAATTGAGCGACAATCGAAAAAATCTCCCTGGTGAACCTTGTCGGCCAACGGGCCCAGCAAACTCCTGGCCCGGGTGACCGCTAGCCTGCTGAAATCAACGCCGATCGCGTCCCAGCCCTTAGTCGAAAACGCCTCGATCTCGTAACCCGAGCCGCAGCCTGGGATCAATACACGACCCGGACCGCGATGCCGGTCAAGGAACAGCTTTAGCGATTGCGGAACTCCTCCGAAATCCCACGGCATCTTGCCTGCGGCGTAACGGATATCAAAAAACTCCGGACCGCCGCTGGGAACCTCATCCACAACGGGAAAACTATCTCAACACTGAGGCGCTCTGTCCAATGCCTCTTTGGCCTGAACGGGAGGGCGGACGGCCCCCCGTTGTGACCTTTCACTGGAAGCATTCGTTGAACCGCGGATGACCCGGATAAGACGGATAGGAAAGAAGCCGCCGTGATCAGACGCTCGGATAGGGCGGGTGGAAATCAGCGTTAAGTCGTGTGCGAAAATGAATCCCTTGGTGAATCCGGAGAACTCAGCGGTTGGTCCCTCCAGAAAATGAGAACGATATCTTGGGCCATTCAATTTCCTTCGTTCGTTGCGCTGTTAGCCGTTGGTAGGTCTCAAAAATGTGGAAACAATCTGCCGTTGGGTTGCGCGCACAGAGTCGGAAGAAGACGAAGAGAAGAAAAATCCGGCTTGATCCACCGGGTTACTCGGAGAGTGGGGACTGGGATCGTGACGATGATGCTCGATTCGAAGATAAAAGGCGACGGCACCCCGTTCGTCGTATTGTTCGATCCAGATCGCGCACCCCGTGCGCGAATTAAATCAAGCGGGCTGCACCGGTAAGGTGTCCCGAGAATCGCCCCTCGTTCGTCGTTCTAATGAAACCAAGATAAGTTGACTAACCTGAATATGAACACACCGACTCACTCATCCGAATACATGCTTCTCTTCCGAAACACGAACTGGGACCAAGGCCTTTCGACTGAGGAGTTTCGGCGGGTTATGGATCAAATCAACGCCTGGTTGGACAACGTCAATGCGCAAGGAATAGTCAAAGCGGGCCAACCGCTGCTGGACGGGGGAAGACTCGTTTCCGGCCAAGGCCGAACAGTTGTCGATGGGCCTTTCGCCGAATCCAAGGAAGCCATCGGTGGTTACTTTTTGCTGCAAGCTGACGATTTGGAGGAAGCTGTTCAAATCGCAAAGAGTCATCCCGCTTTGGAATACGGGATGGAGATCGAAGTCCGCGAAGTGACCGACGAATGTCCGAAATCCCGGCGCGCGAAAGAGCTACTGGCGCATGCGATAGTTTGAGTTGACGGATGGCGCACCGGCAACCGCCGTGGACCGTCCTGAAGCAAATTCCTTACTGTTGGGGCGGGCCCGGGCGTGGTACGATTCACGAGTAGTGAAATTGGCCTCCGTTTCTCGCCCGGGACTAAAGCGCCTTGCGGTGTTCGCGGGCCTGCTTCCCTTCGCCGCGCACGGAAGCTGGTCCTCCATGATCCGCATGCCCGGGCGCACCTTCGCCGGCCCGCAGCCGGCCTTCCTCCCCGCAGAAGAGAAGCTCGCATCCCGGCTGAAGACTGACGTCGAAACCCTCGCGGGCCGGATCGGCGCGCGCAATTACCTCGCGTATGCCAAGCTCCTGAAGGCCGCCGCCTACATCGAGGCCCGCTTCCTGGAGGCGGGCTATCCCGAAGTTCTCCGCGAGACCTACGTCGTCAGCGGTTTGGAGTACGTGAACCTGTCGGTGGAGATAAAGGGGACATCGACACCATCCGAGATCGTGATCATCGGTGGCCACTACGACTCGGTAGCCGGCTGCCCCGGCGCCAACGACAACGCGAGCGGGACCGCGGCAGTTCTTGCACTCGCGGAGCTCTTCGCGACCTCGGCCCCCGCCCGCACTCTGCGTTTCACGGCGTTCACCAACGAGGAACCGCCCCACTTCCAGACCGACGGAATGGGCAGCCGCGTCTCCGCCCGGAATTGCCGCGCCCGCGGCGAGAACGTCGTCGCCATGCTGAGCCTCGAGACCATCGGCTGCTACAGTGATGCGGAAGGCTCGCAAAGTTACCCGCCGCCGTTCAGTCTCTTCTACCCGTCGAAGGGAAACTTCATTGCCTTCGTGGGAAACGTCGGCTCCGCCAGCCTCGTCCGCAAGACTCTCCGGGCGTTCCGCGAGCGGACACCGTTTCCCTCTGAAGGCGCGGCGGTGCCGAGTTTCATTCCCGGCGTGGGCTGGTCCGATCACTGGTCTTTCTGGCAGGAAGGTTATCCGGCGATCATGGTCACCGATACCGCACCTTTTCGCTACCCCCATTACCACACTGCGACTGACACCCCGGAGAAGATCGACTACCTGCGCTGCGCCCGCGTGGTCCATGGCCTGCGCGAGGTCGTCGCCGACCTCAGCGGCTGCGCGGCACCCTGACGAGCTCGACTCCTCACCCAGCGGGCAGATCCAGGGAAGGTGTTCCTTGCGCAGAAACTTCCTTAGCGATCGTATTCCGATCCGGACCAGGGTGTTTGCGTCAGATGACGTGATCGAACAGCCCGCCAGCGGCAGGCTTCCGCATCCAAACGAGAATCTCCGGTTTGTGGAGAAGCCGAGTAACGAAAATCAATCGAGCGCCGTCAATTCGCTATCGGGAAACGATAATTGAGAGGAGGAACTCTATGAGAAAAGGATTTTATCTAATTGGGCTGGCGCCGATTCTATTCGCCGGCTGTGAGACTGAGCCCGTTGTGACCACAACGACGACCGAAGTCAGGCGGGAAATCGTCCAAACGCAGGGAGACCGCGTGGTCGGTCGAGAAGTGATCGTGACAAAAACGCCGCCGGCCGTTCAGGTTGAAAGGGAGACCGCTTCGCCCGGAGCAAGTTATGTCTGGACACGAGGCTACTGGCGCTGGACTGGAACAGATTACGTATGGGTGCCCGGCACGTGGGTTGAGCGTCCGAGAGTGGCGGCAGTCTGGGTGGATGGCCAATGGCAACGCCGTCCCGGCGGCTGGATGTGGGAGGATGGACGCTGGCAGTGACATCCCGTTATTCGGGAAAATTGCCGGAATGATCCAAGCTGTGGATCACACGGTGTAAATCAACCCGGGGACCACCAGTTGGCCGGTAAGCGCGCTGCACAACCTTTCAGTTATCACGGCTTCGGTTTTGTGAATCGCGATTTCGGAATGCTCGACGTTTTCGGCGCTTTCTCTAGTCGAAACGTCGGAATTCCATACAAACGTCCAACACGCTTGCTATACGCGACTTATGGGAATTTCCCGAGCCGCCTGTCGGTAGCCCTTACATTTGCGACCCCTCCTGGACGGCGCTTACCCTGTGGCATGCTTGATGCTTAAATGTCCCTGTAGGATCCACGGGACAGTAACTGCTCAAGTTGCTTGAGTGGTTGCAGGCACGACGGGGGTGGCATATCGACTGAAAATTGATCGAAATCGACTAAATTTTCGGGCACTGGTATGCCCCCTCCGACGAGCTTCATTTTAACCTCCTCAACCTCAAAGCCAGGTTTCCAAGAATCGAGAGAAGTCTATTGTTATAGTGACTCACGCCGCTTCGTCAGCAGCAGGGGCGGGATTCCCGGCTGAAGGGCACTGGCCGGCTGAGGTTGTTGAGTTAGTCCTCCCAAATATCCGATGCAGTTAAGCGCAAATCGCAGGTTGCTGGCTGAGGAAACAAGACCGCAGGCAGGATTCGGCGAGCCGTAGTCGGCAACCCAACCTGAATTGCCAATCACCTGGAGAGAGCCAACTCCCGGTACTGTGCCCGGAACCAGCATTGAAAAATAGGATAACGCGGTGACGGCTTGGTATTCGGATCGTATGCGGTCCAGTCCGAAAGAAATTCAATCACGGAAATTCGGGCCGTTATTTGTCGACTCTTGACTCGCCTGATGTTGCGGAAGATCGCTCTATAAGCGTGCGTAACTCGCTTATTTTATGTGATTTCCATTCGGTTAAAACTAGCGACGCGTAGGGACTGCCCCGCCATTCGGTGCTCTACAACCTTGGCTGTGCCCGCTGACAAGGCCCGCTTCATAACCAACGACTAACCCTGCTCTTATACGCCAAGTAGTCGTCGCCGAACTTGCGCTCGAGATAGGCCTCCTCAGGCAAGATGGCGAACCTGTGGAGCAGCCAAGCGCAGACTGGAGTCAGAGTCAGGTCCACACATTCATGAGGAGCACGGCGAATCCGACGCAGACCAACACCATCTGCAGATACATGGGATTGCGCGTGAAACGGAATGGCCCCCGCTCCACAGGGGGGTCGGCTTCCAAGGGTTCTTGCTTTGCCCTGTTCTACGGAAGAGTACAATGGACCAAAGGCCGAGGCCGAAAACTGCACCAGCCACGATCATGCCGCCGACCCAATACCGCCCCGGAAATTCGATCGGCCATAGACGACTGAGACCAACTCCGGTCACTATCGTCAGCAACGGCACCCCAAGAGGGAATACACGTAATGCCGCGGCATCTGGTTCATAGGCAGAATCGATCCGCTCGCCCACGATTGCTTCGAGACCGAGCTTGCCGGCTGCTTCAAGATTCTGCCCCGATGCGCCTGCAAGGATCAAGACGGGAGCGGATCCGGGCATTGCAAGCAGGGTCTCAAGCAGTTCGCGCCGGCGGAAAAGGAAAACAATTCGCCATTTTTCTTTAGTAAATAACGGGCGTAAAAACTATCATAAACTACTGTGCAATAACATTGAATCTACTTGGAGCAGGACACTTTGAAAATATCCGCAGCTCTGCGTGATCGATGAATTGCACGCCCGTGCGCGGCAGGCGCGAGCGCACTCACCGCGGCGTAGTTTCGCGCGGCCTACGGCCGCTACATCAAAGAAATCTTGTCTCGATATGCGAAGAACAAATCGTCATCGATTTCAACTTCCTGTGCGGCGAGCACTTCATGCGCTCTCAGATTTGCCACCTCGCCAGGAAGAGAGATGGCCTTTGCGGGATCTGCCCGCCTCAAGCCTTTGAGATGCGCCATGAGCCGGTTGACATTCCCTAAAAAGGCCTCCTTGCCAACAAGCAGTTCCGGATCGATCGCCAGCGCCAGATTTCCCCAGTTTTCGTTGTTGGGATCATCAGCCAGACATCCTCCGGTAAGGGCGTTTGAAAGGATCTCGACAATCAATGCGAGACCGGAACTCTTCGGTCCAAGGTCAAATGTCCTCAATGCGCCGGCTTTCAAAATCGCTTGGGGAGACTGAGTAGGCCTCCCTTGCGCATCATACCCTCTGCCTTCGGGCAATGTCTCGTCTCTGATGAGAGCCTCAACCACTTTGAAAACAGGCATCACGGAAGTCGCCATGTCCAAAACGATAGGCTCGGCGCCGGTGGGTATCGCAATGGCGATCGGATTGCTTCCAAACGCCCGTTCACAACTGCCGTGAGGGGCCACCATTTTGCTTGAACCACAAAACACCAGGGCAATGAAATCTTCGCGCGCGACTCTCTCCGCATAGTAACCGGCTGGCCCGGTCCCCGGCGGGCTGCTGTTCCGAATGCCAGCGATCGCAAGCCCGATACTTTTCACTTTCTCAGCCAGTCGATCCGTTGCCAAACGCATCGCGCACATGCCGATATTGCCACCGGCGTCGATCATACAGGAAACCGAAGTCTCCTTTTCCACGATCATTTCCCGTCGCGCCTCGAAGCGAGGCGTGCCGAAGGCGACTTCTTGAATGAGACTTTGAAAATTCCCGCGGCAGTGAGCATAGGCGAGGATGCTCCCAATGATCTCCGTTTGCTCAATCGGATAGTCGAGCTTCAAGAACAAGCGTCGGGTTAAGTCCCCGAGTCCGTCCAGACTGACGCGCATCCAACTAACCCCGCAAGTGATGCAGCATGGCGTCCAAAGCAAGCTGGTAGCCAAAGAGGCCGAATCCGGTAATCAGGCCGACCGACACTTCCGACAACACGCAATGGATATTTCGCGTTGCGATATTGGATATATGGATCTCCACGTACGGAAGCCCGGCTCCCTTGATGCAATCCTTCAAGGCATAGCCAGCGTATGAAAACCCCGCCGGATTCATGACAATGCCGTCAAATCCTGCGTCCGCGCACTGGTATATCTTGTCGATCGCCTCTCCTTCGACGTTCGTATAAAAGATCTCCAGGAAAAAGCCGTTTTTCTGCGCGTGGTCCAGCAGCGTCGCGTTCAGTTCTTCCGGCCTCGTCGTGCCGTAGATGTGCGGTTCTCTTTTGCCAAGGTAGGTCAGATTGGCTCCTTGAATAAGGATGATCTTTTTCTGGTCGCTCACTTTTTCCTAGGGTCGTATTTCAGGAAACTTTCAGTCCGCTTCCGAGAAACGCTCCTTTTGCCATTAGCTAGCTCTTCTGGCGAGGTCAAGCACGTGACTATTCGATTAACCGTGACGGCGCTTTCGGGCCTGACTGTCGCAGAGCCGCGGCCATCGCGGAAATCCCTCACTGAACTGCGGGGAAAACTCCTGGATCTTGAAATGAGCTACCCGAAGTATGATGTCCTTTCTGCGCCTGCCCTCTCGCTGACGCTGGTGCTCTATCTCTTGGTGGACATTCTGAAAGATCCATCGGAGAGGTAACCAGCTAGTACGCTCCTACGCGTGCCAGGATAGCGATCTTACCTCGGCCCTTCTTGCGCTTCCAAGTGTTGTTGCTCATCCATCGCAGCCGACAGCCTCTGAATTTCCCTGTTGCAGTCAGCGATATATGTCTGCAGGAAGGAGATGCGTTGTTGACGAGCGCTGTCCTCCAACGATGCGGTGCTTGATGTCTCATAGTTCGTGGCGTTGCGCTCTCTGTAACCCGGTGGAGCGGGATGAGCGGCCTCCAGCCTGGCGATTTCCTCTCCGGCTGAATTGATGGCATGGTGCAGATCAGCGATTTGTTTCGCGACCGCGCTGCGACGCCGAATGTCTTCCTGAGCGAGGAATTTCTGGTCTTCGATTTGCAATCGGGTTGCCATCGCGACCTGCCGAATTGTTTTTTCCTCCTCTGCACGGGCAAGAAGCCTTTCCGCTTGCGCGCGATCGCTTGTCGCGTCGCGCTGGTCGATCTCGAACTGCACTCCCTGTGCCTCGACCAATAAGCGTGAAGGGCGCTCTTCCATAAGCTTGAGCTCAGTACCCGCCTCGAGACCGTAGAGGCTTTCGTCGGTAGCCACCGCCACGCGTCGCGATAAATAGACCGCGCGCGCCGAGGGTGAGGGCGTCGCAATCCGCGGTTGCTCAGACGAGAGCTGCGGCTCTTTGCAAGCCGCGACAATTAGGCTGCCCATCACTGCGAGAATACGCGCTTTCATCGAATCGTGCGGATGCCTCAGATTCAATTTAGACGCTCTGGCGTGGTGGGGGCAAATGCGAGCTTGAGCAGAATCAGCGTGGAAGGGGAAAAAATGACGCGAGCCGAGAAAGCTGCTCACTCGAATACATGTCTAAAAGCCCTCCCCTCTCACCGGTTGAATTGAATGCAATTGCGCGCCAGCCGAATCCGATATGGGTTTAACCGGACTTCGGGCTGTGCCAGACCCCGATCGCGGAAATGCTTTCTGAACGGTTGAACACAAATGGACGCTCTGGCGGTTCCCGAGACGCTCGCGGAGCGGTTACTGGAACTACGGTAACTTCCCCTTGAACGCAGGTAGCTTCCGGCTCGGCCATGCCGAGGCGTTGTCCAACGAATCATGAAACGCGTCGCGAAACTCAAGGGCGTCGGCCTTGGAGTGGGCGCAGCGCTCGCCCGGCGATTTTGGCGTTACGATCGACGCAACGCCAAGGAACCTCGCAGAGAGACCTACGCCTTGCGGGCGACGAAACGGCCTTGGACGATCTTGCCGGCCCTGGCCAGTTCTAGCGTGAAGGCCATTTCTCCCGCGAGTTGACGCATCACCTCAATGTCGAAGCCGAGGATCTTGAGGGCGTCGTAGCCAAGCTGCTTTTCGAGCATTGTAATGTAGAGCTCGACGCAAGGAGCGAAGAGGCCCGTGACTTCGGCGGCGAGCAACTCGCAGCCCTCCGTTCGCAGCAGGTCAGCGTAGCCTTCGACATCCTGCACGCTCGGGAACTTCATGAAGCGCAGGAAGCGTTCGGCCTCGAGTTCGTCCAAGTCCACGCTACCCTCCACCCAGTCGGTAAAGGCCACCGTGCCCCCAGGGCGTATGAGGCGCACGGCTTCGGCGATGAGGCGCCCCTTATCCTCCACGTAGCACCAAGCGTCCTCCCCCCACACGAAGTCCGCTCCACCGTCGGGCAAGCCGCTGTCGCACGCGTCGCGTTCCACGAAGTGTATCCTGTCGGCCAGTCCCTCCCTTTCGCAGCGTTTTCGGCCCCGATCGACTACGGTGGACGTAGCGTCGACGCCGGTCATCTCTGATACGCCCCGCATGCGTAGCAGGAAGCGCATGCCAGCACCGCTGCAGCAGCAGAGGTCAATGCCCTTCATTCCTCCACGGATATCCGCCCTCTCGGCCAAGGCCACGGACGAGGCCATGCCGCCGATATGAATCTGCTCGCCCATGATAAGCTCCCACAAGTCGCCCTCGGGCCCGTCGTAGACGGCCTGCACGTCCTTGAGTTTGATCCCTTGCAATTCTTTCATCGCAGATTATCGCCGGTCGATTGAACCATTTCAGGGTGTAGACACGAAAGTGCCAAAAAGATCGACGACGAGGGTGTCATCGAGCGCATCCTTACCTAAGCCAAAAGACGTCAACCAAGAAAGGCCCGCAGCTCGGAGAGGTGCTCCCGATGGGTTTCTTCGCGTTCGTCATACTGTTCCCAAATCTTTTTCGTCGATCACGAGCTGGCGCGGAACCGTCGTCAAGAAGGAATCTGGCGTCCGCTCACCTGGCGGGAACGCTTGGCCAGACACCGCAGACAGGATACCGCAGAGAGCACAGCAAAACAACAAAGCCAAGGCGATTGGCGTCGCCAGCTAGCTCCACACTATCGAGGGACGGCTCCTGATGGCGATGTTTCGCGTCTTCAGTGCAACCGGTGGCACTATGGCAACGTTAAGATTATTTGTTTGCGCCCCGAGCAGAACGGCTTCCGCCCTCTCGACGCTTTCGGTGCGTCTACGCAGATCCCTCAGCGCGCTTCTCACACGGATCCCGCGGCCGGAACTGGAAGCTGAGGCCAGGTGGCAGGAGCTTGCCCCGCTCCTGCCCAACCATACCCGGCGGGTTGATTTGACGGCTAAAGCTACACCGGTAACCCCTGCTCCTTCAGGATCTGCGCCGCGTTCGACTTGTCGATCGTCATCGTCGGCAAAATAATCTTCTTCTCGACCTTCTCGCCTTTGACGACCTTCAACCCCTGTCGGACACCTTCCGCCCCCGGGGTCGGATAGAGGAACGTCGCTGTCAGTTGGCCTTTGTTGACCCAGGTCACTCCCTCGCTGGGTAGCGCATCGATACCGAGGAACTTGATTTCTTTTTCCCGCCCGGCATCCTTCGCCGCGAGGTAAGCCCCGTATGCCACTGGGTCATTGTGCCCGTAGACGACGTCTATCTTGTCGAAGGATTTCAGCGCCGTCGACATCACTTCATATCCTTTCGACTGCTTCCAATCAGTATCGATCGGCTGGAGCAACGATTTGATGCCAGGTTCCTTGTCGGTAAATGCGTGGAATCCGGTACTGCGATCGTGGGCCGGCTGTGTGCCCATGCCGCCCCAGAGCTCGATGACGTTGCCCTTGGCTTTGCCCGGACCGCCGAGCAGTTTGACCGTGTACTCTCCGGCCGCGCGGCCTATCTCTACATTGTCGCCGCCGATGAACTGCGTGTACTTATCCGTATCGACGTTACGATCGAGAATGATGGTCGGGATTCCGGCCTCAATCGCCTTGAGGGTTACCCCTGTCAGCCCGGCTGATTCTTTCGGACTGATCAACAGCACATCGACACCCTGCCGAATCAGGTTTTCGATATCGGCCACTTGTTTCTCGGTCTTGTCCTGTCCGTCCGTAATAATCAGTTCCAGGTTGGAATGCTTTTCCGCTTCCTTCTTCATGTCCTTGTTGAATTGAACCCGCCAGGGTTCAACGATCGTAACCTGCGAGAAACCAAATCGAAGTTTCTTCGACTCGGCTTGCGCATGAAACGGTCTAATTACCGCAGTCGCAGCTGCGGCTGCACTTACTTTAATGAATGTTCTTCTTTGCATAGGTGGGTTCGTGGTTATGGGGACTTGTTCTTGTTTATCTCCTCGCTGCATCTGGCAGGATCCTGGAGCCGTTAGACTTTTCTGGTTGAGTTTTTTGCGACTTGGACTGGAGGAGATGTTTCGGCGCTGATAGCGAGCAGGAGTCCGACAGCTGCGTGCTGATCTTGCGGAAGGCTGTTTTTTCCACATCGCCTTCGCCGTTCATTTACCGACTACGTCCACGGTGGCCTTTTGTCCAGAGGGCTTCTCGACGCGGGGGCGAACTCGCCTCAGCCAACCGGCCATCTGTCCCTCCTGCAGCAGGACGGCGCCCAGGATGATAAGACCTTTCAGAACCAGCTGGGTGTTGCTGTCAATGTTTTTGAGCAGAAGAATGTTGCCCAGAAACCCGAAAATCAGCACCCCGACAAGCGTTCCGGTCATCGACCCTTTGCCGCCCATCAGGTTAGTACCGCCGATCACCACCGCTGCAATTGCATCCAGTTCCGCTCCAGTCCCAGCGTCCGGCTTACCTTGGCGGTACTGCGCGGTATAGAGAACGCCGGCCAAAGCGGCCAGCATCCCGGAAATCGCATAGACGGAAATTTTGACGCGATCCACCCGGATACCGGCGAGGCGCGCGGCTTGCTCGTTTCCCCCAAGGGCGTACACGTAGCGGCCGAAAGTACTTACCTTCAACACAAACCCGAAAAGGAAGACGGCGAAGAGAAAGAAAATCCCGGGAACAGGCACGACGTTAAAGACCAGTGCCCGCAACACATCAAAGTCTTCCGTTGCATTTGAACCCGTATAGACCGGATAAACAGCCGCGTCCTGGCCGGCCAGCAACCGCGCCAGCCCCAGAATCGCGACCATCATCGCCAGGGTGACGATAAATGGTTGGAGGCGGCCCTTGGCGATGATGACGCCGTTCAAGGCGCCCAACGCCAGCCCGACGGCCGGCACGGTAATAAGCACGCCGGGAACACCAAATTTCGGCTCGAGCTGTCCCACCGTCCAAACAACTGCGACCACGGCCAGAATGAGGCCCGCAAACGCACCCGCAGCGACGATCTTGGTGGCCGGCTTTTCGGCGGTGCGATGCGCCGCGCCGGGCACACTCATGGCAATCAAAGGAATCAGATACAGACAAAGTATCACGCAAACGACGGCCAGAATCGGGATGGAAAACAGCGATGCATTGGTCCACCCCTGCTGAGTCAGAAGCATGGCGCAAATGACTGAACCAAGCGCCATCATTGAACCGACTGAAAGATCGATTCCACCGGTCAGTATCACCAGCGTCATACCGACGGCGATGATCCCGTTGTTCGAGACCTGTCGGAGCACATCCGCCTGGTTTCCCGGGCTCAGGAAGATGTTTATCCCCTTGTTATTCACCGGCGAAAGAACCACGCCGGTCGCGTAAAGGACTGCCAGCCCCCAGAAAAGCTTCGTCGTCAGAACAAACTTGAAGATCCGCTCCAGGGCTGTGTTCACGCTGCTACCTCCGCGAATTCCGGTTGGACTCGCCCGCCAGGCGAAGCGTACTCGAGAATGGTCTCATGGGAAAAATCCGATCGATTCAAGCGCGCCGTCGGGAGTCCTTCTCGCAAGACCAGGATCCGGTCGCTCAACAGGGTGAGCTCGGGCAATTCCGACGAGACCAGCACAATCGCCAGGCCCTCTTCGGCGAGTTGTTGAATCAGGCGGTAAATGTCCGCCTTTGCGCCGACATCGATTCCGCGGGTTGGCTCGTCCAACAGCAGAATTTTGGGAATAGCCTGGAGCCACTTCCCGATGACCAGCTTCTGTTGGTTACCGCCGCTGAGCGTGCCCGCGACCTGCTCCGGGCCCCTTGCGTGAATCCCGAGTTGCCGGATGGTCCGCAGAGCAACTTCGCGTTCCTCGCGTTTCGAGGCGATCCCAAACTTGGAGATCGAACGCATCACCGTCAGCTCGGCGTTTCGATCGATGCCGGCGCCCAGAATCAGGCCGTCGCGCTTCCGATCCTCCGTCACCAGTGCAACCCCGTGCTGCTTGGCTTCCACCGGATTTCGCAATGAGACTCGCCGGCCGTTCACGAAGACTTCAGCACCGCCGAATTCGGGATGAAGCCCGAAAAGCACTTCCAGGGTTTCCGTTCGCCCGGCCCCAAGCAACCCGGCCAGCCCGAGCACTTCGCCGGCCGCTACGGAGAACGAAACCCGGTCTACCAGCATCGGCCTGCTTGGGGTCGGGGCTGGGTGTTCGAGCCATAGTCTTTTGACTTCGAGGACCGGTTGGCGAGTAGCCGCGTCGGCTTTACCGGAGGCGAGGACCTCCTGCAGTTCGCGGCCCACCATCATGCGGATCACTTCGCGCCGGTTAGCTTCCCGAGCGGCCAAGGTGCCGATTAAGTGCCCGTCGCGGAGGACAGTAACCCGATCGGCCAGGGCGAAGACCTCTTCCATGCGATGGGAAATGTAAACGATTGCGACACCCTCGCCAGAAAGCCGCCGGATCACCGCAAACAAGCGCTCCGTTTCGTGAATCGACAACGCCGAGGTCGGTTCGTCCATGATCAGAATCCGCGCCTTCGATACCAGCGCCTTCCCGATCTCCACCAACTGCTGTTCGCCCACCCGCAACCGGCTCACGGGCCGATCAATCCGCGCTTGGAAATCCAACGGGGCGAGGACCGCCCGGGCCGCCTCGATCTGTCGGCGGCGATCCACCAGAAACAGGCCACTCCGTTTCTCCTGGCCGAGAAAGATGTTCTCGTCCACGGCTAGCTCCGGCACCAGGCTCAATTCCTGTTGGATCATCGCAATACCCGCCCGCGTCGCTGCTCGCGGAGAGTTCAGATGCACCGGGCCGCCCCCGACCGCAATCTGGCCCTCAAAATCTTCGATCAGTCCGGCGGCGATCTTCATCAAGGTCGATTTGCCGGCGCCGTTCTCTCCCATCAAAGCATGGATCTCGCCTCTACGCAGCGCGAAGTCTACTTCGGTCAAGACTCGAGTCGGGCCGAACTGCTTGGTAATGCGACTCATCTCCAGGATCACCTGGTGATTGGTCTCCGGTCCGTTTGAACCGGCTACATCAAGGGGGAGCATGCTTCTCAATTAGAGCAACTCTCTCAACGGCTCGCAACGTGCTTCTGGTGAACGTTTCTTTTCTTTAGGTGCGGGTTTCTCGTTCTCAACCGCGGCTTGGCAACACGAATTTGATCAACAACGTCACGAACAGCATCCACAACGAATTGAGGTTGCTACGACGGCAATACCATGACTGCTGTTGGTTTGGGTGATGTGGCGCGCGTTGAGTTGAGCGGCGAGACGCTCTTGCGCCGCCAACCAGGCTGGGAAGCTGGAGCCGGTCGTGCCGACCCGAAGGTCCCAGGGTTTGTCGGAGGTCAGGACGACAGATGGTATGATTCGCACGAGCAAGACGTTCCGAATATGTGTTACGCTTGATTCATAGTCCGGCACCTCATTGTCGGCGGTTCTTGATTGGCGAATCAACTGCATCCAGTCTGCCCACTGTTCGGGGGTGAGGGTTTCTTGAAAAAATTCGGTCGCGCCGTCTACAAGAATGAGACCCGCCACTGGTCGGGGTAGGTGGCTGCATAGAGTTTGGCGATCAAGCCGCCCCAAAGAAGCACCGACCAACACGTAGGGTCCGGCCTCGTTGGCGGCGGTAAGCAAGGCATGGAGGGACCAGTCCGGCAAAGTCATGATGCGGTTTCGAACTGGCCCTGCGGTCTACGACCAACAGCGCGAGAATGGTCAGAAGGAAACCGGAGAGGCGATCTTTCATTTACACTCTGAAGGATACGGGAAGTGAGTCATTTATTGTATCACAGGGTAATCGGGCGAAATCCAGCGCGCGTTGCACGGAGTTCGCCGACGGTGCCGTCTCGCCGGGTTATCTGGCGTCAGCCTGCATGGCTATCGGCATTCCGACGCAGCGTGCCAAGGTGTGCGGCTATGCAAAACGCGTTTCGCCTCCCGGCCCATGGACCTTATGCTTAAGGTGGGGAATGAACCATAAGGTTTGTACGTCCGCTTAGCGTCGACGGTCACGGATCCAGCAGCTATCCGGCGAGGCTCACGGCAAGCGCCTGACCCGAACCTCTTCCGTTCCATTTACAACCATCACTCGCTCCTAAGCATCCGGGTTTATTTTCCTTCCAATGAACCGCTCCTGCGCCGGATTCTTTCCGCATCCTGCCGCATGACCGAGTCAACTTCAACAGCTAAGAAACCATGCCCACAGCGTCTCCGAAAGACAATCTGCAGGACCGCAAATACGCGCAGACAAGAAGCCAAACTTGGCGGTAATGGGCGACGCGCATCGATCCGTCTTCAAAGAAGGCCTACGGGATGGCTGTGTGTGGCAGATCGCGCGCTACCTATCACGGAAGTCGACCTCCTGAAATCATACCGGGCAGAGGCTTGTACATTCGGACCCGGCAAGAGAACTGGCTCGTCTCTTGCCAGAGGAGCTTCACTCGGCCGGGGAGGTCGATTGCTTGTCGGGCTCATGCGAACCTTGCGAGCAGTCGTCCGAATTCTTGAAATCGAGCCGTCGCAACAGATCCGCCTGAACACCGAGAATTCGCACTGACTGTTCTCCGGGCTCAAGTCCTTTGAGTTCGTCGTAGCAGCGTCAGTGGCTGACCTCGTCCAAGCTATCTTTTCCTCGATCTCGCGATGAGCGCACGCAAACGCTCTGTTGTCTGCTCGCGATCGATTTGGCTCGCGGCAACATCGATCGTCAGCTTTTCCCAAGCGCCCGCGTCGAGCCTCTCATTGAGCAATAGTTTATTCTCGCTGAGAAAAACCAGACAGGTCGCCAAAGCAGTACGCTTGTTGCCATCGACAAAGGGATGATTCTTGCACAGGTAGAACAAGTATGCCCCGGCCATCTCCAACGGATCTGTGAAGAGCATTTCACCCGTCATGGTCGCTTGTGGCGCGGCCACAGCGGATTCCAGTAGCGCCTCGTCACGCACCCCCGTGGCGCCTCCGTGTGCAGCAAGCACCTCGGCGTGGATAGCCTTCACCGCCTCCAGCGTGAGGTGAGAGAATGTCACGCCAGTCGCTGGAACAACTGGGCATTCTTCCGAATCAGGCGTTTTGCTGTCGCGGCCGCCCTCTGCGGTGCAATGACCGGACGCACGGGTGTGAGGACGATGGATCCGCCCTCGTGGACAGTAATCGTGATTTCGTCGCCTACCTTCAGACGAGCCAGGTCCAGCAGGGCAGAGTCAAAAATGATACCCCTTGAGTTGCCAATCTTGGTGATCGTCTTCGTCATGGCGTAAAACTATGTTTTACCAACGAGCTCGTCAAGGAACCAAGACCAGATCGAGCCTCATCTTCTGGATTGGTCGATCTTCGCGCTTTGCAGGTTCTCTCCTGGCAACGCATCTCAGCAAAGCCTCACTCAAAACTATGGGTGCATTGCATTCTCCCGAAAAGCGGCCAATTCCAAATCTCGGATAAATTCGGGCCCTTATTTGTCGATTCTTGACAATGCCTGACAGTCCGAAAATTGCGCTGTTAGCCTCACGTAACCTGTTTATTTCCTGACAGTTCCAGTCGATCCGAAGGCGCAGCCGTAGGGATTATCCCCGCCATGCGGCTCCACAAATTGAAGTCCTGAAGCCCAGGAATGGCAAACGTCCCTACGGCCAGATGACGTCCCGCGAACGTCAGCCAAACGGTAAAATTTTCGTTCTTCTCTGTAGAGTGGTTCCACAGGCGGAACACCCTTTTTAAAATTTGTGCATTAAGGGCACCGCATGGCGTCATCTGGCCTTATCGCTGTCACTTCGGTGCCCGCCCGGCCACCCGCAAGCCCAAAACGGCGTTGACAGCCGCTCGGGGATTCTGCAAACTCCGAAAGAGCCGTCGAAAGTCCGTTTCCGCTCCGAAACCAAACCCGAAAGGAGATGTTCTGCTCCTGGACCCGAAACCAAATTCCTATCCCTTCGAGCATGCACACCGATCAAGAAGACAACTTCGGCTCTGAAGACAAGTATCCCGCGCGGTTCCCGGGACAGGCGAAAAAAGCGCCAAGAACGTTCAAATTCCAGCTCTTCGCGCCGTGACCGCAGTTTTAAGCACATGATTCCGCGCATGCCGCCTAACGGTTCGGACAGCCGTTGGATCGAAACATTTTAGTTGGCTGTTGCGCGAGCACCTCAGTGGATGCATCGAGCAAAAAGGCGGATCTTGTGTTTTCGGACAAACATCGGCAGATTCACCGACCCGAAGTCCATCAACTTGCGCTATCTTGCGCGTTACAAGGAGAGCGCCCGGAAGAGTACATTTCGAGCGCGATCACGCCGGCTGGGGTCCACTCGCGGCGAAGCTCTGACCGCGGCCAAGGAATATCTTCCGCGTGCGACTTCCACTCTAAGTTATTACAACCCAAGTCCGCTGAAGTGGCGCTAGCAGACTGAGAACTCTGTTCTGCTTTCGGTGCGATGCCTCGCCCAGACTCGAAGAGCACGCCCGAGAACAGCCGCTTACGTCGGAAGAGCGACGGCCCTACAGCCATGACGACATTGACGCACCTCGACCGCCTCGAAGCCGAGAGCATCGATATCATGCGCGAGGCGGTTTCCGAGAGCGAGCGCCCGGTCATGCTCTACTCGATCGGCAAGGACAGCTCGGTCATGCTGCACCTGGCGATGAAGGCGTTCTACCCGTCGAAGCCGCCGTTTCCGATGCTGCATGTGGACACCACTTGGAAGTTCCGCGACATGATCGAGTTCCGCGACATGATGGCGGCGAAGCTCGGCCTCGAGCTCCTCGTCCACATCAACCCCGCGGCGCTCGCGATGGGAATCAACCCCTTCGAGCACGGCTCGGCGGTGCACACCGACATCTGGAAGACGCAGGGCTTGAAGCAGGCGCTCGACAAGTACGGCTTCGACGCGGCTTTCGGCGGCGCGCGGCGGGACGAGGAGGAATCCCGCGCCAAGGAGCGCATCTTTTCGTTCCGTTCCGCCCAGCACCGCTGGGACCCCAAGATGCAGCGGCCGGAGCTGTGGCGCCTTTACAACGCGCGTAAGAACAAGGGCGAGAGCATCCGTGTGTTCCCGCTGTCCAACTGGACCGAGCTCGATGTCTGGCAGTACATCCATCGCGAGAAGATTCCGATCGTTCCGCTCTACTTCGCGAAGGAGCGGCTGGTTGTCGTGCGTGACGGCACGCTCATCATGGTCGATGACGATCGGCTGCCGCTCGAGCCGGGTGAGAGGCCGACGATGAAGCGGGTGCGCTTCCGCACGCTGGGCTGCTATCCATTGACCGGCGCGATCGAGAGCAACGCCGACACGTTGCCGGCGATCATCCAGGAGATGCTGCTCGCGCGGACGTCCGAGCGGCAGGGACGCGTCATCGACCACGATTCGACCGGATCGATGGAGAAGAAAAAGCAGGAGGGCTATTTCTGATGGCACACGTCTCGGATCTGATCGCTGTCGACATCGAGCGCTACCTCGAATCGCACGAGCACAAGGGGCTACTCCGCTTCATCACCTGTGGCAGCGTGGACGACGGCAAGAGCACGCTGATCGGGCGCCTGCTGTACGAATCGAAGCTGTTGTACGAGGACCAACTGTCAGCGCTCGAAGCGGATTCGAAAAAGTTCGGCACTCAGGGCGACGATCTCGATCTCGCGCTGCTTCTCGACGGCTTGACCGCCGAGCGCGAGCAGGGCATCACCATCGACGTCGCCTACCGCTTCTTCTCCACCGACAAGCGCAATTTCATCGTGGCCGACACCCCGGGCCACGAGCAATACACACGCAACATGGTTACCGGGGCCTCGACGGCCGACCTCGCCGTGATCCTGATCGATGCCCGCAAGGGGGTGCTGACCCAGACGCGACGCCACAGCTACCTCGTATCGCTGATCGGCATCCGCAAGGTGGTGCTCGCCGTCAACAAGCTCGACCTCGTAAAGTACTCGAAAGAGGTGTTCGACCGCATCGACGAGGAATACCGCGCGTTCGCCGACCAGATCGGGTTTCAGGGGGTGGTCTGCATTCCGCTGTCGGCGTTGAAGGGCGACAACGTCACGATGGCGAGCGCCAACACGCGCTGGTATCACGGCCCGACGCTGATGGGTTATCTCGAAACGGTCGAGATCGAGGATGCGCTGCGAAACGCCCCGTTCCGGATGCTGGTGCAGTGGGTGAACCGCCCCGACCAGAATTTTCGCGGTTTCTCGGGCCGGGTCGTCGGCGGCTCATTTCGGCCCGGCGACCGGGTGCGCGCCCTGCCGTCGGGCAAGGAAAGCGACGTGGCCCGCATCGTCTCGAAGGACGGCGATCTCGAAATGGCGGTGGCGGGTCAGTCGATCACGGTGACGCTCGAGGACGAGATCGACGTCAGCCGCGGCGACGTCCTCGCGGCCGCGGATTCACCGCCCGGCATCGCCGACCAGTTCGAGGCGACGATCATCTGGATGAGCGAGGACGAGATGCTGCCGGGGCGGCTTTATCTTATGAAGATCGGGGCCAAGACCGTCGGCGTGACCATGGTACAGCCGAAGTTCAAGGTCAATGTCAACACACTCGAGCATCTCGCGGCGAGAACGTTGCATCAGAACGAGACAGGCATCTGCAACATCAACCTCGACCAGCCCATCGTATTCGACTCATACGCGGAGAACCGGGACACGGGCGGCTTCATTCTGATCGATCGGCTCTCCAACAACACGATCGGCGCGGGCCTCCTGCACTTCGCGCTGCGCCGCTCGCAGAACATCCACTGGCAGGCAATCGAGATCAACAAGCAGGCGCATGCCGCGCTCAAAGGGCACAAGCCGTGCGTCGTGTGGTTCAGCGGCCTATCGGGTTCGGGCAAGTCGACGATCGCGAACGTGGTCGAAAAGAAGCTGCACGCCATGGGCCGCCACACATACTTGCTGGACGGCGACAATGTCCGGCATGGCTTGAACAAGGACCTCGGCTTCACCGAAGCCGATCGAGTCGAGAACATCCGGCGCGTGGCCGAAGTGGCGAGGCTGATGGTCGATGCAGGCTTGATCGTCCTCGTGTCATTCATTTCGCCGTTCCGGGCCGAACGGCGATTCGGGCGGGGCCTTGTGCGGCAGGGGGAGTTCTGCGAGGTCTTTGTTGATACGCCCTTGAACGTCGCTGAGCAGCGGGACCGGAAGGGGCTCTACAAGAAAGCGCGCAGCGGCAACCTCAAGAATTTCACCGGCATCGATTCGCCTTACGAGAATCCCGAACACCCCGAGGTCAGGATCGACACGGTAGCGAAAACGCCGGAGGACGCGGCCGACGAGATCATCGCCCACCTGCGCGCGACGGGCGTGCTCGATTCGGCGTAGCCGTCCGCCCCGGTCAGGGCGCTACGGAGATCTGCAAGACAAGTGGACGCTGGTCGCCGGTCGCTGCCTTGGCCCAGCCGACGACGCAGAAGCGCCCGGCATTGTCGCGGCTGACCGATCCGGACAGCAGCACGTTGCGCAGATCCTTGGTATCGAGGTCATCCACCGCCTGCCCGCACAGGGAGCGATCCAGTGCGCTGAGGTGGACAATTCGGCCGGTCCGTACCGCGTGGGACCTCGGATCGCCACTTAACAAAGTCACCTGGTTCTTCCAGATCGTGGGCCCGAGATCCGCATCATTTGATTGCGATAGTGATCTTGATCTCACCCCTGTTCAGCGCGTGGCGCGTATGCTCAACAAAGGCTACCTGCGCGGCAGCCATTACTCCCTCTTCCTCAGGCGGTCAGGCGGAAAGTGGCAGATCCCAGCAAGAAGGCTGCTTCCTCGTCCGTGAGCCCGGTGGCGACAGCATCGTAGGCGCTGAGATCCACGAATGCGCGGCGCAAAGCTATGCAGTGAACTGATCCACGAGTATCTGCGGCCGGAGATTCCGGCGCTCGGGAACGATGGCGGTCAGTGACCTCATTCGGCCCAATCCCTCCCTCCTTCGAGAATTAGTAAAAATATCGCTGCCAAAAATGCCGTGAATAATACAAATCCGGTGGCCGCTAACACTGTCCTGTACCGAACTCTCATACCCTTACTTGCTCCCCTCGAGCGCCTCCCGTCCCTCACCACTTCCGCCATGTCGTGGGACAACGACACGATCGCCGCCCTCGGCCTTCTCGTCCGGCTCCGCCACCTTGTCGCGCTCAAATTGCGCCATCTCTGCCGATTCAACTCGTCCCGCAGGCTCGCAAACCTCGTAAGAATCTCCTCGTCTCTCATAAGCTGTCGGCCCCCCAGACTGATCACATGATCGGTCCCATCCTCACCAACTCGTCGCTCAGTTGCCCCATGCTCATACAATCACCTCCACAACCGGCCAAAATACCAAACCCAACACAAACCACTCCCGGGCACCCCACCTCTTGCTGTCGCCGTCGTAGTCCTGGTGGATCACGCCGCTACCCTCTTCCCCAAACGCCAGCGACCCAACCAAACCAACGCCCAGTAACAGCGCGCTAGACCCCGCATCCGGCACCGCGTTCGACACACTCAAACGCATGTCCCACTCGCCCTCCGAATGGTCCCCCAGCGGATCGTTCCCGCCTCCCACAAAATGCTCGATCCGAAACGTGTAAATGTCCGGCAACAATACCCCGCTAAAACCGCGGACCACCATACACGTTTGAAAGAAATCCCGCGGCCCAACACATTCCCGGTATTCGCCCCGGAAAAACTGAACTCCGCACCGCGGACGCTGCCCAGAGGGACTGTCCCCGCAAACATGTAACTATACGCGGAAAACTCGTAGTCTTGGGTCTCCGTAACTGCAAAGGTAACCTCCATCTCACCCCACCCGCTCGCCCCTCCAGCATAGGGCCCCTCCATCCGCGTCCACCCGTCAAAACTCACCCGCCCTGCCGTCTCTCAATTCCTCCGACCCAACAAAACTCTCCGTCTCTGCAAACTCCACGCGCATGGTAACTCCCTCCATGCCGACCCAACTCCGGAAACACATTCGCCTCTCCTGATACATAAGCGCTCCACTCACCACCCCTCCCTTACTCTCCTTCGCTCTCCGCATACCCAACACTTGGCGCAAATGTCCCCGTCTCCCATATGTCCCAACCTCCCTCCACACATCCATAATAACCATGCTCCCAAATGCCTGATTTACAACACATAACACTCCTGCAAGACCAACCAACATCCGCACCATACTTGCTGCTATTGTCATTCGCGTTCTCATCTCTCTCTTTCTCCTTGGGTTCAAGTTTCCTTTCTATATCCGCTCCTCCATCAGCAATAACCCAACTACCCCTACCCCTAACACCACCAGCATCCCCACCACCGCTTCCCTGCTGCTGCCGCGAGACCGGAAACGCTCACGCTTCAGAAAGCCCGAGAGCGGAATCGTGACGCACGCTTGCCTGCGAGTAGGAAGGTGATTAACAGAGTGGGTCCTCTTATTTGCATCTGGGTAGGCTGTCTCAGAAACCGTTGGTCGTTTCTGATTAAGGTTGGGGGGCAGCGGAACGAGGCGAAGCAGAATAGATGCCAAGATAGATTTTAAGAAAGCTGGGTAAGTATAACTCCCTAATCAAAAGCATTCTGCGTAAGGTCGAGAATTGCAGAGGCTTTCCGCGCGAGGCATTAAAAGGGATCTCTTGTAAGAATTTCCGACATTGCAAACGGGTCAGGGCCCCGGGAATTCAGCAAACGATCATCTAACCTCATGTCAACCATCAGCTTATCGCAATCGTAAAAGCTGCCGACGCATACTGCTTGTGGTTCTTGACGGTGGAACTCAATCACCAACGCGCAACAAGTGCTCGAAATCGAGCGCCAGTACACGGAGGTCTTTGTCAGACTGGATGGCGTGCCGGAGGCGCTCTCTTTCGCCTCTTCGAAGCGGCGCATGCCGCTCGCGTGGCAGGCAAGGCTAGAAGCGATCATTCAAGTTTGAGGTGGTGGCATATCAGCATGCCAAAATTCGCCATTGGCTAGTCCCAACCCGCAGCAGGTGCTCCTACTGCCGGCACCCACGCGCGATGCACTGAACAAGGTCGCAACGAGTCTCACACAGATCACCTGCCGGCACGACCGCCGGCCTACATGACGACGCACCCGCACACCGCCGGCGCACGACCGACCGCCCGCCCACCCGCACGGATTCGGATGCGAAGCTCCGAGTTTCGTCGGACTCCTTGCCGTAGCGCATCGGTGATGGTGGGCGTGGTTGCCGGGCGCGGAGAGCATTGCATCGGTGCGGAGTGCGTGGATGGTGAGGTCGACCGCGCGCCTCACACGCGGCCTTTTATCGGACCTTGGTCCTATGCCGAACGCCCACGGGCGGATCGGAGAGAGCGAGAGAAAGGGGCTTCAGAAAAACGCCGGGACGATGTCCACGAAGAGGATCTTCACGATGGTCATGGCTGGAAAGATCATAGCGTAGCCGATGTCCGGCCGGTCGGTGGGAGTGAGCTTGTTCGCGTAAGCGAGGATCGCCGGATTGCCACAGGCGCCCGTAACGATGCCCGCCACCTCGTCGAACGGCATGCGGAAAAAGAGGAGGCCCAGGATCAGGATCGGCAGCACGAGCGCGACCAGCACAATTGCACCCAAGCCCAGCATCACCAACCCGGTCTCGGTGACGGTCGCGGCGAATTTAGGCCCCGAGGCCATCCCGACTTGCGCTAGAAACAGCGTCAGGCCAAGGTTGCGGATCACGAGATTGGCGGAAAGCGGGATGGTCCAGTTCATGCCGCCCGTGCGGCGCAGTTTGCCCAGGATGAGCGCCATGATCAGCACGCCCGCCAGCCCCACCGAGAGCTTGCCGATGCCGGGGAGCGGAAGCTGGATCGCGCCGATCAGGAAGCCGAGCGCTATGCCGATGCCGATGGAGATGTAGCTAAACTCGGCGGTGCCCTTGATCGAGTCGCCGAAGTATTTGCGCATCGCCGTGAAATCGCCGCGATGGGCGAGCACTCCGACGCGGTCGCCGAACTCCAACACGAGATCCGGTCGCGGCAGGATCTCGGTATCGCCGCGGCGGACCTGGACGAGGACGGATGCCTTCTCCCCCGGCAGGTCGAGATCGCCCAGTGTTCTGCCCACCACCGTCGGGCGGGAAGCAAACACGCGCAGATAGTCGAGGTCCCGGCGGTCCGTGACGAGCTGGCCGTGGGCGGCTTCGCCCAGGATCGTGCCTGCCTGCGCGAGCGCCTCCTTGGAGCTAGCGGTCGCGAGCAGCACGTCATTTTCGGCGATGACCAGGTTGGGCGAAGCCGGCTCGTTGCGGCCCTCCCGGCGCAGCGCGACGATCTGCACCCCGCCGGGCAATGCGCTCATCAGCTCGCCGAGCGACTTGCCCGACAGTTCCGGATTGCGCACGGCGATTTCGAGAAGCTCCAGGCCGGTGCCCGTGGGCGCTTGGATCTTCGGCTTTAGCAAGGCGAAGGCGATGTAGAGGAACAGGATCGGCCCACCCACGCCCAACGGGTAGGCGACCGAGTAGCCGACTGCGGGATCGTCGTTGCCGAGCGTCGCGACCGCCGCCTGCAGCGCCGCCGTGCTGACTCCCGAACCAGCGAACAATCCCAAAGCGTGCCCGAGTTTGAGGTCCATCATCTTCATGAGCGCGAGGCTCACCGCACCTGCTGACAGCACGCCGGTCAGCGCGATCATGTTCGCCCAAAGCCCGCCGCGGCTCGTTAGCCCGATGAAGAACTGCGTTCCGTATTGCACGCCCACGCCGTAGAGGAAGAGCGCGAGCCCCAGCGTTCCGACCATCGCCGACGGCACCGACTTCGGCGCGAACCAGCCCGTGGCGAGTGCGACGAAGAGCACCGCTCCCACGCCGAGAGAGAATCCCTTGACGTTAATTTCGCCCACAAGATAGCCGATGGCGATCGTCAAGAACAGCGCCATCAACGGCTGTTGCTCGAGCAGTGTCTTGATTAGTTCCATGATTCTTCCTGTGTCTAATTTGATTGCTTAGCGCGCGTTGCAGCCCGCGTCGCGGAACTGGCCAACGAACAATGGTCCTTTTGCGGGGTGAATCGATCCTGACTCGGCCATTCGTCCCTTGCGCGCTGACGAGCGTAAAATCTGGTTTTCAGGGCCAACAATTATGGAAACCTTTACTTCGATGACGCAAGCAAGATGACTTCCGAAGCGCTCTTTGAGCAAGCCTAGAATTCTCGCGTCATGCCACATGGTGGTCGACGAGAAGGCGCGGGGCGACCGCGCGGTTTCGGCAACGGCCCAACGGTCGAGACTCACAGCGTCTCGCTGCTGCCCAAGACCTGGCAATTGATCGACGAAATGCGGGGGAGTTCGTCCCGCGGGGTATTCATCTCGGTGTGCGTCTACCGGCAAATTTCGGCTCGCCTAACAACAACCGACGTCTGGCAGGCGAGCAAGCGGGCCATCAGCAAAGCTTGCCACCGAATACGCTTTGACGACCACAAAAGACGTCGCTTACGGGGATCAGTTGGCGTGGCGTAGCGCTCTCTCAAGGATCTCGACAACGCGCGGCTTGTTCGTCACCGGCGTGCACCGCGTGCGACGGTAAATTTGCAGAAAACATTCGACTTGAGCCGTACGGCCGGGAGTTGCTATGCATAGCCGATAAGCGAAAAACAACCACTCACACAAGCCGCCATGGCCAGGGAGGGAGTCGCATGCGCGACAGGGGCTGACATGGGGGGCACAGGCAACGAACGGGGTCTAACGGCTCTGGGGTCCATGTCAATCAGCCTGGTCGTGCTGGTAGTGGTGGCATGTGTCCAGCCCCCGTCGAGTGCCGCCCAGACCGCTCCGACGCCCGCCGCTTCGGTGCCATCCCTCCCGCGGACACCGCCCCCGGACGAACTCCAACTGGAACCCGATCAAGCCCCCGCTCCGGAGCGCCCGGCGCCGCTCTTGCGACGCCACCTTCCCGGCCTCCAGAAGGGCATGGAGAAGCTGCCGGCATTCATCCGAGACACCGACCTGAACCTGCACTTCCGTACCTTCTATTTCGACCGGATAAACCCCGACGACAGCGTGAACGAGGCCTGGGCGATCGGAGGCTGGCTGGAGTACCGGTCGGGCTGGCTCTGGGACACGTTCGCCATGGGGGCCGTCGGGTATACCTCCCAGCCCTTGTACGCGCCCAGCGACAAGGACGGGACCACACTGCTTGCGCCCGGCCAGGAAGGGATCACTGTGCTCGGCCAGGCCTATGGCCAGCTCCGCTACCGGGACTATGCACTCCTGACGGGCTACCGGCAGATGGTCGACGACGGGTACGTGAACAGCCAGGACAACCGGATGCTCCCGAACACCTTCGAAGGCGTGACTCTGAAGGGCAAGGTCGGCTTCGTCGCCTACAACCTGGGCTACCTGTGGGACATCAAGCCCAGGAACTCGGACGAGTTCATTTCGATGTCCCAGCAGGCCGGAGGCAATGGTCCCAGCGAGGGTTTGGTCTTGACGTCGCTGACCCTCACGCCCTGGAAGCCCCTAAACGTTTACCTGGGAAACGACTACGTCCCGAACGTCTTCAATACTTTCTTCGGGAAAGCCCAATACACGCACCAGCTCACCGAGGAGTGGAAGCTCGAGCTCGGTCTCCAGTACACGGACCAGCGCAGCGTGGGGAACGCCCAGATTGGCGACTTCAGCACCTGGAACGTGGGGTTCGGCGCCCGCCTGTCCTGGCGGGGGCTCGCCCTCGGCACGGCCGCGCACGTCACAGGCGACGACGCCAACATCCAGTCGCCCTACGGGACCTGGCCCGGCTACCTATCCTTGATCCAGACCGAATTCGACCGCGCCGGCGAGAAGGCCTGGGGCGTCGGCCTCACATACGACTTCGCCGGGACGCTCCTCCCATTCCAGGTCCCCGGCTTGCTCGCGCGCCTGGCTTACGCGCGGGGCATTGACCTCGTGAATCCCTCAACGGGAAGCAGTCGGCCGGCCGAGTGGGAGGTTGATCTCGACCTCACCTGGAACGTGCCCGCGGTCAAGGGCCTGCAGATCCGGTTCCGCAACGCCTATTGGGACAACGGGGGACCGCAGACCGGATACCAGTTCCGGGTGATCCTAAACTACGAGTTCGATCTGCTGTAACCGAGCGGTGGCAATCCGTGATGTCCGCCAAGGGGATGCGAACCAGGTCGGCGGGCAACAAACTCCTAATCTTTTGGCAGACGGCCTCAGGGAGCTCAAGCGGATGAGAACGTATTGATCGTCGCTCATCGAATCAGCACCATTCAGCATGCCGACAAGATCATCGTGCTCGACTCCGGAAGAATAATCGAGAACGGGACGGTAGCACAGCTCTTGGCGGCGGGTGGGCTTTTCTCGCGCTTCTATGCGCTTCAACTTCAAAAGAAGCATTCAGGGGAGAAGCCGCCTGCCGAACGCATGGCTTCACGTCGACGACGTTGGCGAGTTCCCTCAGGTAATGCGCGAAGACCTTCGCGCGTGAGTTGCTTTCTATTCATTAGAAAAGCTTGGCTTGTAACGCATTCGTGCCCTGCCAGCTGGCATAGAGCTTTGGCTACACTGCGCGGAGTTCGCGAAATGTATTCGGTCAGACTGTCACTCGTGCGAAATCGCGGAACTGCCCAACTTTCGCTACGATCTCAAAATGCTCAAGGAAGGCAAGTGCAGTTCGACCTTTCGTCCCTTGGACGCAATGCAAGTCATGGATGCATCCGCCTTACCGATTGGGACATTGGCAAGGATGCTAAAACCAGGCGTCGCGGTCGTTGTCGAGTAACACTGGTGGATGAGGATCTGTTCTTGACTCGCTAGGCTGCTTTTTTCGCGCGCCCTCATGGGGATCGCTCTCAAAGCCTGCCGATAAGCTGCTTTAAGCGATACGAGACAAGTTCCCTCCTCCCTGGCGGGACAGGCTTCAATGCTTGTTAATCCGGCTCCCGATGCGCGACCCATTCGACCGCGAAACGAATCATCTCAACCGCATCTTTGAAACCCATTTTTTCCTTGATGTGCGCACGATGCGTTTCAATGGTCTTTGGGCTCAAGTGGAGTTCCAAGGCGACGTCCTTGGTTGCAAGTCCACGTCCAAGCAATTCGATAACCTCAAGTTCTCGTTTCGAGAGCCTGTTAAGAGGCGAGTCGATATTGTCACCTGTAGGATGAGCTGCCTGAAAAACGAGACGCCCACTAAACCTGGGGCTGACATAAATTTCTCCTCTTACAACTTTGCGTAGCGCCGAAAGGACAGAGGTAAGAGCTTCGCCCTTGGCGACGTAACCGAGTGCTCCAGCCCGCAGTGCTCGCAAGGCGTAAAGCGAATCGTCATGCATTGAGAGCACCAGAATTGGGAGATCGGGCTGAGCCACCTTCATTGCCTTGACCAACTCGAGACCATTCATATCCGGCAAAGAGATATCGAGGATGGCAACATCAGATGGACATCTTCGCATCGTTTCAAGGGCCGAGAATGACGACGCCGCCTCACAGCATGGGACAAGATCTGGCTGGGCGTTAATGAGGGTAGCAAGACCGTGACGAAAGAGAGGATGGTTATCGACAATAAGAACACTCCTCCTACGGAGCTCGGACGAAGTTTTCTCTTCGCTTTCTCCTTTAGTCGTATCGTGCTGAAACATTCGTATCGATGGACCGTAGAAACAGGCTAACTCAATCAATCCAGGCAGGCATCTGATTTCACGGGATAATCATCATCAACCACGTCGTCACTTCAAAACGTCCGAAAAGGCGTTTTATTCAAATGTTTATTTCTTGGTGCTAACAAACCCACGTGAAAGAACGAGGCCCTGAGCTATTGTTCAGGGAGGGAAAGACGCTTGTCGGGCGAATCCATCGCTTCTGTCGCCAATTGACAAGATTTCGCTTTTGAACCCGGCGCTTTGCAGGGTCGCTCTCAACCGCTACCTGGGATGAGTAGAATAATGACTCGGATTAGCCCTTCCCGAGTATTGTGTGTGACGCATAGATTTGCTCGAAAGTCTTTGCGGGCTAAAAGTAATCGCAATGCCACACCGCTCAAATGCGACACCCGCCGAAAGGAGTGCCTTTCGACGGGCGTCGGGGTTAGGGCAGTTTGAGGCTACTTTTCTGATACGGAAGAGATGTCTTCGAGACCATTCTTCTTCAGAATGTCGCGGACAGCATCGCCCTTCTTGCTATCCTCGACGTGGACGGCCACGAGGTATCCACCTTTCTTGATCCGATCTTCATAGGCCTTCGCCTCATATTCAGGAATTCCTAGGCCCACAAGACCGCCTACCACGCCGCCTGCGGTCGCACCTGCTGCAGCGCCACTGAGAGCCGCCATAATGGGACCCGCGGCGATAAATGGACCCAAGCCGGGAATGGCCAAGGCTCCGATGCCTGCGAGCAGGCCCACGGTGGCGCCTACGGCGCCCCCACTGACCGCACCGGTCGTTGCTCCTTCAGGAGCCTTTGTAGCTTTGACAGCTCCCAGCTCCGGTGTATCCCCTGAGTCCTGTCCGGAGTCCGGCATCAGGAGCGAGATGTCGCTAGCGGGAACGAGGCCGTTGTTCTGAAGATCGGCGACAGTACTTTCAACCTGACTGGTTGACTTTGCGATTCCGACAATAGATTTAGACATAATAGTTGTTGTTCTGAGTTTAGGATTTCTTGATTTCGAGTTCGTTGGTGATTTTCTTGGCTCCCCCGTGTTTGGCGTGGCTCTCGATGGTCGCTTTCTCTTTCTCTGTCTCAACAGGCCCGCGCAGGATTACAACGCCGCCGCTCGTGATGATCTTGACGTTTTTAGCCATCATAGAGAGGGAATCATCTTTAACGACCATCTTGCGAATGTCCGCGGTAATCTTGATGTCAGCAGGATCATTTGACTGATCTGTAGCGGTTTGAGATTGGTCGTCGCGATCGCGCGTGTTTTTTTCGGTATTGTCCGCGTTTGGGTCCTGCGACCAGGCGATGCCAGCAATCGCGGCGGAGCAGAGAACTGTGAGAAAGGTTGATTTCATAATAGGTGAGCTGGGGTTTCGTTGAGCGAAGGCCTTTTGGCTGTCGCACTAGGTCAGACTCGGGGTATAGCCTTACTCAGTGAGCGCGGCTGAAACGCATTTCAGAGGCGTTCTAGCTCGTTCACTCTGCACGACCCCCTTCATGACGACCTTTCCGAAGACCTCACCGGTTCTTCACCGGATGTAAAAAGTGATGACTGCGCCCATCGTGGGAAAGCGGTGTAATAGGCCAGTGCGGCGCCTAAGTGCGCCTAGGTTTATGCGAACCAATTCGGCTCGGACGTGGCTCCTTTCGACAATGCGGTTGCTGTTCCGAAGCATGCGTAGGCATGAGACTATGTGGCAACGGTTCCTCGTGGCCGCGAAAACATACGGTAGCGTTTTCTACGACAAGTTGCCCCCTGGCATAGCTCAGAGGAATGGTAGATCCCTCACGGTCATCGACCGCCAAACCGGAATCGGCCAGTGTGGCGCGCAACTCCGCTTGCCAGCTCCATAAAGGGGGTTGCTGCGCCACATGTCATATTCGACGCATTGTGGACCCTGCGTTTGGAGCTCAAACTTGGCGTAGGATCACATTCACCACAAGTCTCGAAAAAATGGCTCTTGGCTTTCACACGCGCAAAAACCGCGGATTCAGGAAGCCCTGCTGGATGTTTTCGCTGCCAGGAAGCGTGTGCTCGAACATCTGGTCATTGTGATGGCAGGCGAACCGCTGCTTGATTAGGAAACCCTTTGGCGCGGTTAATCGTCTCACCGGCGGCCTCTGGAGTAGGCCCTGCTGCCGGGCTTCTTCGGCCGCGCTCTCGAAGACGCGTTGCGCGACCGCCGGCGCACCGATCAGCCATTGAGTCGGGCTTTGGAGTGAACAAAGTTTCCTTCGCCTTGGCTTCAATTTTCTTTCCATGAGCCAAGTTCCACAAAGAAGGGAAAGGTGGGGAAGATCTCCGCTCGATTATCGTCGAGCGTGTGAACGCTGGCCTTTCCGCCGCAAGGGCGCGATCAAACTCGGGCGCCGGCCGAACGCTGAGCATGCACCGCGGTCAAGTTACCATTGCGGAAGCTTGGATATTCAGGCCGCGCCATCGCGAAGAAACTCGGGATCCCGAGTTCGTCGGTCTTCAAACTCAATGCCGGGACTCTGAAGCGGGATCGCAGCACAATTTGCCAGCGCGCGGGCGAGCTAATGAGGAAAGGTTTGGGATTAATCTTGGTTCCCCTGGCCCACCCGTTTTTGGGGTGGCGAATGATTTGAAAAAAGTGAGGTTTCTCGCTCGAATTCAGCGCAATCGCTCTGATACGCCGTGGTTCCCGCCTGCAAGTAAGCAACCTCACCGAAGAACTCGTGGCTTTGGCGGGGGTTTGAAAAGAACTGGTCAAGAAAGTCCTGAGGACTGTCCCGCGTGTCGCCGTGAAGCCCGGTTAGGACAGGCTCGCGGCGCATGCGTCGCACGTTGGCAGCGGAGCCTGCGCTATGGATGCCAACGATCTCTGCTTCCACCAAGATGCGTGGCGCAGGCCCCGTGGCGATGCTGTTTGTCGCGCGCCTCAACCTAGAGGCTAAGCGTGCGCGGGCGATTCAAACGGCAACCGCACATCAAATTGCGTGCCATCTGAACCCGTGCTGAAGTCGATTTTTCCGTGATGCCGTTCGACGACGATCCTGTGGCTGATAACCAGGCCGAGTCCCGTTCCTGAGCCGCCCTTGGTTGTGAAGAAGGGCACCGTGAAGATGTGCTTACGGGCCTCTGGCGGGATTCCACTGCCATTATCCGCAATCTCAACGAGAAAAAACTCGCCGTCGCGGCGCGTGCGAATATCGATGCGACCCATCCCACCGACGGCGTAAATTGCATTATCGATGAGGTTCGTCCACACTTGGTTTAACTCTCCGCCGTAGGCGCCGAGGCGCGGAAGCGTGCGATCAAAGTCGCGGGTGACGGTGACATTCCTGAGCTTGTGCCCGAGGATGATAAGCGTGTTTTCAATCCCCTCGTGCACGTCGATTTCTTGCCATGGCGCCTGGTCCATGAACGAATACGACTTCACCGCGCCCACCAATTCCGAGATGCGCTCGGTGCTGTGCGAGATGGACTTTAGCAAATCGCGGGTGGTGAGGTTCGCTGCGAGCCACTGGATTGCGTTTTCGAGATCCTGCGCCGGCACCGTGCGCTTGACCCGTTCCAGATCGCCCTCGTCGACTCGGGCGTTCACCAATGCCGGGGCCAGGTCCCAAGCATCTGCGACTTTGTGCGAGTCGAGCCAGGATTCGATCGCTTCCTCTCGGTCGCTTTGTTCGAGGGAATTAAGTTTCGGCTCCGATGTGGCGCAACGCATGGCCTCTTGGGAGGTCGCAACCAATTGCTGCCACTGCTCGGCGCTGAGCGTTTCATTGAGCTCGCATGCGTAGTCCTGAACCTTCTCTACGCTCTGGCGCAGATCGGTCGCTGCGCGGCGCGCAGCCGTCGCGGGATTGTTGAGTTCATGGGCAAGCCCGGCCGCCATCGTGCCAAGTTGGATGAGCTTCTCGCGCTCCTGTGCATAGCCCTCATAATTCCGCATCCGCGTCGCGAGCGTCCGCATGATCTCCCTCGCCACCGTAGGCGAGGCGCGCAATAGGTCCCAGAATCCCGCGCGTGGCAGACGAAAAATCCGACTGTCGGCGACCACTCGAGTAAGCACAGAATGCGGGACGTCGAGCAGGATTTCAATCTCGGAAAAAAACGCCCCTGGAATCACTTCCGCAAGAAAAATCTCTTGGTCACCGTAGTCCTCTGTCACACGCAACTCGCCTTCCAGCATGACGAAAAAAACGTCGGACGGATCGCCGTCGCGAATGAGCGTCTCCCCGGCCTTGAGACGAATCTCAGTTCCTGTCAAAAAGCATGCACGCTGGGAGTCGTCAAGTTGAGCGAAAAGCGGGACGTCGAAAACTGTCGCAAACCCTCTTTCGGAAACGCTGGACGTTTGCGGCGTGGGACGAGACTCCATTTCTTCGAGCCGCTCCGTCAGTTCCGCCATATACGCGCGATTCGCGGCGATTGCCTCGGCGCCTTCGTTTCTTTCAATCCGCCGCACGGGCAATCGCACGATGAAGCGCGTCTCGCCCGCTTTCGATTCGACCTCGATCTCGCCGCCATGCCTGTCTCCCACGATGCCTTGGCTTATCGTAAGTCCCAGACCTTTTCCCGAACCGACGCCCTTCGTGGTGAAGAACGGTTCAAAGATGTGCGAACGATTCTCCCGTGGGATGCCGGGGCCATTGTCGACGATTTCCACGACAGTCTGATTGTTATCGCGTCGGGTTTGAATAGCGATCTCACCTCCGCCATTCACCGCATCCGCCGCGTTGTCGAGCAGGTTGACCCATACCTGCGCGAGTTCGCTCGGATACCCGCGCACGTGACCGGATTCGCTCGAAAAGTTCTGGGCAACACGAACGTTCGTGAGTTTTCGATCTAGCACGCCCAGCGCGCTTCGGAGTTGCTCATGCACGTCAATATCCGCGGCCTCCGCGCGCTCCTGTCGCGCGATCGAACGCACGGCTTCGACCAGGCTGGCGATTCGCCCGGTGGATTGTTCTGCGTCGCCAAGCAGCGTTTGAATCTTCAGCCGCAAGGCAATCCACCGCAACGCGTCGCCGAAGGCATTCTTTGGCAGAAGTTCGCCCAGTGAAACCAGGGCACTCATTTCCAATCCCGCGCCGACGAGCGTGGGAGCGATTTTCCAGGCGTCAGTCACCCCTGCTTCCCGCAGCCAGGCTGCGAGCACATCCTCCAAATCGCTCTGCTCGATCGATTGATAGTGCCTGCCAGCCGAAGGGTCCTTCAAAACCTCGCCAACGAGTGCGATCAACCGGTCCCAGTGTTCATGCTCAAGCGTGTGGTGCAACCGATGGGCGACCGATTGGATCATCTGAATCACCTCTCCAAGATGAACCGCGATGCGCTGTGCGGCGGCGGACGGATTATTCAATTCATGCGCCAGGCCAGCGGACATCGTTCCGAGTGCCTCCAGCTTCTCTTGCTGTCGCGCTGAACCCTCAATGTTGCGAAGACGCGTCACCATCGCGCGGAAAATCTCACTCGAAATCGCCGGGCAGAGCCGCAACAGCTTCCAAAACGCTTCCTCCGGAAAAACAATCAGCCGACAGTCGCGCTCGGCGCGACCGGACAGCATGTAAGGCGTCCCAAGTAACAGCGGGACTTCGCCGAAAAACGCGCCAGGTCTGTTGCGAGCGACGACAACGTCTTGCTCAGCGTGCTTCTTCCAGACGCTCATTTCTCCTTCCAGGAGCACAAAGAAATACTCCGCATGCTTCCCCTCCTCGACGATCATTTCGCCCGCGGGAAGTCGCCATTCTTCCGTCTCCTCGATGCAAACCTTGTCTTCATCCTTAAGATTCGCAAAAAGGGGAACCTGGCGGAGCAGGTTCATCACCGCCTCACTGTCCGTCATTTGTGCGATGGTAGTCAAAATCGATCCAGGTATTGATGCACAAGCTCGATGGCAATAGAACCCTCGCCCACAGCGGAGGCAACGCGCTTGATCGAACCGTGGCGGATGTCGTCGGTTATTTGCTTGCGAGACTGGCACACCGCATGGTGCGGACTGATGCCGCCGGCTCCTATGCGGATCACTCGAATTAGGTAACGGCGGTATTCCTGAGCTGAGTCGGAAAAAGAGCGGTTTTGTCCAGTATCTTCCGAGTTCTCGCTCATAGCTCTCAAAAGAACGTTACCATGGATTCCCTTAATTGCAGTCCATACGGGTGACTGGCCGGTAGCGAGGTTTGGCGTAAGAGCCTTTGGAGTGTTCCTGGTCTGTCGCATCGCAGAAGACGGCGCCCACTGCACTGTGGTTGCACCCGTGCCACGCAAATTCCGAATATTCAGAATTTCTGGAAATTTTTTCGCGCACACCCCGATTAATCGATATGGGAGAGAGCCGGCCCCCGGCAAACCTTGGCTCCCCCCGTGGCGCCAGCGTTGCAGAAAAAGCATGCTTTTGCCTCATCAGCAGGGGAGTGTAGCCCGGCCGTTTAAACTTGATGAACCCGGACGAACTTATCCATCGAATTTATGAGACTCGCTCGGTCGTCGGGCGTAGCGGAGAAGCCCATTACCTCCATTCGGAGGTCGATCATGAGGAAGGTGCTCTCCTTTTCAATACCATCCGGGACGACCTTCGTATTGTCGAGACTCTGGAAGTGGGATGTGGGTTTGGATTGTCATCGCTGCACATATGCAAGGCACTTCACGGGCGCACAAAAGCCTCGCACACCATCGTTGATCCTTTCCAAATGACACAGTGGGACGGTGCTGGCGTCAAAAACCTGGAAGAAGCCGGTATCACATTCTTCAATCTTCTTGAACTTAGGTCTGAGTTCGCACTGCCACGAATTTTAGAACAAGCTGAAGGTAAGTTCGACTTCATTTTCATAGATGGCTGGCATACTTTCGATCATACGCTGTTGGACTGTTTCTATGCCACCCGACTTTTGCGTGTGGGGGGCTATCTCGCGATCGATGATGTCATTTTCGACGCCGTGCGACGCGTGGTTGACTTTTTACTCAATTACCCTTGTTACGAGCTTTTTCGATCGTTGGGCAGAGTCAAATCCAAATCGTGGAAGAGACTTGGTGCGCGGACTGTGCTGTCTCTTACGCCCGCCAGAATCCAAGCGGAGCTTTTTTCGCGGAGGGTTGGTCGCTGGATCTTCGAAGACTCCGATCTAAGAATGGTCGTGCTGAAGAAAACATCAGAGGACGCACGCGACTGGGACTGGCACGATGACAGATTTTGAACAGGGCCAATTCGAGTGTCTCCAAGATGATCACTGGACCCTCATTAGATGTGGCCATGGCGCCAAGAGCGCGAAACTCGCAAAGCACGGTAGGCAACTCAAGGCAGCCGGTATTCCGAGTTCCTCCGGTCGGATCCGAACAGTAAAACGTCCGACACGGCCCTCAGAAGGCAAGAATGGACCGATTTGGAAGAGACCGCCTCGCTTTCAATTCCCGATGGTGGCCTGGTCGATCTCCAGCAGGAGCTGGCCTCAACGCGAGCAACGGAGCGTAAATTGAAGTGGCGTTAGTGTATTTCCAGGACCTTCGGTTATGACCGCGTGAAATGCATGGCCGACAGCGAGGGCGGACTTGCGATCCTTCCGCCACAGAAAGTGGAAAGCCAAGACGAGAGGGTTAACCGAAAAGGTGGCAGAACTGTCATTTCTCATTCCCCAGAAACTATTTATACGTCATTCTCTATCAGCAGCGCAGACGTAGTGGTCGGCTGCGGAACGGTAGTTGAGGGGACGAAAGTATCATCAAAGCGGCGGGTGCCGGGGCGATCATATGCGCAGAACCGGGTGAAACGCGCAATCTGACGCACGGCAGCACGCATAAGCGGTTTGCGGCTCGGCAATAGTCCAAGGCCACTTCACATCTGCCACATCTGCTCGATCTAAGACGGATTGGGATAGCTTCTATTTCTAGTGTAATATCTCGACCGCGACAGCTCACAAAATATTTGACAATTCTCGAGTTCTCGCGAATTTGGCGCCTTCGTAATGAGTCCTGAAGAGCAAATAATCGTCGGTCTTTGTGGAATAGTCGGAATTATCGTCGGTCTTATCCTTGGCGTATTTCTAACCGCCACGTTCACGTATGGCCATCGGCAGCGAATTCTTGATCAGCAGCTTTGGGCCTCTGAGAAGTCTCACGGAGACCTTCCGTCTGCCCAGAAGGGTATTGCTGTGAGTAGTCCTGGGATAGAAGATGATATTTGTAAGAGCCATCAGGCCAGATTCGACCAAGATTTCGTCGGACCCGTGGATGTATCTCGACTTCGCGAAGCGATTCAACGTGTCCTTCCGCGCGAGTGACTTCTCTTTCTCTCGGATTAACAATCGATCCTATTCAGTTAAGCGTCTCGGAATTGTCGAGCGGGGTGCCAATCCTGTTTAAAGCCAGTGAGCATCTCCAAAGTATGCCTTGATCGTTTCGACGTACGCCAAATATGTTCTGACGCGGCGAACGGCGCTTAGCTCACGAAACGCAGCGTCGGCAACTAATACATGTGCAGGTCGAACACATCTCGAAAGCTTTACAGTTTAAGTTGACTAATGGTTAAATGTAACAGCAGATTGGGTATTGCGACGAGTTCCTGACTGAAGGTTCTAACCTAATGGTCGGGTCGCGACTACAAGATGAACGGGCTGCGAGGGCCGGTTCGTCGAGGCATCCGCGACGGGCTCTCATTTTGCTCGGGGAACGAATATGTTCGATACCCCGTTCGGAACTAATCTGACGGAAGCCTCGGAGACCAAATGAACCGTCGTAGTTGAGAGACGGTGTGTCGACTCCCCGGAAGCTCCAGGAACCTTCGGAGGCAAATCTCCCTGTTCACCGCCTTTTGCAATTTCCAACGCTCCAACGGTCGGGGTTAGTCTAAATGGCTCTTCCAAATCGGTCGCAAAACGCACTCGTCCCTTGCCCGTTTACGCTCGGCATGACCCGCCAGGTGCCAGATATGAAAGTCACCTCACGCTTTATGCGGCGTCTCGCCCTACCGCACGGCCTTCTCTCCTTTGCTTTTAACAGCTGATCCTCGCCCTGATCATCAACATTTTCTGGCTTGTTTGTGAACTGAGGCCAAACGAGCCCGCCCACGCCGATTGCCCATGACATGCTAAGTGCCCGATCCCCCGTGATCTGGCAGCGCTTTGTGCGTAGGAAGCCAATTAAATGAATAGTGTTCATTGATCGCTGACCAGCGCATTCAGTAGGCGGTCGTGGCAGGGCTCGTCGCGAGCGATGCCGGTCGATGTCTCGCGGACCGTGCGGTAGTTGCTCAAAGCCTCCAGCCCCCGCTCGCATTGAGGAATGTGGAAGCTGAACCTTGGCAACATCTGGCGCAGTCGGTTGACGCCGACCCAGATGTCGTGTGTGCGCGGAACGGTCCTCAGGCTGGCGAGCCCCGCTTCCTTAAGCTCGTTAAGGAACGTGCGCCCGCTCTTCTGCGTTTGCATCGCGTCATGCGGCAGAAAGTGACATCCGTAAAGGTAGCCTTTACCCAGCATGCGGGCCACGCGTTCGACCGGTGGGATATCGAGATCCAAGTCGCAGTCAATCACGCGGATTTCGTTGGCCACGATCTGGAAATACCAAACCACCGTGTTGATGGGCGAGCCGAGATCCCAGGCGGGTCAGCGCGGAATTGTCGACGATCCAGGGCTTGATAGCCCCCTCCACGCGCAGCCTATCAATTGCCGCAGGGTAAATCGCGCCTTCAATTGGCGCTTGGAAACACTCCTCCATCACGGTCGGGAATTCCCTCAAGACGAACATGCCCAGTTCCGCCCTTTTCCGCTGATACCAGCTCATCTGCCCGGGCGAGAATTCACCCGCCGAGGCGGGCAACCCGGCGAAATAACGCGCCGTCTCCTCGCCAACCGGGCGCGGGACCGCGTCGCTATAGGCGGGTTCGTTTTGCCAAGGGAAGAAGACGACCCTCCAGTCATTGGTCCTTTCTGCGCCTCGGGGGTCTCCAGCGCGGACCTGACCAGGCTTCACAAATGCCCGTTGCGGCCACCTGCCTCGCTTTCAGGATGATGATCCGCCTGCACCCTTGCCGGTAGATCAGGTCGATGACTTTGCTTCGGGTTCGGGCAGCAGATTTCTCTGACGCCCCATTCGGAAATCCAAAGGAACGACCTGGCTCGCAGCGAGGAGATTCTCACAGGCGCACTGCCATCGGTTGGCGACGGCGTGTGCGTCGTGGAGGCGGGAACGGAGCTTGCCGCCTTCCTTGGCGGGCTCTTCGCGGGCGGGGGAACGCTGGACGGCAGCAATATTGGAGGAAGTCCGGGAATAAAAATATAACCAGGATCGCTAAGCTTGGCCTCAGATGTTTCGGCAAGAGACTTGCCGTATCCATTGGGATTTTCAGATCGGTCATGGCGAATTAGTTGTCTGTGCCACTCCGCGCCTCCGGCGCTGCCACCGTTTGCGTGTTGAGGCACGGGTCGCTGCCTCGGGTTATTGTAACCCTGCCAAGCTTGTCCTCGTCGTCATCTTTTTCGTATTTAAGCGACTCTCGCAGATGAGTCTTGCGTCCCTTGTAGCGCTCCTCGAACTCCTGGGGATCATTATCGCGAAACCATTCGACAACCTCCGGGGTCTTGTCTCCTGAGAGAGGATCTACGGCCGGAAACCCTTTCGGCAGCGGGTTGGGAAGCGGGCGCCCTTTGAAAGGTTGATTTTCCGGCTGTGGGGGTTGCGGTGCGAGACCGAAGGTTTTCTCCGCGCGCTTGCCAGTCTCGATATCGCGTAGTTTCGCGCGCAGATCGGCTAACTCTTGGTGGAGCAACTCGATCGTATCGAGTTCCTTGGTATTATGGGTTCCTCCCGCCAAAACTTCCACCAGTGTTTTGCCAGGTTTCCTCCACCCTTTCGGCCGCCCGCGTTTCTTGCGGATTACCGGCACGACCTCTTCGTGCTCCTGGACCGGCAACCTCGAATGGATGTATGTCGTATAAACCACAGGATCATACACCAGGTGTGATGTCATACTCCATCGACAACACCACGTCCTGGATTTCGCTGAGATCAAGTTCTTGAGTGCCGATGGGGGTTGCTGCAGGAACGCCTAGGATTTCTTGGGGGATTAGCGCAAAGGTCCAATCGTCTTCCGGTGAAATCGCGCCTTCGTTGAACAAGCGTCTGGCCAGTTCATTGCGGGCGGGTAGCGGTGGAGTACCTGTGCCATTGGTCTCCTTGCCATTCTCGTCGAAGGTGCAGTTGGTCGTGGCGTTGAGCCCTTGCAGCGGAAGCGGAGTTGATTCCTTGACGTAACGCTGAGCGCCATAGGCCCTGAAATTCAGTTTTCGCACCGCCGCGAAGTTCAGGGTGTAGTGTCCAGGTTTCAGCGTGAAGGTTGCGCTGTTGCCTTCCGCCGATGCATCACCCACCCGCCAAAGCATGCGCCCCGCCTGTTGGACGTCGCCGTCCGTTGTGATGGTGATCTTTTTTGCCGCGTTATCGAAATTGATTCGGGGCAGGATGATGAGGGGATCGCCCAATTTCTGGTTTCGCGAAACTACGACACCAATGCGAAACTCCGATAAAATTTCACCGTGAACGCAGCGCAGCTTGATTACATAACGGCCGGGCTTGCTATAAACATGCAGCCCCTCCGCTGGGTCTATCCTTGGCGGTGTTCCAGAACTAACGGTGCGGATTATCGGCGTGCCATCGCCAAAATCCCATGCCAGTTCCTTCGCGGTGTCCAACCTCGCTCTCACGGCCACCGTCAAAGGTGCAGTTTGGTTGACGCGGGTTTCCGGGAGATGGGTGAATAAGGTGACACCGCTCGCAACTCCGCCGGTTTCGTCGATCCGGAAACTCACGCGGAGCCGAGTCATGAGCCGGCTAAAGTGCACGTCCGGAGCGCCCGGCCGGAGACTCATACCGATATTGCGCAAGCGGCCCAGATCACCGCTCAACGCCAACATCTCTCGCAGTACTTTCCACACCATCAGGCCGGTACGGCTGAAGTCGTAGAAGGCGTCCGGGAAAGTCTGCCGAGCGGACAGGAGGCTGGTCAGCGCAGTCGTCTGGGGCCTGGCGCCGTCGATGGCCGCGCGCAGGCCGGAATCGTGGTAACCCGACATGGTGAATGTAATCAGCAGATCGGCGAGGCTCCCCGGCACGACCTGATTCTCGCGTGCGGACATGTCGATCTGCCAGCCACCGCCCAGCGCGCGGCCTTCGAAGGCATTGCGCTGCCCGGACGATGCCACGGGAAAGGCGGAGGAGGCGTCCTGACGGGACAATCCTGAAAAGACCACCGTCTCCGGCGCGTTGACTAGGATCTTCACCGGCCAGAGCTCTTGCGGTGTCTGTGTCCAGTCGTAGTCGGCAAGGGGCAAATCGCTCACATTGAGGACCGATTCGCTTTGCATTCCAATGGGTACGTCCGGCTGTCCCTTGATGCGCAATTGACCGCTGCCCGTATGGGTCAAGTCCAGGCTGAACCGAGTCGAATCCATCAACGCCACCGGTAACACATCCACCATTCCAACGCGTGCGTTGTACAGTCCGGGAAAGCGCTTTTCGATCTGCTCCAAGCGTAGAATGAAATTCACCCTTCCCGTGTCCTGCAACTCCTCCAACGCGGCTGGGAAATCGCGTGCCATGGACAGCACATAGCGCACCTGCTGTTGCCGCTGGCGCTGATTGACGACGAAATCCTGCTCGATCGTGTCCAGGTCGCGCAGCAGAAAATCGGCTGCCAGATAAGCGCCGAGCTCGCTTTGGTCATAGTCGAAGCGGATCACGTTGATACGTTTATCCGCCTCGAATTCGTAAGCCTGCTCGGCAAGGAACGCCAACTCGATGGCGTAGCGCAGGTAGGTGTCGGCTACGCTCCGGATCGCGTTGGCGAGACGGAACCATTGTTCCGCATTTAATGTCCGATTATGGAGGTATTGAAGATTCTGAAGGGCAAATTCATGTCGCAGGAGGGCGGCCTGCCGCTGTAGACCAGCAACGATTAACGCCTTTTGAGCAACCTCCCTTTGTTTCTCAGCCACGATTTTAGCTTGTCTGGCCTCTCCGATCGCAAGTTGCGAGATTTTTTTTCTCCACTTCGCGTTGAGCGGCTTCCACCAGCTTGCGCTTCGAGCTTGAGAAGAGCCCGCCAATGACTGGAACATTCTCTAATACGGTCCTCGCAAAATCTTCGATGGGATTCGGCAATGCCTCCGTGGCATTGCCGATTGCACGGGCCCCTAGCGTATCCATGATATCATCCGCATATCTGATCGAATGCCTTGTAAGTCTCGAACCGAGCCAGCGCGTTCTGAGCCGATATAGCCGCAAGTAATACGCTCTCATTGGCAGCCGCTCACCTCCGCGTTCACCTGAGTCACCCGCGCAGTTTCAATGCGGACATTGGCCTTCTCCATCTCCACGGCTTGCGCCGCGCTTTGTTCTTGGAACTCCTCGTTCTCTGCGTTGTTCAGGAAATTCAGGTAATCGCGCTGGGCGTTTTTGGCGTGCTCGGAAAAATAGCGGGCTCGTTCCAGCAGGAACTGAAACCGCCAGGGCGGAATGTAGTCATCCTTATAGCCGAGGTAGTTAAATCCGTTTTCAATCTGTAGCAAGCGTGCTTGAGCATTCAGTAAGAGGGCGTAGATACGCGGGTTGGTTTCCGCAATCACTTCATCATCGACAGCATCTTTCAGCCGCAGCCAGGATTCCGCCGGGGCCTTGGTTTGCGAAAGACCCGGCAGCTCCTTGGTTTTCGATTCTATGCCGGGTACGGTGACCTCCTTGCCCACCACTTGGAGCGCGATATCCTTCCGGTCCGGAGGCAGTTGCGGTAGCTGCGCGGCATCGTCGGTCAGCTTTTTCTTGGCATCCGAGATCCTGCTGACATAAGCGCCATGGTCCTTGAACAAATCCGGTATGCGTTGGTACGTCACCCGCGCCGCGTCGGCCTCGCCCTGCGATGCCGCCTTGAATTGCGCCTCGGCCTTTTCCATGAGCGTCTCTCCCAGCGCCAACAGAACGAAAGGACGCTCGATGAAATCGCAAAGCAGCCAGGTAAGGGGAGCGCCGGACTCGTTTTTTTTGTATGGTTTTAACAAGCGCTCATAGTCTTCGATGACCGCATCGAAATTCCGCCGCTGGCGATTCATCTCTGCTCGGGACAGTGGGATAAAGACAGTCGTCAGGATCAGGGCGAAATAGTCTAGGGATTGCTGTCTGGTGCGTGCCTGTTCGGGTGTGTCTCCAGGCGTATGGATTATTCGCCTTACCTTGAGTAGCAGCCTCGCGGAGGCAGAAAATCCACCCCAATCGGCTCTCTGCAGTTCCTCGATGGTGATCGCCTCTCGCCGTCGACGAACCTTGTCCCAGAGCGTTGATAATGCGTCCTTTTTGTCGAACAGTTGTGTCACCAGACCGCCGATCTTGTCCGCCGTTGAGGTTTCCGGAACTATGGTCACGCTGTAGAAGCTTTCGAAATAGCGAACCGCGGCTTTCTGGCTTTCTTCAAAGAAGAAGGTGGCGTTGGCGAACTGTTTGGCATTGACTTGTTCCGCGGCCTTATGCCAGAAATCGAGCATCTCTAACCAGCGGAACCGGGCCTCCAAAACTTTGTCGGTCTCTTCGGATGTCCCCTCTGGAGGAGTAGGTACGGGTCTCCCGGGTTTTTCTGGATCTGGGAAAGGTTCTTGGGGTATATCTTCATCCCCTTCCGGTAATCGTTTTGCCATGGCGATTCTCCTAAACCAATATGGTTGGCTGAATGGTTATGAACCTGATACTTGTTGCTTGCGTTACGACCGCTTCACCAATACACAATCATTGGATCAACTGGTCTCCTGCAACAACTTTTGCACCTCGGGCCTGGACACATAGTCATAGACGACGGTGTAGTAATTTTCCGGGTTAACCAGTTCGGGAGATGTCGGTTGTAGGGTGGTGAGATTCACTATCGGGCCGATCTTCTCCTTGATTACCGGTTCGTCCGGGATCTGTGCGGCGATTTGCCTGGCCGTGGTGAAGTCCTGGGCGATGACGGCGTACCTTGCCAGCCAGGCCAATTCAGAAGGACCTGCAACGGGAGGAGTTTGGATAACCGCGAAGGACTCTCGCACGGCTTGCCGCAAGCCCGCGCTGTTGCCCAATTCCGCCCCTGCCGCGATGTTCAGCAATCGTCCCGCCGTGGCATCAAAAACCAGGGGGCTCGGTGGCTGAGAGCCAAAGCGGGCAAGTAGAGCGCTGACTTCCGCTTGTGTGCTCGGCCCGAAGGTGCCGGCCGCGGTAGCGGTGGCCCGCTCGGCGGTGGCAATTGTGGCGCCCAGGCTGATGAGCGCCTGTTGCACTTCTGTTACCGCGTTGTTTTGTTCGCCTGCTTGAATGGTTTGCGTGATCACTGCCATGGTTTTCTCCTAAATGTTCAATTTGTAGTCATCGTAGGTTGTGGGGTGAGCGTGCCGAGGATTCAACCCCAACGTGAACGCTACCGCCGGGAAATGTTGGGATTCATCGCATTCACGCCAGCCTACACGGGCTCCACTTCCACCCACTTTAGAACGAGCATCGCAGATCTCCATCGGGTAAGCACCATTGATCCCTCTCTTACCATTGGCCATATTTCTCTCGCTAATCCGCATTAACGGTTTGTCCCATCGGGCTAAAATCAAAACCAGCCAGTGAGTTCCAATCTAACCGATTGCGAGACTGGTTTAATAATGCGTTCAACCAGTGTAATGCCTGTAGCTTCTACAGCACTTTCAATCGGTTGAACGACTGCTCCTCTCCTCCATGAACCCTCCGAGCAAAACCTGATCATGGCATGCACGTAAGCACTTGCAATATCACCGAGGCTACGAACCGCCAATTCTTCATAGTTCACCAACAGCCTCGTGAAAACCTGCGAAGCGATAGGCTTCCTCTTTGTTTGATCGTGGTGACCCCGAAGTCGAGTACAGCCTAACTCACCTGCGACTTCCAAGCCCTCCGAAAGTCGGCCACCTCCGGAAGGCACGGCGTTCCACAGGGCCGCTCCGTCCCCCGCCGCCGCCACCGCCACCGCCGTCTCCTGGTTTTATCGCTTGAACGGGCTGGGCATTACCAAGATCACGAAGATTACGATTTTTCTTTAAAAAATCTCCGGTTAGAAGCTCTTTATCTGGTGGCGTGGGATCCGGCGGCGGGGAAGAACCAGCAGTTTTGTTAAAGTTCTTACTTCTATTTTCCTTTGTTAACTCTACATCGCGTGTTTCAATTTCGGCGTTCCGTTCGAGCGGTTTAGCAGGTAGGCTTGGATGTCCGCTAAGAGGGTCAGAAGCAGCAAGTGGAACTGCTAGACCAATCGTTCTTGCTGCCTTTCCTAGCAATCGCTTTAAAAATCCCGGATTCTTCGGATGTGGAGAGGCGTTTTCCGCCGTCGCAGGCAGTTTGTCTGGCACCGGCTGGGCATTACCAAGATCACGAAGATTACGATTTTTCTTTAAAAAATCTCCGGTTAGAAGCTCTTTATCTGGTGGCGTGGGATCCGGCTCTGTACCACTTCGATCGCTTGTAGTGATCGGCGAACTAGGTCTACAGTAGCATATATAGATTGACGCCCCCTTCAATTCCAATTGGATCGGCACTAACCCACCTCCCCAACCACGGCGCGTAATACCTCGCCCCATGATAAGTCAAGCCCACTCTCCTCATCCCGCTCCTTCCCCGTAAACCGATACCGCTTCCTCGCAAAGCTCCCAAAACTCGTCTCCCCATACGGCGTGAATTCCTCGCGGTTCATTAACGCACCGCCCGAATCAACCACCACATTGCTGCTGCCCAGGTGATCGCCCAAATGGAACTGCACCGCCGGCCCCCGATCATCCGGATGTGCCGGCCCAAACCGCACGAGGGCAATGCGCTGCGTGTCATCCATCACATGCACATGGTTGTTCTCGCCCGCCTGCATCTGTCCGCCCCACCGGTGATGCTCGAACGCTCCATCGATGTAATGGGTGACCTCGACCTGGCCGCCCTGCTTGCGCACCAGCTTCTTCACCCGCTGCCCGGCCGCGTCGTAGAGGTAGTGCGCGTGCACCGAGGGCTCGGCGCCTTCGGTCTGGGTGCGGAAGGCCTTCATCTGATCGCTGTGGTTCCACTCGAAGTGGCGGGAGGTAGTCTCCGAGCGCATGTTGCCGTTGGCGTCGAAGGCGTAGTCGTAGCCGGTTTCACCGATCTGCATGCGGCGCAGGCGGTTGTTGGCCGTCTCAACGGTGAACTCGCGTGTGAAGCCGCTGAACCCGTTGCGATGCCCCAGCCGCAGCATGTTCCCCATCGCGTCGTAGCGATACCGCTCGGTGTAGGCGCGTGCCTTGGTGAGATCGGTACAGCGGGGTTGGTCCTCCCACGGCTCGCCTTCGGGCGGGCGGTCACACTCGCGGCCGGTAGCGGAGAGGAGCCGGTAGATGGGGTCGTAGTCGAAGCGGCGGTTCAGGGCATTACCCGTGACCAGCAATTGCGCAAGCACCGGATCCCCGGCGGTTAAGGATTCCGGATTATTGAGGAAGCCGCTACCCGGCGTCCGGTCGCGGAGCCCCAAGATGTTTCCGGCCAAGTCATAATCGTACCCAAAGTCCTGCAGGGCCTCGCCGGTCGGATGGTAGGTGAAGTCGTCCGGTTGGGTATAGCGCTCGCTGCGCAGGCGCTTCAGGCGAAACGTGTGCGGATCATAGGCATAACGCGTCATCACGCCGTTACCGTAGGCGATCAGCGCACGCTGCCCCTTGGCGTCGTAGGCGATGCGCTCGACATAGAGGGTGTCGTCCAGGAAGACTTTTTCCAGCCCGCCGGCATTGTTGTAGACCGGGCGCAATTCCCGGCGCTTGCCTTCCACGTCCTCCGGGAACTGCATGCGCTTGACGCGATTGAGGGCATCGACGGTCGAGGTGGTCCGGTAGGCCGTGGTTTCCAACAGATCGCCTTCGCGGTCCGCGAGAGTCTGCTGCGGCTTCGGCTCCCAATCGACCTGGAAGGGCGTGACCTGCCAGGCGTTAGCCGGTGCCTGGTCGAAAACCGCGAGGATCGGCGCGTCGGCGATGACCCGGCGGGATTTATCGAGCACGTTGCCCTTGAAGTCCACCACCGCCACTGTGGTGAGTCCGGCTTCGTCGTGATGACGAATGAGCTGGCCCAACAGGTTTCTGTCCTGCATCGCCTTGCGTTCCGGCACGGGCTGGTCTGGAATTCCACCATCGCCATACTCCATCCGCTGCCGCAGGCTAATCGGACTGCCGGCATCATCCCGCGCCCAGAGGCGGATCGGCCGCTGCAAGCGATCGTAGGCCTGGAGGATGAGCGCTCCTTTGCTGTCCCGCCGCTCGGTTTCGTTGCCCAGCACGTTCAGCACCATGCGGCGCAGGCCCGCATCGATACTGTCGTTGCGCCAGGGACGGTTGGCGAGATCGTAGGTGTAACGGAAGGCGACGCGGTCCAGCGCATCCGTCACCGCGAGCACATTGCCGCGAATGTCGTAGGTGCTCTGCGTGCGAAGCTCCTGGATCGGCGGCAACGGATCGCCTGGGTTCTCCGGCGCATCGCGGTTGCGCGCGACGGCGAGTACCGTGCGCCCGAGGGCGTCGATCACGATGCTTGATGGCGTGAAATGATGGGCCGCCGGTGCCCGGTCGGTCAGGGGTTTGGGCGAGCCGTCCGGCTGCCTGTCGGTGGGATGAAAACTCGCTGGCGCCAGATCGTTGGCGTCGTAAGTGTAAGCCTCCCAGGGCGTGGGCGCGAACTCGTCGGGATTGTTCAGATTCTCCGGGACCCCATAGATCACCCGCTGCTCCGAACCGTCGGGATTGAGCGTCCGGATCACCTGGCCGCGCGGGTCGTAGAACATTGTGGCCTTCTGCCCGAGCTGCGCATCGCTGGGCGGGTTGTACTCGTAGCCGGTATCGAAGAAAGGTTCGTACTTCTCCACCACCCGGCCCTTGTTGTCGTAGATTTGCCAGCCGCTGACGATCACATTCGGCAGATCGTCCAGCGCCCGCTGCCGGCCAACTGTATCGCTCGTGGCGCTGGACTGGTCCGGTGGCAATACGCCTCCGCCGAAAGTCGGATCGCCGAATAGAAGATCCTCGGCTTGGGTCCGGGTTTGCAGCAATCGCCCGAAACCATCCGAGAACTCGACCGTCTCGATCGTGGCGTCCCGTTCCGGCAGCGGCACGTCGGTCTCGGTAATGTGATGCTCGCGGACAATGCTGCGAACAAACACCGGCTCCTGTCGGTTTGCAAAGGCGAAGAAGTCGTACTCCAGGCGGCTGCCGGGGTTTTCTATCGTATCGCCCACTGGCTCGCCTTGTTTCCCCATCACGGCGGTGGCCGTGACGAATCCCAGCGGGCTGAAGCTCACGGCGCTGCGGTTCCCGTTGGGGTCCGTGACCATCTTCGGTTGGAGGACACGGTAATCGTGCTCGGCTTGGATCTTGAGTCCCACGGGGTCCGTCACCTGCTCGGGCAGCAGATGGTAAGGGCGGTCATACGCGAGCGTGGTGTCATTGCCGAGCGGATCGCGCGTCCGCACGGGAAGTCCGCGGCGCGGAAGTTCGGTCCGCTGGAAATCGAATTCGACGCGGGAGGACTGGGCATAGTAACCGCGTGTGCGATGATCCGAGCCGTCTGCAAATGTATAACCCGCCAAAGCAGGTATGTTGCCGCGAAATTCCTCGGGATAGTCCGCCAGCCAGTTCGTTGCGACTCCCGGCCGCAAGTAGACTGGAAGCTCGGGTGCATCGGGATGCTCCGGATCGCGATAGGCTTCCCGCAGTATCTCCTCGGTCAGCACCAACGATTCGCTGCGCACCAGCGCGCCAAATTCCCCAAGCTGGCCGATCGGCAAGCCGACGAAGGCCTCGCCGTCGTAATAGCTGAAGCTTTGTCCAAACAACTTGCGCAATGCCGTGCCGATTTGGACCTGACGGTAGAGTTCGAACAAGCTGGGGCTGCCGTCATTGAGGATCTCGAAGCTCGTGCTTGCGGCAACGCGATTCACCATATAGTGATCGGCTTCATCACGCTGGGCATACCGGGTTTCTGCGATGGTGCCCAAAAAGGGTTCTCCGGCGGCTGCGGCAACGCGATAGTCCCGGTGCCGCGGCACAGCCAGGCTCACCTGGCGGCGCGGCTGGCCGTACGCGTCATAGTCGTCGGTAAAAGCGAACCGGGTCATTGGCTCGTCGCCGCGCTCCCATTGCGTGGTGCGTTGCGCCAGTGGATGGGGAAAGAAGATCCGCAGGCGTGGCGGATCGCCGGGTTCCGGCGGGGATTCTTCCCGCAGGCCGTAGGTCTGCTCGGTCACGGTGTAGGGGCGGTCCTGGCGATCCGTGCCATCGAGGGCGTAGAGCTCTGTGCGTAGCGTGCTGCCGCGCAGTGTCCGCAAGGCATCGCGCCGGTGGCGCGGCTCGGTTAGATTTTGCAGGAATGCATTGATGGCTTCCGTATGCGATAGGGCCTGGGGGTCGTTCGGCCAGTAGTCCGAAGACCAGTCCAGGTCTTGCCAATCTCCTGTCTCGTCGTCCACCGGACCCTGGTGGAACCAGGTCTTGGTAAGAAGCGGCGGGGAGAAGTGCTGCGCTTGCACCGGCTCGAAGGGCGTGTCGGAACCGTGAGCGCCGGGGGCGTGGAAGTCGGCGAACGTTTCGGTGTCGAGTTGCTCGACCATCCCGAAGCCCCGAAACTCGCGCTCTGTCCCGTCCCAGTAGCCGTGGTGGTAGCGGTACTCGGTCGTGAGCTTGCCGAGGGAGATCTGGTCAATCACTTCGACGCGCGCCACGACCTGCACCGGGAAGGGTAGCGGTGTTCGCCAGCGCGTCTCGGGTCGCCCATCATCCTCCAGGTAGAAACGCGTCGAGGCGGCGTAAGAGACCTTGGTCACCGCGCCCATGTGGTTATCCATTTGATCGAGCACATAGGGCTTGATCCCGCCCGTCAGATCCAGAAACTTGTAGGTGCTGTCAGGAAACGCCCCGAAATCATAGGTCCACAGAATGCCGTCGGTGCCGGTGCCCAGCATATCGGCGAGTCGCACGGCCGTCGCGTCGGTGACTGGCGGGGTGCCGTGAATGACAATGGGATCGCTCCAGGCGTTGCCGTCCTGGTTGATCCAGACGGTGATGTGACCGGACGAGATATAGACCAAATCCGCTACGCCGTCGCCATCCACGTCCCCGACCAGCAGCCGCTTCGGGTCGAAGCCGACCCCGGGGAAGAACTCGGCGTCTTCGAATCGCGGGCTGTTGCGCATGATGACACGACGGCCCCACCGGCCGTAGCCGCGATAGGGCCAATACTCGACACGTCCATCGTGGATGAGGAGGATGTCCTGAAGGCCGTCGCCGGTCACGTCCCCAAGTTTGATGCGAGGATCTTCAAAGCTGACGTTGGGAAAGGAGTCGCTCTCGATCCGCGTGCGCAGTTCGAGGTCCGACCAACCGTCCTCGGGATCGTTGTAATAGAGCTCAAATTGCGGGCCGGTCCGGAGCGCGTCCGTCACCCCATCACCGTCGAGGTCCAGGAGCCGCACATCCGGCGCGTCGAGATTAACCGTCGGCACGCTGCGGTAGCGCACGAATCCCCGCTCGCTCCACTGGCCGTCGAAGGTCAGCGGGTAATAGCCATTGCGCAACCCTTCGATCACCATGAGATCGGACCGTCCATCGCCGTTGGCATCGAGCAGTTGTACGCCCGGCTCGCTTAGCCGCACCCCAGCCGGTGCCGTCTCCATGGTGCGCATGCGGTCGAACTGGCCATCGCCTTTATTGCGCCAGTAGCGCACCTGCTCGTTGAACTCTAACACGGTGGGCAAACCGTTGCCGAACAGATCTGCCAACTCATACTCGGGGTGTCCGAGCGAGCGCTCCGGCCTTGATCCGCCGGAGCCGCTGAGCGGCTGGTAGCGTCGCCGCGTCGGTTGGAATGCCGTGTAGCCGAATTCCAGCGGCGGCAGCGACTCGCGGCGCTCGCCGTCGTGTCCTTCGACGATTACTTGACTGAGCAGCGAGGCCGCATTCAACGGGAGCCGCTCGATCGGCAGATCGCGTTGATCGAGGTAGATCAATCGATAGACGCGGACCAGGCGTTCGCGGTCAGCGTGAGTGCGGATCTCGATGCTTGTGCAGCGCTTGGTCGTGCGGATCTCAAAGCCCGGCCGGTATTCCGAGAAGGGGTCGGGCCGCTCTTCATAGTTGAATGTCACCGAGACCAGGAATTTCTCGCCTCCAGTTTGGGGATCGGCGTAGTCTACGTAGCGTATTCGCTTGAGGTAGAGCTGGTCCCACGGATGGTCGGCCGTACCGCCGAAGTCTCGTTCATAGTCGTAGCGGATAGCATTTCCGAAGGGGTCTTTGGTCTCGGTGAGCTTCCAATTGAAGATGTCACTACGATTCTCCGGATTGGCGACAACCGCCGGATCGTTTTGGATGCTAAGCGGCGTCCCGTACACGCTCACCAAACCATCCTTGCTGCGAACTTCCCAGTGATCCGTAAGCGCATCCCGGCGATGCTCGATGCGAGCGAAGAGCCCTTCCGTCCGCGGGCGATAGCGCGTCGTTCCTGTCGTCTCCGCAATGGGTACCAAGTCTTCCGCGCCGGAAAGCAGAAACGTATCGCGATCATCAGTGTACCGTGGGATCCCTCTGGAAGTCTTACGGCTGACGCCTGGGATGCTCAGGCCCCAGCCCAAGCCGAAGGGGCCGTTCCCATTGCCGGTGCTGTAGACGAGATTGAGTTGTGGCTGGAACCCGTTGCGCCCCGGCGGGAGCGCAATGGGCACCGTGAAGTTCCCTGTGCCGGTGTGGAGATCGGGCGAGAATGTCTCGCCGATACCGTGAAGGGCACCTCCCCCTTTGGGCAGCGAGATCACCTGGCTGGAAACGCTGGATTTGTTACTCACTGCTCTTTCCCACGAATGACGGTATCCACGATGCCAGCCTTTGATTCCCTACTGACTTTCACCGTCTGCTATGGGTTGTGTCAAGCAGGCAGTTTGCTGGAAGACGTCCTTTTGTTCGTTGGTTGTGTTGCTTATAGAGGTGGCTGCCGTGCCGCAGTTATCTGTCGCCCCCCGGGAGCCTCCGCGGCGGCGAGCGGCAGGAGTTTTGCCTCACGTTCAGCGGGAGGGTTCTTTGGACGTCTCCTCTTCTTTCTTCCGAGGGCGATTTTTTACTTCAACGGGCAATCTGCTATCCGCATGCGCCAAAATCTCTGCGCGCCTGCACTCTGACTTATGCAGGCTTTCCTGCGGGTTCAACTTGTTGTCGAAAGGCACGATCTCGACCTTCTTGCCGAGAACCCCGCCCTTGGCATTCAGTTCATCGGCGAGGAACTGAAAGGTTTTCAGGCCTCTTTCGCCAACGCCGGCACCGCCACCCGACAACGGGTCGATGTAGCCGATTTTGAGGGTATCTTGGGCCATAGCCGTCGCGTCGAACATCGGCAGCGCGAAGAGCGCAGCCATCATGAGTTTACGCATGTCGATTCTCCCTTACTTCGCTTGGGCGAGGACTTGCAGGGCAAAGCCGATTGCCGGCCCTACTTGAGCAGCGACTAAGCTCATTTTCTTTGTTTCCTCCCGGTGTTCTAAGGATGGTTTGTCGCCCGACGACCTGCTGCGGGATTCCTCCGAGTCGCCGGTAACCGCGAATTCGCGGCACGAAGCCATTCTTCACCTTCGCGACGAGGATGAGTTCCCATCGAACTTGTGCATCAATACCTGGATCGATTTTGACTACCATCGCACAAATGACGGATTGAATTTGCGAACGTCGCCACGTTCAGGATCTATGCCGTCCCGCGCTACACTACGACTTCAGGTCTGGACCGAGTGGCGATTGGGCTTTAGGATCAATTTGGCAAGCTTGCACGCTGATTTGAGCATTCTGACCGCATATCTGACCGCATATCTGACCGTGATTTACCGTGAAAAAGCTTTACCTGGCCGGGGGAGGTTTATCATTTCGGCCTGGGCATCTAAAGCAGCGGAGAACGTGGACAGCCAGGAACTGGAAGAGGAACAGGATAGCAAAAACGGCCGATCAAACTTTCAACGACTGCGTTATATTAGGATGTTTTGGAGAAAGGCAATGCTTATGCCCTTGGGGGTAGCAATGCTCGGTGAGTTTCCCCAGATCGGAAGAGCTCACTTTCACGAGGGAAGACTGGTTCGGTTAGATGGTTAACCGAGTCTTCCATGATCTCCTGCGGCCGTTTGCTTTTGCTGTCATAATAAGCTTTGAGTTCAGTGTGCATTAGATTGATTCAGATTTTGGTTAGTCATAAAACGGTTCCATCAGCCCAACTGGGGCCTACTTCTCCCCCCAGTTGGCGCAGACTTTCGCCTCGACCTCGACGGGAATCTCGGTTCCGAACATCTCGACGAACGCCGCGGTCATTTCCTCCAGGATGATGCGCTTGGATTCCTCCGCGGTTGCGGCCGGTACGTCGAAGACAAGCTCGTCGTGGACGGTTGTGACCATTTTGGCGCCGAGCGGGAGTTTCGCTTTGGAGACCCGGAGCATGGCGAGTTTTATCAGGTCGGCGCACGACCCGGAGACGACGTATTCGGTATGCATGTTGAAACGGCCCCATTCGCTCTCGACCGCGGGGTAGAGACGTCGGCCCCAGATCGTCCGGGCCTCCACGAGGTCGGAGTATTTGGCCTTGTTCCAACATTCGTTGTGCCAGCGTTTGATGCCGCGATAGAGATCGAAATAGTTGAACCGGTATGCGGTCGCCTGATCGAGGTCGAGTTCGGCGCCCCATTCGGTTCGCGCGTAAGCCTGGAAACCTTTGGCGCCTTGACCGTAAACGAAACCAAAGTTTGAAGCTTTGCCGATCTTGGTTCGTTGCTCGCCCGTTATCTCGCTCTCATTGCAGTGGAGATTCACTGCGGCAATCTTAGCATGGAGATCCTCCCCGCGTTTGAGAGCCGCGAGCATCACGTCATCGCGCGCGATTAGCGCCGCAACGCGAAGGAGGCTTCGTAATAAGCTCTCGCTAAGGCCGGCATCACGATAACAGATGATTCTTCCATTTTTGGATATCCAATGCAGTCCCGTCTGCGATGATCACAGAGCAACTCATCTCAGGCTAGTTCCTCTAGATTCCGGACTACCGCCGCAATCGACGCATCAGGGGGAAGTAGTTGATATTCGCCAAGGTCTCTGATCCTCACCCACTCCACCCGGTCGTGCACATGGGGGCGAAGATCACCCGCAAACCACTCGACGAGATATGCCACAATGCGAAAATTGCCGTGACCATATTGATACGAACTTTCAGCACATTTTCGACCTACAATTGTTTGGATGCCGAGTTCCTCCCGCAATTCCCGTGCAAGGCATTCTTCAGAAGTTTCGCCGTCTTCAACTTTACCTCCCGGAAATTCCCAGAACCCCGCGAGGTTTTCGCTAGGAGATCGACGAGCAAGCAAGACGGAACCGTTTCTGCGAATGATCGCGGCGGTGACAATTTTCTCGCGGGACATGCTGCAGCCGTATCAGAAGTGGCTAGAAAATCCGAGTTGATTCAGACTTAGGCAGAGGGCGATGTTTCATGAGCGCGGTTCTGTTCAGATAATCGGCAATTCTCTTGGGCGTGCTTTCGCCGCGTGCCGTCTCTGCGAAAGGTCCGAGGGAAAACAGTGATGCTGATTTTGATCCGAGTTCAGCGGAAGCGGACAGACCGAAAGCATTTGCTCCTCGATACGTCGTGGCTCATCGCAGGCCAACTGGTCGTCAATCCGACGATCCCGTCTAGTGCCTCGTCAAACAGTGCAACGACTGCGCAGAGATTTGGCCACACGAGCAGATTTGGCAGATGCGTGGGACGAGGACGAAGAAGATTTGTGAAGCTTATTGTCTGTTGGCAGAAATCCAACAAGCTTCAGAAAACTGCAATCGGAAACGTCGTTATCGTTAACTGAGCGAACGCTTGCATTTTCATCCTGCAAGCTATATGACAATAAATGTCCTATGGCCCTTCTCGCGAACCCTCGGCATGAGCTCTTTTGTCAGGCGATAGCCTCGGGCAGACCTGCCATGGAGGCTTACAAACTTGCTGGCTACAAGAAGAGTTCAGCGAAGGCCAATGCGACGCGTTTGATGGAAAATGATGGAATTTCCTCAAGAATTGCCGAACTGAGAGCCCAGCAAAGCGCGAAATCTGAGTTTTCTCGCGACCAATTCCGCCAGTTCCTTATCAACGTAATCCAGGCAAAGCCAGAGCAGGCGAGCATGCAAAACGCGCTCTGTGAAATTGCAATGACGAAAAGGGGGCCGGCGCCTGTCTTTCCTGACAAGCTCGGGGCTGCCGTTCAATTGGCCAGACTCACCGGTTGGAATGAAGTCGAGAAGGTGAGTGTTGAGGCGGGCGACACACTCTCAGCATTCCTGCGCCAGATCGTCACCAGATAGCACCGATGGACCTCTCAGAGATCGAAAAATTCCGGGATCCTATCTGGCGCACCTCCCACTTGTATTCGATTCGGGAACGTGGCGGAAAAGTGATACCTTTTCGGCCACGGCCGCAGCAATCGCAGGTCCTAGACATGATCTATCGGCGCGGGCTCAAGCGCATCGTTATTCTCAAGGCACGCCAGATCGGGTTCTCGACACTGCTTGGTGTCATCTGCGCAGACCAGCTTTGCTGGAACACGGGAAAACAGATTTCGCTGGTGGACAAGACCCAGGAAGACGCCCGCCAGAAGTTGAAAAACATCACCGTGCTGGCCTACGACTCGTTGCATCCGGAGCTTAAGGATCGCTTCGTGGTGAGTCGGGCCAACTCGGGCGAATTTGGTATCAGGTTCTTCGAATACGACGAGGCGCAGACCTCCACCATGTTTGCGGGCACCCATGCCAGAGGGGGCTCAAATTTTTTCGTTTGGATATCGGAATGGGGGGTCATCCAGGCGGAGGATCTCAGGCGCTCTGAAGAGATTCTTACTGGCGCGATTCCTTCAGCCAAAGACGGCCTTGTTGTAGTTGAGACCACGTGGCGTGGCGGTCGCGGCGGGCATCTTTGGGAAATCGTTAAGAAGGCGCTTGAGACGCCGGAAGAGCAGAAGCATCCGGACGATTGGCGCGTGGTCTTCTTCCCGTGGCAGGACGACCCCGCATACTGCGATGCGGAGCCTCAGCCTCTCAAGGAAGAGACCGTCCGTTACTTTTCCGACAAACCGGGATTCAGCAATGGGCAGAAGTCCTGGTATCAGAAGGCACGAGACCAGTTCGGACTTTTTACACTGCGCGAGTTTCCCACTGTGCTCGAAGAGTGCTTCCAAACGCCAGTCGAAGGCGCGATTTACGCTGAGGTCATCGACCGCCTGCGAGTCCAAGGGGCGATTCGGCACGCTGAAGTTGATAGTTCTGCTCTCGTTCATACTGCCTGGGACCTCGGGTCGCCATTGAACACCGTTTGCTGGTTCTTTCAGATCGTGGGCCTCGAGATCCGCGTCATTGATTGCGAGAGTGATCTTGATCTCACGCCTGTTCAGCGCGTGGCCCGCATGCTCAATAAAGGCTATCTCTACGGCAGCCATTTCCTGCCGCACGACGCGATGGCTACCATGCACAGCGGGAAAACCTTCCTCACCGAACTGGGCGAAGTTGGCTTGAGAAACTGCAAGGTGGTCCCCCGGACGCATGACATTTGGATTGGAATTAACCGGTTGCGCCAGATTCTGCCGAGATTCACCTTCCGCATTCCGGCCTGCGAACGGGGGCTTGAGGCGGTATCCAATTACCGCACGGTGCGAACGACTTCGACTGGCTTGGCTGTGGATGAACCTGTCCACGACTGGTCGAGTCATGCGGCGTCCGCTTTAAAAGTAATCGCTGAGGCCGAGGCGGCGCATATGTTGAGCAGCGCAGGTTCGACACCGAATATTCACCGGCGGCCAGTGACGGTTCGGACCGGATTTCGAGGCGATGCTCGAGACTATTCGGAGCCGGATATTCTGGAACGGTTCTTTGGTAAGCCGAGACCGAATGTGAGGGTGATTCGTTAAAGCGATCGCCACGGGAGCGGCCGGAGAGAGCCAGGATTTCGTCGGTTCCTCGAAAGCTCGCCAATGCTTGCCGCTGGTGGCGTATCCCGCATTTTAGGACACTTTCTGACATACGGTTTGCGAATAGTTACGTAATTTCTGCAGGAACGCAAATCAGCTCCAATGCCGCTTATATGCTTGTTCTACGCGACTTAAATCGGTTTCGCGCAACCCAAAACGCGCACTAAAGCGGGTTCGAATCCCGTTCGGGTCGTGCCCTAAAGGCCGCAATTCGCAACGAGGCTCTGAAAGCGCGCGGAACCGCAAGAGTCGTAGGAAAGTCGTAGGTATGAATTTTGCTTGTCGAGGCGGATGTGCCCAAGTCATTGACTGTCAGTAAAGCCAGCACCCG
>CAVSXN010000021.1:0-431960 GCA_963731945.1 uncultured Verrucomicrobiae bacterium | reverse complement strand
ACTCTTTTTCAGCATTTCAGCTCAGTATCCGTCAGATCCGTGCAAATCCGCGGTCAAGATGACGCAGATATATCGCCTTGTTGTCAATGCCGTTTCGGATAGCTTATCGGCATGAGTTCCACGTTTACTGCTATCACCAAGAAGGACGGTGACTGGTGGATCGGGTGGATCGAAGAGGTTCCCGGCGTCAACGCCCAGGAGGCAACAAAAGAAGAATTGATTTCCTCTTTGCGGGAAATTCTCGCCGAAGCTCTCGAATTTAACCGTTCAGAGGCGCGACAAGCCGCGGAGAATAACTATACAGAAGAACTTGTGATCCTTTGAAGCGCCGACTCTTCCTGAGGCATCTTCAGGAGCATGGATGCGTTCTCATCAGAGAGGGAGGCAATCACTCGTGGTGGAGCAACCCAACCAAGAACAGGCGCTCATCAGTGCCCAGACACACTGAGGTCAACGACATACTCGCTCGGAAGATCTGTAAGGATCTGGAGATCCCAAAACCGGGTAAGACGTGAAGCCCGTCGGAGCGATGCGCTCCCTGACCCCCGGTGCACCGTGCGAAGATGAAGATCTTCCTTATGTGTTCCGCTCACCCGAGGGCGAGCGAAAATCGAGCCGGCATCTGACGTCACTACTGGTCGGGGCGGAGGTGCCCTGAAATGTCAGCTTTTCCTCGGACTCTTGGCATCCTTCGCGTCCTTTGTGTGAAACCCTGCTCTGACCTCTGACCTCCGCGTGAGCGGCCCGTTGCCGCAACGCGGCTCACAGGGCCGAACCTCGCTTTTCAGCCTTTCAGCTCAGTATCCGTCAGATCCTGCAATCCTCCGACAAGAATCTTTTCCTGTATCGCATCCTCCGGAAGGCCACGCATGATGTCCGACCTTCTGTCTTCGAAGATCAGTTGTATGGCCTCTATTAAGTTTCGTTTTGCTTCCTCAACCGTCTCACCCTGCCCATTCGCACCCGGCACCTCGGGACAAATCGCCCAATAACCACCTTCGGGAGCAGGCTCAATTATCGCTGTCAGTTCAGCTTTCATGGTGTGTTATCGTTGTTGGCCGAACGAGTGCGGTGAGCGGCGCGCGTCAGCACGCTCGATCGCATGGTTCATCCTCTACGTGGGCGCATCCTACTTCAGCGGCTTCACCCTTTCAAGGGGCTTGCCACGCCAGCCAGCTCCCAGTCAGGCAGTTTGTGAAACCCTCTGCTTCTGACTTCTGATTTCTGACCTCGCCTTTCAGCCTTTCATCTCGAATTCCCGGCTTTCCCCGCTCCTAGCTCCCTGTTCCAGCTCCTGCTCCTGATGTCCAAAACTGACGAAATCTCCAAAGAAACGCCGTCGTCCAGCTCCACCTGGGTTTCGGTGATCACGCCCAGAAAGCCGCTGCTCCACCTTCCTTTGAGGGAAATTTGGCGCTACCGGGATCTTATCGCGCTGTCGATTTGGCGCGATTTCGTTTCGCTGCATAAGCAGACGATTTTCGGGCCGCTCTGGTATTTCGTCCAGCCTCTTGTGAGCACCGTTGTTTACCAGATCGTCTTCGGGAAGATTGCAGGACTTCCTACGAACAATATCCCGCCGTTCCTTTTCTACATGTCGGGAATCGTCATCTGGTACTACTTTTCCGCCTGTCTCAGTAGAACGTCCACGACATTCGCTGCCAATTCGGCACTCTTCACCAAAGTATACTTTCCGCGGCTGGCCATCCCAATTGCGGAGTGCATCAGCAATATCTGGCAGTTTCTAATCCAGCTGGCGATCTTCCTCGGGTTTTACCTCTATTTCCTCGCCAAGGGAGCGCCCATACACCCCAGCTACCGCATCATTATTATTCCGTTTCTCGTTTTGCAAACCGCGCTTCTCGGACTTGGGGTCGGATGTCTCATATCGGCGCTCAGCACACGATTCCGCGATTTGCAGGTGGCCGTTGCGCCAATGATTCAGCTCTGGATGTACGCGAGCTGCATATTCTATCCCCGCTCGATCGTGCCAGCAGCATCTGCAATGGATCATGACGCTGAATCCCGTCGTTCCCATCATTGAAGCTTTTCGCTTCGCGCTCATGGGACAAGGCCAGGTTGAGATCTATCAGTGGCTCTCCAGCCTCGCCATCACGTTCATTCTGCTCCTCGCGGGCCTCATCGAATTCGGGCGCGCCGAAAAGACGTTTGCTGATACCATCTAGAGGTCGAACAATCCGCAGATGCACTCAGATGGACGCAGATGAAGAAAGGGATAGGTTGTGGAGCTGAACGTGCTCTGCAAAAGCTTTATGGATTGAGGAGGCTCAAGTCATCAACTATCTAAATAGCCTCTCGCCTGACCAAAGCTTTACTGCAATTTCGGAGGCCCGCGCCTCGACTATAGGCGTTTGGTCTTCCATCCGCGTTCCATCTGCGTCATCTGCGGATTGATTTATACAATGTCTCTTGCCATCTCAGTTCAAAACGTCTCCAAGCTCTACCGTCTCGGCGAGATCAGCCGCGGGCAACTGCTCGCGGACATTCACCGCTGGTGGATGAAGCGAAAGGCGCGCAAGACCGGAAAAGAAGATTCTCCAACCGAAGCTGAGCCCGAGGAAAAAGGCGATTTCTGGGCTCTGAAGGACATCTCCTTCGAGGTCAAGCAAGGGGAGACCATCGCAATTGTCGGAGCCAATGGCGCGGGAAAATCCACGTTGCTGAAAATCATTTCACGCGTCACAGCCCCCACCACGGGGCTGGTGAGAATTAAGGGGCGTATTGGCAGTCTTCTGGAAGTAGGAACCGGCTTTCATCCCCAGCTCACCGGTCGCGACAACGTCTATCTCAATGGCGCCATTCTCGGCATGAATCGAGCGAGGTGAAAAGCAAGTTCGACCAAATCGTCCACTTTTCAGGTTTGGAGCAATTTATCGATACTCCGGTGAAGCGCTATTCCAGCGGCATGTATGTGCGGCTGGCGTTCTCGGTGGCAGCATTCCTCGAACCGGAAATCCTCATCATTGACGAAGTGCTTTCTGTTGGCGACCAGCAGTTTCAAAACCGTTGCATGCAGCGGTTGGAAGAAATCATCAATGACGGCAGAACGCTCCTGTTTGTCTCCCACGGGACTGGGCTTGTTCGACAGGTCTGTCGCAGGGCGATGTGCCTGAAGCACGGCACGATGATTTTCGATGGCGATGTTAACGAGGCGATTGCCGCTTACGAAGAGTCGACAAAACAGGAATCCGCCATAGGTCCCGAACAAGCAAGTATCAAGCCGAATCCTCTCAGAGAGTGGCGCGATTTGGAGACCGCCCCGGGCGACGAGGTCGTCAGATTGCAGGTCGGTTCGAATCGTGAACTCTCAGGGCAAGGCAGTGGAAGATATCACGACGACACAATCCGCTAGCGTCGAGATCGAATTCGTTGTTCTCCGAAACGGCACGCCCCTACGACCCAGTTTACTGTTCAATGACGGCCTGGGTAATACGTTGTTCTGGTCAACCGACACGAATCCCGAACTAATGCGCAAACCTATGAAAGAGGGAAAGCACAAATCGTCGATGCTAATCCCGGCTGACTTCCTCGCTCCAGGAACAATATCCATCCACGTCGGGATCGCCGGTGGACTCGGCAACCACGTGTTTGCCACAGATGTGCTGACATTCAATGTGATCGACGACTTCTCCGAGGACTCGGTCCGCTGCGGTTATAAGGGCCCCATACCCGGATTCGTTCGGCCCAGGATGAAATGGGTAACGGAGGAAAGCCTGTGAACGTGGCATTGACCATGCTTAAAGAAAAAGTTCGGCCGCGATTCGTCGCCCGAACAAGGCGGTACGATTCCCGCTTTCGACCCAGCTCATTATCATGCACGGCTCCAAGAAAAATAACCTGACGATTAATAAATCGGTTGACCTGGAGCCAAAGGTCAACCGGAAGCGCCTTGTTAGTGTTACTCTGGGGTTGGTAGCCCTCGCTGCGCTGTGCGCTCTTGTAAGCCTTCTCAGGGACAGCCCGCTCGCTCTCTTTACAACTTTGATCGCGCTAGGCCTGTGCGGATATCTGTTCCTAATAGGCTGGAGAAAATACAGCGGCGCGACTGGCAAGCAATCTCTAGGCGACTTCATATACTTTCTATACGATAGAACGTTGCTCCCGCTCCGGTTTGATGAGAAATACTACCTAAGGGCGTATCCCCAGGTTGCCGATAAGATTGCCTCCGGACAATATCGCAGCGCGATCGAGCACTATCGAATTGCCGGAAGAAAACTATCCTTTTCTTACTCCGGCTCGAGCCCCGTAGGAAGCCGCCGTGTTGTCAACGACGTCCCCGTTGCCTTTTTTATTTTCAACCGGCCGGCTCTGACACACGTGGTGTTTGAACAAATCCGCCGATTCGCGCCCAAAACCTTGTTGGTCGTCGCGGACGGTCCCCGGGATGAAGGCGAAAGGCACCTCTGCGAAGAAGCCCGGGCCATTCTCAAACAGGTCGATTGGCCGTGCCGAGTCTTGCAAAATTTTTCGAACGAAAATCTTGGCTGCAAGAGAAGAATGTCGAGCGGCCTCCGATGGGTTTTTGAGCAAGTCGAAGAGGCGATAATTCTCGAGGATGACTGCCTTCCCGACCCGACTTTCTTTTCGTTTTGCAGCCATCTCCTTTATTCCTATTACGACGATCCACGCGTAATGCACATCAGTGGAAGCTGCTTTCTTACGCAACCGTGCACTGATCACTCGTATTGGTTTTCGCAACACAGCGACATTTGGGGTTGGGCTACTTGGCGGCGCGCATTTCGCCATTACGATGTTTCGATGTCCTCCTGGCCTGTTGGCGGCAAACTCCGCCACTCTCTCATTTGGAGAAATCCCATCGAGCGCCGGTATTGGACGAAGAAATTCGACGATACGCACGCCGGGAAAATCGATACGTGGGACTATCAATGGCACTGGAATGTCTATCAGAGGAATGGTCGCGTCATTGTGCCACGGACCAATTTGATCACCAACTTGGGATTTGACGCGTTTGCCACGCATACTCACCATCCCACCGTCCCAGCGGCCAATCTCGCTACGACGCCCGTCGACTATATTTCTCATCCACCCCGCTTCAACCGGCGAGCGCAGGCTGATTTCGAGGTGTTTTGCACGCGCTACTACCTTGAGGGTCATCTTGCTCGCCGCGAAGCTTCGATACCCGCTTTCCGAGGATCGATCGATTTTGTCGTAACCCACGACTTGCCGGTATTTGCTCATGGGGTGGGAGCCCTGATCCAGAAGGTCCTTGAAGGCTCGCGGTCGTGGGCCAACATTCGCAGCGAGGACCACCACAGCCACCACAAAGCTCCGGTTCCCAGCCTGCTGATAAAATGCGGCTCTTCTGAACATCCAAACCGGCTCGCCACCATGTCCCGCATCGCCAAGTCGCTCGGCGAATCCCGTGTTCGCACGGTTCTGGCTGTTCCGTATTCGGACCAAGATTGCCTGAATGCGCTGGCCGTTTCCTACCTTTACGGCGCGCCCGTGCGGCTCTGGCTGATGGACGATCAGAACATTCACGGAACAAGAATTTCCGACTCGCTAATGCGCGAATTGATCGAGAAGTCCGTTTGTCGCCTAGCCATCTGTCAAGAAATGAGTGTGGCTTACGAAGAAAAATTCGGACGTCCGTTCGAAGTCCAAATGCCGGTTGAGAACGAATGCGACCTTATCCAGCGCGCCCTACCCGCGACTCTGAGCGACGCTCCCAAGATCGCCAGTTGTGGAAATGTGTGGTGCGAAAACACAATGCGCTCTTTGATGGCCTTCACGAAGAGCGAGCACCTCGCCATCGATTGGTATGGCAATCTCGGCAATAGCATTGCCCACGAAGAACTGGCCGCCAGCGGGATACGCGTTCGGGGGAACATCGCCCATAAGGATCTTATTGCCGAACTAAGAGCCTATGATCTTGCGATTGTCGCCATGCCGGATGGTTCGGCTCTCGATCGAGCGTGGCAGGCGCGATTGAGTTTCCCATCAAAAATCGTTACGCTTTCCGCCGCAGCCAATCTGCCCGTTCTCTTCGTGGGACCCGACGACAATCCCGGCGCGAATTTCATTCGAAAGAACGACCTCGGAGAAACGTGCGGCTGGACACGGGATCAATTCTCCGCCGCCGTGGGCAGGATGCTTGTCACTGAGAGGCTGACCCAAATTCGGCGCAACGCCGCAGCCCTCTCCGGACAATTTTCCGCTTCACCTGTCGCCGAAAGATTATGGCGCACGACGGAAAGCTGAGCCGCGCGAGTATTGTCCTTTGCGTTTCCCTCCAGCCGATTTCTTGACGAAAGCATACAGCTTGAATCATTCATCGTTGGCTGATCCGAGGCGGCAACTGTCAAGAAGCGTGCAAGGCTGCTCGATGTTTGCAGGTTCCGTAATATCAAGCAATCGAGCAGAGGCCCGCATCGATAAGATGAACGACAGCGACCGAATTCCGAAGATTCCTCGTCTTCTCGAAAACATTTGTCACCTGCAGCGACGCCTGCATCGGTCGCGATGACCGGTGGGCTCAGGACAATGGGTTTCGTCAGGGAAGACTCACCCGGGAAACCTCTCGTAACCGTGGCCACGGTCGTGCTGAACGCCCGCGATACCTTGCGCACGACCATCGAAAGCATTCTGGAGCAGTCTTACAGTAACCTGGAGCTTATCGTGCTGGATGGAGGTTCCTGTGATGGCACGCTGGATTTGATTCGGACATATGATCAGTTAGTTGATTTCTGGGCGAGCGAGAAAGACGAAGGACCTTATTTCGCGATGAATAAGGCCGCCAAGCTTGCCTCTGGTCGCTGGATTCTTTTCATGAATGCGGGCGATTGGTTTCTCAACGCCGAAGCGGTTTCAAACGCGCTTCATCATGCGCCGCGAGATGCGGATTTTATAATTGGCCATCATGTCTATCGCACAGCGGATGGACAGGAGGAACTCCATACGGCCAATGACTCGGATATATCCTGGAATCTCCTTCAAACAGGCGAACTAGATGGATATTGGTTGCAAGGCATCCCTGGGCATCAGGCAACTTTCACACGGGTGGCTCTATTGCGGGAACACGGCTACGACACTACATTTCGCATCGCGGCTGATCATGACTTTTTTTATCGCATGAAAGCGAAAGGCTGCAGCTTCTTTCATTGTGGAATTCCGTTGAGCGTCTACAATGCAGGTGGTTTTTCGGCAAAACACTCCTCGCTTTGCATCAGCGAATGGGAGCGGACCTGTTTGGCTCATTCAGGGGTGCCCGATAAGGTTCGCGCATTTTTTGCCGATGTCCGTGCTTACGATCGAGAGGAGTCGACAACTGTGCCGGATCGAGAATCTCCCGAGAAGCCAATGACGAAACCTATCGGGCGGAGAGCGCGAATCTTCGAGTTCTTTCGTAAATTGGTTTGATTCGTCATGGAGTCCGGCGCACTCGAAGCCGATCGAAATGGCTCTGATCGGCGTTGTCGCTTTGAGCTCGGGGAGTGCTAGCACAATTGAAGATTGCCTGCATCGGCCATAGCCATCATCGGAAGACCGGATCCAGCAACTTCTTTCTTGGGTTGCTCAATGAGTTGGCCGCGGTGGACGTGTATTGGGATGAAGGTTGGCTCGGAAGGGATAACCTCGATCTCCCAGAAATCGTGGGCCGCGGCTATGATGTAACAGTATTATATCAAACCGAACGTCACGCCAAGTTCCTGAGTGACTCGGGACGACGGGTTGTCTTCGTTCCCATGTATGACTCGTGTCTGCCGTTCGCGGAGTCGTTCTGGCGCGAACTCACCAATATCGAAATACTTTGCTTCTGCCGGACGTTGTTCGAGCAACTCCAAGGTTGGGGTTTGCGTGCGAAATATGCACAGTTCTTCCCCAATCCAGCGCACTTCGAGGTCAACACCGAACGGGAGTATGCCGGCTTCTTCTGGCGAAGACGTCACGAACCTCGATGGGAAACCCTTCGATCGTTGGTGGGAGATTCGGAGCTATCCTGGATCAACGTGCATGAGGCTCCCGACCTCGATTCACCACCTCCAGCTGCGATTTCCGAGAGCGATCAGGAACGGTATCGCCTGCGTTTTAGCGCATGGTCGGAGGACAGAACCACCTACGTTGAAGCATTGCGTCAGGCTGGCATCTACTTTGCGCCCCGGCTTCACGAAGGGATCGGGATGTCGTTCCTTGAGGCGATGGCAATGGGAAAGGCGATTGTCGCCCCCAACAACCCGACGATGAACGAGTATCTCACGCACAACGTGAATGGCTATTTGTTCGACCCCGAAGATCCGCGGCCCATCGATTTGAGGCGCTTTCGGGAAATGGGACAGATGGCTCGCCAGACTATTGAGCGGGGACATCTCCGCTGGAAGCGGAGCAGGGAGGAGATTTCCGCGTGGCTTCTTTCGGGCGCCTGGCCAAGGCGGCGTCGGTCTGTCGTCCACCAAATGCGCGAACCAGCGCAGATAAGCGTGATTTCGCTGCCTTCGTCCGATCCCGAAGACTTGGAACAGACCTGCCTTAGCATCGCAGCACAGGATTACTCCCATATCGAACATCTAGTTGCCGCGCCGGCAGCCCAAACGCCCGACGCCAATCCTTCGTGCCGCTACGTCCAGGTTCCCCATAACGCCACCACCTCTGAGATCATGAATAGAGCGGCCTCTCTGGCTCACGGTGAGTGGATAATGTTTCTAAATGCGGGGGATACGTTACTCGATGAGAACGTAATCAGCGAGGCCTTGGAGGGAGGCTCAGCTCGAAGCGATTTTATTGTTGGCCACTATCTTGAGTCACGGAGCGACGGCGAGCGCATGCACTGCGTCTCGGATTTTGACGACACTTGGGAGCGTTTGAGAGCCGGAAAACTGGATCCCACCTGGTTTGCAAGACTACCCACTCTCGCGGCCACGCTGATTAACAGAAGCATCTTGCAAAAGCACGGCTTCTCGAGACGTTTTCAACACGCCGCAGACCTCGATTTCTTCTTGCGTTGCAAGCAAGACTCGACACGCTTTCGCCACGCCAATACGACGACTACGAGAACCGCTGTCAAGTCACGCGGGCGATTGTTGGGGAGGATCGCGGAGTGCCGCAGGATTTTCTCCAGAGAGACAGCTGATGTTCGATCTGTTAAGTCTCTTTGCGAATCTCTTCGTGCGATGGAATGCGAACCAGTGCTGAGGAGCTGGACCCAGCTGGGATTGCAGAAGCTCTGCGCCAACCTGATTCGGGATCGCGCAATGACGCACTATGCCGCCAGTAGGGCATGGAGCCGTTTGTGCTTCCTAGGGGTGCGCGGGGTTTTGCTAAGACTGCTGCTCCGATCGAATCTAACAATCCGCAGATGACGCGGATGGACGACAACTGCCTTTCGGTGGGCCCGAGCCAGCTCGTCGCCGTCCTCGAATGCGCGTTGCCAAGCATGGCCGTTCCGATTTCGGCATGATTCTTCCAGCCGCATTCCCTATCTGTGACAATCTGCGACATCTGCGGATTCCATCCGAAATCTAAATGCCTTGGGATGCCCAGAAGTACGAAGAGTGAATGAGAAACAGAGCGCTTATCACAGAACCCGCCGAAAAGTGCGGCTATCGCTCGACAAGACTTTAAACTCAGTAGGCTATGGTGCGTCCGTCGCTCGTTCATCTCGTGATTCCCGCATACAATGAAGGGCGTCGCTTGCCGGACTATCTCCCTCGCCTCTGCACGGCTCTTGGCACAGCCTCGCTGCCTTGGCGAATTACGGTCGTCGACGATGGATCCCGCGAAGACGATTCGCGTCGGATGCAGGAGTGTGTGCGACTGCGTGGCTCGCAAGTCGGCTTTCATCGGCTTCCCACAAATATGGGCAAGGGTGCTGCAGTCTATGCGGGCTGGAATCTGGATCGGGAAGCGGAATGGCTTGGATTGCTGGACGCGGATGGCTCTATTCCGCCGTATGAGGTCCTTCGAGTCTTGTCCTTGCTGGAAGAGGAAAACGCGCCAGACGGTTTTTTTGCGTCCCGCTGCAAAATTCTTGGTCGCACGGTCCACCGTTCCTGGCTAAGGCACGTTTGTGGACGCGTGTTTGCGACACTTGTTGCCACAGCAACCAGAATCCCAGTCTACGATTCCCAATGCGGTTTCAAGCTGATAAAGCGCGACGCCTATGAGGCAATCAGCAACCGTCTCCGCGAAAAGCGATTCGCGTTCGACGTCGAACTTCTTGTCGCCCTCAGACGATCCGGCGCAAGAGTCATCGAGGTGCCTATCGACTGGTGCGATGTTCCGGGCAGCAAGTTGCACTTTGTGCGGGATACAGCGCAGATGCTTGCCGCCGTTGTCGGAATGCGGAGGAGACCGGATCTAACAATCCGCAGATGAACGCAGATGGACGCAGATGAAAGACCAAAACAACAGAGTCTTAGTCAGATCAAAGGCCTTGAGAGAGTGAACTATACAGCAGCGAATACCGAACGAGTCACGGGCGTTCTAGCACTCCCAATAACCGCAATGAGTTCTGCCTGTTGTTTCGTCCATCTGCGTCGATCTGCGGATCGTTAAGCTAATCCTTGGCTTCAAATCTGCGGATACCCGAAAGCCTGCCAGATGAAAATCTCCGTGGTCACCCCCAACTTCAATGGCGCCGAATGGCTGGAGCGCGCCATTCAGTCGGTGATTGCTCAGGATTACGAGAACATCGAGTATATCGTGATGGATGGCGGCAGCTCGGATGGGAGCCTGCAGATCGTCGATCGCCACCGGGAACATATCTCAAAATTTGTCTCCGAGAAGGACAACGGCCAGTACGACGCCATCGCGAAAGGCTTCTCGATGGCGTCGGGCGATATTCTCTGCTGGCTGAATAGCGATGACGCCTATTTCCCGTGGACCATGCGTGTGGTGGCGCGAATCTTTGCCGACTATCCGCAGATTCAGTGGATCATGGGTGTTCGTTGCGAGCTGCGCGATCGCGCATTGCAGGGGATTTCGAATGTGACTCCCTTTCCGCGTGAGGTGATCCGTGCGGGTGCGTTTCACCCGCGAGGACTCGGCTGCATCATGCAGGAGGGCTGTTTCTGGCGACGGAGCCTCTATGAGAAAGCGGGTGGCATTTCGGTGAGGTGGCCGGTTGCGGGCGATTACGAGCTCTGGATCAGATTTGCCGGGCATACGGATCTGGTGGTGACGACTGCTCTTCTAGGCGGGTTTAACTATACGGGTGAAAACCGCTCGATGCTCGATGGACAGTCCTGGCAAGAGGAGGAAGTCGCCGCGATCCGGCAGACGATTCCTGCTCCTCTCCGCAGGATGGGTGATCGCCTTATCCGGCAAAAAGCGTTTGCGCAGAAGTTTCTCTTCGGCAGACCGCGCCTGAGAAGATACCTGCAATCCTGGCTCTGCCTCACGATGCATCGAGGACCTGTGCTCGGATACGATGCTCCGGCGGACCGCTACGTGCTGCATCGCCCGCAGTTTTCGCTCGCATAACAGGGCTGGGTCGAATTATCCGCAGATGACGCAGAGGAACGCTGATCTAAAACCAAGGATTAACCTGACAATCCGCAGAGAGCAGATAGACGCAGATGGAAGACCAAATGCCTGCAATCGAGGCCCGGAGACGCCCCTCTTTTCTCCATCTGCGTGAATCTGCCTCATCTGCGGATTCCATTTGAGTAATTCCTTCGCTTGTTTTTCCTGATCTACCTTGCCTGCGGTCTTTACCTTTGGCTCCTGGGAGCGGCCGTGTTCGGCGGATGGGAGACCGGGCGGTCGCTCGTTCGAGCGCCCTGGCTTGGCTACGCGGTATTGATTGCGTGCCTGCAAATTGCCCACATCTTCACCGCCATCAATCCGGAGTTTTCCTGGACTTTCCTGGCCATTTCTTTGCTCTGCGCCGGCGGCATCGTCGCCCTGAGGTTCCGCAGAGTTCCATTCCTGGCAAAGGAGCTCCCTGCGATGTCGCCGCGTCGTCTGGTTCGTGCTCCTGATTGCGGTGGCGTGGCTCACTTTTCGCCCGGTCTTCAACATCGCGACGCAAAAAATCGTCCATTACGATGTGGGATATTACTATCTGCAGACGATTGCCTGGACGACGGCGTTTCCCATAGTCCCCGGCCTTGGCAACCTCCTGCTCGAGCTGGGCTTCAACCAATCGGCCTTTCTCGTCCCATCACTTTTCGACTCGTTGGGCCCTCATCTCTGGGGTTATTCTCTGCTTGGCGGAGTCCTGCCCTGGCTTGGCCTTACCCTTTCTGGTTTCGCGCTGCTCCAGGGATTGTGCGCGGTGTTCGTATTGCGGAAACGGCTCGAACCTATCGAGAGGGCTTATGCGATCTCCCTGCCGGCATGGATCTACACTCTGCTAATAAATAACATTTCCGCCAATTCTCCGGACATTGCCCTGGCTTGCCTCCAAATTCATCTTTTCCTGTGCTTCGCCAGCTTCCTAGCCGCCAGAGGAAGCAAGGCCATCCTACTCCAGTTGAGTGAACTGATAATTCTCGGTGCGCTTAGCCTTTGCATAAAACTCAATTCAATCTTCTTTGTGGCGGCGATTGGATTGCTTTCGATCGGAGTCGCCTTGACTCGCATCGGTGCGCCTCGCCTCTTGGGCGGCAAGCAACTGCTCTACGCGACTCTTGCCGCGCTGGTTCTTTTTCTTCCATGGCTAGCGCGAGGAATCATCAGGTCGGGATATCCCCTTTTTCCTTCGACCGCCCTCGCCGCACCGGTAGCATGGAGGGTCCCAAAGGCTGACGTCTCCAATTTCTACGACGGCATCGTCCAATTGGGCAGAAGACAGCCCGACCTTGATCTCGCGCGGGTTCAGGGCGGATTTGCCTGGATTCCCGACTTCCTGCGGAGAAACTGGGAGATGAAGGATCAATTCGCAACGCCACTAAGCCTGGGCAGTGTGTGGGCGTTGCTCCTCCTGACTTTCGCCTGGAAAAACGCGGACTTCCGGCGAAAGCTCGGCCACTTGCTCCTAATGATTTTGGCCCTGGCATTCGCCTTGGTCATGTGGTTTTTCACTGCCCCTAATCCCAGATACCTTGGGTCGATCACCTGGCTTCTTCCGCTCGCTGCCTCACTTGCCTTAGTCTCAGACCTTTCCCTCTCGGGCCGCGCTTTCGTCGCGCTCGCTTTCTGCGTCAATTACTTTGCGCTCGGCACGTTGCGCTATAACACCGAATGGTCCTGGAAGAAACCGGTTCCCGGTATCCCGGAGATTGGGAGAGTCGATATCTTGGAAGGAGACAATCCCTTTGGCGTTCGTCTTAATTATCCAAGCAAGGGCGATCAAACGTTCGATGCCCCCCTCCCGAGCGCGAAGGCTATGCATCCCTCGCTAAAATTTCTCGATGAGACGCGGGGAATGGCCGGCGGCTTTCGCGATGCAAGAATGGACGACCGGGGCCGGGAATTGGTGGAATCCGCAGATGACGCAGATTGACGCAGATTGGGACAAGGCTAGGCAGGCTCATACGCCAATCGATGCCGCCATGACTGGCAAGGCGGGTTGTGACACAACCACCTCTTCAAAGTCATCTGCGTTCATCTGCGTAATCTGCGGATCTTAGATTCAAACTAAGCATGACAGCCGTTTGGCTTTTTCCCTCTTATTTGATTTTTTTCCTCTTTGGGCTCTATGCTTGGGCGCTCGGAGGAACTGTGTTTACCCGCATGCGGACCATGGACGGGATTTTTCAGCTGCCTTGGCTGGGCTATGCGTTGCTGATCACTCTTTTGCAGTTTACTCACCTCATTTTCGCGATCGGCCGATGGTTCTCAGCGGGATTTCTTATCATCACGTCGGTAATCATCGCAGCCATCCACCTTTCAAGGACACGCCGCCGCGGAAGGGTGCTGAGAGTGCTCATGACATCGCCCAAGCTGGTGCCGCTGCTGCTGGTCTCGTTCCTGGTCTTTATTCCGGTCTTCAATGCCTGCACAAAGCCTGCCTGCCACTACGATCTCGGACTTTACTATCTCCAGGAGATTCGCTGGATGGAGACGTTCCCGATCGTGCGCGGTCTCGGAAACCTCATTTGGAATCTCGGTTTTAATCAAAGCGCTTTCCTTGTCATTTCGTTCCTTGACTCCCTTGTTCCTCAGAGGATCGGCCTGTGGCTTGTCGGAGGATTTCTGCCGTGGCTTGGCCTGACGCTATCCACCTATGCGTTGATAAGATTGTTTCTCAAGCGCAGAAGCCCGCGATCTCGCCTCGAGATCGCCTATGCCATCTCGCTGCCTGCGTGGCTTTACACCCTCCTCGGAAACAACGTGTCGAGCGGCTCCCCGGATGTCGCGTCGTTTTCCTTGATGATTCATCTCTTTCTTACCTTCGCGGCCTTTATAATGACGGCAGACAAGACCGAGCGGAGGCAACTGTTCGGAGGCCTTTTGCTACTAGGCGCCGTTTGCCTCAGTGTAAAGCTTAACACTCTCGGATTGGTGGCTGGGGTGTGGGGAGTCGCGGCGCTCTTCCTCGCGCTGGAAAAGGACTTCTCCTGCTTTCGGAGCGCCCGCGCACTCGTTGGGGCTGCCGCCGCGGTATTCTTGCTTGGAGGCTGGGTTTATCGGGGGGCCTTGCTAAGCGGTTACCCGCTGTTTCCGTCGCGGCTGATTACGGTCCCGGTTACGTGGAAGATGAAGGCCAGCGACGCGGATCAGTGCCGTGCAGATACGATCTACTGGGCGCGCATTCCCTATGGGGATAGAAAGATCGCTCTCGAAGGATTTTCCTGGCTGCGGCCATGGTTCAAGCGTGTGACTGCGCTGGATATTCAGTTCGACTGGCCAATCGGAATCGGCCTGGTGGGAGCAGCTGGCTTGTCGCTGCTCGCCTGGATGGAAATCCGTCTCCGAAGAAGTTTCTATTTCTTGCTGCTTCTTTGCGCTCCGCTGGCGGCTGCCACGGTTTTCTGGTTCTTGACGGCGCCCGAGCCGCGTTACTTTGGATCCGCCCCGTGGCTCTTGGCAATCGCGCCGATCTTCGCACTGATCGCCGCGGAGGATTCGTTAGTTTTCTTTGCCGCGATAGCGAATTTGTATCTCTGCGCCGTTCCGATGGCCGGTTTATTTTGGGAAACCAAATGGATCTGGGCTGCGCCTGATTCGAGGTTTCCGCAAATCCCGCAGGCTGCACTGGTCGAGTTGAAGAACAGCTTCGGCCTGCGCTATTATGCTCCCAGTGTTGGAGATCAAAGTTTCGACAGTGCACTTCCCGCCTCCAACAAGAGTCTTTCCGATATCGGGCTCCTCGACCCTGCTGCAGGAATCGCCGGCGGCTTCCGACCAATGAATGAGGAGGGGCGTCGCTGAGATTGAGATGATGGGCGCCGACTACTTTCCTGTATTCAGATTGGGGCAAGGCCAGGCAGGCTCAGGCGTCAAGCGATGCCGCCAGGACTGGCCAGGCGGGTTGTTGCACATCCGCCTCTTCAAAGTCATCTGTGTTCATCTGCGTAATCTGCGGATCTTAGATTGAACCTAAGTATGACAGCCCTTTGGCTCTTGCCTTCTTATTTGGTTTTCCTTTGCTTCGGGCTCTATGCGTGGGCGCTCGGCGGGGCCTTATTCAGGAGCATGCGAGGCATGGGCGGAGTGTTTCAGTTGCCCTGGCTGGGTTACGGAGTCCTGATCGCCCTTCTGCAGATTAAGCATTTCGTCCTGCCGATCGATCGAGCGTTTTCAGCGGGATTTCTCGTGATCACGTCGCTGGTCGCCGCAGCCATCCACCTTTCGAGGGTGCGTCACCACCCTGGAAGAGCACTAAGGAGAGGCGTCAAACTGTGGCCCAGGCTGCTGCCGCTCGTGCTGATCTCGTTCCTGGTCTTTCTTCCGGTCTTCAATGCCTGCACAAAGCCTGCCTGCCCACTACGATCTCGGGCTCTACTATCTCCAGAAAATTCGCTGGATACAAACGTTCCCGATCGTGCCCGGTTTGGTGAACCTCATCTTTAATCTCGGTTTTAATCAAAGCGCTTTTCTGGTGACGTCGTTCCTTGACTCTCTTCTCCCACAGAGGATCGGCCTTTGGCTCGTGGGCGGCTTGTTGCCCTGGCTTGGGCTTACGCTATCGACGTTTGCATTGTTAAGGTTGTTTTTCAAGCGCAGACGGCGGCGCTCCCGCCTCGAGATCGCCTATGCCATCTCTCTGCCTGCCTGGCTCTACACGCTCCTCGGCAATAATATCTCCAGCGGCTCACCGGATGTCACATCGTCTTGCTTGATGATTCAACTCTTTCTTACGTTCGCAGCCTTCATCATGACGGCGGACAAGCCGGAGAGGGCGGAATTGTTTGGAACGCTCTTGCTTCTCGGCGCGATCTGCCTTTGCGTAAAGCTTAACACCCTTGGAATGGTAGCCGGGGTGTGGGGAGTCGCGACGTTCCTTCTCGTTCTGGAGAAAGACATTTCCTGCTTTCGCAGCACCAGGGCACTGGCCGGAGCTGCCGCGGCCGCGTTCTTGATCGGATGCTGGGTTTATCGCGGAGCCCTGATCAGCGGTTACCCGCTCTTTCCATCGCGAGCGATCGCGGTCCCGGTTGCCTGGAGGATGAAGGAAAGCGACGTGGACCGGCACCGTGAAGCTGTCGTGCATTGGGCGCGCATCCCCTTTGGAGATCGAAGGACCGCGCTCGAAGGATTTTCCTGGCTGCGACCTTGGTTCAAGCGAGTCGCCGCGATGGATATTCAGTTCAACTGGCCAATCGGAATCGGCCTGGTAGGCGTTGCGGCCTTGTCGCTGGCGTCTTGGATGGAAATCCGCCTCCGAAGAGGCTTCTATTTCATGGCGCTCCTTTGCGTCCCGCTCGCGGTTCAGACGGGATTCTGGCTTTTGACTGCGCCCGAGCCGCGTTACTTCGGGGCGGGAGCGTGGCTTTTTGCGATTGCGCCGATCCTCGGATTGATCGCCGCGCAGGGATCATTAGTCTTCCTGGCCGCGATCGCGAATCTGTATCTTTGCGCAGTTCCGATGGCCGGCCTTTTCTGGGAAACCAAATGGATTTGGGCGGCGCCTGACCCGAGGTTTCCGGAGATCCCGCAGCCCGGATTGGTCGAGGTGCAAAACCGCTTCGGCCTGCGCTACTATGCGCCAACCGAGGGAAATCAGAGTTTCGACAGCGCGCTACCCGCCTCCAACACGAATCTTTCCGAAATCGGGTTCCTCGATCCGGCTGCCGGAATTGCTGGCGGCTTTCGACCAATGAGCGAAAACCACGCCGCTGAGGCGAAACGATGAGCAGCGACTACTTCATCGCATTCTTCCTGCTGTTTGCCGCCTCGGCGCTGTTTCTCTGGCTGCTCGGAGCGGCGGCCTTCTCCCGGGATCTGGGGATGGAATCGGTCTTCCGCGCACCGTGGCTCGGATACGCGCTGCTGGTTGGACTTCTCCAAATCGGCCATTTGTTCTTTCCCGTTCACGCGCGTTTCGCCGTTATATTTGTCTCGGCAGCGGTTTTTGCGGCGGGGGGCGCCCTTCTCTTGGGAGGCGCCACCAGAGTGATGACGAAAAAAGGCGTGGCCGCAGCCCTCGCCGGGACGGTTTTTCTTCTAGGCGTTTCGCTACTGGCGTTTATCCCGGTTTTCAACGGCTGCACGAAGTCGATGTGCCACATCGATCTCGGACTCTATTATCTGAAACTGATTCGCTGGATACAGACCTTTCCGATCGTCCCGGGTCTGGTCAACGTGCAAGAGCAGCTCGCGTTCAACCAAAATGCGTTTCTCGTCACTTCTCTCTTTGACTCCCTTGTGCCAAACCGCTGGGGAATCTTCCTGATCGCCGGTTTTCTCGCGTGGCTCGGACTCTCGCTCTCCGTCTTTGCGATTTTCCGTCTCGTGTTTTTACGGCTTCAGAGGCGCGAAAGCGCGCAAGCCATCGAAGTGGCGTATGCGATTTCGCTGCCGGTCTGGATCTCGACGCAGGCCAACTTCTCGACTTCCAGCGCCTCACCGGATTGCATCATTTCCAGCCTAAGCATTCACTTCTTTCTCGTCTTTGCATGCTTCGTCGTGTCGAAGGACGAGAGACAACGTGCGCGCCATCTGGGCGAAATCTTGATCCTGGGGGCCTTGTGCCTTTCCGTCAAATCGAGCAGCATCGCTCTCGTGCTGGGAGCTTGGGCGGTCGCGCTCGCGCTCTTGGTCATCGAGAAAAGACGCAATTTCTATTTAGTTTTCCTTCAAGGAAGAGTTGCCGCGATGTCCCTGCTGGCTGCGGTGCTGCTCGCAACGTGGATGGGACGAGGAATCGTGCTTTCCGGATATCCTTGTTTCCTTCGACCGCTTTGGCGATGCCCGTCGCGTGGCGAATGCCCGTCAAAGGAATCCTTGAATTTCAGGGGGAGATTCTTCGATGGGCGCGCGATCCGGATCCCGGCTCGGATCCGAAGAAAGTTATCAAGACATGGCGCTGGCTGCCGGGATGGTGTGAACGGATCGCAGCTATGAGGACACACTTTGCCTGGCCCGCGCAGATCGGGATAGCCGGCTCGGCAGTGCTTGTCTCGTTTTCTTTCTGTGTGTCCGGGTTTCGCCGCAAGTCGCACGATCTCTTGCTTCTGGTCATCCCCCTGGCGGTCTACTCAACCTTCTGGTTCATCAGCGCTCCGGACCCGCGCTATTTCGGTTCAACGATGTGGATCTTTGCGATCTGTCCGGCGCTTACGTTCGCCGCCGAGGGCCTGCGGGTAGGTCTGGCCTCGTCGTTGGCAATCCTCGGCGCAGCGGCAATCCCGATTTCTCTTCTCTTATGGGAATTCCGGCAGGCATGGACCTATGCGGAAGAGCGCCTGCCTGAATTCAGTGTGGTCGAGACGAATCCTGTGACAAATCCGCACGGCGTGGTCCTTTGGATGAATCCTGACGGTATTCAAACCTACGATTCGCCGTTGCCCAGTTCCTGGAAACCGAGGCCTTTCCTCGCACTGTTGAACCCGGATAAAGGAATCGCCGGCGGGTTCAAGTATCTCAAAGTCGAAAACCCCGCCCAGCCCTGATCGAGCTGATCCGCAGATGACGATGTAGTCATGCAAGAGTTTTTTCATGCGTCTCTAATTTTTTTTTCGATTGCTTGCCGCAGGCAAGCCTTGGTGAAGTTCCCCCCGAACGCCTGCCGCGGCGAGCGGTGCGGGGGTTTGGGGGCGCACAGCCCCCATCAAACCGGTTTGTCTTGGTGGGTTCATTTTCACGGCGCAATATTGGCAGCTTGAAGGGCTCGGCTTCGAAGCGTCTGGATGCAAGCGGGCAGCGTGTCTCCAAGTCGGAGCTCGCGGCGCAGAGAGACGCCCAACACCACGGCCAGCTTGTGGAGTTTGAGAGTGAAGCTTTTGTCGGTTTCCAACGCGGTGGGCGGGTTGCCCGAGAGCATGTGCCAGACCTGGACCAGGAGTTTGCGGGCCACGGCGGCGACGGCGACATTGCGGTTGCCTTTTCGGGCGAAGAGTTTCCAGCCCCATTGGCCCAGGGCCGTGGCGCGGCCCATTGCGCAAAACGGCCTGAGCGCCTTGGATGAGAAGATGGCGGATGTCGCCCCGGCCTCTTTTGCCCACCCCGAGTTTGATGTTCTTGCCCGTGCCGCTTTGGCGCTGGCCGGGGTTGAGCCCGATGTAGGCCACGAGTTTTTCGGGCCGCTGGAAGCGGCGCACGTCGCCAATCACAGCCAGGAGCGCGAAGGCGTTGATAAGGCCCACCCCGAGCACCTTCATGGAGCGCAGCATCATGGGCTGCGCACTCATCTCGGCCGCGATGAGCCGGTAGAGGCGCTTGCGGCGTTCTTTGCAGGCATCCAGATCGCCGAAGTGCTCGGCAAGGATCTCCCTTTGCATGGGCGACCAGTCCCGTTGTTTGAGGAGCCATTGCCGGGTGCTCTCCAGTTGGAGGTTGCCCTTGGCGAGGCGGATGGCGTTGCCGTTGAGGTAGGCCCGCAGCGAGTTGCCGGCCGCCGTGTGGTCGGTAACCGCTTTGCCATAGGCGTGGAGCAGTTCGCGGCGCTGGCGGCTCTGCTCGTCGGGCACCCACACGCAAGGAGCGTTGCCCGCCAGATAGACCAGCGCAATGCGCGCGGCAGCCATTTTGTCGTTGTCGGCGTAGCTCTTGGCGTGCTTGCCGACGTGGCAGCTCTCCAGAACCACCGCGCGCAGGCCCAGGGCGTGCAGCCGCGTGCAGAGTTCGAAGCTGTTGGAACCGGCTTCCAGCACGAAAAGATCCTGCGGTCCGAACTCCTTGGCCGCCCATTCGAGCAAGGTTTGGAGGCCGAGGTTTTCCCGGCTGCCAAGTTTGCGGGCGTCATGCGGGGTCTGGCCCACGAAGACCGCTGCGGTGAAAGTGTCCGGGTGGCAGTCCAGGGCGATGATTTTTCCTTGAGAAGGCGGCGGCGGGGCCAAGTAGGTCTCGACCCCAAGGGCTTCCTTGTTGGGGCGTGTCTTGAGTTGGTAGATTTTTGTCATGGTTTTTTCTCCGGTGCCCGGTTAAAAGTAAAGGCAACCGGCGCGGGCAGCCGATTTGGGATTGGTCCACGGACGGAAGGTTGCAGTCAGGCATTCGGGGTCTTTCGCCCCACGATGGTGCTTTCCGCCAAGGTTCAATCACAGATTGGAGCAGTTAGCTCAGCGTCATCATCGAACCTTTGGACCTTCGGCCACCCGTGCGCGTTGCAAGCACTCACGGGTTCCGCCAGGGACGTTGACCAAATCCTCTCGGTTTGCCCAGCGCCGGTTGCTGCATGACTTCATACCGTCACAGATTTACGCAGATGGAGAAAGGGGAGCGCACGCCACACGCGAGGACGTGTATGCTCCACAGACCCACGGCGCTCTCCAGGCTCGTCAACTAAGACGCCTTGGCCTTAATCTGCGTCCATCTGCGTTCATCTGCGGACTATTAGATCTTCCCATGATTCGCCATTACCCAGTTCGTGGAAGCCGAGGCATTTCGTCGCATTGAATCCGGAGAAAGGAATTGCTGGGACATTCAAGTATCTCAAAGCTGAAAACCTTCCGCAGCCCTGATTGGGGTGATCCGCAGATGACGCAGATTTACGCAGATGGAGAAATGGGAGCACACGGCCACACGCAGAGCGTGTATGCTCCACAGACTCACGGCGCTCTCCAGGCTCGTCAACTAAGGGCGTCTTGACCCTAATCTGCGTCCGTCTGCGTTCATCTGCGGATTCTTAGACCTCATCGCTTCCCATGAGTGCCGGATACTTCCTCCCCTGCTTTGCTCTGTTCGCTTTGTCGGGGATCTTTCTCTGGCTGGCGGGCGCCGCAGCATTTTGCCGGGAGAACCGGCTGGAATCACTCTATAGCGCGCCATGGCTGGGGTTTGGGATACTGGTCGGCGTCCTTCAGTTTACGCACTTATTCTTTCCGATTAACCGGAACGCTTCGACCATCGTGCTCGCCATGGTCGCGGTGCCCGCATCCGCGATCTGGCTGGGGCGATTGCTTAGAATAAGGCCAAATCGGCGGAGTGTCGTCCGTTGGACGATGCTGCTCGCCCTTCTCGGAGTTGTCGCTTTTCTCGCGTTTATTCCCCGTTTTCAATTGCTGCACGAAGGAGGTCTTCCCCTACGAGCTGGGGCTCTACTACTTGCAAGCGATCCGCTGGACGGAGACCTTTCCCATCGTGCGCGGCCTGGTCAATCTGCAGCCTCATCTCGGGTTCAACCAAAGCGCCTTTCTTGTCGCATCCGTTTTTGATTCCCTCGCGCCCAATCGCTGGGGAATTTTCCTGATAGGTGCCCTCCTGCCATGGCTGGGACTCTCGCTCTCCGCGTTCGCCATGCTTCGGATGGCTATTTTCCTGTTTCGGAGGGAGGCCGGCCCGCCGATCGAGATCGCTTACGCCGTCTCCTTGCCTGCATGGATTTTCGTTTCGCTCGGAAGCAACATCTCGGGTGCATCGCCCAACAGCATCTCATTCTGCCTGATGCTCCATTTCTTCCTGATCTTTTCGTGCTTCATCGCTTCCCGCTTGGACGAGGAGCGGAGCCGAAGGTTGGGCGAGATGCTCTTCGTCGGAGCGCTTTGTCTCTGCGTAAGCTTGAATAGCCTGGGGCTGGTCGCGGGAGCTTTGGCGGTTGCTGGCCTGAGTCTCTTACTAAGCAAAGAAAGGCTTCGGTTTCTTCAGCAGAGACGGCTGGTCGTCATGGCCGCTCTCGCAACGATCCTGTTATCAACTTGGATGGGACGCGGCGTGTTGCTCTCCGGTTATCCCTTTTTTCCATCAAGCGCCCTGGCCCTGCCCGTGCCATGGAGAATGCCAGTCAAGCAGGTCAACTCGTTTCGAGGCGTGATCGTCGCGTGGGCCCGTGATCCAGACCCCGCAAACATCAAGAGAGCGCTCCGGACGTGGCGCTGGCTGCCGGGCTGGATTGAGCGGGCCCATTCCTCGATCAACCAGTTGATCTGGCCCGCACAGGTTGGCCTCGCAGGTTGTGTGGCACTCGCAGTCGCCGCAGCGATGGAGCGATCCTTACGGGGAAACTTCAAGAATCTCCTGATGTTGGCCGCACCCCTGTTTGTCCATTCAACCTTCTGGTTTCTGACGGTCCCCGAGCCGAAATACTTTGCCCTGGCAGCCTGGTTCTTCGCTATTTGCCCGGCCTTGGTATTCCTGAATCAAGGTCCTCACATCGGCTTCGCTGCGAGTGCCGCCAATCTTTGCCTGAACGCCCTGCCGATAGTCATTCTGCTGTGGGACTTTCGTTCGTCGTGGCTGAGACCGGAAGCCCGGCTGCCGCAGCTGAAACTCGTCGAGACGGTGGCCGTCGCGAATTCGCACGGAGTGCAAATCTGGATTCCGGTGAATGGAAATCAAACATTTGATTCTCCTCTTCCCAGCAGCCAGGGACCCGCCCCGGAACTGGCGCTCTTGGATCCGCAGAAAGGAATTGCCGGCGGCTTCAAGTTTCGCAAGCCGGCTTCTGCGCCGTAGAGGGACGCAGAATTGTTCCAAGCGATGCTCACGCTGTTCAAACAGGCGATGTGCCTCCCGCCTCGATTCCCGGTTCGGAATGAGCGCTGACCACTTTCTTCTGTTCTTCCTCGTCTTCGGAGGATCCGCGCTCTTCCTCTGGCTGATTGGCACGGCCTGCTTTCTTCGCTCCCCCGGACCACGTTCGCTCTTTCACGCACCCTGGCTCGGTTACGGCTTGCTCGTGGGGTCGCTTCAGATAACGCACCTTTTTTGGGCCATCGATCGGAGATTCTCTACTGGCTTCGTAGCCATCAGCTCATTTGCGGGGCTGTGCGTCCTGATGGGGAGCCTTCTTGGCAAAGGCGGGCCCGTGCCCCGAAAAACTGACGTATTGAGAGTCTTGGGCTGGCTGATGGTTTTGGCCGCCGTGGCGCTGATCGTTTTTGTCCCGGTTTTCAATAGCTGCACGAAGGAAATGAACCGTTACGATCTGGGTCTTTACTACCTCAAGACCGTCCGGTGGCTCGAAGGATTTGCCATCGTGCCTGGCCTGGCAAATGTCCAGGATCACTTGGGTTTTAACCAGAGCGCCTTTCTTGTGACGTCGCTCTTCGACTCATTGATGCCGAACCGCTGGGGGCTTTTTCTGGTAGGCGGAATCTTGCCGTGGCTCGGGCTCACGCTCTCGCTTTTTGCCATCATACGGCTCGTCGTTTTGCGGTTCCAGCCGGACAGGCACGCGCGCCCGATTGAGGTCGCCTACGCCGTGTCGCTGCCGGCGTGGATTTTCATTTTTGTGGGGGGAGACACATCGAGCGCCTCTCCTGACTGCACTTCGGCGTGCCTCATGCTTCATTTCTTTCTGATCTTTGCGTGCTTCGTGCTCGATCACGAACCGGAGCGCCGCGACTACCTTGGAGAAATTCTATTCCTTGGGGCGCTTTGTCTTTGCGTCAAGCTCAACAGTCTTGGATTGGTCGCCGGGATTTGGGCGCTCTGCATGGTCATGCTTCTGCTGAGGAAACAAGGCCCCCTTCTCATCCGACGACCAATGCTGGTCGTGGCGGCTGCTTCGATGGTCATGCTCACGACATGGATGGGGCGGGGTATCTTGATCTCCGGTTATCCGTTTTTCCCGTCCAGCGCGGTCGGAATGCCGGTTGAGTGGAGAACGCCGGCGACTCGGGTGAACGGTTTTCGAGATTTGATTATGGGCTGGGCGCGCGATCGGGAGAATTTCCCGGAATCCCTCACCACCACCTGGCTCTGGGTGCCGAGCTGGTTCAGCCGGGTTGGCCCCGAATTGACGAACCGTTTCACGTGGCCCGCGCAGACTGGCTTTACGGCGTTGATTATGCTTGGGACTTTCGCGGTCTTCGCACCTGCTCTGAGGAGAAACCTCAGGAATTTCCTGCTCCTCGCCCTTCCGCTGCTGCTCTACATGATGTTCTGGTTTCTGACGGCTCCGGAGCCCCGATACGTCGGCGCAAACCTCTGGATCCTGGCGATGTGCCCAGCCTTGACGTTCATTGCCTGCGGCCCGCGCGCCGGGCTCGTCGCGAGCACGGCCAATCTCTGCCTGAGCGCAATACCGATTTTCTTCGCGGCTTCGGAGTTCCATTGGTCGTGGTCGCGGCCTGAGCCGCGTCTGCCGGAGATCAAGGTGGTGGAAACCGCACCCGTGGCGAGTAATCATGGAGTGATCGTTTGGGTTGCCGCAAGAGGCGAACAAACCTTCGATTCGCCGATCCCAAGCTCTCAAGCGCCCGTGCCGGAACTTGCGCTGCTGAACCCGCGGAAAGGGATTGCGGGAGGATTCAAATATCTCAGCGTTCAGAATCCCTCACCGCCCTGATTGGTCTCGCAACCACGATTTCATAATCCGCAGATGACGCAGATGAACGCAGATAAAGAAAGGGGAGCGCACGCGTCCCCGCGTGCAATTTTCCGGCGTCTCGCCGGAAGACCTGTTCGGCGAGACACAGTCTCCTAACCCTTCGTGAAATCCCGCGTAACTTTCCAGTGGATCGATCCCTGTCCAAACGAGAGGCTTCGCGTCGCTCAGCAGAAGCTGCTCGAGAGCATTGAGGCCATCGGGTTGGAGGCCTCACTTTTTCACGCGGGACCGGACATGGTGAAATTCGCCGACGTCCTCCGGCATGCGCGGCAACAGAGCGTCGCAAGGAGTTTCGTTTGGTGCCATTCCGACGTCCTGCTGACGCAAGACCCATTCACCCTCGCTGAGCGGGGAAAGGTGCAAGGATTTCATCGCAGGGAAGTGCCGTCCGGAGAAATTTGCGCGGGTGTCGACATGTATCTGATCCCCAATGTCATCTGGGACAACTACCTTTCGCGGGATATTCCCGACCTTTGGTGCGGAGCTACGCATGTGGACTGGTGGTTGACGCGAGCGGCGGCGCTCATCGGCGGCTATGAGTCCCGTCGCGGCTTTATCGACCATCCCTCTCATCCGGAATCGGGCGCTTCAAAACGCGCCAACGATCCTCATTTTCGTCACAATGTGCGCGAGTACAACGCGTGGGCCAGGCGGCATGGCGTGGGGGTCCTCGACTTGCCGGCCCGTTTGCCTTTGATCGGAGCCTCCATGTCCCCGATTACGGATTATCTGGCGTGGGCGCGAGAACGGATCCGGAGAAATCGCAAGCCGTGAAATTCAGCGTCGTGACCCCCTGCCGGAACTCCGCATCGCACCTTCCGGAGACGATCAGATCCGTCGTCGAGCAAAGCGCTCTGAAACTCGGCCTTGCCGAGCTGGAATACTTCATCATCGACGGCGCATCCACGGACGCCACCGAGATGGCTGTGTCTCCATACCTTTGCGAGTCCGTCACGTTCCTTTCAGAGCCGGATGCCGGACTCTATGACGCGCTGGTCAAAGGCTTCTCGAGGGCCACCGGTGACGTGGTTGCCTACTTGAACGCGGGGGACATCTTCCATGAACATGCCTTCCGAGTCGCCTCGCAGGTCATGAATCATGAAGGAGTGAATTGGATTTGCGGCTATCATCTCAAGATCAACGAAGACGGCGAAGTCATCGCTGTGTCGAAACCTCCCCGCTACAGGCGCGAGTTCATCTTGAATGGTACGTATCTGAGGGGATTCCCGTACGCGGGCATCCAGCAGGAGGGAATATTCTTCCGCCGCCGCCTGCTCGAAACCGTAGACTTGGAAGCCCTAAAACGATTCCGTCTCGGCGGAGACTATTTTCTTTGGACTCAGCTGGCAAAAAGCGCCGAACTGCACTCCGTCCTGAGCTTCCTTGGCGCCTTTCGTGTCCACAAAGGGCAGTTGAGTGAGGGATTGGCAGCCTACCGGAATGAGGCGGCCACCTGCACGCGAGCTGAGACCTTTCGTGAAAAAGTCACTCGCTATTGGGAATACCATAGCCCGCCGTCGCTGAAAGGCGTGCTTTGGAATTTCACTCTCGGACAATCTCCTGCTCGCATCTTTCGCTTCGATGAGGCGGGACAACGATGGCTGGCGCGCTGATGATGTTTTCGTTTTCCTCAGAACAAGTTCGAGACTACTTCCTCTCCGCGGAGCAACTGATGCGCGCATGCGGCCAGGTTTGGAGCGCCGACAGCCGGGCGGACATCAGCCTCGAGCGCGGTCAGCCCCTTGCGGGATCATGTGTCTATTGCAAGGTCGATCATCTTATCGGACTGTTCGATCAAGTCAGGCAGGTCCGCAACCGTGTAGTTCTTCTCAGCTCGGAAAGCGATCGGCCGATCACCAAGGAATTCCTTCAAAGATGCCCGCCGCAGATTGCCCATTGGTTCAGCACAAACATTCAAACCAAAGACGAGAGATTGAGCGGCTTGCCGCTCGGTCTGGCGAATTCGTACTGCGGCATTACGCTCAAGGCGCCGCTCATCGCCGCGCATTCGCGCCCATTCGGCCAACGTTCGCGCTGGCTTTATATTAACTTTCGATTGGCGAGCAATCCAGCCGTCCGCGAGCCAATAATGCACCATTTCCGGGGCTTGAGAAATGCGGATTGGGTAACCGTCCAGGAAGCCGTGCGGGGCTTTGAAGCCTTTGTGGAGGAGATGACGTCGCATCGCTTCATGCTTTGTCCGCCAGGCAACGGCGTGGACACGCACAGGCTCTGGGAGGCTTTGTATAGCCGAACGATACCCGTCGCGCTGGCGAGCCCCGAGATGGATGCATTTCGCGACCTTCCCATCCTCTTCGTAGAGGATTTCCGGCAACTGACGCGCGATTCTCTTGCGAGGGAATATGAGCGGATCACTTCCTCGAAATGGAACTGGCAAAAGCTTTTCCTGCCATGGTGGCGCGACCGGATCCGCGAGCAACAGGAGAAGATCACCGGCGCCGGCGCCCTGCTGCCTCGGGGTGAATTCCTTCGCGAGGTCGCCGGCGCGCGTCTGGCGGGACTGAAACGACGCGTTCTGCGGAGGTCATGAGGATCACGATCAGTAGTCCCGACGGTTTGGGCGATTTCGTTCTGCGCATGCCGTTCTTCGAGGCGTTGCGTGATGCCGGGCATGATCTCCAGATTTTCATCCGCGCGCCGGCGTTGGACCTTGCCGCCGCCGCACTGCCCACCGCGAGAATCGAGAAGATCAGCGAGGACCCTTACGCCTGGCTCGTGCGGTTCCGCCGCAATCCCTTCGCGGTCGAGGTGAACAAGATCAGGGCCTTTGCACCAGATCTGCTTGTGATCGCACCTTTTCAACACAGCTTCTTCGACGAAATCTGCTTGTCGAAGATTCCCAAGCGCGTTCGAGTGGCCGGCTTTCGCTCCGCTGACGCTTTTTGGGGCACGCAGGCAAACACGGCGCCGCAGGAGCTGGCCGAGCGCTTCAATATGTGGGTGGAGGTAAGCACCGACATCCCCGAACTGGAGAAGAACCGGTTGCTTGCTTCGGCAATCTTAGGATCGCCTGTCCCAAGAAAGCCGGCGAGAATCTCACCTCCACAAAAAGCCATCAACAATGCCCGAGCGATTCTTCGGGAGCACAAAATCAGCGAAGGCGAGTATTGGGTCGTGTGTGCCGGTTCCCGGCCCGGTCTTGAAATCAAGGATTGGGGCGAAGCGAATTGGATTGCAGCGCTAGGCCAGATTGCTCTGGAAACAAAAGCTCCTTTCGTGTTCCTGGGCAACGAGGCGGAAGCCGCGTCCATAGAGCGAATTCGGGGTGGTTTGCCAAACGGTTCACTCCATTTCAATCTCGCCGCCAATCCGCCCTCTATCCTGGCCGCGTTTGGGGTCATCGCCCTGTCGGCTGGTTTTGTGGGACGGGACTCCGGTCCCATGCATCTGGCAGCGGCGTCTCAGCGTCCGCTTCTGGCCATCTCTAGCGGTTGGCTTTGGGGGCGATTCTTTCCGGAAACACCCGGTGCAGTCGTTATTTCGCGCCATGTCCCTTGTCAAGGATGCCTTGGATACTGTCACTTGCCCGAACCGTTCTGTGTCCGGCGCGTCACCGTGCAGCAATTCCTCGCCGGATGGAAGCTCCTCCGCAACGCGTCGCCGCACGAAGACTCGTATCGTCGAAATTCCCATGGATGCAGCTCTGAGCCGGGAGATCGTCGAGACGGCGCATCTTCGCTTCCCAAGACTCGCGCACGAGGCACGGCGGCAAATCTTTGCGTCCGGTCGCGCGGTGAATCTGCTCGACAGCGTTGGCTTCGGCATGCGCTCGCTGGCGCGCAGGAACTATCGCAAGAAGTTTGGCGGTTAGTGCCATTCGCGCCAAGATCTATCGAAGTCTAACAATCCGCAGATGGACGCAGATAAAGGACCATGGCGCGGCAACTCCTGCGCAGTCCGCTTGTCTTTTCAATCTGCGTCCATCTGCGTCATCTGCGGATTCGGAAGAACGCCTCTCTTAGTGCGGCTTTCAGAATTGAAGAAAGGCTAAAGCTTCATAGCGCCGAGCGTCTGTTGGAGCGCAGCGGGATCCACCGAAATGTCTTCAAGAAAATACCGGGAGTCGTTCACGTCATCCACGACTCCCTCTCCGCTTCCCAGCAGATAATAGTAATCGGCGTCAACGACGCTCGCGATTGCCCAGTAGCAAAGATTCACATAGAGCGGAGAGAAAACCTCGAGGATCTTTGTTTGCGGCGCGCACCAAATAAGATTGGTGAGACCCGCGCCATGAGGCGCGACGACGGCCTCCGCCCCGGCAAAAAGCGCAATCTGCGCACTTAGGCTTAGTTCCTCAAGCTCGATGCACACAAAGCCCCGGTGGCCAAGGATCGGAAGAATTTGCTCCTCGTTGGCGATTCGGCGTCCCGAAGCCCTCGAGCGGCTCACATAGATCCGTCGCTGCGAGCTTGGCAAGAGAGGCCTCGAAAGAAATTGTTTCCTGAGAAATTCGATTGCCCAAGGCGGGACGTTGCCGGGCGCACCGTGGAACGACGGAACCATCAGCGAATCGCAAGCAAAATGGGTGTCTCGCCGGGTGACGACATGTTTGCGGTCATCGAAGCCAAGGAGACGAAGAGACTCACGAATCGCGCGACATCCTTCGCCGATCAAGAGGTGATCGATCCTGTGCCAAGGGATCGAACCAGCCCTTTGCAGAATCTCGAGCCTTGGCAAAGCATCGGTCATCCAGTGAAAGAAGCCTGCGGATTCCGAAGTTGCCAGGACAGCCGATGCGCCAGGCAATCTTTCCGGCTTGGGCAGTTTCTTCCGATCGGGCAGGGCATGATGCCTCGCGCCGGGCGGGCCAGCCGACCAATCGATGGACACATCGTAGAGCAGTTTCTCATCATGGGTGATGACAGCTCCTTTGCCACCGGCCACCCGGCCTCCAGGAATGCAAATGAGGAAGGCGTCCGGATACTGCCCGCGGAGGTAGGGGCTTGCCGGATCGAACAACGGATGCTTCTTGCCCGGGGTTTTCGCGGGCTTCCTGGCGTTCTCGCACGCCGACGCCCACTCTGCATAGCGCAGTCCGTCAAGAGGAGGCCTGAGAGTGCTGAAATGCTCGGCATAGGCCTTGGAAGAGAGCCAGAAGTCCGTCGGGGATTTTGGCCTGAAACCGAAAAAATCCCTGAGACGGCTTAACACGTCCCGCACGCTAGAACACCGGGCCGGGCCGTCAATAACGAAGCCAGGGAGCCTTGGCTACAATCGGGCAAAGCTGCTCCATATCGACGACGACGATGAATCTAACGATCCGCAGATGACGCAGATGGACGCAGATGGGGAAACCGACGGGGCAGACTGCACAGGAGTTGGAGCGGCCATGTCTCGCGGGGTGTTCGAGCGGGGGCCTTTCTCCTGGCTTTCGCTCGCTTGCTCAAGCTCCGTTGCGGAATTTTCAAATTCTCAATCTGCGTCCATCTGCGTAATCTGCGGATTCCTCAGAGAAACCCGCCTCAATTTTCTTACAGGCTAAATCAAGGACCGTGCGTCTCTTCAAGAACACGATTGTCGCCGCGCATAAATTGCGCGTGCAGGCGGGCAATCTTCGCCGGTGCCTGCGTGCCGATCTTTTCCAGCATGCCATCGATCCCCTCGCGGAAAAATGCCGTCCCTCCGGATTGACCGGCTTCGTCAAGTCTCGGCTGGGCAAGACAAATGCCCCGGCCGGCAGTACGCGTGACCGAGGTCCCTCGCCGCGGCCATCGATTTTCGTTTCCTACGCCACCAGCGAAGAATTGAAGGGCAGCCATCGCTATTGTGGCGGTGAAAAGCTCCTGAACAACCTCGTGCTGTTGCTTCGCCGGCACGGTTACGACGCTTACATGGTCAGCCTGGATGGCAAGAATGCGGGTTGGCTGGTCGAGCACGCTCCTTTTCTTTCGCTTGAGGAATTTGTCCGCCGGGCCGCGGAGGCGCCGGCCGTGCGGTACGTCACCTCGTGGGTTCCGGCCGCAGCCTTCCTGGATCGCTGCCCGAGGTTCTATTTTTGGGATCAGGAACTGGCCACGACGACGCGCAGCCAATTCCCGACACTCGCCCGCATGATGCGAAAGAAGCGAATCGTGGCGACGGCCGGCCTGAACCGTTCGATCCAGGCCTGGCACATGGCAGTCTTTGAGCGAAGAGCCTCGCTGCTCAGGACACTGGTTGACGAAAAGCATTGGCGGCCGGACGAACCGCGCCGCGTTCCGCATCGAGTCGGCTACATGGATGAAGGCCCGCTGACCGAAGTATTCATCGAAACCATCAGACGCCACACCGTCGAAAAGGGTCTCCATCTCGAATTCTGGCGACTCGAGGGAGTCGAAACCGAAATCATTCGCGGCATGCAAACTTGCTCGGTTTTTCTTGCGTTGAACGTGGGAAAGAGCCCGCTGTGGGGAGAGGGAGGCCCGATGACGCCTCATGAAGCCGTCGCCTGCGGGACTGTGCCGATTTGCTTTGATATGAACGGCCCATGGGAGTTGATCCAGCAAGATCACAATGGACTCGTCCTGCCGCAAATCAGACCCGAGCTCATGGCCCGCGAGCTCATCCGCCTCTACGCTGAGCCAACTCGCCTGGAAAGCCTTCGTGTCAACGCCCTCTCTGTCTTCCGCGCGAGCCAAACCCTGGAATCGCGCTGGCCTTCCGTGCGCGAATTTCTTCATTTGCCCGAAGAACCATGAGAAAGCTTTGGCTTGCGGACCATCTGCTGGTCAGCGAACGCGGACATCACGTCAGCTACAACGGCTTCATCGCAGATTCCGCGCGCCGCGCCGGATTGGAGGTGCGAATCCTTTGCGCTCGCGAATGTGACGCCGAGGTTCCGGGAGGCTTTCGGATGCTCCGAATATTCCGAAAGGACTGGCGAAACAACCCGGCGCCGCTGCTCTCACGTTCGCGGCGCGCCCTCGACATCCTGGAGCTTCTCGCAAAGCGCCGCTTTCAGTCCGATCTGCTCAACGGCATCCGGCTCGAGGACGTCGGGCGCGATGACATCATCTTTGCGGAAATGCTGGCGCCGCGGAATCTTGCCGGCTGGCTCCGGTGGCTGGGGTCTCTTCCGAAAGGGCGGGAACCGATCCTGGCGCTTCATCTCGGCTATGCGGCGGAACGCTTTGGAGTGAATCCTGAAATTCCCCGGCTGCTCGCATCGCTGAAAGTATCCGGCAAACTTGCGCGCGCGCGGTTTGTGACGGATAGCGACATGCTCAGGGAAAAGTATGAGGCTATTCTTGGACAACCGGTATCCGTCTTGCCCGTGGTGATTTCCAGGCGAGCCGCCGAGTGCTACAAGTCGCCGGGAAAACCGCCGCACTTCGCCAGTCTGGGCAACGCCCGCCAGGAGAAAGGCTTCGCCGAAATCCTTGCGGCCGTCGACATCCTAAACGCCAACGGGCGCGCACCCGACGCGCGGTTTACGCTGCAGAGCAGCGACCCCGACACCATCTCGGCGGCGGCGCTGGTCAATTTCCGCTCGGCGGCGGCAGAGTCGGTTTCGTTGATCAACGAACCCTTGGATGACGAAGGCTACCTGCAACTCCTTCAGGACACCGACGTTCTCCTCCTGCCTTATCACCTGGAGAAATACCACGATCGCACCAGCGGGGTGTTTTGCGAAGCGAGGACCTCGGGCAAGCCGGTGATCACCACCGAAGGCTCGTATCTCGGACGGGAAGTCCTTGAAGAAGGAATCGGTTGGCTCGCCCGAGACCGAGATGCTGATTCTGTGGCGCAGGCCATTCGGCGCGCGACGAGCGAATTGGAGCCAGTCGCCGCGCGCTGTGCCGAAATCATGCCGCGCTATCAGCCGATGTTCCACCCCGACACATTTGTTTCCAGGCTTCTCAGCCTCGCTAATGAGAAAAGCTGAGACCCGTATCGCGGTTTTCTACCCTTGGACGGGACTGCCTGCACTCGATCGCGGCTCGGCGCGCCGCGTCGTGCCGCTCGTGCGCCTGCTGGCAGAACGCTACGACGCAGTGCGCGTAATTTCGCCCGGCGCCCGCATCGATCGATGCGCATCCGGCAATGTGGAGTACCACTTTCAACAACCTTCAGCCATCGAACGCGTATGGTTGAGAGCGGCGTTTGCGGTTTTCGACGGAGCGTTTCACCGTCTTTTTCGCGGACGCATCAGCGCGCGCGAGCGAAGACAGTGGTGGCACTATCTCAGCATGGACTTCCAATGGAATCTGGCGCGCATGGTCCGGCAGGCCGTCGCCTGGTCGTCCCTCGTCCTGCTTGAATATCCGTTCTGGGAAAGGGCGGTGCTGGCGTGTTGCGCAAAAACGGGCAGGAAATCGCTGCTCACAGTGCATGACACGCTCTCGGATCTCGTCGTGGGCAGCCCCTGGCTGCGCGCGAAGGTTCGCCATCGCGAACTGAACGCTGCGCGGAAGGCGTCCGCCGTCTTTTGCGTTTCCGAAAGCGACCGGCAGCGTTTCGCCGAGGAGGGAATCAACGCGCAGTTGGTTCCCCACGGCATGGACATCCAACCGCGCAATCGGGACTTGATTTCCGAGAGCCCAGAATTGCAGCAGGTAGAGTCGGCACGAGGTGTCGGTCGGACTGTGTGCCTTTTTGTTGGCAGCAGCCTGCGCGCAAATCAGGAGGCTGTGACGGAAATTCGCGCGATGGCGGCGGCTCTGGCGTCGCGAGGAGATTTCCTGTTCGCGATTGCGGGATCATGCCTCACCCGGGGAACCCACGAGCATCATGTCATCGCTTTCGGTCCTGTTGAAGAGGCCCTCCTCGAAAGACTCTACAGTGCGACCGACATTGTTCTGGCGCCGTTGAGATCGGGCACGGGAACGTCGCTCAAGGTGCTCGAGGCCTTTGTTCACGGAAAGGCCCTGGTCGCCACTCGCGTCGGTGTTCGGGGGTATCCGGTTCGGGACGGAGGGGAGTGCGTGCTTTGCGACGATCCACGGCGTTATCCGGAAATCCTCATTTCTCTCCGCGCGAATCCCATTCGCCTTCGCGCACTCGGAGAGGCGGGCCGTCTCTTCGTCAGCGCCTACGACTATCGGGTGGTTTACCGACCCTACCTTGAATGCATCGACCGATTCCTGGCAGCCTCCGGAACGTGAAATCAAACTCCCAAATTTGACAACGAGCGTAATTATTCCCGCATACAACGGGGCTGCCACGCTCTCCGGCGCCATCGAGAGTATTCTGCGTCAAACCCGCGTGCCGGAGGAAATCATCGTCTGCGACGACTGCAGCACCGATGCGACCACCGACGTCGTTGCGCGCTACGGCGGACGCGTCGAGTGCATACGTCGCCAGGACAACGGTGGTCTTTCCGCCAACCGCAACACGGCTGTTCGAGCTGCCCGAGGCGACTGGGTCCTCGTTCTCGATCAGGACGATGAATTGCTGCCGCACGCCCTGGAAGTCCTCGCCGGGACCGCGAAAGGGACCGGCGCCGGCGTCGCCTACGGCTACGTCCTGCTCCGAAGCCGCGAGCAGGCCCGCCTTCATGGGTTGGCGTGGGCGGCAGGCGAGCCGCCGGTTCCGGCCAAGGCAAATTTCTGGTGGACGGCCGTCACGACCACCGGCTGCGCCCTGTTTCGGCGCTCGTTGATCGAGCAGGTGGGCGAATTCGACGAGACGATCTGGCAGGCGGAAGACTGCGAGTTTTGGCTGCGCTGCGGGATGACTTGCCGTTTCGCGCATTGCGACACCGTTGTGCTCAAAAAGCACGTGACGGCGGGTTCGCTTGGCTCCCACACCGCAGGCAGCATTTGGTGGCGTCTCTACCTTCAAGAAAAGTTCCTCGCCTGGTGCGCCGCACGATCTCTCGACACGGCTTTTCTGGATGTCACTCCCGCGAAACTGACGGATCACGCGCTGAAACGAATCTTCCATATGAAGGCTTGGCGCGTTCTCACTCCGGTTCTGAAACGGGCGCGCGCGCTCAAGGCCAGGACGCCATGGTATTACCGAGGGGTCGTGACGGAAAAACTCCTCGGCTTGCGGAGAGTTCCGACTTCGCCCAGCAACCTGCGCACTTATTCGTGCTGACCCGCTTCCGTTCCGCGGCAAGGCGCCAACTCGCGCGGTTGGGGCGCCATGCGATCAGCCCGCTCATTTTCCGGCTGCATCGACGCCCCCGCGGGGCGGAGGTTCCCGTCTCCGCACACATGCTGGTCTCATCGGAGACATGGGACGCGGGAATCCTGGCGGCGATTAGTTTCGAAAGCTGCAGCGGTCGCCGTTGGCCGCTGTTTATTCACGAAGACGGCTCCGTGACACAGTCCCAACGGACGGTCATTGAGAAGATTCTCCCGGGAGTGCGGTTCGTCCCGCGACCCGAAGCGGAGAATGTCATGGACAAGAATCTCGCGAATCACCCGAAATGCCGATCCCACCGAAAGCGGCACAATCTATTCCTCAAGTTTTTCGATTTCCCGGCCTACGCGCCCTACGACCGCTTTGTCGTCCTGGACTCCGACGTGATCTTTTTTAAGCGCCCCGCAGAAATTCTGAGCTGGGTGGATGCCGGGAAGGAAGAATGCTGGTTCAACGAGGACACCAAGGAGAAGTATTGCATTCCGCGCCCGCGGATCGAGGAGGAGCTCGGGATCAAGATTTGGGAGCGGGTGAATACGGGAATCTGCCTCATGCCGAAGAGCGCCATGTCGCTCGAACTCGGCGAACGCTTGATAGCAGCCTTCGAGACCACCGCGCACCACCCCCAGTTTTTCGAGCAAACCCTCTACGCATTGATGGCGTCCGCCCTAAACGAAGGCGGCATGCTCCCTGCCACCTACAACATTAGCTGGGGATACTTGAGGGCCCCGGGCAGCGTTTGCCGGCACTACGTGGGCGCTTTCAAACACGACTTGCTTTATATCGAGGGCGCCCCCAGCTTGCTTGCGCTCCTCGCAATTTCCAGGACTTTGCAGAGAAACTGATTCATGGCGTATTTTCGCGATTTCATCGGGAAGAAGCCCCGCCCGAAATTCTGGGTCAAAACGCTGCTGCATCTCGTAATCCCGGGGGGATTCGGATACATCCGCAAACTGCGTGCCGGACGCGACGCAGCCTACGTTCATGAGCGCGACAAACATGCGGTGCGCCATAAACATCACGGCGGCGGAGGATGGAAATCGGAAAGTGAAGGCGGTTTGGTCAAGCGAGACTACGCCAGTTACGAAGAATATCTCACGCACCAGAGGCTTAAGCTCGACGAGATGGTAAAGATGAAGGGTGGCTTCAGCAATTTCGACATTTTCGATTACCGGCTGAAGTTCTACGTGCGGTTCCGGCAGATCGCCAGGCTGCTGCCTCGCAACGCGAACATTCTCTGCTGTGGCGCGAGGCAGGGCACCGAGGTTGACGTCCTTCACGACCTCGGCTTCGTGAACGCCCGCGGCATCGATTTGAACCCCGGTCTGGACAATCCGCTCGTCAGCGCAGGGGATATGATGAAGCTTGACGATCCCGGCAACTCCGTCGACTTGCTCTATTCGAACTGCATTGATCATGCCTTCGACCTTGATCAGATGATCACCGAACATGCGCGCGTGCTGAAACCCGATGGCTTTCTGCTCTACGACATCGGCATCAATATGGAGGAGGGTGGTGGGCCGTTCGAGGCGATTTCATGGGACCGCACCGAAGATGTCGTCCTGCGCCTCCTCGAAAGATTCCGCTCGGTCATTCGTATAGAACGCGAGCGGCAGTGGCTTTGGGTCCTCGTCCAGGGCAAGCAACGCGTTTGAGCACCCCGCGCATTGTTGGCATCGGCCTTGTCCGCAATGAGGACGTCTTCGTCGAAACCGCGGTGCGAAACGTGGCCGACTTTTGCGATGAAATCCACCTGGCCGATCATGGCTCGACCGACCGAACGCCGGCGATTCTGCGCGCATTGGCCGGCAAGCTCCCGAAAATCCATTACCGATCCATTCGGCATCCCTCCGAATCCCACGGCCTGATCCGGCACCTGGCGGGTTCCCCAACTTGGGTTTTCGGCGTGGACGGAGACGAAATTTACGAACCGGATCGACTCGCCCGGCTTCGGGAAAAAATCCTCTCCGGGGAATTTGACAAGCATTGGATGCTCCTCGGGAATGTTCTTCATGTGACGAAGCTGGACCAGGACCGCCGGAGGGCGAGTGGTCATCTCGCGCCTCCTTGCCGGAGCATGACCAAGCTGTATAACTTCAACGCCATCGAATCCTGGGACGGCTACACACCTGAACGCTTGCACGGCGGCAACGTGCGCTTTCGCGCCGGTTTCGCGCGCGGAGATCGCCGCGCGCTTTACGAAGAGGTCTCCTGGTCAGAGGCGGATTTCCGTTGTCTCCACCTCTGCTTCCTCAAGCGCAGCAGCCGCGACGGTGAAAAAACAAATCGGCGCAACATTATCGAGACGTTCGGTCCCACGCGGCTGCACACGCTGTGGTACGCCGTCGCGGGCATCCTCGGTTTCAAAAAAGCTGCTCGCTGGAAACGCTCCCGCTACATGCGAGGACCGGAAGCGACTGTTCCCGTCGAAGCCTTTTTTCCCGACCGGACATGAAGTGGTTGTTTGGCAAGCGGAGGCCGGTCGCCACGGTCGCCTTCAACATGATTCCACGCCGGGGCCCGTACGGCGGCGGCAACCAGTGGCTGAACCAGCTCTCCTCCTATTTGCAGCGCTGCGGCTACGCCGTGCAGTTCCACCTCGATCAGCACGTGGATTGCGTCGCGGGAACGCACGCTGGTCTGAGCGGCGGACTCGCTTTTCGCTACGAGGACATCCTGCGCGCAAAAGCAAAAAATCCCCACCTTGTCTGCATCCAGCGGATCAATGACAACGATGCGCGCAAGGCAACGAACGGAATGGACCGGCTGCTCGCCGAGGCGAATCGAGCGGCGGATCACACGGTCTTCGTCTCCGAGTGGCTGCGCGAATATCACGTCTCTCGCTGGTTCAACCCGGCCAAACCCCACTCTGTGATCCCGAATGGAGCCGACCCGGCGATCTTTCACCCGATCGGCGCCGCGGCATGGCGCCGGGGCGCGCCTTTGCGTCTCGTCACGCATCATTGGTCGGACAATATGAGCAAGGGGTTCGATCTTTACCAAGACATCGACGAGGCGATCGCTTCGGGGGCCCTGCGGGAGGCGGAGCTTTGGGTGATCGGGCGCTGGCCCGTAAAGATCGCGTGGCGAAAAGCTCGGACGTTTCCACCCTGCGTGGGACGGAAGCTGGCCGGTTTGCTGCGTCAGTGTCACGGGTATGTGACCGGGTCGAGATATGAACCCGGGGCCATGCATCCGGTCGAAGGCCTTCAGTGCGGGCTTCCCTTGCTCTATCACCCCGAGACCGGAGGCACCGTCGAGCTCGGCCACAGGTTTGGCATCGAAGTATCCCACGATCCGGTGATGGCATTCACCCGCTTTCAGGAAAGCTATGGCGAACTCAGGCAAAGAGTCCTGGCCGACCCACCATCAGGAGACGCCATGTGTCTCGGCTACCGAAAACTGATTCAGCATCTTATCGCAGAGGCACGCCGGCGAGGCCCGGCAGGAGAAGATTGAATCGCAAGACTTGCCAGGGATGGTCTGTCCATTTTGCCGGCGAGCAGCGCATCAAGTGGGCGCTGGACGAGGATTTGTGGTGGGCGCGGCAGGCGCTGGATGGGGACCTGCGCCTGACTTCGGCGTGCCGAAGCCGCATCGTCCACGCGGCATGGTGGCCCAGTGCCTGGCTGCTGGGAACCGACGTCTTGAGAAGCCGCAAGGTTGTTTGCTTTTCCGACAACGCGCCTTCATTCTACGCGCGGCAACCGGAGTTCCATGCGGTGCGTCCGTTCGTCGACCAGTGGATCGCACGGTCGCGCCAGGCGGTGCGCGAGTTTTCAACCTTCGGGATCGAGGCAGAGCTGGCGCCCTATTGCGCGGATCCGAAGGTTTTTTTTCGATTGCCTCCCGAGGATCCCGAAGTGCAGGCATTGCGGCATCAACTGGGATTGCCTGCGGCTGGCTATGTGATTGGCAACTTTCATTCGGACACTGCGTTCACCCTTGGACCCGACCAGCCAAAGTGGCAAAAAGGGCCCGACGTGTTCGCGGAAATCGTGCGGCGAGTCCGCGAGACGGAACCCCGCGTCTGCGTTCTGCTGGCAGGCCCTCGGCGTCATTGGTTGCGCCGGCGCCTGAAAGCGTTCGGGGTACCCGTGTTTTTCCTTGGCCGCGAGTCGGAGGGGGACGATTTCGGCGTCAACATCCTGGACCGATCCAAGCTCAACCGTCTCTACAATCTGCTGGATTTGTGCCTGGTGAGTTCCCGTTGGGAAGGGGGCCCGCATTCCATTCTCGAAGCCTGTTTTGCCAAGACCAAGGTGCTGAGCACGCGGGTCGGCATTTCGGAGGATGTCCTCGAAGAGGCGAGCCTGTTCGAGACGATCCCCGAAGCGGTCAGCCGCATCTCGGATGACATCCGGCACCGAACGCTGGACGCGACTCGAGAAGCTCAATACCGAACGGTGCTCACCAAGAACATCCCGGAGCGACTTGCCGAAGCAATGCGCCGGATTTACAGCCGCTTTCCCCAAGAGCCGCCCAAAAAGCTGAGAGAAGCGGCACGGACCTGGTTGCGCGCGCGGACCCGCGCTTGTTTCCGACGGCGGACCGAACCTCCCGCCATTATCGGATTGCTAGGCGGGAGATCCCCTGGAGTGCTTTTCGATTTCCTCCGGCAGGCGCTGAGGCAGAGCGGCGCCGTTGTCTTGAGCGAGTCAATTGCCGGGAACTGCAGACATTATTTGGCGGACGAAAGCTGGCTGAGTTCGAGCGACGCAAGGAAGCCAGCCGACCGAAAAGTGGCCATGGTCAGCGATCACCCTGCTTCCAAAGCGTCTCGACTGGCGGATGCGATGGTTGTTCCCTCCTTTAAGGCGGTTGACGCGGCTCGCCAGATTGGTCTTGCGCTTCCTTCACTGGTGATTCCACCGGCCGTAGACGGAATGTCTTTCGACCCCGAGATCCCCGTGCGGGAGCAATTGACTTCGACCGTGGCTGGAGTTGCCCAGGCCATCCGTCAGCTTTTCCTGGTGTTGGATGCGCCGGAGGACGTCCGCTGGCATGGCTTCCGGTGAGAAACGACTAGGAAGCGCGAAGCGGCAGAATTCTTGGATGAAAAAGCGCCTCCATGCCCTTACCCAAGATCCTGACGGCGAGCAGACTGGGAGAGCTTAATTGGTAGTTGCCTGGTCTGAGTCCGCCAAGATGCACCATGCCGCGCGTGAAACCGGAGTGGTTTTCCCCGAAAACCAAACCGTCGGATTCAATCACATCGACGCGTTCGAAAACTCGCGCCGCGTGCGATGCGACGATGCAGGTGCCAAGGCCGAAGGGTTCCATGGGGGCGAAGTCGTCCATCAGAATCTCTCCTTTCCCGGCGAGCAGCAGGCCACCGTAAGCGAAATCGTGGAAGACCGAATAAACGTCATGTCCGGCATCAATGAAGATGAAATCGAATCGGCGCCCTTCTTTGACGAACGCGGGCAGAACCGCGGTCGTGGCGCCAGTCACGAGTGTGACGAGAGCTTTCAACTCGGGGAAGTTTCGTGTCCAAACGTCTTCGACCGAGCGCGATTGCGTGCTGTAGGCACCGTTCATCAAGATCGGCCAAGGTTGCGTGTCGCCGGCAGGAATGAGGTCCACAGATACCAGTTCCGCGCGGTAGTCCAGGGCTCGGACCTGGTCCGCCATGCACAGGATGCCCAGGCCGCGGCCGGTCCCGAGCTCCAAAATACGCTGCGGCCGGCGGCGGCGGACGATTTCCCGCAGGAGCAGTCCCCGCTCGAAATTCGCCGGGAAGTAGCGCCCGGCTTCTTCCCTCAACCCAGTCAACTGCCCAATCTCGAGAACGCGGGCTTTTTCTGCATCGTCATTAAAATCACGCAGCCAGGAGGCGAGAATAGCAGTCGAGATAGCCACGATGAAGGATGATTGGCGGCGGAAATTCAGGTTTCCACCTGCAAAGCGGACACCATGCAACTTGCCTGCTACAGCCGCAAGCCGCGAAAGTTCGTCAAAAAGATTGTTCGCATGCCGTTGCCTGATCCGTTAATTCGCACACAAATGAAACCGCTGCGCATAGCCGTGACGGGGGGCGTGGACGTCTGGCTCCCGTCGTCTGCAGCTCATCTGCGCGAAGGCGATTCGGAAGTGGTGTCCTTCTCGCGATCGGCTGGAGATGATTTTCAGGAGATCTCGGCTCTCACCGAACCCCGGACGCTTGCGGATTTCGACGCTCGTTCTTCACCTTGGTTGGAGCACGCTGCCATTGACTTCCGAGGAAAGGGCCGGGCTCTGGAGCAGGCGACCGACCTGCCCCTGTTGCAAGACATCTTGAATGCCTGCGCCGCCGTCCGGCGCCCGCCACATCTTGTTTTCTTTTCGACGGCGGCCGTTTACGGAAACACGATCGTTCCCGCCACCGAAGAAACGCCTTGCAACCCCCTTGGCGGCTATGCGCGCGGGAAGCTGATGGCGGAAGAGGCCATTCGCACCACGTGCCCCCGTCATCGCGGCCTGCGGTGCGGCATTTTGCGGGTATCAAATGTTTTCGGTTCGACCGCCAGTTCGACAAAGCCGCAAGGAGTCATTCCTCGCATTTGCCGGGCGATTCATGAGGAAACGCTGATGTCCATCTGGGGGGATGGAGAGAACACTAAAGACTATCTCTTCCTCGCCGATTTTCTTGACGCGGTGCAAGCCGTTGTCACGCGCGGCCTGACGGGAACCTTCAACGTGGCATCCGAGCAATCGCTGTCTGTCAACAATAATCGTCTCACTGGTTGAATCCCTTATGGGAAGAAGGTGAGCTCGCGCACTGTCCCGCTTTTCCCTGGGATGTTTGAGGAAAGCCACGTGTCCGCTCGGAAGCTCCGCAAAGCGACGGGATGGCGCGCGCGACAAGATGTCGCGGAAGCCATCCGGGAGTTGGCAGAAGCAGAGCTGAAGTGCGTCTAGACGCTGTCCGTGCCGCGGTGCGGGGCGCGCTTGCGCTCCCAGCCCGCCTCTCGCATGGACGCCAGCTATCTGTCATCCGCCGCAGTGATAGCAGAGCGCCGGTGGTTTCCTTTGGCGGAGTCTATGAAGGAACGCCGGCTGATCCATGGCGGAGCGGTCAAGCTGATTCATCTTCGCGACGCGTTCGCCTGGAATGAAAAGACGTTCAACCTCCTCTATCTCGTCAGCAGCGCGCCATCGGCCTTTGCCGAGGATCTTCTCCATCGCTGCGAAAACCTGGGCATTCCCCTCGTTTGGAACCAGAACGGAGTCGCGTATCCCGCCTGGGCCGGCAATGACACGAACAGATACAACGGTCCGATGCGGCGATTGCGCGCGAGGGCGAAATATGTCGTTTATCAAAGCGCGTTCTGCAGGAATTCCGCAGAACGATTCCTGGGCCCTTCCGGCGCGGCGAGCGAGGTCCTGCTCAACCCCGTGGATCTGCGCAAGTTCCACCCGGCGCCGCACCCGCTTCCCTCCAACCCGATTAGGCTGCTCACTTTGGGCACGCATGGATACCCGGAGCGAGTCCTCTCGACCATTCGCTGCGTGCGCGCCCTGAAGGACGGCCGCATCGACTGTTCGCTGACCATCGCGGGCCGGCTCGGCTGGCGCGGAGGCTCCTCCGATGTTCATCGGGAAATCGCAAGGCTGAATCTTGCTACTGCCGTCACGGTGCTGCCGTCGTTCTCCCAGGATGAGGCGGCGGAACTTTACCGCGGCCATCACATCCTGCTCCATCCGAAATATCTTGACCCCTGCCCAACCGTCGTCATCGAGGCACTGTCCTGCGGACTCCCGGTGATCGGCTCCGCCTCGGGAGGTCTTCCAGAGTTGGTCCCGCCCTCCTGCGGGGTGCTGATTCCCGCCGCACTCTCCTGGGAAAAGTTGATCACTCCGACAGGAGACCAACTCGCGTCCGCCGCCGTATCTCTCCTGCCGAGACTTCAACAGACCGCGCTGGCGGCGCGGTCCCACGCCGAAGCCGCCTTTGACGGCGCGAAATGGGTGGCCAGGCACGCCACCATCTTCCGCAGCGTTCTCGCATGAGCGAGCCTGTCGTCAGCGTCCTGATGACAGTATTCAACGCAGGTCGTTTTCTCGACCCATCGATCCGCAGCATTCTCAACCAAACGTTTCGCGATTTCGAATTTCTGATCATTGATGACGCTTCGACAGATGGATCCGCGGAGATCGCCGAAGCCTGGGCCGGGAAAGACCCTCGCATCTGTTTCATCCGCAATGCGGACAACCAAGGCCAAACAACCTGCCTGAACCAGGGGCTTCGCCTGGCGCGCGGACGGTGGATCGCGCGGCAGGATGCTGACGATCTCGCGCACTCGTCGCGGCTTGCCAAGCAGCATCAATTCACCAAAATCCGGCCCGAAATCGTCCTCCTGGGCAGCAACGGCAGGATCATCGACGAGCGGGACCGGCTGGCAGGGCTGCTCGACGCGCCGCTTTCCCACGAAGCCATCACGTGGACGTCGCCCTTTCTGAATCCCTTCATGCACACCTCGGTCATGTTTCGCACGGAGGTCATCCGCGACCAGTTTGGCGGATACAATGAAGCCTACCGGATCGCGCAGGACTATGAGCTATGGACGCGCGTAATTGCCGAACACCAGGGGGCAAATCTTCCCGAACGGCTTGTCTCCTACCGGCACCTCACAACGTCGCTGTCAAAGTCCGGAAGAAGCGTGGCCTTTGCCGAAGCCGCCAAGGTTTCCCAACGGGAGGCCCGGCGCGTCTTTGGGCGCAATCTGACTGAAAGTGAGGCCAGCTTGGTTGCGTCGTTCCGCGAAGGGCTCGACGCGGGCGACCGGGAGGCGTTCTGGCGGTTCTACGATGATCTGCTCTCGAATCGGAATGCTCGAGCTGACGACCTCCCCCGCACAGTGGCCATGCATCACCTGAAGGCGGCGGGAGCGCTCTCTTCGAAAGCTCTGCGCCCGGCGGTCGCGGAGATCCTGACCGCATTGCGCACGGATTTCGGAGCCACCCTTCGATGGCTTGCGACGCGTTTTCTCACCGCCTGAGCCGGGTGTCGAGCCAGACGCTCGCCGTCTGGACAGAAAAAAAGATGCGGCGCGCGGCCGGGCCCTTTTTTCGCCAGCGCTCCGCCAAGCCCTGCACGGTATTGCCGAGAAAATTCTTCCAGCACCCAAGAATGACTTCGGGTGTGAAATTCCTGGCGGCAATCCTGCCCGCAGCAACCAGCCCATGGCGCAAAGCGGGCTCTTCCCTCAGCCGGCGGATATGATCAAAGAGTTCGCCAGGTGTCGCTGCCCGCAAAAAATTCCGCCCTGGCTCCCCATCTTCCGCGTAGGCCGAATCCATCCCTCCAACAAAAGGAACTCCCGCCAGCCACGCATTGTAAAGTTTCGTTGCGGGCTTGTGAAGATACGCGGATTGTCCGAACCCGCGGACGGCGGCCACACAATCCACCTCACTGTAATCGTGCCAGCGATCCGCACCGCAGACGATAAAGTTGACGCCCAGTTCGTCTTTGAGTTTCCTCTGCCACCGCTCATCGGCCAGCTCCCGCGCGAGATTCGAGCGATCGCCAAAGAAACAGACGTTTTCAAATCGGTCCGCACGCCGCGGATCGCGGGGGATCAGATTGGGGTGCGGCCAAAGCGGAATGAAAGCCGCGTTCCGCAATCGCCTGGCGTGCGCCGCATTTTGAACGACGTGCAAATGCGCGCGAGGATGGGCAAGATAATCCGCCACGATTCCGACAAAAAAAACGCGATCGGCGGCTCGGAAGTCGCTTCCCACGCAGCCGGTAAGGGTCACCAGCACGCCATCCGATGGCATTGAATGAGTGAGATGCGCCCGAAAGCCACTTCGTTCCAGCGCAAGCCAGGTCTGGAAAATCCAGCATTGCGCACAGGCAATCTTGCCGCCTTCCTCAAGCCGGGTGATTTTTCCGGACCTCCAGGCTTCCTGCCGGTCAGCATCTGGCAAATACCCTTCCGGAAGATAAAAATGAAACTCCATGAAACTTCCCGACGGTAGATGAAAGCAGGGATCCTTCAAGATTGGGCGGCAAACGGGGGCAATTGGAAGAGCCGCAGCGCGTTGCTCCTTTACCGTGCCGCCCAGGCGGTTCAACGACAGCATCCGCCGCTTCGCTGGCTGGGAGCTCCGGTCGTCGTTCTTTACCTCCTCTACGTTGAATGGGGACTAGGCATCGAACTGAATCTCAAGTCGAAGATCGGTCCCGGATTGCGACTTTATCACGGGACAGGACTGGTCGTGCACGAAGCCGCTGTCCTCGGCAGCGATTGCGCCCTTCGGCACTGCACGACGATTGGAATGAGGAACGGCCCGGCGGACTGTCCGATTATTGGAGACAACGTCGATATCGGCTCGAACTCGGTCTTGCTTGGCGCCATAAAGATTGGCGACAATGCCGTCATCGGCGCGGGCGCCGTCGTTCTTCACGATGTTCCTCCGGGGGATGTTGTCGCGGGAAATCCCGCGCGCTCGATCAAAAGGCGGGCGTGAAATTTCTCTTCTTTTCGGGCTATGCCCATCTTGCGCTCGACCCTGCCGCGCAACGCGCCTCAGGCGGAGCGGAACTTCAAGTCGCGCTCCTTTCACGGGAACTCGTCGCGCGCGGGCACGAGACAATTATCTTCGCCGCGGACACCGGTCAGAACGATGGGGTCGTTTGGGAAGGAGTGCGGATCCGCGCGGGCGGGCGCTTCGATACCGGGCGCCCGGCAGCGACGTTGCGCGCTTTGCCCCGTCTTGTCCGCGTTCTGCGGGCGGAGCGGCCCGACTACGTGGTGGTTTACGGATGGACGGCCTGGCTTTACCTGCTTTGCCAATTGCGCGCTCTGGCGCCATTTCGACTTGCGTTTGTTTGCGCCCTGGATGCCGAAATCGACGGCGGCTTTCGCAAGGAGAACCCGTTTCGCGGCTTTCTCTTCGAGCGCGGCATGCGCCGTTCAGACGCCCGGTTCGCGATCACCGGGCATCAGGCGGAACTCTTCCGAAAAAGGGGTATGCCGTGCACGGTGACGAGACTGCTCCTGCCGCAGCCAAAGCCCGCCGCGCGCGACGATAAGTCCATCGACCTCCTCTGGGTCGCGCGCTGCCATCCCGTGAAGCGACCGCACCTCTTCCTCGATCTGGCGGAACGCTTGCCGGAGGCTCGCTGCCGGATGATTTGCTCCGTGCAGGACGTGGCGCTCTGGAAATCCATCAGCAACCGGGCTCGCGGCATGGCGAACGTTGATTTTCTTGAGGCCGTCCCTTACCGGGAAATTCAACGCCATTTCAACGTAGCAAGCATTCTCGTAAACACCTCGGAGCATGAAGGCGTGCCCAACACGTTCATCCATTCCGGCCTTGGTCGCGCTGCGATCCTCTCTTTATCAGTGGATCCCGATGGAATGTTCGGCAAATTTCAGGCGGGCTTCTTCGCGGCGGGCGACTTCGAACGGCTCGTGCACGAAGCCGCAGGAATCCTTCAAGACGGCCAGCGGCTGACTGCTGCGCAAGATGAATGCGCGCGCTTCGTGCGCGAGTGGCACGACAATTGCGCAAACGTCGAAGCCTTCCTTGCAGGCCTGCCGCGATGATCCGCGTTCTACACGTCATCGATCACCTCGATCTCGGGGGGGCACAGACCGCGCTGCTGGACATGCTTCGGCATCGCGATCCATCCGCATTTGATGTGGAAGTGGCCGTGATGCATGGCCGCGGATCGTTTGCAGAAGCGCTCGAAGCGTTAGGCATCAGGGTGCATTCACTCGCCCGAAGAAAATGGCCGCCGACCTACCTTAGAGAATTTATCCGGCTGCTCCGCAATGCGGATTTTCAGGTTATTCATTTCCACCTGCAAGGCGCGAACTGGATCGCCAAGCCGCTTGCCGCGCTGGTTGGACAGAGGGTCCGGATCGCACACGACCATACCAGCGGTGATCTGAGGTTTCGCGGTGCGGGTTCCCTCTTGCCAGACGCCTGCTCGCATCTGTTCTCTTCACGGATCATCGCTGTTTCGAAGGGCGTTCGCGATTTTCTTACGCGCTGGGAAGCGGTACCAGCCGACTTGATCGAACTCGTCCCAAATGCCGTGGACGACGAAATCTTCCGTCCTTGCACGGAAGAGCAAAAACGCACGGCGCGTAGCACGCTGTGTATTTCGAAAGAGGCCTTCGTGGCCGGCAGCATCGGGCGGCTCGCGCACGAAAAGAATTTCGCTCTCCTGCCGCGACTTGCTGTATTGCATCCGGACATTGTCTTCGTCATTGCGGGCTCCGGTCCCGAACGCGCCCGGATCGAGGCCTTGGCTTCGGAGCTTGGGGTCGACACGCGCCTCCGGCTGCTCGGCACGATCCTCGACCGTTCCTCCTTCTACGACGCGCTCGATGCCTTCATTCTTCCCTCACTCTACGAGGGTCTCCCGATGGCCATTCTCGAAGCGATGTCCTCGGGCGTTCCGGTGCTCTCCTCAAGGCTCGAGGGAATCTCCGCAGCAATTGCCGAGGAAAATGAAGGACTTCTTGCGCAGCCCGGGGATGTCGCTGACTTTTCGAGACAGCTCAGCCGGCTCAAAGAATCGCCGGAGCTTGGGCGTGCGTCTCGCGCAGGCTGCCCGCACAAAGGCGTCGAGCCGGTTCTCAGCCTCGGTTACGGCCCGCCGCATCGAAAGCATCTATCGCCAAGAGCTGGCTATTGCGAATGCCAATGCTGTTGATAAGAATGCCAGGTAATGAATTCCCTGCGACATACCCTGCTCTTGGGAGGCTTGATGGTTCTTTCCGCCTGCGCGACGCAGACTATTGAGCCGGATCAGGCTCTCGAATACGCGATTACCCGTAGCTTCACGCCTTTCTATCAGGAGCCCCCGAAGCAAGGTGCAGACAACGGACGCCGTCGTTAAGCGAAAAAACCCGTGTGAAATTGCTTCGCAAAGGGACGAGATACAGCCTGGTTCAACTTGAGGACTCTCGCACCGGCTACGTCTCAAACAAAAACATGGCCGTTGCTCCGCCGAAATCCCAAAGAAAACCCGCCGGCTCGCCAGGCGACGAACCTCCCTCCAAGCCACGCCGAAAAACGCGGGTCAGCCCCGGCGCGAGACCGAGCCCCAGTCCTGTCTCGCAGGCGGAAAAATTGGACGCCATCCCGTCGCCTGCCGTGACGGCGCCTTCACCCACACCTCCGCCCGACCTCCCAGCAACACCCCAAGTCGTCCCCGCGCCCGCTCCGACACCAACTCCAAAAGCTCCCGAAGAGAAGCCAAAGTTCCGCCTTTAAGGCAAAGCCCGAATAGATTTGCAAACCTCCGAGGTGGAGCTACGTGTGCTCGTCTTCATGTCGTCCTGGCCAGCTTGTCTAACATTGGCTAGTTCTCGCCGCGATGCCTGCCGAGGAGGCATGAACCTTTCAGTAAAGCTTTCCGACAAGCGTCGGAATTGCTGGAGGCTGAAGCCTCAGAACGGGATTAGTGAACCGGTGGACTACGCCTGCTTCCGCGAACCGTCGACTATGGCCGGGACTTTCTGCAGGCACACTACTTCACCTCCACCCGGCGCGACACGCCCTTTTGGAGGGCGAGCGCGAATGAATTGAAACTTTCGGACAGCATGCAGAAGAAGATCGCTGCCTACAAGGTGGGCCTTCCGATATGCATGCCCTTCACAGACGAAGCGACCTACTACTCGAACTTCGAGACGGAGTTCCGCAACTTTTGGACCAACGGCAGCTATTACTGCATTTTCTCGGGCATGGGATTCCACCCCAACCGTTCGATGAGCCAGTTGCTCTATCGACCGGAAGCCTGCAGAGAGGCGGATCGGATATTCGCAAGGGTCAAGCGCGAAACGCATCAGCTGCTGGAGGCGCTTCCAACCAACTACGAATACCTGAGAATCCTGCACAATCTGCAGGAGCCCGCCGTTGTTCCGTGAGGATACCTCCCCTATCCCTTCGCGTCCCATGCGTTTGGGCGCCCAAGTAAGTGGAGCGTCTGAAAGAACACTGCCACCTGGGCCGCCGCGGCGAAAGTCACAACCACCCATTAACATTGGGACCTTCAAGCCGCCTTTTCAAGGTCGGCGATCAGTCGGAACCCTTTTTCTCGAAGGGAACCTTTCTTCCCGAGAACAGGATAAGCCCGCCTTGAAGATGCACCCAAGGCAGGCGTTGGCAGAATGCATCCGTCACTCGAATCAACCGCTCAGCCTGCCGCGCCCGAAAAAAATTAAGCAGGTGGGGAGGAAGAAAAATACTTGTCCAGGTCTTTATAGAAACGCCTGCTTCCCTGAACCACCGTTCGAGCTCACGACGATTTATAATGAAGTGCTCTTCGTGGGCCTTCTCATTCCAAAGCCGCTTCAATCGCATCAAGAAGTCAAAAATAAATCGGAATGCACTGGAGTTGTTTTCAATTCCCAAAAAGCGCCCATGGGATGCAAGGGTGCGCATCGTGTCCTTGATCACAATGTGGGGATTTTCCAAGTGGTGAAGAATCCCCGAAAAGATGGCGACATCAATGAGGCCAGCCTTCACAGGAATATTCTCCGCATCCGCAATGAAATAGTGGACGTTGCCGGAATCTGCACCTCGATCGCGCTTTTCCAGGGCGATGCGAACCATGCTTTCCGACAAATCGAAACTGAGAACGGTCTTAAAGGAATTCCGCAACGGGAGAGATATTCTACCCGTTCCACCCCCTACTTCGAGCATGACGTCGCATCCTGATGCGAATGATCGTATCGTCCGCAGGTAGATGGACGTCTGCGCATCCCAGAAAGGGAGGCGCAACATCTCCGTCTCATAGAAAAGTGCGTCCTGATCATAAAAATTCTTCTGTTCCCACTTATGCTCATCACCTGGTGGCTTCAAAACACAGCCTCGATCTTTGCTCCAACCATTCCACATGGATTCGAATCTGTTTTGAAAGGCCAGTTGCCTCGTGACATCCCGAAGCGACGGCACAAGAAGCTCCAAAAGACCGTTCTCAAGGCGGTACCAATTCTTGCAGGAGCCACAGGTAACGACTCCGTCGATGATGTCACCCTGCTTTTCCGCAAAAGGAATCGTGATGAGATCGTCCTTCTTGCAACTTGGGCAGATAAAGTAGCTCTCGATCAGTTCTTTTCGCATACACGCTTCGCAGCGGGCGGTTATATTCAACGGCGTGCGAGTCGTCACGCGCAAATCGAGTCCCGACTCCGTGACTCGCCATAATTCGATGCGCAACAATCTTCTTCTAATTCTGATCGCGGGAGCCATCTTCACCGCTTTCGCTTTGCAATGGTCTTTCCACAACGGAAGGCTTACCAGAGATCCGGGCTTCGACGATGTTAAGTATCTTGTCGATGGGCTGGAGCGCGCTCAGGTCTTATACGCCCATGGCTTCGAGGGTCTCGTTCGCGGCCTCTGGAAGAATCCGCCACACAGTCCCTGGTCCACCGGGCTGGCCTTCCTCTCATTCCTTTTCTTGGGCGTCCACGATTGGGCCCCTTACCTTGCGAACGGAATTCTGGTCGTCTTGTTTCTCGGCCTAAGCCTTGCCGTCGCTCGTGCCAGCGACACAATCCTGAAGGTGCTAATTATTGGCTTCGCGTGCTCGTTTCCCTGGGCCTTGCGGGCCGTGCAGGACTTTAGACCTGATTTTGCCGTTGCGCTATCCACTGCCGCCGGGGTGCTCCTCGCAATTCCGATGGATCGTCCTGCGTTGCGCACTCGCGAGACCAGGGGACGCTTATTGCTAAGCGGGTTCTGCTTTGCGATGGCGTTTATTACCAAGCCCTCTTTTGTGCTCCATACACTTCTGCTGTACGCCTATTCGGCAGCTCTCGTCGTGGGTTGCCATTTTCCCTTGCGCGATGGCAGCCGCCCGCTGGATCGAAGGCTCGTCCAGACTGTCGAACCCTTCCTCATGTTTGTGGTGCCCGTTGTGTTCGTGGCCGTTCCTTACTATGCGCTGGACTGGCAGCATATCGCCGACTATATCTGGAGTAACACTCGAGGCGACAAGGCCCATCTTTGGCGGCTTCCTACAGGCTACATCGACACGATCTGGTTTTACCTCGCCGGACCCCCTGCTCGAGAGATGATGAAATCTCATCTCGTGCTCGCTTCCTTCCTGGTGATCCTCGGGTTCGCCATCGCCGTCGTCCGCAAGGAGTATCACCGGTGCTGGTATGCCTTGCTGGTTCTGGGCGCCGCGGGCCTTTCCCTGGTGACGCTGGGAATTGCGCGAATAGGCAATCCATTCTTCGGCCTGACGTCGCAGTTGCTCGAATCCTTCCTGGCCTTCTATTTCATGGGGAGCATTTGGAATATCCCGGATAGGCGCCTCCAGATTCCACTCCGGGCCATTGCCATAGTTGTTGTCCTTATCGGAATCGCTGGAATGCTACCGAATCCGGCAACCGATAAACCATTGCAGACTCCGGTGAATGCCGTGGATGCCAGCATAAATCGCGAGGTCGTCCAGACCGTGCATGGCTACGCGCGCGACAACGATCTTCTCGGAACGGAAGGCCTGAAGGTGCTGGTTGCGTTTGCCGGAGACGTGAATGACGTCGCCATGACATGGTTCGCGCGAAAGGCGGGCCTACAATACCACTTTTCCGGCCACTTTTTTTCCGACTCCATCGACTCCTATATCAACGCCAGCAAAACAGCTGCTTTTCTTGTAGTGGCTGACCCCGATGTAGCCGGCGTTGCGCCTTGGATTCCCTCTAACAAGATAGCGAATCAGATTCTGAACTGGGTGCGAGCGCGCTCCGAGTGGTCGCTTCTGCGAGCGATCGAGGCTTATGATGGACTTCAATATTTTGTTTTCTTCAACTCCGAAAATATTCGCCCGTTTCGCAACCCAATCCGCCTCGGGGCGAGGACTCACGGCTTTCTGGCCATTGAAGGCCCTTACCCTGACGGACTGGGAGTGGTGAGATGGGGGATAGCTCCAGAATCCACGACTGTTTTTAGTCTAAACGGCGAGGAAAGGCGGGTCCTGGAACTATCGGCGCGATCGATTCGCGGCCAGACTTTGACGGTACTTCTCAATGGATCCGAGCAACAGCAGCACACCTTCAAAACGGACGATTTTGAAGACCTGTCCGTGCCTCTTGCCATGAAGGCAGGTGACAATCAGCTAACGCTTCGCTACACCACGCACTTGCCGGTCGGCGCGGATGGTTTCCAAAGAGCCGTTCTCTTTCGAAAGATCTTGTTGCTGCCCGAAGATCCTTGACCGACTCCGCAAGCGGGGCACACCAAACCTGAAGGTAATATGATAAGTAGCCAACGGCTATATATACCCGAGAACACCGCAAACGAATGCTCAATACCCTGCTGCTCCGGGCCCGAGGCAATGAACACCATGCCAACGGCGATCGTCATCTGGCCAATTCTCACTTTTCGCTTGCCTATGGCGAAAAGATTCGGACCATCTGCATTAGCTGTTCGGCACAATTATGAAAACACTGACGATTATCGCGTTCCTAAGCCTGGCAATCTGTTTTGGACTCCTAACGTATCAGCACTACAGCTATTCTGCGCTCTACGAGCGACAGAACCAAGCGATTGCCCTCGTTCAAAAGCAATATGAAGCGAGCGTTCGTGAGAACAATGCTCTCAAAGCGGCAAGTCAGATAGAATCGCGCTCGCGAATCGCTTTGTCACAGGCACAACCTATCGCAGCCCGCTACCAAAAGGTTCTCAAGTCGCAGAGCCGGACCTCGGCGCCCTAAGTGTCGCTCATCTCCATCCGGTTCCGATGGAATGTCGAACGGCGAATAACTTTGCAAATTGCCGGGAATTAACGCCTGCCTGCCAGGAAGGAGCTATGGCCAACAATGAAATCCAGGGAGACAAAGCCCAGTTGTGGAGGCGGCCATGCCAACCGCCCCTCTATCCACAGGCCCTTGGCACAAGGGCCTCTACAACTAACTCAAACGCCTTCAGAGAACCTGGATACCGAGCTAAAAATCTCCGTATCCCCACACATCCTTTAGCGGCGGATTGCCCGCCAGAACGTTTCCGACGATCTTGCCCGAGATTGTCGCCGCCTCCACGCAGCCCGCATTCAACCCATTCACGGTCCAATCCCCCGCCAGGAAGAGATTCGAGAACCCGCTCGCATCTCCCGCCAAACGGGCGGAGGTGCTTCCGCTGACCGAGAGCACGTAGCGTTCAGAAGGATCGATGTTCGCGCGATGATAAAGATCGACGACTGACTTCCAGTCGAAGCCGCCGGTCGCGGGATCGACATTCTTTGGCCACCACCTCTTGCTGTCGATCATCAGCCACTTATCGGAGATTCGCTTTACGATTTCCAGCGCCTGCTCGGGGGCCTGCGTCTCGGACTGGGGCGGGATTCCCCCTTCCATCGGGCCGCAAAAATAAGCAATGCTCCGAATATTTGAAGACGGCGGATACGCTTCCCGCTCGATCAGCTCGCTCATGTCGGCCCAAGTGTCCATCGGTTCAACATAGGCATCCATAAGCGGACTTTTTCCATCCCATCCCAATTCTTTCAGATCCTTGTTCAACCATGCCTGGAACGCCATCGTGCGAGTGGTCTCGACCTTCTCCACCATCGCGCGCCAGTTTTCTTCGCAGCTGAGCAGCTCCTTGCATAGATAAGGGATGCTCGCGAGAGAGATGCCAAAGACCACATCGTCAAAGTGCTCCCCAGCTCGAAGAGTCAGTGTCTCGATGTCGTTCCACGTGGTATAAAACGATTCCAGATTCGCGCCGAGGTTCCGGATTTCCTCCCCCTCGACGAGCTGATCAAGCTTCGGCGCGCTCGGCCAGCATTCGAGATCCTCGATCCTCACGAGCGGGTCGTAGTCTCCGCTTTTGACCGTTGCCTGCCTGCCGATCGAAATCGTCGCGATCGATTTCTTGTCGGGGGACAACCCGAGATTTTTCACGCGGTGAAAGAACTCAAACTTTACTCCACGCTTCTGTAGTCCCAGATAGAGGGGGGCGATGACCGCGTCACCCATGCCCGCTTGCATCTTCCAGTAGACGCCGCCCTTGTAGCCAAGGCAAATGCGAAAGATGCACCGAATCGCAATTCCCGCGGCGAAGGACGGCTTGCCTATCTCACCGTTCTTGTAACCAAACACGAGGTCATAGAGGCCGCGCAGCAGATCGGAGTTCACCGTCTCGCTGAGAGCACCCTGTCGCGAAAGCCATTCCCGAAGATCCAGGTGGTCGAGCGCGCCCAGTTTGTCGGGATGAAAAAGCACTTTCTCTTCCAGCAAGCCCCTCACGGTCGTGATCGCAAGGTCCATCACGACGATGAAGCGATGGACTTCAAGATCGACGTTGATCTTATCGCCAAGCTCGCGCCGTATCCAGTTGCGGAGTTCTCGCAGGATCGTGGCGATCGGAAAGAAATCGCGACCGGTGTGGCGCCGCACATCGTCGCCGAGTTCGCGCACGAGCGACACCAGGAGCGAGAGGATCCTTGCCGCAAGGGATTGGCCGGCGAACTTCAAATCATCAACCCTATCTCCCACGGTGTGTCTCAAACGGGAGAGAACGTTCCGCTTCTCGTCCGAATCGACGTCTCTTTCGACGCGCCGGTTCATTCCCGAACGTTCGAAGTGCTGCACGATGAAATCGATCGTCAAGCTGATATACTGCCACAGGTTCGGAATGGCCGAGCCTCTGCCGGGCACGCGGTCATTGATTGGAAAATCAAACTCCCAGGGATGCCATTGACCCCTGAATTGATGAGCGATCACGAGGTAGCTGTGCTTCTTAAAGGCATCAGACCACGCCGCCAGCGGCGCTCCCGCCGGGCGGTCCAGGATCGCATAGGCATTCTGAATGACGTCAAACGAATTGTCGTAGAAACCGAACCAAATATGCAATCCGTGCTCTTCGATGCGCCCATTTGGGCCGCGGCCGCTGGCACACTTGCCGCCCAGGCGCCAGCCCGTTTGATACACGGTAATGCTCTCGTAGATCTCCGGCCAGTTCGGCTGGCTCGTCAGGTGCCAGGCGGTCACTAATGATCCAATCCCGCCACCCAAGATTGCCAGCTTCTTCTTTTTCTCCGGGGGCATAGTCTTAGTCTCGATTCCTTTTTGGATGATGAACGATCGCTCTCCGTTCCTTATGCTTTGGGCGGTATAACCGTGCCTAAGCCAATCTGGAAATCAAAATTGACGTAAAAGCTGATCTTCGACCGGAGCGGGCCCGCTGCGGGCATCCCGAAATCGGCGCAAATGGGATGGCTATCACACCGTTCGACAAGCACATCGTAATTCGAGCCCAAAATGCGTCCCTCATGCACTCTGGACGAGAACGCCGTCGTCTCAACGATCGCCTGGTAAGATGCTTTCAGGGGTTGAACCACATCGCGAAACTGCTTGAGGAACAACATCGGTATCCTCAGGTGAAGGAGGTCGTTCATTGAACGAATGAGCAACCGAATATCCTCGAATAAGTCGAGCTCGTTATCCAGAAACGTGACGATCTCCCTGACCATTCCGCCGAGTTCATTCCAAGTGCCGACCGGGCCGGAATAGAGATCAGCCGCCTCCGCTCGCCGAACCTGGACCAGACGCAACACCGCGGCCTTCGAGAGCGAAGAGTGTTTTTTCAGCACGAGCGTTTCGAGCCAAAAATCCGCTGCCTCCTCGGGTGACGGCGGGATCCCGATCGTCCCCATGCTTTTCGGAAAGCCGTACAGTTCTCGTCCCATCGCCATCGCGAAGGTGTTATCGACAAAGATATACGGGATGAACCAAAACAACCGCTGTTTGACTTTGTCGATGACCAACACCCAAAAGGCGACCTCGCGCTCAACGAACCGCCCAAAGTTGCTGTGGGGCGGGGCGATTGACCGGAGGGAAGGGAGATTGCAGCAGGCGAGAAGCACGAAGCCTCCGGCCGGGACAAACCGCCGGGCGCTTCCGATCGCCGCATTGAGATAACGGTCGCATAGCTCTTGGAGCTGGATCTTGTCCGCATCAAGGATGAAGCCGTAATATTCCACATCATCCGAAACAAAGGGCGGCTGGTAGACAAGTTCGCCGCCCCGATTTATGTAAGTTTGCATGGTCATTTCAGTCTATTTCTGGAAGCGGGAGTCTTATTAGACAATCGTTCAGCCATGGCGGTCCTTTGGGCCCGCAAAGTGAATGAGTTTCCCAACCCCTCTGTATACGTGCCGAGAATCCTCCTTACTTGTTCTTTCCCATCGGATCCCGTGCCGATGTCCCCTTGCACATCGGCAAGCCCCATGGCGGCGGCCAGCGCAAACAAACGCGCGTCCGCTTCCAGACACCGTTCCGTGGTCTCGCGCAGAATCGCCTGCGCTTCTCTCAGCTTGCCGCCCTGGCGCAAGAGTTCGCCTTTGATGCGATCCAGGTACAGCTTCGAGAGGAGCTCACCGTGAGCCTTGGCAATACGTAAGCCTTCATCCACCGTCGCACCGGCCCTCTTCAGATCGCCGCCCAGGGCTTGCGCTTCGCCAAGCAAACCGAGAAAGATCGGCCGCACGATGATCGAGCCGATCTTCTCCCAACCGCTCAGACCGTTTTCGATCAGAGGGATACCTTTCTCGGGATCTCCGAGCAGTGAGATTGCCCAGCCTCGAACGATCATCGCGGCGAAGAGCCAGAACAAGTAAGCCTGCTCCGTGCAGTAGGCTATGGTCCTGTCAGCCGCTTCAAGCGCGCGGGCCGGATCGCAGTTGAACATGTCGATCATGAAACGAAAGGCCAGCGCCCAGCCGATGCTGAAAGGGTGTTTCAACGATTCCGCAAGTTGCAGCGCGCTTTGCTGCGCCGCGACGGCCTTGTCAGGAAAACCGAGTGCCAAATACGTGTAGGCCGAATAGCAGTGAGCCGCAACGCCCGGGTCCTGCCCGTAGATGTAGGCGTGGACGTGATGCTCCTGAGGTTCATAGACCTCGATGGCCTTCTCCAGGTTCAGACGACTCTCCTCCAGTTCGCAGAGCCAGAACAGCGTGTTCCCAAGCGTCCAGTGCGCTTCGACAAGCATGCCCGAGTCATGCGAGACTTCCCCGAGATGTCTCATCTCCAGGGCGAGGGAACGAGCCTTATCGAGATCGTCCCTCACCAGATGATAAACCCACTGGCCCCAGAGCGACGTGAACAGATGCGGTCCCTCCCCGAGTTGCACGCCCAGTTCGGCAGCGCGGCCGTAAACTGCTCCCACCTCGCTGTCGCCGAATCCTTTCAGGGCGATGAGGGCCGGACCGATTGCCGATTGCAGCTTCAATTCGAACTGAGCCCTCGAGGCAGCGTCCGGAAGTTTGTCAACGAGCGAAAGTCCCCGGCGCAAGTGCGAAATCGCCTCGGCATTAGCCGAACGCTGCAGGGCCCTGACGCCGGCCATAAGCCAATACTGCAGGGCTTTCCTTGACTGCAACGCTTCGGTATAATGTTGCGCCAAGATCTCGGGCCGGGCCTCGGCGACATCAGCAAACTTCTCTTCGATGGTCTCGGCAATCTGCTTATGGTAGCTGCGCCGATGGCTCTTGAGAAGCGATGAGTATGCAGAATCCTGAATGAGCGCGTGATTGAACATGTAGGATTCGTTAGGCGAGGATCCCCGCTGATAGAGAATCCGAGCCTGGACCAGACGCTCCAGCTGAGCGCGAAGATTCTTCTTGGGGACGGCCGGGATCGCCCGGAGCATTTTGTAGGTAAACTCGCGACCGATCGTTGCGCCCAGTTGTGCGACAGCCTTCGCTCCTTGCATGCGGTCGAGGCGAGAGGTTAAGGAATTCTGGAGCGTCGAAGGTATCCCGAGCGTAACCAGAGGTGCGGCGAGCTGGTAACGTCCGTTTTTCTCCACAAGCACAGCGCTCTCCAGGATCGCCTTGGTCAGTTCTTCGAGAAACAAGGGCACACCATCTGTCTTATCGACGATGTAGTCGATGGCCTCCTGCGGCAGGTCTTTGTTGCCGGCCACCCGCCTGATGACTTCGGCGGCATTCTTCTTGGAGAGCCCGAGAAGCTCAATCTGGGTGAAATTGCGCCTTGCCTTCCAAGGGTGCGTGAATTGGGGACGGCAGGTCAGGAAGATGAGAATCTTCTGCCTGTCGGCTCTGGCGATCAATTGATCGAGCATCTCCAATGTGGACGGGTCGATCCAGTGAAAGTCTTCGACCGCGAAGAGCATCGGCTGGCGGAAGGCGCGCGCCAGCACGGCGGAAACAAGGAGTTCGATCGTTCTTTGCCTTTGTCGCTGAGGCGTGGAAACAACCGGCTTGTACCGAGCGTTGAGCGGGACGGAAAGCAACGCTGCGATCAGCGGCACCGCCTTGGCGGTCTCCAAGCCATATTGGAGAACGAACCCCTCGATTTTGAGCAATTTGGCGGAGGAAGAATCGTCGCTTTCCAATTTCAGAGCGACATGCTCCAGGAAATCTATGATGGGATAGAAGCTGCTGTTCTGATGAAACGGCGAACAGCGCAGCTCGGTCAGCCACGACTCCGGATCATTGCTTGTGCATTCCTTCAGGGACAAGAGCAACCGCGATTTTCCTACGCCTGCTTCGCCGCAGACGACGACCACTTGTCCCGATCCTTCCTCAGCCCGGTGCCAGCGACCCAGGGCGATTCGCAACTCTTCCTCACGTCCCGCAAGAGGTGTTAGCTGTCCAGATGCCGCATCCAGACGGCTGCGCGCCGTGCTCTCGTGAAGGATCCGATGGAGTTTGACGGCATGCGAAACCCCTTTGAATTTGTGCGTGCCGTAATCGACGGCCTCGAAGAACCCTTTGGTCAGCTTGAACGTGTCGGCACTCACGACGACAGAGTTGGGTTCTGCCGCCGATTGGATGCGCGCTGCCAGATTGGGCGCATTTCCAACGATCGCATAGGACTCGCGGTCGTATTTCTCGTGCAAGTCTCCAACGACCACCAGACCCGTATGGATGCCGACGCGCACGTCAACGCACACGCCCGTTTCCTGGAGGAAGCGCTCCCGAATGGCGGTCATCGCCTCGATGACACCGAGTCCGGCTTGAATCGCTCGCCTGGCGTCGTCCTCATGAGCGGAGGGATAACCAAAATAGGCTAAGATACCGTCGCCGAGATACTTCGCCAGGTGTCCTTCATAAAGTCCGATGACCTTTGAGGACGCGGCCTGATAATCGCGGAGGATTGTCAGGAGATCTTCAGGATCCAGTCTTTCCGAGAGCGCCGTCGAACCGATGATATCCGAAAACATGATCGAAATCTGCCGCCGCTCACCGTAGCGCGCGAAGGGTTGAACGCTGCGCCGGTCGCCCAACGCCGCTCTGGATTTCGATTGGTTTGTCTGCTGGTAGATCTGCCCTGTGAAAGGCTTTCCGCATTGACTGCAAAAGCGCGAGTCATCCGGGCTCTCCGCATTGCAATCCTTGCATTTCATCAGAAGTGATAGTGTGACGCGGTCTTTCCAACATGGTATATAACGCGACAGGTGCAATTCCATTTGGAACTGCCGGAGAACAATTCATTTTGTTTCGTCACCTTGCGAGCCGGCCGCACGACCGGCTCGACTATCGTTGGAATCAATCCGGCGAATAAGCTTTTCGCTTCATCGCGGCCCCGGCACGGTTTAGGAGAACGAATCGGTCAAGGCTTCAATAGACTCCGGGTGTTTTGCCCTGCCATGAACGAAAACTGGAACCTTCATTTTTCAGAACAGCTGATAAAAATCCGCCGGGAGACCGAGGCGGCTGGGTTTCGCATGGCTTCCGACGAACTTACTGGATCGCTCCTGCGCTCCCTTGCCGCCTCAAAGCCCAACGGCGCCCTGTTGGAGCTCGGGACCGGCACAGGCATGGGCACCTCATGGTTGCTTTCGGGAATGGACGCCTCCTCAACTCTCGATACTGTCGACAACGACAGGGCGGTGGTCGATATTGCGCGCCGCCACCTCGGGAGCGATGCACGCGTTCGCTTTCACGTCGCCGACGGCGCCACGTTCCTCGCGGGCCTCCGCGACCGACGGTTTGACCTCATCTTCGCCGACACCTGGCCCGGCAAGTTCGATCACCTGGATGTCGCGCTTTCGTTGCTCCGACCCGGCGGTTTGTATATCGTCGATGACCTGCTCCCGCAGCCTTCCTGGCCGGCAGGACATGGCCCGAGGATTCCTGGCTTCCTCAACTCGTTAGAGCGGCGCGATGATCTCCATGTAGCCCGCCTTGCCTGGTCCACCGGACTGGTCATAGCCACCAAACGCCCGCCGGCAACTATTCCCGATTGCCATCAACGCTGAATTCTTATTTTCGCTCGCTTATTGCAAAGTGATGTCGACCTTCAGCCGAACGGTCCAACGCAATGCGGCCGAGGTAGCGGCGGCCGCGCGCTCGGCGTTTGCTAAAGTGAGCGAGATCAATCCTTCGTTGTCGGTTGAATGCTGCTTTCAATAACTCCCGCGGCGATGGCGTAACGAGTCAGACCCGCAATATCGTGAATGCTTAGCTTCTGCATGAGATGCTGCCGATGTTTTTCAACCGTTTTTATGCTGATCCCGAGTTCGGAGGCGATTTGTTTGTTGGCCTTGCCTTCGGCAATCAATTGCAGGACCCCTTCTTCGCGCGACGTGAGGCACGTGCCTTTTCTTTTCCGCAGAACGGCCTTATGAGGTGCATTCTGATAGTGTTCGTGAAGGTACTTGGAAATCGACGGGCTGAAAAAACTCCTTCCCTTGTGCACCTCGCGAATCGCTTCGACGAGAATGTCTGCTGAGGTTTGCTTGATGAGAAAGCCCGCTCCTCCAAGCAGGACAACCTGTTCGACGTATTCGGGATCGGCATGCGCGGAAAGGATCAGTACCCTCGTTGAGGGCGCTGCCCGGAGGATCTGGCGGGTCGCTTGCAGTCCGTTCAGCATCGGCATGGCGATATCCATCACGACGACCGCGGGATGACGCTGCAACGTCATGGCAACTGCTTCCCGTCCGGTCTTCGCCTCGCCCACAACTTCAATATCCCCTTCGACTTCCACCAGCATTCGCAAGCCTTCACGAACGACAGTGTGATCATCGGCCAGGAGAACGGTGATCTTCTCCATATCAAGAGAGTTTAAACTGGCAGAGGACCCTCGTTCCCTTGCGATTTGCGCCCTCAATGGTGAGGATCGCGCCGATGGTGTCCGCCCGGTATTGCATGATACGCAGGCCCATTCCCTGAACGGCGCGAACGTCTCGCGGGAAGCCGGCTCCATTGTCGGTGACGGCCAGTGTGGCGCGGCTGCGCGAGCGGCCCAAGCTCACAACAATGGAGCGGGCGTGCCCATGCTTGACCGCATTGGTAATCGCCTCCTGGGCGATGCGGTAGAGGTGCGTTGCCACCGCATTACTGGGCACGAGGACAGGTCGCGGACAATCAAAACGGCAGCTCATGTGGAAGAGCTTGCTGGAGTTTACTGTCAGTTCCCGGAGCGCGGACATGAGTCCGTGGGATTCGAGGGTGACGGGAGACAGACCGCGCGCCAGCATCCACGCCTGGCGCGCGCCATTTCGAACCAATTCGACAATCGAGGCGGCGTGGCCGCCTTTCACCGGATCGCGAGAGAGCTGCTTCGCCAACGCAGCAGTCTTGAACTCAACACCCGCGAGGTGCTGGCACAAGCCGTCGTGCAAATCCTGGCCGATGCGCCGCTGTTCGTTGCTGCTGATGTTGAGCAATTCCTCCTCCAACTCCCTGCGCTCGACGGCCGCCGCCAGCACGTTGGCGACCGATTGCAGAAAGTGGACGTCGTCGGTAGTAAATTTCCGTCGTCGCGTCGTGTGTGCGGCGAGCACTCCGTAGGGTTGGCGACGGCCATGGATGATCACGCTCAAACCGCTCACGACACGACGATGGAATGGGAGCTGCGCGCTGCGAAACCGCTTCTCTGCGCGCAGGTCTTCCACGATCACGGGCGCGTTTGAGAGCAAGGTGAATCCCTCCTGCGACTTCCGGCCCGTCCCAACCTGCACGGATTCGACAGCCCCTTTCCTCCAACCGGATCCCGCCCGAAGGGAAAAGGCTCTGCCGGTGGGAAGCAATTCCATAACCGTGCACACTTCGCAGCCGAGAATTGCCTGCACGAGGCGCACGGCGTCATCCAGCAGTGTTGCCAAGACTGTGCCTTCCAGGGCGCCCTGGCTAAGTCCCGCCAGGGCGGCCTGCTGGCGCGCACGGATTTCGAGAGCAACCACGGTCTTCGAACGCTCCGCGGAAAGCTCTGCCGTGCGCTCGGCGACCCGCGTTTCCAGCTCATCGTGCGACTGGCTCAACGCTTGCTCCGCTTGTTTTCGCTGGGTGATGTCCCGCACTGTCGCAATCATGCTTTCAGCTCCCGCGAAATTCAGCGGGCTGAGTTTGATATCCACGGGAAGCTTCGAGCCGTCCTTGCGTCGGGCCAGCAGCTCCAATCCAACGGCCGCGCCGCTAAGTCCTGCGCTCCGTCTTCCGGGTGCCTTGGGGAATTGCCCGGGCATCAGCTTTGCCACCGGCCTGCCAATCAGTTCGCGACGGTCGTAGCCGAACATTTTTTCCGCCTGCCCGTTGACCCGCTCAATCCGGCCAGAGGCATTCACGGTCATCACCGCGTCAGGCGCGGATTCAAAAAGACTCGCCAGGGTTTCGCTCAGCTCTTGCCGTTTCTGCTCGGCTTCCTTGATTTGATCGATATTGACGAGAAAAATCACTGCTCCTTCCGCTTCCCCGTTGTCCGTTAAATAAGGCCGAATGCGCAGCGAATACCGGTGATCGCCCGCCCGCACGATTTCTCTTTCCATCCCCTGCCGACTGCGCATGACCCGCGCGGCCAGCTTCGGCAGCTCAGGCAGTTCCGCCGCAAGAATTTCGAGGCGCTCGCCGACTTCGCGCTCCTTCAGCTTGAACATCTCCGCAGCGCGGGAACTAAACCGCCGCAGGCGCAGCTTTTTATCGAGCATGATTACTGGCAGATCGACGGCGTTGGAAAGGTTGTTCAGGTCGTCGATAAGATGCGCCAATTCGGTGTTCCGAACGCCCAACTCATCATTAAGCGTGGTCAGTTCCTCGTTTGCGCTTTGCAGCTCTTCCTTTGCCGTTTCGACTTCTTCGTTCGTGCTCTGAAGTTCTTCATTGGCCGACTGCATTTCCTCGTTGACGACCTGCATTTCCTCGTTCGCCGCCTCCTTGTCTTCCAGCATCGCTTGAAACGCCTCGCGCATGCTGGCGAGTTGCTCCCGCAGAGCCGTCACGCGTTCTTCGGCATTTTCGGCCTCGCCATTCGGCTGCGGAAGCTTTGTTGCAGCCGGAGGTTCCGCGCCATTCTCGGCGCGGAAAAGCACGTGGAAAAACCATTCCTGCGCCGGTGGCGCCCGGAAGGGAATCACTTCAACCGTGACGCGTCCCGATCCTTCGGGGTCGCTCAGGACCGCGTTCCTTTCCGCCGGTCCCTCGCTTTTCATCGCTTGCTGGAGCGCGGTTCGCACCTCGATAAGCAAGTCCTCGCGAATCATGCGCAGGAAATCGAGGCTGGCCGCGCCGGTCGGTTGTTCGAGATAGGGGCTCGTTCGGCCGCGAAACTCCAGCACGCGCAAGTCGGAGTCGACAGTCACCCCGCACGGACTCAAGCGCCGGAGCAAGACCCTGTCGCCGAACTTGCGCACGTCTGGCGGATTCGCCGGAAGCGCCGCTGCCGCATCGTTTAAGGGCACGATGGGGGCCGGGAGCACGGAGCGTTGCACGATCGGAGCCATCCGTTGAGCGCTTTTCTTCGCAAAAATCTTTTGCTTCGCATCCACAGCGTCGAAGAGATCGTCAAAAGGCTTGGGGCCCTCCGACAAACCGAGCATCAGATAACCGCCGGGATTCAGCGCGTAGTGTAAAGTGGGCAGCACCTTCTTCTGCAACGCCGCATCGAAATAGATGAGGAGATTGCGGCAACTGATCAGGTCGATCCTCGCGAAGGGCGGGTCTCTCGCCACGTCCTGCCGGGCAAAGATGCAGGCCTCGCGCAGCGCTTTGGTGACTTGGTACCCGGCGGGGCGCGGCGAGAAGAAGCGGCGCAGACGCGCGGCGGATACCTCTCGGTTGATCGATTTCGGATACACCCCCGCCCGCGCCCTCGCAATCGCCGTTTCGCTGATATCGGTCGCGTAAATTTGGATCCGGGGTCGTTCGACGTCCGAGGGGAGGGCCTCCAAAAGGCAAATCGCGAGCGAATAGACCTCCTCGCCCGTCGAGCATCCCGGCACCCAAAAGCGAATCGGATCGCCGAGCGACTTGTTTTTGATGATCAGCGGAAGCACCGTCTCAACCAGGGTCTGAAACACCGGCGGATCGCGAAAAAAGCTCGTGACATGGATCAGTGCGTCGCGAAAAAGCGCGTCCACTTCCGGCGGCTCCTTTCCGAGCAATCGCAGATACTGCACTTCGTCGTGAACGCCGCGCAGGAGCATGCGGTGCTCAATTCGCCTGCGCAGCGTGGAACTCTTGTAGTGCGTAAAATCCACGCCGGTGCGGGCGCTGAGCAGCCGCAGAATCTTGGCTTGCAACGCACCGGTTGCCTCACTCCCCGTCTCCTCCTGTGCCGGAGCCACGCCTTGCAGGAGCCGCGGATGCCGGGCGATGCGCGCCAGCTCGATACCGATCTTCTCGGGTGGAAGAACAAAGTCCACAAACCCACTTTCGACAGCACTCTCCGGCATTGCGGGAAACCGCGCGCTCGTTGAATCCTCCGCGAAGGTGACGCCACCCGCGGTCTTCACCGCCTGGACACCGGCTGTCCCGTCCGCGCCTGTTCCAGATAAAATCACGCCCACGGCCAGTTCACTGCGATCCGCCGCCAGCGAGCGTAAAAAGTCATCGATTGGCAGCACCGTATCCCCGCGCGGCGCCAGCACCAACCGGCCGGAAGCAACGGTCATGATCACGTTGGACGGCATGACGTAAATTCGATTCGGCCGGAGGATCAGCCCATCTGACGCTTCGCACACCGGCATCTGGGTGACCTTTCCCAGTAAACCCGCGAGTTGGCTGTCGTGCTTGGGATCGAGATGCTGCACGAGCACGAAGGCCATGCCCGTATCCGGCGGCAGCCCCTTAAGCAATTGCATAAACGCCTCCAATCCGCCTGCTGAGGCTCCAATGCCGGCTACCGGAAAATTCGGCCCCAATTGGCTCCGACCCTTCGTGCGAGCGGGCTTCGCGGTCACGACCTGTCGTTCTGGCACCGCCAGAAAAGTTGTCCGAGGAGTGGCCGGCTGTGTGAAGCGGCCGGAACCATCTCGCGAGTTTCGCCGAAGCGCCAGAGTGAAAGAATCAATGCGTTCAAGGCAGTCAATATCAATCAAATGGAATGGAGGCCGAGAGAATCTCCTCAAGCTCTCGTCTGTCGAACGTCGTTAGAGCAGTGCGGGATTCAGACAGTCCTCTTCACTGCTTTCTATAGCAGATTTCCGCCCCGCAGCCAAGCCGGTTTACGGGACGCGAATTGAGAAAGCCGCCAAGGTGATCAGAAAATCTTTTCTGCCAGGAAATGCCTCCGAAGCCTATTCAGTCCGCCGCATTTCGGTCTCGATCGCGGGCATTGACCGAGAGCCCGGGGCGTCGGTGGTTCGGACGCCGGAAGCCGCAAGCTCGGCGCGGAGGATCGTGTCGGCGGGGACGCGTCGCAACTTTCTTGTCAAGCCGACTTTTGAGAGCGCCCAGATGATCCATTTCGTGGGATCGAACTGCCACGGCTTCACGCCATTCCGATAATCGTAGGGAAACTCATGGTGATAATTATGGTAGCCTTCGCCGAACGTTACGAGGGCCATCAGCCACGAGTCTCGCGCGCTGCACCTGGACGAATAGGTCTGTCTGCCGATGTAGTGGCAGAGCGAGTTGATGCAGAAGGTGCAGTGTTGCACGACAACCACGCGAGCTACGCCGGCGATGAGGAACGCGCCGAGCGCCGCCGTCCAGCCGCCCCACGCATAACCGATGGCTGCCGGCAGCGCAAACGCGACGGTCGCGCCAATCCAATGAATGTATTTGTGCTGCCACATCACGAGCCGGTCCTTTTGGAGATCGCTGACGTTGTCAAAGGGAGGTGGCGTTTCGAGCTTGAAAAGCAGCCAGCCGATGTGCGCCTGGAAAAGGCCCTCCCGAATGTTATAGGGGTCGTCGTCATGATCGACGTGCTTGTGATGCGACCGGTGCTCGCATGCCCAGAGCAGCACCGAGTTCTCAAAGGCCGCCGCGCCGAAGATCAGCGTGAAGAGCTGCACGCTCCAGTGGGCCTGAAAGGTAAGGTGCGAGTAGAGCCGGTGATAGCCAAGCGTGATGGAAAATCCCACCGCGAAAAACATCACCAGGAAGAGCGCGACTTGGAACCCGTCGAGGCCAAAGTACCAGACGTAAGCGGGAACCAACGTCAGCGACATCAAGAAGGTGCCGATGAGGAAGGAGCTCGTCGGCCAGTTGACCTTATCGAAGGGGATGCGGCGGAATATCCTCGCCGCGATCCCGGGGCGACGGACGTCAGCCGGCATCGCTAACGCAGCCTCCGGAATGGCTTAATGCGCTTGCACGGTGTATTGCACTTTTGCTCCGAGGTCTTCTCGGGAAAAGCGATCCCGCTGCCCCTGGACGAAAAACGATGCTATACCTCGGGTTATCTCTGCCCTGATGGGAGTCAATTTGCCCGATCCCCATCGCGGCTGCGCTCTCCACAGGCTCCATTCTTTGACCGCCGAATCGAGGCGGCGAATCCTTGTTGTCTAACGCAAATTCGTTGGCTTTCATAAGCCACATTTTCCACCAAATCCATGCGCCCCGCGATGGGGTGAACACCCCATTTCCAAGCCATCGCAGGCATGCCGTCGCAATTTGCCGTAGCGGTGGGAGCGGCCAGGGGAACTGGGGTGAGATCTTGCTACTCGGGGCCACGCGGGCGAAGCCCGGCTGCGGACAGGCGAGAATGTCTTCGCGTTTTACGGTTCGACCCAATGGGCTCGACGACGACCCACTTCCGAGCGAAGACACGACGCAGGATTTCCTTCATCCTTCTGGACAAAAACCAGTTATCTTCGACGATGGAGATGTTCAAACGGTGAGCCACACGCATGAACATTGAAGAAAGCCGGCATGATGGGAGCTCGGTTGCTTAGGATATTGAAACGCGGGGCTTTGCTGCTCGCCGTGAGCACCATAACCCTGCTGGCCATACGTGCATACGATTCACAGCGCGGCAAGCCCCTTGAACCCTGGCACACGTACGTGCCTCAGGAATTGAGCGTTAAGGAACTCGACCACGCCGGTTGGACCGAATACCTGCAGGCCGAGGATGCAATCTTCGAGAGTGTGCGCGCCGAGGTAACTCAAGAACTCGATCCGGAAGACCGCATCCCCATCAATCGCTATTTTGATGGAAGTCCGGTCTATCCCGGGCATTTTTCGGAGGACTGGAACCGTTCCTACATACTTGAGCCGGTCGGCCCACCGGTCGGCGCCGCGGTTTTCCTGCATGGGTTGACCGATTCACCCTACAGTCTGCGCCACATCGCCCGCCGCTATCGCGAGCACGGCTATGTCTCAATAGCGATGAGATTACCTGCTCATGGCACGGTCCCAGGCGCCTTGACGGACGTGGAATGGGAAGATTGGTTAGCGGCCACACGGCTCGCCGTCAGAGAAGCCCGTAAGCGCATTGGTCCCTCGGCTCCTTTGCACCTGGTCGGGTTTTCGAATGGCGGTGCGCTTGCCTTGATGTACGCGCTCGACGCGCTCGACAATAACGAGCTGACACGACCAGATCGTATCGCGTTGATCTCGCCGATGGTCGGAATCACGAGCTTTGCCCGCTTCGCCGGGCTCGCCGGGTTGCCGGCGATATTCCCGGCCTTTGCCAAAGCCGCGTGGCTCAGCGTGCTGCCAGAGTTCAATCCGTTCAAATACAACTCGTTTCCGATTAACGGCGCGCGGCAGTCCCACCTTCTGACACAGGCCCTGCAAAGGAAGATAGTGCGCTCCGCCCGCGACGGCCGGCTGGTTGATTTGCCTCCCGTGATCACCTTTCAATCCGTGATGGATTCGACCGTTAGCACACGCGCGATCATTTCTGCATTTTATGTTCATCTCCCCACAAACGGCAGCGAGCTCGTCTTGTTCGACTTGAACCGGAGCACCAAGTTCGGCGCGCTTTTGCGCTCCGCCTCCGACACCCTCCTGGCTCGCCTCCTGCCCGAGCCGCCACGGCGATTCAGGATCACGATTATCACCAATGCCAGCCCCGACAGCGACGAGGTGATCGAGCGCGTCACGGAGGCCGGCGCCACGACCGAACGGACACAACAGCTGGGTTTGTCCTATCCGACGGACGTATTCTCGCTCTCCCATGTCGCGCTGCCGTTTCCAACGAGCGATTCGCTTTACGGGTTGCAACCCGATCCCGCCGAGAATTTCGGCGTTCATTTGGGCGCGATTGCTGCGCGGGGAGAGCGGGGCACGCTCATCGTCAATCTGGATTCGCTGCTTCGCATGTCGTCCAATCCGTTCTTTCCCTATTTGATTGGACGCATAGAGGAAGCCATAATGCCAGGCGCTCCCCGCGAGCCGCCAACGCCTTAAGGAAATCCGGAAAGGACCGGGGGCGCGCCTGCGGCGACGGATCCGCGCGAGTCTGGGGAGCATACGCGTCCCCGCGTGTGGTGTTCGGCGTCCCGCCGAGCGGGCTTTTTCCGGCCGGGACGCCGGAAATTGCACGCGGGGACGCGTGCGCTCCCCGGATCCGGCCGCGCCGGCCTTTGGAAATTTCTTTCGGCATTTGCTCTCGTCGCCGGCTGCTGTTAGCCAAATAGGCACGAGTATGTTGACCGCTTCTTCGTCCATTTCGACCGGCCATTTGCCCCCGGCCGAGCACGTGAGGGCTTTGATCGCCGAAGCGCACGAGCGGTTCAAATCGATTAATCATGGGAAGAACGCCGAATACATCCCGGCACTCGCAAAGGTTCCCAAGGATCTATTCGGAGTGTGCGTGGTCAGTACTTCCGGCGTTGTCTACGCGGCGGGAGACACGGACTATGAATTCTCGATTCAGAGCGTCTCCAAGCCATTCGTGTTCGCGCTGATTTGTCAGGCCATCGGTGAGGACGAGGCGCGGGCGAAGCTTGGAGTGAACAGCACCGGGCTGCCGTTTAATTCCGTGATAGCCGTCGAGCGGGCGGACGACGGGACGACGAACCCGATGGTGAATGCCGGGGCGATCGCGGCATCCAGCCTGGCACCAGGCGCGACCGCCGATGAAAAGTGGCAATTTATTCGTGACGGGCTCTCCCGATTTGCCGGAAGAGATCTCGCACTTAACCGCGAGGTTTATGAGTCCGAAGCAGCCGCCAACCAGCGGAACCAAGGTATCGCCAGCCTGCTTCAGAGCTACGATCGGATCTACTTCGACCCTCTCCAGGCTACCGATGTCTATACCAAACAGTGCTCGCTGAACGTAAATGCCAAAGACCTGGCCGGAATGGCTGCGACCCTGGCCAACGGTGGTGTGAATCCTCTCAGCAAACAGCCGGTCATTGACTCCGTCCACTGCCAGCACGTCCTCGCCGTGATGGTTACCGCCGGTCTCTACGAAAATTCCGGCGACTGGCTGTATGAAACCGGGTTGCCCGGAAAGAGCGGGGTCAGCGGCGGCATCGTCACCGTCTCGCCTGGCAAGGGCGGGCTGGGCACTTTCGCGCCGCGGCTCGACGAGGCTGGCAACAGCATCAAAGGCCAGCTTACGGCCAAATTCCTCTCCGAGCAGCTGGGCCTGAATCTCTTCGCGTCGCGACCTGACCTCTAGCTTGTCTTCGACCGAGAGGCCACGGTGTTCAGGGAAACTTGGGGAGCGCACGCGTCTCCCCAGACGCTTCGGCGCCGCCAGCTTTGCAGGAAGGATGGAAAGATACCTGATCGCGCCATCCTGAATTTTGAACCGGTCTGCAAGAGCTTACTCGTTCCACCAATTTAGCGTCGCCATCGTGTAAAGCTTTCCCTTTGAGCATGCACCAAAACCCTCGAAAGAAACTGCCCCGGCTTGCGACAGCGAGGCGGCAGGCCAACCTGGCGCCGGCTCATCGAACTTGACGCCGGAACAGGACATCGAGGAGGCCAGTAAATGTTCGCGGCTATTGACGCGGGAATCTGTTCGCTGGAAACCGGATGACCCTCGCGAGATCGCTTTGTGGTCGATTCTGCCGAAAAATTAAGGGATGCAGACTTGACGAGCGTCAGCGTCGCGCATCGCCGAGAAAGCTTCATTTCTTTGCTTTAAAAAGCTGGGTCAACAAGGAAGGATCCGCCGGCAACGCGGCTGAAGCCGTCAGCCGCCCGCACAGAGAAATGCGACAATTAGAAATAAACAGTTTCGTCTCGTTTACACTGGCGATCATCCTGCTGTTCATCGGCAAGATCGCACTGAATCGCTCGGAGACCCTGCGCAGATACGGCATACCTGAACCGATGATCGGAGGCTTCTTCGCAGGGATCGTGGTGGCGGTTATCTACTTTACCCTGAATCTCGAGGTGACCTTCCTGCTCGAAGTCCAACCCTTTCTCTTGCTCTATTTTTTCGCCGGCATCGGACTCAAGGCCGATATCCGGGACCTGATGACCGGCGGTAAGCCATTGCTCATCTTAACCCTGCTCGCCGCAGGTTACATGCTGATGCAAAATTTCCTGGGAATGGGCGTTGCGGCGGCCTTTGGGATGGATCCCAAGGCGGGGTTAATAGCGGGGTCAGTATCTCTCACCGGTGGCCTGGGCACGACGGTCGCTTGGGCGCCCATGTTCACCGAGCAACTGGGAATCGCCAATGCCACGGAGATCGGCGTTGCGGCCAGCACGCTGGGCCTGATCGCCGCCTGCGTGGTCGGCGGCCCCATCGCGAACCATTTGATCAAACGGAACCGGCTCCACACCAGCGGCGATAGTGATCTCGATATTGGCCAGCCCAACGACGAACAGCACATGCCGGTCGACTCCTACGGCGTGCTCTGGGCCTGGCTGTGGCTCAATATCGCGCTGATCATCGGCTATTTTCTGGATATCGCTCTCGATGAAGCAGGAGTGAGGGTGCCCCGATTCGTCTCCTGTCTTCTCGCCGGGATCGTCATCAGCAATGTGGGGCGGCGGGTCCTGCCCAATCTAAAATGGTCCGGAGAGAAACAAGGCTTGGCGCGATCTCAGACATCGCCTTGGGCATGTTTCTCGTGATGGCGCTGATGAGCCTGAAGCTCTGGGAGCTGAAGGGTGCGGTCGCCTTCCTCACCGTGGTGATCACGCTTCAGGTGCTGATGGCGGTGCTTTTCGCAGCGCTTGTCGTATTCAGAGCCCTCGGGAAAGACTACGAGGCGTCAGTGGTCGCTGCGGGATTTACCGGAATCACCCTTGGGACCACCGCCACCGCCATCGTCAGTATGACGGCGGTTACCAAGCAGTATGGCGCAGCCCACCGTGCGTTCCTGCTGGTGCCCTTGGTCGGCGGCTTTTTTCATCGATATCATCAATGCGTTCGCGATTAATCTTCTCGCCAATCTTTAGGAGCTTCGCTCTGCGACACCATGAATCTCTTTTTCGCCGCGCTTCCCATCGTGTTTCTGATCTTCGTGATGACGAAGAAGAACGGCCTTCCGTCAACCGTTGCGTTCGCCCTCGCGGCGCTGATTGCCTACGGTATTCGCGTTTGGTTTTTCGGGACGAGTCCGGGCCTGGCCAACGCCGCCGTCGTGAGCGGGCTGCTCGACGCCCTCACGCCGATTTCCATCGTCTTCGGCGCAATTTTCTTTTTTGTGGCGCTCGAGAAGTCGGGGGCCCTGGACGTATTGCAGACGTGGCTTCGGGAGATCTCGAGCAACACCGTGGCACAACTCATGGTGGTGGGATGGGCATTCGTCTTCCTCATCGAGGGGGCTTGCGGCTTTGGAACTCCCGCCGCGCTCGCAGCTCCGATGCTGGTCGCGCTTGGGTTTCCGCCTCTGCGCGTGGCCTTGCTCTGCCTCATTTTCAATGCGACTCCCACGGCCTTCGGCGCAGTCGGCACACCGATGTGGTTTGGCTTCGAGCTTCTCGAATTGCCGCAAAGTGAGCTGATCGACGTCGGCGTGAAAACCGCGATCCTGCAAAGCATCGCGGCGATGATCATCCCCGTGGTTGCCCTGCGATTGGTGGTCGATTGGGGCGTCATTCGCCGCAACCTCGGCTTCATTTACCTTTCGATCCTTTCCTGCGTGGTCCCGATGCTGGCCGTGGCGTGGGTCAACTACGAATTCCCGGCCGTCATCGGCGGGGTGGTCGGTTTGATCACGACGATCCTGCTCGCGCGATTCGGAATCGGTCTCGAGCGGCAGGAGGCTGGCGGCCCACGCCGGGGCTCGCTCCTCTCCGCCCCGGTCCTCGTGGCCCTCACGCCCTTGATTGTCACGGTGGTCATCCTTCTCGTGACCCGTATCCCGGTTCTCGGCCTCCGTGGGCTGCTGACCTCGCCGACCCCGAATCTTCCGATTTCGCTTGGCCGGCTCGGCGAGCTCACCATCAGCTCGTCTCTCGTCGTCCAGCTTCGCAACATCCTCGGCCAGGGGCTCGATTGGTCCTACGCGGTCCTCTACGTTCCCTCGATCAGCCCTTTCCTATTTACCGCGGTGCTGGCCTTTCTTCTCTTTCGCTCACCAATGAGGAGCCTGCCCGGCGCGCTGCGCGAGACGCTCGGGCGCATCGGCAAGCCTGTGATTGCCTTGTTCGGCGCCCTCATCTTCGTCAACCTCCTGATGATCGGTGGCGACCAGGCGTCCACGATCATCCTCGGAGATGCGCTGGCGAGCGTCGCCGGCGGCGCATGGAAGTATTTCGCTCCGTTCCTCGGCGCGCTGGGCAGTTTCTTTTCCGGGTCCACCACGATCTCGAATCTCACGTTTGGAGGAATCCAGGCGTCCATCGCCCAGGATACCGGCTTGGATGTCGGGACGCTGCTTGCCTTGCAGTGCGCGGGCGCCGCGATGGGCAATATGATCACAATTCACAACATCGTCGCCGTCTGCGCGGTTCTCGCACTTGTGAATGTCGAAGGCGAGATCCTCAAGAAGGCTTTTCCTCCGGTCATCCTCTACGGCGTCACGCTCGCGGCGGCGGCGGCACTCCTCTTCTAAGATTCTCCAGGCGGTGCCATCATCGGTGGCTCCTTGCTATTTGTCCTTGTTCGCGACGGCGGTTGGCACAACCGTCTCTGCAAGAACGATCCGGTCGACCTGTTGGCGAAGAATGCGCTTGTCATCCTCTCGGCGGCCTGAGACCCTAAACTTATGAATTCAGGCAAGCCGCTCGTTGCTGTTTACGATACTAAGCCTTACGACCGCGACTATCTGACTCATGCCGCGGGAGTGGAGGAATTGGATTTGCGGTTCCACGAGTTCCGGTTGGAGCCCGACACGGCTTTCTCCGCCGCGGGAGCGACCGCGGTTTGTGTGTTCGTGAATGATAATGTGCGGAGGCCGATTCTCGAGAAGCTGGCCCAGCACGAAATCCGGATGGTCGCGCTGCGTTGCGCGGGATTCAACAATCTCGATCTCGAAGCAGCCAGAGAGATGGGAATCGCCGTCACCCGCGTGCCCAGTTATTCGCCGCACGCCGTGGCCGAGCACACCATTGCGCTCATCCTCACGCTCAATCGGAAAACTCACCGCTCCTTCAACAGGGTCCGCGAGCTCAACTTCTCGCTCAACGGCCTGGTGGGATTCGACCTCCACGGCAAGACCGTCGGGATCATCGGCACCGGAAAGATCGGGCGAATCGCCGCGCAGATCCTCAAGGGATTCGGGATGCGTGTGCTGGCTTTCGACCCTTACCCAAATCACGAATGGGCCGAACAAAGCGGCGTGAAGTATGTGGAGCCCGAGACGGTCTTTAAAGAGGCGGACATCATCTCGCTGCACGCTCCCCTCACTCCGGAAACCGATCACATCATCGGCGCCGCCTCCATCGCCCTCATGAAGCCCGGCGTGATGCTGATCAACGTCAGTCGCGGGCGTTTGGTCCACACCACCGCACTGATCGAGGCGCTGAAAGCTGGGCACATTGGCGGGGTGGCCCTCGATGTTTATGAAGAAGAGGAAGGAATTTTCTTCGAAGATCTCTCGGGCCTTGTCCTGCAGGATGATGAATTGGCGCGGCTCCTCAGCTTTCCCAACGTGCTCATCACCGCACACCAGGCTTTTCTGACCGAGGAAGCCTTGGGCGAGATTTCCCGCGTCACGATCGAAAATATCCGGCGGTTTGCGTCCGGGCAGCCGTTTCTCGAAGGCACCGCGCTTTAGTTCAGAGCTCACTCACCCGGGGGGAGGCGGGGCATCCTTATGGCTTGGATTCTAACCGTCGTTTTTCTCGCGGTGGAGGCCCTCGCGCTGGCCAGCGCCGTGCATGCCCTGTTCACGGTCCGAACCGCTCAGGGGACCATCGCCTGGGTGATCGGTTTGATCGCGTTCCCCTGGCTGGGATTGCCGCTCTACTGGTTTTTCGGGAGCCGGCGTTTTGATGCCCACTCGCAGGTGATGAAGCGAGCCCTGGTCACACACCAGGCAAAGATTCACGAACTGCGCGCGGAAATGGAGCCCTTTCAGGTGCCGCGCCCGGAAGTCTCGCCGGGGCGGGTCGGGGATCTCGCCGCGGTGGCAGGCGAGCACTTTCTCCGCGGAAACCAGCTCGATCTGTTGATCGATGGCCAGGCTACCTTCGACGCGATCCTGGCCGAGTTTGCCAATGCGAAGCGGTGTATTTTTGTGCAATTCTACATCATGCGGGAAGACGGCCTTGGGCTGCGTCTGCTGGAAGCGCTGGCCAGCCGAGCCGCGGACGGAGTCGAGGTCTGCTTTCTTTTCGACAGCCTGGGGAGTGCCGCCATGAGCGCCGCCGTGATCGAGAAATGGCGCGGTCGCGGCATTCGAATGGCGACGTTTTGCGCTCACAGCAAATGGCGTGACCGCTGGCAGCTCAATTTTCGGAACCATCGGAAGAACGTGATCGTGGACGGGCGGGTCGGCTTTATCGGCGGGCACAACGTCGGCGACGAATATCTGGGGATCGATCCCAAATTTGGCCGCTGGCGGGACACGCACGTACGGGTCGAGGGCCCCTCCGCCATGCAGCTGCAATTGGTCTTCGTCGCCGACTGGTTCTTTGCCACCGGGGAAGCGCTCGCCGGGCGGTGGGATGCCGAGGCGTGGCCACGGAGCGAGGGTCAGCGCGCCCTCGTGCTGGCCTCCGGGCCTTCCGACCAATTTGAACGCTGCACGCTCTTCTTCTTGAATGCGATCCTGATGGCCGAGCGAAGGCTTTGGATCGCGAGCCCTTATTTCGTGCCGGACGAGGGGATCCTCCAGGCTCTTCAACTGGCTGCGATTCGCGGGGTCGAGGTGCGAATCTTGCTGCCGAAGAATCCCGATCATGTGCTCGTCTGGCTCGCCTCCTTCGCCATCCTCGTGGAGCTGACGCATCCGAACATTCACATCCATCGCTTTACCGGCGGCTTTCTGCACCAAAAAGCCTTGCTGGTCGACGATGCCTTCGCTGCGATTGGCACGGCCAATTTCGATAACCGCTCGTTCCGGCTGAATTTTGAAATTACACTCGCGGTCTCCGACGCCCGGTTCGCTTCGGAAGTGGCCGGAATGTTCGAAAGAGATTTTGCCGAGTCGATGGAAGTTGGACGCGATGACTACGAGTCCCGGCCCGTCTATTTCAAGGCCGGAGCCCAGGCGGCGCGCCTCCTGGCGCCGATCTTGTGACAAGTTTTTTCCTCGTCGCCGCCGCGCTTTCATGTGCAGTATCACCGTTGCCAACAAAAACTGCTGGCCTTTCTTCGTTCGACAGTTTGAAGATTCTTCACCATGACGACCAATCTCTCTGCCACCGCCGCTGAAGGGCTCTCGAAGAGCCGTGGCTGGCTTATCGCCGGCGGCATTCTTTCGATCCTGGTGGGTCTCTTGGCGATGGGCTCCCCTCTGCTTTTCTCCATCGTAATCGCCCAGTTCCTCGGCGCGTTCGCCCTCGTCAGCGGTGCCATTTCCCTCTTTCTGGCCCTTTTTGGCAAGGAGGTGACACACCGTTTTCTTGAAGCGCTCTTCGCCCTGATCCGCATCGCAGCCGGTTTGGCCCTCTTCGTTTGCGTGGCATCGAGCATCGCAGTCATCACCCTCATCTTCGCCGTGTTCCTGATTGTTGAGGGGATATCCCTTCTCGTCGGCGCCTTCAGGCTGCGAAAGCACAAGGGGTGGAGCTGGACCCTGATCAACGGCGTTGCCGCGCTCATTCTCGGAGTGATGGTCTATTCCCGGTGGCCCTCGGATTCTGCCTGGGTGCTGGGGCTTTTCTTCGGCATAAACCTTCTCTTTAGCGGGATGTCGCTCCTGATGCTCGGCTTGGCCGCTCCCAAGTCCGCGGCCTGATCGCTCTAAAAATCAAACCGCAGAACACGCACCCCTGCCGGCGAACGAAATTCGCGAGGGGTGAGCCGGTTGTCCTTGTTGAAGTCCACGTAGCGCCGGGTCATGTCAAAGAGCTTTCCATCGGAGCCGATCTGGACGAGTTCCGCTCGAGTGACCACTCCATCCTTGTCCTCGTCTGCCAGAAGAAAGCTGCGCTTGTCGCCGCCCGCGCTGGTCCATTCCGCCAAAGTGATCGTCCGGTCCTTGTCGGGGTCCGCTTTTTCGAGAACATAATCCGCATAGGCGGGAGGAAAGGTTTTCAGCGTGAGGGGCACATCCCAATCTTCTTGCTTGGGCGCGGTCTGGCACGCGATCAGAAGAGCGGCGAGGGACATGAAAAAAAGAAACGGAGCCCGCCCGGTGCGGATCGCGGAGAATAAAACCATGCGTCCGAATACCTGAAATGGTTTGCCACGAGCAACAGGATTCTTGCCGCCGCTCACTCCCTAAATCCGCGCATCTGCGTTCGTGCCGCCTTGGTTCGACGGTTGCGGGGTCAGCAGAAATTGACGTGCAAATCTGGAAATGTCAGCTTCCCGGCGTCAATCGTTGGAAATGAAAAAAACCTCGCTACCCGCTTGGAGCAGTCGATTTTCTGCCTTTCTGATTCTCTGGCTGGTGCTCGACGGCGTGAAGCCGGCCGGGCTCTTCATCGGGCTGCTTGCGGCGGCACTCGCGGCCTGGATCAGCGTCCGCCTGCTTCCGCCTTCACGAAGCCGCCCGCGCTTGATGGCCCTGCTCTCGCTCGGATGGCATTTTTTGTGGAGTTCGGTCGTGGCTGGGGTGGATGTGGCCATCCGCGCTTTTCATCCGCGGCTGCCTCTTCGCACAGGCTTCGTGACCTGCGAGTGCAGGATTCCCCCAGGCTCGCGGCGCGATCTTTTTCTGAGCATGGGCAGTCTCATGCCTGGCACGCTGCCGGTCGCGGAAGAGGATGGGCGGATTGTGTTGCACTGCCTGGATACGGAGCAGCCGGTGGCCGAGCAGACGGCCGAGCACGAGGCCCGGCTGGTGAGAGCATTGGGAGGCAACGCGGAGGATGCGTGAGTTTCTTCTTTGCGCCGCGGGCTTTGTGCTGGCGATGGTGGCGCTCGGGCTGGTCCGGATCTTGCGCGGACCCGACGACGCGGACCGGATGATGGCGGCGCAGTTGCTCGGCTCCGGCGGCATTGCCGTGCTCCTTCTGTCCGCCGGGGGCGGGCTGCCGGCGGCGGCGGATGTGGCGCTGATCCTCGCCCTTCTCGCCGCTTTCGCCTCCGTCGTATTCGTCAAGAGCGGCGACGCTCCGCGGACGGACGAATCCGAATCGGAGGAAGGTCAATGAGCGTGGCGCTGAATGTTTTTACTGTCGTGGCGGTTTCCTTCGGCGCGTTCTTTTTCCTCGCGGGCACCGTCGGCTTGCTGCGCTTCCCGGACACGCTTACGCGCCTGCATGCTTTGACCAAGGCAGACAATCTCGGTTTGGGCCTGATCATGCTCGGCCTGCTGCCACTTGTGGCCTGGCCATTCGGCGCGTTGAAGCTGTTCGCGGTCTGGGTGCTCGTTCTGGTGGCCAGCGCGTCGGCCTCGCGACTGATTGCGCGCAAGGTCAACGACTCGTGAACCTCGAGCTGACTTTTTCCCTCGGTCTTGCGCTGCTCATCCTCGCGGTGGCGGGGTTTGTCATTGTGGCAAAGGGCAGCTTTGCCGCGATCGTTGGATTTGTCGCCTACGGGCTGCTGCTCTCGCTCGCTTGGATGGGGCTTTCGGCCCCCGACGTGGCGCTGACCGAGGCAGCGCTGGGCGGCGGGGTCACCGGGGCATTGCTCCTCGGGGCATGCGCCCGGCTGCGCCGTGTGAAGAACGCGGAAAGGCCGCCGGGGCTAATCGGGCGCGGCGCGGCTCTGGTCGTTTGCCTCTGCGTCACGGCCGGTTTGGTCGGCGTTGTCGTGGGTCTGCCCGATCCTGCGCCGACGCTTGCACCGGCGGCAAAAGAATCCCTCGCGTCAACGGGTCTGGGTAATGCGGTGACGGCGGTCTTGATGGTTTACCGGGCTCTCGACACAATGTTGGAAAAAGTGGTGCTGCTGCTGGCGCTGGTGGCTGTCTGGTCGCTGGCTCCGGATCGTTCTTGGGGCGGGTGTCCGGTGTTTGGATCTCGTCGGGAGAACGACGGACCATTGGTTTTCCTCGCCCGGGTGTTGATTCCGATTGGCGTTCTGGTGGGCATCTATCTTTTCTGGGTCGGCGCGGATGCCCCGGGCGGCGCGTTCGCAGGCGGGACGATCATTGCCGCCATGGGAATTCTCGGATTCTTTGCGGGCGTGTGCAGCGTTCCCGCGGTGGGCGGATTTCCCTTGCGGTTTGCCCTCGCGGTCGGGATCGCGGCTTTTCTCTCGGTCGGGGTGGCTGGTCTCGCTGTGGGCCGTGGTTTTCTGACGTATCCGGAGGATTTCGCCAAGGCGGTCATCGTTCTCATCGAAGTGCCCATGACGCTTTCCATTGGAGCAACCCTTGCTCTTCTGGTGGTTGGTCCGCCCGGAAAATCCCCCGGACCATGAGCATCCCCACGATCTTCGGAATCTGCGCAGCCTGCCTCGTGGGGCTCGGCCTTTACGGGTTGATCGCCCAGCCTCAGCCACTGCGAAAAATTCTTGCCTTTAATATCCTCGGGGCCGGGATTTTTCTACTGTTCGGGGTGGTGGCCCGCCGGGGCGCTGCGGCGGGAATGGGCGGCGATCCCGTTCCCCAGGCGCTGGTCATCACCGGCATCGTGGTTGCCTTTTCGGCCACGGCGCTGTGCATCGCCATTCTGCTGCGGCTTTTCGACGAAACGGGCGAAACGTCCCTGCGGAATGACCCCAAGGAATCCAAGTCGAAGGAGACGGATTCCTGATGTCGCCAGAAGCACTCGCTTCGCCGAATCCCGGCGGATTTCTCGTGCTGGCCCTCGCGTTGCCCGTCGCGGGCATTCTGCTGGTTTTTCTGGCGGGCGGCCGCCACGCGCGCGCCATCGCGCTTGCGCTGCTTGCGACCGGGGTCGGCATCGCGGCGGTCATCGCCGGCGAAGTCTGGCGGACAGGCGACGCGCTGACCTATCTCTCCGGCGGATGGGCTCCACCCCTTGGGATCAAGCTCCGTGCCGATGGACTCTCCGCGGTGATGATTGTGATGACATCCATGGTGACTCTGGCCGCCGGTTTGTATGCGCCGCGCGAGTTCTGCGTGCCGCGAGGAAAGCCCGAAACCCGTTCTTCGCTCTGCTTCTGGATCCTGCTGCTCTCGGTCTGGGCGGCGATGAACGCGCTTTTCCTGGGCAACGATTTTTTCAATCTCTATGTCGCGCTGGAGCTGGTCACCTTCGCGGGCGTGCCGTTGGTTTGCCTCAGCGGGAGTCCCGCGACGTTGACCGCCGCGTTGCGCTACCTGCTGTTTGCCTTGATCGGTTCGGTGCTTTACCTGCTTGGGGCCGTCTTGCTCTATGGCAGCTATGGCACGCTCGACATCGGCCTACTGGCTGCGCAGGTCCGGCCCGAGCCGGCGCTCTGGCTCGCGATCTCGCTAATGACCGCCGGGCTGGCGGCGAAGACCGCCTTGTTCCCGGTCCACATGTGGCTTCCCCCGGCTCATTCCGGTGCGCCGCCCGCGGCCAGCGCCTTGCTCTCGGCTCTCGTGGTCAAGGGCTCGTTTTTTCTGATTGTTCGCTTGTGGTTTGACGTGGCGCCAGGGTTGACGGGCTCGATCGCCGGGCAGATTCTTGGCGCCATGGGGGCGGGTGCCATCGTGGTCGGCGGCGTGGTCGCGCTGCGGCAGGCACGGCTGAAGCTTCTGATTGCCTATTCGACAGTGGCTCAAATCGGCTACCTGTTTCTGATTTTCCCGCTCGCGGCTGAGCCAAATGCCCTGGCGGGGGGAATCTTTCAGGCCATTTCGCACGCCTTTGCCAAGGCTGCGATGTTCATGGCGGCGGGCCTGATGGCGGGGGTTCTTGGGCACGACCGGATCGCCGACCTGCGCGGTATCGGGAGGGCGTTGCCGGTCACGGTCTTTGCTTTCGGCCTCGCGGCACTGTCGCTCGTCGGCGTGCCGCCTTCGGGCGGATTTTTCACCAAGTGTCTGTTGCTCTCGGCGTCGTTCGCGGCCGGTCAATGGTGGTGGGCCACGGTCATTCTTGCTGGCGGACTCCTTGCCGGGGGTTACATGTTCCGCGCCCTGGCGCCTGCGCTGGCCGATTCCGAAACCCCGCTGACTTTGCCCGCGCCCGTGTCGCGGCTTCGCGAGGTCGTCGTCCTGGCTCTGGCTGTCTGCGCGTTGCTCGTGGGAATGTTTCCACAGAAGCCGGTCGAACTTCTCCAGATCGGCCGGGCGCCCCTCGCGGAGGCCACGCCACCATGAATCCGGAAGTGCTCCTCCTCTCCGCCCTGGCCTTGCCAGTCGCCTTGCTGCTGGCGTGCCTGCCCGCGGGTCTGAGGCCGATCATTCCGAAGTTGCTTTGGGTTGCTCCCGTTCCAGCGCTGGCGGCCGCGCTGCTCGGCGCCCGGAATTCCCCGGTGGTGCTGAGCGGGGAACCTTACCAGGTAACGTTGATGCTCGACGCCTCCGGCTCCATGCTCTTGACCGCGGCATCACTCCTGTGGATAGCGGCGGGATTTTACGCTCCTGCGTTTTTCCGGCGTAGGGCGATCACTGGAAGCTTTACCGTCTGCTGGCTCTTCACGCTCATTGGAAGCCTGGGGATCTTCCTCGCGGCGGATCTCCTGAGCTTTTTCCTTTGTTACGCGCTTGTCAGCCTTCCGGCCTACGGGCTCGTGACTTACGATGGCACGCCCGCCGCGCGCCGTGCGGGCCCCATCTACATGGGCTTTGCGCTGCTCGGCGAGAACCTGCTCTTGATGGCTTTTGTGCTTCTCGCCGCCAATACGCCGGATGGCAGCCTCAGGATTGGTGACGCCGCCGAAGCCCTGCAAACCGCGCCCTCCCGGGATGTGATCCTTTCGCTGTTGATAGCCGGCTTCGGAATGAAAATTGCTCTCCTGCCGATGCACTTCTGGATGCCGCTGAGCTATACGGCATCGCCGATTCCGGCGGCCGCCGTTCTCAGTGGTGCCGCCGTCAAGGCCGGTGTCATCGGGCTCATTCGATTCTTGCCCTTCGGCGGGGCGCTGCCGGGCTGGGGAGAATTGCTGACCATCGTGGGCTTTTGCGGGGCGTTCTACGGCGTTGGCGTCGGCATTACCCAAAACAACCCGAAAACCGCACTCGCCTACTCAAGCGTAAGCCAGATGGGCTTCCTGGCTGCGGTGCTCGGAATGGGGCTGGCTGCGGGCGACGAGAGCGTTGCGCCCCTCGTCGCCTTTTATGCTGCCCACCATGTCCTGGTAAAAGGCGCGCTCTTCCTTGCCGTGGGCGTAGCCGCTTTGACCGCTTCGCAGCGCATCGGCCTCGTGGTGCTACCCGGCGCACTGATAGCGCTCGGTCTGGCCGGGCTCCCGCTTACCGGTGGCGCCCTGGCCAAGCTGGCGGTGAAGGATCCGCTCGGCTACGGCATCGCAGGGACGCTCGCGAGCTTATCGGCGTCCGGCACAACTCTTCTTATGTTGCACTTTTTGCACCGGCTCGTATTGACCGCGAAGCGAGACCCGGCCGAGCCGGTGGCCGCCAGACTCGTCGTGCCTTGGCTGGCTATGGCAGCCGCTTGCATCGCGGTCCCCTGGATAATGTATCCCCTTGCGGGATTCGGCTTTCCCTCCGACGCATTCGCTCCGGCGGCGCTTTGGAAGGTATTGTGGCCGGTCCTGCTCGGCGGGGTGCTGGCTGTGGGGCTATGGCGCTGGGGTCACCGCCTCCCGCGCATCCCGGAAGGGGATGTGGTGGTCGCGGGCGGGGCTGCCGCACGCGCGGCCGCCGCCTGCGGCGCGGTGCTAGAGCGGTGGGACAGCCTCCTTCGGCAGTGGGCGGTCGCGAGTCTGTCGCTCCTGGTGGTGGCCATCCTCCTGGCCCTGGCCATGCTGGCCGGCTAGCCTGAATAGCCGAGCGAGAACGCCGAACCGCACTTCCAAAACGGCACTGGACTACGAAAACCAGCCGCCCCGACATCTGGACAAAACTCTGTCCCATATGCGACAAAGTTTGGTTGGCATCCCTTGCGCATAGCCCAGCCGTTAGAGTTAGCTCGGCCCTGAAGCTCTTCAGGCTTCCGGCTTCTGGTGCTCGCGCGGCGGGAAAAACGTGCGCGTCTCAGGCGGTCTTGACCTGTGAATAGATCAAACGGACGAGAACCTTCTCGAGTTCGACCACGATAAAGAACACCACACCGCCGAGGAGCAGCCACTTCCAGATCCAGAGCGGCAGGCTTTCACTGCCGAAAATTTGATGCATGAAGGGCGCGTAGGTGAAGAGCGCCTGAAGGACGATGACGCCGCCGATGGCAGCCGGGATGAGCAGGTTACCCGTGAGTGCGCGGATAGAAAAGCAGGATTCCAGCAAGAACCGGCTGTTCACGAGGTAAAAGACCTGGCCGATAATCATCGCGTTGACGGCGGCGGTGCGGGCCAGTTCCACGGCCGCTCCATGGTGGGTCAGCCAGTAGAAGGTGCCAAAGGTGAAGATCGTTAGCAGCACCGAGATAAAGGCGATCCGCCAAATCCCGAACTGATTTAGCAAAGGCTGATTGGCAACCCGTGGCGGCCTCAACATGACGTCCCGCTCATGCGGCTCGAAGGAAATGGCGAGAGCCAGAGTTACGGAGGTGACCATGTTGATCCAGAGGATCTGAGGCGGCGTCACCGGAAGCACGAGGCCCAGGAAGATCGCCGCAAGGATCGTGAGGGCCTGGCCGCCATTGGTGGGAAGCATGAACAGCATGGCCTTCTCGATGTTGTTGTAGACGGTGCGGCCCTCGCGGACGGCTGCGGTGATGGAGGCGAAGTTGTCGTCGGTGAGAACCATCTCGGCCGCCTCCTTGGAGACTTCCGTGCCCTTGATGCCCATCGCGACGCCCACGTCGGCCTGCTTGAGCGCAGGGGCGTCGTTGACTCCGTCGCCCGTCATGGACACGACTTGCCCGGAGGCCTGCATGGCGCGGACCAGGCGCAGCTTGTGCTCGGGGCTCGTGCGGGCGAAGACATCGATGCGGCGGCATTTGGCCTCGAGGGCGTCGTCGTCGATTTCCTCGATCTGGCGCCCGGTAACATAGGATTTGCCGTCGCCGATACCGAGCATCTTGGCGATGCTGGCCCCCGTGACCGCGTGGTCGCCGGTGATCATGGTCACCCGGATGCCACCCTCGTGGCATTCCTTGACGGCAGCGATGGCCTCATCGCGTGGCGGATCGATAATCCCGACCAGGCCGAGCAGGACGAGTTCCTTGGTGAGGCCAGCGGCATTGAAAGAGGCTTCGTCGATTTTGGCGTCTTTCTGCCAAGCCAGTCCCAGCACCCTCTGGCCTTTGCTTGCAATTTCCTCGTTTTTCTCTTCCCAGTAAGCACGGTCCAGAGGCGCCTGCGTACCGTCTGAAAGTTCCTGACGGTCGCAGTAGTTCAAGATGACGTCGGGAGCTCCTTTGACGAAAAGGAGCGAGTCATGGAGCGTGGCCATGAATTTGTGCTCCGACTCGAAGGGGATCATGTTGGTGCGCGGAAGGGCGGCTGTTTCGGCCTCGGAGGAGAGCCCAGCCTTTGCGGCGAAGGGAAGCAAAGCACCCTCGGTGGGATCGCCCGTAAGTTTCCACACGCCCTCCTCCTCGTGGATGGAAGATTCGTTACAGAGCACGGAGGCGCGGGCCATCGCTTCCAGGACGGGATTCTTGGAAGCGGGGTGGCCACCTTCGAGGACCTCTCCCTGGGGCGAGTATCCCTCCCCGGTGACTTCGTAAGAGGCGCCGGCGGTCGCGACGGCGACGACCACCATTTCGTTCCGGGTGAGCGTGCCGGTCTTGTCCGAACAAATCCGCGAGACCGATCCAAGCGTTTCGACGGCAGGAAGCCGGCGAATGATGGCGTGACGTCCGGCCATGCGCTGGACACCGATGGCCAGGGTGATGGTAACGATGGCGGGGAGGCCCTCCGGAATGGCAGACACGGCCACGCCGACAACGGCCTTGAACATTTCCACAAAGCCGATGTCGAGGAAGAGCCGGCCATAAGCGTAGGTAATCGCGCAAACGATGAGGATGATAACGGTGAGGATCTTGCCAAATTTCTCGATCTGCCGGAGCAGCGGAGTTTCCATCGCTTTGACCCCCGAGAGCATCTGGTTGATATGGCCCAATTCGGTGCTCCCTCCTGTACCCACCACGATACCCTTGGCGCGGCCGGAGACGACGAGCGTGCCCGAGTAGGCCATACTCTTGCGATCGCCGATCTGGGACTTTTCGGGCACCGCGTCCTCGATTTTATCCACCGGGACGGATTCGCCTGTCAAAGGAGCTTCCTCGACGCGGAGGTTTTTGACTTCGCAGAGGCGGATGTCGGCGGGAATCTTGTCACCCGATTGCAGCAGGATCACGTCTCCGGGAACCAGTTCCTCGGCAGGGATCATGCGCGTCTTTCCTTCGCGCACGGCCATGGCTTCGGAAGAAAGCATGTTGCGGATCGAATCCAGCGCCTTCTCGGCTTTTCCTTCCTGAACAAAGCCAAGCAGGGCGTTGATTATGACTACGCCCAGGATCACCGAGGCATCCAGCCATTCGCCGAGGAAGACCTTGCCGAGCGCGGCGGCCAGCAGCACGTAGATGAGCACGTTGTTGATCTGCATGAGAAACCGCATGAGCGGACCGCGCTTGCCGGCGGTCGGGAGGCGGTTGGGACCATACTTCTTGAGCCGCTCGGAGACCTCGCCGGACCCCAAGCCGGCCTCCAGATCCGTTTTCAACTCCTTGACCACCACCTTGGTGGGCACCGCATACCAAGACAGACTTCCTTGCCCGGACGTAGTTTTCATCAACAAAAATTATGTGAGCAGTTCACAACGCGTTGCAAGCTCCGGCTTATCGCCACGAAAGCGAAAGCCTTCCCCTTTTTCTCCCAGTTGCGTGAAGGAAGCCACTGTTCAGGCGCCCACTTCAATCCTGGAAGCACTGTCGCAGGTTCGCGTCAGAGTTGAGCGCGTGTTCGATTTCCGGGAGGCAGTCGCGGGAGGAGAGGACGGTGTAGAAGTCCGATTTGATCGAAGGCGCCAGCCGGGCCGCCTCAAGCCATTCGGCACGATCGAAGGGACCGCTCGCGATGGCCTTCCAGAATCCCGTTGTGTCGAAGAGAGTCGCGATGCGGTCGGAGTTCTGACCGTGCAGAAGGCTCATCAAATACGTGGCCACGCCAACTTGAAGCCCATGAAGGTGCGGTCGTTTGCTGACGCTGTCCAAGGCATGCGAGATGAGGTGCGCACTGCCGCTGGCTGGCCGGGAAGAGCCGCAGATCGCCATGGAAATGCCATTCAAGAGCAACGCGGTGCCCAGCAATCTCACGCCCTCGGTGTTGTGCTCGGGCCTCGCCATGAACTGATAGACGCTGGAATCCGAAAGCAAGGCGGCAAAATCGTCAACGCGGGTTCCCACGGCATGGAAGGCCATCTTCCAATCCGTCACCGCCGTAAGTTTGGACACGAGATCACCGACTCCGGAATGCCAAAGGATTTCAGGGGCGTCCAGGCACACGGCCGTATCAAGGATCACGCCGAAGGGCATGGCGGAAGGCATCGACCGGCGCCGGTTCTGGATCGTGAGACTGGATTGCGGACTGCAAAAGCCGTCGTTCGAGAGAGACGTCGGCACGGAAAGATAGGGAAGCCGGGAAAGAAATGCGATGTATTTGGCGACATCCAGGGCTTTGCCGCCACCGAATCCAATGATCGCATCGGCATCTCCCGGTGATTCATGGAAAAGTTCGGTCGCTTTTTCGAAACTGGCAGATTCCACCGGCGTTCGTTGCAGAATCTCAATGCGTCGGGAGTGAAGCGACCCGGTAAGGCGATCCATGAGCCGGGCATCGAGACCCTGGCTGAAAAAGAGCAGGACCCGCGCAAAGCCATACCGCTCGGCGTAAACGCCCATTCGGTCCAAAGCTCCCGGTTTCACGCGGACTAGGTTGGGAATGAAGGTCTGTTTGGGTGTCAGCGCGCGGTCTTCTGAAGTTGAGCAGCGATCTGCGACCAGCGTTCAAAGGGATGAAATCCCTGGCCGCGCTCGCTCAACGCCTCGGCCAGCCACCCGCGGGCGAAACGCAGGTGAGGCTCCACCATCAGTGCGGGCTTCAGGTCCGGCCGGCCGTCCCCGGCAAAAGCCACGCAATCCGAGCGCCTGAGCGCATCTTGCACGATCGCCAGCTTGTTCACACCCGTCGTCGGGCTGAAGAAAGGCGAGCGCTCCGGGAGCGACATTTGCAATCCGCCTTCGGGATCAAATACTCCGGGGTTGGAATAAATCGTGACCGACACTCCGGCTTTCTTCAGTAATCGTTGAATGTACCAATCGCACCCGGCGGACGCGATCAGGATCTCCCAACCGTGATTCTGCAGAGTTCGCACGGATTCCGCTAACTCGGGGTCGAGTTCCATGGAGTCCGCCAGCTCGAGCAGCGACGCTTCGCTCGTGCGGATGCCGATAAAGATTTCGGCCAGAGCTTCGAAATGAGTCTTTTTGCCCGCCACGAATTTCTCCCACGGATCGTCTTCGGGGGAAAACGGCCAGCGCTTTCGGACCAGGTCGAAAAAATCGTGTCGTGTCGCGGTGCTGTCAAAGTCGGATACCAGGATGTTCATCGGCTTTGCGGCAAGTAGTTGAGAGTCGGTGGCAGTGAGCGCAGGCTAGACTTAGTCAACGCCGATGGAAGCGAAACATGACGACCCGGAGCACGAAATGCCTGCGGAAGCCGGGTTCACTTTATCGTGTCTCAAGAAGGACCCGGGAGCGCGCCAGGGCGCCCGCGAGGTTGCGCCTGCGCCCGGATCGGAAAGTGATCGAAGAGCAGCTGAATCGGACTCCACCCAGCCGATGATGATCAGGCTCTCGCTTAAATACGTGTAGAAGCGCCCCTGGCTGAAGACCTGCAGCCACTCCGCGAACATGACCAAGGTCGCCACCGCGAGCAGCGCTATCAGCAGGCCGTAGCCGCCCCTCCGCAGGGTCTCGCGCAGCTCGAAACCGGCACCCGCGGTTGCAGCCGCGAAATGCGCGTGAATTGCCGCCTCGACCTCGGGTCTCCGAGGGAGGTCCTGCGGGGGAACTCGGATCGCGACCTGGAAGCCGTTATCCGCGCGCAGCCCTTCCGCATCGCGGAAAATACTCCGTGTCGCCTCCGGATGGATTCGCGGGCCGAGCAGGAAAGACCCGTCCGAGTCCAGAAGTCTCTCGACCGAATGCACATCCAGCGTGATGGTGTTCGTCGTGGCGCCCATCTTCGCGTCCGCATTGTTTCGTTGGGCCGCGCGTTAAAGCCAGAAGGAAATCCATCGCCCGCATGGTTGCGAAAGGAGATAATCTTCTGGCGCTGTCTTCAGCATTTCAGGAAGCTCCACGAAAATTCTCTTCCGGCATGCATCACAATATTTCTTGGCGGTTTTCTCTTCGCAGGATCGGGCTGTTGGTGGCCTTGGCCTGGGTGGCCGGGTGTTCTCCGGATGAAGAACTGGCGCCCGCCGTTCCGCCCGTGCAGACCCTTGTTCTCACCTCGACAAGCGATGTGCCCTTTCGACGTTTCCCCGGCGAGGTGGCTGCCGCCGACTCCTCCGACATGTCGTTCGACGTCCCTGGACGGCTGATCGAGTTCCCCGCCACGCAAGGGATGGTTTTCAAATACGGCGAGCTTCTGGGACGCCTCGACGAAACCAATTTCGTCGCCCGGGTAGACTCCGCCCGCGCCGATTTCAACAACGCGCACACCGAACTCGCCAGGCGGCGCCAACTGCTCCAACGCGGCGTGATCTCCCGCAGCGAGCTGGACGGATTCCAGCGCGCCAACGACGTGGCAGAGGCGGCCCTGCGCGAGGCCCAGCGCGCCCTCGATGACACACGCCTGGTGGCTCCTTTTGACGGACGGGTCGCCCGCACCCTCGTCAATAATTTTCAGAACGTGCAGGCCAACCAGCCCGTGCTCGTGTTTCAGAGCACTTCGATCCTGGAAGTCGATATTCAAGTTCCGGAGGCCGACATGTCCGCAGCTGAGCGTGGGATCACCGCGAGAAATGCGCGCGATCTCCTCGAGGCAAGGGCCGAGTTCCCCACCATTCCGAACCGGCAATTCGATCTGGAACTCAAATCCTTTAGCACGGAGGCCACCCCATCCGCGCGCACCTTCCGGGTTACCTTCAATCTCTACCCGCCCGAAGATCAGAACATACTTCCCGGCATGACGTGCACCGTGCTGTTGCGGGCGAGAAGCCGGCTCAGCGCGCAACCCGCCGAGGAAGGGATCTTTCTGGTGCCCGTGCGGGCGGTTTCCTCTGTGGGCAAGAAGGGTTTCCTCTGGAGGTTGGACCCCGCGAACCTGAGGGTCAGCCGCGTGGAGGTCGAAATGCTCGGTGTGACCGGCGATTCGATGAGGGTGAGAGGCCCCGCCCTTTCCCCGAACGACGAAATTGTCACCACCGGCGTCCGCTTCTTGTCTGAGGGGATGAGGGTGCGGCGAATGCTAGCAAACAACCCCTGACCCGCCCTTCATGAATATTGCCGAGGCGTCAATTCGAAACAAGACGGTCACCATCGTCTTCGCCGTCCTCATGGTCGTGCTGGGAATCTGGTCCTACATCCATCTGCCGCGGCTGGAAGACCCCGAGTTCACGATCAAAGACGCCCTGATCATTACCCCCTACCCCGGCGCCTCCGCGCAGGAAGTGGAGAAGGAAGTCAGCGACGTCATCGAGCTCGCCGCCCAGCAGCTCGAGCAACTCGATCGCGTGGTCTCCCGCTCCGAGCGCGGACGCAGCACGGTGACCGTGACAATCAGGGACCAATACGACCGGTATTCGCTGCCGCAGGTGTGGGATGAACTTCGCCGGAAGGTCGCCGACGCCCAGCGCCGTTTGCCACCGGGTGCGGGGCCGTCCCTGGTGCTTGATGATTTCGGTGATGTCTTTGGGATTTTCTTCGCGCTCACCGGGCCCGATTTCTCCGACGCGCAGCTCTACGACACGGCGAAGTTGCTCCGGCGAGAATTGCTGCTCGTGCCCGATGTGAAGAAGATCGAGATCTTCGGGCACCAGCAGGAAGTTATCTACATCGAGATCGCCCGCGACCGCATGGCCCAGCTGGGCATCCGCCCCGACGCCATCTTCGCGGCCTTGCGTGAGCAAAACTTGGTTGTCCCGAGCGGAGCCGTGGACGTCGGTCCCCTTGCGATCACGATCGATCCCACCGGCGAATGGACGGGAGTCGAAGACTTCGAGAATCTGCTCATCCGCGGAGCGGCTGATCGCGGAAAACTCGTTTATCTCAAAGACATCGCGACGGTCCGCCGCGATTACATCGATCCTCCGGCCACGTCGCTCCGCTATGATGGCGAGCGCGCCATCGGCATCGGCATCTCCACGGTCGGCGGCGGAAACGTGGTGACGATGGGTGCGGCGGTCGAGAGGCGCATTCGGGAGCTCGGCTCGCAAATCCCGCTCGGCATGAAGCTGCACAAGGTCTCCTTCCAGGCGGACACTGTGACCGAGGCGATCGACGAATTTATTCTGAACCTGGGAATGGCGGTCGCGATCGTGTTCGTGGTGCTACTCCTCGCGATGGGGGTGCGCAGCGGACTAATCATCGGGGCAATCTTGTTCATCACCATGTGCGGCACGATGATCATCATGCAGCAAACTGGGCTGATCCTCGAGCGCATCTCCCTCGGCGCGCTGATCATCGCTCTCGTGATGCTGGTGGACAATGCCATCGTCATCACAGAAGGGATGCTCGTCGCGATGCAACGCGGGAAGGACAAAATGCAAGCGGCGAAGGACGTGGTTTCGCAGACGGCAATCCCGCTGCTGGGTTCGACGGCGATCGCGGTTCTCGCCTTCGGGGCGATCGGTCTTTCGGACGACAGCACGGGTGAATACTGCCGTTCGCTGTTCGTCGTTTTGCTGATTTCCCTTGGCTTGAGCTGGATCACTGCGGTGACGATCACCCCGCTATTCGGATACATTTTTCTGAAGTCTGCCCCGCCCGGCGAAGCCGACAAAGCGAAGGACCCGTATGCGGGCCCGATTTACCAGGGCTACAAAAAGATCCTTCTCGCCTGCATGCGGGCGCGGGGCGTGACAATCGCGGTGCTCGTTGGAATGCTCGCTCTGTCCATTTTTGGATTCCGGTTCCTGCAAAACAGCTTTTTCCCGGACTCGACGAGGACACAGTTCATGGTAGACGTGTGGCTGCCTGGGGGTACCCGCCTGGATCAGACCGATCGTGTCACCAGCCAAATGCGGAAGTTCATCGCGGATATTCCCGGCATTACGCACATTACAACGTCCGTCGGCCAGGGCGCCCTGCGGTTTCTTCTCACCTATTCACCAGAGCAATTTGACTCGTCTTACGCGCAATTTCTCATTGATGTGAAGGACCAAAGTCTCATCAATGAAGTCCTGCCGCGCGTTCAGAAGGAGCTTACCGAAAAGTATCCCGACGCCCAGATCATCTCGAAGCGGTTCCTGCTGGGTCCCGGCCAAGGGGGGCGCGTGCAGGTGCGCTTTTCCGGAGAGAATTACGACACTCTTCGTTCTCTCGGGGCCCAGGCTATGGAAATTCTGCGCGCTGATGGCGGGGCGAAAGGCATCCGGATTGACAGCCGGGAGCCCGTGCCTGCTCTGCGCCCGCAGTTTTCCGAGGCACAGGCCCGCCTGACCGGAATCACACGGAGCGATCTCGGCAGAACACTTGAGGCTGCCTTCAGCGGCCAGCGCATCGGAGTCTATCGCGAAGGCGACGAGCTTCTGCCCATCATGGCGAGAGGTCCCGAGGCCGAGCGCGCCGACCCCGATTTGATAAGGGACGTGCAGGTGTTCAGTCCGGTAGCGGATCGCTTTCTTCCCGTCAGGCAGATTGTTTCCGGCTTCACGACGGAATGGGAAGACCCCATCCGTATGCGAAGAAACCGCCTGCCGACCATCACCGTGCATGCGGACCAGACCTCCGGCCTCGCCAGCACGATGTTTGGGCGAGTCCGCGACAAGATCGAAGCTATCCCGCTGCCGCCCGGGTACCGCATGGAATGGGGCGGCGAACATGAAGATTCCTCCGAGGCGAAGGCCGCGCTCGCCGGCACCCTTCCCGCCTTTCTGCTGATGATGGTGCTCACGGTAATCTGGCTCTTCAACTCTCTGCGCGTCACGCTCATCATCTGGCTCACCGTCCCGCTCTCGATCATCGGCATCGTCATCGGCCTGCTCGTTTTCAACCAACCGTTCGGGTTTATGGCCCTGCTCGGCGCACTCAGCCTTTCGGGCATGCTCATCAAGAACGGGATCGTCCTTGTTGACGAAATCAACTCCCAGCTCGCGGCCGGACGGCCAGCGTGGGATGCCGTGGTGGATGCCTCCGTCAGTCGCGTGCGTCCGGTATCCATGGCCGTTCTCACGACGGTTTTCGGCCTGATCCCACTGCTCTTCGACGTATTCTTCGGCGCGATGGCTGTCACCATCGTGGTCGGCCTGCTCTTCGCCTCGGCACTCACGCTCCTCGTCGTCCCGGTCCTCTATGTGGTGTTCTTCAAGGTGCGTCCCGAAAAATCTGCCTGAAGAATAATCGCAATACCGTCCAGAAGGTCAGAAAGAGAGGGGCGGCGTTCTCGAGTAATCAACACGCAACGACGGCAGCATCCGGCACTGACAAAGCGGGCTGCACGAACGGCGCGCCCCTGCCCGCTCATCGCACCTAGAGCGCCTGTTCCGGAGGTTCTTTCAGCGCCACGACCTGAACGGAGACCTCCATGCTCTCGAAGGCGTCCGCCGGTCCATCCCAGAAACCGGAGAGCGGCGAAGCGTCTTCAGGAGAAGGAGCCACGCCGACAGAGATATGCTCGTCCCCGGCGGGCTTGTTGTTCGTGGGATCGAATCCCTGCCAGCCCGCTCCCGGAATGTAAATCTCGGTCCACGCGTGCGTGGCACCGTGCTGGCCCTCTCCCATCTGCACATAGCCGGTGACGAATTGCGCCCCAAAGCCCCACTGGCGAGCGGCCTCCATCATGAGGACCGCATAGTCGCGGCAGGATCCGCTGCCCAAACCGATCGTCTCGGCGGGCCGTTGGACGCCTGGATCTTCGCGGCGAGTGTACTTGAGAGACTCGAAAATGTGCGAATTCAGTTTGTGCAGCAAATCGAAGGTGTCTATCAACTGGCCGGGTTGGTAAAGGTCGCGTAGCCAGCGCTTCAGGGTCGTGCCGTCATGTGGATAGCTGGGGAGACGGTAAGGGACCAATCCCAATTGCTCGTTCGCCGAGTAGTGGAACGGAAACGCGCGGGCAATCGGGTCGATTTGGCAGTCTGTGAGCCTGTCATCGAAGAGATCGACATCCACTTCGCTACAGACGCGCAGCGTCGCGGCAGGTTCTGAAAAGGCGATGATGGCAACGGAATTCGCGTCGAGATCGCGCAACCAGCGCACCGTGGCTTTCGGCTCGATATCAAGCCGCCCGCTCTCGATATGCACATCGTGCCCCTCCCGGGGCCGCATCAGTGCGCGATGGGGACCGAACGTGACCGGCTGGTTGTAATGATATTCCGTCGTATGGTTGATGCGGATGCGTTTCATGGCAAAAGTCTTTGACTGGGGCCAGCGTGCACGGCGTGCAAGAAACCCGCAAGCCAGTTGCCGATTCTTTACGAGAGGCTGTTGTCCTAGACGGCGTAGCGCAGAATCGCTGCGGCCGAGAACGTGGACCAGGTCAACGGCGATCACCGCAGTGAGCAGGGGAAGAAAAAGGCCCGTCCGCTGTATAAGATGAACACGCATCCGACCACAACAACGACGGCGTAAGCGGCCGACGCCAGTCCCCGATTTTCATCGGAACCCCATGGTAAGCGCATCGCGGTGAGTTCTATCGGGCTTCCGAGCGCACCAAACCAAATAAACGCGGGGCCATGGTTCGACGGAGCCGACTACGGGTAAGTTCGTTGACTTGCCGGGGCCGCCGCCTATCGCCCAAACAGGCGCATCGCGGTGATGGAGGCCAGGACCGACGCGCCGCCAAGGAGCAGAAGACCGGACATCGATTCTCCAAACAGGCTCCAGGCGAACACAGCGGCTGAGACGGGTTGAAACCAATAGCCCCGTCTGCCGCCTGAGCCGGCGGGATTCGGCCCAAGGCCATCGCGGCCAAGCCTGTGTCAGGATTCGAAGGCTTGTGAGCGCGGCGCAGAGTGGCTACCGTTCTCGCACGGGAAAGAAATGCCACCGAACTCTGATCCGAAGGACTTAACGCTAACGCCTGAGGCGGCGTGCTCGCTCCTGATCCGCCGAACGAAGCCGTCGCGACAGGCACTCCTCGAAGAATCGCCATCGGACTGGCGGGCGGACCGGGAGTCGGCAAGTCCACGTTGCATTGGAAATCGCAAGAAACCTCAATGGCACCGAACCCGATCTTGTCATCAATCTGGTCACCGAAGGTTCGCCGATTGCTTCCTCGCCTGGTCGCTGCCGGCGGCGAAGCTGCTGCTCGCTTAGTTCAGCTTCGTTTGAATAGTTCCTGGCGACCTGATAGCGAGCCAAACACTTTCTTGTAGTCTTTTGGACGCCAAAAAAAAGCTGCGCTCCTCATTTTGCCATCATCTTTGCATGTCAGTGTGGTCACCGGTCGCAAAACCGCGGCCCGAAAACACAAGCACTATGAAAACACTCGAAACCATGATTCTCATCGCCCTTGCGGGTAGCACGCTTAATTTAAGAGCTGACGACATCAAGTTGGAGCAATGTCCTCCCGCCGTCCAGGACACGATCCGCTCGAACGCGCGCGACGGAAGGATTGACGACATAAATTTGATCACCATTGAAGGTCGCGCGCTCTATGTGGCGGAAGTCGATCTGAAGGGTGACAAAGATCTTAAGTTGCACGTGGGAAGCGATGGCAAACTGATCAAGACCCGGGAAGATGCTGCGCTCGGCGATGCGCCGGCTGTGTTGCAGGATGCTGTCAAGAAGCTCGTGCCGGCCGGCGCAAAAATCGACGACGTGGACAAGGAAGTAGCAGCCGGCAAAGTCACCTATCATGTGGAGATCGACCGACCCGATGCCGCGGACCTGGATGTCGTCGTCGCCGAGGACGGCACGGTGATTCGCCAAACGCAAGATGTCCAGGATTAATCAAGAACCGAGGCTTCTCGAACTGCCCGTGCCCGCGATAATCGTCTGCCGTGCGCTTGTTGCTGATTGAGGATTCCCAACGTCTCCGCACGACACTCGCCAAGGCGTTGACTCGTCTTGGCCATGCCGTCGATACCGCTGAGGATGGCGAAGAAGGCGAGACGCTCGCCGCGATCCATGCCTATGATGTCATCGTGCTGGACCTCATGCTTCCAAGAAAGGGCGGACTTAAGCTGCTCGAAGACTGGCGGCTCCGGGGGATGGATATCCCTGTCATTATCCTGACAGCGCTTAACGGCTTGGACGATAGAGTGAGGGGGTTGGCGCTCGGTGCCGATGACTATTTGACGAAGCCCTTCGCCCTCGAAGAGCTCAATGCGCGCGTCGAGGCCATTGCTCGGCGACGCCACGGTCGGGCCGATTCGCGCCTGATCGTTGCGGATCTCGAGATCGATCTGGCGGCCAAGAAGGTGCTGCGAGACGGGCAGCCAATCGTGCTGACGGCGCGTGAATTCTCGCTTCTCGAATGCCTCGCCCGCCGGCCCGGGCAAGTCTTCAGCCGCGAGCAGATCGAGGCCCGCATTTACTCCGAACGCGCCAGCCCCGTAAGTAACGCTGTGGACTCGGCGATATATTCGTTGCGGCGAAAGCTAACGCCGCCGGGTCGCTCTTCGATCATAAAGACCCGCCGTGGCTTAGGCTATGTGCTCGAGGCTGCATGATCTCAATTCGGCGCCGCACTTCGCTTCTGCTTTGCGGCGCGATTGCCCTGCTCCTGCTCGGCGGCGGCGCCCTGATTTTCTGGACGATTCGAGCCAGCTTGATCGCCCAGTTTGACGCTAACTTGGCGGCCAAGGCTCAGGCCCTGATCGCGGGTGCGGATCTCGACGAGGGAGAAATCGAGATCGATTCCGACTTGCGGGAATTTGCGGGCTTCGAAGCGCGGGCGGGTGACAACTATTTCGAGATCTTTGGAGCGGATGGCGCGAGCCTCGCCAGCTCTCCTTCCCTCGGAACCAGCCATTTGCCTGCCCGGCCGAGCGGAGCCGCGCCAAAATTCGGTTCGGTGAAGCTGCCCGACGGACGAAGCGGACGTGCGATCTGGAGGTCTTTCAGCCCGGCGGACGATGATCGAGCCCCCTCGGGAAAACTGGAGGTGGTGGTGGCAGCCTATAGCGGCGGTCTGGAACGGTCCCTGCGCAACATCATGCACATCCTGTCTGCCGTGGGGCTGACGGGCCTGGTGCTTACCGTAGTCATCGTGCATCTCACCCTCAGGTCGGGCTTGCGCCCACTCGACGACCTTGCGGAGAGGGTCCGCGGCATCGGGGTGACGCACTTGCACGAACGCCTGCCGACGGGCGAGTTGCCGCGGGAGTTGCAGCCGATCGCCGAAAAACTCAACGAAATGCTTGAGCGTCTCGAAGCGGGCTTCGCGAGGGAACAGCGTTTCAGCAGCGACGCCGCCCACGAGCTCCGCACGCCACTCGCCGAGCTAAAAGTGATGACCGAGGTGGTGACGCGATGGCCCGAGGAATTCAATGGGGAGCATGGCCAGGAGATGTTGCGGGTGATTGCCGAAAGCGAAGCATTGCTCGACAAGCTTTCGCTACTCTCCCGTGCCGGAACCCGCGGTGCCCGCATTCAGCGAAGGCCGCTGGATCTGAACGAGGGCGTTCAAGCATCCATCGACAAAGCTCGCGCCGGGGCGAAGAAACGCGGCTTGACCATAAGCACCAAGATCGTAGGCGGGACGATCTCGACCGATCCCATCCTCTGGACCGCAATCCTGAACAACCTGCTGGGAAACGCTGTGAGCCATGCTCCAACAGGCTCGCAGATACTGGTGGAAGCTTCTCCGCACCATCTGGCGGTATGCAACCAAGTGCGAGACCTTGACCCGCAAGACGTTCCCCACTTGTTCGAGCGATTCTGGCGAAAATCGGATTCACGTTCAGAAAAAGGACACTCCGGGCTGGGCTTGTCGATCGTGGCCGCCTGCAGTGAATCGCTGGGCGGAACATGCCGCGCCACCGTGGAAAACGATTGCCTGGCCATTGAGGTTCGATGGGATCCTCAGGCTGCGTAATCGCCTCGTTTAACCAGGAACTCGAAATGAGAAACTGACGCCCGATAAAAGAACATCAAACCTAATTGACGCTTTCGCCATGGACCGTGTGAACCTCCGCTTGTTCTATTGCGGCGGTGGTTGTGTCTTGTCCCCGCCGAACAACATGGCGACAAGCGGAATCGTCGTGAGCAGACCCACCGCGAACAACGTCCACCCGATCGCTTTACGCTGGGTGACATCGAGCTTGTCGGCCAGCAGGAGAGCCAATCCGCCAGCAGCCATAGCGCGCGTGCCGGTAATTAAACCGATGAATGGCAGGCTAACAGGGTAAGTCTTCATATTGGAGATTCGGTCGGCAACGGCAGGATGGACGCAGCGATCTGATGCGGCCATGACCCGAATCTCATCACCGCATTCATACTCCGTTGAAGCGTCCTTGGCAGCAACGCCGCGGTTAGCAAAGGGCGAAAAGAGGATGGGCTCCAAGCTCCCACGAAGAACAAGCACTCAATCGTCGCGGGCAGGGTCGGAGGGTGGATTTTTGGACCAGGTCCCCGTTTTCGAGGCGGTTTCCACCAACCGCCTGTGTGTCCAGGCACAGGGCCTTCTCGCGAACGGCTAATCTCGAAAACAAGCTAGGTCTGGACTCTCGTCCTGGAATCCGACCCGGAGCGTGAGCGAAGCCGCTCGGCGGCCGACTCCCGATGCCCCGTGGCTTCGACGAGCCGACCGACGCGTCCGAGCCCGAAGGGAGGCATATTGTGGTAAATGCTCTCGTATTGTCCCTCCGAAATCAGATAGGTCTCATGCCAGATCCCGACATCGCCGCTGCTGCCAACGTTCCGGCGGAATCGCGCCCAAGCCGGCAAATGAGCCCGATCAGACTCACGCGCATATCGAATGAGGGCTTCCGCGGATCTCCAATACTGCAGAAGCGCGATCGTTCGGCCAAACCAGACATGACCGCCCAAAAACCCGAGTTCGGGCTGGCGCCGCAGCTCCGCCAGCATCCGCGGCATCGAAAAAAACACCGGCAGCCACTTGTGAAATTTCAATGGGCGATTGATTCGCATCCCGATTAAAAAGACGCAGAAGGGCCCCTCCATCTCTGCCGTCATGCGTTTGGGTATTACCATGGTGATGTGCCTCCTTGAAGTTTTCTCGTCGCCGCAACTCAGTTCCGCTGAATGTGGGCACTGACAACATCGAATTTGCCAAAGATGTTGCCGGTGTCAACATGTTTGGTTAGAAAGAAGCATGCCGGTCAAGCGCCCCTACCATCACGGAAACCTCCGGAAGGCCCTGCTTGACGCCGGGGTGGCGCTGATTGGAGAGCTTGGGCCCAAGGGTTTCACGATCCGTGAGGTGGCGCGCCGGGCTGGAGTTTCCCACAATGCGCCTTATCGTCATTTTCGGGACAAGGACGAATTGCTTGAGGCGATTGCGCTCGAAGGGTTCGCGCGGCTGACCGCGGCGATGAAGAAGCGCTCGGGCGGGGGCGTGACGGCGGCTGAGCGCTTGCGATTGTGCGGATGCGGCTATGTGGAATTTGCGTTGCGCTGGCCGCACCACTTCCTGGTGATGTTCGACCTGCCTTCGCGCGATCTTCCCGGGCACGACACGGTCGGTGCCAACGCCTTTCAAACACTCCTCGAATTCATCATCGAATCGCAGAAGGAGGGTGCTCTGCCCGAGGGGGACCCGCATCCCCTGGCTTTGATGGCATGGTCCACGGTGCATGGTATCGCCAAGTTGGCGATCAGCGGGAATCTACCCTACTCCTCGAAGCGCGTGATCGAGTTTACTCAATGCGCCACGGAGGCGTTCGTGAGCGGGATGCGGAATCTCAGGCCGATGGCAAATTTGGAAGGCACCGGCCAAAAGAGGCCGCCAAAGAAATGAGGGCCAATTTCCCACCGGTCCTGGTCCGGCCCCCGAACACTGCGCGATTCGAGTGCTTCAGTTGCAGTTCGTCTTCGGTCGCAGAGTGAGGGTATCCTCAAATTGCCTGAACCTGGTCCGGCCCAGAGCAATCAGGCTCAGCGGAAATGTCGCCATGGTGACGATGCCCAAAGGGTCGGCTGATGCCAGGATGGCCGCTGTTTCGATGCCTTTGTTCCCCTCAATGAGACCAGCCTTGTTTCGTGAAGACTTGGTCATGGTAAGCGTGCTCTTAGTCATTAGTGATTTGTTTGAGCTCCGGGGAGACGCTCACAGAAAGCTTCCTCGCGACGAGCGCGGCTCAGCCGGCCGAAGTCGCGGGCGATCCATGCAGAAGTTGCAGTGCATGCGGTAAATTCCATTCGCTTCAATCATACGACGAACGAGCCGTTTGATTCGGGACACCCTTTTTGCTGATGAACCCGGCGATCGGCGCGGCTTCAATGAAGACATCCATCTGCTGCCCGACGTGGATGGGGAGTCCATCGGGCTGGAAGCGGTAGATGACTTGCAAGACGCGCGTGTCCACACGTTCGGCACTGCCGCCGGTTAGCGAGCGCTTGGGCAGGACGTAGGGTTCGAAGCGGACAAACTCCAGGGTTGTCTGCTGGGAAGGATTGCCGCGTACGGCCGCGACGGCCTTCGCACGGGCTTCGACGCGCCAGGCGTCCTGCTCGTCGACATCCACGCGCAGATGCAGGGGCACGAGACAACCCAGAAGCAGAAGTGGTTCGGGCGTCGCGCCGGCGGCGGCGAATTCGCCGGGGCGCGCGTTGAGTTTCAGAACCTCGCCTTCGATCGGCGCGGCGACGCGGCTGCGGGCGATCTCGGTTTCACTTGCTTTGGCGGCCGCGTCCGCCTGGGCGACGCGAGCCCGAAGCGTCCGGACGCCGAAGCGGCGCCGGTCGAGCTCATCGAGGCTGATGACTTTCTGCCGGGAGAGTGTCTCGGCGCGGCCGAGCTGGTTTTCGAGATCGGCCAACTCGGCGACGGCAACGGCGAGCGCGGCGCGCTGAAGATCGAGCTGCGCGCGCAAGTGGCGGTTGTCAATTTCGAAGAGCGGATCACCGACGTTCACGTGCTGGCCGGCACTCACGAAGACTCGCTGGACGATGCCGGCAAGGTGCGTGCCGACGGCAATGTTTTCGGTGCTCGCTTCGATGAGTCCGACCGCGGCGACGCGCTCGGAAAATTGCGACTCGGGCGGCGGGGAGGGCGCGTCCGTCAGCTCGCGCTGGGGCAGATGCCGCACCACCGACGCTCCCGCCAAAAGGAGCGCGCCGACAGCGACGATCGGTAGAAGAACGTTTTTCATGGCGTGCACCTCAATTCATCGAGTTGAAATTGGTTCCGAAGAGGCCCGTCGAACATGCGCGCCGGAACGAAGCGCCGCAACCGGCTCAGCAGGACACTTTTCCCCACGGCGTAGCGCAGGCGTGGTGATTGCGCGGTGAGCGCACGGAAGACGACTTCGGCCACCGCGCGAGGCTCGCTCCCTCGGGCGATTTCTTGCTGAAAGACTTCCTCCACCCGTTTTCTTTGATCCGCGTAGGCGTCCAGAGCTGAGGATACGGTTCTGCCGTTCCTCTCGAGGTTGGTTCTTGTGAAAGCGGGCTCTACCAGCAGAGCCCGGACGCCGAAGGTTCTGACTTCGTGATCCAGCGTCTCGGTGTAGCCCTCCAGAGCGTGTTTGCTTGCAGCGTAAATTCCCAAGTAGGGTCCTGGAATGAGTCCCAGGATCGAGCTGATGTTGACGATGCGGCCGTAACCAAACCGCCGCATCGCGGGCAGAACGGCCTGTGTCACCCGAAGGACGCCAAAGAAGTTGGTCTCGAACTGCTGTCGGGCTTCCCATAGGTTCGTTTCTTCCAATCCTCCCCTGAGCGCGTAGCCCGCGTTGTTGACCAGCGCGTGAATTTCGCCCGCGCGCTGCAGCAATGACTGCACCGCCTCCGCCACGCTCGCATCGCTCGTGACATCCATGCGAATCAATTCGACCCCGGTTACGTCCGCGGCCAAGCGATCATCTCGCACGGTTCCGAAGACACGCGCTCCGCGTTCCGCCAGCAATTGGGCAATCTCCCGTCCGATGCCGGAGGAGACCCCGGTGACCAATACGACCTTGTTCTTAATCATAGTTCTCATTTTTATGGATGGTTTGCTGCCGTCTCCGTTCGACGGCGCGAATCGGTTTTCAAAATCCGTCCGTCGTCCATGTGGGCGATGGTGTCGGCGAAATGGAAGACGCGCGTGTCGTGCGTCACGACGATCACGGCGCGGTCGGGTTGCACGGCGGTGGAGACGAGCAACTCCATGACGGCCTCGCCGGTTTCGTGGTCGAGTGCGGCGGTCGGCTCGTCGCAGAGGATCAGGCGGGGCTCGTGCACGAGCGCCCGGGCGAGCGCGACCCGTTGCTGCTGCCCGCCGGAAAGCGCGCGCGGCAGCGTGTCGAGGCGGTTCTCCAGGCCGAGGCGAACGAGCAGATCCCTGGCTTGCGCAACGGCTTCGCGCCGCATCATCCCGGCGGCCAGGAGCGGGACCGCCGCGTTTTCGGCCGCGGTGAGCGCGGGCAAGAGGTTGTATTGCTGAAAAACGAACCCGAGATTTTTTCGCCGGAAGAGGATGCGTTGCTCCGCCTGGAAGCGTTCGACATTTTCCCCGAAGAGCTCGACCTCGCCGCCCGAGCTGTCGAGCAGGCCGGCGACAACCGAAAGGAGCGTCGTCTTTCCGCAGCCGCTCGGCCCGACGAGGAAAGTCGTCTCGCCGAAGCGCGCTTCGAAATCGACACCGCGCAGCGCGAGCACGCGGGCCTGGCCGGAGCCAAACTCCTTTTCCAGCTCGCGGCAGTGGACGGCGGTGTTCATCGAGAGATCACCGGAAAACAGCCGCCGGCTCCAGGACCAGCACGCGCCGGATGCTCAGCAGGCTGGCAACGATGATGATAACGAAGATGCAAGCGCCGGTGAGCGCCACGCTTTGCCACATCAGGATGAGCCCGCGAGTGGCGAGCTTTTGCAGGGTGAGCTCGAAAAACGCGGCGCCGATGCCGGTGCCGATTGCGAAACCGATGGCGCCGACGGTGAACGCTTGGAGCAGAATAATGCCGACCAACCGGCGGTTGGTGACGCCGATGGCTTTGAGCGCGCCAAACTGCTTCAAATTCTCGACAGTGAAGAGATAAAACGTCTGCCCCGCGACGACGGTGCCGACAACCAGTGCGACGGCAATGGTAATGCCGAAGTTTACGGGTATGCCGGTATTCGCGAGGTAGTAACCGATGCAGTCCCATCGGAATTCTTCCGCGGTCCGCGCGCGCAGACCCGTGGCCGCCTCGATTCGCCGCGCCAACTCCGCCGCGTCAACGCCCGGGTCTGGACGGACGAGAACAAACGAGAGCTGCTTGCGCTCGCGACCCTGGAAGTCGATCGCCTCACTGTAGCGCGTATGGATTACCGGGAAGCTCACGAACGGTGCGGACGCGTCGGAAATGCCGACGATCGAGACCTTGTGATCGTTCAATTCCAGAGTGCGGCCCAGCTCCAGGGGCTGGCCGGGGAAGAGGAGCACATAACCGGCCTTATCGATCACGATCGCATCGGGCTCGCGCAGCCGTTCCCAAGAGCCGAGCAGCATCTTGCGCGGCGCGCCCGCCAGCGTCGCGTCGTCGAGCCCAAGCGCGATCGTCTGCGAAAACACGCCGTCGGGTGCCCGCGCGACCGGCGTGCCTTTGAAAAGCCGCACCGCATAGCGGACGCCGGGCACGCCTCGCACGCGGAAGAGATCGGTGTCTTTGAGGGCGCGCGTCTGTTCGAAATATTGCGTCCGAGGGTCCATGACCCAAATGTCGGCGTCGGTAACATCGACCACCTGGCTGGCGGTGCGCTTAAGGATGCCGGCAAAAATCGACGTCTGATTCTCGAGAAGAAACGTCGAAAACGCGATCGCGAAGACCAAACCGAGATACTTCGCGCGCTCGCCCATGAGCATTCTCAAAGCGACGTAGTTCATCTGGCCTGCCGCCGGAAGCTACCCGACCTCGCATGCTTGCCGGACAGCCCGACAAGAGGCCCGACCAACGCCCTCGCAGCGCACAGCCGAACACGGCAGCGCTCCTTGCCGCGGATTCCCCAAGCCGGTCTGCAAGCAGGCGCGACTAAGGAGACTAGGATTCTTGTCGAAAAAGAACCGACTAGTCGGTATGTAATTTGCCGAAAAGATCATGGCTTTCAAAGTGTCCAAATATCCAAAGAGACCTTCCCGGATCCGGAGGAACAAGTCCGGGTCCCGGGCGTTTTTTACCGTTCCCGCCATACCGGCAAATGCCGCGACCACAAGCGCCGCAACGGCCGGCGGCGACACCTCGCGGCGTACTCTCCCATAGCGTATCCCGTTTTCGAGGGCCGCCGCGATGCTCTGCCGCCAGTGATCGTAAATCCGCGCGATGCGTTTCTGAAACCCCTCGTCGAGCGGCGACATCTCCTGCGCGAGGTTATTGATCGGGCATCCCTGGCAAAGTTTGACGCCATCGCAAGCGAACTGACGACCCTTCGCGTCAATGATTCCCTTGATCTCCGCGATCGGGTCGCTGGAAGTCTGCAACGCCTTGGACCACTCCTCGTCGACCATTTCGTAGAGCAGTTCGTCCACGACTGCGTAGCCCAAAGCGCTCTTCCCCTCGAAATGATGAAAAATCGATCCCTTGGTAACCCCAGCTCCATTTACGATCCGGTTGAGACTCCCCCCCTGAAAGCCATGCCGGTAAAACTCCTTGAAAGCTGCCTCCAGGATTCTCGCCCGGGTGCCTTTCGGATCGTTAACTCTCTTCATCGGTTGAAAAAATATACCAACTGGTCGGTTTGTCAAGCGATGCGGAGATGGCAGAAGGAATCCATCCCTTGGTGTTGAACGAGACGCGGTGGTGCCGCCCATCCTCTCATTGGAGGCTTGAATTTTGTCGCGCGGGAAGTGTTCGTCGCTCAGCTTGCTAACCGCTGTGCTGTCAAAATCGTCAGAGCGGTTCTCAGAGCAAGTTTCCGAAAGGCTGGCGGCACCGAAGCGTCTGGGGAGCATACGCGTCCTCGCGTGTGGTTGTTCGGCATCTCGCCGAATCGAGTTTTCCGGCGGGACGCTCCGGCAACCGCCGGGCGGGGACGCGCGCGCTCCCCGGAATTGCCCGAAACCGTGGCCTCTCAGTTCGCTTTTCGGAGATGATTCATGAGAGATGCTCTTGGCCACTGCGTTCGACGATGTTGGGTCATCCGTGAAAGGAGCGCTTCGCGGATAGACTTCGGTTCCACGTGAGCCAGCCTACCTCAATGACCGCTCGCACTGGTCCGCCATCCCGTCAGGCAGCGTCGAGATCCTTCCGCGCTGTTGCCTGCTCACCCGCCCCACAAGCTTTGCGCCTCGTCTTCTCCACGAGCGGCGATATACTGCTCACGCATTCAGTTCCCATGCGGCTCCTCACCTCCAGCTTCGATTCTCGCCCATCCCGGCATTTTCCTGATTTCACGCCCACTGACGCACGGGTGCATCCTGGGAAGTGCGCAAGCCTCTCTTTTGTGAGGGCTAGGAAGGGTGAGCAGTGATCGGGCGCGACCACAGAGCGCTCAATCTGTCGAACTGGGAGAGCCGGGTCCCCCACCATCTGGCCGGCTACCCGATCGACGCCTTGCTGGCCCGGCCCGACGCTCTCTCACGGGTCGTCGCCTTCGACCGACCTCGCCTCGGCGATATCCGAGGGCTGGACGCGGTGCACCTGCAATGCCACATCGGCACCGATACGATTTCGCTGGCCCGTCTCGGCGCCCGTATGACCGGGCTCGACTTCTCACCTTCCGCGCTGGCCGGAGCCCGCGATCTCGCCGCGCGGGCGGGTGTCGTCGTCGACTTCGTCGAGGCCGATGTCGAGCATGCACCGGCGGTGCTCGGCCACGGCCGATTCGACCTCGTCTACACGGGCATCGGGGCGCTTTGCTGGCTCCCGAACATCCGCACATGGGCCGGCGCCGTCGCGTCTTTGCTGCGACCGGCGGGCCGGCTCTTCATGCGCGAGGGCCACCCGATGCTTTGGACCCTGAGCGAACCACGCGAGGACGGATTGCTGGTGGTCGAATACCCCTACTTCGAAGTCGCCGGCGGCACGATGTTCCATGAGCCGAAGACCTACGTTGAGCACGAGGGCGAGCTGGACCAACCGACGACGGTGGCGTTCAACCACGGCCTCGGCGAGATCGTCACGGCCCTGCTCGCGGAAGGAATGGAGCTGACCGAATTCGTCGAGCACCAGAGCGTGCCCTGGAACCCCCTTGGCGACGAGATGGTCCTCGGCGACGACGGGGAGTGGCGACTTGTGACGACGCCCGAGCGCCTCCCGTTGACCTATACGCTCCAGGCGGCCAAGCGTCGCTGACGCCCACCCGTTTCTCGACCTTCCGCCGAGCGCGGCTGTCACTTCGTCGCAGTCGCAAGCAGGGTCTGGAAGTTTGGGGCCTGAGTCTCCCGCGAAACCACGCTAACTTCAATTCGGGAAAAGCCCGCCCCTTTCAGAATCTGCTGCAGTTCGACTTCAGAAAATCCGAGCCAAACATCGGCGTAGAGTTCACGCGCCTGCTCATGGCTATGCCTCGCGAGGTCGAGGATGACCACCCGTCCCCCTTCCCGAAGAATGCGATGCGCGGCCTTGGCGGCTTTCTGCGGACTTGAGGCATGATGAAGCGCCTGGCTGAAAAGCGCCAGATCCACGCTGCCCTTTTCGATCGGCGGATCTTCGATATCGCCCAGCCGATACTCAAGATTCTTGAATCCATGCTCTCGCGCAAGGTTTCTGCCGAATTCGACCATCTTTTGCGAATTGTCGATAGCGAAGACCCTTTTCGCGTTGCGCGCCAGCAATTGCGAGAGCGTTCCCTCGCCCGCGCCGAGGTCGGCGATAACCAGAGCCGGCATCAACCGCAGCAACGCGTGGGCCAAAGCTTGCCACGACCGGCCCGGGATATAGGTGCGGCCGAATTTTCCGGCCAGCTTGTCGAAATACTCGGCAGCCTTGTCTTTGCGTCTGCGCAGCGCAAGGTCGAGCGCAGCGCTGTCGTGGGCGGCTTCCGGAAGCTCGCGCCTCGCGGCGTCAAGAATGGAACGAAGCGACAAAACCGTCTTCGCACGAACCGAATAGAAAATGTTCTTGCCGACGCGGCGATTGCCGGCGATCCCCTCCCGCTTGAGCAGGGCGAGACTGGCCGAGATTCTCGATTGGCTCATCCCGAGAATTTCTTGCAGCTCGGCCACGGTCAGCTCCTCCTCCAAAACCAATAACAGCAACCGCAGCCGCGTCGGATCGGAAATCGCGCGCAGAGATTTGACAATTGACGCCATCCGACCTATGAAAATATTTCGATATTTTAATAAGTAAATGCCCCGCCGCTATATTTTCTCCTCAGAGTCCGTCGGTGAAGGTCACCCGGACAAGGTGTGTGATACGATATCGGACGCCATCCTGGACGCGTGTCTCGCGCAGGACAAGTTCAGTCGTGTGGCGTGCGAAACCTTTGTGAAGAGCAACATGGTCGTCGTTGGCGGAGAGATCACGACGAAGGCGCAGTTCGATTACAACGCGATCATCCGGCAGGCGATTCGCGAGATTGGCTACGTGAACAGCGACGACGTCTTCCACGCCGATCACGTCTTTATCAACAACTACATCACCGCGCAAAGTCCCGATATCGCACAGGGCGTGGACGCCAAGAAGGCCAGGGGCAAGCGGACCGCGGAACAGGGCGCCGGCGATCAAGGTCTCATGTTCGGCTACGCCTGCAATGAGACACCGGAGCTGATGCCGGCTCCGATCATGTTTGCGCATCGTCTTGGCCGCGAGCTCACGCGATTGCGCAAGAGCGGAAAGGTCAACTGGTTGCGCCCGGACGCGAAGAGCCAGGTGTCCGTCCTTTACGAGGAGGGCAAGCCGACCGCCATCGTGAACGTCGTCGTTTCCACGCAGCACTCTGCGGACGTCGGGCATTCGGAAATAGAAAAATTTGTGATCGAAAAGGTCATCAAGAAAGTCCTCCCCAAGTCACTTTTAACGCCGAAGACAGAGTATCTCGTCAATCCCACCGGCCGCTTCGTTATCGGGGGACCGCAAGGCGACAGCGGCCTGACCGGACGCAAGATCATCGTCGACACCTACGGAGGGATGGGCCGCCACGGCGGCGGGGCCTTTTCGGGGAAGGACCCGTCGAAGGTCGATCGCAGCGCCGCTTACATGGGTCGCTACGTCGCCAAAAACGTCGTCGCAGCCGGTCTCGCCGCGAAATGCGAGGTGCAATTCGCTTACGCCATCGGGCACCCCGAACCGGTGAGCGTCCATATCGACACGTTCGGCACGAACGGCGTTCCCGAGGAGAAGATCGAGGCCGCCGTCCTGCGGTCTTTCAGCTTCAAGCCCGCCGACATCGTCGAGCGACTCAACCTGCTGCGCCCGATTTACTTGAAGAGCACAAACTACGGTCACTTCGGAAAAGACGATCCCGATTTGACGTGGGAGCGGCCGGACGAGGCGACTGCGCTGCGTGGAGCGATTCGGTAGGGTCTGCCGCAGATTAGAAACAGATTTTTCACGGATCAGGAACGACTCTGCGCTCACACCGAAGATCTTAACCAACTCAAGCCACAGGACTGGGAAATTTGTGGATCCAACAAACCTATGACGACTGCAACACTCACCGAAACATCCGACTTTAAGGTCCGCGACATCGCCCTTGCCGATTGGGGACGCAAGGAGATTTCAATCGCCGAGAAGGAAATGCCGGGGCTGATGGCCATTCGCGAAAAATACGCGCCGGACAAGCCGCTGGCCGACGTGCGGATCACGGGATCGCTTCACATGACCATTCAGACCGCGGTGCTTATCGAGACGCTTGTCGAGCTGGGCGCAACGGTGCGCTGGGCGAGTTGCAACATTTTCTCGACGCAAGACCACGCCGCCGCGGCCATCGCCAAGGCCGGCGTGCCGGTCTTCGCCTGGAAAGGTGAAACCCTCGAGGAATACTGGGATTGCACTTGGAGGGCGGTCCTGGATGGCGAAGGAAAAGGCCCTCAGCTCGTGGTCGATGACGGCGGCGATGTAACGCTCCTTCTCCACAAAGGCTATGAGCTCGAGGAAGGAGACGATTGGGTGAACACGCCCAGCGGAAGCCATGAGGAGAAAGTGATCAAAGACCTCCTCAAGAAAATCCACTCCGGGAATCCCTTCACGTTCCACGAGATCGCCAAGGAATGGCGTGGTGTCTCCGAAGAGACGACGACCGGCGTTCACCGCCTCTACAAACTTCAGGAGCTCGGAAAGCTGCTGGTGCCCGCCTTCAACGTCAATGACTCCGTGACCAAGTCTAAGTTTGACAACCTCTACGGCTGCCGCCATTCGCTCGTCGACGGCATCAATCGCGCCATCGACGTCATGATCTCCGGCAAAATTGCCGTCGTCTGCGGCTACGGCGACGTGGGGAAAGGCTGCGCGCAGTCCCTCAAGGGCCAGGGCGCCCGAGTCGTCGTGACGGAGATCGACCCGATCAACGCCCTCCAGGCATCCATGGAGGGCTATGAGGTCACCACCATCGAAGAAACTTTGGGCCGTGGCGATATCTATGTGACCACCACGGGAAACGTGGACGTCATTACCGTCGAGCACCTGGCGAAAATGAAGGATCAGGCGGTGGTCTGCAATATCGGCCACTTCGACAACGAAATCCAAGTGGACAGGCTGAATGGGTTTCCGGGCATCAAGCGGCTCAATATCAAGCCTCAGGTGGACAAATATTCGTTTCCGGACGGACACGAGATCTTTCTTCTTGCCGAAGGCCGCCTGGTTAACCTCGGTTGCGCCACCGGTCACCCGAGCTTCGTCATGAGCAACAGCTTTTCGAATCAAACGCTCGCCCAGCTTGACCTCTGGAAGAACAGGGACGTCTACAGGCCGGCGGTCTTCGTCCTGCCCAAGAAACTCGACGAAGAAGTCGCCCGTCTTCATCTGCAGAAGATCGGCGTCAAGTTGACCAAGCTCACTGAAAAGCAAGCCGACTACATCGGCGTTCCCGTCGAAGGGCCCTACAAGCCAGATCACTACCGGTATTGAAATTTTCCGCGCCGTGGAAATTGAGAAACCGCCAGGGCTGGCCTACGGTGCGCGGGGGAGACTTGAACCGCTCCATCCGATCCAAGTTGCCCGCTTTCGCGTGATGTCGGCGCAGGAAAAATGGGAGGTTGCCAAAGGGCTCCTCGGCACAGCCAGGGCCACCCGGCGGGCGGCCATTCGCCATGCGCATCCCGACTGGACCGTGGAAGAGATAGAGAGGGAACTCGCTCGGGAGTTCGCCCGTGCCAGAACCTGATCTTAGCCTGCCGCCGCATACTCGGCTCGTGGCGACAAACCATCGGATGCGCACGGCAGCCCTGCTTCTTTTGTCTCTGGCCGGTGCGGCGATCTCATTCGCCTCTCCTGTAGATCAGCTTCGATCGATTTCCTATTTTGCTTTCGTCGGAGTGGGAATTGCCGGAACGACCTCTGCCGGAGAGACCGCCTTTCAGCAAGCGCTCGCGGCCGAGTCGGCTGAAGCGGATTTCGAGAGCCTGCTCAAGAGCGGCAACCCGCAAGGGAAATGCTACGCCTTGGTCGGGTTGCGCGCCCTTGACGTCAAACTCTTCGAAGCGAAGGTTGCCGCCTTTGAGCGAGAGCAGACGCCCGTCAATACAATGGGCGGATGCATCGCAGCCATCCTGCCGATGAATGCCGTCGCCGCAAACATTCGCGCAGGTCGCTACGATACCTATGCTGCGGCCAGGAATCCCCTTTCCCGGATGAGCGCGGACTGACTGCCGGATCAATGATCGTCATACCTAAGACCAGACCGCAGAAGGTGATCCTACCTCTTCAAGAGGGAAGAAAGCGCCTTCCAATCCTTTAGCGCGGCGCTCCTGGCCCGGGTTGTCATTTGCTGATAGGCGGCCAAGGCTTTTCGTCCAAAATCCGTGAGCTGGGTTCCGCCACGGCTACTGCCTCCTCGGAATTTTTCGAGCAGCGGCTCTCGGAAGTTCTCATTCATCGCGTTGGCGAGACGCCACGCCTTCATGTAGGACATATGAAGCCGGGTTGCCGCCTTCCGAAGGCTGCCGGTCTTGGCGACTTCCTCCAGAAGTTGAGCTTTACCGGGACCGAACGCATCGCCGGTGACCCCCAGCACCCGAATGCGCAAGCGGATGCCCTGATCCGCCGATTTTCGGTTTGGCTTTATATTACTCACTTGAGGCCATTTCGCTGGAAGCTTTGGTGAAGATGGACCCGAAGCCTGCGCCCCAGCGTGGACTCGAGGGTCACCTCGCCGTTTTCTACGTCGTCAACGATTCGTATGAGGCGGCCCTCCTGGACATTGCGAACACTGTTCCTCATCTGCGCAGTATCAACCAAAGAGAGGCGACGGACGCAATGGCGATCGCCGAGTTCCCGGTTGCAGAAGAGCAACCCTCAGAGCGCGAGCGCTGCTTTGCAACTCCGCACAGATCCCGGCGATATTCAGAATGGGCGTGTCTTGGCCGTGAAAGCCGCCTATTCTCAATTGCCGATGCTCGATAGGCTTTTTCGCCTCAAGGAAAGCGGCACGACGGTCGGGCGCGAGCTCATCGCCGGACTGACGACCTTCGCCGCGATGGCCTACATCCTCGCGGCGAATCCGAACATCCTGAAGAATGCGGGTATGCCGGAACCCGCCCTGGTGACGGCCACCGCGGTCAGCGCCGCCATCGCCACGACTTTAATGGCTTTGCTGACGAACTTCCCGCTAGCGCTGGCGCCGGGGATGGGAATCAATGCGTTCTTTGCCTTCAGCATCTGCATCGGCATGGGGATTCCGTGGCAAAGCGCACTGGGCTTGGTTTTCATCAACGGATGTCTTTTCTTGCTTCTTTCGGTCACCGGCGTGCGCGAGAAGATTCTCGCGGGCATCCCCTATTCGATGAAGATCGCCGTTTCGGCGGGCATCGGCTTGTTCATCGCCTTTATCGGCCTGGAAAATGGCGGGTTGATCGTGGCAAATCCAGCGACACTGGTGAGCATGGGCGACCTCTCGAAGCCGGATGTCGCCCTGTTCGCAGGCGCTGTTTTGTTGACATGCATCTTGGTAACGCGCGGAGTGCCCGGGGCGATCATCCTTTCGATGGCTGTGGCGACGGTGGCCGGATTGTTCGTGCCCGACGGCGAGGGCGGCACGGTGACGAGTCTGCCGCAGACGTGGATCTCGTGGCCCGCATCGCTCGAACCCACCTTCCTCAAGCTCAACTTCGACCTCATTTTAAACGATCATCTCAAAGCCCTGCCGATAATCTTGACGCTCCTCCTTGTGGACATGTTCGACAACATTGGAACACTGATCGGGGTGACGCGCCGGGCGGGCCTCATGGATGATCAAGGCAATGTCCCGCGAGTCGGCCGGGCGCTCGTGGCAGACTCCACGGCTGCGATCATCAGCTCTTTGCTGGGAACATCCACTGTCGTCAGCTATATTGAAAGCACTGCCGGAATTCAGGCCGGGGGGCGCACCGGTTTGACCGCGGTGACCGCGGCGCTTTGCTTTGTTCTCGCGCTGTTTCTGACGCCGGTGATACTGATGATTCCCGGCGCGGCGGTAGCCCCCGCGCTCGTTGTCGTCGGCTTCGCCATGTTTCAGGATGTGACCGCGCTCGACCTGCGCGATTTTGAAACAGCTGCCCCGGCCATTCTTACGATCCTGATGATGCCGCTGGGCTTCAGCATCAGCACCGGCATCGGACTCGGTTTGATCATGCTCTCGGTCCTTTCCATCGGGAGTAGGCGCCGGGGGACCACTGTCGTTACGCACGTTCTTGCCGCGGTCTTCTTGCTGCATTTTTTCGAGCCGCTGATCGCCAGGTGGCTGGCTCGGTGACTCCGAGATCGCGTGGCTGCCTTGAGCTATCTAGGCCAGCCAAATCTATCAAAAATCGCTGGTTGCTTCTCCGCGCACGCGAAGCATCGCTTCATTACGCCGCAGCGGGCCGGGGATAAACGGTGCGTCGTAGTAAGCGATAATCGGGTCGCCTTCGGCTTCAATGCCGCGCGTTTTCATCCAGGCCCGCAGCTCTTCGACCGCCTTCCGCTCCGCCGCCTCGCGCGACGCACCGACAAAGCGGACCGCCGCCACCCGAGCACGCGGACGCTCGGTGATTTCGATCGCGCCTGCCTTGGGCTCCGGAACACCGCGCCGCTGTGTTTCAGCGGGCATACCAAAGCTCATGCTCGTCTGCGCGCCGATCGGCCCATCGATGAAAACCGGTGTAGTCATCGCGATCTTCTCGTCGCGCGCGTTGCCGCCGGCGATGAAACGAAAGAGCTTCTCGAAACTATCGTCATTTGCGCCGCCATACATTGGTGTGCAAGCGACCGGCAGAGCCGGATAGTCGCGCAGCTCGAACCGCCCATCCTTCTCACGCACCCGGTATGGGACTTTTTCCGCGCCAAAGCGCGACGCCCTTACAAAGAAGAGGCCGACCGCGCCCATGACGGCGACTGCTCCCAAGGAAATCCATGTCTTCATAACCTCTGCCGATACGTTTCCCCTCATCCACTGGATGCGCGCCTCGTTGAAGCCGATCCAAGCCAGAAAACAAGTCGCTAGCCGTCTTTTTCTGTGGCGAGATACGCTTCGAGGGATTCGCGCGTGATCATGTGCCGGGTGCCGCAGCGCGGGCAATGGATGCGGATAATTTCCTCGCCCTGGAACAAGTCGTCCGGCTGGTTGCGCATGACCGGAGCGAGCATGGCCAGCATTTGGCCTTGGTCGCAGCCGCATTCGAACCGATATCTGCGCTTCTCGAGGAGGCCGAGCTCGACATCCTTGTCCAGCCGGCGAATGGAGATCTCGTCGAGCGATCTCATCCAAAGGAGATCGGCATCCGGCTGGGCGGTCACCATCACGAGGTCGTCCTCGTCATACCGAAAAAAGCGCGCGGGGCGTTGCTCGCTTTGGAGATAGAAGGTCTCCACAGCGCTCAGGAAATCCTGTCCGGAAAATTCCACGACGCTTCGGCGCGGGGGAAGGGTTTCCGATATGATATCCGCATAAAAGAGGCTCTGCTCAGCCGACTTGACATTCTCGACGAAAATATTGCCGACGACCGTCCCGAGTCTGTTATTGCCGCTGACGAAGACATTGGCCAGCGGAGTCTGAAAATTCACGGTCCAGGCGACTATCTCCTTCCAGGGGCGAGAGGCGCTGTGCAGGGTGACGGCGGCCAGGGCATCTCGCAAGAGTTGGTCAGAGCTCGCATCGAGATGACTTCCGAAATCCAATCGGTGAAGATAAAGGGCAGCGTAAAGTTCCGAGAATTCCGCGCGCGCCACGAGCGCATTGCGCCCGCGGGCGAAATACGTTCGGACTTCGATGCCTGGGTCGGCGGAATGTTTGGGATCCGACACTTTGCATAGACTAGTCAAGCAAGGTCCGCGCCGACAAGGCAGAGACGCTTGGAAATTGTCGGGCACCGTGCATTTTCGCCCGAGGGACCGCCGGAGAATCCGTGCGCGGCCAGGCGGATCCGCCCGGGGTCGACTTCACGGGAACGCTCAGATCGCTGGCGAAAACGGGCTTGCGCGCCGGGAGATTCGAGTTTTCGCGTGCTCCTTGCGCGGAGGAGCCGATTGCCAGTTTCGAGACAGACGGTTTGCTCTTTGCCGAAACGCTTGCCGTACCGATTGACGGCGAGCACGACGATACCCAAAACGGCGAGACAGACCAAGATGATCGTGAATGCCTCGTCCGCAAAGGGATAACTCAGGTGTGACTAGCCACCTTGCGCATTGTTGGGCGGCCCGAGCGGCGCGGCCACGCGCTCTACCCCTGGTATGGCTGACGCAGTTTCACCGGGGTCGCGGTTCTTCGTATTCTGATATTGAGAACTTCGACGAATACGGAAAAGCCCATCGCAAAGTAAATGTAACCTTTCGCGATGTGCTGGCCAAGACCGTCTGCGATCAGCGTCACGCCGATGAGGAGAAGAAAGCTAAGCGCGAGCATCTTCACGGTTGGATGCCGGTCCACGAAACCGCTGATGGGCCCCGAGAAAAACATCATAAAGATCACCGCCAGGACCACGGCCCCTATCATGATCGGGATGTTATTGACCATGCCGACGGCGGTGATCACCGAGTCGAGCGAGAAGACGATATCCAGAAGGATGATCTGGATAATCACGGAGCGAAACGAAACTGCTGCGCGCGTTGAGTCGTGTCCCTGCTCGCCTTCAAGCTTCTGATGGATCTCATGAGTGCTTTTCCAGACAAGGAAAACTCCTCCGGTGATCAGAATGAGATCACGGCCGCTCACCTCATGGCCGAACACCGAAAACAGCGGTGCCGTCAGCCGGGCCATCCACGCGATGGACAACAGCAGGAGAACCCGTGTGATCATGGCCAGCGCAAGGCCGACGAAGCGCGCCTTCGGCTGCTGATGCGCCGGCAGTTTCCCGGCGAGGATGGAAATAAAGATGACGTTGTCGATGCCGAGGACGATTTCGAGCACGCTGAGCGTGAGAAAGGCGATGGCTAGTTCCGCAGGGCCGGTGGGCGCCGCCGCCTCCATCGCCGCAGCGATCGAGAGAAAAGAGAAATTCGAATCCATAGCGACTTTGCGGATTTGTAGCTTGCGCCGGCAGCTTTCGCCATGAGATTCGATCACGGACCCGTCTGACTTGAAATCGAACTCCCATCCCCTGGCAGGATGCCCGGCGCGGGCTCCGCGCGGGAAGACCGGATTCCCGAGGAGTATCCGACACCGCCTTTCAGGTCCGCCATCCTGCTAGTGCGCGCGATCGAGGAAACGCTGCCGAGGTGTTCGCTGGGGTTTTTCCCGACCCCGCTCGTGGAGATGAGGAGACTGTCCCGGCGCCTCGGTGGCCCGCGACTGTGGATCAAGCGCGACGACCTCACCGGGCTTGCCTTCGGCGGCAACAAGACGCGGAAGCTCGAATTCCTGCTGGCGGAGGCCGCCGCGCAGGGCTGCGATGCCGTGCTTACGGCGGGAGCGGCGCAATCCAACCACTGCCGGCAAACCGCGGCGGGAGCGGCTGCGCTTGGGCTCTCGTGTCACCTCGCGCTGGGCGGTCCGCCCGCCGACGTGGCCAACGGCAATTTGCTCTTGGACGATCTTTTAGGCGCGACGATTCACTGGACCGGAGAGCTGCGCAAGGGCGAGGACCTTGCGCAGATCGCCAGGGAGCTTCGTTCGCGCGGAGCCCGACTCTTTGAGATTCCCTATGGCGGTTCCAACCCGGTCGGCGCGGCGGGATTTGTGGCGGCCATGTTGGAACTCAACGAACAACTTCCCATTGCGGGAGCGCGCGCCGACGCCATCGTTTTCGCATCTTCCTCCGGAGGGACGCACGCCGGTCTGATGGTGGGTGCAACCATGACCGAGTGCCCCGCGCGAATCATCGGCATTGGCATCGACAAGAGAGGAAAGCACGAAGAGCCCTTTGCCCCTCTTGTGGCCGCACTGGCCAGCCAGACCGCCGAGCTGCTCGGACTGAAGGCGCGTTACCGCTCCTCCGATGTCGTTCTCAATACGGACTACCTCGGCGCGGGCTATGGCGTCGTGGGCGATTTGGAACGCCAGGCGATTAGGCTCATGGCAGAGTGCGAAGGCATCCTGCTTGATCCCGTTTATACGGGACGGGCGTTCGGGGCGTTGTTGGATCTAATTTCTCAAGGGGATTTCCGCCCGAACGAGCACGTCATTTTCTGGCATACGGGCGGAGCGCCCGCACTTTTTTCCTACGCGGAAACTTTGACAAATCTTGGGACGGCGTCTGCCACCCGCTCAGGGTAAAACCAGCTGGTGCGGGCAGGGAGGTATCTCGTTGTGCCCTTTGAAAACAGGACCTGGTAAACTTGGAGACCTCTGGCACGAAAGGCTCCCGCACAACTTAGGAGATAAAAGCGCCACATGCGGTAAAATCGCTCCCCATAGCGAGCTTCGAAGCGGTTCCAAGAGCGAGCAAAATTTCTTTCCCAGGCCAGCAGTGTTTTTTCGTAGTCTGCGCCAAGGTTCTGAAGGTCTTCGAGGACGAAAAGCCTTTCCGCGGCCTGAGCCATCTGCCCCGCCGAAGGCAACATGGAATTGGGAAAGATATATTTGGTGATCCAAGGGTCCGTGTAGGCGCGGTGCCAATTGCCCGCAATCGACTGACAGAGAAACACGCCGCCGTCCCGCAACGATCGGAATACAGTTCTCATGTAGCGCCGGTAGTTCTTCGCCCCGACGTGCTCGAGCATGCCGACGCTGACGATGCGATCAAATCGTTCGGTGAGATCTCGATAGTCCTGGAGAAGGATTTTTACAGGAAGACCTCGACAAGATTCGGCAGCGTAACTGCGCTGTTTCTCGGAGACGGTGATCCCCACCACGTGGCATCCGTAATTTCGGGCCGCGTGCCTGGCGAGGCCTCCCCAGCCGCACCCGATATCCAAAAGCCTCGTCCCCTCGTTCAGCCCAAGCTTGCGGCAGATCAGATCCATTTTTTCGCGCTGCGCTTGGGCGAGGTCGTCGGTTCCCCGAAACCACGCGCACGAGTACTGCATCGCCGGATCGAGCATGCATTCGAAAAAAGCGTTGCTGATGTCGTAATGCCTTTTCGCCACAACCCCTGCACGGTTGCGGCTCTGAAGGTTAAATAAAAGCGATGCCGAAAAGGCGAGCGCGGTATGAGGGTTCAATGCGACCCGCTCTTCAAGCCTCGCCCGGATGGCGCGACAGCACATTTCAGCGAGGGCATCACAATCCCACCAGCCGTCCATGTAGGACTCGCCGAAGGCGAGAGTTCCGCCGGTGAGGATGCGACGGAAGAAGCGCTCATCGTGAACGCGGATATCCCAGGGACGGTCTCCTCCCAGACGGATCTCGGCGGATGCGAAGAGATCTTCAATGGTCGTCTGCGCCAAGCTCTTGAAAGAAGGCCGCTTGAACATAGTTGCGTTCCTTGTTCGATGCTTCTCTCACATTGGTTCCTTCGGTGGGAATTTGCAAATGCATAAACGCGGATCCCGGCGAGCCGATGCGATAAGACCAGCGACCGATTGAACCGCGTTCGTAGATGTCGGGATTAGCGAAAATGCCAAGTCGAAGCGTAAAGCCGCTGACGCGGATCAATAGCTTTGGCATTTCGCGCCGGCGCACAGCCGAAGGCACCCGCGCAGGACTCGAGTTGTTCCCTAATAGCCTAGCCTAATTCTTAGTGATCAGCAACAGACTCGCGCTAATTGATAACTTGGCTGCTCTGCGGAGCTTAATCTCATCGAGAGCGGCCGCATTCGATCGTTAGAATGGACCTGGGTGCAAGCGGGGCATCTCGTTCGAGACCGGCGGGTAACGCCTAACTTCGAGAAGGCGGCGACTCGGCAACAGCCATTAGATCCTGATACTCTTGATCGGACAACGCCAAGGAAGCGGCTCCCACATTCTCTTCAAGATGCTCGATGGATGAGGTCCCCGGAATAGGCAGCATGACCGGTGAACGCTTCAGCAGCCACGCCAACGCCACCTGCTTCGGCGATTTTTGGCGGGACTTGGCGATCCGTTCCAAGACCATGCCCGCTACTTTGCCTGCCGCCAGCGGGAACCACGGAATGAACGCGATCCCCTCGCGCTCGCAATAGTCGACGACATAGTCCCATTCGCGATCGGCAAAGCTATAGCGGTTTTGCACGGAGACGATCGGCACGATCCTCTGCGCACGCTCGATATGCTCCCGTGTCACATTGGAGAGCGCGACGAAACGAATTTTTCCTTCCGCCTGCAATTGCGCCAGAGTTTCGATGGACGCGTCAAAAGGGGTTACGGGATCGGGGGCGTGCAATTGATAAACGTCGATGCGATCGAGGCGCAACCTCCTCAAACTGCCTTCGGCAGCTTCGCGCAGGTGCTTGGGGCTGGCATCGTGGGTCCATTGATTCGGTCCCGGCCGATTCCAGCCCCCTTTGGTGGCGATCACAAGATCCGCCGGGTACGGCGCCAGGGCCTTGGCGATGAATTCTTCGTTGACGTTGGGTCCATACGAATCGGCCGTGTCAATGAAATTGACGCCCAGCTCAACGGCCCGGCGAAGAACGCCGAGCGCCGAATCGGGGTCTCCCGGTGGCCCCCAAATTCCGTCTCCGGTAAGTCTCATGGCTCCGAAACCAAGACGACGAACCTCCAACGCACCGCCCAACAATACCGTTCCGGCCCGGCCTGCGGGCACGCTCTCAACTTTAGTTTGTTCGTTCATTTTCGTTCTCCAAAAGCCAAAGGTCGGCGAGTCGCGGCAAGGAATCAACGGCCTTCGAACAAATCGGCCTGGGGAGAGCTTCTGGGCGGCTCCAGGCCGAGTTTGCGGTAGGCGCGAGGCAAAGCCGCGCGTCCCTGGGGGGTGCGCTTGATGTAACCTTGCATGATGAGGTAAGGCTCGTGCACTTCTTCGAGCGTGCCAGCCTCCTCGCCAATGGCTACGGCAAGCGAATTGAGACCCACCGGGCCGCCGTTGAAAAGCGAGATGAGACTTCCGATAATGCGCTTATCCATCTCGTCAAATCCATCCTCATCGATCTCGAGCATGGCGAGAGCTTTCGCGGCGATGGGCCCATTGATTGCGCCCCCCTCCCGAACCTGGGCATAGTCGCGCACCCATCGAAGCAGATTGTTTGCGATGCGAGGCGTGCCACGGGAGCGGCGCGCAATTTCCAGGGAGCCTTTCACGTCCGTCTCTGCGTCGAGCAACCCGGCGCTTCGTTCCACGATCTTTTGCAAATGCTCAACCTCGTAGTAATCCAGGCGGCAGGTCATCCCAAAGCGCGAGCGCAACGGGGCGCTGATCATGCCCGCGCGAGTTGTCGCGCCAATCAGGGTAAACTTGGCCAGGTTGAGACGGACACTGCGGGCGCTTGGCCCCTGGTCGATCACGATATCCAGCTTGAAATCCTCCATCGCGGGATAGAGGTATTCCTCAATGGCGGGCTGAAGACGGTGAATTTCGTCGATGAAGAGCACTCCTCCGCGCTCGATGTTGGTAAGAAGCCCGGCCAAGTCTCCTGCTTTTTCGATCATCGGGCCGCTGGTGCTCTTCACGTCAACCCCCATCGCATTGCCGATAATATAGGCCAGTGTCGTCTTGCCCAGACCCGGGGGGCCGCTCAGCAGAATGTGCTGGAGAGCTTCGCCGCGCTGACGAGCCGCTTCGACCATCAATTGCAACCGCTCGACGGTTTTCGCCTGCCCCGTAAATTCCTCGAACAACGGCGGCCGCAGAGAGACATCGAAAGCCGTATCGGGCGAGTCTTCCGCAGGGAGGTTGAAGTCGGGTTTGGGCATGGAAAGCCTCTCAGGCTGGGAGTCGAGAGCATAACAGAAACGCGCGTAGCCGCCACGCCGAAGTCTGGATTCGCTCGATTCGCGGGGATGCTAAACGCAAAGTTCGGCGACAACTTTTGTTTATCCAAGCGCTTCCTCAAATTCGCGCAGGCAATCCCGCACCCCCCTTGAGTCGCGCAGCAGCGACGTGCCGACGAGCGCGGCGTCGAATCGTTCACGCACCTCCGCCACGTTCTTCGGCGAAAGACCACTTTCGGCGACCTTCAACGCGCCCGGAGGAAGTTTCTCAGCCAATTCGAACGCCGAGTAATCCAGGCTGAAATCCGTTTCGGAGGCGCCCTGCTTGCCGACGAATCCACTCATTGCCTTGAATTTTCGGCTGTTGATTCCCACGACGCGCACATCCCGCGGCAGGGCGAAAATCTCTTTTTCGGTGTGGATCTCAAAAAGCGCGTCCATACCCAGTTCGCGCGCAAGGTCGTAGAATCCTTTCAAACGATTTGGGTCAAGCACGTTGGCCATGAGAAGGATCGCGTCGGCCCCGAAGGCCCGCGCCTCGCGGACCTGGTATTCCTCGACAATAAAATCCTTGCGCAGCACCGGCTTGGAGCTCGTTTGGCGAATGGCCGCCAGCCGCTCAATGTCCATCCCGAAATGGACGCAATTGGTGAGCACGGAAATGGCGGCTACCGCCGGCGACTCTTCGTAGGCAGCAGCCGCTCCGGCGACGTTTTCCGGACGCATCGGACCGACACTTGGCGAACGCTCCTTGATCTCGGCGATTAGGCAGAACTTTTCCGATAGGGCGGCGGGCAGCGGTCGAATGGAGGCGGCGTCCGCGACCATACGCCTAATCTCCGCGAGGGGGCGCCTCGCTTTGGTCGCGTCGAGTTCGGCGCGGACGTCCAGCAAAATTTCATCCAAAAAGGTCTTCATCGCCAAGTCTGCGAGAGGATCTTGATATCTTCACGACCCCGCCGTTTCCGAGCCTCCGCCTCCATCAACACCGCCGCTACATTCAATAACCCAGCGGGCGTATTCGCTTGAAACCGCTGCGGGCTCAAGGGCCACGATCTCGGGAGTTTCATAGGGATGGATGGCGCGCAATCTCCTCTCCAAGTCCGGATACCTCTCGGCGGACGTTTTCAGCAAGACAAGAGATTCCCGACTATCTTCGATGGCTTCCTTCCAGCGGTAGATCGATCGGGCGCCGGGCAGGATCGTGCCACAGGCGGCGACATTTTCTGCGACCAGCGTGTGGACGGCTTTCGCCGCGTCCTCTTCGTTCGCGAACGTGGTGAGGATCAATCGAATCATGCGGGAATGAGAGCGGGTTGGCGTTCGATCCATCCGCCCCCAACCACCTTGTCGTCGCTGTAAAAAACGGCCGCCTGGCCGGGCGTGACGGCGCGCTGAGGAAAGTGAAGCCTGACCCGGGCGCGGCGGGCACCGAGCGGCTCCAGCGTCGCCGGAGCGCCAGGATGTGCGTAGCGAATTTTCACGGTGACTTCTTCCGGGATACCCTGCTTCGTAACGAGCCAGTTCGCCCGATCCACGGTGAACTCGTCGCGAATCAAGTCTTCTTCGCCGCCAACAATTACGCGGGCTGTGCCTGGATCGATGTCCACCACGTAGCGAGGCGTGGACGATCCGCCGGGGAGTCCTTTGCGTTGGCCGATTGTAAACGTCTCAATGCCATCGTGCTCGCCGAGGTATGCGCCGTCCAGGCTGTAAATCCCGCCCCGGTGGAACTCCCGCTCCCCGAGATGGGAGCGGAGAAATTCTTTGTAATCGCTTCCTGGAACGAAGCAGATTTCCTGGCTGTCGGCCTTGTCTGCCACCCTCAGGCCGAGCTGGCGAGCGATCTCGCGAATTTCGGGTTTGGTCATGGTGCCCAGCGGCGTGAGCGCGCGGCGCAGCTGTTTTTGGCTCAGGCTGAAAAGAAAATAGGACTGATCTTTGCGCGCGTCGCGCCCCTTACGGAGAACGGCGCCGGCAGGCAAATGCTCGATGATGGCATAATGTCCGGTGGCGATGTAGTCTGCTCCCAGCGCGGCGGCCTTGCTCCACAAACTGCCAAACTTGAGCAATTCGTTGCACATCACGCAAGGATTCGGCGTGCGACCGGCCTGATACTCGCTCGCAAAATAGTCGATGATGAGCCTCTCGAATTGGTCCGCCTCGTCCACGACGTAGTGAGGAACACCGAGCTTATGAGCTACGCCGCGCGCGTCCGAAATGGCCGTGGGCCCGCAACACTTGTCCTCGGCGCGCGAAATGCAATCCTGCGGCCAGACCTTCATGGTGACGCCGATGACTTCGAAGCCCTGCTCCTTGAGCAGGTGGGCAGCCACGCTCGAGTCCACCCCTCCGCTCATGCCCACCAGGACGCGTTTGTTGCTCGATGACATCGGCGCAGTATAGGACGGAATCTGGCAAGGGCAACCTCGCGGCGAATGGCCCCCCAAGCCCGACCAAAGAAGATTGTCTGTTCTCCCCCCTGTCGAAATCCCCATCGACCCTCCCCGAAAGTCCCTACGCCATAGGGGAGGTAGTTGATTGGCGGTATAAGCGCAGCAAGAATCTTTGTCTTTCCCGAACGAAAAGTCGATGGGCCGAATCCATTTCCAGCGCATTCATTTCGAATGTGGAGCGAGCCTCATGGCGCGGTCCTTGCAACGGAGGCTCGACTCCACCCCTGAGTTGGTATATCTCTTGGGAGCCGCACGACGCTTACGCTCAAGTTGGCGAAACTGCTACCTGCGGCCGCGACGCAAAACTCCCAATTTGACAGACACAGGAACTCCCCCGATGTGGAACTCATGCTTTCCAAGACCGGCGCTCACCAAGAGGGCTGACGGTTCGATCGCGCAAGCAAACCGAAGCCGGCTGGGAATCCCCTGGAGACCACGTTTCTCGTAGGAGGTCAGATGGCGAACGAACTGCGCACCGCGTTGCCCGAGGATAAAGACCGCAAAGCGACGGGTCGCGCGCTGAGAGATCAAATACGGCGCGGCGATCTGGGCCTCTGGCGGCCCAAGGAGGGCAGGGCCGATCCGGTCGATCTCGTTGAGGAGGCGCACTCGGGGCGCCTGGAACGCCTGGTTCCCGTGCGGGTCGGCCGAATGGTCGCCTCGCCGTATGCCTTTCTTCGCGGCGCGGCCTCCCTGATGGCAGAGGACTTCTCGAGTATGCCCAGAACCGGAATCGAGCCGGTGATCTGTGGCGACGCGCACCTGGGCAACTTCGGCTTCTACGCCTCGCCGGAGCGCGACCTCGTCTTCGACCTCAACGATTTCGACGAAGCGCATCCTGGCCCATGGGAATGGGATTTGTGGCGGCTTACCACGAGCATTTGGGTGGCTGGCCGGCAGAACGGCCTGGCCGAAGCGACTTGCGAAGACTCGGTTCTGTGGTGCGTGGCGGCCTACCGCCGGCAGATCGCCCGGCTCGCCGAGCAGCCGATGCTGGCCCGTTCGTTCGACCGCATGGATATCGATCGAATGCGGCAGGAGATGGCCGACTGGTCGCTGCGAGCGGAGATCGAGCGCTCGGCGAATCTGGCGCGCCATCGAACCAGCGACCGCGCACTGCCCAAGCTCACCCGAGAGCGCGATGGCGTTCGCCGAATCGTGGACCAGCCGCCCGTTGTCATGCATGTGACCGAAGAGGAGCAGAACCGTCTCATCGACGGTCTGGAGTCGTATCTGGAAACTCTTCCGCAGCACTGGCGCCGGGTGCTCAGCACATATGTCGTCGTCGACGTGGCCCACAAGGTGGTCGGCGTGGGGAGTGTGGGATTGCGGGCGTTCGTTGTGCTCCTGCAGGGCAACGGCCCGCAGGACATGCTCTTCTTGCAGTTGAAGCAGGCCAGGCGATCGTGCGTCGCCCCGTTCGTTCACGGGGACACCGCGTGGCACGCCCACCAGGGCCAGCGGGTGGTGGAATACCAGCTGACGCTGCAGACGGTGAGCGACCCGCTGCTCGGCTGGAGCACCGTGGATAAGCGCGATTACTACATCCGCCAGTTCCGCGACATGAAGGGCGCAGTCACCGTGGAAGGCATGGATGGTTCCGCTCTGATGGACTACGGCCGGATCTGCGGCGCCCTGCTCGCCAAGGGCCACGCCCGCTCGACCGATGCCACGATCTTGTCCGGCTATCTCGGCAAGGGCGACGTCGCCGACCGGGCCTTCGCGCGCTTCGCGAAGGCCTACGCGGACCAAACCGAAACTGACCACCAGGCGCTCCAGCAGGCTGTCAAGTCCGGGCGGCTGCCCGCAGAGCACGGCATCTAAGCGACGCGGGAACTTGCCGTTGCTGAACAGCAACCGCCGTTCCGCTCGAACGGTCTTAAGGGTCGACCGGCAAATGAGTCAGAAACTTCACCCCATACCGTTCGCAGATCGCTCCAACCTCCGCCGCGTTCGGCGGCATCGGCAAACGGCTGATTTCCTCGACCATCTTTTCCAAGCCGCCGGGGATCATCGTGATTTGAAGAAGCGCCGGGGCGGATCCTGCCGCGCGAAAGCCGTGTGGAGTGTGTCTTGGCGCATAGATAGTCGTTCCGGGCTCAGCGACAACTGTCCCATCGCCGATTTGAAACTCCAATTCTCCTTCGAGAACCTGAAAAACCTCGTCCTCTCGAGTATTCACGTGCAGCGGAATGCCAGAGCCGGGCTTAACGGACTGCTGCGCTAGGCTCATGCCGCCGCCCGTTTCATCTTGGGAAAGAATGACGCGCACGACGTCGCCCATGACATTCCATTCGACACCTTCTCCATTCCTCACGACTCTTGCGCTCATGGCTGGATCGTATCTGCTTCTTGCCCGCCTTGAAGGGCAAAAACGGATGCGACGGATCGCCCAAGCGTGGCGCCGCCGCCTTCGTCGGGAGGCTTGCCGCTCCCCGGCTCAGTGTTACTGATCACAGCGCATGAGTGACATGGGCAGGCAGGCTTGTTAGGAAAAATTATGTCTGATCCGAAAGACGCCGGCACCACGCTGCCGACAGGGTCGCCATTCGCGGTTGCTGTGATGTTCTTTGCCAACGGATTGGTGATGGCATCCTCGTTCTCGCGGATTCCAGGCATTCGCGATCAGGTCGGCGCTACCCCGACCCAGCTGGCTTTCGCGCTGGTCTGCGTGGGAATCGGATCGATCGTTGGGATGCCGTTCACAGGCCGGCTGGTGGACCGATACTCCTCTCAGACGGTCAGCCGGGTCGCGACCGCACTCCTGCTGGGCGGCTGGGCAATCGTTCCGCTGGCCGGTTCGGTGCCAGTTCTCGCAGTGATGTTGCTGATAACCGGTTTGGGCACCGGGGTGGGTGACGTCGCCATGAACGTGCAAGGGCATCTGGTCGAACAACGACATCGCCAGGTGCTGATGCCCTACTGGCATGGCCTCTTCTCCTTTGGCGCGGTGGCCGGGGCCCTGGCCGGCGCGCTCGCCGCCTCGCTCGGGCTCTCACTGGCGTGGCAGCTGGCGGGGGTGTCCGCTCTGCTGGCCGTTGCCATGTGGTCCGCAACCGCGCGCTATCTTCCGGACGCAGGCTTACACCCGGACGCTCAACCGCCCACCGACGAACCCATCTTTGATGAGCCGCAAGTTCTTGCCACGGAGCGTGGGCTGGTCTCCGCACCGCGACGATCGCCGATCAGCCGCATCGAGATCCTGCTCGGGATGATCGTCTTCGCGACCGCCGTCGGCGAGGGTGCCGCGAATGACTGGCTCGCCTTGATGCTGGTCGACAACCGCGACGCGCCGGCGGCGCTGGGCGCGCTCACCTACGCAGGCTTCAATCTGACTATGGCCATCGGTCGATTCGCTGGCGGAGCCATCATCCAGCGCTTCGGGCGGGTGCCGGTGCTGCGGGTGGCCGGAGGGACCGCCAGCCTCGGGGTGGCGCTCCTGTGCCTGGTCCCCTCTACCGTGACTGCGCTGATTGGCGCGGGCGCCTGGGGTCTGGGGCTTTCCGTGGTCTTCCCGTCGGCGATGTCCGCGGCCGGCGAAGTTCCCGGGCGCGGCGGACGGGCCATCGCCGTGGTGTCGACCATCGGTTACGGCGGCTTCCTGCTCGGCGCTCCGTTGATCGGGTTCCTCGCTCACATGATGCCCCTCGACCGTGCGTTACTGGCGGTGGCAGTTCTGGTGCTGCTCGTCGCGATCCTCGCTTCAGTCGCCCGTGAGCGAAACTCGGAACCGGGGTCGATTCCATCTCCGAGCGAGCGCTCCCCCTGAGCGACAATCGCTCACGCCAAGCCGCACTGAGGGCGGTGGGTGCGGGTTTTGGAAAAGATTGGCGTTATCTAAGGGCGATGCCCGCTCAATCTTGCGAGGAGAAGCGAGCTTTCATCGAGCCCCAATGGGGTGAATGCCCATAGCGAAACGGCTAGAGCCGCCCGCAAATGGAGACTGCATGACGAATCGGTTGGATGGACCGGGCCTGGCTAAAATTCCAAATTTTCATTGTTCGGCTGGCAAACTCCTACACTTTCTGTTAGCCATGCCGCTAATTCTCCCACTCCTATTTGTCCCGTGAATAAAGCGCAGATAATCGTCGATGCTGATTTTCGTATTTCCCCAATTGACCGGCGCCTTTTCGGTTCGTTCGTCGAGCATATGGGCCGGTGCGTCTACACCGGGATTTTCGAACCCGGCCATCCCTCGGCGGATGATCGCGGGTTCAGGCAGGACGTTCTCGATTTGGTTCGAGAACTTGGTCCGACGATCATCCGCTACCCGGGAGGCAACTATATGTCGGGTTGCAACTGGGAGGACGGCGTCGGCCCGGTGGAGGAACGACCCACACGGTTGGATCTTGCCTGGTTGAGCACCGAAACGAACGCCTTTGGCACAAATGAATTTATCGAGTGGTGCAGGCTCGCGCAGACGGAGCCCATGCTTGGCGTCAACCTTGGCACGCGCGGTCCTCATGAAGCGCGGGAGTACATCGAATATTGCAATCATCCAGGAGGCTCGCGCCTCAGCGATCTTCGAGCGAAGCATGGTTACAAGGAACCGCACGCCGTCAAGTTTTGGTGCCTTGGCAACGAGATGGATGGACCGTGGCAGACCTGTCAAAAAACTGCGCAGGAATACGGTCGCGTGGCGACGGAGGCCGGCAAGGTCATGAAGTGGGTCGATGCGACGATTCAAGTCTCGGCTTGCGGATCTTCCGGCCGCCACATGCCGACCTTCGGGGCCTGGGAGTATGAGGTCCTGGAGCATACGTTCGACGTGACCGACTTCCTCTCGATGCACATGTACTACGAGAATCCTCACAACGACGTGCAGGAGTTTCTGGCGAACATCGAGCTGATGGACCGTTTCACCAAGGAAGCTGTCGCGGTCTGCGATGCGGTCGCCGCGAAGCGAAGATCGGCGAAGCGAATCATGCTTTCGTTCGACGAATGGAACGTCTGGTACAAAGCGCGTTCGGGCGAACATTTGGCAAAACCAGGATGGCCGATTGCTCCGCGATTGATTGAAGAGGTCTACGACCTGCAAGACGCCCTGATGGTAGGCGGCGCGCTCATCACGCTGCTGAACAACGCGGATCGGGTCAAGGTAGCCTGCCAGGCCCAGCTGGTGAACGTTATTGGAGCCATCTTTGCGCAGCCCGGGGGAGCGGCCTGGCGCCAGACGATCTTCCACCCCTTCAAGCTCGCCGCCCAGCACGCTCGTGGCGACGTCCTCCGGACAAAAATTCAGTCGACGCAATGCGAAACAAAGACCGCGGGAGTCGCCGATTACATCGTCGCATCTGCGGTTCACAACACCGATCAACGAAAGATCGTGTTTTTCGTGCTGAATCGCGAAACCTCGGGCGATACTGAGGTCTCCATCGCCCTGCGAGGATTTCCGCCAACGACCAGCTGTAGCGCCGTTCAGATCTTTGGAACTGATCTGCTCGCCACGAATACTGAACAAACACCCGACGCTGTCCATCCGATCGAGCATACCGACTTTTCGCTTAAGCCCGACAGCATCGTCACCAGGCTGCGGCCACTTTCCTGGAATGTCTTCTCGCTTTCCTACTAGATCCCGCTGTTAGATAACTGATCCCCATAACCAAAAAGAGCATTTTTATGAAAAGAGTCGTTCTCTGTCTCGCAACGTGGTGTTTTTCGTTACTTGCCCAAGCTGCACCCATCGAAGTTATTTTTTGGGATTTTCTCGGTGGCGGCGATGGGGTGCGGATGACCCAGATCGTGGACGAATTCAATAAGAGTCAACAAGACATCCGCGTGACCAAGTCGACCCTCACATGGGGCGAGCCGTTCTACACGAAAATTCATACGGCGGTGGTCGCTGGGCAGACGCCGGACGTCATGACCTATCATCTTTCCCATTTTCCTGCCGGCATCACGGCCAAAGACCTTAGGCCATTGACAACGGACGAACTTGCTCAGGCGGGCCTCAAAGCGTCCGACTTTCAGAAGTCGCTCGTCGATAGCTCACTGGAGCTAAGCAAGAAATACGGCCAAACTGACCAATTGTTCGGAGTGCCGCTCGATATTCACACGCTGGTCTTATACTATAACAAAACCGCTCTTAAGAAGGCGGACTTGCTAGACGCGGATGGAAAACCGAAGGGCCTGGATGGAATCGAGGCATTCAAGACAATGCTCACCGCGTTTAAGGAAAAGGCCCGTGTGACGCCTATCGCCTTTTCCAGCGCTTCCGCCGATGCCGCCTCGACGTGGCGCGCCTGGTTCACGCTCTTCAAGCAGCAGAATGGTAATTTCCTCAAAGATGGCCAACTTTCCTTTGCGGACATGCCAAACCAGGGCAATAAATCTCTGCAGGTTCTCGCCGATTTGGCACAGCAAGGATTGCTTACAAAGAACACCACCTATCCTGCCATGGTGGCCTTGTTCACTGTCGGTCGCGGGGCCTTCATGATCAACGGTAACTGGGAGGTTCCGACCCTAGTTGACCTCCAAAAACAAGGCAAACTCTCCTTTGAGTACGGCATCGTGCCTTTTCCGAAACTCTTCGACAATCAGGATACCTGGGCCGATTCCCATCAATTAGCAATTCCGAACAACCAGAAAACTCCGCCGTCTCCGGAAAAAGTCGCTGCGGCGCTAAAATTCGTCGCCTATGTCGTCAAACAACCGGCCTGGGCAGGGGGCGGTCACATCCCCGCCTATCTTCCGCTTCAAGAGAGTGATGCTTACAAGCAAATGTCGCCGAACAACCAATACAGCGCCGGCGCGGCGAAAAATGTCGTGTTTGACCCCCCGCTGCCTTTGTTCGGCGTAGGCAGTCCGAGTTTTAGCTCGATCAGCAATTTCTTTATCCCCGTCTTGAATGGCCAAATGCCGGCGGACCAGGGACTCACGAAATTCACTGGTGAACTTGAAAAGTTCGCGAAAGAACAACCCTAGGCACACCGGGGAGCGTGTTTGCCTCCGATGACGCAAACTCAGTCGGATACCTACCCAACGCCGCGAAAAAAAACCTGGTCAATAGGCTGGGTTTTCGTCGCTCCCTTCCTTTTCTTTTACGGGGCGTTCTTGATCTACCCTGCGTTCCAGGTTTGCTACTTGAGCTTAACCAACTCGGATATCGCCGGCCAAGGGAGCTTCATCGGCCTGCAAAACTATGCCGAGTTGATTCGTGACCAGGATTTTTGGGCTTCGGTGGGACATACCCTCTACTTCATCGTTCTGACGGTCGTTCCCAATACGGCTGTCGCGTTCTTGATTGCGCTGATGGTTGTCCGTTTGGAACGACTGCGACTGCCGATTCTATCGGCCTTTTTCTTGCCGTTCGTTCTTCCGGTGAGTGTCGTCACGACCGCCGCACTTTGGATTCTCGACACAAATTTCGGGATCATTAACTATTTGCTTAATACGTCCATCTCCTGGTTTCAGGACCCGACGTGGGCGATGCCGGCCGTAGCCGTCGTAACAATCTGGTGGACAGTCGGCTTTAACGTCCTCCTCTTCCTCGCAGGCCTTCAAAACATTTCTCCCGACGTCTATGAGGCTTCTTCCATAGACGGAGCCAGCGCGTTCCAGCAGTTTATTTACATCACCTGCCCGCTGATTTGGCCGGTCACAAGCTTGGTGTTGATCCTTCAGCTCATCGCTCAGTTCAAGATCTTCGACCAGGTCTACCTCTTGACACAGGGAGGGCCTTACAATTCCACGATGGTCGTCCTCCTCTACATGTATCGCCAGGCCTTCCAGCAGAACCGAGGCGGCTACGCTTCCGCTGTAGCCATTGCGCTGGTGGTGATCATGTTGATCATATCGGCCATACAATTCCGCGCGCTGCAGGGCAGACGTTCCAAATGAAAGCGAAGCGCATCTCGGTCTTAGGATTTATTGTCACCGGTTTGACGGTGATTACGGCGCTGGCTTGGCTTTTCCCCATCTACTGGATCATTGCCACGGCTTTCAAGAGCGAGACAGACACTGTCGCGATTCCTCCTTCATTTGTGCCGATCCCTCCAGATTTTGAGGCTTTCACCTACGTCATTCAGAACAGCCCGATTTTCCGCTGGTACGTGAACACCATTCTGGTCTCCGCGGTGATTACGTTCGTTTCCATTTCATGCGCCCTGATGTGCGCCTATGCCCTTTCGCGCATCGAATTCAAGGGCAAGTTCCTAATTAACTTGGCACTCTTGGTGGGATTCATGCTTCCCTTCGGCGCAATGGCGATCCCGTTGTTCATGCTGATGAACAAGCTGCATCTCGTGAATTCCTATGCGGGAATCATTCTGCCTCAGATCGCCACGCCTCTGTCGGTTATCGTTTTCAAGCGATTCTTCGATCAGGTCCCCATTGATTTTCGCAATGCCGCGGTCATCGACGGAGCCGGGGATTTCAGAATCCTGCTGAGCATTTATATTCCGCTGAACTGGAGCATCATTTGGTCGATGGCCATCGTCACTTTTATCGGGGCCTGGAACAACTTTTTCTGGCCTTTTATCGTGACCAACTCGACGCCGATGCTGACGATTCCGGTCGGAATGACTCAAGTGCAATCCGCCTACGGTGTCGCCTTTGCCAAGACGTCGGCAATCGCTGTCCTGGCCTCTATCCCAACGGCCGTTGGCTACCTTATTTTTCAGAAGCGCGTGACGCAGGGCGTCATGGCATCAGCCGGCATCAAGTAAAGCGCGCTTATCGCCGCGCTCAAGAATCCGAACGGGCGGGCCCTCGCCCTCCTCGCTGCACCGGAGCGCTCCGTTGGGCGTTCGCGAAGATGATTGACAAAAATGGCCAATGCTGCCAGCCTCCCAGGCCCATCGAGGGCCATGTTATGATCGATTTCAAGAACCTGATCGTAGGGAGTCATGAATCCAAAGTCTTGTTCACGTGGAATGTTGACCGCGAGGCTGCCATGCTCGGCGCGTTTTTAGGAATCAAGGACGGCATTGAAGCCATCCTCGCCAGAGACGAAACCACCCCTGACCAGCGCGCGATCCTCGAAGAGTTTCGCACCATAGCGGGAGAGAAGAACTGGAACTTCGCGGCACTTAGCGAGTCGCTTCAGGGTTAATCGCAAGTCAGCGGGCTGGCGCTACCCGTTCTCTGATCATGCAGGATGCGCTGCACTGCTCTTCCAGCGCTGTCCGCCATACCAGAAGGCGACGCTGGCGAGATGACCCGCCAAGACTCCGCATGCCAGCTTGAAAGCGTTCTCAAAGAGGAAAGGCGCCAGCAAACCGGAATAGATGGAAAAGACGGCCATGACGAAAGCGGACTGGAGAGACGCGGCCAAGCCGCGCCGGGCGGGATAAAGATCCAGAGTCAGAATGGTCATGGCCGGCGACACGAACGCCATGCCGAAGGTGCAAAGCATGATCGGGACAACGGCCCAGGGAATCGCAGCCGTCCAGAACGAGGCGTAGAGAATGTTGACCACGGCTGCCCCGACCATGACGAGTGATCCGATCCGAATCGTCCGATCGGGCGGCCAAAAATGCGCAACGCGACCGGCCACGAACGACCCGACCATGATGCCAGTAATCATGGGAACAAAGAGCCAGGCAAAAGAGGTCTCCGGAAGGTGCAGAATCTGCAAAACGAAAACAGGGGCTGAACTGATGTAAAGGAACAGCGCGGAGGCCGCGAGGGCGATGGCAACAGACTGAAGCAGAAATCGGGCGTCACTTGCCACCGTAACATAGTCCTTTAGGGTCGCCCGCAACCGCAGAGGAGATCGACCGAGGAGCGGCAAGCTCTCGGGAAGTTTCAACGCACAGGCGACCAACACAAGAAATCCGAAGCCAGCCAGGAAGGTAAAAACCGATCGCCAGCCGAACATGACCTCCAGCCAGCCTCCGAGGATGGGCGCCACCACGGGCGCCAGACCGAAGACGATTGTCGTATAGGACATGACCGTTTGGGCATCTGGTCCGGAAAAGCGGTCGCGGATCATCGCCCGGCCGACCACCAAGCCCGCGCCGGCGGACATTCCCTGCAAGAGGCGGCAGAAAAGCAAGCTCGAGAAACTGTTCGCGAGGGCGGCGCCAACCGATGCCGCAAAATAGATGGCAAGGCCACCAAGAATAACCGGTCGCCGGCCGACGGCGTCGGACAGGGTTCCATGGAAAAGGGTCATCACTGCCATGGCCAAGAGAAAAACGGTCAGCGTCTGCTGGACCGCATCGACTCCGAGGTGAAATTCGGCGGCGATGGACCGGAAGGATGGCAGGTAAGTATCGATCGAAAAGGGCCCCAGCATCGACAGGCAGCCCAAGAGAATGATGAGAAATCTATGCTTCAACTAAGGACTCCTTCCGGAGCCGGAGATACCAGCCAGATCACGGAAAACAGACAAGACTCATTAAGCCGAATTCGCGAATCATTTTGGCGTCCTGCCCGTGATGATGTTCATTGGCTGAGATGGACCATCCTCCGATTTGAAGCAACTCGTCATCGCGGCAGGCTTCCTGATTGCGCCTTACCTTAATACACGCGCCGGGCCAGCGGTGGCGATGTGGATCTGGCGGACCGGTTGGAAGATGGCTGTGTCTTAGCATTTCACGACCGGCGGGCACTTCATCAAGGCAGACGCGATGCCCGATGCCGCCACCGGCCGCGCCACAGCGACGCGCGGTGATCGGGATTCGCCGCCCCCTCGGCCACGTCTATCCTGGCATGGCCGAGATCATTCGTGCTCAGCCTTCACCCTCATCGAATTCCTGGTCCGCCCGATCTGCTCGTTCGCGCGCGGTCTCCGCTTCTCTTGATTTCTCCGGACCTATTGGCTCGTGCTGAGAAAAACCGGATAGATTGGCGATTTTCCGCACATGAGGGCCAATCGTTGAAGGAGGATCAGCGTCTTGGCGTCCAGGATCTCTCCCTTGGCCATCATGACAAATGCTTGATCGAAGGTCAGTTCGACGATCTCGATATCTTCCCCCTCGGCGTGGTCTCCTCCGCCGGGCGAAATTCGGTTCGCAAAGTCATAGTCGGCGACAAAGAAGAACAGTTTCTCCGTGACCGATCCCGGACTCATGTACAACTCAAAGAGTTTTCGCGGGGTGCCGATGCGAAAACCGGTCTCTTCCTCGACCTCCCTGCGGATGGTTTCTTCGGGATCGTCGGAATCGAGCAGCCCCGCGCAGGCCTCCAGCAGCATGCCGTCGGCCAGTCCATTGACAAAAGCCGGAAAGCGGAATTGGCGGGTCAGAAGAAGCGTCTGTTTCCGGGAATCGATCAACAAGACGACCGCTCCGTTTCCGCGATCATACGTTTCTCTGCTGAGGGTTTGCCAGCGCCCATTCGAACGCCGGAAATCGAATGTCGTTTTCTTCAGGAGATACCAGTCGTCAGACAGAACCGTGACATCCTTGATGCGGATTCGCTCACTCATTTCCCGTCTTCCGTGCAGTCGGCTTCGATCCCGGGAATTTCATCAAGCTTTTCGAACACGCGCTTTCCGGTGTGGCGCGCGATGTCGAGCATCTCATCGGCGCCCTTCGACGGGCCTCCCACTCGTAAAACGGCGTCCACCCTTTCGGCAAGCATCCGGGAGATCGGATGAAATATCTCGTCGAAGACCGTGTCGCCAACACGCTTCGATCCGGCCTCCCGGATGAGTGGCAGGGCCAGCGATTCTCCCAGAACCGGCAAGTGGCCCATTCGAAAGACCTCCAGAGCGGCTTGCGTCATCGTGCGAAGATTTTGTTCGATCTTGGCGGGATCATCTCCCGTGTTCGATCGATACGGACCTGCGACCAGAATGAAGAGTCGAGAATTCGGCATGGGTCCAAGGCTAACGGAGAGCCGACATCAAGAAAAATGATTTGTCGACATGCCTTGCATCTGAAAAACAGATCGAACGTGAATAGATTTCTCTTACTGGATCTTCCGGTCTTTCTCGAGGTGGCGAGGCTAGGCAACATGACGAAGGCAGCGGTTCTTCTCAATACGGTGCAGTCGAATGTGACCGCCCGTATCAAGCGCCTCGAGGACCAGCTCGGAGCTACTCTCGTCGTGCGAAGTTCGCGAAGGCTCCGCTTGACGCCAGAGGGGGAAGCGCTCATGCCATTCGCGCTGCGGCTTGAGGAGCTCTGTCGCGACATTCACAGCCACTTCGGACAAGGGGACTTGCCTCAGGCGGGCTCGCTTCGAATCGGTGCGATTGAGACCTTTGCCGCCTCGCACCTTGTGGGACTCATCGACAAATTCACTGCGCGTCACCCGTCGGTGGACATTTCGGTTCAAACCGGTGGGACCACGTCACTCTGGGAAAAGATTTTGAAGTCGGAGCTTGATGTCGCCTTCGTATCCCGGCGGTCGAATGAATCCGCATTCCTGGAAGAGAGGGTCTTCGAGGACGAGCTCGTAGTTATTGCCCGCCAGGGAGTTGGATCGCTTGCGGATTTCGAGCGACCCGAGAACGCCAAGCTAAGAATTCTCGTCCAGCGGACCGGATGTTCCTTCACCGCTCGCTGGACCGACTATCTGCGTGAGATCGGGGCTCCTCATGGTCCGATGCACGCTGTTGGGACGCTCGAAGGTGTGATTGGCAGCGTGCGAGCGGGTGGCGGCATTGCCGTGCTTCCTCGCAGCTATCTGAACTCTGTTCCGGGCACGCGCGGGCTCTCGCGGATTGCGCTGCCCGGAAAATTTGGATCGGTAGAGATTTTCCTGGTGGTGCAACGATGGAAGCTTCCGATTCGCCTCCTGGATGCGTTCGTTCAATCTTGCCTCAGCAATCCGAATCAACAGAAGCAACCAGGCGTAGACGGTTGAATAAAACAGGCTTGTCGAGATCTTTGCCAAAGGCGGGGCGGGTTCTCTGCCGATTCGCTCTGGCCGGCCTGGTCTTGTTGTCCTTATCGAGCTGTGCCTGGCGGGTGGTCCCTCCTGCCCAGGTTACGGATCCCGTCCCCGTTTACCTTTCCGAGTATGGCCGCCACACACGGCTGGCACTGCCGGATGACTCCACGGTGTTCTTCGAGTATGGGTTTGGGGAGTGGAATTTCTATGGGCTCGAAAAGCAGGGCGTGCTCTCCGCATTACGCGCCATCTCGGGACTGGGAGAAGGTGCATTGTCAAGAAGGCGGCTTTCATACACGCTTGACGAAGCCGTTTTCCTTGACGCTGCTGGCGGGAATCGCACGGTCCGCCTTTGGGTGGAACGATCGCGTGCGAACCGGCTTCGGGAGGAACTCGAAGCCCGCTGGAAAGCGAACGCACACGTCGTTGTGGTCCGTCAAGCGGATCAGATCTCCGTTTCCCGCGACCGGGCAGCTTATCATGTGTTCGGCAATTCAAACCATACGGTCGCGAAATGGCTGGAAAGCCTCGGTTGCCGGGTGCTTGGCTACCCGATAACTTCCAATTTCAAGATCACAAAGGGACCTGGCGCCGCCGGGCATCAAGCTCCTCAACCACGCGACGGTGAGACTCTCTGGTAATTGGATAAAACGCCGTCAGGACCATCCCGACAATAAGGGCCAGCGCGGGCAGTGGCCCTATGGCCAGACGAATCGCTAGCAAGGCACTTTCGGGTTGTTCGGGGATCGCTTCATTGGGTCCGCTGGAAACGTAACCGGCCCATGCCAGCAATTGGCCGACCACAAAAGTGCCGATCGCCAGCGCCGTCTTTTGAAGGAAGACGCAGAAACCGTAGTAGATGCCCTCGCGCCGCCGGCCGGTTTTCAATTCGTCATATTCGATGACATCGGGCAGCATGGCATTGGGAATGAGGTAGCAGACCGCGATGCCGAAGCCCGCAACGAAGGCCATCGCGAAAATAATCTTTGTGTCGCCGGGCTGCAGATACATCAGACCACCCTGGGCCAGGAGCCAGAGGCTCATCCCGATAAAATAGACCGGTTTCTTTCCTACTCTCACGCTCACCCATCCCCAGAACGGCATCAGGCAAAGGGCGGTGGATTGCACCGTAAGGGCGAGAAGTTGGAACGTCGTGGCCGGAAGCCGCAACCAGCTCTGGGTGTAGAAGGGCAGGATAGTGGCGGTGAACTGCATGGCCAGCCAGGAGCAGAGGTAGATTCCGCAAACGAGAAGGAAGGGTTTGTTTTGCAGCACCAAACTTAGCTGTTCGCGCAGCGGCAACGGCTTCAAGGCAAACTCGTCCGCCTCCTGGCGCCGCAAGCGTTGGCGGTCTCTGGCAATGGCGATTTTCCAAATGCCGACGAGACAGAAGATCATAGAGATCAGGCCGATGATGGCAACGGCGGCGCCAAAAACCGCATATTGCATTGTCTTGGGCGCGTCTTTGAGGATCTGGAAGACGACCAACGCCGCGACCAATCCGCCGACGCTGCCGCCGAGCGAGAATCCCATTCTGTAGGCGGTAAGCCGCGAGCGTTCGTCGTAGTCGCGGCTAAGTTCCGCCGTCAGCGAGGAATGAGGCAAACCCAGCCCCGTCGAAAAGGTGCTGAAGAGCACCGCGACGATAAGGTAATAGAAAAAGTGGTGCCATTGAGCCTCCGGTCCCGCAACCTCCGGCACCAGCCAGAACATCAGAAAGAAACAAGAAAACGGAAGCGCGCTCACGACTATCCATGGCAATCTGCGGCCCCACGGCGTCCGCGTGTGGTCCGAAAGCCAGCCGATCAACGGATCGTTGACCGCATCCCAGAACCGGGCAACGAGCAGAATGCTGCCGGCCAGCCCAGGGTTCATTCCAGCGACATCGGTGAGAAAGATGAGTTGAAAGAAGATGATGGTGCTCCCCGCCATGGCCGGCCCGAGTTCCCCCGCACCATAGGCCAGCCGTTCGCGATTCCCGAACTGGGGCGCGTTCTTGCTCATCTCTGCGGCAACGCCTTTGCGCAAGACCTTCGCGCCGCGATGCCTTCGTTGTCGTCCGTCCGGCCATAAGGGCCGGCCATCCCCGTGCGCTCGAGAGCGAGCCCGGCAATTGGCTCGCCCCAGTCGAGATTGGGGAACTCGTCTTCAAAAGTCATGGGCAGATCCTATGAAAGTCAGTTTTTCCGTCAATCGGAGGATGCCGTTTCGAGGCGAAACATCCGAGAGATTTCAGAGCCTCCGCCCGCCGCGGAATCACCACGCGGCTTGAAAATCGAGCACAGCCCGCCACGGTCGTGCTCCGCAAAGGTTTAAGTGCGCCTTCCTCGATCCAATTTCGGGCGCGATGCGCTGAAACCGATGGCTTCCCAAATTCGGTTCTGGCCAAAGAGAGCGCTTGTCGCTAACCAGCGTCCAAAATTTCCAGGGAAATCATGGACGTTTTACTCGTTTCCGTCGCGTTTTTCTTCGGATTGCTGGCCCAGCAATTCGGACAACCCCCGTTGGTGGGCTTCCTGATTTCGGGATTCGTATTGCATGCCCTCGGGCAACGCGGCGGCGAGACGCTGGAGACCATTTCCAACCTCGGCGTAACGCTCATGCTCTTCACCATCGGCCTGAAACTTCGTTTGCGCGGCCTGCTGAGGCCTGAAGTCTGGGCCGGGACCAGCCTCCACGTCGCCGCGACCGCCGGGACCTTCGGGTTGATTTTTGTCGGCCTCGGCGCGCTCGACGTGGCGATCTTTGGGTCGATTTCCCCCTGGACCGCCATGCTGCTGGGATTCGCCTTGAGCTTTTCGAGCACCGTTTTCGCCGTGAAAACGCTCGAGGAGAACGGCGAAATGGGAGCCTTGCACGGGCGGGTCGCCGTGGGGATCCTGATCATGCAGGATCTCTTCGCGGTCCTGTTCCTAACCGTTTCGACCGGCAAGCTGCCGTCCTGGATGTCCGTGGGCCTGCTCGCGGCCCTCCTTGTCCTGCGCCCGATGATGGGATCATTGATGGCACGATCGGGCCATAGCGAGCTCATCAACCTTTGCGGATTATTCCTGGCGCTGGTGCTTGGCTGGAAGGCTTTCGAGTCGGTGAGCATCAAGGGCGACCTGGGCGCTTTGTTTGTCGGCGTCCTTGCCGGCCAGCATCCCAAATCGAAAGAATTGGCAAAATCGCTGATGGGAATCACTGATCTGCTGCTTGTTGGGTTCTTCCTTTCCATCGGCTTGCAGGGTCTGCCGAACTGGCAGGAAGTCGCGGTGGCGTTTCTCCTTGTCCTGATTCTGCCGTTCAAGGCCGCGCTCTTTTTCGCTCTCCTGACGCGTTTTCATCTCCGCGCAAGAACCGCGTGGATGGCCGGGCTCAGCCTGGGCTCTTACAGCGAGTTCGGTCTCATAGTGGTGGCGCTCGCCGAAGCCAAGGGGTGGCTGCCGGAGGATTGGCTGGCGGTCATCGCAATCGCGCTCGCCCTCAGCTTCCTTGTGGCCGCGCCGCTGAACCGCGGGGCGGAGTTGGTTTACGACAAGCTGAGTCTGTGGCTCCACCGGTTTGAAACGCCGGGCCATCATCCCGACGACCTGCCGGTGCGTCTCGACGGCGAACGCATCGCCATTTTCGGCATGGGGCGGATCGGTCTCTCCGCGTACAACGTTCTTCACCAGCGCTTTCCGAAGCGCGTGATCGGCTTCGATCGTGATGCGGCCAAGGTGGAATCCCATCGGGCCGCGGGTCGTAACGTCGTGCTGGCAGACGCGACCGATTCCGATTTCTGGGAACGCGTCCAGCTCAAGGACGGAATCCATCTCGTCATCCTTGCCATGCCCAAGCACACCGCCAACATGCACGCCGCGGAAACTCTCAAACGGCACGGCTACGATGGCGTCGTGGCCGCCATCGCCAAATTCGACGACGAAATCAAGCAACTCCGCTCGCTGGGAGTCCATACCGCCTTCGACCTATACAGCGAAGCGGGAGCCGGCTTCGCAGATCACGCGTGCAATGTCTTCCAGCAACAGCGCCCGGACCTCGTCGGTGTGATTGAAAACGAAACCGCTTCCAAGATCGCGGACCGTCAGCGGACCACGTAACCGGCGAAGGCTCTGCGCGACTCCGGAGCTGATTGTGCGCAGAAATCGCTACTCAAATTGCTTTCGAAATGAAAGCAACTCTTCCCGCAGCTGCCCCAGCTCGGCTTTCAGCGCGGCCATCTCGACCTCGAGCGCCCCGATTCGAGATCGCGCGTCCACTTTGGGATCCGCGACGGGAATCTCGGCCTCAAAATCGCCAGGCAAGACGGGCTCACCCGACATCAGCTGGACGTAGCGCCTCTCCTTCTGCCCTGGTCTGGCAGGCAAGATGCGAACGAGCGGGTCGTCACCTTTGGCGAGCTCCGCGAGAAAGGACTCCACCTGTTCCAGGCTGTCGAAGAATTGGAGGCGCTCCGACCGGCTCCTCAGCTCTCCGGGCGTTTGCGGCCCGCGCAGCAGCAGGACACAAAGCAACGCGATTTCCCGTGGATTCAGTTCGAAGTGATTGAGCAAGTTGTGGCGGTATTTGGCGACGCGCGATCCGGCGCCCAATGTCATCGTCGCCAATTTCTTCTCGCGCAACGAATCCACCCCGGCCTCGACGGCCTTTTCGTCATAGGAAACAACGGGGTCACGGTTCGTCGACTGATTGCATGCGGCCACAAGACTGTTGAGGGACAGGGGATAATTTTCCGGCGTGATCCGCTCCTTTTCGAGCAAACAGCCAAGGATTCTCGTTTCGGGGGGTGTCAGAACGAACGGGCCCATCAACCTCAGTAGCGCAGAACCTGCACGAATTCCAAGCCTCTCTTTGCCTCGGCACGAATCAGAAGCCCTTCCGGTCTTCCTCCAAGAATTCGCGACGGGCATAGCGAAACTTTGTCGCATATGCGACAGAGTTTCGTTGCCCCGCGCGACGGCTCGGAAGGGCGAGCCGCCGCGTTCGAAGTCGCTGAGGATTTCCCTGTTCGGGCCCGAGGGATCTCCTTCTCAGTAAACTGCCGGCACAATCATCTCCCCGGGGACCGGGCTGCGGCTGTAATCCTCGTTATAAACTCGCTCCGGCAGGATGATGGGATCGCGCACGACGTCCTGAAACGGCACTTGCTTGAGCAGGTGATGAATGCAATTCAGCCGGGCCTTCTTCTTGTCCACGGCCTGCACGATCCACCAGGGGGCCTCGGGAATGTGGGTGCGCTCGAGCATGATTTCCTTGGCCTTGGTGTAATCCTCCCAGCGCCGGCGCGATTCGAGATCCATTGGGCTGAGTTTCCACTGTTTGAGGGGATCATGAACACGACAGCTGAACCGAAACTCCTGTTCGTCATCGGTGATGGAGAACCAATACTTGATGAGCTGAATGCCCGAACGGACCAGCATTTTCTCAAACTCCGGCACCGAACGGAAGAACTCCTCATACTGCTCGTCGGTGCAGAAACCCATGACGCGCTCGACGCCGGCACGGTTGTACCAACTGCGGTCGAAAAGCACGATTTCTCCGGCAGCTGGAAGATGCACCGCATAGCGCTGGAAATACCATTGCGTGCGCTCGCGATTATTCGGAGCGGGCAACGCGGCGACCCGACACACGCGGGGATTAAGCCGCTGCGTGATCCGCTTTATTACGCCCCCCTTGCCGGCAGCGTCCCTCCCCTCGAAAACGATCACCAGCTTGTGGCCGTTGGCGACCACCCAATCTTGAAGCCTGACGAGCTCGCCTTGCATTCGGAAAAGTTCCCGGAAATACTGTTGCCGCGCCACCTTGGCGGCGTCCTTTTCCTCCTGCGTCTCAGGGGTTTGCCATTCCGGCAGAATCCCATCCTCCACCTCCATCTCCAGCTCCTCGTCAAAGCTGTCGACCATGTCGTTGTGGATGCGCTTGAATATCTTGTGTTCTTCGGATGGTGCTTCGGAGTTCATTGGCTTTGGATGGGCTGTCGTGGCTCAGGGGGCGTTTCCGAGCGGTCGTCAGTATCGCTCATGCCGGGCATCTTCATGGATCTGCCGGGCTCCTGCTTCACGTTGAAGATAATCGAGTTTTTCGATCGGTAGGCAATTCAAGAGTTCGATTCGCCGCTTCACCTGAAATGCGGTCTGCAGGAACTGCTCGTATTTATCTTCGTCCGAACCCGCGGATGCCGACGGATCCGGGATGCTCCAATGCGCGGTGACGGGCCTGCCGGGAAAGGCAGGGCTCCTTTCGCGCGCGTCGTCACAGACGGTGATGACGAAATCAAAACAAACGTCGCTGAAATCGTGCCAGGACTTGCTCGCCGCGCCGGTGGCATCAATTTTGAAGTCCTCTCGGAGAATTTTCAGAGCAAGCGGGTTGACTTCCCCCTTCGGCGTTTCGCCGCCACTGTAGGCCTCGAACCGATCGGAACCCATTGAGCGAAGGAAATATTCGGCAAAGATGCTGCGGTCGGAGTTGCGGGTGCCGAGGAAGAGAACGCGGAATTTTGGGCGCATGATGGCGAGGTTTGCCAAACCGATACTCGCGGTTTGAACGCCTGCGCTTCCAAAGTTGTGACAAAATTGTCACAATCCCGTCTTTGGCGTTTCGTCATTATTCAGTTGATTTACCACCCGGACACACCACTCATGAAATTCTCCTCTCTCGTCACCATCGGCGCGATCGTCTCGGCGATTTTCGCGACCAGCGCCACCGCCCAACAGCTTTCCGGCGCAGGCGCTTCTTTCCCCGCGCCGCTTTACCAACGCTGGGCCGTTGAATTCAACAAGCAGCAACCCAAGGTTCAGGTGAATTACCAGTCCGTGGGCTCGGGCGCAGGCGTGAAACAGTTCTCGCAAGGCACCGTGGATTTCGCCGCGAGCGATGCCGCCATGAGCGACGAGGAGATCGAAAAGGTCAAGCAAGGCGTCGTGATGATCCCCGCTACCGCGGGCAGCGTCGTCATCGCTTACAATCTGCCAGGCGTCACGGACCTCAAGCTTTCCCGAGACGCCTACGTCGGCATATTCCTCGGCAAAATAACAAAATGGAACGATCCGGCCATTGCGAAGGATAATCCCGGAGTCACCTTGCCGGATCTTCCGATCAATGTCTCCTACCGCTCGGACGGAAGTGGAACGACCTTCGTGTTTACGAAGCACCTGGCGGCGATCAGCAAGGACTTTGCCGATGAGGTCGGGAACGATAAGTCTGTGACCTGGCCGGTGGGCGCGGGCGGAAAGGGCAACGAAGGCGTTACCGCGTTGATCAAACAGAGTCCGGGCACCGTCGGCTATGTCGAATACGGCTATGCCGTGAACAACGGCCTCTCCATGGCCAGCTTGCAAAACAAGAGCGGAAAGTTCGTCAAACCGACCGATGAGAGCGGCGCGGCGACTCTGGCGAATATCAAGTTTCCGGAAAACCTGCGTGTCTGGCCGGAGGACCCCGAAGGCGCGGAGGACTATCCCATCGCAACGTTCACCTGGTTGCTGCTTTACAAGAAATACAGCGACGCCGCAAAGCTCGAAGCACTCAAAGGCTTCGTTACCTACGGCCTAACTGACGGCCAGAAATTCTCGGCCGAGCTCGGCTACATTCCGCTGCCCGCCGCGGTCGCCGAGAAGAGCAAGGCCGCCCTGGCGACCGTGGAATAGCGCGGTAAATTAATCCCCGACATATGCAAACCAGCGCTCCGGCGATCGATCAAGGAGGCATCAAGGAATTCAAGAAGCGGCCGGATCTTTTTCGGGCGCTTTGCTGGTTGGCCTCGGCTGCGACCGTTGCCATGCTCGCCTGGATTATTTTCGAGATCACGAGGCAGGCTGCCCCCTCCATCCAGAAATTCGGCCTCGAATTTCTGACCAACTCGAAGTGGGTGCCCAATCGAAACACCTATGGGGTTTCTCCCTTCCTGATCGGCACCGTGGTGAGCTCGGTAATCGCCCTGATTTTCGCTCTTCCCTTGGGGCTGTCGATCGCAATTTTCCTCAGCGAAGATTTTCTCCCTCTCCCCGTCCGCCAGGTTGTCCGCTTTACCGTGGAGATGCTCGCGGCCATTCCCAGCGTCGTTTACGGGCTTTGGGGCATCTTCGTTGTCATTCCGCTCGTTCAGGGTTTTGGGGCGTGGGCCGTCGTAGCCTTTAAGAATATTCCTTTGCTGAACACCCTTTTCGCGCCTCCCGCCTATGGCAATAGCATGCTCACGGCGAGCCTTGTGCTGGCGCTCATGATCCTTCCCACAATCACCGCAATTTCCCGCAGCGCCCTGGTCGCCGTTCCCGGCACGCTGCGCGAGGGCGCCTACGCGCTCGGCTCAACGCGTTGGGAGGCCATCTTTGGCGTCATTCTCCCCACGGCCGCGCCCGGAATCGTCGCCGCGACCATTCTCGCGCTGGGACGAGCGATGGGAGAGACCATGGCCATCGCCATGCTGATCGGCAACAGTTCGCGACTGACATGGTCGCTCCTCTCGCCCGCTGGCACGCTGGCCGGGTTGCTCGCCAACCAATTCGGCGAGGCGGAGGGTCTTCAAGTGAGCTCGCTCATGTACGCCGCTTTCCTTCTCGTCGTCCTGACTCTCTTCGTCAACATGGCCGGGGAGGCCGTGCTCCGCTACACGCAAAAGAGAACTGCCGGTATTCGATAAACCTGAAGCAACTCGCCCATGAGCACCGCCACCGCAGAACCTATCGATTTCCTTTCCGCGAACACCGCAGGCTCGGGCGCCCGTTCTCTTTGGAGCAAATTTCTGAGTTTCATTTGCGTCGGTCTGGCGCTTCTCACGCTCGTGCCCCTCTTTTCGATCGTCTTTCTTGTCTTGAAGAAGGGCCTGCCGCTTTTGAGTCTTAGCGTTTTCACGCAGCTTCCACCGGCTGCGGGCATGACGGGCGGAGGCTTTGGCAACGCCGTGGTGGGGACCTTGCTCATGGTTGGCATCGCCCTCGTGCTCGCGACGCCGTTTGGTATTCTTTCCGCCATTTATATCAACGAGTACGATCCGTATTCGCGGCTATCGAACGCCGTTCGTTTCGTCGCAAAGCTCCTCACGGGCATTCCCTCGATCATTTGTGGTGTGTTCGCCTACGCCGTGATCGTGCTCACCACCGGCGGTTTCTCCGCGTGGGCGGGCGGTTTCGCGCTGGCGATCCTCATCCTGCCGACCATTCTCCTGACGGCCGAACAGGCGCTTCTTGGCGTCTCCAAAGCTTATCGGGAGGCTTCGTACGGGTTGGGAGCGACCAACTTCCAGACGATTTGGCGTATCGTTCTGCCGGACGCCTTGCCCGCCATCATGACCGGCGTCATGCTTGCGGTAGCGCGCGCCGCGGGCGAGACAGCGCCTCTGATCTTCACCGCGCTCTTCAGCCAGTTCTGGATCCAATCGCTGCGAGAACCGACAGCTTCTTTGTCCGTGCTCATTTACAACTTTTCGACACTCCCCTTTGAACATCAGATCAACATGGCCTGGACGGCATCCTTGGTGCTTGTGATTCTTGTCACCATTGCCAATATCACTGCCCAGGTCGTATTCCGCAGAAGATAACGCGATATGACCAAGACCATGGATCAGCAACCGACGCCCACCGTGTCCGCGCCAGGATCAGCAGTAGCATCGGCATCTTCCGGGCATCGGGCCGACTTTATCAAGGCTCGGGACTTCAACTTCTACTACGGCAAAAAGCAGGCGCTCTTCAATATCAACATCGAGATTCCCCAGCGGCAAGTGACCGCTTTCATTGGGCCGTCTGGCTGCGGCAAATCCACGCTGCTGCGAAACTTCAACCGGATGAACGATTTGATCGATGGCGTGCGCCACGAAGGAGACATCCTTCTCAATGGGAGGAGCATATACGACAAGAACATCGAGATCATCGCACTGCGACGAAGCATTGGCATGGTCTTCCAGAAGTCCAATCCTTTTCCGAAGTCCATCTACGAAAACATCGTTTATTCCTTGCGCATCGCCGGGGTCAAATCCAAGAGCATCCTCGACGAGACGGTGGAGCGCAGCCTGAAGGGCGCCGCGCTTTGGGATGAGGCGAAAGACCGCCTGCAAGACAGCGCGCTCGGCCTTTCAGGCGGACAAATGCAGCGCCTTTGCATCGCGCGCGCCATCGCGAACCGGCCCGAAATCCTCCTGATGGACGAACCCTGTTCGGCGCTCGATCCCATTGCCACTGCGAAGGTTGAGGATCTCATTCACGAGCTCAAGAGCCAGTTCACCATCGTGATCGTCACGCATAACATGCAGCAAGCGACGCGCTGCTCGGACAAGACCGCGTTCTTCTATCTCGGCAAGCTCATCGAGTTCGACGAAACACAGAAGATCTTCACCAATCCCAGCGAGAAGCAAACCGAAGATTACATCACCGGACGATTCGGTTGATCTCCGCCAGGAACATTATGAGCACAGACACCGCCGCCATGCCGAATACTCACATTCTCAGCACTTTCGAAGAGGCATTGCGCTCCCTGCGCAACGACGCCCTCATGATGGCCAGCCTCACGGAGCGCAACCTGGAAAACACCCGCAAAGGCCTGTTCGACCGCGATGAGGATTGGTGCAACACCGTGATCGCAGACGACGAGGAGGTCGACACGCTGGAAGTTCAGATCGACCGCGAAGGCGTCAACATCATGCTGCGCTTCCACCCGCTCGCCTCCGATATGCGGAACGTGATTTCCACGATGAAACTAAGCGTGAACCTCGAACGCATCGCCGATCAGGCGGTCAACATTGCCCGCCGGAGCCGAAAGATGATCGCGCGCGCTGCCGTGGACGAGATCCTGCAGATCGAACCGATCTTTCACTACGCCGAAACGATGGTGAAGGACGCCGTGCGCTCCTTTGCCGATCGCGATCTCGAGCTTGCCCATGGGCTCAAACAACGCGACGGCAAGCTCGATGAAATGAACCGGACGTTCTCCGATCAAATGACAGATTTGATGTCCCGCCACGTCGAGCACATTCCCACTTACATGGACCTGATTTTCATTTCACGATTCCTGGAGAGAATCGGCGATCAGGCGAGCAATATCGGCGAAGACACCGTTTACGCCATCTCGGCCGAAGAAACACGCCACATCCACCACGTAAGCGGTTAGAATCCCGACTGACGATTGGCCGACCTCGCGCGCCTTCTGCCTGGAAGGCGCCTGTTTGCTCCGCAGGTGGGTCGGGCGAAGTGGGCCCGGGATTTGTCGAGGCGGGTTGCAACCGCCAGTCCACATACCCTTGGCGCAAGAGCCTCTACAAATTGATATACCAGCAACCGGTTGGGGCTTTGCTACTTTATCGAACAGGCTGGTTTTGGGGGGTCGAGCTGGCCGTTTCGGTTTGCCGGATGGCCTCTTTGATTCGCTCGACGCGATTGTCAGGATCGGGGTGCGTGCTCAAAAACTCCGGGGGCGCGCGACCTGCCTGCCGCCTTCTTAAGGACTTCCATCACGGGATGAGTGCGTTGGGGTCGTATCCGGCCCGTTTCATGAATCGCACGCCCAGCTTGTCGGACTCCAGCTCGTCGTCGCGACCATAGGCGGTGTTCTTAAGCTGGCTGACGAACTGCGCGAGTTGACCGGCCGTCATGCCGTAATCACTTCCGCCCGCCATAACGACCGCGTTCACCAACCCCTGACTGAGTTGAGCCTTGGCCATCTGCTCGTTCGAATGGCGCCCGACGACGTGACCGATTTCATGCCCAAGCACGCCGGCCACTTCATCCTCGCTCTTGAGCAATTTGAGCAAGCCAACGGTGATGAACACCTGGCCGCCGGGCAGAGCGAAAGCGTTGACGGTCTCGGGGTCAGCGAGAAGGTGGAACTGATAATAGTAGGGACTTTGGTTGATCTCGACGTTGGCGCGAACAAGCCGTTCACCGACACTGGTCACCAAATCTTGCGCTTGCTGATCGGGATAGAGCCCGCCGTGCTGTCGGGCCATCTCCGGCGCCGAGTTGAGACCAAGGGCGATCTCCTCCTTCGGGCTCAACGCCACACGCTGAACGCGACCAGTGACAGGATTTTCGTACCGCTCGGTGCTGAAGTAATAGGTCGCGATCGCACCAAGAGCGAGCAGAACCCCGATGAGTAATCTTGCACCGCACCCTCCGCCGCCTCTGGACATTCGGTAAGCCATACGGATTGCCGGGAATCATCCAGCCAGGACAAACGTGCCGGCCAGCGTTTCCCAAAGCGCGGTAAGAGATGCCTTCATTTTCATGGGGAGGCTATCCTCCAAGGTGTCCAAGATTAAATCACCTCAGGGGCCCGGGCTAAAGGATTTTTTCCAGCAAAGGCGCCAGCGCGCCGCGCGGCGAAAAGACTGTGTCGGCCAGAGCGCGCGCAGCCCTGGGAGTGTGTTTCATAATCCGCCTCAATGGCATGGATCGCTTCGGCACAATCCCGGATGTCATGAAAGACCTGCATCCCTGCGGATGGCGCGATGGCGCGCGTCCAACCGGTTTCCTGGAGCACGACGGGGCGGCCGAGTGCCAGATAGACGACGCTGCGGTCACTCATCCAGCCTCCGCGCGCAACGACATAGCCCTCCTTCGCGATGCCAATTTCTCCACGGCTCTCGGCAATGAAGCGGAGATACGAAGAGACATTCTTGCACACGTCCAAGGCGGGAACGAGATGCCAACCCGACTCCACGAAGAGTGCATAGTCGTCACCTTTCCAATCAGGCGCGAGATCTGCGGCGATTGCGCACGGACTGAGCAATTCTTTCGGGAGGAATCGCATTTTCATAAGGCTCTCGCGCTTCCCGGCATATCGGCGTCCTTGCCATTCCAGTTCAGGGTAGCCGTACCAGTGTGAAATCGTGGTCCATGGGGCATCCGCGGAAACATTCGGGATCTCGATCAGCTTTCGGCGCCAGTAGTCCGCCACCACGGGCGGGAAAACGGGTATCCACTCACGGCCAAGCGTGGGCACCAACACTTCGGGCCTGTTCATTGTCGCTCCGACCGTCAGAAAGACATCGTGTCCCTCCAGGTTCATGTTGCTGTTGCAGACCTCCACCCAGAGTTGCGTGAAACCGGGATCCACATCGAGGTAGGCTTTCACGGTCCGCGAACCGAGCAGATCGAGGCGGTTGAAGTGTCCGGCGTAGTTGATGAACAAGTCTGCGCTGGCTGCAAATTCCCGGAACGCCTCGAGTTGCGCCGATTCGCCGTCGATCAAGAGGCATTCGCAGGAGTGAAAACCGTATTCTTCAACCGTTGCCTTCCAGTACTCCTCCTGCGGGCTCGCTCGCCCGGGTGCTTCCGGTGGTGCTAGCTCTTGGGAGCTCAGGTCCTCCGCGATCCAAACCTCCCAGCCCAGCTCGCGAAAACCGATCGCCCAGTGCATGATCGAGCAAATATTGCCCGCGGCCGAGTGAAGCCAGCGGGACAAGACAACGCCAAGAACAAGTCTGGGTGCGCTTTTCAATCGGCTGCCATGCTACGCAAACTTGGCAGGGACATAGAGAAAATATCGCGCTAAATTTTCTGTGTCCCTTCGGGCGCACCCAACATCTCGGGGGAAGCGCCCGATAAACACCCTCTACCCTCTCTCCTGCTCGATGCGCAATTGTGCGGGGCTTTCGAGTTCGATCTGCGGAACACCCCGATAGAGTGTGATCACACCTTCCAGAACCACAAGCTTGCCGACGAGCGCGCTCCTGAGTCCGTTTGGAAAACGCTCTTGGAAACGCGGGAGAAATCTCGCCCGAATAATCGCGACAAAAACGTCCCCGCCGCGGCCTCCAAAGTTGATGAAGGTCATCCGTCCGTCTTGCAACGCGCCAACGCGAGCAATGCGTCCGCGAACCGTTACTCTCGTCCCCGCACGGGAGACGAGCGCCCCGCTGTCGGTTGCTTCGAAAAGCTCGGGCTGGACGTTACTCTCTTCGCCGGATCTTGCGAGCCCCCAAGCCCCGCGTTTCTGTGCCCTCGCGGCAACTTCCGCCTTCATTAAATCCGTTGCGATTTCGCGGCTGCTCCGGCCCTCCGGGTGGTCGGACACCGCCGTATTGCCGTGCCGGATGATGGCCAGACCCTCATTCACCAGGAGAGTGGAAAGGTCCTTGCCGTCTGCGGTCACCACAAAAGCCCGCATCGCGGGATTTTTCCCCTCAGGATCCACGGCTTGCCAGCGCGTGTAGATCGTGAACGGCTTGCGCAGCCTATTCGTCGTGAAGTTCCTGGCCAGATAGGCCGCTCGCAGCGCGGTGGTCTCGGAGCCGTTCAAGCCAAAATACCTGGCCTGCGCAGCCCGCCGGGCGCGCGAGGCTGGATTCTTTTCCACGCAATCCACAAAGTACAACCGAAAAATATAGTGCCTGCCGCCACGGCGAACCTCAACGCTGTCACCGTCGCTGTGCGAGCCCTCGAAAAACTCGCACTCGTCAAGTCTTTCCCAGCTTTGGGCCAGCACTATGGCGTGCGACACGAGGAGCACCCAAGCCAGGAGGATTGCGCGTCTTGGCATGTCAGCCGGCTGGATCTTCAAGTAATCGTTCGACGGCGTTCGGAAATATCACGCCGACGTCTCCTTCGCAACGCGCCGTCACCTCGGGAAGGCCGTCGTGTTCGGTCGGACCGCGATTGATGATTGCGTAGGGAATGCCGCGCCTTGCCGCCATTAGCGGGAATCCGGCGGCAGGATAGACCGACAGCGTGGATCCGAGGGCGATCACCGCGTCGCATTCCCTGACCGCCCGCTCCGCGGCCGCCAGCGTCTTCAGATCGAGGCTTTGACCGAAACTTATGGTTGCCGGCTTCAACCATCCTGCGCACTCCGGACAACGCGGCGGTTGCGAGGTGGAAGAGAACTCATCGAAGAGCGGCTGCGGCTCAAATCGCCGCTTGCACGAGAGACACTCGATCCAACGGTTGGTGCCATGCAGCTCAATGACCTGCTCCTCCGGCAGTCCTGCCATTTGATGCAGCCCGTCGATATTCTGCGTGACGACCGCGAGCAGCTTCTTCGCCCGATGCAAGTCCACGATGGCGCGATGCACGGCATTCGGGCGCGCGTCGCGCATCGTCGGCCAAGCCTCGAGTTTATATTCCCAATATTCGATCCGCGCTTCTTGCGAGGACAGAAAATCCTCATAATAAACTGGTTGTCGGGTTCGCCAGACGCCCTGGGGGCCGCGAAAATCGGGTATCCCGCTGCCTGTGGAGATGCCGGCGCCGCTAAAGGCCAGGAGGCGCCGCGCCTCCCGGAGAATTTCCATTAAATCGCCCATGCGTTCTCTTGCAAATCAGGTGCCGCTCGGATTTGCTCCCGTTCGAGGCTGATCGACGAAGTCCCGACGCCAACGCAACGAGTCCATCGCTCCTTGCCCATCGAGCGCTCGGGCTCGCTCCGCGGCCAGATGGCTCGGTTAGAACAACATCAGCGCTGGATTTTCGATCAGTTTGCGGAGGGTACCGAGGTATTCCGCACCGACGGCGCCGTCCACGACGCGGTGATCACCGCTTAGCGAAATCGTCATACGCTCGCCGACGACGATCTCATTCTTCGCGTTGACTACCGGCTTCTTCACGATGGCGCCCACGGCCACGATCGCAGCCTGCGGCGGATTGACGATGGCGAAGAATTGCTCGATGCCATAGGCTCCAAGAGTCGAGACGGTGATGGTGCCGCCCTGATATTCCTCGGGCTTCAGCTTCTTATCCCGCGCACGCTTGGCGAAGTCTTTGACGGTGGCGCTGATCTCCTTAAGAGTGAGCTTGTGCGCGTCGCGGATAACGGGCGTGACGAGGCCGTCATCCACCGCGACGGCCACGGAGATGTTCACGCTCCCATACTGGATGATGGCATCTCCCGCCCACGACGCGTTGATATACGGGTGCGAGCTGGCCGCGCGACCGACGGCGAGCAAGATGAAATCGTTGATCGTCAGCTTCGGCAGTCCGGCGCTCTCGTTGGCGCTGTTGAGTTCCTTGCGCAGGCGCATGAGCGCGCTCGCGTCGACCTCGATGGAAAGGTAGAAATGTGGCAGCTGCGTCTTGCTGGCAAGCAACCGCTCAGCGATCACGCGACGCATTCCCGTGAGAGGAATGCGCTGGTCGCCCTGGCCCGCGGCGGTGGCTGGAATTTTCGGCGGCGGAGCGGGAGCGGCGGCGGCAGGTGCCGCGCCCTTTTCGGGAACGTCCTTCGCAACGACGCGCCCGCCCGGACCCGAACCTTCGAGGCTTTCAAGTCCGACGCCGCGCTCCGCGGCGATCTTCTTGGCAAGAGGCGAAGCCTTGACCCGGGAGCCTGCCGGAGCTGCAGGTGCCGCGGCGGGAGCAGGCGCGGCTTTGGATTCTGCAGGCTTGGCGCCGGCGGGTGCTTCGGCCTTTGGCGCGGGAGGCGTTTCGCCCCCTTCGGCGGTCTCGCCTTCGGCAAGAACCAGCGCCACTTTCTCTCCGACCTTCGCCACACCCCCGTCGCTCACATAGATCTCCTTGAGCACGCCGTCGTCGAAAGCCTCCATCTCCATGGTGGCCTTGTCGGTCTCCACCTCGGCGAGGATGTCACCCGCTTCGACGAGGTCGCCTTGTTTCTTCTTCCAGCGCGCGATGGTTCCTTCGACCATCGTGTCGCTCAGCTTGGGCATGGTGATAATAGGCATGGGAATGTGGGGATAGAATCCAGTGCTTAACAGATCTCCAGCACCTTGTTGATAATCCGCTGCGGAATCGGGAGCTGGAGGGGTTCAACGGCAGGTGAGTAGATCGCCGGAGCATCGAGCGTGCAAACGCGCCTCACCGGAGCGTCCAGTTCGTCGAAAGCCTTCTCCATGATGAGAGTGCTGATCTGCGCGGATACGCCGCAGAACGGCTTGTTTTCGTCAACCAGGACAGCGCGATGGGTCTTGCGCACCGACGCGAGCACGGCATCCTCATCCAGAGGGCGGATTGAGCGCAGATCGAGCACCTCGGCGTTGATATTGTGCTCGGACGCAAGTATTTCCGCGGCTTTGAGAGCAATCAGCGCTGACCGTCCGTGGGCGATCAAAGAGACGTCGGATCCCTCGCGCTTCAGATCGGCGACGCCAAGAGGAATAAGATATTCCTCCTCCGGCACTTCGCCCTTCTCACCATAAAGAAGCGTGTTCTCCATAAACATGACCGGATCGTTGTCGCGAATGGCGGTTTTCATCAACCCTTTCGCATCGTACGCGGTCGCAGGGCAGACGACTTTAAGGCCCGGAATGGCGGCAAGCCAATTCTCGGGTGTGTGCGAATGGGTGGCTCCGACGTTGGTGCCCCCGTTGGCGGGACCGCGAATAACGATCGGACAATTGATGAGTCCGCCGCTCATGTAGCGGATTTGACCGGCGTTATTGACGATCTGGTCGTAGGCGACGGTCGCAAAGCTCCAGAACATGATTTCAATGACCGGCCGCAAGCCGAGCATGGAAGCGCCCACACCCATGCCGACGAAGCCCGCTTCGCTGATCGGGCAATCCACAACCCTCTTGTCGCCAAATCTCTTCCAGAGACCGCGCGTCACTTTGTACGCCCCGTCGTATTGCGCGACCTCCTCGCCGATCAGAACGACGTTCGGATCGCGTTCGATTTCCTCGGCAAATGCCTGGTTAAGAGCGTCGCGGTATTCGATGAGGGCCATGATTCAAATTGCGGATTCGGGATTGCGGATGCCTGGTCGAAAGCCGCCGTTAGTCGTTGAAGAAATGCCTTCCGGTTCGACCCGCCTCAGTTTGATTGTCGACTTCGTAATAAACGTCCTCGAAAATGCTCGACTCGGTCGGAGGCGCGCTTTCATCGGCGAATTGCGCCGACGCGTTCGCCTCTTTTTTAAGCTCGGCGTCGATGGCTTCGTATTGTTCTTCGTTGAGGATCTTTTCCGCCACCAGGTGATTCTTGAAGATCCGAATGGGATCGTGCTCGTTCTTGTATTTCTCGATCTCCTCCTCCTTGCGGTAGCCGCCCTTGTGTTTGGCGTCGGCCACCGAATGCCCGTAGTAACGATAGGTGTCAAATTCGATGACCGTGGGCCGCGACTCCTGGTGAGCTCGCTCGAGCGCCCTTTGGGTGACGGCTCGAACTTCGTAGAGATCCTCGCCATCGGCCTGTTCCCATTCGATCCCAAAGGCCTCCGCCCGCTGGGCGAGACATTTGTCGACCACCGAGGAGCGATCAAAGCTCGTGCCCATCGAATATTTGTTGTTCTCGATCACGTAAATCGCAGGCAGATCGAACAACGACGCCATATTGAGACACTCGTAAAAGCAACCTTGATTGACGGCGCCGTCACCCAGGAAGCACAAGGCCGAGCCCGTCAGCCCTTTATACTTTACGCCGTAAGCGAGTCCCAGACCCAGCGGCGTCTGACCTCCAACGATGCCATGCCCGCCCCAAAAATTCTTGTCCGGCGCAAAAAAATGCATCGAGCCGCCCTTGCCTTTCGAGCAGCCCGTGGCCTTTCCATAAAGCTCCGCCATGCACTCATTCATGCCCATGCCGGAAGCGAGCGCATGTCCATGACTTCGATAAGCGGTGATCGCATGATCGTCGTCTCCCAACAAGGAAACCGTTCCCACCGCGATCGATTCCTGGCCGATGTACAAATGAAGAAATCCGCCCATCTTCCCCTGGCTGTAGAACTTGAGGGCGGTCTGCTCGAAACGCCGAATGCGCACCATCTGACGCAGAAGCTCGATTTTCTCTTCGGGAGTGAGTTGCGCGTTTACCGGCGCTTTCGCGTAATCGACGGGACTGGGTGCGGCTGTGGTCGTAGTCATTCGTACAGATTTCGTGTTTGAATTGTCCCTCCTGCCGCAAAGCCGCTCAGACCTTGCCGGGGTCAAGAACGGGTATCATTTGCACAGCACTTCGTTTTGACAACTCTGAAATGCGGGATTTTCTTTCCATCTACCATCTTCTCGGGTTGGGATTATTCCCCATGAACCTTGTCAGAACTTTAGCCCTTCTTCTGATTGCAACGATCTGCGGTCTGTCTGCGGGCTGCGCCGTCGTGCAGGAGATTCAGAACCGCCAGGCGAACGCCCGCGAGGAGCGCGAGCGGGCCGAGTTGCGCAAACTGGCTCTCGTCGAGCACGCGGTCTACCGGTCGGCGGCCGGGTGGAAAAAGCACACCTATCGCAACAAGGCCCTCCTCACCCAGGCCACCTCGGAAAACGTCTCGCTGGAAATTTCCTTGAGCGAGCAGCGCGGACTTCTCCTCGTGCGCACAGCCATTGCGATGGACTTTCCGGTGGCCACCGGCAAGAAATCCCATCCGACGCCGGCCGGAAGCTTCACCATTCGAGCTAAGGAAAAGAACTATTCTTCCAACCTTTACGGAAAGATTTACGACGCACTAAACGTCGTCATCGTCGCTGACGCTGACGCCCGGACGGATGTCGTTCCCGAAGGGGGTCGTTTCGAGGGTGCGGTGATGCCCTATTGGATGCGCCTGACGGACACGGGGGTGGGCCTTCATATCGGCTACGTTCCGGGCCGACCCGCGTCACATGGATGCATCCGTCTAAAACGCGATTCGGCGACGGAAATATTTGATCTTGTGAAGGTTGGAACGCCGGTGGACATCGCGGCAAAAGCGCCGAGCCTGCTGTAAGGGGCACGTTTCTCGTCGGCAGCCCGCAGCGATTCCATCGATGGGAAGCCGCCTAGAGGAGATCGAGTTGCTGCCCAGCGGGGTTGCGGAACGAAGCGGTTGAAAGCTGCGTGGGTCTGGCGTTAAGCCCCTCCCTCGTGACAGAAACGGCAAAAAGCCGGCGAATGTTCTCCGCCTGAGCACCCTCGCCCCGCATGCGACTACCGAACCGCGAATCGTTCAGAGCGCCTCCCCGCATGTCGCGGATGCGGCCAAGAATTCTCTCCCGCGCTTCGGGCAGATGCTCCTCGAGCCATGCGGTAAAGATCTCCTTTACGCCATGGGGCAATCGAAGGAGCGTGTAGCCAGCGCTTCTCGCACCGGCCCGGCGCGCCGCACCAAGGATGGCCGGAATCTCGTGTTCATTCAGACCGGGAATGACGGGCGCCACCATAACGCCCACCGGAATTCCTTCCGAACTCAGGCGCTCGATGGCCTCAAGCCGATGTCCGGGAAGAGAAGCCCGCGGCTCAAGCCTGCGCGCGAGTCCGGCATCGAGCGTCGTGATCGAAAGGTTCACGCAGGCCGCCTCCACCTCCACTAGCTCCCGCAGGATGTCGATATCGCGAGTAACCAGATGATTCTTGGTCACGATGGAGACTGGATTGCGAAACGCGGCGAGCACTTGCAGGCACCGGCGCGTGATTTGCAGTTTGCGCTCAACCGGTTGGTAGCAATCGGTCACCCCGCTCATCGCCAGCGGTTGAGGCCGCCAACCCGGAGAGGAAAGCTCCCTGCGGAGAATCCCGGGCGCCGCGGTCTTGACCATGATGCGCGTCTCGAAATCAACGCCCGCGGAAAAACCAAGATATTCGTGATAAGGCCGGGCATAGCAGTAGGCGCAACCGTGCTCACAACCGCGATACGGATTGATGCTCGCGCCAAAACCTATGTCCGGGCTATCCGTAAAACTGATGAGTGTCTGCGTTCCATCACGCAGATACATGGTTCTGGGATTCCGATCTTCTAACGCAAACTCTTCATCAATAGATACTTCTAGGCGCTCAAAGCGGTTTCCAGGGTTGATTGTCGCACCCCGCTTCGGCAAGTCCACGGCCGTCCGGCTAGTTCGCCTTTTCCAGTTTCTCGAGCTTCGGCCGGATAATTGCCCTGCTATAGGGATAATCCGGATTGTTCTCGTAGAAGTCCTGATGATATTTTTCGGCAGGATAGAACACCTTCAGAGGCTCAATCTCAGTGACGATCGGATCCTTGAAGTGCGCCTGCGCAGCACTCTTCGATCTCTCCGCCGCGGCTTTCTGCGCTTCGTCCTCGTAGAGTATGATCGACCGATATTGCGTGCCGACGTCCCCGCCTTGCCGGTTTAGGGTGGTTGGATCATGAGCCTTCCAAAACAGATCGATGATCTGCTCGTAACTAATTTTATCGGGATCAAATTCCACTTGAACCACTTCCGCATGACCAGTTCGCCCCGTGCAGACCTGTTCATAGGTGGGATTCGGTGCCTGCCCCCCCGCGTAACCGCTGATCACCCTGCCGATTCCAGGGACGGTCTGGTAAACCGCCTCCACACACCAAAAACATCCGCCACCCAGGGTGGCTTGAGCACTCTTTCCTTCTGCGTTCATCCCGGCGCATGTTAACACAAGTGACCAAAAAATCCATGTCTTCACAGTCTTGCCAAAATCCGGCGAACGCTACGACAATGCAACTCTTACCAATTTTCGATCAACATCGCCAAGTCACTAACCACAGCCTCGATTCTCTTTAGATCTTTCCGTCGTCCCTTGTCCGCCTTGATTTGCCTGTGCCTGAGGAGTGTGAGCATATCCCGAAGATCTCTAATCTTGGCTCCGGAAAGAGTTTTTGTGCTGCCAGCCTCCACCCTCACCCTCACCCGCTCGATCTCAGATTCCAGGCGCGCAACGTAACCCTCGACCGCCTCTCGGAGTTCGTTTCGGAGATTCTGAAGCTCACCGACGACCGCCTTGGTCGGCGAAGCTTCTGTTTCGTCATTCTTCATTTCGATCCGCTCATGATCACCATCAGGCCACTCCTGATAATCAGCGCAGCACACTGGAAATTCAAATGGCTGCATAAATTATTAAGCATAAGATATTTATGAATCGGAATCGTCATTTGCTCATCTGGCTCGAGTCTCAAATTGTCGGTATGCTGTTGTGATAAGAGAATCGGACCATACGGCAAAGCCAGCCCGGATGGCTGTTCCGCGTGGAACAGATATTAAGGGTAGTAGATTAGGAAAATCCATCTCCTTCTTCTTAATGGTGTGAATAACCAACTCGCACTTTGTTCCTGCAAATCAACACCGCTGTTCCACGGCATTTTAACGATGTCAATAAGTTGATCGCCGACACGAATGCTGGATCGTGCCCGCCACTTGGCGAAGAGATAATGAACGGCACCTTGAAGATATGCGCAGTTTACTCACTGCAAATTACCGGACAACGGCAAAAGTTCCACGTGGAACAATGCTGCATTTGGCCCAAGACCCGTTTACTCTGGCCAGAATGACCACTTTTTTTTACCGCATCCTCCTTCTTTCATTCTTCGCGCTGATCGGGTGTTCGCCGAAACCAGGGTCTCAAGAGTTGGTTGTCGGCATGGATCTCTCTTACCCTCCCTTTGAGACGATTGACGAGAATGGTAAACCGGCGGGGATCGGTGTTCAACTGGCCCAGGCCTTGGCGCAAAACTTGAAGCGGCCGCTTCGCATTGAAAACATGCCCTTTATCGGTCTGATCCCCTCCCTCCAAAATAAGCGGATCGACTGCATCATCAGTTCAATGACCGATACGCCCGAAAGGCGCCAATCCATAGCGTTCTCGGATCCTTATCTTTCGATAGGGCTCGCTTTGCTTGCCGGCATCAACACGGATCTTCCCAGCGCGGCGGAGATCGACCGTCCTGGCCGGGTTCTCGTCGTGAGGCAGGGAACGACCGGGGAGCTCTGGGCCAGGAACAATCTCAAGCAAGCCAAGATGCTTGCCGTCGAGAAAGAAAACGCGGCCGTGCTCGAAGTTATCCAGGGCAAAGCCGACGCTTTTGTTTACGATCAGATGAGCGTATGGCAGAACTGGAAGAAAAATCCGGCATCGACCCGCGCCATCCTCACTCCTCTGCAGAGGGAGTCCTGGGCGGTGGGCGTGCGAAAGGACAACGAAGCGCTTCGTTTGCAGATCAACGAATTCCTGAAGGAATTTCGTGCCTCGGGCGGATTCGAGAAACTCGGCGATCAGTTCTTGAGCGAGCAGAAGGAGGCTTTCAAAAAAGAAAGCATTCCGTTCTATTTCTAAGCGCGGTGAAGAGAGTTATATTTGGCGATGAAAATGGCGAAATTTATTGCCGGGTTGGTCGTGACGCTCCTGACGGGCCCAGCGAACTTTCTCCGAGCGGAGGATGGCGAAGTGAAATCCCGCGAAGCGATGGTCAGGAATCAGTTGGTTGCCGGCGGCATTAGAAATCCTGAGGTGCTCCAGGCGATGATGGAAGTACCACGGCATGAGTTTGTTCCGGCGTCTCTTCGATCCTATGCGTACGCGGACGGACCGTTGCCGATTGGGCATGGACAGACGATCTCCCAGCCATTTATTGTGGCCTTCATGACGCAAGCCTTGGAGCTTACGAAGCAGCAGAGCGTGCTGGAGGTTGGAACCGGCTCCGGTTATCAGGCGGCCATTCTTGGAAAGCTTGCCAAAGAGGTATATTCGATTGAGATCGTTCCCCCGTTGGCCGAGTCCGCCACAGGCGTTTTGTCGAGGCTCGGCTTTGAGAACGTGCATGTAAGGCTTGGCGACGGCTATTTGGGCTGGCCGGAACGCGCGCCCTTCGATGCAATCATCGTAACCTGTGCTCCCGATCATGTTCCGGATCCGTTAATTTCGCAACTGAAGGAGGGGGGGCGGCTGGTCATACCGGTTGGTGAGGCGGGCGGTATCCAGCAACTCGTTTTGCTCAGGAAAAGGAACGGCCAGGTTTCCAAGGAGAAGATGCTGGATGTCCGTTTTGTCCCGATGACGGGAGAAATGATTGACGGGTCGCCGGAATAACAGCCACGCCATGAATAAGATAAGGCTTTCCAGCAGAACCCCGGCAAAACCGAGATTGGGACTCTCGACATTTCACCCCGGGGGGACCCTTGAGTAGATTGTGGGCTAACTTCATTGATCGCCCCCGCAATCCATCCCCGTTCTGGGCGAGAGCCGCGACGGTCGGTTTCCTGTTCGCCGCATTCTCTCTGATTTCGTGGGCCTTGCTTGCGTCCACGACTCGAAATTGGGAAGTGCTCTGGAAATATCGCAATGCGTTTTGGCAAGGATGGCTTCTTACCGTTGCGCTATCGGTGGTTTCGCTGGTTCTGAGCACGCTGATCGGGCTCGCAGCGGCACTATGCCGGAGGTCGTCCGTATTGATAATTAAATATATATCAATAGGTTATATTGAATCTGTGCGTGGCATGCCGTTGCTGGTTTTGATCCTGGTTCTCTTCTATGTTGTCGCGAACGCGCTAAATATCACCGATCGCTTTCTCGTGGGGGTTGTCGTGCTTTCCCTATTCGCCGGTGCCTATATTGCGGAAATCATTCGCGCTGGCATCGAGAGCGTTGGAGCTTCCCAGCGTGAGAGTGCCCGTGCCATCGGCTTGACCACAGCGCAAACCTATCGATACGTCATTTTTCCGCAGGCGCTTCGGCAGGCCCTACCCCCGTTGGCCGGGCAGTTCGCCTCCCTTGTCAAGGACTCGTCTCTTCTCTCAATCATCGGGCTTGCCGAGTTCACTTATTCGGCGCAACAGGTTAGCTCGGCAACTTACAGCACGCTGGAAAGTTACCTTCCGCTCGCCGCAGGTTATCTGGCTCTCACACTACCTATCTCATTGTGGACAAATACATTGGGACGTAACATCCGCTATGAAACCTAACACTCTGGCGGCGATCGCGCTGGCGGTATGGGCCGCAGCCTGTGCGAAAGAGACGGATAGTGGCACAGGACAAACGTCTTCGCCAGGAAGGCCGGTTTGGAAGGAGGACGACAGTTTTGTTTCGATGCTCGGCAAGAAACAGGATTCCAGTTTGCTCCGCCTTGCCCAGGAACGGGCAGCTCAGAAAGCGATCGAGAAGCAAGCGGCGGCAGCGAGGGTTCCGCCAAGCATGTACCGGACCACAGAACCGCCACTGCCCGAGCCGGATCTCTCGCTTCCCGTCGCGGAGGTTCCACGTCCCACGCCCACTCCCAGCCCCGGAGCCAGCATCAGCCCGCAGCCAGTTCAATGACCATCACATGCGAAAGTGTCGGCAAGCGATTCGGAAGCCACGAGGTCTTGAGGAATGTCCATCTTGATGCCGCGTTTGATCACACGATCGCATTGATCGGGCCTTCGGGCGGCGGGAAGTCCACCCTTTTGCGAATTCTGGCGGGCTTGGAGCATCCGGACAGCGGAACGATCTTTCTGAACGGGCGGCGCCTTGTTTTCGAAGAGAAATCCCTCAGCGAGCACCGTCGGAAGGTCGGCGTGGTCTTTCAGGCGTTCAATCTCTTCCCGCATCTCACCGCTTTGCAAAATATCCTGCTGCCGCTCGAAAAGGTTCATCATTTCGCGGACGCCCAAGACCGGGCGCTAAGAGTCCTTGAGCGCCTGCGGCTTGAGATGCATGCGGGGAAGAAACCTTCGCAATTGAGCGGCGGTCAGCGGCAGCGCGTCGCGATCGCCAGGGCGCTCGCCATCGAACCGGAGTTGCTCCTCATGGACGAACCGACATCCGCGCTGGATCCTGAGATGACCGGAGAAGTGCTCGATGTCATCGCCGGCCTTCGCGAAACCGGCCAACCCGTCGTGGTGGTGACTCATGAAATGGGTTTTGCCCGCGAAACGGCGGACCTTGTCGCTTTTGTCGCGGACGGAGCGGTGCAGGAATGCACCGAGGCGCACGAATTCTTCAGTCAGCCGAAAACCGAAGTGGCGGGCAGGTTCCTGGCGCGCGTCCTCAAGTATTGAGGCGGGCGGCGGAGCGTTCGTTGAGCCAACCGAGAATGTCTGTCAAGACAGCCTCTTTGTCCCAGTCGTTCCACAAGAGATGGTAAGCTTCGGGATAAAGCCGGAATGTCTTGTCGGCCGCCGCGAGATGATCGAACCAGGCTCTGACCTGTTCGGGACGGAGAAAGACATCCTGGCCCGCGGCGAGCACCAGGCAGGGCGTCTTCATTTTCGCTGCGATCAGCTCACTCGACTCGATGAGTTCTCCGAGTTGGTGGAGAAATCGGAAGGTGAACGCCGTGATGTAGTATGGGGCAGATTGGACGCGCTGCGCATGCTCCTCGTCCCGGGTGACGCGCAGGGGCTCCAGCTTGCCGGAGACGAACCACGACGGATAAAAGCGCAGGCGAGGCAGGGCCGTTGAAAGAAGGCGGACGACTTGGCGCACGACCGGGGGCGTCGGCTTGCTTAGGCCGACCACGGGCGCGGAAAAAACCGCGCCGGAGACGGGCTCATCAAATCGCCCGGTCGCCAGCATCCAGGAGAGAATCAGGGCGCCCATACTTTCGCCGCAAACCCAAAGCGGCGTCCCCGATTGACCGGCCTGCATTTCCCGCGCGAACGCCGAGATATCTCGCGAGATGGCTTGAAGATCGAGAGCCGCTCCGCGGCGGGGTCGGTGCGGATCGTTACCCTGGCCTCTCAGATTGAGCGCATGACAGGCCAGTCCCGCTTGAAGCACCGCTTCGCCGACTGGCTGGAAGTCCGCCGCCGCCCCGCTGAGGCCGTGCACGCAGATCAGAACGCCGCTCGGTTTCCCACGCGGCAGCCATTGCTCGCAGGGAAACGTTACTCCGTCCGGCGCCTTCCAATCGAAATGCATTGCAGGGAGATTCGGATTGCTTTTCCGAGCCCGGCGCAAGCAATTTCGCCCATGCGACCGATTATCGTTAGCCTTCTTGCCGCTTATGCCACCGTAGCCACCCTTGCTGCGGGACGCCTCGATGTCGCAGTGATCCAGTTTCCCGAGGAGAAAGCGCCCGCCGAACTCGAGAGCGCTCTGGCCAAAACAAACCTTTTCGAAATAACGAACGCCGATCGGACGCGAACGACCCAAACCTATCTGAAGGGGGGCTCCGTGCTCTTCGCGCAACGTTTTCCAGCCTCGCCCGGTTCCGGCTTCTCCACCGTCACGAGATTGAAGAACGCCAGCGCCGAAGTCGCCGGCCGGCTCGGAGCGGGCAGCGTCTCGATTTCGATTTCATTGATGGAGGGAGTCAGGGCCGGATTGCGGACGTTTCAGAAGAGGGTCTACAGCGGTTCTGGCGCGCTGCCCCCCGGTGCGCCGCGCGTTCTGGGTGTCCGGCAGATTCGGGGCCGCTTCCCGAGCGTCGCCAAGGGGCAAACGAAAATGGAAGAGCTATCATCAGACCACCGTGGTCGTCGCGCAGTATGCTCCCTAAGCAAGCACAATGGGTTCGGGCGGCGCGGCGGATCTCGCCCGTGTGTCCATTAGACTCTTTCACGGGCGTGGCCCAATCAACCTCAGCGACTGCCGCCGGGATGCGCTCCGGCGGCAAGGCTCGCGCTAAGATTCTCCGGGGAGCGTCCGACTGCCTAGGGTTCGGCGGTTCGCTCCGGCGCTCCTGTTAGTTTTCGGTAGGTCACGGTAACCAGCGTGGCCTGACCTCTCGGGTGGTAGGGACCCGGTTGCCAGGCGTTAAGACGATAGGTAACGTTCAGTCGCGTCCTCGGATTCCACATACGCTGTTCCCAAGGACCTCCACTAACAAGCATCGTGACGCGCGTGTATTCGTCCGGTTTTCGGTTTCCCTTAGGATTATCGTCGAGGTAATGATTAGAATACTTCACACCGACCAGCTCCGCTCGGTGGTCGGTTTCATCTACGCGGAGAATAGAGGTCACGGGGGTGGAGCTGATCACCCACTCATGGCCATCGAGGCTTCCCGCCACGACGCCGTTGCCCACCTTGGCGTCGATAACCTCGATTGCCATAGTGCTGAATAACGTCTCATAGCTAAGAGACTATCGCAAACCAGGCAGGAGCCGTTTGCGGTTAGTTTCGAAAGCGCAGGAGCCCAGCGCAGACTTTGGCCGGGGTAGCGGAGTTCCGGCTAAGTTCGCGGTGCGGCGCGCCGGCCTTTCCAAGCCGGGATCCACCGAGCATCGGGCCCTCTCCGGCACGCCGCGCGCTTGCCCCGGCGATGGCCTGGGTTTGCAACGTTCGCCTAAGTTCCATGGGCGCCCGGCAGCTTGATGTAATTGGCGCGATCCAGGCGATAAACGATGCATTCGTCTTCACCGAAGCGGCGGTTTTCGACGAACTGAAAACCGAGCCGCTCATAAAAGCGATGGGCGCGTGTGTTATTAGCGAGCGGGTCAATGAGCACCGCGGACACATCGGGATTGGCGAAACAGCGAGCGAGCGCGAGCTTCATCATGATTGTTCCATAGCCCTTCCCTAAATTCACCTCTTCACCAATCCAGATGTCAATGGCACGAAGATCCGCCGGAACCTCGCCCCAATAGTGACTTTCTTCGCGTGCCGGGTCGATGATCTGGATAAAGCCGATGGGATAACCGTTGACTTCAGCAATCAATTGATCGCGCCAGTCGGGGTTTCTGCGGAGTTCAATCTCCCACGCCCAGTCGTCGTTCGGGTCCGAAGCGACGACGTGCGGTTGTTCATCCCAGCGGCGGAGCAACTCTACGTCATGCGGGGTCGCGGGGCGCAATTGGATGGCAGCTTGCTTGAACGCCAGGTCGGCTGGCGTTTCAATCTTCATGATGGAGCGCCGCTTTTGGTTATTTGGCGAGTGGTCGAATTAGCTCCGTGCGCCAGCTGGCGGGGTCGGAAGATGAGTCCGGATGAACGACATAGCATTCCCAAAGGTCCTCCGCCGGCGCGTGGCCGTTGGCTTCGATCCAGTCCATGAACTCGCCCCAGGCATCGGGGAGACCTTCGTACGGCCCGTAGTGAACCGTTCTGGCAACCTTCAGGGCAGGCCATTGACCTGGCTGAATACGCCCGGTGGCAGCCAGCGGTGCGCCGACGGGCACCCCGAGTTCGAAATCAAACATGCCCGGGGACATTTTCAGATGGTGGGCGAAGACCGGCCCGGCAGGCGCGAGACCCTGAGCGGCGAGGCCGGCCATCAGCTCGCCAACCGCCGGGCCAAACACCTGCGGCATTTCCTCCCGCGGAATTGTGAAGTGGATGATTGCGGTGAGCCGGGCGGTTGTTTCTGCAAGATGTGGTTTTTCTATCATAAGGGTTTCTCCTTCCGAACGAAGCGTGTTTTGGTTGAACCAGGCGCGCAGCGGATCATTTGACCTGTCTGGCTTTTCGGTGGAATGGGCACAGCCAGAGGGCAGCCAAGTTTTTCTATCGCCTCTTCCCCTTTGCTTCAGCGATGGCCGAATTTTCCTTTGCTCTAAGCTTCACAATCTTGCTGATTAAGGCGTAAGGGATGGGCTTATCGAGCGGAAACCTTAAGTTCCCCTTGGCTCCCGCATAAACCGCTATTTGCTTCCTGAATTTTTCGTCTCCTCTGGCCGGAGGGTAAAACCCGATATGCTTTCGAAAAGCGGCGAAATGGACCAAGTTCCCTTTTCGAACGAAGGTTGGAATTTGATACCTGATGGCTTCCTCTGCGTCCGGTGCCGCTTTTCTAATAGTCATCCTTATCTTTTGCAGAATTTCCCGAATTTCGTTCGGAAAGCCCGCCATATACTCATCGATGTCTTTGGGCGCCTTTCGCTCGGTGCTCATGCAAATTTCCTCGCAAGGTTCGGGAATAACGTCTTAGGGCTTGAGATCAATCGCTGCCTTGAAGCTGCCGTCCATATGCATGGGCACCGACTCATGGATGTGTGAGATGAGCCACTCACCGTTGACCTTCCGGAAACAGAGGCTCTCTCGAAACCAGATGTCCGTGTCCTCGCCATCGGTCCTTGGTCCGGTCAACCGGTTCAGACTATGGCAGTAGGCAACGTCATCGCCCACCGCGATTGTGAGGGCGCCAATTTCGTAGCCGATCGGACCGCTCCATGTTGCGAACCAGCCCGCCAAGTCTTCCCGCAGAGGCGATTGTTGGAGTGGCGTTTCCAGGAAGTAACCCACGGAATCTCTGGTGAAATTGGGCCGCACCCCCGGCGCGTTTTTGCTGCGGATTGCGTTGGCCCGCGCGTTGATCGTCGCGCGAATCTTAGCTTCGTCTCGTGACTTGGCGTTTTCGGTGGTCATTGGGACAGATGTTGGTGAATGTGCCGTTTGCCGGTTGATCGCGGTGTGCGTTCAAGGCTCAACGAACGGACGCGCCCATTTAGGACACGGCCGAAGCTTTTTTCCGGGGAGCAGGCGGGAATCGGGGCCAGCGAAGACCGACCCGATCCGCGCGGAAGCCGCGCGGTGCAGAGCGCGGACGGTCGCTGGGCAGGTCCATGGCCGGCGGGAGTGTGGCGAACTGTTGGCACCACGCGCTGCTAGCACTTTTCCTCGCAGCCTGCGCACTCGAATTGAATGGTTGGATGCCCGATGCCGTATTGGTGAAGCAGATCTTCGCGGATGCGCGCGAGCAAGGCGTCGTCGAGCACAGCGGTCCGCTTGATGAGGTGAGCGGTCAGCGCAACCTCCGTCGTGCTCAGCGCCCAAATGTGAAGGTGATGGATCCCGGCAACTTCCGGCAATGCGGCGAGATAAGCTCGCACGGCGGCCGGGTCCACGTTTTCGGGGACGGCATCCAGGGAGAGGTTTAGGGAATTGGTCAAAAGGGTCCAAGTGCTGAGCAGAATGAAAAAGCCGACCAATAAACTGACCAGGGGATCCAGCCAGCCCCATCCCGTGGCGAGAATGACCGCACCGGAAACCATGACGCCGGCGGAGACACCCGCATCGGCCGCCATGTGCAGAAATGCGCCGCGGACGTTGAGGTCCTGCTTCCGGCCGGACATGAAGAGCAGGGCGGTGGCGCCGTTAATGACGATGCCGAGCGCGGCAACCCAAATCACCGTTCCGCCTTCGATGCGCGGCGGATCATGAAATCGCTGGATGGCCTCCCAGACAATGGCGCCGACTCCGACAAGCAGCAGCAGGGCATTGAAGAGAGCCGCCAGCACGGTAGCCCTCTTCCATCCGTAGGTCCTGCGCGGACTCGAAGCTTTCTTCGCCAGTTCAGCGGCCGCCCAGGCCATCACGAGGCCGAGCACGTCGGCGAGGTTGTGGCCGGCATCCGCCAGGAGGGCGAGCGAGTCCGAAAGAAGGCCGAAGGCGATCTCGAGGGCAATGAAGCCGGTGTTGAGGAAAATCCCGATTAGAAACGCGCGTCCAAAATCCGGCGGCGCATGATGCTGATGGCCATGTTCGTCATGGTCGGGGCCCATGCACAAAGTGCGCCGTGAAACACGCCTCCTGTCAATGGCATTGATCTTCTTTTCTCCGGGGATTTCGGCGTGTACGAATGCCGCCGGACAATGAATCCCACCCGGATCAGTTTCTTTCAACGCCTGGCGAGCACGCTGGGTTTGTGGGCTCTCATCGTGGCCACACTGCTCGCCGGTTCCGAATACGGATACTTTCTCCTGATCCTGTTTATGGCGCTGGTGGCCCTCTACGAGTATTTCCACATGGTCAAGGAACTGGGCGCCCGTGCCTTCACGCTCACCGGGATGGTTTGCGGCGCGATCTATATGATCGCGAGTTTCTTTTATCTCCGAACGCGCGGCCCGGACCATTCCTATGATCTCGAGATGGCGGTTCTCGTGGGCTTTCTCTTTGTCGTCTTTTCGCGCCAGATGTTCCGGGCTGCGGCGAAACGCGATTCGTTGGAGGCGATCGCCTACACCGTGTTCGGATTGCTCTACATTCCGTGGCTCTTCAACTTTCTCACAAAGATCATCTACCTGACGCCACGGACGGAAAACGGGGAGACCACCGGACAGTTTTATTTGATTTATCTGATGGTGGTCACAAAATTCAGCGATATGGGCGCGTACGTCTTCGGCAGCCTCTTCGGTCGCCATCCGTTTGCCCCGCACATCAGTCCCAAGAAGACCTGGGAAGGATTCTTCGGTGCGTTGCTGCTCTCCTCCTTGGGAAGTTACTGGCTCTATGCGCTGATCCCCGGACGGCTTTCCGCGTTTCGGCTCGAAGATCTGGTCATCCTCGGCCTGTTGCTGGGGAGCGGCGCGGTGGTGGGCGACCTTGCCGAGTCGATCATCAAGCGCAGCACGCACGCGAAGGATTCAAGCCGGATCCTGCCCGGCATCGGCGGCACGCTTGATTTGATCGATAGTCTGCTCTTTACGGCGCCGCTGATGTACTTCTACCTGCGGCTGATCGTCGGCGTGTCATGAGAACGCGCCGCATTGTCATCCTTGGAGCCACCGGTTCGATCGGGAAGAGTGCCCGGAAAGTGGCGCTGGACATTCCGGACCGCATGGAGATTTCCGGTCTCTCCGCGCATTTCGACTGCGAAGGGCTGGCCCAGGCCGCGAGCGAATTTCCCCGAGCGAAGACGGCCCTATCGTCCGGCCCGGACGGCGAGCAGCGTCTCATTGATCTGGCCACCCTTCCTGAGGCGGACATGGTTCTCATCGCCATCGTTGGCACGGCGGGACTCAAACCGGCGCTGGCCGCCATCGAAGCCGGGAAGGATCTCGCCGTAGCCAGCAAGGAAATTCTGGTGATGGCCGGCGAAATCGTCATGACGGCCGCGGCACGCAAGGGCGTCAAGGTGCTGCCCGTGGACAGTGAACACAACGCGATTTTTCAATGCCTGGACGGCCGGGCTGGCACTGATCTGCAGCGGATCATTCTCACGTGTTCCGGAGGCCCGTTTCGGGCCACGCCACGCGCCGAACTCGATCGCGTAACCCCGGAGATGGCGCTCAAGCATCCGACCTGGTCGATGGGCCGCAAGATTTCCATCGATTCGGCGACGCTCTTCAACAAGGGCCTCGAGATGATTGAAGCGCGCTGGCTATTCGATATCCCGATGGAGAAGGTGGACGTAGTCGTGCACCCGCAAAGCATCGTGCATTCCATGGTGGAGTTTGTGGATGGCTCATTGCTCGCGCAGCTTAGCCATTCGGACATGTGCTTTCCCATCCAGTATGCTGTTACGTGGCCCGAGCGCGTCTCGAACAGCCTGCGCCCGCTCGATCTCGCGGCGCTGGGCCGGCTTGATTTCGAGGCACCGCGTCGCGCGGATTTTCCTGCGCTCGACCTCGCGCGCCGCGCCGGCGAGGCGGGAGGTTCCCTGCCGGCGGCCCTCAATGCCGCCAACGAGGTGGCCGTCCAAGCCTTCCTGGAGCACCGCATCCGATTTCCCCAGGATCTGGGAGATCGTTGAGCGCGTGATGAACGAATGTCCTTTTCTCGCGCACCCCTCGCTCGACGAACTTTCTCGAATCGACAAGGACGCAAGGGGGTTGGCGTCTCGGATGATGAATTCCGGCTAGCAGCGGGATTCAATCCGTGATCTCTTTTCCGCGTTCAACTACCGGCGGATCGACCGCCCAGATACGAAGGGCCTCCTTTTTGCCCCGGATCTCGGTTTCGCCCAGATCCCGGAGCGCATGCGCGCCCTTCAACGCGGCTCGGGTTGCATCGCTGCAGATGACGCGGGCCCGAAAGATGGTCTGCTTCGTAAGACTCTCCAGCCGTGAGGCCAGGTTCACTTCGTTGCCGATCACTGTGTAGTTGTGGCGCTTGGCCGACCCAACGTTGCCCGCGACGACGGCGCCAGTGCTAATGCCAATGCCCGTCCGAAAAGGCGAGAGGCCTTGCTCGCCGCGCTCCCGGTTCAAGTTTTCCTCCGCCTGGAGAATCGCCAGCGCGGCGGAGACAGCCCGGTCCGCGTGGTCAGCGACCTGGACGGGCGCCCCGAAAATCGCCATCACCGCATCTCCGATGTATTTGTCCACGACACCACCCGCGGCCTCAACCGCGCCGGTGACCTCAGTGAAATAAGCATTGAGCTGTTCGACGAGGGCGTGAGGCGATTGCGTCTCGCTGAACGTGGTGAATTCCCGCAAGTCGGAGAACAAGATGGTGACACTGCGGATTTCACCCCCGAGTTCAAGGTTGGAGGTCATGAGCTCGTGCGCAACCTCCGGTGACACCGACTTTCCAAGCAAGTCGCGTGCTTGGTCGCGTTCTTCAAGACCTATCGCCATGCGGTTGAACGCGGAGGCCAATGCGCCCAATTCATCCGCGCTGTTTACGGGCACACGCGCGCTGTAGTCGCCGCGCATGATTTTTCCCACGCCTTCGGCGAGACCGATGAGCGGTCGCGTCACGCCGCGCGCGACAAGGACTCCGGCAATTCCGGAAACCAGGAGCGCGATCGCGTTCAGGACGATGAGAACCCTCTCAAGTTGCCAAAAGGGCGCCATTTCCGCCTCAAGTGAGCGCAGCATGGCGATCTGCGTTCGGTCGTCGAAATCTTCGGGAAAAGGGACCGTAAGCCCAAGGAACGACCGTCCGTCAAGATCAAGGGTCTGGAGTTCGCCCGAAGGAATCGTTGAATTGGATGCGAGGGTCGGCTTGGCGCGCTCGAGATCGGGAGTGCAAACAACAACCTTTCCGCGATGGACGAACGCGATCTCAAAGCCGCTGAGGCGGCTGAATTCGGCAGCCAGAGCGGCATCGAGAGGAAACCCGACGACGATCCAAACACTTGGCTCAGGCGCCAGGAGCGGATAGACCATGACAAGTTGCAGGGTGTCACCGAGCGCTTCGATAGTGGTTGCCTGGAGGCCGGGCGTTTCCTCTGCGCGGAAGACGAGCCGCTCATCAATAACCAGCTTCGCGGAAGCCTCGGCGGAGAGCGTATCGGCGATCGTCCGGCCATCAGACGAAATAAGCCGGATGAATGAAGCCAATCCGATCCGGCCGCGGTAGTTCTGAAGCGCGGATTCGAGAGTGGCGCGGGCCACCGCGTCGTTCGCGTTTCGCAGCTGAGCAAACGTTGAGGCAAACGCGTAGTCGCTGGAGAGGAGGCGAACGGCGAGGCCAAGTTGTCTGACCGTTTGCGTTACGACCTGAATAAAGACGCGGGTGGCCTCCTCGATTTCTGCGCGGATGCGCTTCTGGGCGTGCTTGCGCTCGGCCGCCGCGACGAGGAGGAACGTTACGGTCTGGGTGCTCGCCAGCAGCAAGAGGAGGATCGCGATCAGTCGCCCGCGAACGCTGGAAAAGAACGGCTTCAGCGATAACCCCCTCGATCGTCCGGAGGAGTTCGACGAAAGGCCGGCCGCAACGTCAACGTGAGTTCCGCGAAACTTTGCCCCGGCTCGATCTGAGATTTCACAGGCTCGCCGCGCAGGCGCGGATACCAGGCGCAAACGATCACCGGCCCGCCGGGCAAGTTCCGCAGCGACGCGATTCCCTTGGCGTCGGTCTGCGCGAAAACGCCCGTGTCGAGCACGACGACATAGGCGGCCATCCAGTCATGGATATTGCATCCCAAGGTGACAATTCCGGGACGGTCGAACTGAATCGTCTGCGGCGACTCTCCGATATAAAGAGGGATATCAAACGTCTTGGCAAAGCTAAAGGAGTAAACGTGATGCTGAACGTTGTCCTGATTGGGAAAGCGAACCGCGCTGCCCACGGGAACCACCGTCACAGCTGGAAGGAACTGGCGGTTTTTCTGGATGATCTGGGTTTGGAGGGGAGGGAGAGAGGTTTTTCCTCCTGTTTGAGCCCAGACGATTGCGGATTCGACGGGGCGGCCGCTTTGGTCCTTCACCAACACCTGAAGTTCCGAGCCCGCAGCCGGAAAAGCGCCCAGAAAGCAAATCACCATGAGCCATGCAAAGGGCTGGCAGCTCAATAAGTGAGACGGCCCGCCAAGTCCCTGCCTAGAATTTGACGCGTAGACCAACCTCGGCAATGTGATTTTCATATTCCAAGCTTCCCCGCTGGGTGATCTCGAAGCGATATGCTGCCCGAATGCGTACGTGTGTGGTTAGCTCCTGATCGACTCCGGCCTGAACGCTCTGCGTTCCCGCATCGAACCGGTAGGCCATTCGTTCCACCCCGAACACATCTGTCAATTCCCTGACCTGCGCGATCGCCACCAGGTCGGGTCGGGGCGGCGTTGCGTAGGAGACGACGTCGCCGTAGCGGAAAAAGTAATCCATGAATAAGCGGGTTGCGGGAAAAAGGTCGAACCACCCGGAAATCCGCACTTCCTGGGCCGCTGAGTCGAACAGGGCTCCCTGTGCGAAAAACCACTGAGGCGCGTAACGAACGCTTAGGCCCGCCCTTTCCGTGAACTGCCAGACAAGGGCAAGCGACGGAAAGAGCCTGAACCCCGAGGCGCCCGGCTGTCCCGCTCCCCGGAACGCCGAATAAATGTCGAATTGCAGCCGGGGGGCGTTCCAGCCCAACCCGAATTTTCTTTCGACACCCAGGCGAGTTCCACCCTCGATTTGGCTCAACTCATTGAATCGAAATGCCTCTTCGCCCTCGCCGGAAAGGAAGGCGCGCCAGCGCCAGTCGCGACCCCATACGCCGGTCGTTCCCGCCTCGGCGCGCGCCGTCAGGAACCCATCGGCGAGCCGGTCGCTTGGCCTATCGGAATTCGAGGCGTTGCTTTCAAACCGTCCGCCAACCTCCGCGGCAATTTCGGCAGCGACCGCTCGAGTGCCCTTCGGCGTCAGGTCGCATACCAAAAGAATCAGATAGGCAAGATTGTTTAATCTCCATCCTGCACGAAGGCGCATAGGCTTTGTCCCCTCAGCGCACTTCTACAATCGGTCGCGACAAGTTGTCGAGCACCGAACACCTCGGATTTCAACGAACTTGGAACGGGAGGCCACGCCGGGAAGGGAAAATTTTGAGTCGCCATCGCCGTTCTGCGCCGCTAGCTTCCGCGAAAATTCGAAATTTAACCTATGGCAATCATCAAGGAGTTTCGTGAATTCATCGCTCGTGGCAATGTGATCGATCTGGCGGTTGGCGTGATCATTGGCGCTTCGTTTAGCGGCATCGTCAAGTCGTTTACCGACGACGTGATCATGCCCATCGTCGGCAAGATTCTAGGAGGGCTTGGGGGGCCTCAATTTCAAGGATTACTTTATTCCGTTGGATGGCCAATTCGCGGCCTACAAGACGCTTGAGCAGGCAAAGCCTCCACGGCGGTGATCGCCTATGGATCCTTCATTACCATTTGTCATCCAGTTCCTCATCGTCGCCGCCTGCGTATTCGCTCTGGTTAAGGCCATCAACAAGCTCAAGCGCGAAGAAGCCAGAAACCGGAACCGACGAAAACCGAATCCTTGCTGGAAGAAATCCGGGATCTTCTGAAAAAAGAACAGCGCGGCCTGAGCGGATGCGCCGCGCGCCTCTGCGGAGGCGGATTGATTTTTAGCGCTTTTGCGCCGAGGCTACCCGCTTGCCGGATATGGTCGCTAGTGTTCTGAAGTTTCTCTTTATTTGTCTTGAGGTTGTTCTTCTCTTCAACCTGCTGATCCTGGTCCACGAGTTGGGCCATTTTCTGGCTGCGAGATGGCGCGGATTGGTTGTCGAGAAATTTGCCATTTGGTTCGGCAAGCCGATCTGGAGCAAGAAGATCAATGGGGTCGAGTATCGTCTCGGTTCCATTCCCGCGGGTGGCTACGTGGCGATCCCCCAGCTTGCTCCGATGGAAGCGCTGGAGGGAAGAGTCGAAACCGATCGCAGCCAGCTCCCGGCTGTCAAGCCGCTCGACAAGATCATCGTTGCCGCGGCCGGACCGGCCTTCAGCCTCGGGTTGGCCTTCCTGATGGCGGTCATCGTCTGGTTTGTCGGCAAACCTGAGAGCGAATCGGATTCGACGATTATCGGCTACGTCAAGCCCGGTGGGCCCGCGGAAACCTCAGGCCTGCGTGTCGGAGATCGGATCCTCGCCGTTGATGGTCACCCGGTGAATCGCTTCATGGGGGGCACCGATGGCGTGAAGTGGCGGGTCATCCGCAGTGAGGGCGACAAAATTCCGTTCCGGGTGGAGCGCAATGGCGAATCGGTGACGATAGATTCCGGCTGGACGAAGCCGGCGACGGCGAGCTGGCGGCGTCCCGCTTTGCGCGAAGTGCAGATTGGGCCGCGCATCATGCCCGGGGTTGGTTTTGTGATTCGGGGTTCGATCGCTGACAAGGCCGGGTTCAAGGCCGACGACCTGATTGTCGCCGTTAACGGGAAGCCTATTTTCAACCTCGAGGAGATCGTTCCCTTTCTCAAGGATGGCGCAGGAAAGTCGATCACGCTCACCGTGAATCGCAAAGGGCAGACGCTTCCTCTCGAGCTGCCGGTCCCCGCCGGCACGGCGGCCAACCCCAACGCGCCCATGGATCTCGGTGTCGATTGGGGGCGGGTTGTCTTTAGCCATCCCACACCGTGGTCTCAGGTCAAGGATGCTGCGACGAGCATTTTCCGGATGGTTGGGGCCCTGTTGTCGCCGAAATCGGACGTCAAGGCGGCCCATTTCAGCGGTCCGGTCGGGATCATGCGGCTCTACTATCAAGTGTTTGAAACGAACTACGGCTGGCAGCTTGCGCTTTCGCTGAGCGTTCTCATCAACGTCAACCTGGCCATTCTCAACCTGCTGCCTTTCCCTGTCCTCGATGGCGGACACATCGTCCTGGCCATCATCGAAGGCATCCGGCGCAAGCCGATCAACGTGCGTGTGCTCGAGGCCGTGCAAACGGCCTGCGCCGTTCTGCTCATTGGCTTCATGCTCTATGTCACCTTCTTCGATGTCGGTGACATGTTCGTCACGCGGCCAAATGAGGCACCCGAACAGACCAAGTGAGCCTGCAGTATTGCGACAGCCTGTACTCGTATTCGAGACGCCCGACGCGCGAGGTGCCCATCGGCAGAGTTCGTGTCGGGGGAAGCAATCCGATCCGCGTGCAGTCCATGATCACCTGCGACACGATGGACACCGCGAAATCCATTGGTCAAACACTCGATCTCGTCGCAGCGGGTTGTGAGATCGTGCGCATCACCGCGCCCACGGTAAAGGACGCGGCGAACCTGGAGAGCATAGCCCATGGCCTCCGCGCGCGAAATTGCGACGTCCCCCTGGTGGCCGACATCCATTTCAAGCCTGAAGCCGCCATGGAGGCGGCCAGATGGGTGGAAAAGGTGCGCATCAATCCTGGCAACTACGCGGACAAGAAGAAGTTCGCCGTGCGCGAATACACGGATGATGAATACAATGGGGAGCTCGAGCGGATCCGGGAGAAATTTTCGCCGCTGGTTGAGTTGTGCAGGAACCGTGGCATCGCCATGCGCATCGGCACCAACCATGGCAGCCTGAGCGATCGGATCATGAATCGCTACGGCGACACGCCGCTCGGAATGGTCGAGAGCGCCCTCGAGTTTGCCCGCATTGCTCGCGACCTTGGCTACCACGACTTCATCTTTTCGATGAAGGCCAGCAATCCGAAGGTCATGATCGAAGCCTACCGCCTGCTCGTGGCGCGGTTGGCGGCAGAGGGACCAGATTGGAATTATCCGATCCACCTGGGCGTCACCGAGGCTGGTGACGGTGAGGATGGTCGCATTAAGAGCGCCATCGGCATCGGCAGCTTGCTCTCCGACGGCATTGGCGACACGATCCGGGTTTCGTTGACGGAGGACAGCGTCCATGAGATCCCCGTCGCGCAAGCGCTGGTCAAGGCTGTCAACGCCAAGGCGAGCGGACCGCAGGCTTCTCCCGCGATCAAGGGCCGGCGCTACAGCTATGACGCGTTCTCCTATCAGCGCCGTCCTTCGCACGCGATGGCGATTGGCGGCGTGAAGCTTGGCGGCGGGGAGTTGGTGCGTGTCGTGGTGCGCCGGTCGACCTACGAAAAAATTGCCCACAAGGTAGACCGCCTTGGTGATTATCAACCCGAGATCATCTATGAGAGTGCCGGCATCCGGGAAGTTGATCCAATGAACGACGCGGAAGTCGCCGCGGTGAATGCCGAGCCGCGTGACCTCATCGTCACGGTGCGAGATGGTGTCGATCTTCCGGTGGCGGGGGCCTTCCGCATCCTGGCCGGCAGACTTGACCCTCGGCATCCTATTCTGCTGAAGGATACGCTTTCGAGCGCAGATCCCGATTTCCTTTCCATGATGCTGACGGCCGCCACGAATATCGGCGCGCTGCTCTGCGACGGCATCGGTGACGCCGTCCTCGTGCAGGGCGACATGATGGAGCACGGGGTCGATCACGCCACCCTCGGGCCGGGGCAATCGCTGCGGCTCGCCTACAATATTCTTCAGGCCGCCGGGGCAAGAATCTTCAAGACCGATTATGTCGCCTGCCCGAGCTGCGGGCGGACGCTGTTCGACCTTCAAAGCACGACGGCCCGCATCAAGGAGGCCACCTCCCATCTCAAGGGCGTCAAGATCGCCATCATGGGTTGTATCGTCAACGGACCGGGCGAGATGGCTGACGCCGATTTCGGCTATGTCGGCGGTGCGCCCGGTAAGGTGAATCTCTACGTCGGCAAATCGCCGGTGAAATTCAACATCCCCGAGAAGGATGCCGTCGAGCGCCTCAAAGACCTTATCCGTGAACACGGCAAGTGGACAGAGGCGCGCGAAGCGGTCGTCGAGATCCCGTAATGCTCTCGCGACCACGCTGTTGGAGCGCTCGATTTGTCATTAGGCGACCGGCATGGAAAGCTTCGGAAAACTCCTGGTCTTCTCGGGGCTGACTCTGGTGATCGTCGGAGCCCTGCTCTGGTCCGGCTTCGGCAAGGATTGGCTTGGCCGCCTGCCCGGTGATCTTCGCATTGAGCGAGGCGGCGCGGGCTTCTACTTTCCCATTGTTACCTGCCTTTTGATTAGCATAGTCCTAACGATTCTCTTGAACATCTTTCGCCGCTGAAAATTTTCCTCGCGGTCTTGGGCTTCGGGTGATTTCTTCCCGTCATGAAATCGATTGTGACCGCCCTCAGTGCTGGAGCCCTTGTGGTATGCCTCAGCTCCTGCAGCTGGCTGAAGGAAAAGTATAGTAAGAATGACGCGGCCAGTGTCGCCTATCTTTCGGAGAGGAAATCTGCTCCGGCCAAGACGAACATCGAGGGACTTTGGTATTCCCCTCAATGGGGGATTGTCGTGCTTAAGCAGGAACCCGGTGGCAAGTTGAGCGGGATTTTCCGAGACCACTATGTCGTCAATGGCGTGGTCAGCGGTAAGAACGCCTTCATCACTCTCATCGACGACGACTGGGTGGAGTACACGGTGGAGCTGAAGCAAAAGAATCGCCGGGAGCTCACGGGATTCTACTCGCCCAGTGTCCCCTTTTCCCAGGGGGATGCGCTTGAACTGGTTCTCCAACGCGTCGGAGACTAGCTTGAAAGGGGCCTCGGTCGCCGTTCTCGCTCTCGCCGTGTCGTTGAGCGGCTGTCAGACGCTGACGCATCTCTCCGCGGAACGATCCTCCCGCAACATCGAGTCCGGGCACGCCTGGATTTCGGATCAGATTTTTCCTGCCGAGATCAATGTCGCGGGCTCTTGGAAATCTCGCGACTGGGGCGATGCGCTTCTCTCGCAGGCCGGCCGTGCCGTCAAGGGCCAGATCGGGGACTACCAGGTGGACGGGGTGGTGAGCGGCGCCAAAGCCTATTTGCTGGCAAGTTACGGCGGAAGATATCAATACAGCGTCATCTTGGAGATGCCGTCGCCGAGTCTGCTCATTGGCTACTCTTCCCGCTCGATTCCTTACCAGTCGAGCGGGCGTCGCGACATTCGTCTCGATCGAATCGGCCCTTAGCTCGACGGAGCTTTCTAAACTAAGCGTGTCTCCGGGGCGTGGCAAAAGCTGCTCCTTGCGCGATCCGTAGATCAGTCGTGCCGGGCGTCGCGGAACAAGGAGCGCGGACCTTGGGGCCGCCGATGATTTTGTCGATGATTTTGGTCGCCGGTCCCGCACCTTCACGGTAGTCCACATGTGTCACCGAATCCCCCGGAAATCCATAAGAGTCAGGAGACGAATATGACTGATATCGCTTGGTCCCAGCCCCATCACGATGGGTCGGCGACATACGTTCCCGACCCGAACCCCAAACTCGGCGGCAGAGTCAGCGTCTTGCTACGGGTCCCGCGATCGAGTGACGTCACGAGCGCCTGGGCGCGCGTAGTCAATGACGGCGAGCCCGAACTTGTTCGTGCCACCATTGATCGGCAGGACGAGCGCGACACATGGCTGCGCGCCGAGTTGCCGGTGGTCAACCCGATCGTGAGCTACCGCTGGCTGCTCGATGGCGGCCCATACGCCTACCAGTGGCTTAACGGCGCAGGGCTGCATAGCCACGACGTCGCCGACGCTGGCGACTTCCGGCTCAGCACCTACGATCCACCGCCGCAGTGGGCGACCGGCACGATGTACCAGATCTTTCCGGACCGGTTCGCGAAGTCGGTCGCTCGTCCGGCGCCCGCCTGGGCAAAGGCCGCCGATTGGGACGACCCGGTGATCGGTGAGGGCCCCGACACGCTGCGCCAGTATTTCGGGGGAGATCTCGACGGCATCACGTTGCATCTGGACCACATTGCGTCGCTCGGGGTCGGGACGATCTATCTGACGCCCTTTTTCCCTGCCGAGTCGAACCATCGCTATAACGCCTCGACCTTCGACGAGATCGATCCGCTGCTCGGTGGCGATGTGGCCATGGCGAGGCTCGCCGCAGCCGCCCACGCCCGGGGCATCCGCCTGATGGGCGACCTTACGACCAACCATATCGGGCACACTCACGAGTGGTTCCGGGCGGCTCTGGCCGACCCGAACTCCCCGGAAGCGAAGTTCTTTTTCTTCACCGACCATCCGAGCCATTACGACACATGGTGGGGACTCAAGGAGATGCCGATCATTGACCACCGCAGCTCTGAGCTGCGGCGTCGGTTCTACGACGGGCCGGACTCGGTCGTCGCGAAGTGGCTCGGCCCGCACGCGCTCGACGCCTGGCGGATTGACGTTGCGAACATGACCGGCATTCACGGCAGCATCAACGTCAGCCATGAGGTGGCCACGACCATCCGTCGCACGATGGCGATGGTCGCATCCGAGTCGTTTCTCCAGGCCGAGTCCAACCACGATGCGAGCCGCGACCTATATGGCGACGGTTACCATGGAACGATGAATTACGCGGCATTTACCCGGCCGCTGTGGCAATGGCTGCTGCCGCCGCAACGGCGGCCTTACGCACACGGCAAGTATCCCATGTTGCCCAACCTCCCGGGCAGGCTGATCGTCAGCGCAATGCGGGAGCTGTCCGGGGTCACGCCGTGGCAGGGCACGCTTCACGCGATGAACCTTATCGGCTCCCATGATACGCACCGAGTGGCGTCACTGCTCGGTAACCCAGGGCTGGTCGACGTTGCCTTCGGCATGCTCGCCGCCTATCCCGGTGTCCCGATGATTTACGCTGGCGACGAGATCGGCCTGACAGCCTTGGGGGCGGAGTACGCCCGGATTCCGATGCCCTGGGCGCATCCGGAGCGGTGGGACGAGCGGCGCCTCTGCGACCACACGAGCCCTCTTCGGGGCCCGCGCCAAGAGCGCCGCTCTCCGGCACGGCGGCCTGCGCTGGCTGTGCATCGGCGACGACGCGCTGACCTTCCTCCGCGAAGCTCCCGGCGAGACCGTGCTAGTCCACGCCGCGCGGGCGGACCACACGCCCATCAGGATTCCCGCGGTGGTCGTGGGCTCGGAACTCGCTGGGCTTGCCGGGACCGCAGACCTTCAGGCTGACGCCGACGGTATGATCAATCTTCCCGCAGATGGGCCGGCGTTTGGGATGTGGGGGACTGCGAATAGAGAATAGAGGCGTTCGACAGCTGTGGAGGCCCTTGTGTTGGCACAAATGCCTCGACAACCTCGACAACGACGCGCGGTCCGCGACTCGGCGACAGGCGTCTCACTTCAAGCTGGGTCCGCCGGCGGATTGTTCTCGCCGGCTCGAGGCGGAGTTTTCCAAGCTAAGCCATGCGCGCCAGGAGGCCGGTGAGGTAGGGGAGGAGCTGTTTCTTGCGTGAGACGACACCGTTTAGTTTCCAACCATATTCGCCGGCCTCGGGATAATCGATGAGACGCGTGAACGAGTTGTCGCCTCTGACCAGCAGGATCGAATTCTGCGTGTTGATGTCCGTAATCAGAAGTGCCGCAAACAGGTAGCCTTTCGCGGCGCGGAGGTTCTCCAAAGCCCCGAGGAGGGCCTCTCGCTTGGCTTTGAACGGTGCGAAGCTCAGCTCTTCGATCTGCGCCACGGTGTATCGATTGGAGCCGTGTTCGTATTCCTTGGAATCTGCCGACACCGCGTCATCGGGGCTCATCGTGAGCAACGGCGAGCCGACGGAAAAGATGTCCGAGGCGAGGGCTGCCGGATCGATGCCGCTGAGCCCCGACAGTTCCGCCATCAGCGCGCGATCCACATCCGTGGTCGTGGGGGAAGTGAGGTTGAGGGTGTCCGAAATCATGCCGCACATCAGCAGACCGGCGAGATTCTTCGGGATGGGGACTCCTGCCTGCTGGAAAAGCGTCCCCACGATCGTCGAAGTAGAGCCAACCGGACGATTGAGAAAGAGAATCGGAGACTCCGTCGGCGGGGCGCCAATCCGGTGATGATCGAGGATTTCGGCGATCGGCACAAGATCCGCGCCGTCCACAGCCTGTGTGAGCTCGTTGTGATCGACGAGGATAAGCTGGCGCGGAATGGGCCGCAAGAAATCGGCTTTTGCCAGAATGCCTCTGAGATTGCGGTGTTGATCCAGCACCGGGAAAGCGAACTGCGAAGAGAGGGCGAGATCCCTCTGTGCCTCCTGGAGAGGGGCCTCGGGAGCCACCGAAATAAAATCGTCGTCAAGCATTTCGCCGGCCCGCACAGCGCTGCGCGCCAGCAGCACTGTTGTGGCCGTGTCGTGCGGCGAGCTAATGATCACTACGCCCCGTTCTTCCGCAGACCGGAGGATATCCTCATCGACCTTCAGTCCTCCGACAACGATTACCGCGTGGACTTTTTGCTCGATGGCAAGTTCCTGGACGTCTCGGCGGTCGCCGACGATGAGAACCGCTTTCTCGTTGTCCAGGTTGCTCAACCTGCGCTTGAATGACTGAAGCTCCATCGCGGCGACGATCAGGATGAAATGACGTGAGTCGCTGTCGGGCGACCCAGCCAGGAGCGCACCTCCGACGGTCTCGATGACGTCCTTCAGGGCGGCGCGCACCTCCCGTTGAAGACCCACTTTGTCGCGGGGAGGGAAAAGAAACTGTGAGATCTTGAAGGTGGAAATGAGGCCGATACAGTGCCGAGTCTTGTCCACAACTGGCAAACCGCGGAGACCGTTCTGGCCAATTCGCGTAAACGCCTCATAAACCGGCTCCTCGGGTCCGACGCTGACGACCTCACGATTCATCACATCTTCCACGCGCGGGCGTACGCTCGTTACGAAGAGGGGAGCGTCGAAGCCGAATTTTGAAAGCGCGTAGTCGATCCGCTGGTTGGTGTTGCCGCAGCGAGCAGCGCGCACGTCCTTGGCACCCGTCGCCTTCTTGAGCTCAGCGTAGCCGATGGCGGAACAAATCGAGTCCATGTCCGGGTTCTTGTGTCCGATTACGAGTGTTTGCATGCGATCAGGGCAGCTTGTACAAACTTTTCGCATTAGAAAAGCAATCATGCAGCTGAGGTTCGCCTGTTTTTCCCTTTTGCTTGCCCTGGAACTACTTACTCTCGGCGCCCAAGAACCGCCTCCGGCAACCGCGCCCATTGACCCGATTCTCTTGCGGCCGAACGTCTGGCAATCAACAGCTCAGGAACTCGACCCCGATTGGAACTCGCTTGGATTCGCATGGATTTCGGCCAATCAAGATGCCGCCCGCTCGGCTTTACCCGGCCTTGCGTTTCAAAAGCGCTCGCTCGAGGAGGCGCTTCTTTCCTTTCGAGACGGAAAGCTCGCCGAGGCAAAGCTGTTCTATTTCAACCGGGGAGATTCCGGTGCCCTGAGGGAGGACCAGTTTAAAGAACTGCTGGCCGGCATCACCGCGGATCTGAGCGCCCTTACTGGCCGTCAGGCGGTGGAGCGTGGCCGGGACGCTGGCGGCGCGGTAAAAGCCGAAGGACGCAGCTGGGAGACCGAGCACACCCGATATCTGCTGGAATGGAGTGTAACGAAGGAATCACGCGTCCGAGCCATCCCGTTTCGCGCGGAATTTATTCGCCTTCTCGTGCGTCCGAGCACATCCTTGCCGTTGCCCGTGGGCGCCTTGCCCGTGCCATCGCGGGATCGCGTAAGAGAATTCGCCGGGCGCGATCATGTTGAGCGTCTCGCCGGTGGCGACGTAAAGCTCAGGGATGTGCCCATGGTTGATCAGGGCGAGAAGGGCTATTGCGTGGTCGCATCGGTCGAGCGTGTCCTGCGCTACTATGGCGTCGCCGTTGACCAGCACGAGCTCGCCCAAATCGCGAACAGCGACGCGGCCGGAGGCACGAGCATGGACGCCATGCTGGCTTCGCTGAAAAAGCTCACCGCGCGGCTCGGCGTAAAAGTGCGCGCGCTTTATGAGTGGAATGGCCGGGATTTCCTAAAGATGCTCGAGGACTACAACCGGGCTGCGAAGCGCGGCAAGCTTGCCCCCGAGATCGAGTTCCGCGGCAAAGCCATCGACGCGGACGCGTTTTTCGCGCGGATCAAGCCAGAAATCTTCAAGGAGGTGCGCACGAGAAACAGCGCCGGATTTCGGGCGATTCCAGCGCGCCATTCAGCGCAGTATCGATGAAGGTGTGCCCCTGCTGTGGTCTGTGCGTCTTGGGATCGTCGCGGAGAAGGACATCCCTCAAGCCTCCGGCGGTCACATGCGGATCATCGTGGGCTACAACGCTGCAACCGGAGAAATTCTCTACAGCGACTCCTGGGGGGCAGGTCACGAAGAAAAGCGCATGGCGATCGATGACGCCTGGACCGTCACGACCGGTCTGGGGAGTTTGCAGCCGGTTTCCTGAGATTCAGGCGGAACTTTCTTCCGTTTGGCACACTGTTGAGGGATCGTTTGGGTTCCGTGAAAAAGAAACGCATCCTGATCCTTTCGGCGTCGGTTGGTTCCGGCCACGTCAAGGCGGCCGACGCGCTGGCGAAGTCTTTCCGCGCGCGGCCCGACGTTGAGGAGGTGTTGGTGGACGATTCGCTCGATCACACGAATGTTCTTCACAAGCAGCTCTATTCGACGCTTTACAAGAGCCTTTCCGCCATGCTCCCCGAGTTTCTCGGATGGTGGTATGTTTCGAGCGACGACCCATGGGTCTCCGACAAGAGCCGGCTGGCGCTCGACCTTCCGCAGGCTCTTCCGCTCGTCAACCTCGTCCGCGACTTCAAGCCCGACTCGATAATCTGCACACACTTCATGCCGGCCGGCGTCTTGTCCTTCCTGATCGGCGCCGGCCGCTTGGAAGCCGAGCTGGGCATCGTCGTGACCGATTACCATTTCCACGCCTTCTGGATTACCCGCGCATTCCATTGGTATTTTGTGGCGCAGGAGGAAGACCGGATCCATATGGAAGGTCTCGGCCTTCCCCGCGACCGGATTCATGTCACCGGCATCCCGGTCGAACCAGAATTCTCCACGCCGGTAGATCGCGAGGCCGTCCTCAGTCGCCACGGCCTCGACCCGGAAAAACCAACGTTGCTCGTCGCCGGTGGAACCCTCGGCCTCAGTCCGGCCACGGCAGTCGTTCGCAGGCTGCTGCAGCTCGACCGGGAATTCCAGGCCGTCATTGTGTGTGGAAAAAACGAGGAATTGCAAAAGGAGATCGAAGCGCTGACGGTCGAGCAAAGGGCCCGTTTTCGCGTGCTCGGTTACACGAACGAGATGCCCGATTTGCTTGGCGCGGCCACGCTCTTGCTGAGCAAGCCTGGCGGGCTGACCACCGCGGAGGCGCTCGCCCGCGGCCTGCCGATGGTGATCCTCGATCCAATCGGCGGGCAAGAAGAGCGTAATTCGGATGTCTTGCTGGAGGCGGGAGCCGCCGTCAAGTGCACGGAGGTCACCGTCCTCAATCACAAGCTGCGCCGGCTGCTCGACGATCCAGCGCGCATCGCTGCCATGGGCGAAAACGCGCGCCGCCTCGGCCGGCCGGACGCCGCGGAGGCCATCGTGCGCCTCGTCCTGGAATCTCCCGCGCGCCCACCCGCAACGATTTCTCGCTTGCGGGAAAAGGAACTGCGCAAGCGCTTCGAGAAGGATAAAGGGTAGGAAATGTGCGTTTCTCCAGCCCTCCTGGTGCGGTGCGGCACGATTGTTTGGGAAAGTGCCGGATGAAAGTTCCAAAATGCAGTCTCAAATGAACGGGGAATTCTTGTGGGGGGTTGCCAGCTCGGGCTATCAATGCGAAGGCGGGTACAACGGGCCCGGCCAACCGCAGAACAATTGGGCCGGCGACGAGGCCAAGGGGCGCGTGATGCGCACCGGATCGGCGGCGGATTTCTGGAATCGGTACGAAGAGGACTTCGCCCGTTGTCATGCCATGGGACTCAATGCGTTTCGGCTTAGCATCGAATGGGCGCGCGTGCAGCCGACCACATCACCCAGAGCCTCGGAGCCTCCCGAATTCGATCTCGGGGTTCTCGACGGCTATGCCGACCGGCTCGCGGCATGCCGCCGGCAGGGTCTTGAGCCTGTCGTCACTCTGCAGCACTTTACGCATCCGGCCTGGCTTGGTCTGGACGCGTGGCTCGACGATGGCACGCCCGCGCTTTTCGAGCGGTTCGTTTCCACGACGGTCAGGCACGTCAATCGCCGCCTCTTGGACCGCCATGGCCAGCCGCCCTTGCATTGGTTCGTCACTCTCAATGAGCCGAACATGCTCGTCATCAATACGTATCTCAACCGGCATTTTCCGGGCGGCGGCCGGCGTGGCATGGGGGTGGCGGTCACCGCCTACAATCGGCTGCTCGCGGCCCATGTGCGTGCCTACAACGCCATCCATGATGTCTTCGAAGCGGAAGCATGGACCCCTCCGCGGGTGACGATGAACACCTTCTGCAGCGATGTCTATTGGTCGGAGAAAATGCTTCTCGATCTGCTCTGCGCTCGCGAGCGCAACGTGAAGGGTTCGGATTTGCAAGGTTACCTGCGCGAAGAATCCAATCGGCTTCAACGCGCGTTGCAAAAGGCGGAGTTGCCCTTTCAGACGGACCCGTTTGTCTGGCTCGGCCGCCTTTTTCACTTTCTCGTCAACGTTCTCGCGCCAAGGCACGCTGTCGCGGCGACGTTCGCCTATTTCCTGGACGCGGTCGCGCACTCCAAACGCGATCGGCTGCTCGACTACATAGGCCTCGACTACTACGATCCCTTCACCGGCCACCTCTTCCGGCCTCCGTCATTTGTCGACCTGGAATTTCGAAGGGAAAGCCTGCGAGGACAACTGATGGACAGCCTTTCGCGCAAATGGTGGGATTGGCACATGCTTCCCGAAGGGATGCACTTCTTCTGCAGATACTACGCCAGGGAATATCAGCGTGGAATTCTCATCGCGGAAAACGGGATGGCGCTTCGGAGAAAGGTCGACAACAGCATTGCCCACCCGCGACGCGACAAGCTGACCCGAAGCGAGTTTCTCAAGGCCCATGTCGCGGAGGTGCGCCGCCTGGTTGCGGAAGACGTGCCCATACTGGGCTACCTTCATTGGTCCATCACGGACAACTACGAATGGGGCTCGTTCACACCGCGATTTGGAATCTTCTCCGTAGATTACGCCAACCACGGCGAGCGGCTCGCCGTGGATCATCTCGGGGATAGTCCCTCGGAGACTTATGCGCGGCTGATCGCACCGCCCGCAGCCCGGTCGCTCATCAAGCCGTAGCCGTAGCCCGGTCGCCCGGAACAGGCATTAGCGATTCTGCTGGTCGAGCACCGCGTTAAGGACGTTCGTCGGCACCTGCTCGAAATGCGACGGTTCCATCGAATAGGAAGAGCGGCCTTTTGAGAGCGAGCGGATGGCTGTCGCGTAACCGAACATCTCCGCGAGCGGTGCCTCCGCGGTGATCGTGGAGAGATGCCCCTTGGTTTCCACGCCGCTGATGCGGGCGCGGCGGCGGTTGAGGTCGCCCATGATGTCGCCCTGAAATTCATCGGGGGTGATGTTCTCGACCTTCATGATCGGCTCCAAAAGAATCGGCTTCGCCTTCTTGAGCGCGTCTTTGAGCGAGAAGATCGCGGCCATCTTGAACGCGAGTTCATTGGAGTCCACGTCATGGTAACTTCCGTCCACGATGTCGACGTGAATGTCGATCACGGGGTAGCCGCCCACGACGCCGTTGAGAACGGCTTCCTTGAGCCCCTTGATGCAGGCCGGGATGTATTCCTTGGGAATGTTGCCGCCGACGACCTTGTTTTCGATGGTGATTCCCTTGCCGCGCGGGTTCGGCGCCAGCTTGATGATCACGTGCCCGTATTGGCCGCGCCCCCCGGACTGCTTGACGAGTTTGCCTTCGCCATCCGCGGGGACAAGGACCGTTTCCTTGTAGGCAATCTGCGGTTTTCCCGCGTTGGCCTCGACCTTGAACTCCCGGAACATCCGGTCCCGAATGATCTCGAGATGAAGCTCGCCCATGCCAGCGATGATGGTTTGCCCGGTTTCCTCGTTTGTGAAGACGCGGAAGGTAGGGTCCTCCTCTGCCAGGCGCTGGAGTGCATTGGACATCTTTTCCTGGTCCAGCTTGGTCTTCGGCTCCACGGCCATGGAGATGACGGGATCCGGAAAGGACGGCGGTTCGAGCAGGATCGGGTAATCATCATCACAAAGGGTGTCGCCCGTGGTGATGTTCTTGATGCCGACGATGGCGGCGATGTCGCCGGAGTAGCACGTGTCGATGTCTTCTCGCTTGTCAGCCTGGATTTGGATGAGGCGGCTGATGCGTTCGCGTTTGTTGGTGCGCGGGTTGTAGACTGTGTCTCCCTTGCTCAGCTTGCCGGAATAGACACGGAAAAAGACGAGCTTGCCGACGAAGGGATCGCTCCACAGCTTGAAGGCCAGCGAGCAAAATTTGGCGTTGTCGTCCGCGGGGGCCAGCATCGGTTCGTTGCTGTCGGGGTTCTGACCCTTGGCGGGCGGAATATCCAGGGGACTCGGCAGATAGTCGACGACGGCATCCACCAGGTACTGCACCCCCTTGTTCTTGAAGGCGGAGCCACCAGCAACCGGGACGAACCGGTTCGCGATCGTCTGGCGGCGAATGGCTGCTTTGAGATCTTGCTTGGTGATCGGCCTCTCCTCCAGAAAGAGCATGCCGACTTCTTCATCGAGGTCGCACATCTGCTCGACGAGGTCCTGATAGGCCTTTTCCGCCATCGGCTTGTGCTCGGCTGGAATTTCGACGATTTCGTAGGTTGAGCCGAACTGGTCGTCGTCAGAGAAGATGACAGCCTTTTGGTTGAGGACGTCTATCTGGCCCTTGAGGTAGTCCTCCCTTCCCAGCGGGATCAGCACCGGCCAGGCGTTCGCGCCGAGCTTCTGGCGCATGCTGTTCACGGCGGCGTCGAAGTCCGCCCCGACGCGATCCATCTTGTTGACGAAGGCGATGCGGGGCACGTTGTATTTGGTCGCCTGGCGCCAGACGGTTTCAGATTGTGGCTGCACTCCGGCGACGCCACAGAAGACGGCGATGGCGCCGTCGAGCACGCGAAGCGAACGTTCCACCTCGGCCGTAAAGTCCACGTGCCCTGGAGTATCGATGATGTTCACGCGCTGTTTGACGCCTGCAAACATCTTGTAAACGCCTTCCTCCGGCCGCTGCAGCCACGAACAGGTGGTGGCTGCGGAAGTGATCGTGATACCGCGCTCGCGCTCCTGCTCCATCCAGTCGGTGACCGTGGTCCCTTCATGAACCTCGCCGATCTTGTGGATCATGCCTGTGTAGAACAGGATGCGTTCGGTGAGCGTGGTCTTGCCCGCGTCGATATGCGCGGCAATTCCAATATTGCGGGTCCGCTCAAGCGGGAATGCACGGTCGGGAGAATTGGGATTGGTGGATTGGGCTTTTGCCTCAAGCGTGGCGGACATGGACAGACAGGTTGCGTTCACCGCAAGCAGAAGCCAGACAGCGTCTTGCGGAGACCTGTCGTCGAGCGTGCTTCTGTGTGCCGTGCGAACATGATTGAAATTCCTCCCGCAATTGAGAATGCAGGATCGCGATTCGCGCTCTGCAAACCAATATCGTGCGGGGGTGTCGGAAGGTAAAGAAGCTGGACCACCAGGCAAGAGAAAACTTCCTCCGGGCTTTGACGGTAGTAGTGCTTTGAGCGCACGCCCCCCGCGGGCGGCCGCAGCTTTACCTCAACCGGTCTTCATGCGGAATTCACGCGGGCTTCCGTGCTCAGCTGACGTTCGGCCTCGACCCAATCGCCTGTCTCATCGCCCGGCATGCCGAGATTGCGACGGCGTTCGGCGATGTAGTAGGCGCGGAGGGCAATGTCATTTGTGGAAAGAGCGGCCGCAGCCGCGGCGCCCTTTTTTCCGCCGCCGGTGCTTCGAAGCATAGGCGCCGCGGGCGATAAAGTCGCCGTGGCCGGCGCAGCGTCGTTGACATCAGCGCCTTTAGGGGATGCCTTTCTGGACGATCTCTTTGTTTTTGTCTTAGTGGGTTCGTCTGTCTTGTCTTTCTTCTTCTTCGACATCATTTCGGTTCCTCGGTCTGTAGACTACCCTCGCGATTGGCAAGCTTTGCAAAATAAATCTTCAAAAATTTTTCTTCCAAAATAGCTTTCTGATCATGGCGTTTGTCATCCGCTGGCTGGTCACGACAATCGCGGTATTGGTCGCCGCGCATTTAATTCCGGGAATCGGTTACGACGGTTGGGGCGCGCTCCTGGGCGCTTCTCTTTTGCTTGGCATTATCAATGCCTTCGTTCGCCCGATCCTGTTGCTCTTGAGCCTGCCCTTTATCATCATAACAATGGGGTTGTTCATTTTCGTCGTGAACGCGCTGCTCTTGCTGCTGGTTTCGAAGATTGTTCCCGCTTTCCAGGTGGCCGGTTTTTGGAGCGCGTTTTTCGGCGCGATAGTGATCAGTTTGGTCAGCTGGATTCTGAGTTCGTTTTTCCGCGGGAGCGACGGAAAGATTCATGTCATCACGCACCACACGGCGGTAAAGCAAGCCAACGCGCGGGTGATCGAATGACTTACGGCCTCAGTCTGCATTGCCGTGAAGGTCTGGTTTTTCTTTCAGACACGCGAACAAGCGCCGGGGTGGATAACATCACGACGCATTCGAAAATGCGGGTCTACGAAATCAAGGGCCAGCGAGTCTTGTGCCTGCTGAGTTCCGGTAACTTGTCCATCACGCAATCGGTCATGGCCTTCATCGAGCGCGATCTCGAGAAGGCCAAAGAGAATCCGAACGTTCACAGCTTGCTCAATCAGCCCAATCTCTTTGAGAGCGTGCACTACCTGGGACAGCGGATCCGCGAAGTGCGGCGCCTGGACGCTGATTCGCTCGACCGGGCGGGCATCAGTTTCAATAGCAACTTCATTCTGGGCGGCCAGATTGCGGAGCAAGCGCCGGAGGTCTATCAGATCTATCCCGAGGGAAATGCGATCCATGCGAGCCGAGAGTCGCCGTTTTTGCAGATTGGAGAGCTAAAATACGGCAAGCCGATTCTCGATCGCGGTTTCAGCTACGAAACGCCCCTTTGCGAAGCGGTAAAGTTTGGCCTGCTTTCGCTGGATGCGACGGCCAAGAGCAATCTCTCAGTCGGAACTCCCTTCGAGCTGTTTTCCTACGAGGCGGACAGCCTCGATGCCCGCCATCGGATGAGACTCGAGGAAAACGATCCCTACTTGCGCACCGTGCGCGAACGCTGGCAGGAAGGCTTGATTCAACTTGTGCGCGACATTCCCGAACTCGATGTTCTCATGGAATGAGCTTTCTCGAGCCCGGAGGTCCGGTGCGAATCAAGATTTGCGGCCTGACGAGCCTGTCGGACGCCGAAGTTTCCGTCGATGCCGGAGCCGACGCGCTCGGGTTCAATTTTTTTCGCGGTTCGAAGAGATACATCTCGTTCACGGAAAGCCGGGCGTGGATTGAAACGCTTGCCGGGCGGGCCTTTCGGGTGGCCGTGGTGGTGAATGCCGCGATGGACGAGTTGCGAGTGCTGCGCGACTCCGGGTGCTTCGAGGCCGTTCAGTTCCACGGCGATGAAACTCCCGAGTATTGTGCGCGCGCCGGCTTCCCGGCCTGGATCCGCGCTGTTCGGGTGAGAGGCAGGGAGTCGCTCGAGGACGCGCTCCGTTACGACACCCCTTATCTGCTGCTTGACGCCTGGTCCGAGAGCGCCTACGGCGGCACGGCCCGCCACACGGACTGGAACCTCGCGCTGGAATTCGTGGTGGCTCAACCCGCCAGGAAAGTGATTTTGGCCGGAGGCCTTGGACCAGAAAACGTGCGGGAGGCCATCCGGAGCGTTCGCCCGCACGCCGTGGATTCTGCCAGCGGACTTGAAAGCAGCCCGGGGCGGAAAGCCCGCGACCGCGTGGTGGATTTCGTCCGGGCAGCGCGCGCTTCCTGAGGGCTGCGCGACCGCTGGGAGCACGAAACCCGTGGCAAATGGCGATGCGCCCCGGCTTGCCAGCGCCGCAATCGACTGCTTGCATGCTGCGCGATGAGCAAGACCTACAAGATCACGGTTCTGGCAGGCGACGGCATCGGCCCGGAAGTCATGGCGCAAGCCGTGCGTGTGCTCCGCGCAGTTGAAAAGAAGTTTTCAGTTCTTCTGGAGTTCAACGAGCAACCCGTTGGCGGATCGGCGATCGACACCCATGGCAAAGCTCTGCCGGAGACAACCCTTAAAGCCTGCGAAGAGGCCGAGGCCATTTTGTTCGGGTCGGTCGGCGGGCCGAAATGGGAATCCCTCCCGCCCGCTGAACAGCCCGAGCGGGCGGCGCTCCTCCCGCTTCGCAAGTATTTTGGATTGTTTGCCAACCTGCGCCCGGCTGTTTGCCTGCCGGAACTCGCGCATGCTTCGCCGCTCCATCCGAAAATCGTCGAAGGCGGCTTTGACATCCTGTGCGTGCGCGAACTGACCGGCGGACTCTATTTCGGTGAACCCAAATACATCAAGCACGAGGGCGGCGAGCAGTTCGCGGTGGACACCATGGTCTATTGGGAGAGTGAAATCCGTCGGATCGCCAAGGTTGCCTTTGAGGCGGCCCGCAAGCGCAAGGGCCGGGTGACCTCCGTCGACAAGGCGAATGTGTTGCAAAACGGAGTTCTCTGGCGCCGCGTCGTCGAGGAGGTGGCGAGGGATTACCGCGATATCAGTCTCAGTCACTTGTATGTGGACAACGCCGCGATGCAGCTCATCAAAAACCCGAAGAGCTTCGATGTGGTTCTGGCGGAAAACCTCTTCGGCGACATCCTGAGCGATGAAGTGGCGATGCTCACGGGCTCTCTTGGCATGCTCCCAAGCGCGAGCCTCGGCGAGGTGACTTTCGGCGCCGCCCGATTTGGAATGTACGAGCCAAGCGGCGGCTCCGCGCCGGACATCGCCGGTAAGGGGATTGCCAACCCGATTGCCCAGATTCTTTCGGCTGCCATGATGCTCCGCTTTTCCTGCGCACAGGAAGGGGCGGCGGCGGCCATCGAAGCAGCGGTCCGCCAGGTCATCGCAGCCGGTTTGCGCACCGCAGACATTTACACGCCAGGCACGTCCCGCGTGGATACGGCAGGGATGGGCGATGCGATCGCAGCGGCCCTTTAAACGACCAGCTCGACCGACGCGCAAGCGTCGCTCCTCGATTCTCCCGGGGCTTGAAGGATAAGGGACAAGCGCGGGGATGAGTCGGAGATACCGTCCTGCAAAGGGATGAACGGATCGGTCGAAATCTGGGCCCGAAAATCAAGACGTCTTCATTTGATTGAGGAAGGTTTCGGCGCTTGACGCCGCTGCACAGGGACACCAACTTTCCGGCCTTGGCAAAGGACATGCTCCGGCGACGATGGAGACCCCGCGAATGCCAACTCCAACGCTATAATTTTCATGTTTGACAACGTCTTGGGATTTTTTTCGAACGATATCGGCATTGACCTGGGGACCGCCAATACCCTCGTCTATGTCAAGGATCATGGCATCGTGCTCCGCGAACCCTCCGTGGTTGCCGTTCAGCAAGGTACAAACAAGGTGCTTGCCGTCGGGGACGAGGCCAAACGGATGCTGGGCCGCACGCCCGGCAACATTGTGGCCATCCGTCCGCTCAAGGACGGCGTGATTGCGGACTTCGAAGTGACCGAGGCGATGCTCCGGCACTTTATCAGCAAAGTGCACAATCGGCGGCGGATGGTGCGGCCACGCGTCGTCATTGCCGTGCCAAGCGGCATCACAGAAGTCGAAAAACGGGCGGTCAAGGACTCTGCGACCCACGCCGGGGCGCGAGAAGTTTACTTGATCGAGGAGCCGATGGCCGCGGCAATCGGCTGCGGCCTTCCCGTGCAGGACGCCGCGGGCAACATGATCATCGATGTCGGCGGCGGCACGACGGAAGTCGCCTTGATTTCGCTTTCGGGAATCGTTTTCAGCCGGAGCGTGCGCGTGGCGGGGGACGAGCTCGACGAGGCCGTCATCAACTACATGAAGCGCGCCTATAACTTGATGATTGGCGAGCGGACCGCGGAAGATATCAAGATCAAAATCGGCTCCGCCTACAAAATGGAGAAGGAGTTGAGCATGGAGGTCAAGGGACGCGACCTGGTCGCAGGCCTCCCGAAGACCATCACCATTTCTTCGCAGGAAGTCCGTGAAGCGGTCGCTGAGCCCGTCTCCACCATTGTGGATTCGGTTCGCATTACCCTCGAACGATGCCCGCCCGAGCTCTCTGCCGATCTGGTGGACAGGGGGCTCGTGCTGGCCGGGGGCGGCGCGCTCCTTCGCGGACTCGACAAGCTCTTGCAGGAGGAGACCGGCTTATCCGTTCACGTGGCCGAGGATCCTCTCAGCGCAGTGGCCGAAGGAACTGGCAGAGCGCTCCAGGAGCTTCGTTTTCTGAAGGCCGTTGCCTCCCGCGACCGCAGCTCGAGCAGCCATTGACGCGGAACCCGTGGGAAGATACGGCATTTTGAGGATGTGGCCACGGTTTCGATGAGCCGGCTCAACATCATCCTCGTCGTCGCGGTGCTCGTCGGAGCAGTCATCCTTTCTTCATTCGGCTCAAGCGCAATGCAAAAACTGCAGGCGGGATTTCTCAGCGCGGTTTCGCCCTTCCTGAAGACAGGATCGGCCGTCCAGCGGCAACTCGGCGCCATGGGAGAGGGACTGAAAACCTTGGATCAGCTCGAGGAGGAAAACCAGCGGCTTGCCACGGAGAACAAGGAGCTTCGCGCCACGAACCAGATTCTCAGGGATCTTGAGGCAGAGAACAGCAAGCTGCGCTCCGCTCTCGACTACAGGAAGCGCTCGATCTTCAAGCTCCTGCCCGCGCGCATCATCTCGCGCGATGCATCGACATGGTGGAGCACCGTGAAGATCAACCGCGGTTTTGAAGACGGCCTGGAGCCCGATCAGCCCGTGTTGACGGATGTTGGCCTCGTTGGCAAGACAACCACGGTCGCGAAGAACGAGTCCATCGTCTTGCTCATTAGCGACGAAAGTTGCAAGGTCGCCGCCAAAGTCGAGGGTTCCAACGAGAGGGGAATTCTCTCCGGCCGGCGCACGGGCGAAAGCGGGGCCCTCAACGAAATGCAACTCAATTTCCTGAGCAAGAAGGCGAATCTCCAGCCAGAGCAGAAGGTTTACACAGAGGGCGTGAGCAAGGGAACTTCCACCGGCGTCTTTCCCTCGGGCATCTTCCTCGGCACCGTGAAGAGTTTTCAGGCCCGTCCGCTTGATGGCCAGGCGATTGTCGAACCTGCGGTGGACTTGTCATCTGTGGAGGATGTTTTCGTGGTGGTGGGAGCGAAATGAAGCTCGTCATCGGCTGGCTGTCCCTCGCGTTGGCGATTTTCGTGGCTCTGATCATCCAGGAATTCATTCCTCCCGTGCGGTTTTTTCATGGCGCGCGCGTGCTTCTTGTGCCGATGTTGTTTTGCTACGGGGCGCTGGCCATGCCGTTCTGGGCGATGATTCTGATGGCAATCTACTCGGGGTTTCTGACCGACTTGGCCTACCTCAACGCCCCGGACGGCCACGTTGAAATTGCCTTGGGATGGTCTATTGTGGTGTTTGTGTTTTTCGGGCTTTTCGCTCACGGTCTTCAGCCCGCATTTGCTGGAGGACGCTGGTGGTTGCACGTCTTGCTCGGTGCCGCTTGCACCTGCGCCTTTCTGGCGCTGCAATTCGTCATGATTTGCTTCAGGCGTCAGGGCATCTTTTTCAACGAGACCGTTGCCTGGCGAATCGTTGCCCCGGGGTTTTTCGCGGCGGTGCTCGCTCCGCTCGTCCACCTCGCCGTTTTCAAGCTTTCTCCCTATGTGCGCGGTCCGACGCGCCTGCGGCCATACAGGATTGATCAATGAAACGCGGACTGATTCCCTACCGTATCTACTTTCTTGGGGCAATCGTTCTGCTGGCCGTATCGGCGCTTGCCTTCCGGCTTTGGTATGTGCAGATCGCCCGCGGCGCCGAATACACGGCCAAGGTCGCTTCCGGCTCGCGCATCACGGTTCGCATCCCGGCGGTTCGGGGGGATATCCTTGACCGAAACGGCATTCCTCTCGTCCAGAACCGCGCGAGCTTCGATGTGGATTTTTTTCTTCCCGACATGGTGCGCGCGTATCGCGAAAGCCACGGGAGCGTTCCCATGAACACCTTCCGCGGCACTGTTCGCAACATGCAGAAGGACATGTCGGAGGCGGACGTGCGTCGCATCGTTTCCGAGGAGATCATTCCCCGGCTCGAGGAACTTGGCGTCGCGCAGGATTACAATGCCGACCGCCTCCAGATCCATTACCGGCTCCGCAGCGAGGTGCCGTACAGTTACATGCAGGATATGGATTTCGAGACGATGGCCCTTCTCTCGGAACGCAACCTTGGCGTGCCCGGAGTCAATGTGACGAAGAAGCCGGTGCGTCAGTATCTTTACGGGGCTTTGGGCGCGCACTTCCTGGGTTATGTCGGCATGCCCGGTGACCTGAGCAAGCTACCCGACATCAACAAGTTCAATTTTTACGATCCCGATATGGAGGGCAAGGCTCAGATCGAGCTGGCGATGAACGATTACCTGAAGGGAATCCCGGGGGTGAAGATCCTTCAGCGGGACGCCAAGGGAACCATCATCCGCAACGAGACGGAGATGGTTGAACCCAAGCAGGGAGCGAACGTTTATCTCACCATTGACGCCCGCATCCAGTACATCGTCGAAGAGGCGTTGCGCGCGGTGGGCCGCGCGGCTGCCGTCGTGGTCGATCCCAACAATGGCGACATTTTGGCCATGGCCTCCGTCCCGTCATACGATCCAAACAAGTTCATCCCGGCGATCGCCGCGAAGGATTGGCTGGAGCTAAACAAGGACGAAACGGACCCGCTGCTCAATCGCGCCATCAGCGCCTATGCTCCCGGCTCGACCTACAAGATCCCGATCGGACTCGCGGGCCTGCGCGCGGGCATGGGGACTCGTTCCTTCTCCTGCTACGGCGGCGTCCAATACGGCAACAAATACATGCGCTGCTGGATCGCGGACAAGGGTGGCACGCATGGGACACTCACCCTTCCCAATGCGATCAAAGTCTCCTGCAATGCCTTTTTCTATCAATATGGAAACGCGGCGGGAATCGATCAGATCGTGGCCACCGGAAACATGCTTGGCCTCGGTCAGAAATCCGGGGTTCCCCTTTCGGGCGAGGCTCCCGGCGTTTTGCCAGGGCCGGAGTGGCTGGCGGCCATCAACCCCCAGGCGCGCTGGAGTTCAGGACTCACGGCGAATACCTCCATCGGCCAGGGTGATGTGCTCGCGACTCCCTTGCAAATGGCGATGGTCACCGCCGCCGTCGCCAATGGGGGAACTTGCTATTACCCGAGAATGGTCGACAAAGTCGTCGCCCAGGACGGAGCGATTCTTCTTCAGGAACCGGCAAAGGTGCGCGCCAATCTTTTGACAGACGGCGGCATGACGGCGGAAATGATCGAAAAAGTTCGCCAGGGCATGAACAAGGTCGTTAACGAAAGTGGCGGCACAGCCGGCAAGGCGAGAATCAAGGATGTGACTGTCGCTGGCAAGACCGGCACCGCCCAGTTCTGGCGGAGCGGCGTGAAGGATAATCATACCTGGTTCCTTGCTTTCGCCCCCTACGACGCGCCTAAGTATGCGGTGTGCGTGATCGTTCAGGGCGCCAAGTCCGGCGGCAGCGTCTCGGCGCCCATCGCTGCGAAGATTCTCGAGGATACCTTTGCTCTCGGCGAGGGCAAGGAGCCTCAGCTCGCCTGGCTGGAGCCGGCTCCGGGGAATTTCAAGTTTGTCGAGAGCGTGGACTTCAACCGGGAAATCCCAACCGCAACAACGATTGCGGCCGACGAAGAAACCGGGGGCGATTCCAGTCCCACGCGGCGCCCTCAGGAGAACAAACCCGCCGCCCCCAACGTGCGAGCCGAAGCCGACGAGGGCGGAAGGGTCAAAAACAAAGTGCGCAAACCTTCGGGAATTGAGAAGTTCTTCAATTTCCTGAGAGGAGGCAACCGAGAGAAAAGGGATAAACAGAGGGCCCCCACAGCCCCTGGTGGTCAGCGATGAATGCCTCCTTCTTAGAGCAATTACCCTTCCAGCGCGAAGGGCAACCCACATTTTTTGATGATAGAAACCGTAAAGAAAATCTTAGGCCTCGGAAAAAAGAACACGGGGATCAAGCTGGTCGTCAGTTGCGAACGCCTCGAAAAGCGCGTGGCGCTTCTTGAGAACAATCGCCTGGAGGAATACACGACAGAGCGCGAATCCGACCGCAACATTGTCGGAGCCATCTACAAGGGAAAGGTTCGAAATATCGAGCAGGGCATCAAGGCGATGTTCGTGGATATTGGCTTCGAGAAGAATGCTTTCCTTCAATTCTGGGATGCCATCCCCGCGGCGCTCGACAGCGGTGTCGAGGCCGTGTCCCGGGAGGTTGGCAAGAAGAAGGGGCAAAAGATTACCCACAAGGATGTGCCCAAGATCTACCCGGTCGGTTCCGACATCTTGGTGCAAGTAAAAAAGGGGCCGATCGGCAATAAAGGACCCCGAATTGGGACCGACGTGAGCCTCGCGGGCCGCTATCTTGTGCTGATGCCGTTCAACGACCAATGCGGCATTTCCAGGAAGATTGACGACCCCAAGGAACGCGATCGCTTGCGGAGGATTCTTCGCGACCTCGAAATTCCCGACAGCATGGGCGTCATCATTCGAACCGTCGGCCAGAGCCAGCGCGCACGGTATTTTGTTCGGGATCTGAGCATTCTTCTCCAGCAATGGGAGGAGATCCAAAAAGGCGTGGAGGAACTGCCGTCTCCGGTCTGCCTTTTTCAGGAGCCCGATCTGATCGAGCGAACGGTGCGTGATTTCCTCACCGATGAGATCGACGCCGTCATCATCGATGACCTCAAGGCGTGGGAGCGAGTTCAAGATCTGGTCGGCCAGATTTCTTCCCGGGCAAGGAAACGCATTCAGCACTATACCGGTTCGCAGCCGGTGTTCGATTGCTTTGGTGTTCAGGCGCAAATCGACGCCGCCTTCCATCGTCAGGTCTGGCTGCAGTGCGGCGGATATGTCGTCATCGACGAGACCGAGGCGCTCATCGCCATCGATGTCAATACCGGCCGCAACAAGGGCGCGAAGGACATCGAAAAGACGATTCTGCAAACAAACCTGGAGGCCGCGGATGAGATTTGCCGGCAAATGCGTCTGCGCAATGTTGGCGGCATCATCATTGCCGACTTCATCGACATGAAGAGCCGCAAGGATCAGCAGACTGTCTACCAGCGTGTCCGCGACCGGCTCAAGCGCGACAAAGCCCGCACGCATGTTTTGCCGATTTCCCAGCTCGGGCTGATGGAGATGACGCGCCAACGGGCCGCCGAGAGTCTTGCCAGCACACAGTTTGTGCCTTGTCCGCATTGCCAGGGCAAGGGAGTGATCAAGAGCCCGATGACCATGAGTGTCGAGCTCCAGCGCGCTCTGCATTCCATCATGCGCAAGCATCAGGATAACGTTCACGAAGTGAAGGTGATTGTTCACCCCGACTTGCTGAATCGCCTGCGCACGGAGGATGAGGATCACCTCGTTGATATTGAGCGCCGCTATGCCGGGCTTCTTTCGTTCCGTTCCGATCCCACTTACCATCAGGAGAAGTTCCTGATCATCAACGCAGTATCCGGAGATGAACTCAAGCCGTGAAACCCGGATGGGTCCGCGCGATTGACCAACAGGTCGGCGCGATCGAACGGGAGGTCTAGGCGATCGACCCAAGTCGCTGCAGATAAGCGAAGGTATAGATCCCGGATTGATGGCCGTCCGCCCAACGCGGTTGCAAACCGTAGCCGCCGACCGCCTCCCAGCCTTTGAGGTCGAAGCTCGCCTTCGCATAGCTCGCTTGAGGTCTGATCAACCGCCCTAGCACATCGGGTTCGCCGCCACAGGAGGCGCACGGACATGCTCGCCGCAGCATCTCCAGCGGAAGATAGGTCTCCTGACCGTCGGACCAGGCGATAGCCAGCTGGGTTCCGATCTTCTGAATAGCCTTGGGTTGCCGCACAGCGGCTATTCTCGGATTTTTGTGGCGCAATGCAAATCGCGACAGCTATCACCCTGGCAGAACTTGATGCGGGCGACTGGCACAGTTGCCTCTACAATAATTCTGGGAGCGGCTATACCGATGGCGTGATGGCTTCGGGACTTCTCTCAGGCAGGCGGCTGGAACTTCAACGCCCGGGCGCACTTTTGATCGATGCTCCTCGTTGACACTCTCGCACCGCTGGTCCTGCTTATCATGCTCGGGGCGGGTCTCGCTCACCTCCGTTTTCTGGGCTCGGCGTTCATGGCGGATCTTAACAAGCTGGCGTTTTGGATTGCTCTGCCCGCGCTCCTCTTTACCTCCGCCAACAATGCCGCGGCTCCCGACGCTCAAACATGGCGGCTTCTGGCGGTGCTGTTCGCGGCGACAGTCCTCATTACCCTGGTCGCTCTGGGAGCCAGTTTCGCCTGGCGAATGCCCGGCGGCGTTCGTGGAACGCTGATGCAATCAGCCTTCCGTGGCAATCTCGCCTATATCGGAATTCCTGTGCTCGCCTACAGCTTTTCAGAGACTGAGGCCGATGGCGAGCGGGCGATGGCAACCGCTGTGATCGTGATGGTGCTCACCATGGCTTTCTACAATATTCTTGCGGTGATCGTGCTTCAGGCGAGCAATCATTCTGCGAAACGCGCCGACTGGAGACAACTGACCCGCACGATCGCGACCAATCCTCTTCTTCTTTCGGGGATGCTGGGGCTGCTCGTGCCCCTCCTGGGAGTAACGTTGCCGTCTTTTCTTCAGCGCGCATTGGAAGCGCTTGGCTCCGCGGCGGTTCCCATCGCCTTGATGTGCATCGGCGGTTCGCTTGCGACAACGCCGCTGCAAGGCCGGCGCTCCTGGATCGTTACCGCAGCCCTTCTCAAGGTGGCCGTATTGCCCGCGCTCGTTTTTCTCCTGTCGCGATTCGCGGGGCTCGGACCCTTTGAGCAGCGCACCGCGCTTGTTCTTTCCTCCTGTCCGACTGCCGCGGCGGCGTTCGTGATGGCCCGCCAGATGGGTGGCGATGAAGCGCTCGCATCAGGCTCGATTGCCCTGAGCACAGTGCTTTCCTCGATTAGTCTGGCGGTCGCTCTTTGGGCGACGGCGTAGAGGAGGTTTTCATCCCTCAGGCGGTTGCCGCGACCGCCCCGTCAACGCGGAATCCTCAGTATTCTCTGGCGAGGAGGTGGTCGGCGAGTTGGTGAAGGCGAGCGGCTTTCGTGCCGAATGGCTTCAAGGCCTTGTGTGCGGAAGCAGTAAGGCGGCGGGCTTCCTTGCGCGCGGCATCGAGGCCAAGCAAGGAGGGATAGGTGGTTTTTTGCGACGCGATGTCTTTGCCGGCGCTCTTGCCGAGCTTTTCACTCGTCTGCGTGATATCGAGGATGTCGTCGATAACCTGAAAGGCGAGACCCAAGGAATGCCCGAATTTTGTGATGGCGGCGACATTTTCGGCAGTGGCGTTCGCGGCCATCGCGCCGAGTTTCAGGCTCGCGACGATCATTGCCGCTGTCTTGCATTCGTGGGTAAATCGCAACTCGGCGCGCGAGGATTTTCTTCCCTCCCCTTCCAGATCGGCGACCTGGCCTGCGATGAGTTTTCTGCTGCCTGCGGCGAAGGCAAGCTCCGTCACAAACGCCTTGAGCTGGTAGCGTGGCGTTTCACGAATTCCGGCGAGGATCTCAAATGCCACGGTCAGCAAGGCGTCACCAGCCAGGACGGCGATCGCCTCGCCGAAGACCTTGTGAGAGGTCGGCCGTCCCCGCCGGAAGTCGTCGTCGTCCATGCAAGGCAAATCATCGTGGATGAGCGAATAGGTGTGCACGCACTCGACGGAGCACGCCGCGAGGAGGGCGTTCCCGGCAGAATCTCCGCACGATTCCGCAGCGGTCAGACAGAGAACTGGACGCAGGCGCTTTCCACCCGCAAACAGGCTGTAGCGCATGGCGCGATGGATCGTTGCCGGCCTGACAGAATCCTTGGGCAGCAGGCCATTCAAGGCGTGGTCCACTTCCCGCGCACGTTCTCGCAAATAGATCTCCAGCGGCCTGTCCGGTTCGCCTTGGACTTCGTCTGCTTTCATATTCTCAAATTCGACGAGCTTCCGGCGCATATTGCATGGAAACGAGCCGTTGGGAAGCATCGCTTGCATGTGGTGCGAGGAAGCGCATGATCCCGACCTGCGATGCATAAACTTCGTCTCGGTGTGCTCGGTTCGGGCAAAGGATCCAACTTTCGCGCCATCCTCGAAGAGATTCGCGCCGGCCGTCTCGATGCCCGGATCGTTGTCGTTTGTTCGGACGTTCTTGACGCCGGGATCCTCGGCCTGGCGCGTGAAGCCGGCATTGCCACGGCGTGGATCGAGGAAACCGGCTTTCGGACGCGCCTCTCCACAGAATGCGAAGAGGATTTGGTCGAGCGATTGCGCCGTGCGGGAGTCGATCTTGTCGTCCTTGCCGGTTACATGCGCATGCTGAAGGCTCCCATGTTGGAGGCCTTCCCGCGGCGCATCATTAACATTCATCCGTCCCTGCTCCCGAAATTCCGGGGCGTCGAAGCGTGGCGGCGGGCGCTCGACGCGGGCGAGACGGTCACCGGGTGCACGGTGCATTTCGTGGACGAAGGGATGGACAGCGGGAGAATCATCGACCAGGCCGAGGTTCCGATAATCCCTGGAGACACTCCCGAGAGTCTTCATGCGCGCATTCAAGAGTCTGAGCATCGGCTTTACCCCGAGGTCATCGGAAGATTTGTTCGGGGCGAATTGCCATGAGCCGTTTTCGACTTTTCGACCTCAATGCAGAGCAGGTCGAAGCCGTTCGCCACGAGAAGGGACCGATTTTGATTCTCGCGGGCGCGGGGACAGGCAAGACCCGCACCATCACGGCCCGCATTGCCTGGCTGATCGCGCAGGGAGAGGACCCGGGCAAGATCCTCGCCGTGACCTTCACGAACAAGGCCGCTCGAGAAATGAAGGAGCGGATTGGTGGCATGGTCGATTCGGAGCAGGCGAAACTCGTCACCGCATCCACCTTTCATGCGCTGTGCCTGAGAATCCTTCGAGGTGACGCTCACCGGCTCGGCTACAAGGCGAACTTCAGCATCTTTGACGAAGGTGACCAGATCGGCTTGATTAAGAAGATTATCAATCGCGTCTCCGCTCGCGACGAGAAGCTCGACCCCCACCTTGCGAGAAACTTCATCAGCAAGGCAAAAAATAACGGCTGGACGGCTGGCGACGAGCAGAGCCTCGCCGGCGCAGTCTATCACCGCTACGAACAGGAACTTCGCGCTTTGAATGCCATGGACTTCGACGACCTGCTCGCAAAGGCTGTCCAACTCCTCTCGCAGTCCGGCGAAGTCCGTGACAAGTGGCGCGCGAAAGTGCGCCATCTGTTGGTGGACGAATTTCAGGATACCAATCGCTTGCAGTTCGAGCTCGTCAGCCAGCTCGCCAGCGGGCAGCCGCCGAACGTCTGCGTTGTCGGTGACGACGACCAAAGCATCTACGGCTGGCGCGGCGCTGAAGTTTCGAACATTCTCGAATTTGAGAGGCATTTCCCGAATCCGCGAGTCATTCGGCTTGAGCAGAATTATCGAAGCACCAAGGCAATCCTCGGCGCGGCCAACCGTCTCATCGCGAACAACCCGCGCCGCCGCGAAAAGAATCTCTGGAGTCCCAAGGAGGGCGGAGAACCGGTGCGGGTAATTTCGGTGCCGGACGATCGGAAGGAGGCCGAGTTTGTCATCCGGGAAATCGTCGCTCAGCGCGCGGATCAGAAACTTCCCTGGGAACACTTTGCCGTCCTTTATCGCATGAACGCGCAGTCCCGGCTGCTCGAGGAAGACCTTCGCAAGCACAAAATTCCTTACCGTCTCGTCGGCGGGAAAAGCTTTTTCGAGCGGCGCGAGATCAAGGATCTCACTGCCTACATGGCGGTTCTGCTGAATCCTTCGGACGATTCGTCCCTTTTGCGAATCATCAACACGCCGCCGCGCGGAATCGGCTCGACCAACGTCGAGTTGGCGCTTGCTTTCAGCGTCGAACGCAAACTCAGCCTCTTTGAGGCCCTGCGCCATCCCGCTTATTTGGAAAGCTGCACGCGCAAGACGGCCGACGCCGTTCGCGCTTTCGTCGATCAGATCGAAGCCGCGCGCGTGCGCGCCCTGACGCCGGGCGGGGATTGCCTGCCTATTCTTTCAACGCTCCTTGCCGAATGCGGCTATTTGGATGATCTGAAACGCTCCTGCAAAACTCCGGACGAATCCCTGAACCGCGAGGAGAACGTCAAGGAGATGCTCCGTGCCTTGGGAGACTATCAGAAAAGCTCGCGTGGGGGTCTTCAGGGGTTCCTTGACCAGGTGAGCCTCGACCGCGAGCGCACGGAAGACAACGCCGAGTCTGCACCGGGCGTCACCTTGATCACCTTGCATGCCGCAAAGGGTCTGGAATTTCCGCACGTTTTCCTCATCGGGGCGGAGGATGGCCTGCTCCCGCATGAACGCTCGAAAGCCGAGGGCACGGTGGATGAAGAACGCCGCCTGTTCTACGTGGGGATCACGCGCGCCATGCGCTCGCTCGTGATTACCTGGTGTCGCGCCCGCAGGAAATTTGGCAGCCCAGTGCATTGCAGACCCAGCCCATTCTTGCGGGAGATTCGTGGCAATCAGGTCCTCGAGGAAGGTTACGAGGAGCTCATGAATCGCCCGATGGAACGGGAGGACGTCGCCGCTCAATTCGCGCGGCTCAGGGCGCAGCTGGCGGGCAAGTAGCTTCCCCTCGGCTTTGTCTCCATCCGTGTAAATCTGTGTCCATCGGTGGCTGATTCTGGTCTTCTTGGCCGATGAAATTCGGAATTCTGGGAGCGATGCCGCATGAGGTCGCTTTGATGGCGCGATCGATGACCGTGCGCCGCACTGTGGAAGCAGGAATGCGGACGTTTTTTGAAGGCACCTGGGCGGGACAGGAAGTCGTGCTTGTGCTTTCGCGAGTGGGAAAGGTGTCCGCAGCGATCACCACTCTCCTTCTCCTGGAACGCTTTGGCGTTACGCAGATCGTTTTCACAGGCGTTGCCGGAGCCATCGATCCGAGCTTGCGCATCGGCGATGTCGTCGTTGCCGAGCGCCTCGTGCAGCACGATATGGATGCCAGTCCGCTTCCGGCTTTTCAGCGATTCGAGATCCCCCTGCTTGGGAAAATCTTTTTTGAAACCGGTCTTTGCGACGAAGCCTTCGACGCCGCAATCCGTTACACGCAAGGAGATTTCCTGAGAGATGTGGCGGCGGAGAAGCGGGCGGCGTTTGGGATGGATCGACCGCGGGTTTACCGGGGCCTCGTGGCCAGCGGGGACCAGTTTCTCACTGATCCCCGGAAGACATCGGAGCTCCGAGGAGCCCTGCCCGGATTGCTTTGCGCGGAAATGGAGGGAGCCGCCGTCGCGCAGGTTTGTCACGAGATGGGCGGCATTCCCAGCGCGATCATCCGCGTAATCTCCGACCAGGCGGACCATTCCGCGGCGGTTGATTTCCTGCGGTTCGTCGATGAGGTGGCGGAGCATCTCACCGGCGGAATTGTTCAGTCGCTCCTACACGCCTTGCTTCCCGAGCCGAAAGCCCTTGATCCTGAGCGGGGGCAGCTGGACGGCGCGCGTCAGCAAGCGCTGGACAGAGAGGCTTGAGCCATCGAAACTCCCCTCATGAGTGAAGGAAAAGGATCCACCGGAAACGTTATCGCGGCGCTCGCCAGCTTTTTCATTCCAGGCCTTGGCCAGTTGATCCAGGGACGTCCCTTGCGTGCGCTGGTGTTTTTTGTCAGTGCCGCTCTCCTGTGGCTCATCTGGATGGGCTGGATCATGCACATTTGGTCGATTCTCGACGCCGCGTTGTGGAAGCCGTGATCCCGGGCTAGTTTGAGGGGTGGCTCCCCTCCGCAACTACATCAACGGGCGGTTCGTGCCTGCCAAGGCCGGCCGGACGCGCGAATACCTCAACCCGGCGGACAATTCGCTCCTCGGGATCGCGGCGGAATCGGACGCCAGCGATGTGGAAGACGCCATCAGCGCGGCCCGGGTGGCTTTTGACTGCGGGCCGTGGCGATGGACGCCGGCTTCCGAGCGCGCCGTAAGGCTATTCAAGCTGGCCGATCTGATCGAGTCCCACGCCGAAGAGTTGGCGCGCATGGACACCCTGAATAATGGCAAGCCTCTTCGCGAGGCGCACGTCGATGCGGCGGACGCGGCGGGATGTTTCCGCTTTTACGCCGGGCTTGCGACCAAGCCGCAGGGCCAAACCTATGAAGTTGGCGACCCGAACATTGCCGCGGAAACCGTGCGCGAACCCATCGGGGTGTGCGCCCAGATCATCCCCTGGAACTATCCGCTTCTCATGGCCACCTGGAAGCTGGCGCCCGGGCTTGCCGCGGGAAACTGCTGCATCCTGAAACCCTCGGAACTCACGCCTCTTTCGGCAGTTCGACTTTTCGAATTAATCGACGAAGCGGGATTTCCTCCCGGAGTTGCCCAACTCGTGCTTGGTGCGGGCGATCCGGTGGGGTCATCGCTCGCGGCCAGTGACCGCGTGGACAAGATTGCTTTCACCGGCGGCACCGCCACGGGCCGCAAGATCATGATCGCCGCGGCTGGAAATCTGAAGAAGATATCCCTGGAGCTTGGCGGGAAAAATCCGAACGTCGTTTTTGCCGACGCCGACCCCGACGTGGCGCTCGAATTTGCATTGTTTGCCGTTTACGCCGGGCAGGGTGAGGTCTGCAGTGCCGGCTCGCGGCTGCTTCTTGACCGCAAGCTGGCGGGCTCGTTTCTCTCGCGCCTGACCGCGGCCGCGGGCAAGATTGTCGTCGGTGACGGCATCAAGGATGAGACCGAAATGGGGCCGCTGATCAGTCGCGCGCATCAGAACAAAGTTCTCAGCTACATCGAAATGGGCAATTCCGAAGGGGCGGAGCTCCTTTGTGGCGGCGGGACTTACGACGACGAACGAACAAGGGGGAATTTCGTCCAGCCAACCATCTTCGCAAACACAAGACCAGCGATGAGAATCGTTCGGGAAGAGATCTTTGGGCCCGTCCTCGTGGTGCAGCTCTTTGATACCGAAGAGGAGGCGATCGCGCTCGCCAACGACACGATCTACGGCCTGGCGGGAGCGGTCTTCACCAGCGACGGTGCGCGCGCCCGGCGGTTCATCCGCAGACTGCGCGCGGGTATCACCTGGATCAATACGTACCACCCCACCTTCAACGAAGCCCCGTGGGGAGGATACAAACAAAGCGGCATCGGCCGCGAGCTCGGCACCTACGGCTACGAGGCCTACACCGAGGTCAAGCAAATCAATACCAATCTCACTCCCGCGAGGATCGGTTGGTTCCGCCACATCTAATATTTCTTTCCGAAGCGCCGAAGTTCTGGTTTGTAGGGAGCCGTAAGGAGGATAATCGCTTTGACACTTCTTGGAATCGACATCGGCGGAACCGGCATCAAGGGAGCTCCGGTTGACGTGGAAACTGGTCAACTCGCCGCGGAACGCTTCCGCATTGAAACGCCGCAGCCCGCGTTGCCAAACGCGGTCGCCGACGTCGTCGAACAGGTCGCCGCCCATTTCAATTACCGGGGACCCGCCGGCGTCACCTTTCCCGCCGTCGTCAAGCACGGGGTCACTTACACGGCTGCCAACGTGGATCAATCCTGGATTGGCACCAACGCCGGCGAACTTTTTTCCCGGCACATCGGCGGACCGGTCACGGTGGTCAACGACGCGGACGCGGCTGGTGTCGCCGAAGTCCGCTTCGGAGCGGGCAAAGACCGCAACGGGGTCATCATTTTGCTGACGCTCGGCACCGGCATCGGATCAGCGGTTTTCCTCGACGGCAAACTGCTTCCAAATACCGAGTTCGGACACCTTATGATTCGCGGCAAAGAAGCCGAGAAGCGCGCTTCCGAGAAGGCTCGCGCAGACAAAGGGCTGTCTTGGCAGGATTGGGCTGGGCGGGTCAGCGAATTTCTCAACGAGATGGAGAGGCTCTTCTCGCCCGACCTGTTTATCATTGGGGGTGGCATTAGCAAGAAGGCGGACAAATTCTTCCCCTTTCTCACAACAAAGACGGAAGTCATTGTCGTTCCCGCACAAATGCGCAACGAGGCCGGAATCATCGGCGCTGCCTATCTGGCGCACATTTCGACGCAATAGCGATTCCTGATCCCTCGAAGGCGGCTTGCGGATCCCTTTCCCGAGGCCGGCATGCTGCTATTCCCTTTACGGGAAGGATCCCCGCTCCATATTTTCGGGATATGCCGGAGGCGCCAACGGGAACGGTCACCTTTCTCTTTACGGATATCGTGGGGAGCACGCGGCTTTGGGAAAAATTCCCGGCGCAAATGGGCGCCGCCCTGGCTCGTCACGATGCCCTGATCCGCGCCGCCGTGGAGACTCACGGCGGACATGTTTTCAAGACGGTGGGGGATGCGACCCACGCCGCGTTTCAAGCCCCGCGCGACTCGCTCGAGGCGGCTATCGACGCGCAACAGGCTCTCGCCTCCGAGGATTGGAACGACATCGGAAGCCTCGTCGTCCGCATGGGCATCCACGTCGGCACCGCGGAACTTCGCGACGGTGATTATTTTGGTGGCACATTGAACCGGGCATCGCGCATCGAGAGCGCTGCGCACGGCGGCCAGATCCTGCTGTCGCGGATCGCTGTCGAGCTGCTCGAGGACGAGCCGCTGGACGCGATTTCCTTCAAGTCGCTGGGCAGTCATCGCCTGCGCAATCTCGATCGCCCTGAGCACTTGTATCAAGCGGTGGTTCCAAATCTCCCGGAGTCCTTTCCCCCTCCGAGGAGCATGGAGGCCTTGCCGAACAACCTGCCGGTGCAAACGACCAGCTTCGTCGGGCGCGAGAAGCAGCTAGACGATGTCAAGCGCCTGCTCAAAAACACGCGCCTTCTGACATTGATGGGCACCGGCGGAACGGGCAAGACGCGCCTCGCGCTGGAAACCGGCGCTCAACTGATCAATTCTTTCCGGGACGGTGTCTGGCTGGCCGAGCTTGCGCTGATTGCAGAGCCCGAGCGCGTTGTGGAAGCCGCCGCCGCGGCGGTGGGTGCCCGCGAGGAACCTGATCGCCCGCTTCGCGAAACGCTGATCAATTTTTTGCGCGGCAAGAATCTTCTCCTGCTCCTCGACAATTGCGAGCACCTGCTTTCCGCGGTTGCGTCGCTCGCCGCCGAGCTCTTGCGCTTCTGCCCCCGCCTCAAGATCCTCGCGACAAGCCGGCATTCTCTTGGCATCGGCGGCGAGGCCGTCTTCTTCGTCCCCCCGCTCGACGTTCTCGAGGTGCAGGTCGACGATTTCCGCGGGCCTGATTTTGCCCAACGTCTTTCGCAATATGAGGCGGTGAAACTTTTCATCGCCCGCGCGGTCGCGGTCCGTCCGGATTTCGTCATCACCAGCGCCAACGCTCCTGCGGTGGCCGAAATTTGCAGCCGGCTCGATGGGATTCCCCTCGCCATCGAACTGGCAGCCGCGCGCGTGAAATTGCTCAATGTCGACCAGATCGCGGAGCGCCTGGATGATCTTTTCCGTCTCCTGCGCGGCGGCCGCCGGGACGGCCTCCCGCACCAGCAGACCCTTCAGGCCCTCATCGATTGGAGCTACGATCTTCTCTCGGAACAGGAGCGCGTGGCCTTCCGCCGGATGGGAGTCTTCGGCGGCGGCCGGACCATTGAAGCGGTGGAGAAGGTGTGTTCCGGCGACGGCATCGAGGAATTCGAGGTGCTCGATCTCCTTGAGCAACTCGTCGACAAGTCTCTCATCACCGTGGAGCACGACCCCGCCGGAAACTCCCGCTACACCATGATCGAATCGGTGTGGCAATATTCCCGCGAAAAGCTTGAGGCCTCCGGTGAGGCGCCGGCCGTGCGCGACAGACATTTAAATTACTTCGTCGCGTTTGCCGAGGAGGCCGAGCCCCACCTGGAGGGTCCCGATCAAAAGGCATGGCTTGACCGCTGTCAAAGCGATCTGTTCAACGTTCGCTTTGCCGCGGAATGGGCCATCAAATCGCAGAAAACGGAAAAGGGATTGCGCCTGTTCAGCGCGCTCTACCGCGTCATCGAAGTTCGCAGCAATCTTGGGGAGGCCTGGGAGATCGCCATGCGGCTTCTCGCGCTGCCGGATCAGGACGTGGCACCCAAATATAAGGCCGGCGCCCGCCTGGCCATTGGCCGGCTGGCCTGGGCGGCTGATCGTTTTGAAGAAGCCCGCAGGTTTCACGGAGAGGCGCAGCAGATCTATGAAGCCATCGGCGACGAAGCCGGCTCCGCGATGGCCGACATGCTGATGGGCTTCCTCGACCGCGGTGAAGGCGATCTTGAGAACGCCGAAAGGCGTTTCCAGCGAGGACTCAAGGTCGGACGAAAAATTCGGCTTTCCTATCTCGAAGCCGGCAGCCTTAGCGGCCTCGGGAGCACGGCCATGGTCCGCGGCGATCTTGCGCTGGCGCGCCAGCTCAAAGAGCAAAGCCTCGCCATTTACGAACGTCTCGGCGATCACTGGATTATTGGCCTTATTCTCTGGGGCCTCACCCTCGTCGCCCTTGCGCAGAAGGACTACGCGCGCGCCAAGAGCGCCCTGGCCCAATGGACGCGAATCACCCGCGATCTGGGCAATCGCTGGATTCTGCACTATATCTTGGACTGCCATGCCAGCCTTGCCGTCGCTGCTAACCAGCCGAAACGTGCCGCGCGCCTTCTCGGAGCGGCGGAAGCCATCCGCGAGCACCTCGGCACGCAGCTCCTCCCAAGCGAAATGACGCAATACGAGGCTTCCCTGGCAAGCCTCAAGGAGATGCTCCCGGAGTCCGAGCTGCGGGAGTCATGGGAAGCCGGTCGCCTGGCGTCGCCTTGGGATGCCATCGACCAAACCTAAGCCTCGCCGCCCTACCCGTGCAGCGACGAACGTGGTCAACGGAGAGAGCCGGCGAAACTCTGTCGCATATGCGACAAAGTTTTGTTCACTGCAGGGCTGGCGGGCCTGCGAGCGCTCTTTTCCTGGACTGAACTTCAGGTGAACGAATGAATCCGCTTCCGGCTCGCTGGGGAGCATCCGCTCGCCGGCATGGCATTGGGTTCGGCCGGCCGGAATGGAGGGAGGCATCGCCCGCTCTGGGGAGGCCGGGGGGCCGGCGATGTGATGCCGGGCCGGGCCACCGCTGCTCGCTCAACTCATGGTTCGAGTGTCACCTTTACCGAGGTCAGGCCGCTCACCACCATATCGATGCCTTTCTGATAGTCTGCCAAGGGCAGCCGGTGGGTAACGATCTCCTCCATGGGCAGAAGCTTTTGTTCGATCATGCGGATAGCTACCGGATAGCAATAGGGACCAAGGTGTGCGCCATGGACGTTAAGCTCCTTGCTATCGCCGATGATTGTCCAGTCCGCCGTCACTTTTTCACGCATCACGCTAAACTCGACGAACGTGCCGAGCTTGCGGATCATGTTGAGCCCCTGTTCGACGGCGGCGGGGTGACCCGTCGCTTCAATATACACATCGCAACCGTATCCGTCGGTGAGATCCCGAACCTTCTGGACGGCATCCTCGCTCTTCGGATTGATGCCAATACTGGCCCCGCAGCGCTTGGCCACTTCTATCCGATCGTCGCTCAAATCGAGCGCGATGATGCAGGCGGCGCCTTTCATCTTCGCCGCGGCGACCATTCCAAGTCCAAGCGGTCCGCAACCCGCGATCACGACCGTGTCCTGGTATTGGATTTCGCCGCGCTCGACGGCGTGAATGGAACAGGCAAGCGGCTCTATAAAGACCGCGTGATGAAGCGGGATCGATTTGGGCACCTTATAGTTCAAAGCTCCGGCGGGGAAGAGCATGTATTCGGCCCACGATCCGAACGTGCGCTGCCGAAAACCATAGATATCGTGGACCGCGCACATCCAGTATTGACCGCGCTGGCAATAGCGGCACTGGCCGCACGGCACGATCTGTTCGCTGATCGCGTGATCTCCCACCCCAAGCTTGTAAAGCTCTCCGGCCCCGTCGCCCAGAGCAACGACCTCGCCGACAAATTCATGGCCTGGGGTTACCGGAGCCTGGCAATATCCGGCCCTATGCTCATCACCCCAAAACATCGGGGCTCCGGTAAAGCACTTGATATCGCTCGCGCAGATGCCCGCGCTCTTCACTTTGACGACGACTTCGCCGGGACCCGGTTTGGGCACCGGCAGCTCCTCAAACCGGTAATCCCCTGGGCCGTGCGCCACCACTGCGGGCATGGAGCTCGGTAATTTTTCTGCTATGGCACTCATACGTAGTGTAATCGATCGCCGTTTCCGGCGGCTCTTAGAGGTTTGTTTCCATCCCGATTTCGAACGAGCGTGGCGAGTTCACTCGGAACGAGCAGCAAATGCTGCGTCTCGAAGCAGGGTAAACACTTTGAACCCATTAGGCTGCAATCGACCTCGGGATGGGGGTTGCAAGGCTTCCGTATTCCATGAAGGCATTGCGGTCAAGTGACTTTGTGAAATGCGCATCTCGGTGCACGGAACTCAGAGATTGAAGGCGGTAGATAGATTGGAGGTCGTAAATCAGATGCCGGTTCTCTCAACCCTCAACTCTCATCTATCAACCATCCTTGCAGCGGCATCCCCGGTGCTTTCCACGTGAAGAACGTAACGGCCGAGAAGGTGCATAGTGATCTTACCTGGCGACGATGCGGATTTGAAGCTCGATAAGGTCATTGACGAGATGTCCGGCGAGATTGCGGAAATATTTTCCGGAGCCGTAGAGCACATTCCATTGGGTTCGGTCGATGGCGAAGGCCGCCTGCGCGGCGGCCTTCCCCTCCGTCGTGAGTCCTGCCGATGCGACGAACTCCAACGCCCGCGAGACATCTTTAAGTGTTAGCTCGCCACGTATGGCGAGATTCGGTGCGCCAGGCGCGGCGTTGGCGACACGTTCAGTCGTCGTGATGACGAAACGGGCCTCCGGATACAGATCCACGTCAAAAAAATCGTGGCTCACCAGGTGGGCAACGAGCACGTCGTTCGACGGATCGCCCGCAAGGTCCTGACACGTAATGGCGCGCATGTCCAAGGTGAACTCTCCGCCAACGAGGTGCCCTCGATCCAAGTGCAGCTTTCCGTTCTTTAACTCGATCCGGCCGCAATGCCTGTTAAGGAGGTTTCGTCCCGTCCATTCCACGTGGCTCTGGCTGAGGTCCACATCGAACCAGCCATCGGGCGGGGCGCGTTCGGTGATCGCCGGCTCTCCTCCGCCCTCAAGCGGCAACCCAGCGGATTTCCAACCCTCCAAGCCTTCCCGCAACTCGAGCACCTGGGTATAGCCAATGCGGCAAAGCTTCTCCGCAGCCATCCGTGCCTCGTAGCTGTCCGCTGTCGCGCCGTAGACGCAGATGGTGGCTCCCTTGTCTGGCGCGACGTCGCCCATGCGGTCAAGGAAGGCAACCTCGAAGACGCAATTGTTCTTTGATCCGGGAAGACGGGCGAGAGCGTAGTCTTCCTCGAGCCGCACATCCAGGAGCACCGGCCGGCGGACTTGGCCGAGCTGTCTGGAGAGGTCGGAGGGGCTGATTGATGCGGTCATCCCGGGAGACTAGCGCCAATCGAGGCGAATGAGAAGTACTGTGGCGGTTCTCCGGGAGCCGGACCGACCCAAGAAAAGGCGTCGGCCTCTCCGGCGAGGGATAGGCAGTTCCGTTGATCGCTTGCTTCGAGCACGGGTTGAGTGGACAGTAGATTTATGAGCGACAGCAATTTAAATCTATCAACGAGTTTATCCGCGGAGGATTGGACCCTTATCAAATCGGCGCCGTTGCTGGCGGGGTTGTTGGTGAGCCTCTCAGATCTCCGTTCGGGTATTTTTGGAGCCGTTAAGGAAGGCCTGGCGCCCTCGCGGGCAATCATTGAAGCGGGGGACGGATCCTCGAATCCGGTCGTCGCGTCAGTGGTCGCCAGCATCAAGGAGATGGCAGCGAAGCGCGAACGCCTGCAACCGCCTATCAGCGTGAGCGGCAAGAAGCCCGAGGAGGTGAAAGCGGAGGTGATGGCCCAGCTCGCGAAAATCCCCTCCGTCCTGGAGGGCAAGGTGCCCGCCGACCAGGCGGAAGGCTATAAGAGCTGGCTTGTGGCGATTGCGGGCAAGGTCGCGAATGCGGCGACCGAGGGTGGGTTCTTTGGATTTGGTGGAGAGAAGGTCAGCGCGGCGGAAACCGCTGCAATCAACGACCTGGCTTCCTCACTCGGTGTGAAAGCTTAGTCAGGTAGCCAAGTCAGGCGAAACCTGCAGCCAGTTTGGCTCTTGGGAACCGCTCCAAAGTAGTTGTGTTTTTCCTTGCGCAAACTACTTTTCGCGGTGGCGGAGCCCATTCCCAGGAGAACGCCAACCGTCTCGAGGCCCTGACAATAAGCGGAATACTTCTGAAGGGCTGCGGGCTCTCCGTCTGATTTGAAGTGAGCGAATTCGATTATCCCAAGTTTTACGACGTCATTGTCATCGGCGGGGGCCATGCCGGCATTGAAGCGGCTATGGCCGGGTCGCGGCTCGGCTGCGAGACCTTGATGCTTACTCAGAACGCCGACACAGTCGGCCAGATGTCCTGCAATCCCGCGGTCGGCGGCCTTGCCAAGGGCCATATGGTCCGTGAAATCGACGCGCTCGGCGGCGCGATGGGACTCAATACCGACGCTACCGGCATCCAGTTTCGCATGCTGAATGCGCGCAAGGGACCGAGCGTGCGCGCCCCGCGCGCTCAATGTGACAAGAAGGCGTATCAGTTTCGCATGAAAGCCCTCCTCGAGAAGCAGCCGCGGCTTGATCTCAAGCAAGGCAATGTGACCCGGCTTCTCGTCGAGAACGACGCGGTCACGGGATTGGAGACCAATTTCGGTGTGCGGTTTCGCGGCCGCGCCATTGTGGTGACGACGGGAACGTTCATGCGCGGTCTGCTGCATGTTGGATTGCGCAATCAGAGCGGCGGCCGCATGGGTGACACTGTCTCGACATTCAGCGACTGCCTGCGCGCGCTCGGCTTCGATGTGGGACGCTTCAAGACGGGAACTCCCTGCCGGCTTCTTGGCAAGAGCATCGATTATTCCCAATGCGAACGTCAGGACGGCGACGAGCCCGCGCCCCTGTTCAGCTATCTTGCCGATACTGTTCTTCCAGGCGAAGACGAGATTTTCACCCTCAATCGATGGAAGGACGGCTCTTTCCGTGCGCGGCAGATTCCCTGCTGGATCACGCATACGAACAGCCTTACTCATGAGATCATCCGGGCGAACCTCGACAAGTCTCCGCTCTTCGCGGGAGTAATCGAGGGCGTTGGGCCGCGCTACTGTCCCAGCATCGAGGACAAGGTCGTGAAATTCGCAGAGAAGACCTCGCACCAGCTTTTTCTGGAGCCCGAGGGTCGTCACACCGACGAGGTTTACGTAAACGGCGTCTCCACAAGCCTGCCTTTCGAGGTGCAATACCGCTTTATCCGGAGCATTCGTGGCCTTGAAAATGCCGAGATCCTCCGGCCCGGTTACGCTGTGGAATACGACTACTGTCCGCCGACGCAGCTTCACACGACGTTGGAGACCAAGCGCATCGAGGGGCTGTATTTCGCCGGGCAGATCAACGGCACATCCGGCTATGAGGAAGCCGCCGCCCAAGGATTGATCGCGGGAGCGAACGCGGCATTGAAGACGCTGCGTCGGCCCCCTTTCACCTTGGCGCGCCACGAAGCCTACATCGGGGTCTTGGTCGATGACCTGGTCACCCGGGGTACTCCGGAACCCTATCGTATGTTTACGAGTCGCGCCGAATACCGCCTGCTTCTCCGGCAAGACAACGCCGATCTGCGACTCACCGGCCGGGGAATCGAAGCCGGGCTCGTCTCTCCGTTGCGCAAGGCGAGATTTGCGGAGAAGGTCAAGCGCTTTGAAGAGCTGCGGGCGCTCGCGAGAGATGAGCGATTCGACGGCGTGTCCTTGGAGCTATGGCTTAAGCGTTCTGAAAATCTGCCGGAAAATCTGCCCCGGCAGATATTCGACAAATTTCCCCCCGAAGTTTGGGATGGCGTTGAGACCGACCTGAAATACGAGGGATACATCCGTCGCGAAGGAGAGCGCATCGCGCGAACCGCGCGCCAGGAGGGCAAGACGATCCCCGCGTGGATCGAGTACCCCGCGATCAGCGGGCTTCGCGTCGAGGCTACGCAAAAGCTTTCGAAAATTCGTCCTGAAACCTTGGGACAGGCCGCCCGCATCAGCGGCGTGACCCCCGCGGATATCGCCTTGCTTACGGTGTGGATAGCGCGCGGGGAACGAAGCGGGGTCACGTAGGCGGGCGCCAAGATCAGCTCGCGAGCATGCCGTCCTCGATACGCAGAAGGCGGTCGCCCCGTTGAGCGAGGTGTTCGTCGTGGGTGACGACGATCAGGGTGCGCCGGTCCTGCCGCGCCACGTCGAGGAGCAACTCAATGATTGACTCACCCGTGTGCGAGTCGAGGTTCCCCGTGGGCTCATCGGCGTAAAGGATCGTGGGATCGTTGATCAGGGAGCGCGCGATGGCCACACGTTGTTGCTCGCCGCCGCTGAGCTCGGAAGGGAGATGCTGCAGTCGCTCCTTGAGACCGACACGCTCCAGAAGGTGGGCGGCGTGGCTGTGTCGCGGCTTGCCGCCCATCATCGACGGCAGGGTGACATTTTCGAGAGCGGTTAGCTCTGGCAGGAGAAAGTAGGACTGGAAAACAAAGCCCATCCGCCGATTGCGGAGCCCGGCAAGGCGGTCGGAGCTCAACGAGTAGATATCCGCCCCCTCGAAGCTTACCCGGCCCGCCTTCGGCCGTTCGAGGCCCGCCAGCGTATGGAGAAGCGTCGTCTTTCCTGCGCCCGACGCGCCACAAAGGAAAACTGTTTCACCGGTCGTGACTTGCAGGGAAATGTTCTTGAGGACGTCGATGCGGGTCCTGCCGATTTGGAAGGACTGCTTGAGGTCCACGGCATGCAGGTGCGGTTCACTTGTCCCGGCGGAAGTCACGGCAACTCTGATAGGGAATTTTCAGGTACTTTCCACCGCCAAGTTGGCGATAAGCAAAGTGAAAGTGCTGGATCAAAGGCGCGGTCACGGCCAATTCCGGGAGGCTTTCATTAACCGAAGCCGCGGTGTCCGCTTCCTTTGGCCTTGACTTGACGAGGCGGGCGCGTGGTGCGGAGCGGCGCGGGCGAGCCAGTTGCTGTCCGCCTCAACGGCTCAGCAGAGCCATGATCCATCGGTGCTTCCGGCAGCGCTTTCGCGACGTGCGGCAAGCGCCACCGAACCGCGTGATCTCTCCTTGGCGATACAGGCGAGTCGTTCGACAAAAGGAGGGGCGAACCCTTTCGAACAAATTTCATCCCGCGCACTGATTCATTGCCCTTGGGGGGAAATTCTGTTCATTGTGTGCGGACACCCAATTGATGTTATGGCCGATTATGATTTGATTGTCGTTGGCGGCGGACCCGCCGGATATGTGGGAGCGATTCGCGCGGGGCAACTTGGGAAGAAGGTCGCTTGCGTGGAAATGGATCGCGCGGGCGGCACCTGTCTCAACTGGGGCTGCATTCCCACCAAGTCGCTGCTCAAGAACGCGGAGGTCTTTCAGCTCCTGACGCACCACGCCGACGACTTTGGTCTGAAGGTGGACGGGGTGACGTTCGAGTGGGACAAGATCATCGGCCGCAGCCGAAAGGTTGCCGACAAGCTGGCTGGCGGCATTGAGATGCTCTTCAAGAAGAACAAGGTGGATTACATCCGCGGCGTCGCGGCGATTCCGAAGGCGGGTGTGGTCGAGGTCACAGACAAGGACGGCAAGAAGAGTGAAATCAAAGGCGCGAACATCTTGATTGCCACGGGCGTCGTCAGTCGCGACATGCCCGGTTTCGCCTTTAACGGATCGAGCGTCATTGGAAGCAAGCAGGCGATGGTTTTGCCAACGCAGCCGAAGGACATCATCGTCATCGGCGCGGGGGCCATCGGCATTGAGTTCGCCTATTTCTTCAACGCCTTTGGCACCAAGGTCACCGTGGTTGAGATGCTGCCGAACATTCTGCCGGTCGAAGACACCGAGGTCAGTGTCGCCTTGGAAAAATCTCTGACCAAGCAAGGCATGAAAATTCTCGCGGGCACGAAGGTGGAGAAAGCGGAGGCGACCAACAAAGGCGTCAAGCTGACCCTTTCCGGCAAGACATCCGAAACCGTTGAAGCAGCCGTTGCGCTGGTGGCGATCGGCGTCAGCCCGCTGCTCCCTCAGGGCGTCAAGCTCGAAACTGACCCGAAAGGCTGGCTCACGACGAAGGACAACTACGAGACGAACGTAAAGGGGATCTATGCCGCCGGCGATATCATCGGGCCGCCATGGCTGGCGCACGTGGCCAGCTACGAAGCGGTTCAAGCCGTCGAAGGAATGTTCGGCGTCGCGAAGCCCAAGAAGGTCACCGTATTCCCTGGCTGCACCTACTGCCAGCCCCAGGTTGCCAGCGTTGGTCTCACTGAGCGCGCGGCGAAGGAAAAGGGCCTCAAATACAAGGTCGGCAAGTTCCCGTTCATGGCCAGCGGCAAGGCACTGGCGGTCGGCGAGCCGGAAGGATTCGTCAAGCTGCTGGTCGGAGAACCGCACGGCGAAATCCTTGGCGCCCACATCATTGGCGCGGACGCGACTGAAATGATCGCGGAATTGGGGCTCGCCATCACGCTCGAGGCAACCTACGACGAACTTGTCGCGACGATTCATGCCCACCCCACCTTGAGCGAGGCGGTCCACGAAGCGGCCCACGCATCACACGGCCAAGCCATCCATTTTTAAGTCCGAGCCGAGGCGGAACCCTCAAGCCCGCGGGTGAAACCCGGCAGCACCACTCGGTTCGAAAATTTACGAGGATCGCTCTTAACAGGTCGTGTGAAGGATCGCATACGCGTCCTTGCGTTTTAGATCCCGCAACAGCCGGCAAGCCTCCTTGGTCGGCACGGCGACGAGTTTGACGCCTCGCCGTTCCGCCTCCTCTCGAATCTCCGGCATGACCGGCAACCGGCCGTACGCTCCGGTGCCCACGATGAGCTGGCTGCCGCCCCACGGAATTTCCTCCTTTATCGACAATGGAGTGTGCCCAGTCACCTCACGATACTGCTTGGAGGGAGCCTTCTTGCGCTTCCTGACCTTGCCTCCGTCTATGACCACATCGTAGTCGTAGCGCTCCGCGTCAACCTCGATCTCACCAAATGCAATCAACCTCGCTTTCATAGCCTCCTGGTTCCAAGGGAACATTCCGACCCGGTCGTTTCGACGTCAATCGATCAGGATAGGTTTCCCATAGATTTTCGCAGCACCCCCGTGTGCGCCACTGCCACGCCAGCGACCGTTGTGTCCGCGGCCTCAACGATGGCAAGCAGCCCGATCCACCTCGGAGCGGTGCGTCAACCCGATTCCGATTTTGAGGGAGCCGGGATCATCGGGTTGCCGCGCGCCGTGACCTCTTACAGATTGTGAGAGAAAGCGAGCACGCGAAACGGCCCTCGCGCCGGAGGAGGTCAGCGCGTAATCCAGCCTTCTTTCACGTCAAAGTCGTGTTAGTGTGAAACTGATGTTTTCTCTCGGAGCAACTTCTACCCGCTTGAAAGCCGGACACGGGCATCCTGCCCGTGAGGCCAGCCGGCTCCAGGCCCCTGCACACGATGGCGAAGGAAATTGAGCGAAAGTTTCTGGTCGCCAATGATGGCTGGCGGAGCGGTTCGAAAGGCTGCCGGTACACTCAGGGTTACCTTTCGCGAGACCCGGAGCGCATCGTTCGTGTCCGTCAGGCGGGCACTTCAGCCTTCATTACGATCAAGGGCATCACGCGGGGCACAACGCGGCAGGAATTTGAGTATTCGATTCCGAACTCCGACGCGCCAGCTTTGCTGCAGCTGTGTCTTCGTCCACTCATCGAGAAGGTCCGCCATGTCGTGGAGTATCACGGCAAGCGCTGGGAGGTTGATGAGTTCCTCGGGGACAACCAGGGACTCGTCCTCGCCGAAATCGAGCTTACCCGCGAGGATGAGGCGGTTGACTTGCCGCCCTGGCTTGGTGAGGAGGTGTCCCACGACTCCCGGTATTTCAACGCGAATCTCGTCGAGCATCCCTTTACGCGATGGAATATTCGGTAATCCGTCGGTTGCGGAATCGATTCCCAGCCCCGCGATTCCGGGACGGCTTGGTTCTGCGTTAGGTCCTGGTCCCGGAGACGGGAGGTCCGCGCGATCAGCGCCGCGCGTGCGGCTCCTCGATCGATCTCCCCGCACCGGAGCGGCCCGCGGAAAGGCCGCCGAAGAGGATTGATGGCTGTCTTTTCAGGCTGGCGAGGCCCGCCCCTGCAGCCAGATTCCGCTCGCTGTCTGGCCGGGCGCTGACTAAGCTTAGGGATGGCTGCGATGGTGCAACTCCGTAACATCAGCAAGAGATTTGGCGCCTTTACGGCCCTGGAGGAAGTTAGTTTCGAGATTGCGGAGGGCGAGTTCATGACTTTTCTCGGACCTTCGGGTTGCGGAAAGACGACTTGTCTGCGACTCATCAGCGGCTTCGATACCCCCTCAACCGGAGAGGTCTTGATCGCGGGCCAGGACGTCACCTTCGATCCGCCTTACCGCCGCAGCGTGAATCAGGTCTTCCAGAGTTACGCGCTTTTTCCGCACCTTTCCATCTACGAGAATATTTCCTTTGGCTTGCGAATGAAGAAGGTTCCCGCAGCGGATATCAAAAAGCGCGTCGATCGCGTCGTCGAGATGACTTCCCTTCAGGCGTTCGTGAGCCGGAAGCCCGCGCAGCTTTCCGGCGGCCAGCGTCAGCGGGTTGCCCTCGCGCGAGCCATCGTTTGCGAGCCGAAGGTCCTTTTGCTCGACGAGCCCCTCAGCGCCCTCGACGCAAAGTTGCGAACACAGATGAGAGTCGAGCTCAAGCAATTGCAGAAACGGCTGGGCATCACATTTATCTTCGTGACGCACGATCAAGAGGAGGCCCTCACCATGAGCGATCGCGTTGCCGTGATGAGCTCGGGACGTGTGGAGCAGATCGGCACGGTCGATGAAATCTACTACCGGCCTGCCAGCCGCTTCGTGGCGACTTTCATTGGCGAAACCAATATCGTCGAGGCGGAGGTTCTCTCCGGACGCAATGGATTTCTCCGTTGCCGCATTGAGGGCGGTCTGGAACTCGATGTAAAGGCTGATCCTGGCGTGGTCGAAAGGAGCATTCTCCTCTCGCTCCGCCCCGAGAAGATCCGCCTTGACCGGACGCCTTTCGTTGGGCCCAATGCTTTCGCGGGACGGATCTCTTCAGAGATTTTCAAGGGCGCGGTTGACGACTTGACCGTCGCGGTTGCCGGCGGGCTCGAACTGCGCGCTCTCCTGGCGAATGATGGCCAGCAGGAATACGATTTCCACGAAGGCGAGGAAGTTTTTTGCCGCATCCAGCCCGAAGATATCAATTTGGTCTCCTCGTAGCTGTCCGTTTTGGGCTTGTGATTTCCGGGCTGGGCCACCTTTTGTTCTTGCAGGGAATTTTTCGACAATTGCTGTCGCGATTCGTTCAATAAAAAGCCGAAAAGGCTTTCGATCAGAGAAATCGCGTCTTCAGGCGTTGGCACATTAATTGCTGGGGCGATGGTGCCTTGCATCGTTCGGCGAAGAGAGGGTGGATGGCTCCGAGAGCAAGGAGCCGGGCGCGTGCATGACCAGAAAACAAAGGGGAAATCAAATGAAATTAGCTATGAGGATTCTTGTCGCCGTCGGCATGGCCGGTCTGTTTTTCACGACACCGTTGATCGCCGGCGATGGCAAAACGCTCCAGGAGAAAGTTGTTGTTGAGGAAGAGGCGCGCAAGTGGTGGGGGGCATCCCTAAGCACGGGATGGGACAGCCTCTACATGTTCCGCGGGGTGAACGTTCTGCGCTTTGACCAGGACGGGAATCAGCAAAAATACGGCTCAAGTCTGTACTGGACGCAGGTGAGCGTCTCCTTCATGCCAACCGAGAATGACACCATTACCCTGGCATCGTGGATGGCGTTTGGCATCGGCAATACGAACTATAAGGAGTACAACGCCATTGTTAACTATGTTCACACCTTCGGCGATTTGGCGGTCGGGTTCGGGTACACCTTTTATTACTACCTCGCGACGGTCCTCTATCAGAACGAACTTAACGTCTCGGTGGCCTACACGTTCAAGCTTCCTGCGGGAATTACGCTGGTTCCGTCTCTGACTTACTATTTCAACGTCGGGCCCGAGTTCGACAACTTCGAGAAAGGAACGGGTGCGGTCGAAACGGCTTCGAGCTATTTGCAGGCCCGGCTGGACGCGAATATCCCGATTTACAAGGAAATTATTTCCCTGGCGCCGTGGTTTGGATTCGGGACCAGCTTTGATTTCAATGCCAGGACCGAGGATAACGACAGGGGCTTCGACTTCTTCACGGGAGCCAACAACATTGAGGTGGGCATTGGGCTGCCCATCAAGATCAATGACGTTATCACGCTCTATGGATACGGCGCCTACAGCTACCAATGGGAGGGCCTCATCGGCACGGAGCCCAGCACTTTCTGGGGTGGCGCCAAGGTGACCTTTTCCTTCTAATTCAAGCGGTTCAGAACAGGAGAGAACCCCTTCGTTTCGGCGGAGGGGTTCTTTTTTTGTCCTCGTAAAATCGCGTGACTTCGGCGCGACATGCGGGATATTCGCAGCATGGATGTGCTGGAAACCCTGAGCGTCGCGCTTGGCCTGGCCACCCTCGCGGGTATCAACCTTTATTTAACCGTCTTCGTGACGGGAATGGCCGTTCAATTTGGGTGGGTTCTTTTGCCTGCCCATCTCCATGATCTGTCCGTGCTGGGTAATCCATGGGTGATTGCGATCTCCGGGGCGCTTTATCTGCTGGAGTTCTTCGCGGATAAAGTGCCGTGGATCGACTCAGCCAATGATGCCCTGCACACCTTTATTCGCCCTTTCGGCGGAGCATTGCTTGCGGTGCTGGCACTCGGGGAGGCTGATCCGGCTGTCAAGGTGATTGGAGCTCTTCTGGCTGGCGGAGCGGCATTAACTGCCCACGCGGCCAAGGCGGGAACGCGATTGATGGCGAACGTTTCGCCCGAACCGATTTCCAATATCGGTTTGAGTCTCGGGGAAGATGCTTTCGTCCTGGGTGGCTTGGGACTTCTGCTTTGGCATCCGGTGGTCGCGTGCATCGTCGCCGTTGTTCTTTTGGGCGTCATTTGGACGATGTTTCCCAGGCTCTTGAGAGGGATCCGTTCCACGGGCTGGCTCGCGTGGCGCAAGTTGAACGGCCCGTCCGCCGGGCAGGAGGCGACGAAGCTGCCAAACGAATTGCCGGGGAGCTGTCTCGCGGCGCTGAGGCGCTCGAAGGTTACCGGGGAACCATTGGTTTTCGCGGCACGATGCATCAGCGACGGAGGACCCGGACTGCCCAGGGGCCTTTTTGGCTGGCTTTCGAAATTTGAGGATGGTTCGTTGTTCTTCGTAGCTCCGCGCAGGCGCGAGCCGCTGACCATCGAAATTCCTTTGGCCGACGCTTCGATCAAGCGCGAGTCTCGCTTTCTGAGCGAGAGGCTGCGTGTGGCCCCGGTGCACGGCAGGGCGTTCGATTTCGCGTTTGAGAGAGGGCACAGCCGTTTGGTGGACGAGATCACGCGCGAACTCGCCGAGCCGGCCGGTAGAGAGCTGGATGCTGTTGTGGCGGTCTGATCGCCGCCGATGTTCGATTTTGACCGGCCGTTTTTTCTCCTCCTGATCCCCGCGGCTCTCCTGCTTCCGTGGCTTGGAGGGCGGTATTCGCTGGCGCGCTGGCCGGTGCTGCAAGCCGCGATTTGCACCTCCCTGCGTTCCCTGATTCTAACGCTCCTTTGCCTCGCGCTCGCCGGTCCGCGCTGGCTCACGAGGACCAACGAGGTTGCCGTGGTTCTCCTGCGTGACGTCTCGGCGAGCATCGAATCCGCAGCTGAGAGCAAGCGAATCGTCGAGACCATGGCGGCAAACGAATCCGAACGAGTGGCGGAGGTCGAATTTGCTCGCGAGCCATTTGTCGTGAAGGGCTTCGGAACTCCCGCGTCGCGATCGTCGGCGCCCGGCTCAGGGGAGGAGGCGACCGATTTGTCCGCGGCCTTGGAATTCGCTGCGACGCTCATGCCCGCTGACCGTCCCTCCCGCATCGTTCTCCTCAGCGATGGGGTGGCCACCGCCGGCCGCAATCCTCTCGAAACCGCGGCGCAATTGCAGGACGTCGAGATCGATACGGTACCCTTGCGCCCTGCGTCCGGATCGGACGCCGCAGTAGTTTCCATCAGGTCTCCGGGCGCGATTCGAGAAGGGGAAATCTTCGACCTCTCGGCCCAGCTGTATTCGGGGGCGCCGGTTGAGTCCGCCTCCATCCGGCTCTATCAAAATAACCTCCTTGTTTCCGAAACACAAAGGGCGCTGCCCCAGGGTGTCTCGGAGATCGAGTTTCCGAATCTGCGCGCCGAAGGACGCATGGGCCTCTACGAAGTCGGAGTGGCGGTGCCGGATGATTCGACCGCAGGAAATAATCGAAAGAAACTTGCCATCGTCCACGCTGGCAAGCCACGCGTGCTCATCATCGACAAGAATCCAGCCCAGGCTGAGCCAATGGCCGAAGCGCTGCGCACAGCGGACTTTGATGTGGAGACAAGGCCGCCCAACGGGTTGCCTGCGGATATTGAAGAATTCGAAGCCGTCGACTTGGTCGTCTTTTCCGAGGCGCCCGCTGCCGACTTTTCCGAGGGTCAAATGAAGTCCCTCGAAACATGGGTCAAGAATTTCGGCGGCGCTTTTCTCATGCTGGGAGGCGAAGAGAGTTTTGGAGCGGGCGGGTATTTTCGGACTTCCGTAGCCGGCTTGCTGCCGGTGCGCATCGAGCGCGAGGAGCGCGAGGAAACGCCCGTGGTCGCGTTGCTGGTCATTCTCGACCGCTCTGGTTCGATGTCCGCTTCCGCAGGCGGGCAGACGAAGATTGCCCTTGCCAATGAGGGCGCGGCTCTGGCGCTGGATGTTTTGCAGTCGAAGGATCTCTTCGGGGTTTTTGCAGTAGATACTCGGGCGCAGGAAGTTGTGCCTCTTGGCACGATCAGCGACAAGCAGAGCGCGTCGAGGCGGATTGCGGGGATAACTGCGGGAGGCGGCGGGATCTATATCTATACTTCGCTGGCCGAGGCGTTTCCGCGGCTGCGCGACGCGAAGGCGAAGATCAAGCATGTCATCCTTTTTTCGGACGCCGCCGACGCGGAGGAAAAGGATTCGGGCGAACCGGGCTCCACCAGCGTCGGGAAGGGCGGATCGGCCTTCGATCTGGCGGCGGCAATGCTGGCGAGCCGGATTACGGTCTCCGTCGTCGCTTTGGGAACCGAACAGGACAAGGACACCGCATTCCTTCGCCAACTCGCTACACAGGGGGGCGGGCGCTTCTATTTGACCGCGGACGCGGCGACGCTGCCGCGCCTGTTTACGATTGAGACAATGCGGGCCGCGGAATCCAGCCTCCGGGAGGACGCGTTTCTACCCCAACCCTCCGGTGGGGGCGAGGCATTGAAGGGCATTGACTGGCAGGAGGCGCCTCTGCTCTTGGGCTTCAATAGCTCGTCACTGAAACCCGGCGCGGAACTGTTGCTCTCCACAGAAAGAGGCGATCCCCTGTTGGCTCACTGGCGCTACGGACTCGGGCGTGTCGCCGCCTTTACGAGCGATGCGAAAGCCCGCTGGGCTTCGGAATGGCTCGGCTGGCCGGGCTACGGCAAATTCTGGGGACAACTTGCGCGCATGCTCGTTCGTCCACCGGAGCGAAACGATCTCGTGGCAAGAGTCCGCGAAGAGGGTGATCGCTTGATCGTTGACGCCGAAGCGGTGACGCCGGAAGGCACTTTCCGCAACGGCCTCGAGGTCACGGTCTCACTGGCGGCACAGGGAACTGTGCCCGTCTCCGTGACGGCCGAGCAGATCGCGCCGGGCCTTTATCGTGCCACGCTCAAGACGCCGGAGACCGCCGGCGCGGTCATTGCCGTCAGCGACGAGGCGGGACGCCCGGTCTCGCAAGCGTGGACGCCGGATTATCCCGCCGAGTTTCAGGTCATGAAGGACGGAACTCCGCTTCTGAAGGAATTGTCCGCTTTGACCGGGGGAAAATTTGACGTCAAGCCTGAGGAAATCCTGCGTCCGGGCCTTCGGGCGGCAACGACGCGAAGGGAATTGGCGCCATGGCTTCTTGCCGCCGCCCTTCTGGTTTGGCCGCTGGACATTTGGCTGCGGCGAAGAGAATGGTCTCTCGAAAGCGGAAATTCCTTGTCGGCATTTTCGCAGGCCCATTAGCTTCATTCGATGAAGATACTTGTCACCGGGGGCGCTGGCTTCATCGGTTCGCATGTCGTTCGAAGGCTTTTGAACGCCAGCCACGCCGTCGCCGCTCTCGATGATTTCAACGATTTTTACAATCCTGCGATCAAGCGGGCGAACGTCCGCGCTTTCAATGGCAACGCCGAGGTGATCGAAGGCGACATCCGCGATGCCGGCAAGATGAAGGAGGTGGTTTGCCGCGGGAAATTCGAATCCATCGTTCATATCGCCGCCCGCGCCGGTGTCCGACCCTCCGTGCTGAATCCGCTCGCCTATATCGAAACGAACGTCAACGGGACGTATAACCTCCTCGAGGCGGCGCGCGCCGGCGAAGTGGGCCAGTTCCTCCTGGCGTCCAGTTCCTCGGTTTACGGCCTGGCGCAAAAAGTGCCGTTCTCGGAGGATCTGGCGCTTCCGCAGACCTTGAGCCCGTATGCCGCCACCAAGCTTGCGGCAGAACACCTTTGCGGAAATTATTCGCACCTCTACAACCTTCCCGTGGTTGTCCTGAGATTTTTCACCGTTTATGGACCCGCTCAGCGACCGGATCTCGCGATTCATAAGTTCACCGAGCGTATCTACGACGGGAAGCCTATCCAGCAATATGGCGACGGCAGCACGCGCCGCGACTATACCTACGTGGATGACATCGTTCAGGGGGTGGTCGGCGCGCTCAAATACAGCAGAACGCCCTTTGAGATCTTCAATCTGGGGGAAAATCAGACCACCACGCTCTCCGATCTCATCTCCGCCCTCGAAAATGCGCTTGGCAAGAAAGCGGTCATCGAGCGTCTGCCCGAGCAGCAGGGCGACATGCCGCTGACCTGCGCCAACATCGACAAGGCCCGCGCCTTGCTCGGCTACCACCCGCAGGTCGATATCTCGGAGGGAATTCCGAGGTTCATCGAGTGGTACCTTGGGCAGAGAAAACGATGACCGCCGTCGATCTGCTCCGCGAGTTGATCCGTATCCCGAGCGTCAATCCCGATGGCGACCCGGGCACCCCCCATACCGGTGAAAGGGATTGTGCAAATTTCGTCGCGGAATTTCTCCGATCCTGTGATGCGGAGGTCAGCGTCGAAGACGTTCTGCCCGGCCGCCCAAACGTCCTCGGCCGTTTTCCTTCGCAGGGAAAGCCGAAGCCGCGCTTGCTGCTCGCGCCGCATACGGACACGGTGAGCGTCGCCGGGATGACCATCGATCCTTTTGGGGCGGAGTTGCGCGAAGGAAAGGTCTGGGGACGCGGAGCATCGGATACCAAGGGTTCGATGGCCGCCATGCTCGTCGCGTTGAGAGAATGCCGCGAGATGTTGACTGGCCTCTCTCATGAGATCTGGTTCGTCGGGTTGGTCGGCGAGGAGGCGGGCCAGCACGGCTCCAAGGCTCTCGCCGCCAAGGAGAAGTTTGATTTCGCGATCGTTGGCGAGCCGACGCGGTTGCAAATCGTGCACACGCATAAGGGCGCAGTCTGGCTGACTCTGCGAGCCCGCGGCCGGGCGGTTCATGCCTCCATGCCGCAGAACGGCGAGAATGCGATCGAGAAGATGATGGATGCCCTCGAGATCCTGCGCCGTGAGCTTCGAGCCGGCTTCGCGTCTCAACGCGATCAATCGCTCGGCGCGCCGACATTCAGTATCGGCACCATCCAGGGCGGCAGTAAAATCAACATCGTGCCGGATTTTTGCGAGGCGCGGGTGGATATCAGGACCATTCCCGGACAAGACCTCTCGCCGCTGGCGGATTCTTTGGAAAAGCGCTTCCCGGGCCTTGAAATCCGGCGGAGAATTTCTGCGCCTCTTTGGACGGACCCTGCCCATCCCGTGATCGGCGCGTTGAAATCCTGCGGGGTTGGACTCGCGGGCGCGCCGTGGTTCTGCGACGCCGCTGTGCTTTCCGAAGGAGGAACGCCTGCCGTTGCGATGGGCCCGGGCTCGATCGAGCAAGCCCACACTGCCGACGAGTGGATCTCCGTCGCCGATCTTGATGCGGGAGTGGCGTTCTTTACCCGATTCTTGCAAAGCCTCAGCCAGCCTGAGGGAGATGGAAGGAGGCCGCAAGCTTGAGAAGCTCCCGGCGGAAGAAGCGCTCCTGCAGATCCGGCAGTTGCGGCACGGCCATGACCGACGGCTAGACCGTAAGCCGGACGCAAAACTCCCGAGGAGAAGGCCGAGGTTTCCCCGCCTTGGGCCCCATCCAGCGAGCGAAACTCTGTCGCATATGCGACAAAGTTTGGTCGCTTCGTCCCGTTTCGCGGGTCCGTCGATTGCGAGTCGATCTACGGTGGCGTTCGTTCTTGGCAGACGGGCGGAATCACCTCAACCAGCCGGGAGCTTTCCGGCATAATTCGAGACGAATGCGATTGCGTTTGAATTGCGTGGGGAGCTCCGTTCATGCTGAATGCTCGCCCGTTTTCCCATGCCCGAGCAAACCGCCATCTCTCCAACCCGCCAGGAAGATTTTCCCGAGTGGTATCAACAAGTCATCCGGGCGGCCGATCTTGCCGAAAACTCCGAAGTCCGGGGTTGCATGGTCATCAAACCGTGGGGCTATGCCCTGTGGGAGCGGATGCAGGCGGTCCTGGACGGGATGTTCAAGGCCACCGGGCACCGCAATGCCTACTTCCCGCTCTTTATTCCGTTGAGCTACCTCGAGAAGGAGGCGGCGCATGTCGAGGGATTCGCCAAGGAATGCGCCGTGGTTACGCATCACCGTCTGGAGTCGAAGGACGGCAAGCTCGTTCCGTCCGGCGCCCTGAACGAACCTCTGATCGTTCGCCCAACATCGGAGACGATCATCGGGGCAACTTACGCGCGATGGGTAAAATCCTGGCGCGACCTGCCAATTTTGCTCAACCAATGGGCAAACGTCGTTCGCTGGGAGTTGCGGCCCCGGCTGTTTCTTCGCACGACGGAGTTTCTCTGGCAGGAAGGCCACACGGCGCACGAGACGGAAATCGAAGCCAGGGAAGAAGCCATGAAGATGCTGCGCGTCTACGAGACCTTCGTGCGCGATTTTCTGGCGATCCCCGTGATCAGCGGCGAGAAGACCGAAAGTGAGCGCTTTCCGGGCGCCCTCCAGACGCTTTGCATCGAGGCGATGGCCCAGGATCGAAAAGCCATCCAAGCCGGCACCTCGCATTTTCTCGGGCAGAATTTTTCAAAGGCATCGGGCATCCAATTCCAGTCCCGGACAGGGTCGCTCGAGCATGCCTGGACGACCAGCTGGGGCATGACCACGCGGCTGATTGGCACGCTCATCATGGCCCACGGGGACGACGACGGACTCGTGCTGCCGCCTCGCATCGCTCCGGCGCACGCAACAATCATTCCCATAACGCCCAAGGAGGAAACCCGCGCGACTGTGCTGGAAGCGGCTGACAAGATCGCTGCCTCGCTGATCGAGGTGCGCTATCATGGCGACCCGATCAACGTCGAGGTCGATAAGCGTGACTTTGGCGGAGGCGTGAAGAATTGGGAATGGATAAAGAAAGGCGTTCCAATCCGCATCGAGATTGGCCCCCGCGATCTTGCGCAAGGCACGGCCGCGGTCTCCCGCCGCGACAAACCGCACAAGGAAAAGTCCTTCGTGCCCTTCGCGGAATTGCCCGGACGATTTCCGGAAATCTTGGACGAAATTCAGGCCGGCATGCTGGCCCGGGCGACTGCGTTTCGAGAAAGCCACACCCACGCCATCGAAAGCACGGAACAGTTCCACGAGTTCTTTACACCGCGAAATTCCGCGAAACCCGAAATCCATGGCGGGTTTGCTCTTGCCTATTGGAATGGCAGCGCTCAGCTTGAAGCGGAAATCAAGGATAAGTTGAGCGTGACTATTCGTTGCATCCCCTTCGATAACGTTGCCGAGCCCGGACATTGCATTTTTACCGGTCAGCGCAGCACGCAGCGCGCGGTCTGGGCGAAATCCTACTAGCAGCCTCTCGGACTTTTAATCGAAATCCTTATGAATAGATCTCGGTTGAAAGATGAAAATTGCCTGCCTGGCAGCGCTTGCCGGGCCCAGGCTGGATTTCGATAAATCCAATAGCCCCAATCAGATACATCCATGTCTTTCATCCTCGTCATCAATTGCGGAAGCTCGTCGTTAAAATTTTCTATCATTGATCCGAGCACCGGGGAAGCGAAGATCCAGGGGCTGGCGGAACGCTTGAGTTCGCCGGGTGCCAAGGTGAAGACAAAATTTTCCGAAGGCACGAGCCATGAGGTAACCCTGCCAGATGCCGGGCATATCGAAGTGCTCGAAGAGATCCTTCATGAGATGGGCGGGTTGAAAATTGTCGGTGTCGGTCACCGCGTCGTGCACGGCGGGGAAGCGTTCAAAGACAGCGTGCGCATCGATGAGGAGGTGATTCAGGGTATCGAAGACTGCCGCGAACTCGCTCCCTTGCATAATCCGGCCAACTTGATCGGAATCCAGGCGGCCATGCAGAAGTTTTCCGACGTCCCGCACGTCGCGGTCTTCGACACCGCGTTCCATCAAGCGATGCCGCCCCGGGCCTATTTGTATGCCGTCCCGTACGGCCTCTATGAGCAATACAAAGTGAGGCGCTATGGATTCCACGGGACGAGCCATTACTTCGTCGCCGGAGAGGCAGCCAGGCTTTTGGAGAGACCGATCAGTGAGTTGCACATGATCACCGCGCATCTCGGAAACGGATGCAGCGCCTGCGCCGTCAAAGGGGGTCACAGTGGCGACACGACGATGGGATTGACGCCCCTGGAGGGACTCGTCATGGGAACGCGCAGCGGGGACGTGGACCCCAACCTGCATGATTTTCTCGCGCGACGCCTGGAGACCGACCTCGCAGGAGTGACGGATATTCTGAATCGCGAAAGCGGTCTGCTTGGTCTTTCCGGACTCAGCAACGACATGCGCACCCTTTTGCAGGCGGCCGACGAGGGCAATGGCCGCGCGGGCCTCGCCGTCGAGGTTTTCTGCTACCGTCTGGCGAAGGCGATCCTTGGTCTCGGCGCTGCTCTTGACCGCATCGACGCCGTGATCTTCACCGGCGGGATCGGCGAGAATTCCAGCCCGGTTCGAGCTCGAACACTGAACAACCTCCGTGTCCTGGGAGCCAAAATTGACGATGGCCTCAACCAGGAGCACGGGAAATCCGCTCGGGGCCGGATTACCAGTCAGGACTCGGGGCTTCTCGCGCTGGTTGTTCCCACCAACGAAGAGCTGGTCATCGCGCGCGAGACGGATCGATTTCTCACATCAACCCCCGTCCAGTAATTCCCATGCCTCACACGCTTTATCTCGCACCCAGCGGAGCCAAGGTTGGTCTCACCTCGATCGCGCTTGGCCTCGTGCGCGCGCTCGACAATCGTGGCGTGCGCGTCGCCTTTTGCAAACCTATCGGTCAGCCGCTCGTGAAATCCTCGGGCCCCGAGCGATCCACCCACTTTGTCCGGGCCACGACGAGCCTCCGGCCGGCGCTCCCGATCTCGCTTGACGATGCCGAGCGTCTCATTTCGTCGGAGCGGACCGACGAGCTCATGGAGCGCGTGATGCGAGATTTCCATGAATCGGCCTCCGATGCCGATGTCGTCGTCGTCGAAGGGCTTGCGCACTCCTCGGATACGGCTCTGGGAGCCACGCTTAACGTGCAGCTCGTTAAGACATTGAGCGCGCAGGTCATTCTCACCGGTTCGCTTGGCGGATTGTCGATGGAAGAGCTCGACGAACGCCTCGAGGTCTCCGGCAGCCAGTACGGCGGCTTGGAAGGCGGCGCAGTGATTGGCTGCATTATCAACCATGTGCCGAACCCGCAGAAGCTGCCGCTCGCCGGTCTGCGTGACTCCCTCGCGGCCAAGAGCCGCGTGCTCGAGCGGGGAGGTTTTCATCTTATAGGGGCCATTCCGCTCAATCCCGACCTCACGGCTTGCCGCACCGTCGACATCGCCCGGCACCTCGGTGCGAAAGTGCTGCACGAAGGAGAGATGCAGACCCGTCGGGCAAAGAAAATTTCCCTCCTTGCGCGCACCGTGCCGAACATGCTGCACACGTTCCAGGCGGGGTCGGTTCTGGTGACGCCGATCGATCGCAGTGACGTCATGATGGCGGTCGCCTTGTCGGCGCTGAAGACGCCGATGGCCGGATTGGTCTTGACGGGTGATTTCAACCTCGACGAGCGCGTGTGGAATCTTTGCAAGTCCGGGTTTGACACCGGACTTCCCGTTCTGAGCGTCGAAACCAGCAGTTGGGAAACTGCCACCCAACTCAACCGGATGGATCCTGAGGTGCCTGAAGACGATCTCGAACGCGTCCAACTTGGAATGGACCATGTCGCCCTCTACATCGACGCGGGCTGGATCGCTTCCCGTTCGGAAATTCCCGTGGAAACGCGGATGTCGCCCGCGGCGTTTTGCTATCGCCTCACCGAGCGTGCGCGGGCCGTGGAGAAACGCATTATCCTTCCCGAGGGCGACGAACCGCGCACCATTCGCGCGGCGGCCCTGTGCGCGCAGCGAAACATTGCCCGCTGTGTCTTGCTGGGCAAAGCCGATGAGATTCAGCGGGTCGCCGCCGGCCTGGAAGTCGAGCTTCCGGCAAACCTGGAAATCCTGGATCCTTCCCTCCTTCGAGCAAATTACGTCACGCCGCTTGTGGAGATGCGCAAAAACAAGGGGCTCACTCCCGAAGACGCCGCTGAGCTTCTGAGCGACAACGTATGGCTGGGCACGGTGATGCTGGCGCTCGACGAAGTGGACGGCCTGGTCTCCGGAGCGGTTCATTCCACGGCGAACACCATTCGCCCGGCTTTGCAGATCATCAAGACCAAGGCAGGCGCAAAGGTCGTCTCGTCGATCTTTTTCATGTGCCTGCCTGATCAGGTTGTGGTCTACGGCGATTGCGCGGTGAATCCCGACCCGGACGCCGAAACGCTCGCAGACATCGCCATCCAAAGCGCCGATTCCGCGGAGAGGTTCGGCATCCCGGCGCGAGTCGCGATGATCAGCTATTCGACGGGTGCGTCCGGTTCAGGTGCCGATGTCGACAAGGTGCGCGCAGCCACGCAGATTGCGAAGGGCAAACGGCCCGACTTGCTGCTCGATGGGCCACTGCAATATGACGCCGCGACGATGGCCGATGTCGCCGCCACCAAAGCGCCGGATAGCCCGGTGGCGGGCCGCGCGACGGTTTTCGTGTTCCCCGATTTGAACACGGGCAACACCACCTACAAGGCCGTGCAGCGAAGCGCCAATGTGATCAGCATCGGCCCGATGCTCCAGGGCATGCGTCGCCCGGTGAACGATCTTTCGCGCGGCGCTTTGGTTGAGGACATCGTCTACACGATCGCCATAACCGCCATTCAGGCCGGGCAAGGCTAGCGGCCCAAGAGACCGCGGGAAGCGGTCCATCGCAATGAAAGTTTTTCTTTCCGGCGGGACTGGGTTTATCGGAAGCCACTTCGTTAACCAGGCCCACCAAGTCGGGCACGAGATTATGGCCCTTCGTCGTTCCGCTTCGAGTCAGCCACGCGTCCCGTTGCAAAGGCAGCCCGTCTGGATCAACAAAGCCATGACAGAGCTGGCTGCGGACGATTTCGCAGCCTGCGACGTGCTGGTGCATCTTGCCGCGTATTCCGCGAACGTTCCCTACGACACTCTTCCCAACTGTATTCACTGGAACGTCCAGGCACCGCTGGCGATGTTCGCTGCGGCGTTCTCAGCCGGCGTCGCCTCCTATGTGGTTGCAGGTTCCTGCTCTGAATACGGGCGCAGCGCCGAACGCTACCCCTTGATCCCTCCAGACGCACCACTCGAACCGACGGGGTCCTATTCCGCGTCGAAGGCGGCTGCGTCCGTCGCTTTCCACGCATGGGCGTGCGAGGCGAACACTCGCCTGCTGATTCTCCGGATTTTCCATGTTTTCGGGGAAGGAGAGGCGGACTCACGCTTCTGGCCAAGTCTGCGTCGAGCGGCGCTTGCGGGAGAGGACTTTCCCATGACCAGCGGCGAGCAGATCCGCGATTTCATCCCGGTTGAGCAGGCGGCAGGCTCATTCGTCAAAGCTATTGATCGAAGCGACATCGTCGCGGGAAGACCACGCGTGGAAAACATCGGAACGGGCCAGCCTCAAAGCCTCAAGCAATTTGCCGAGCATTGGTGGAAAGTATGGGGAGCACGAGGCCGCCTGATTTTCGGTGCTCAACCCCATCGACCCGACGAAATGATGCGCTATGTGCCAAAGGTCTGACTCCGTTGGCATGGAGTTTAATTCGATGGTCATCCAAGGCCTGGCCGCCGCCGAATCCCCCTCACTCGTCCCGGCTATCAAGCGAAGGTCGACTCAAAGAATTCGATCGCGACGTCCCTCCTCGCAGGCCCGATAAGGGTCGGCACACCCGAACATCCGCGCAACCAGTTTTGTCTTTACAGCGCGTGCCGGGTGTGAAACCAATCCATTCCCGGTGGCCTGTCAGTGCGAAACCCCTCCGGCCGGTGAGTAGTTTACTTTATGGGCAACACGACGACGATTACGAGCGCATGCACCGCCGAGTTTTTCCATTTCATGCAGGGAATGGTTCTCTCGGTTCGTGAGAAACCCGAAGGCGAGAGCTTGGATATTTCGGTGCTTGATCTCGGCATGTCTCCCGCGCAGCTCGAGTGGATGGAGGACCAAAAAGTCAGCGTCGCTCAACCGCAATGGGAGTTTGATCTCGACGATTCGTGCGGATTTCCGGTCCCGTTCAAGGGCATCCTCGCCCGCACCCACGTCAGGAAGTATTTTCCCGGTTACGAGGTCTATATCCACATCGACGCCGATGCCTGGGTGCAGGACTGGGCTGCCCTGGAGCTTTACATCGCCGGAGCTCGCAGAGGAGTCATGGCCGTCACGCCCGAGATCGATCGCTCATTCATTTGCAACTACCGGAATTCCCACGCCTATCGCGAGTTCGTCCTTCATATCTACACTGATTTGCAAGGAGTTGAGTACGCCGAGAAATACCGGGACTATCCGATTATCAACACGGGTGTCTTCGCGATGCCGGCGAAGTCGGTTCTTTGGGATCGCTGGGCCGATCGAATTGGCCGGGCTCTCAAGCAAAAACCCAATTTTCATGTCGAGCAATGCTCGATCAATCTCGAGATTTTCGAGAACCTCGAGAGCTATCTCGCCGACGGGATCGAGTTCTTGCCGAGTTCGTGCAACTGGGTCTGCCACCAGGCTCTGCCGATGTTCGACGCCGAACGTGAATGCCTCGTCGAGCCGTTCCTGCCTCACCAGAAGCTCGGGATAGTTCATCGCGCCAGCGATGACTTCAAACAAAATAAGACCGGCTCGATCCGCGTCCTGCAAGGCGGTTCGCGTGAGATGAATCTCAAGTATATGGAAGGCGACTACCGCGCGTCACTCGCCACGACCGAACCTGCGAAGCTCAAGCGCTGGCAGGACGCCGGTTTTCAGTGGTCCGCCTGAGGCGCTGTCGCCATCCCATGATCTTGTGAAAGCATTTTTCCCCCGGCCCGCTCGCCCCTGAGGACTTGAGATGCAGAAGCCCCCGACCGCCGCATCCGGGAGTTCGACTTCCCCGGCGGTTCTCCCGCTGTTACTCCTCATTCTTATTGATGCTGTTGGTTTCGCCATGCTCACCCCGCTACTCGCCGTGGCGCTCGCTCCCGAATCGAGTGCAGCGCTCGCCGAGGGGACTTCCGAAGATGGCCGCCACCTGATCTATGGATTCGCGACAGGACTCTTCCCCATGGTGATGTTTTTCAGCGCGCCAATCCTTGGGCAACTTTCAGATCGTATGGGCCGGAAGACTATTCTCCTGGTTTGCGCGGGAGGCATTATCTTGAGTTATGCGACGATTTGGCTCGCTTTCGCACGGGGCTCGGTTTTCTTGTTGATGGCCGGAAGAGTCGTCGGCGGCATTACCGCGGCAAGCCAACCGATCTCGCTCGCGGCCCTGGTCGATGTCTGCCCGCCGGAAAGGAAAGACTTTTGGCTAAGCATGGGACTTCTCGGATCGTCGCTTGGCTTCGTCATTGGGCCGGCCCTCAGCGGATTTCTTTCCGATAGTGGCATCGTTTCGTGGTTCAACCTTCAGACTCCACTCCAGGCCACGGTGCTTCTCGCTGCTCTGATTTTCGTGTTGCTTCTCTGGCTTCTTCATGAGGCGCCCAGACCGCGTTCTTTAAAGCGGGCCCCGCTCTCGTTTACCAGCGGGCTGGTCAGCCTTGGCCTTGCGTTTCACAAACCCGGTCTGCGAGAAGTCTCCTGGGTTTTCCTGTTGCAGGAGCTCGCCTGGGGGGCCTACTTCTACTTTGTTCCGGTTTTCCTGCTGCATCGCTTCGGCGTCACGAGTATGGACGCCAGTTCCTTCATGTCGGTGATGGGTGTTGGTTTTTGCCTGAGCTTCGCGGTGGCCATGCCGTTTCTCACAAAACGTTACTCGACGCGTGCGATTACGAGCTGGAGCCTCCTGGTCACCTCGGTCCTACTCGTGGCCAGCACCTTCGCCCCCGGGATGACCGTTCAATGGGTTCTTATCCTGCCAATCTCGATCGCGGTGGCCGTCTCCTATGGGGCGCTGATCATCTTGTTCACCGACCTCGCCACGGAGGATACCAAGGGTGAGATCATGGGGATCACCGCTGCCATCAACGCCTTCTCCTTCGGCATCATTTCGTTCCTCGGTGGCGGCATGCAGACTTTCAGTGTCGAGATTCCGTTGATTGCCTCTTTCGTGCTGATGGCAGCCAGCTGGATCCTTTTCCAAACCCAGAAACCCCAAACAACAATACTGCAAACAGAGCGCTCCCTATGAAAACCGTGATCCTCGCCGGCGGCTTCGGCACCCGGCTCTCCGAATACACGGATGATATCCCCAAGCCCATGGTGCAAGTCGGCGGACACCCAATGCTTTGGCATATCATGAATATTTACGCCCACTATAAACACACCGAGTTCGTCCTCGCGTTGGGTTACAAGGCGCAATACGTGAAATCGTTCTTCCTTAACTACTACACCCTGCATTCCGATTTTTCGATCGACATGGCCACCGGAGAGAAATCGACCATCCATCGATCACTCCTCGATTGGAAAGTCACTCTCATTGATACGGGCACGAACACGATGACTGGCGGACGCCTGCGGCGTCTTGCGCCGTTGCTCAAGTACGAGACCTTCATGTGCACATACGGGGATGGTGTCAGCAACATCAACATCGACAAGCTTCTCGAGTTCCATGAGGGCCACGGCAAGCTTGTCACCATGACCGTCGCCCGCCCGTCGGCGCGATTTGGGGTCGTCGAAACCGATGCCAGCCGCCAGGTCAAAGCCTTTCGGGAGAAACCCATCGATAGCGAAGGCTGGGTCAATGCGGGATTCTTCGTGATGGAGCCCGGGTTCCTCAAATATATCGACGGCGATGCGAGCGTTCTTGAACGCGAGCCCCTCGAACGTGTCGCCAAGGATGGGCAACTCATGGCTTATTATCACCACGAGTTCTGGAAGTGCATGGATATGAAAAAGGATGTCGATGAGCTCAACGCCATGTGGGAGGAAAACGAAGCGCCCTGGAACCTGGGCGGAATCAAATAGGGTCGCGCCATGTTCGAAAATTTTTATCAAAACAGAAAAGTCTTTGTCACAGGGCACACCGGCTTCAAAGGATCCTGGCTCTCTGCCTGGCTTTTGAAGCTCGGCGCAACCGTCACCGGTTACGCTCATCCTCCGATTTACGACGAGAGCCATTTTGAGTTGCTTGGACTCAAATCGAAGCTTCGTCACATCGAAGGCGATCTGCGCGATCTCGATGGTCTCAGCCGTGCCATGGCCGAGAGCCAGCCCGACATTGTCTTTCATCTCGGAGCGCAAGCGCTCGTCCGCGAATCCTATCGTGATCCGAAAACGACTTTTGACACGAACGTGGGAGGAGCCGTGAATGTTTGCGAGGCGGTTGGCCGCGTCGACAGCATCCGGACGCTGGTGTTTATCACCTCCGACAAATGCTACCGCAACGTCAATTGGGAGTGGGGCTACCGGGAAACCGATGTCCTTGGAGGGCGCGATCCTTACAGCGCCTCAAAAGGCTGCGCGGAGATCGTCTTCTCGGCCTACTGGGCGTCATTTCTCTCGAAGTCAGGCCGGCTAAACGCGGCGAGCACCCGCGCGGGGAATGTCATCGGCGGCGGTGACTGGGCGAAGGATCGTCTCATTCCCGACTGCATTCGGGCATTGCGAAAGGGTGAAACTATCGAGATTCACAATCCGGACGCGACGCGCCCGTGGCAGCATGTTCTCGAACCTTTGGGGGCCTATCTTCACCTCGGCCAGTACCTGGCCGGACCCAACGGCGCCGAATTCTGCAAGGGCTGGAATTTTGGGCCGAACAACAGCGCCAACAAGACCGTCGGCGAGGTTGTCCACGACGTCATTCGGCTTTGGGGCAGCGGCGAGGTTGTCGTCGAGCGCGACCCCAACGCCCCGCACGAGGACCATTGGCTGCAGCTCAATTGCGACCGCGCTTACCAGTACCTGCGGTGGAAACCGACCTGGGATTATCCCGAGTCAATTCAGGAAACCGTGCACTGGTACAGGCAATATCGGGACGGGGCCGACGTTTCCAAGCTGACGGATTCGCAGATCGAAAAGTATATGCAGGCCTGGGCCGGCGGACAATGATTGACGGCGTCGCGCTGCATCCACTCCGGCAGTTCATCGACGATCGCGGGCGGACGATGCATATGCTGCGCAACGACGACCAGCATTTCACCAAATTTGGCGAGATCTATTTTTCCGGGATCCGCCAGGGAAAAACCAAAGGCTGGTATTTTCATCGTGAGAAGACGCTGAATTACGCCGTGCCCATTGGAAGCGTGCGGATCGTCCTCTATGATGATCGCGCCGGGAGCCCGACCCGCGGCCAGCTCGATGAACACGTGCTGGGAGAAGTACCCGAACGCTATGCTCTGCTAACGATCCCGCCGCAGTTGTGGTATGGCATGCACGGCCTGGCGCCGGGCACCTCGCTGATTGCGAACTGCACCGACCTTCCAAACGACCCGGCCGAATCGGATCGCAAGCCGCTGGATTCGCCTGACGTGCCGTACACGTGGCCCGCCGAAGTTTGACGATTTACCCTCGCTCTCCGAACTTTCTTGCGGCCGGATGACCGGTGCCGTCTGATCATCGGCGTCCGGGGAGGCGTTCCCTGAGCCCCCTGGCCGGTGTTCGGTTCGTTGTCGAGACCCTTGTGTCAAGAGCCTGGAGCATGGTCTTTCCCTGGGCTTCGCCCGGGACTGGGCTCCCCAAAAGCGGGGAGGTCTTCCATAGCGATCAAGGTGGTCACCGCCCCGGTGGGGCCGTATCCAAAGGCAAATTGGATGCGTAATCTAATGAAGATACTAAGTCAAAGGAACTCTGCGTTTATGGCGACCGTGATCAATCACTTGGCACCTAAACAGACTGACACCAGAGGCTTTGCGGTTCGTGTGGGAAAATTGGGAGCCACCTCTGCGAATTCTCAATCGAAGAGGCGGGAGGTCCGCCTTTGTCTTTCGCTCTCACCGCGGATGCTACGCTCAGGGCTTTCGCCGCCGGCTTTCCGCGCCTTTGCAGGCCTCCGCCTCCGTATTCTCGTCGGCCGCAAAGTGCGCGATAACGCTTTCATTCGAGCGGTTGAGGGGTTTGGCACGCGAAGTTGTCGCAGAGGTAGAGGGCGGCGCGGCCATCGAGCGATTTCATGGAAGCCAAAGCGGGGACTTTGGTCATGAGAAATTGGTTGCCATCTGCGAGGAGAAGAGCGCGCCGCGGCAGAAAATCCCGGTGCAACTTGGCGTTCCACAGCCGAACGTCTTCGGTCTCGCGCGCGCCCGCGACGACCGCCTGGGCCGGCGGGGAGAGGGCGAGATCGAGCGCGACGAGCATCTGAGGCACGGCTGTCGGCGCGCGATCAAGAGCCTGCCCGCTGGCCCCCAGAATCTGCCGGGCGCGGGTCTCAAGAGCCTCGTCATGAAGCATCCGCGCGAAGCGCAAGAGGTTGAGAGCGCTGATCGAGTTTGCCGAGGGTTCGGCACCGTCGTAGTCCTCCTTCATGCGGACGGAAACCAACGGGTCTCCGGCCGCGCTGCTGAAATACGTGCCTCCCTTCTCGTCCCGGAACAGAGCGTCCTGGCGTTCCTGCAATTCCAGTGCCCATTTCAACCAATCGCTGTCCCAATCTGCCTGGTAAAGGTCGAGCAGACCTTGAATCAGGAACGCATAGTCTTCCGCGAAACCCGCGATACTTCCAGCCTCGCCCCGCCAGCTGCGCAAGAGCCCGCCGTGCGCCGTCAGATTCGCCCGCAGAAAGCCGGCAGCCTTCTGGGCGGCCTGGAGGTAGCGCGGTTCGCCCAGCGCGGCGCCACTTTTGGAGAACGCGGAGATCATGAGTCCATTCCAAGCGGTGAGGATCTTGTCGTCGAGATGCGGTCGCGGGCGCTTCGAGCGCTGTTCGAAGAGTTTGGCCCGGCCCATTGCCAGAGCTTTTGAAACGCTTTCCGGCGCGATGCGCAATATCCTGGCGGTGGTCGCCAAATCCTGTCTTTCGAGCAGAATGTTCTTCCCCTTGAATTCACCGTGCGGGTCGCTGCCTGCCGGGGCATTCCCGACCTCTTCGACCCCGTAGTGACGGCAGAAAATGCTCGCCTCGTCGGCGCCCAGGGCGTCGACGATCTCCTCCCGGCTCCAGACGTAAAACGCACCTTCCGCGTGCTCCGGCCCCCCGTGAGACAGCAGACTGTCGGCGTCCTCCGCGGAGAAAAAGCCGCCCTGCGGGTGCGTCATGTCTCTCAAGACGTAGTCGAGAGTTTCGCATGCGATATCCGCGAAAAACTGCTCGTGCGTGACTTGCCAGGCTTCGGTAAATGAGACCGCCAACTGCGCCTGATCGTAGAGCATTTTCTCGAAATGCGGGACGTGCCAGAATTCGTCGACCGAATACCGGTGAAATCCACCGCCGATATGGTCGCGCATGCCTCCCCCCGCCATTTTACGCAGCGTGAAGAGAGCCATCTTCGCGGCGCGGCGCGCTTCGTCGCTATCCGCGCGCGTCCCGAAACGCAGAAGAAAATTAAACACAGAGGGCCGCGGGAATTTAGGGGCGCCGCCAAAGCCGCCATATTCTTCGTCGAAACTGCGCGAGAAACCCTCGAAGCCGCTCAAGAGAGGGGTTTCACTTCGGGTAAAACGTGCATCCTCGTCGCTTCGGCTTGATTCCGCGAGAACGGCGATGACGCGCTCGCCCTCCTCTTCGACGCGCGACCGATCCTCCCGCCATAAGCGCGCGATCTGGCCCAGAATGTTGGGAAATCCCGCGCGCCCGTAGCGGTTGTCAGGCGGAAAATAGGTTCCGCCGTAGAAGGGACGCCCCTCCGGCGTGAGCCAAACACTCATGGGCCACCCGCCTCCGCCGGTCGTCGCCTGCACGAACGCCATGTAAAGCCGGTCCACGTCCGGCCGTTCCTCACGGTCCACTTTGATATTGACGAAGTTTTCGTTCATCAATTTCGCGATCGCCGGATTTTCGAAGGACTCGTGCGCCATCACATGACACCAGTGACACGTCGAATAGCCGATGGAGAGAAAGACCGGTTTACCGAGATTTTTCGCCTCGGTGAAGGCCTCCCCGCCCCAGGGCCGCCAGTCTACCGGGTTGTCCTTGTGCTGGAGGAGATAGGGTGATTTTTCCCCGGCGAGTTTGTTCATCGAGGAGAGCCTACTGCAAAGCCGTCCTTCAATCAGCGTGAATTAAGAAAAAAGCGGTTCACCGTGCTCTGGCGGCGAGGCTCTCATCCTCGGCCACGAGCTGCTGCCAAAGTCTCTTGTACTCAGGCTCGTAACGCTGGTCCTGGAAGTCCGTCATGCGCTCGCGAAGCGCGACGATTTCCGCGATGCGGGGCTGAAGTTCCTGCCAGCATTCCCGGAGGATCCGCGAAGCGCCGGACTCCCGGTCCCAGAGAACGGCATACGAGTCGATGAACTCTGCCGCATAATTAGGCTCGGCGCGGTCATTTGGCTGCCATATACCGCGCGCCGGTTCGGTCTCCTCGAGCAGCATCGGCGCGATGTAGATATTCCTGAGGATCGCCTCGCGGTACTTTTCGCGCGCTGCGGATTCGTCGCCCTCCAGGGTGAGGCACAAGGCCCAGCCAAAGAGAAATGAGGGTTCGGCATAGTCGTCGAGATATTTTTCGACGTAACTCTCGAAATACCCCGCGGCGGCCTCCGTGTTTTCGTCGAGGAGGTGCAGCAGGGGGATGAAAAAGCGAACGCCCTGGTTGTCGCGCGGATTCAGGGAGAGGAGATCCTCGAATTGGTCTGCGGCGTCGCCATGCCGTCCCTGGTGCCAGAGTGTCATTGCCCGGCCGTAGAGCGCGCGGAGCAAAAGCCTGGTCTCTCGATTGGTCCACCATTCGGCATGCCGTTCCTGCCAGCGTGGCGTTTCGCGGGCGATCACCTCGTCGTAGGCGGCGAGGCAGACCTTCCAATTTCCGTGTTGAAACTCCACGTCAGCCAGTTCGATCCGCGCCGAGGAACAGTCCGCATCGCGGGCGAGCGCTGTCCGCAGCAGGGCAATCTTCTTGCGCGGGGAGCGGATGCGGAGGGCGGTGTTCACCAGGCCCCGGGCGACTTCTTTCGAGCGCGGAGCGGAGTCGTCTTCCCGAGCGAAACGCAGGACCACGGTGCGAGCCAGGGCGCGAAGCTCGTCGGGTCCGCTGCGGTCGAAGCGCTGGAAGCGGATTTCCACGTTATGGTCATGGGAAAAGGTCTTCCAGGCATCGTCGTCCCAGTCATCGCTCGCGCAGATTGTCAGGCGGTCTGGTGCGCCAAGCCGGTCGAAGAGCTTGATGAGAAGATTCTCCACCCGCACTTGATCGAGTTCCTCGAGAATATCGGGTGCAGCGAGTGGCGCGCCAGCGGGGTCGCAAACGATCAGGAGGGTCGGCAAAAAGTAGTCACTTCCAGCCGGGACGGGTTCTTCGAGGTCCAGCCAGTAGACGAACCAGGTCGTTTTCGATGATTTGAGGGGCTGGATCATCCGCTGCCGAGCTTCCAGTTGATCTCCATGCGCTGCTTGCGCCCGAATCGATCGCTGTAAAACAACTCGCCATGGCGGGCGCCGTGTTCGTGCACCAGCCTGGTCACTTTCACGTCGAAGCAGCAATATTTGGCAATTTCCATCACCCTGCCTTCCCTCCACCACCGGATCGCATCGAGCCCTCGCGCGATCTTGCCCACGCCAAGAGTTCCCTGGGCGAGCTCCTCCAATTTGGGACGATGGCCGGCGGCTCTCTCCACGTGATGCAACAAATCGAGTGTGGGCAGGTAATGCGGGAGGTCAAGGATCGTGTAGGCCATGAGCACTTCGTAGTCGAAACTGAGAATATTGTATCCAACGACGAGATCCGCCTTCCGGAGACGCGAGACGAGGTCCCCGGCCCGGCATTCGGGGAAGATTTCGTACGCATCGTCGGCGGTGCTGTAGGTGACGCCCACTGACATTCCCATTTGATACTTCTTGTCCCAGCCGCCTACGTCGTTCGCAGTGCGTTGGGTTTCGAGATCAAAATAAACAGTGTCCATCGGCAACGAGCAGCATGCGAAAAAAAATGAGCCATATCAACCCTTGGGCGAATTCGGGATCTCGGGGAAATCATTTCTCGAAAAAATCCCAGACACCTTCCCATTCTTTGCGCTCGGGTTGCGAAACGAACGCCTCGCAGCGGATCTTGTAAACCTTGGCTAAATCTGGCGCGAGGCCGTCCTGGGCGAGCTTTTCAAAGGCCGTGAGAGCGGCGGCAAAATTGCCCGCGCGATAGGCCGTGCGCGCCGCGGCGAACGCTTCCGCCCAGCCAGCGTGCTCCGTGCGATAGGGAAAGAATAGTCGCTCCGGTTTCTTTCGGCCTTTGACGCGGACCACATCCACCTCGAGGAACGGGCAGATCTCTTTGGCGTGGCTGGCGATGCGTTCATCGACCAGGATGTCGCAACCGTAGATGCGGGTGAGTCCCTCGATACGTGATGCGAGATTGACGGTGTCGCCGATGACGGTCATGTCCATCCTCTGTTGTGAGCCGATGTTGCCGAAGACCGCCGGGCCCAGACTAATACCGATGCCCGCGGTCCAAGGGGTGATGTCGAGCTCCTTGCGGCGGGCGTTGATTGCCGCGAGGCGAGCTTTCATGTTCAGGGCGGCCGAGACCGCGTTGCGCGCGTTTTCCTCCAGACTGGCCGGCCGAATACCACCCCAGGTGGCCATGAGCGCGTCGCCGATGAATTTGTCGAGCGTGCCCGAGTTTGCGAAGACCACATCCACCATTTCGCGGAAATACTCGTTCAGAAGGGTGACCATCTCGGTAGGGTCGAGTTGCTCGGCGTCCGATGTGAAGCCCTTCAGATCGGAAAAAAGAGCAACGATCTCTTTGCGCTGGCCTCCCAGGGTTTGGAGATACGAATGCGGATTTTCGGCGATCTCGCGCACGACGTCCCTGGAGACATAGCGTTCCAAGAGTCGCGCGCAGCCGGCTCCGCTCGCGCCGCTCGATCGAAACGTCACAGGCCACGCCGGCAAACGCGCAGAGCAGCCAGGTGAGCAGCGGGGGAGCCGCCGGAAGAAAGAACGAAAAGAGCGTCAAAACTGCGGCGCAAAGGACGAGCCAAAGGATCGGTCCGCAGGCCAGACCCAGCACGAGCCATCGGGAACTGCTCCGCAGCGAGAAGGTCAGGGTGACCGAGGCGAGAGCGGCGCCGACGATCGTGGCGAGTGTCGATGCCAGTCCTCCCTGATCGAGCCAGTTTCCGCGAAGCATGGCGGCAAGCGCGTGCAGGTTGATCTCGGGACCGGAGAGCTTGCCCCACGGCGTCAGGTGAAAGTCGTGCAAGCGCTCGGCGGTCGCTCCAACAAGAACAACGCGATCTTTGAAAAAACCTCCGTCGGCATAATTTGATTTCCAGAAGGCGGGCACAAAAATCTCAAGCAGTGAGATGACTCGGGCTGTCCCGGGCAGCGAATAGCGGAAGCGAAGAGGCTCTTCCTTGGGATTCTTCGGCGCGGCGACTCCCAGGGCACGCGCAGCCACGGTGGTCAGAGACGGAATCAGATCCTCATGCGGCAGAGACGGAATCCCCATGACCTCTGAGGCCGTGGCGGAGGTATAGACTGACCGCACCTTGTTGTCCCCCCAGACGGGCAAATTAACTCCACCCCAATTCCCGTCGACGGCCTCGCGGAGCTTATCATTCGGAAGGACAAGTGAGGGCGTCTTGGCCCCACGGTCCTGGGAATCGGGATTTTCGAACGAGGAGGCGAGGATCACCTTGCCAGGATTGGCCTTCAGCACACTGGCAAAGGCATCATCGCCATCCTTGGAGCTGGGAAAGAGGAGATCAAAGACGACGAGGCGCGCGCCCGCCGCAATTAACTTTTCCGTCAGCGCTGCATACACCTCGCGCGACCACGGGAATCCGGCGTTCATGAGTTCAAGAGGACGAGAATCTTTGATTTCTTCGGGACTCACCTCACTAAGGCTCATGGACCTCTCGTCGATGGTCACCAGTGCAAAATTCTCTGGCAGAGACGCGCGAGTCGTGATGCGCAACAGCCAGTCTTGGAGGTAGAGATTCAGGCTGCCAACGAAAGGCGTGAAAAGTGTCGCCAGCAACATCACAAGCATTCCACAGGTTGCCGCCAGCAATTGCCAACGAAGTCTGAGGGACGACATGCGGGTCATTGACATGATCAAAGAGGAACCCGCCTCCGATGCGAATGCAAGCCGCAGTGCGACTGGCTGCTTGACATTTCAAGCGTTTCAATGCGCCTATATTGTTGTGTCCCTTAGGAAACTACTTTGTTTTGCCTGCCTTGCGTCCGGCTTTCATGCCGCACAAGGACAGGATACGCGGGCCGATACAGCGGCGCGCACCACCGCAGCGCTCGCGCGGACGCAGGCTGCCACGGAAGTCGCAGCGCAGGCCGATGCGGAGCTAGGTACGCTGGAGGCAATCCCGCCGAGGCCCAGCCTCCTTGGCGCTTACTTGATCGGCAATGCCAGCCTCTATTATACCTCGAATCCCAGCCTGTCGAACGACGGCGGACGCGGAGATATGTACTTCGTCGGAGGAGGCGGAGCCGGGATTCGCCCGAACGTGATCGGAGGACTTTACCTGGACGGTCACGTCTCCGACCAAGTCTTCCAGTATGCCACGTTTTCCTCATTGAACTTCAACTACTTTAACGCGGGCGGAGGGCTGGATTATGTTTTTGAGAACTTCGGACAGCTCACGGCTTCGATACGTTACGAGTATCAGCGCTATCTCGACGGCGACACTCTCGATGAGTTCTACGTCAACAATGCGTTGACCTTGGGACTGTACAAGTCATTCCAAATCAACGACGCGATGTGGATTCAGACGGGCTGGCTGGGATCTCTCTCGCTTGACGCGCAGCCTTCCTCCGCTCGCCGTCACGAGTATGATTTCTGGCTAGGCTGGCGCTGGCGCATCCTCAACCCGCTGGAATTACAGACCTATTACATTCTTTCGCTTTTTCATTATCCTCAAGATTCCCGTTTCGATGTGACGCACAACGTGGGAGCCGCCCTGAACCTTTCGCTCACGCGCTGGGCGCGGCTGTCCGCGGGGGCCAACTTCGGCGCGAACAATTCGACCGAGTCCTTCTTCGATTATACGGTGGTGAATGTCGGCGGAACTTTCTCCCTTGATTTCCGCTTTTAGTCTATGAGGCACTGGATTTTCGGTTTGTTGCTTGTTATCGCGAACCCTTTCGCCGTACGCGCGGAGCCCTTCGAGCGCGCCGAGGTCACCAAAGCAATCAATCTTGTTTCGCTCCTGCCGCGGAATACCAGAGCCGTCCCAGGTGTTGTCGTCTCCGGGGATAGTGCTCTTAAGACAGGGGGGAATTCACGCGCTGAATTGGAGTTCCCCGACCTGACGATTACCCGCGTCGGCTCCAATGCACTCTTCCGCTTTCTCGCAGGCGGGAGGGAGAGTCACCTTGGATGGCGGCACCATGTTATTTTCTTCGCCGGAAGGCGCCGGCGGAGGAAAGGTTCAGGCGGGCGCCATTACTGCGGCGGTCACGGGAACGGATTTTTTGATTTCGAGAATCAACGAAACCGGCGATCCCGCGTCCGCCAAGCTGGCCGCCATGCAAGCAGCGTCCAGCAAGCGGGGCGCCCAGCCGCTGGCCGCCAAGCAACAGTCCGCAATGCTGGCCCCAACCTATCAGCCTTCACGCAGGAGGCCGCCAAATTAGAGGCCGCAAGCTAGAGGCCGCCAAGCAAAACGCCAAGCTAGCCGACAAGCTAGCCGCTGCCGCGCAAAACGTCGCCAAGCAGAACACCGTCGGCGCAGAACACCGCTACCCAGGCCGTCGAGATGGCTGCCATGCAAGAGGCCCTCAAGCAACTCACTGACAAGCAAGCAGGCCGCCTCGAACGTGCTCGCCAAGCAAGCCGCCACCCTGGCTAAGATTACGCAAAATGTCGCCCAGCAGAATGCCGCCACGCAACCCAAGCCACGCAGGAAGCCGCCACAGCAAAAACCGTCGCGCAGGAAGCCGTTAAGCTAGACTCCAAGCTGGACCTCTTCACACAAGCGGCCGCCCAGCAAGAGGCCGCCACCAGAAAATCAATGAGCTAACCAACAAGCTAAGCGCCCTCAGGCCGGAGATTCCAGCAACTGACCGGCACGAAAGACGCCGCCAAGCTGGAGGCCGCCAAGCAACAATATTTGGAGCTCCTCGCCGCCCAGCAAGAGGCCATCAGAACAGCAGCAGACGCAAGAGATGACCACGAATATGGTCGCCAAGATGGGCGACACCATGGCGCAGATCACGCAAAACATCGCCAGGCAGGATGCCACCAAGCCCGCCGCCGCGCGCCAGCCACGCCAGCCGCCGCCAGACGCAAGAAACCGTCAAGGTAATCGTCCTCACCGGCAAGGTCCTTGTCTATTTCACACAAAATCCCAAGGAGAGCGTTACGCTAGGGCCCGGGCAGATGGTCACAATCCCGGGCGGGGCCACGAAAATGCCTCCGATCACGACGATCAATCTCGGGGCCCTTATCTCCACGTCCGTCCTGATCAAAATGGGACCGCTTCCCAGCCAGCAAATCCTCGAGCGAAATGCCAGCAACCAGCAGGCATCCCTTTTGGCCAGAATTTTCCCGGGAGTGAATGAGCTTCTGACTAAGGTCGGAAGTCAGCCGACCCAGGTGATGACGTCACAAGCCGGGCAAACCGCGCGGCTCGCCGGTAGCGGTCCTCCTCCTCCGCCTCCTGCCCTGCCCCGCGCCGGCACCTGCACCCGCGCCCGCGCCCGCGCCGGCACCTGCACCCGCGCCCGCGCCCGCGCCGGCACCTGCTCCCGCACCTGCACCTGCACCCGCCCGGCACCTGCACCCGCGCCGGCACCTGCACCCGCGCCGGCACCTGCTCCCGCGCCGGCACCTGCACCCGCGCCGGCACCTGCTCCCGCTCCGGCACCTGCTCCCGCGCCTGCACCGATGCCGCCACCGCTGCCTCCGCCACCTCCTCCAGGCTCGAGCAACAGCGCCTTTCGGGGGTCGCTGACAGAGGGGCTCAGCGTCCGGGACGTTGAGACAGGAACTCCGGCCATGAGATCAGTTGCAAAGAAGTTGCACAAGCCACCGTCAATTTTGATCAAGAATTGGCCGTGCTGTTGTGTGGCAGGCCGACGGGCGCTTAACATTTCTCGCAGGTCGCTCTTCTTGAGAAATGCGCATAGTGCCATGATGGCCGCGAGATTAAACACGATGAGCGCATTGCAGAATAACACCGCGATCACGCCATTGGGCATATCATCGCCACGACGAGGAGCCGGAGTCGCGTCCACACAAGAAAAGCAAAGGCACCTTCGAGCACGATCGAACCATGAACGCGAGCAAGGTGCGCGCAGCCATTCCGATTCAGGGAAACGGAACCAATCGCAGATGGTGATCTGGGCTGGCGCTGGCGCATTGTCAACCCGTTGGAGTTACAGACCTATTATATTCTCTCGCTTTTCATTACCCTCAAGATTCCCGTCTCGATGTAACGCACAACGTGGGAGCCGCTCTAAACCTCTCGCTCACGCGCTGGGCGCGGCTGTCCGCGGGGCCCAACTTCGGCGCGAACAATTCGACAGAATCCTTCTTCGATTATATACTGTGGGGAATGTCGGCGGAACTTTCTCCCTGGATTTCCGCTTCCAATCTATGAGGCGCTGGATTTTCGGTTTGTTGATTTTCATCGCGAACCCATTCGTCGCGCGCGCGGAGCAGCCCTTTGAGCGTGCCGAGGTCACCAAAGCCATCAATATCGTTTCGCTCTTACCGCGGAATACCAAAGCCGTCCGAGGTGACGTTATTTCCGGGGATAGTGCTCTCAAGACGGGAGAGAGTTCACGCGCTGAATTGGAGTTTCCCGATCTGACGATCACCCGTGTTGGCTCCAATGCGCTCTTCCGCTTCCTTGCAGGCAGCAGAGAGATCACTCTGGATGGCGGCACCATGTTGTTCTCGTCACCGAAAGGCGTCGGCGGGGGCAAGGTTCAGGTTGGCGCCATCACTGCGGCCGTCACGGGAACGGATTTTTTGATTTCGAGGATCGCAGGGAGAGTCAAGGTAATCTGCCTCACCGGCAAGGTTCTCGTCTATTTCACGGCAAATCCCAAGCTACGTGTCGTGCTGAAACCTGGGCAGATGGTTGATATCCCTGCCGGCGCAACCAAAATGCCGCCCATCGTGACGATTAATCTCAGGACCACCATCGCCACATCCGTCCTCCTCAACATGGGGACAAATCGCAACCAAGCGGAGATGGACCAGAACGCCAACAGTCAACAGCGTTCTCTCCTCGCCAGATTTTTCCCGGGTGTGAATGATCTCTTGACCCAGACCGGAAATCAGCCGGCCCAGGTAATGACGATGCAGGCCGGGCAAACCGCGCGGCTTGCCGGTGGCGGTCCTCCTCCTCCTCCCCCGCCTCCGCCGGCACCCGCACCCGCACCTGCCCCAGCGCCTGCGCCAGCCCCGGCACCAGCACCGCCCCTGCACCCGCACCCGCGCACCTGCCCCAGCCCCGGCGCCAGCACCAGCCCCGGCACCAGCACCAGCCCCGGCACCTGCCCCAGCCCCGGCGCCAGCACCAGCCCCGGCACCTGCGCCTGCCCCAGCACCTGTCACAGCTCCCCCGCCAGTCCGGGTGACGCCTCCGCCTCCGGATACTCCGCCTCCGCCTGCTCCGACTGAACAGGGAGGTCGATGAATCGGATTAACCGCTTGCGGCTTGCGCCAGGCGAGATGTGACAAGGCGGGCCTTTGCGGCACGGGTTGCGGAGTCGTTCGCATCCTACTCGTAACCCGTTCTTTGCTCGTCACGAATCGTGCGGTTTATTCGTTTCTGGCTAGCTGGCGTCGCGTCTGAGAAAGGCACACAGCCCGACGATGGCCGCGAGGTTGAACACGAGGAGCGCGTTGCCAAACATCACTGTGATGACCCCGTGCAGGCACATCATTGCAACGACGAGCGGACGGCGGAGTCGCGTCCACACAAGAAAGGCAAAGCTGCCTTCGAGCGCGAGTGACCCATGCACGCAGAGCCAGCAGATCCACGGGGCTCGAAGCCACTCCAACTCGGGGAAACGGAACCAGTCAGAGAGGGTAATCTCATACCAAATCTCGCCACGGCCGAGATCCCACGAGCCGAGAAGTTTCGCCAATGTTGTAAAGAAATACATCAGACACATGTTGAGCTGAATGAATCGGGCGGGCCAGATTTCGGCTCGCGCAGGAAGCGGACGTTTCAAGACCAGGTGGTCGATTGAAAAGCGCTGCGGCGCAGGAGCGAGGGCAAGTCCGAGCAGGACAAATGCCAGGATGCCGGTTTCGCCATTGAACGACATCAGATTGCGTTGGATGGTGGCGATGTAGAGGAACCATGTGGCGGCCGCCGCGATGCGCGTCCAAAGTCCGGCCGCAAGGCACAAGGCTGCCGCGCAGGTCGCCCAATAAATGCGCCAGATCCAAGCGGGGTCGGAGTTCAGAAGAAAGACGAACCCCGGCCAGTAAATAGCATCCAGAGCTTCCGAACGCGGAAGCGATCCCCAGTGACCGTAAAGGCGCTCGTAGTTTCCCGAAAGCCCGGAGAGCAGCAGCGGACCCAGAACCAGGAGCGCCGCGCCGACGCGGATGACATCCCAAGGCGTCGTGTCGGGCGCAAAGAAGAAGGCGTCGATCTTGACGAAGACGGCCCGACGCACGCTTCGGAAAGCTTTTTTCCTATTTCTACGCCGTGGTCGCTCCGCGGCAGGGTTCCCCGTGGCGTGCGTCATGGCGTCTTACCAGCGATGGAGCTCATAGCGGACCTCCGGACCGTAATGCGTTCCGGCCTCGGCGGCCTCGGATCGCGATAAGAGATTGTGATAGCGGATATAGATGATTCGCTGGCTCACTTCAGCCGGGTTGATCCCGTTTCGCCGGATCAGGTATTCGAGGTAACGGCGATGCCCGGCAGGATATCCATAGAGGTTGTTTTGAATCTTCGCTTCGCCATGGAACAAAATGCCCTTCCAACCCGTGGCGTGCTGCGGAACGGAGTCGGGCAACGGCACGGTTGATCCATCTTTCAGCACGACCTCGAAGTGAGTCGTGTAGTTGAATGGTGAGATGTAGGTGAAGAGCGTCCATTGCTGCCGCAAAAGCAACGCATCGAATGCGGGCATACCGCTTTTTAAGCCTGGCCGCCGGCATGGGAAACCCGGCTTTCTCAAGATTTACTCCGCAGTTCAGGATGACGACGGGCACCAGCACCAGCATGAAAAAGGCGATGATCGCAAGCTTTCGCAGGCGCCGCCGCCAGACCGCCCAAGACGCCGGCTTCAACGATTCGATCCGAGAGCCAGGCGGTGCATTCATTCGCGCAGAATCAGTCGGCCACGTGACATGTGAGAAAACTCGCCAGCACACCGACAGAGTCCCGAAACCCTCATCCCGCTTGGCTCAGATGCCAGGCAAGCCGTCCGGGGAATCTTCTCGAGGAGGGTCAAGACGTCCGAGACCGCCAGCGACGCTCTCGACGTCTGAAAACACCTCATGTCCATGCGAGAATCGGCGTGGCCACGCTTTTCGCGTTTGCATTTGCCATAACATATCGAAGAATGTGAATATGTTGATTTATATTCGAATGATTGCGAGCAGCCCATCACGACCGCGCAAGGAATCGCAGAGCGTCTCCGAACCTTTGCCTCCAAGAGAGCTCGTCATGGCTGCCGCCTTCGACGCGAACGATTCTGAACTCGTTGTCGTCCCGCCAACCCTTTTCACGGAGCAAACGGCCAAGCTCCCGGTGGTATGGTTCGTAATCTGCGTCCCGCCCTTGTGTGCCGTAGTCGAAATACATTCGAACTCCGGCGGGCAATGCGGGAGCCGCGGCAAGGGCCTTGAGTTCGTCCGCGTCCTGAGGGCGGCTTTGCGAGACATCTCCGAATGCGGTGGAGAGGCAGGCAAAGTTTCCAAAGATGCCCGGGTGATGGATGGCAACGTAGAAGCTGATCAGGCCGCCGAGCGAGGATCCGCCAAGGACCCGCGCGGTAGGCTCCGCGAGGGTGCGGTAGCGGGCGTCCATGTGCGCGAGAAGCTCGGTGGCCAGGAACTGCGCGTAGGCCGCGCCGCCCAGTTGCGGGGACAGATCGTAGTCGCGCAGAGACGCGTTTTCTTCCGAGAAGCCCTCCGGGTGGCACACGGCCGCCACGATGGCCTCGGGCATCACGCCATGCCGCGAAAGAAGGTTTACCCATTCATCCGCCGCCCAATCCACGCCGGAAATCGGGCTCGTCAGCGGATCGAACACGTTTGCCCCATCGTGCAGCACGATCATCGGAAAGCGCCTTTGCGACTCCGAGCCGTAGCTTTGCGGCAGCCAGACCAGCAATTCGCGGTTTCCTGCGAGCACGCGGAGTGGATTTGTTCTCGGGTGAGGCGCCCGCGATAGCGGTCTTTCCAATCGGCCACCGTGTGGTGCTGGGTGGAGTCCACCCACGCTTCGCACGAGAAATTCGCGGGCACGTCGCCATAGGCATCCACGGCTTCCGCCTGCCAGGAATCTCGGAGAATCTTGTATTCGAAACGCATGCCTGCTTCGATCTCTCCGAGATGATAGGGAGGCTTCCACTTCAGCCGCAGGCTTTTCTCCGGCTGCCAGTCACCCAGCGCCGGAATGCTTCCCGTAACGAAAACCGCCTCGTCAGAACGGTCAATTGGAGGGAGAATCTGGAAGCGGATCTTGCTCATGGAGAGATGAAGAAGCTAAGCACAAAGAGCGCGCGCGTGGCACGGAGGTTTTTGCCAAATGCTGACCCCCGCTGAGAAAGCTGCTGCACGAGTTGCTGGCTGCGCGCATCGTTCTTCTCGACGGCGCGATGGGCACGATGATCCAGCGCTACAAGCTGGACGAGGCGGCCTACCGCGGGGAGCGTTTCAAGGATTGGCCGCGGGATGTGAAGGGCAACAATGACCTGCTGGTCCTGACGCAGCCGGATGTCATCCGTGAGATCCACGGCCAATACGTGGCGGCGGGAGCCGACATCATCGAAACCAATACCTTCAGCAGCACCACGATCGCGCAAGCCGATTATGGCATGGGCGAAATCGTGCCCGACATCAATCGCGCCGCGGCGCGTCTCGCCCGCGAAGCGGCCGACGCCTGCAAAGAGCGCCGCATATTTGTCGCCGGCGCGATCGGACCGCTCAATCGGACGCTCTCGATTTCGCGCGACGTCAACGATCCCGGAAAGCGCGATGTCACCTTCGAACAAGTGGCCGCCGCGTATCGGCAGCAGGTTGAGCATTTGGTCGAAGGTGGCGTGGACATTCTCCTCGTCGAGACCATTTTCGACACGCTGAATGCCAAGGCCGCGCTTTTTGCTATCGCCGAATATTTCGAGGCGGCCGGCCGCCGTATTCCGGTGATGGTTTCGGGCACGATCACCGATCTTTCCGGGCGCACGCTGACCGGCCAGACTGTCGAAGCGTTCCTCAATTCCGTTTCGCATTTTCCGTTACTGTCCATCGGTCTCAACTGCGCTTTGGGGCCGGCGGGAGATGCGGCCCTACATCGAAGAGCTCTCGACAAAGGCCCCTTTTTTTGTCAGCACCTATCCCAACGCCGGCCTGCCTGATCCGTTGTCCGAAACCGGGTTCCCGGAAACGCCGGAAACTCTCGCGCCACAGCTTCGCGAATGGGCCGAGCAGGGCTGGCTGAACATCCTCGGCGGCTGCTGCGGGACCACGCCCGCCCATATCGCGCGCCATCGCGGAGGCCGTCCGGGGCCTGGCCCCAAGGCGCATTCCCGAGCGGCCGCGCACGTTGCGTTTGAGCGGGTTGGAAGCCTTCACTGCGCGCCCGGAAATCCCTTTCATCAACATCGGAGAGCGGACGAATGTCACGGGCTCTCCGCGATTCGCCAAGTTGATCCTTGCCGGACAATTACGATGAAGCGCTTGCCGTCGCCCGCCAGCAGGTCGAGGCTGGCGCCCAGATCATCGATATCAACATGGATGAGGGGATGCTCGACGGCGCGGCAGCCATGACGAAGTTTCTCAATCTGATCGCCAGTGAGCCGGACATCTCGCGCGTTCCCGTGATGATCGACTCCTCGAAATGGGAGGTCATCGAAGCCGGTTTGCGCTGCGTTCAAGGGCAAGGGGATCGTCAATTCCATCTCGCTGAAGAGCCGGAGAGGAGGATTTCAAACGGCATGCCCGCCTCGTTCAACGCTACGGCGCAGCGGTCATCGTCATGGCATTCGACGAACGCGGACAGGCCGACACATACGAGCGAAAAATCGCAAATCTGCCAGCGCGCCTACCGCATCCTTACTGAGGAGGTCGGCTTTCCCGGCGAAGACATCATCTTCGATCCCAATATTCTTACGGTCGGCACGGGCATTGAAGAGCACAATGACTATGCCAAGGCGTTTATTGCGGCCACACGCTGGATCAAGGAGAACCTGCCCTATGCCCGCGTGAGCGGCGGAATCAGCAATATTTCCTTCTCCTTCCGCGGAAACAATCCCATCCGCGAGGCCATGCATTCCGCCTTTCTCTATCACGCCATCAAGGCCGGCCTCGACATGGGCATCGTCAATGCCGGGCAGCTCGGAGTCTATGAGGAGATTCCGAAGGATCTTCTGGAGCTTCTCGAAGATGTTCTCTTCAACCGCCGATCGCCGACGCGACCGAACGGCTCGTCGACTATGCGGAGAAGGTCAAACACAGCAAAATCCCGGGCTCGCCAGGCGGAACAAAATCCGAGCCGAAGACGCCGAATGGCGCCGGGCGCCTGTCGAGGATCGCCTCAAGCATGCGCTCATCAAAGGCATCGTGGACTATATCGACCAGGACACCGAGGAGGCCCTCGCTCCAATACGGCAAGCCGCTGACGGTGATCGAAGGTCCGCTCATGGACGGGATGAAGGTGGTCGGCGATCTCTTTGGCGCGGGGAAAATGTTTCTGCCGCAGGTGGTGAAAAGCGCCCGCGTGATGAAGCGCTCCGTGGCGTGGCTCACGCCGTTTATGGAAAAAGAACGCGCCGGCCAATCCCGACAGCCGTTCGCAAGGCCGCATCGTCATGGCGACTGTCAAAGGGGACGTCCACGACATTGGAAAGAACATTGTAGGCGTCGTGCTCGCCTGCAACAACTACGAAGTCATTGATCTTGGCGTCATGGTGCCCTGCGAGAAAATTCTGCAAACAGCGCGCGAGCGAAATTGCGACATCATCGGATTGAGCGGCCTTATTACGCCCTCGCTTGACGAGATGATCCACGTCGCCAAGGAAATGCAGCGGGCGGAATTTTCCAACGCCCCTCCTGATTGGCGGAGCCACGACCAGCAAGGCGCACACGGCGCTCAAAATCCAGCCGCACTACGGTCACGGCGTAATCCACGTGCTCGATGCCAGCCGCAGTGTCAACGTCGTGAGCTCGCTGCTGAGCCCGGAGCGAAAGCCGGAATATCCTCGCCGGAGTCAATGCGGAATACGAAAAGCTCCGCACTGAATATGCCGGACGCTCGGGAGCGCGAGAGCTCCTGACTTTCGACGAAGCCAGGAGCAATCGCGTTTCACCTGCGACTGGCCGTCGATTGATATTCCTGTTCCCTGAGCGCCTTGGCGCGATGGAATTCGACGACTTTCCGCTCGAGGAATTGGTCGACTATTTCGATTGGTCGCCGTTTTTCCACGCATGGGAGCTGCGCGGTCGTTTCCCGGCGATCTTCGACGACCCGGTTGTCGGCGTCGAAGCGCGCAAGCTCTACGACGACGCCAGGGGACTTCTCGATGACATCGTGCGAAACCGGCGCTTCCGCGCGCGCGGCGTGCTCGGTTTTTGGGCGGCAAATCGGATCGGCGAGGATATCCAGCTTTACGCGGATCCCGAAGCGACCGTTCCGCTGGCGATCTTTCACGGTCTGCGGCAACAAATGAAAAAACCGTCCGGCCAGCCGAACTTTTCGCTGGCGGATTTCGTGGCCCCGCGCGAGTGCGGCCGGATCGACCACGTGGGCGCTTTTGCTGTCACGGCCGGAGCCGAAGTTAGCGAAGTCGCGGCCGATTTCGAAAGGAGGCATGATGACTACCTCTCCATCATGACGAAGGCGCTGGGGGATCGTTTCGCGGAGGCCTTCGCTGAATGCTTGCATCGAAAAGCGCGCGAGATCTGGGGTTTCGGGACGACGGAGAATCTTTCCAAGGAGGATCTGATTCGCGAAAAATACCGCGGCATCCGTCCGGCTCCGGGATATCCCGCCCAGCCCGACCACACCGAAAAGCAGACGATCTGGCAGCTTCTGGATGTCGAGCGGCGCACCGGCATTCGCCTCACCGAGAGCCTGGCAATGTACCCGGGCAGCAGCGTCAGCGGACTCTATTTCGCGCACCCGAACGCAAAATACTTTGGCGTTGGCAGGATCGATCGCGATCAAGTTCAGGACTATGCGACTCGAAAAGGCATGTCGCTTGGCGATACCGAAAAATGGCTCCAGCCCATCCTCAACTACGATTCCGACGCAGAATCCGCCGGCGTCGTCGCGCAGTAGAGGAGCCCCGCCTTTCGCTTTCCAGCGCCCGAAGCAGACAAAGCCCAGAGGGCTTTGGGCCCTCCTCGTTCTCTATGGAGCGCTCGATGCTTGGGAGCGGCCTCTATGCCGAAAGGGGCGAGTCGGCATAGCGGACAAGTAAGTCAGCGGGATCATCGTAGATGGCGATTGCGCCCCGAAGAGTTTCCTCGGGAAAGCCTCCGCAGCGGAACGCGATAGTCTTTAACCCCGCCTTGCCAGCGGCTTCGATGTCATAGGGGGTATCGCCGATGACAAGCGTTTCCTCTTTTGGGGGATCGTCTAGTCGCTCAAGTGCGGCTACGAAGATGTCAGGATGTGGCTTTGATTGCTCTGCATCATCGGCGGATGTTTCCGCGTCGAGTAAGTCCATGATGTTCGCAACTTTTTTATATGCCTCGAGTTCCTCGCCGACGGCGGATGAGGCGAGGGCGATTTTCTTACCGTCAGCCAACACACGCTGAAAAAGATCCCGCACCCGTGAGAATGCTTTCACTTCACGCAGGTACTTTTCTTTAAATATCATCCGCCGACGTTTGGAGATCTGTTCTCCGTAATTGTCCAATTCCGCCTTGCTCATAAACACCGGCATGAGTTGGTCGCCGCCCTTTCCGATCTGCATGCGGATTTCTTGAAAAGGGATGTCTTTTCCAAACTCGCAAAAAGTCTCCTGCCATGCGCGCGCATGCAAATCGACCGAATCGACCAGCGTTCCGTCCACGTCGAAAATCACGGCTTTAATCATTGAGTCAGTTGGAGTCGCGAATCATGCGCGTCGTCTGACACGCCAAGGCGGATTTCTTTCTTGTCCGAAATGCCAGTTCAAATAAGACGAGGCTCTTCGTGGGATCGAGCAAATGGCTGGCGCGAGCTTCCTCGAGCGATGCTTCGGGAACGTTTCGGTTTTCCGAGAGTGGCATTGAGACCGGTGCCGAGTCGCTGGTTTGCCTCCAAATTTTCTCCAATCGATCACGCTGCTACTCGGTTTACACCGTGCGGCTCCTCTCCGCCCCTCGGACTGCGGGCACAGCGGACTCCGCCAATTGCGGATTCCGTCGCGAGCTTGCGCCCAAGCTAAGCCGATGAGTTCTTTTTGCTCTCGGCATCCGCTGCGAGAAAGGTTGCAATCAACGTGTTTGCCCGTTCCTGCGTGACGGGCTTGGATTCCTTCTTCACCTCCAGGGAAAATAACTCCTTGGTTGTGGTGACGCCTCCTGGTTCAAACGGTTCAGGAGATTCGACCTCGATGCCGTTGGCGTGCAGGAAGGCGCCAAAGTTGTGCATATAATACTCTTCGCATAAGAATTTTTGAGACGCTTCTGCGAATTCGATCGGGTTCTTTTCACTCATATTTTTAAGGTCAAGCGTTATCGTCATTTAGCTACTCTTTCATCGTGCGGGGGCGGCTGATTAGTCGGGCAGATCTGATTTCCCGGTGTTCGCCAGTTCAACGTCGACTAAATCTTCGATGCCTGGGGCTAGCAACTTTAGGCGGCCTTGGCCTGTTTCTCCACCGCAACGGCGTTCTCGGCAGGAGCCACGCGCGCGCCGAAACGATTAGCATATACTTGGGTGAACTCCGCCCCAAAAAAGAGAATCTGTGCGGAGTAATAGACCCATAAGAGTAAAATGATCAGCGAGCCCGCCGCGCCGTAAGAGGAACCGACGCTGCTCTTCCCAAGATAAAGGCCGAGCGCAAATTTGCCAGCTGTGAAGAGAACCGCGGTGATAAAGGCACCGACCCAGACATCATGCCAGACCACTTTCGCATCTGGCAAAAACTTGAAGATCATCGCAAAGAGCAGAGTGACCAGCGCGAGGGAAAGAATCGAATTCAAAACCTGAGCAAAGGCTTCCATTCCTGGGAACATTCCCCCGAACCACTCCGCGAAAAGGGCGATCGCTGCCGTGAGAAGAAGCGAGACCAAGAGCAGAAACCCGATGACGATGATAAAGCCAAAGGAGAGAATACGATCCCGGACAATTCCCATGAAGCCGCGCCCAGGCTTCGGTTGGACCTCCCAAATCGTATTTAGAGAGGTTTGCAACTGCCCGAAAACACCCGAGGCACCGAAAAGGAGCGTGACAATTCCGATGACGGTCGCAACCACACCAGTCGCGGGCTTCGCGTTCGCGCTCTGCACCATATCCTGTATCGCTTTGCCGCTCGCCTCACCGAGCAGGCTACGCAACTGGTCGAAGATTTGACCCTGCGCCGCCTCTTGCCCAAAAACAAAGCCTGCGATCGCGATGGCAATAATCAACAACGGCGCAAGCGAGAAGACCGTGTAGTAGGCGAGTGCGGCACCCAACGTCGGCGCGTCATCCTCGAGCCAATCCGAGGCTGCTTGTTTTAAGATGGCGAAACCTTCTTTGAGCTCCATCAGCTGTTCAAGTTCATGAGAGGAACTTCGATTGCGGATGCTCAGAAGGATGTGTCGAAGTTGCTTGCGCCAATTGCGAGGCCCGTCCACCTGAGCCAACGGCCCTTTGGCACAAGGGTCTCTACAACCACGAGAGTTCCGAAGCGGCGGCGCGGGAAACTGCTAATCAACCGCGGCTTTCGCGGAGGTGTTTACGGAAGAAAACTGCTTGGCGGCGTCGCGCTGATTGATGACGAAGGTGTTGTTATCGCCGTAGGCAGCCCAGGGCCCGGATGGAACTTCATCAAAATCCACGAATTTCCAATCGGTCACATCCGTATCTTCCATCCCGAGAAAATCGCGCACTGCAGGCGAAACATCGAGCCCCGCACCCTTGTTGAGGTTGGGGAGGGGACGGTCCGGACCAAAAACGTATTCCCAATTGTCGGTGCGAAACGGCCCGGCATCTTCCCATTGCGCATAACAAACGCGATCTCCCTTGCGGATGGCGATCCAGCGGCCCTTGCAGACCGACTTTCCCGGTCCCCTATATTCCTTGTGGAACCATGGGATGACCTGCCTGGCTTCGGGCTTGTGTCCCTTTGAAGTCTTGTCGTTGTACGGGAGTGCGACGTAAAAGGGATTCTGACGCGGGACGAAACCGGACGGAATGAATTCGCTGGTGCGGTTATTTCGATCCGGACTGTCGGTTCCGCCGTAGTTCTCCGCCCACTTTCCGTCCCAGCTGCTCTTGTGGTTTGGAACCGGGTTACCCTGCGTGGGTTTTTCGCCGACCCAGAACGTCGTCGTCACGATTTCCTTCTTCCACGGGTAACGATCCGCGCTGCTGCCTGGCTGATCCAGTGATTCCTGCGGGGCGGGCGGAGGGGTGTCTTCCCCCGCGGACTGCGCCTGATTCGGTCGCAGCTTCTTGCTTGTCTTGGTCAGTTCCTTAATATTGTCACCCTTGGCCATCAGGGAATGACCCGCGAAGATGGATGTGAAGGATGAGACCCAGATACCCAGGGAATGGAGGAGCGAGCCGCGTTTCATGGACTGCCTTTCGCCAGCGTGGGGTTTGGGGGGCGCCTCCTTTCCTTAAGAGGGCGCTGCCGTCACGCCGCTAGCTAATTTTCGCCCCGGGGAGGCTGAACTCGCAAGTAAATTCTTGGCGGAATCCTGGTCTTTATTGCAAGGCAGGAAGGCGCATCTATCCTTGGCACCGATGAAGGCGATTCGAGTTGACGAATTTGGTGAACCTGAAGTGATGCGGCTCGTCGAGCAGGCCGATCTCAAGGCCTCCGACGAAAAGATCCTTGTTCGCCTTCATGCGGCCGGGGTAAATCCTGTGGACACCTACATTCGCGCAGGAGCTTACGCCCGAACGCCGCAATTGCCCTACACTCCTGGTAGCGATGGCGCCGGAGTCGTTGCCGCGATTGGGCCGGGTGTGGATACCGTCAAGCCGGGAGAGCGCGTTTTCCTCTCAGGCGCGATCACGGGAACCTACGCGGAACTTGCCATCTGCGCGCCGGAGCAGGTGCATCCGCTTCCGGAGGTTGCGACCTTTGCCCAAGGCGCGGCGCTCGGCGTGCCCTATGCCACGGCTTATCGGGCTTTGTTCCAACGCGGGGGAGTCCGGGCAGACGAGACCGTGCTCGTTCACGGTGCAAGCGGCGGCGTGGGCACGGCTGCGGTAGAGCTCGCACGCTCTGCCGCAGATCCGGGTTTTCGGCACCGGAGGCTCTCCCGAGGGCCGTCAAACCGTGCGGGAGTTGGGAGCAGAACAGGTCTTTGATCACAAGGATTCCGGTTATCGGCAGGCGATCCTTGACGCGACAGAGGGTCGCGGCGTCGACTGCGTTCTGGAAATGCTCGCAAACGTCAACCTCGGTGAAGATCTCCGGTTGCTTGCCCCGAACGGGCGCGTGATCGTGATCGGAAGCCGGGGCAGCGTTGAAATCAACCCTCGCGATGCCATGATCAGGGATGCCGATATTCGGGGCATGGTCCTTCCCAATGCGTCGGCGCCGGACCTCAAGGCAATTTACAAAGACCTCGGCAAATACCTCGCGGACGGCCGTATTTCTCCCGTGGTCGGACGGGAGTTTCCGCTGGCCTCGGCTGCCGAGGCGCACCGTGCAGTCATGGCTCCGAATGCCATGGGCAAGATCGTTCTTATTCCGTGACGCGGCGATGGTGAAGGAACCATTCTACCGTTTCCCTACTTGCGTTTGAGGTTATATATTCTTGAGTATGACTTTAGTGAGCGATCTGGCATGATTGGAAAACTCACAGCATGGCTTATTTGTTTGACGACCTGCGTGCTCGTCGCAGGGCTCGCAAGTCAGCCTGATTCGACCGAATCTGCAGAATCGGCGCCTGCGGGGCAAGTAGAGGGCAAAGTGTCGACGGCTACTATCATCGTAGGTCCCTTCGATCTCCATCGCAACTACCGCTCGATGGAGGGCCCATACAGCGTGAGCAGCTTGCGCATCGGTGATCTTCTTGCATCGCCGGCGGTATCATTGCGGGAGGATACGATTACCTTCATAGAGGATGGCGCAGGCAGCCCTGCGATGGACGGCGGTCCTCAATCGGCGACTCCCAAGGGACTAGTCGATTCCAGTTCGCAACCGCGAGAGCTGATTTGGTTCAAGGGCTTGAAGCTCGAAGTGCTCGATGAAAACGACCAACCGATGCCGAACGCTGAGTTCGTTTGCCATTTAAATGTCGATGTGGATCCTGCCCTTCGCAAAACGATCCTTCCGGAGGCGCAACACACCGGCACGAGCCGTATTCTTACTATTACACAGGGGCAGACTGACTTCCAGTTTCCCGAGGGCTTCGGTGTACCGGTAGGTTCAGAGGAGCTGTGGACATTCACCTTTCAAGCTGCCAACCGCACTACCAGCGAGCATCGCCGCATAAAGCACCGCTGCACAATCACATTTATTAGAGACAAAGAGCTCGTTTATCCAATCAAAGCGCTTCATTGGTACAACCCTTATATAACAGTAACGGTCGATAGAAACACACCCGAAGCAGTATCAAGAGAACATCAAAACATGCCGGACTGCATTGGGACATCGGCCGGAGTGACTGCCCCGAACAGTGCGCGAGGTTCTGTGTTTAGCGACAGGTTTGGCCGTCGAGTGAGTGGCCATTGGGTGATCCCACCGGGAGTCCATACATACAGCTCTCCGATTGGGGAAGATAGCGATCCTGGGTTTGCGTCAACAGATAGAATGATTCACGCGGCTTGGACTCATATTCACCCATTGTGCACGCGAACCTCGCTGTTGCAGTGCTCGGGCGACAGCCGCAAAGAGATTTTCGCCGTCAAGGCCAAAACAAAAACCGAAGGCGGCCTGCAGCTCGAGCACATCGAAAACGTGATTTCCAAAGAGGGCATTCCGTTGTCCGCCAATCAGCATTACGAGCTCGAAGCCACATATGAAAATCCAACAGGCTCGGCGCAAGACTCGATGGTTGCGCTGGGCATTTTCTTTGCCGACGACAATTTCGCGCGGCCTGACTGGTGCATGGCAGGCACGAACACTGCTTACTGTGGAATCGAGCCGGCTCGGGGCGAAAGCGATCGTGCGGTTGATACAGACGAGCGAACAATAACAAGAGTCGCCTCCGCTTCGTCAATTACCGCCCGCTCCGATACGACATCAGCCTACCCATTGTTCGATTCATCGGTTGATGGACCCTTGCTTTCAGAACCCAAGCAATTCGAAGTCGAGACCACTGCCGGAAAATTGCGTCTAGTTCTGGATCCGGCGCTTGCCCCCAAGCATGCTACTCAGTTGTATCGGCTATTCACAAATGGGGTGTTTGACGGCACACCGATTTGCCGCTTCGAGCCCAACTTTGTTTTGCAAACCTCCACCGCCGAAACCAAATCAGACGGTGGAGGCATGACCGAAGCGCAACGCCAAATGTTGCGCAGATTGCCGCTTGAAGTCGAGAGCCAGTCCAGCGTCGGACGAGCGCATAAGAAGTGGGTATTGAGCATGGCTCGTTGGGATGCAGAGGATTCTGCTGTCAGCTCATTTTCGATCATGCTCGGAGACGCTCCCCATCTCGACAAGAAGTACACGGTATTTGGCCGCCTCGTGCCTGACGAAGTGACAATTCAGACTTTGGACAGGATCGCGCACGAGTGGAATAACCAGCCTGCGCACATTTTGAATGCCACCGAGCTGGCTCCAAATTGAAAGGAGGGAAAGCGGTATGGCCAGAGGAGGGACTTGTCAGAGCACATCGGCAACTTGAAGGGAGGGGAGCGCGAAAAATCGTTGCTTATTCCGTGACGCGGCGATGGTAGAGGAACCATTCGGCGACGAGAAGAACGGCGGCCGCCAGTGCCAGCCAGCGCCAATACTGCAGGGCGCCCCATCTTCGGCTCAGGATTCGAATATCGCTGGCGCCTTCCGCCGCGCGGAGATCTGATTCCGCGGGATCTCCGGTGTTGACCGCCAGCCATCGGGACCGAACCGGCCCGCGCACCTCATAAAACCCGTTCTTCCTCAGCAGCAGAGGCGTCCCGCTCAGCAACGGACCCGTGCGGTCAGCCGCGGTTTTTTCCTCCGGGCTTCTTGAAATCTTTTCGCCGTTGGCCGGAACGAAGGTCTGACCCGCCTTCCAGGCCGCCTCCTCTCCGGAGCTGCGACCGGCGAGCCAATGGATCACATTGCTCACGAAGAGGGGGAATCCGGCCCGCAGCGGAAAGTTCGAATCTCCCACCGCGAAGGCGGCAGCCACCGCGCGCGCGCCGCGCGGACCTTCCAACGCCAGCACGATCGGTTCGCCCGCGCTCTCAACCGGGACTGAGGCGCGCCAGCGCGTGTCATTTGGGATAGTGAGCTTGCCCGCCCGCGCCAGCCGGATGGCATCGAGCTCCACATTCCAGAGGAGGGGACTCTCCAGTCCGGCTTCAAGGGAAGCCGCATGGGCCTCCTCGCCGGCGACATCGAACGGGGTGCGTCCGAAGAAAAAGAATGAACCGGCGCCAAGGGTTTCGAGCGTGGCTTCGGGCGGCAGCCAATTGTCAAAGACGACCGCGTCGAAGTCTGCGCCCATGCCGGCTCGCCACGTTTCGGGTTTCAGCATCTCGACCCCGAGAGCCGGATCGGCCTTGAGCGCGTTTTCAAGAAAAGGGTCGTCCTCTCCGACGAGAAGCACGCGCAACCGCTGGCCGTTCGGAAGCGCGGCCCGGGCGGTGTCGTCGAAGTCCAGCCCATCTGTGGGGGTCAGCCGCGCTACCACAAAGCCGTCGCCCGCGACGGGCCTATCGCTTGAAACAATCGTCGAGAAGTTTTGCTTCTCGCCCGGGCCGATTCGAAATCGCCGCAGATCAAATGGCCTTCCATCAAGGGAGAGCTCGACTTCGAGGTCGCGAGCGGTCGAGGAAAAGTTGCCCAACTTCATGAACAGCTCCGTCGACTGCGGACTCGCCGGCGGCGGTCGCTGGGTCAGCGTCAAGATGGCTGCGTTATCCCGCGGCCCGCCGACCGCAATTTGCTCGACGCTTTCAAGAGCGGGCAGCTTGCGATCACTGATAACCACCAGCCTCTGCTCTCCGGACTTGGACCCCAGCAGCCTGCGAGCCAGGAGGAGAACGTCCTCCATGTTCCCCCCGGCGTCCGACGGGGTAAGCAATGCCAATCTCCGGCGAAGCTCTTTTCCGTCGTTCGAGAATGGCGAAACGATTTGCGGAAGCCCCTCCGCGGCGAGAATAGCCACTTCATCGTTCGGCCCGAGCCCCGATACAATATCCTGCGCGGCCAGCACGGCGTCGCGGAATACGCCGGGAGCCTGCATTCGCGCGCGCGCATCGACCACGATGACCGTGGAGCGGCGGCCTTGCGGTGAAGCCTCCTGCGGGCGCGCAAGCGCAAGCAGCAAAAGCAGAAAAATCAGGAGCTGCAGGAGCAGAGAGAGCGGATTGCGCAGACGGCCAAGAAATTTTCGGTGTGGTTCGCGCTCGAGCACCCGTTGCCAAAAAAGCAGCGTGGAAACCTGCAAAGCTCTCCGGCGCGGACGCCGCAAATAGAGCGTCACAATCACAAACGCCAGCGCGCTGAAGAAAAATGCCCCGGGAAACAAAAAATTCATCGCACCAGTCCGTCCCTTCGAAAAGTGCGCAAGATGATGTCATCGAAATCGGCATCCGCGATGATGAACGAATACCCCGTGTTGTGCCGGGCGCACCAGGATCTTACACCGTTGCGAAATCGCTCGACCTCCTCGCGGTAAATCCGCCGAAGGCCCGGACCCGCCGTAACCGTCATTTCCTCAGCGCTTTCGCAGTCGCGGAGCGTCAGGTCTCCGTTTTCGGCAGGATCGCACTCAGCGGGATCCATCACATGCACGACGTGCAGCGCGAAATGACGACCCACCAGCGCGCTGAGGCCCTGCTCGTAGCCGGAGATATCCAGGCAATCACTCAGCACGATCGCCAGCCCGCGCCGGCGCCGGCTGCGTCCAAATCGCTCGAGACTGGTGGCCAAGCTCGTTCGGCCGCCGGCCGGGCTCGCGCGCAGAAAACGCAAAACGTCGTGAAAGGCCGGTCTGCCGCGATAGTGGCCGCTTTCGGCACGCAGCGTGGAATCGAAATACCACAGCGCAACATGATCGAGCCCGTGGAGGGCAAAGTAAGCCAACGCGGCCGCGAGTTGGCGGGACAATGCGAATTTTGTTAGGCGCGTGACGCCCGGCGGGCGCCAATGCATGGAGGCGCTGCAATCGATGAGGATTCCCACGTCGAGATCCTCTTCCTCTTCGTAAAGCCTCATCACCAGCCGTTCGATGCGCCCATAGATACTCCAATCGATACGGCGCGGATCATCGCCCGGCACGTAATTGCGGAAGTCCGCGAATTCAAGACTCGACCCTGTCCGACGCGAGCGGCGCTCCGCCCGCAGGGTTCCGGCAAACCTCTTGCGCATCTGCAGGCGCACCTGCTCGAGCCGGGTGAGGAAGTCCCCGTCAAAAAGGTTGTCGTCCCCGCGCGGCATGCCCACAAGTAATCCGTCTCACAGGTTTTTTCCATCGGCGGGCCGGAAAAAGCGCTCGCAACTACCCAAGAAGCCCTCTTTGCGGCTGGAACATTGCGATTTCTCTTGGCCGGTCGAGGCAGCTCTAATTTCCTCCTGACATGCGCTCGTGTTTGCACTTCCTGTTCTTTCTCCTCGCGATTTGCAACTTGAGGGCCGGTTGGACGGTGGAGGGATGGAAGGAGTTGGGCGCGCTGGAGGGAGGCGCGGTCGCCTGGGAGGCCGAAGCCTCCTCGGATGGTCGCGCCGTTCGGCTCAGCGGCATTTCTTTTCAGTCAGGCGACTGCACCTTTCGCGTGATCGACAACCCACCCGAGGAACGCGTGTCACTCCAGTCAGCGCTCGCGGGAGTTGCAACGTTCGCGGGATCAAACGGAGGCTATTTTCATGACGACTTCACGCCGCTGGGACTGGTCGTGTCCCAAGGAAAGACTCTGCATCCTTTCGAGCGCGCCAAACTCCTAAGTGGCATTCTCGCCGTTCGCAAAGGCCGCATCGAGCTCGTCCGCTCCGGCAATTTCAAGGCGGGTAGCGACCTCCAGGAAGCCCTGCAGGCCGGCCCATGGCTTGTCGAGAAAGGGTCGCCTGTGTCGGGACTCAACGATAAGCGTCTGGCGCGTCGGACCCTCGTGGCAAACGATGGCAAGGGCCGTTGGGCGCTCGTGGCGACTTCTCCGGTAACTTTGGCGGATGCGGCGAGGATTCTCAGCCTGAAAGGGATCGCCGGTTCGTGGACGGTCGCGAACGCTTTGAACCTCGACGGCGGCTCCTCGACGGCCCTGCATGCCGCGGCGGAGGGGGGAGTCTTGATTAACGTGGCCGCCTTCGGACCAGTTCGAAATTACCTCGCCATCGTCCCCCGCCGGCGATAGTTTCGCTCCGGATTAATCTTCTCTCGCGGGCCATCGCAATTTCATTATTTTCTGGCATGCAAATCCACCTTAGCCCCAGACATCTGACTCTTACGGCATCGATATACGCATACGTCGCGGACAAGATTAGCCATCTCGAGCAGATGACCGATCGCATTCACGCAGCCCATGTGGTTCTGCTTCACGACGAGACGAAGACCAAGAAGCATATCGTCAAAGTGCATCTCGCCGTTCCCGGGCCCGACATTCACGCCGAACACGCTGAGGACGATCTCTACGCCGCCATCGACAAAGTCACGGGAAAGCTCTCCCAACAGCTCAGGAAGCGTAAGACCCGCATTGCTGATCGGAAGAAGCACCGCTCGCGCCTGGCCAGTGAGGAGAAGAAGAGAGGGTTCAAGCGCCGGTAGGGGTGGCTCTCGTGGACTATAAGGTCAAACTCGAAGTCTTTGAAGGGCCGCTCGATCTTCTGCTTTATCTGATCAAGCGAGATGAAGTGGATATTTATGACATTTCGATCGAACGGATCGCCAAGCAATACCTGGAATACATGGAGGCCTTCCAGGTCCTGAACATTGGCATCGCCGGGGAGTTCATCGTGATGGCTGCGAACCTGCTCTACATCAAGAGCCGCACCCTGCTGCCTAAGGATCAGCAAATGGCGGAGGAAGATGCCGATGAGGACGACCCGCGATGGGAACTCATCCGGCAGCTTATCGAATATAAGAAGTTCAAGGAGGCCGCCTCGCATCTGCGGACCCGGGAGGCCATGCAGGAAAAGCTTTTCCCGCGGTTTCCTGCCGTGCCCGAGCTCGTGCCGGCCGCCAATCTCCTCATCGAAGAGGTCGGGATATTCGATCTAATCAACGCTTTTCAAAAAATTCTCAAGCGACTGGAAAGCGGCAAGCACCGCGAGGACCTGCGCGAAATTTTCGCCGAGAACTTTACGGTTTCCGACAAGATCGATTTTCTGCTTCGCGTGATCCACGGCGGCGTTCCGGTTCGCTTCGAGGAATGCTTTGCGGACGCGGCCGGTCGTGCTGAAATCGTGGTCACCTTTCTCGCAATGCTTGAGCTGATCCGCCTGAAACAACTGCGCGTGCGGCAGGAGAATCATTTTGCGGAGATTTGGATCGAACGCTTCGTCCTCGCGGCGGCCGCCTCGACGGAGAGGCTCACATGAACGGAGAGGACTGGTCTCTCAAACTCGTTGTGGAGGCCATTCTCTTTGCCTCGCAGGGGCCCGTCTCGATGAAAGATCTTCAGGGGATACTGAAGAGCGCCGCGGAGGCGGAGAAGGACGATTCGAGCGTGGCTGCGTTCGCCGGGATCAAGGAAGGCGCGCTTCGCGCCGCGATTGACGCGCTCGCGATCGATTGCGCCGACGCCTCACGCGCCTACGAGATGCGCGAAAGCGCGGCCGGATGGCAGCTGGTGACCAAACCGGCATTTGCTCCCTGGCTGCGACAGCTCTTCCCGGACTACCGTTCGGCCCGACTCAGTGCGCCCGCTCTCGAAACGCTGGCCATCGTTGCCTACCGCCAGCCGATTACGCGCGCCGATATTGAAGCCGTTCGAGGAGTTTCGGTGGATGGCGTCATGCAGACGCTACTCGACCGCGGACTCGTCAAAATTGCCGGCCGTGCCGAAATTCCTGGCCGACCTCTTCTCTACGAAACCACGCAGAATTTCATGGATCATTTTGGCCTCAGGAATCTCGGTGAGCTTCCCAACGCCGATGAACTGCGCAGAATCCCACTGCCTGCGGCGTCGGCTCAAGTGAGCGCGCATCCGGAAAGCCCGAGGCCGCTTTCTCAGGAGAGCCGTGAAGCGACTGGGCAGGAAGAGCGCGCCGGCGTTCGAAAGATCCAAGAGGAGGAGAGACCTCAATGAGCGACATCGCCGACTTACGGGTGAAGATCGATGCAATCGACATCGAGCTCCTGCGTCTTCTCAATGAGCGCGCCAGGGTCGCCAAGCAAATCGGCGCCATCAAGAATCGCGAGGGACTTCCCATCTATTCGCCGGAACGCGAAGACCGCGTGATTAGGAGCCTTGTGGATCGGAGTGAGGGTCCGCTTACCCCGGAGGCCATTCGTGCCATCTACTGCGAGATCATGTCTGCCGCATTGGCGGTGGAGAAAGATGTCGCCATCGCCTGCCTTGGTCCCTCCGGTTCGGCTTCCCACCAGGCCGCCAGGAGCAAATTCGGATCGAGCGTGCGCTATATATTTCTCGCCAACACGGAGGACGTCTTTCATGAGGTCAAGCGCGACGGTGCCGACTGCGGCGTCGTGCCCATTGACCATCCCGAGCACGGCCTCGCCAATCACACGTTCGACCAGCTCGCCGAAACGGAGCTCTCCGTTTGTGCGGAAATCCTGCTCTCGATCGAAGGAGGAACGCACAACGACGCCGCTCGCTTCTTCGTTTTGGGACGGATCTCCAACCCGCCATCGGGCAATGACATGACGATGCTCATGTTGCGCATCGAGGATAAACCAGGGGCACTGGTCTCGGCCCTGGAGCCCTTTAAGACCCTCGGGATCAATCTGAGCCACTTCGTCAGCCGCCCGGCCGCTCATGGCAGTCAGGATAGCTTTTTCTTCGTGGAGGCCGTCGGCCATATTAGGGATCTTCAAATGGTCGATCTCTTTCGTGAGCTTTCGAGGTGCTGCCGCGCGGTTAAGGTCATCGGCAGTTACCCGAAAACCAATTGCTAAGCATTGCCGGAGGGGAATATTTCGGCATAGCGATCCGCTCAATTGGCTTGCAATGGGAGGCGCGCTGGGTGATTTTTACGCAAGCCTCAGTCGTTTAATGAAATGCATACCCGAGCAGCTGCGAATCTCTTAAAGTTGTTCACGCGGCGGCTCTTTTGCATGGTTGTTCTCAGGTTTTCCGCGGATGGAAAGGTAGACATTTCCTCGGAGAGATCGGCACCGCCTGAGGCCTCAACGGCACGATCGCGCGCTCGGAGAGTTTTTCCACGGAATTCCGCGCCGTCCGCCACTTCAACATATCAATCCAATGTCATCCGAATACACACCAGCTGGCGGAAACCGCCCCCCAAGGCGGGGTGGCCGCCGGCAGGACCGCCCTCGCGGCGGCCCGCGCAACCGCCAAGACACACCCGTTCAACCGAAAAAAGAAACCTTATGGCAAAAGATCACCGCGTTCTTCAGCGGCAGGAGCTCCGAAGAAGCTCCGGAGAGCGAGCGCGCCGAAAGACAGGACTCTGTCAATGGAGACTCGACGCAACCGAAACGTGCCGCCCGTTCCACGAGCTTTCGAAAGCCTGAAATCGTCGAAGTTTCGTCACCCCGAATCTATGTGGGCAACTTGTCGTTCGACGCGACGGAAGGCGACCTCTTCGAACTTTTCAACGGCGTCGGCTCGGTCCAAAACGTTGAGATCGTTTCGAACAAGCACACCCAGAAATCCAAGGGATTCGCCTTTGTGCAGATGCAGAGCATCGAGGAAGCGAAGCGGGCAGTCACAGAGCTTCACGACAAAGATTACATGGGCCGCAAGCTTGTCGTAAGCGGAGCCAAAGCCGTCGAGGAAAAGCGTGGCGATCGGCGCCAACCTGAATAGCAAGCTTCCCATCATCGTCGCCGGCCCGACTGGGGTCGGCAAGACCGCCTTCGCCGTCGACCTCGCCAAGCGGCTCGACGGCGAAGTTATTGGAGCGGACGCCTATCAGGTCTATCGCGGGATGGAGATCTTGACCGGCCAGCCCACCCCGAAGACGTTGGCGGCCGTCCCGCATCATCTGATCGGATTTCTCGCACTCGCCGAGCCCTTTGACGCTGCCCGGTTCGCGACCCTGGCGCGCGAAAAGATTTCCGAAGTGCTGGCGCGCGGCAAAGTCCCAATCGTCGCGGGCGGTTCCGGTCTCTACATCAAGGCACTCACCCACGGCCTCGCCGATGTGCCGCCGGCAAACCTCACCCTGCGCACGAAACTCGCCCGCCTTTCCCCGCGCCAGTTGCACGAGCGCCTCGTTGAAATCGATCCCGCGGCCCAACTCGATTTCAAGAATCCCAGGCGGGTCCTCCGCGCACTCGAAATCTGCATTCTCACGGGGCGGCCTGCTTCCGAAATGCGGCGCGAGTGGGGGAAAAAAGATGCGCCCGGTTTTAGGGGACTGCTCCTCGTGCGCGAACGAGGGGAGCTTCAAGCCCGCATCGCCGTCAATGTGCGGACAATGTTTGAGCGCGGGGTGGTCGCCGAGGTCGGCGAGATCAAAGCCATCGGGAAGACGGCCGCCATGGCCATCGGGCTTGGGGAAATCCGGTCCCTTCGCCGCGGGGAGATCAGCTTGGATGAGTGCATCGCCGCGGTGACGCTCTCGACCCTCCGGTATGCCAAAAGACAATTGACCTGGTTCCGCAATCAGTTTAGGTTCCATGGCATCGACTTGACCGGCCTTCGCGACACGCAAATCCCCCCTCGCGCCATGGAATCTCTTGGCGTAGCATGATGGCGGACCGGACCCAGCGGCTTCGCGAAAACGCCATTCTGGTCGGTTTGGAGCGTGAGGGAGTCAGCCGTTGGGATGTTGAGGATTCGCTGGTCGAACTCCGTCAGCTTGCCGCCACGGCCGGCGCGCACGTGGTCGACACCGTCGTCCAAAAACTGGAGAAGCCAACCGCGCCCTTCTATATCGGCAAGGGCAAGGCCGAGGAAGTTGCCCGCCGATGCGGCGAGAAGCACGTGACCTCCCTGATTTTCGATGACGAACTCTCCCCCGCCCAAGGCCGCAACCTTGAGCAGCTCACGAGCCGCAAGGTTTTGGATCGCACACAATTGATCCTGGATATTTTCGCCCGGCGCGCTCGGACACGAGAAGGGCGGCTCCAGATCGAGCTCGCGCAATTGCAGTATCTCCTTCCCCGCCTGACCCGGATGTGGACCCACCTCTCGCGCCAGACAGGTGGAATCGGAACTCGGGGCCCCGGCGAAACACAGCTCGAGGTGGATCGCCGTCGCGTTCAGGAACGCATTGCCCGCCTCGAACGCGACCTGCGCGGAGTCCGCAAGAACCGGACGGTCCAGCGGGAAGGCCGTCTTCGGCGGAATTGGCCGGTGGCGTCGCTGGTGGGCTATACCAACGCGGGAAAATCCTCTCTTCTCAACAGCGTGACCGGCGCGGGCGTTCCCGCCGAGGACAAGCTCTTCGGCACGCTCGATCCGACGACGCGTCAGCTCGTGCTGCCGAATAAGCAGAAGGTGCTGCTCACCGACACGGTCGGCTTTATCCGCAAGCTTCCGCATACAGTCATCGAGTCCTTTAAGGCGACGCTTGAAGAAGTCCAGCTTGCCGATCTGCTTATCCACGTGGTGGATCTCAGCCACCCGCAATACCGCGAACAGATGGCGGCCGTGGATGAAACTGTTGCCGAGCTCGAGGCCGACGGCAAACAGACCGTGATCGTCTTCAACAAAATAGACCGCGTGGCCGACCGTGAAATCCTCAACAGCCAGCTCCGGCACCATCCCGGCAGCGTCGCGATTTCGGCGCGCACGGGGGAAGGAATGCATTCCTTTTTTCAGGAATTGGAGGTTCGCCTCGGCTCGTGGCGGATGCGCGCCGAGTTTAGAATTCCCAACACCGAGTCCGCGCTCCTTGCGGAGATCCACCGCGTCGGACATATCCTCAGCCTTAGTTACGAAGACGACACCGCGATCGTCATCGCTCACGTCCCGCCAGAGCTTAAGTCCAGGCTCGTTCCTTATGAGAAGGATACAGGTTTACGCGCCTAAATCTCACTACCGTGGTCCCCGTCCGACGTCATTTTCTCGTATTGCTGTCGCTGTCGCTGGGAGCATGCGCCACTAAGATTTCCGAACCTCGAAAGAAGATCGCAATCTACGATATCAGGCCTGTCCATGTCCAGTCAGGCATTGCCTCGTGGTATCGGGATCACCGAACGGCCAGCGGGGAGCGCTTTAACGTGCACGCTCTCGCCGCTGCCCACAAGAGCTTGCCGTTCGGCTCCAAGGTTCGAGTTATCGATCTCAAGACCGGAAAGTCGATCATTGTGCGCATCAACGATCGCGGTCCGTACATCAGAGGACGGATCATCGACCTTACCGTGGGCGCCGCCAGAGAGCTCGGCATGTACCATCGCGGGATCGCGCGAGTGCGCATCGAAGTACTCAGAGAAATTCCTATCCTCGAGAAACCCAATATTCCCGCGAAGCCACCGCAGGAACAACGCAGAAAGAGTCCTTTCGCCTTCCTTTCATCGAGTCGCTAGGGCAAATGCCGGAGCGAATTTCCGGAATGGGCGCAGCGAATAAGGAAACGCACTTCGATCGCGCCGACGCGAAACGCGGGTGGAGGCCTTCGGAGCGACTCACATATCTGTTGACGGGCCGTTGGAGCCGCCAACATTGGACCTTGGCCATGCGCTTTTCCCACAAGATTAGAAAGCTCCTCAACCGCGATGCGTTCGATAGCGCCAGAGCCACGCTCCTGAGGCTGTCCTATCCCCTGGATGCCAAACCATTCATCGACGCGATCGACCGCAAGGCTTTCGACGCCATCAAAGAGCGTTACTTCAATCCGACTGATGGCGTCTCGCCCAAGAAGTATCTCAATCTTGAGAACTGGATGCGCACGAACGTTAAGCGCGTGCGCGACCTGCGGCTCAAAAAGGCGCCGCCCCGGTTGCGGATCCTGGATATCGGTTGCGGCTCCGGGTACTTTCTCCACATTGCCAAATGCCTCGGCCATGATGTGCTGGGGCTGGACGTTGATCGAGAGCCTATTTTTCGGGAAACGGTCGCCTTGCTCGGATTGAGGCGCATCGTCCATCGCATCGAACCGTTGCAAACTTTGCCGGAGACCGGAGCGCCGTTCGATCTGATTACGGCGCACATGACCTGCTTTAACCGCTACGACGACGGCAGGCCGTGGGGGATCAAGGAGTGGCAATTCTTTCTCGATGACATGGCGTCCCGCCTCACTTCCAACGGGCGTCTTCAGTTCGATCTCAACGCGCTTCCCGACGAACGCCACATGGAGCCCGAGCTCAGGCAGTATTTTTGTTCCCAAGGCGCTCGAATCGATCGCCGGCGGATCTACCTGAAACCGTCGCCCGCGCGACGACGGCCGGAATGATACGAGCAAGTGTGAGGTGATACGATCCTGCTGCGGATACGCTCACCATTCGCAGGCGGCACTTTGTGGAAAGGTCTGTTCCCTTACGGGAAAGGTTCGCGTCTTGGGCGATCCGCATCATGGCCTATCGAGGTCTACCGTCGAGATCAGCCGACCATGAATTGGTGCAAAGCTTCAGGATGCCAGCACCGCGTCGCCTTTGGGCAGTGATTTTGGTCTTGCGGAGGCTTTTTTGCGTGTTCTGGCCACGACGACGTAGATGGAGGGAACGACGAATAGCGTGAAGGCGGTGCCGATGATCATGCCGGAAACGAGGACCGTTCCAATGCTGTTGCGGGCAGCGGCGCCCGGACCGTGCGCAAGGATCAGGGGCGTGTGGCCGGCGACGGTCGCCGCCGTGGTCATCAGCACCGGGCGCAAGCGCGTCCCAGCCGCCTGGATGATGGCGGAAATCTTGTCGAGGCCCTCCTCCTGGAGTTGATTGGCGAATTGCACGATGAGGATGCCGTTCTTGGACACCAATCCGACCAGCGTGATGAGGCCGACCTGACTGTAGATGTTGACCGAGGTGAAGCCGAGAAAGGCGAACATCAGCGCACCCGAGAGGGCCAACGGCACCGACCCGAAAAGAATGATGAACGGGTCGCGGAAGCTCTCAAACTGGGCGGCCAGCACGAGGAAAATCAAGATGAAGGAAAGCGCCATGGTCGTGACCAGCGTGTTGCCCTCTTTGCGCAACTGACGGGACTCCCCCGCATAGTCAATAACGGTGCCGGGTGGCAGGATTTTTTTCGCCTCGTCTTCGAGCACCTGCAAAGCCTGGCCCTTCGAAACACCCGGAGGAATCGCGCCCTGGATTGTCGCGGAATTGAGCTGTTGAAATCGCTTGAGTTCGCGCGGCTCTGTCGTGTTCTTCAAGGTCGCAAAGGTTGAAAGCTGAACCATCTGGCCGTTCGGGCCGCTGACATAAATGTTCTTCAGCTGGTCCACGGTCAGGCGCTCGGTGCGCTTGATTTGAGGAATCACTTTGTAGCTGCGGCCCTGGTTGCTGAAACGATTGACGTAGTTCCCGCCGAACAACGTCGAAAGATCCGCGCCGACCCGCTGCAAATTGAGGCCCAGCGCGGCCACCTTGTCCCGGTCGAAGACGATTTCGGTCTGCGGTTGATCGTATTTCAGATCAGTATCCGCGAACATGAAGACGCCGCTTTCGAAGGCCTTGGCGACCAGTTTGTTGGCAACTTCCAGGAGTTCGTGTGGTTCGGCGGTTGAGGCAATGACGAGTTCGATGGGGAAGTTGCTTCCGCCGGGAAGCGGCGCAGGGGTAATCGGAATCACTTGCAAGCCCGCGATGGAGCCCGTCTTGGGAAATAGCTCGGCCGCGATCTGTTCGGTGGTGCGCGTGCGCTCGCTCCACGGCTTGGTTACCAGACCGCCAAAGCCTCCCGTGGGCATACTGACCTGAAAGGTATTCGAAACCTCGGGGGCAGACATGAACGCTTTGTTGATCTCATCGGAAAAGAGCGTGACCTGGTCGAGAGTGGCGTTGGCGGGAGCCTTGACGATCCCGAAGATGAACCCCTGGTCCTCGTTGGGTGCAAGTTCGTTCTTGGAAAACATGAGGAAGGGCGCCCAGAGCAGTCCGATGATCGAGCAGAAAGCAATGACCGGCCAGCGATTGGCCACCGTCACGCCGAGAATGCGCATGTAGGTGTTTCGTACCTTGTCGAACTGACGGTTTATCCAGCCCGCAAACCCTTTTTCCGCGTCACCCTCCCGAAGCAGTTTCGAGGCCATCATCGGCGACAACGTGAGCGCGACAACGCCGGAAACAATCACCGCCCCGGCCAAGGTAAAGGCAAACTCGCGGAACAGGGCGCCTGTCAGGCCACCCTGGATTCCAATCGGCGTGTAAACCGCAGCCAGAGTGATCGTGATGGAAATGATTGGCCCGACAAGCTCCCTCGCCCCCTTGATCGCGGCGTCGAAGGGCGTTTCACCCTCCTGCAGGTGGCGTTCGATGTTTTCCACCACGACGATCGCGTCGTCCACCACCAGACCGACCGCCAGCACGATCGCGAGCAGGGTGAGAAGGTTGATTGTGAAACCGGCGAGCATCATGAGGAACACTGCGCCGACCAGCGAAATGGGGATCGCGACGACGGGGATGATCACCGTGCGCAAGGATCCCATGAAAAGGAAGATTACGACGACGACGATGAGAAGCGTCTCGGTCAGCGTCTTGAGCACATCCCGGATTGCGCTCTCGATATAAACCGTCGAGTCGTACGCAACGCCCGACTTCATACCTGTCGGGAGGCGGCTCTCAATTTCCGGCAAGTGCCTCTCGCACGGCCCGCACCACGTCGAGAGTATTGGCGTTTGGCAGCGGCCATACTCCCATGAAAGTGGCCTTCTGACCGCTGAATCGCACGTCATCGTCGTAGGATTCCGCGCCCAGGACGACATCGGCCACATCGCCCAAACGAACGATGGCCCCGTCTTTCTGGCGAATCACCAGATCGCGAAATTCATCGGCCGTTTTCAGATCGGTATTGGCAACCAGGTTCACCGCAATCATCGTGCCCTTGGTCTTGCCGACGGCAGCCAGGTAATTGTTGGCCTGCAGCGCAGCGTGGACTTCCGAGGGAGTCAGATTCAGAGAGGCGAGCTTGTCCGGCTTGAGCCAAATGCGCATCGCAAAGATGCGCGCCCCGAAAATGTCCGCGCGCTGGACCCCTGGAATGGAAGAAAGCCGCGGCTGAACGACCCGGGTGAGATAATCCGTGATCTGGTTCTGGGTCGAGATCGTTCGAATAGAAGCTCAAATACATCGCCGCAAATTCGGAATCCTTTGACTCGACCTCGATCACAGGCGCCTCGGCCTCGGGCGGCAGGTCGTTTCGAACCTGCGCCACCTTTGCCTGGATCTGGGTGAGGGCCGCATTGGTGTCAAAGTTCAATCTCAAATGAACCGTGATTGTGCTCAGACCCTGGGCGCTGGAGGACTCCATGTAGTCGATTCCGTCCGCGCTGGCGATGACCCGCTCGAGCGGCGTCGTAATGTAGCCGCGAACGAGATCGGCGTTCGCTCCGATATAGGCGGTTTCGATTGTGACGACGGCGATATCGCTGCGCGGATACTGACGAACGTTCAGCGTCCTGATGGAGACCAGCCCCGCGATCAATATCAGCAGGTTGATGACCATGGCGAGGACGGGCCGCTTGACGAAGAGGTCGGTAATCTTCATGAAAGACAAACTCTAGTCTATGGAAACCGTGGGGTCAGAGTTGAGAGTTGAGAGTTGACAGAGTTGCAACGTTGCCTCATGTGTCCTCCGGTTTCGGCGCGACGGCGTTTTCCGGCTGAATGGTGTTATTGACTTGAACCCCAGCCCCGGGACGCAATTTGAAGACTCCGGAGGTCACGACTTCCTCGCCGGGCTTGACGCCTGAGAGGATGGCGACAAGGTCGCCGCGCGACTCACCGATCTTGACAACCTGCTGGCGGACTCCCCGGTAGGTCTTGCCGTCGGGACTTTTCAAGTCTTCGATGATGTAAACCATGTCCCCGTAGGGCGCGTATTGAATCGCCGTGGCCGGGAGCACAACGTGACTGCTCTTCGCAGCCAGAGGCACTTCGGTATTCACAAACATCCCCGGGCGGAGAAGACCTTTGGGATTGGGGAATGTCGCCTGCACCCGCACATTTCGCGTCGCCTCGTCAATCACCGCGTCCACCGCGTTGATCTTGCCCTCGAATTGCACACCCGGAAGGCCGTCTGCTTGAACCCGAACGAGCTGGCCCGCGGCAATCGCGCCGAGATTTTGCTGGGGCAACCAAAAATTCACGTAGATGGGATCAAGCGACTGAAGCGGGGCGACTTGCGCGCCGCTCTGAAGGTATTGTCCCAGGTTGACCGCGCGGATGCCAAGAACGCCCGAAAACGGAGCGCGAATCGTCTTCTTGTCGATGAGGGCCTTGACCTCCTCAACCTTTGCCACGGCTTGGTCGTACTGGGCCTGGGCACTGTCAAAATCCGCTTGTGAGCTGACTCGGCTCTTCAGGAGGTTTTGCTGGCGCAGCAGGTTCGCTCCGGCCAGCCGCATTTGGGCCTCGGCCGAGCGCAACTGCGCCTGCTCCATGCTAACCTCCAACTGAACAAGAAGATCTCCTTCCTTAACCGTCTGGCCTGACTCGAAGTTGATCTTGTGCACGATCCCGGGCTCGTCGGTGCTCACGGTAACTCCCTGCACGGCGGCACTCGATCCGACGGCTTTGAGGGAAGGAATCCATTCCTCCTCCTTCGCGACCAAAGAGGTCACGGACTCCGGCGGCATGGCAAAACTGGCCTGTTCCGCAATCGCCTTGCGAATCTGAAGAAACTTGAACCCGCCGAGGGCGAAGACAATCGCCAGACCGGCAACGAGGGCGAGGAGGGTTAAAAGGATCGTCTTTTTCATGATTGGGAATCGTTGCCTCGGTCGGTAAAGGCCCTTTGCGTCTTTCTTAGTAGCGTTACGAGCTGACCTTGTTCTCTGACGCTCAAAGCGCTGAGAATCTTTTCCGTCCACCGAATCAGCATCGGCTGCACCTTGTGGAGCAAGGCCTTGCCCTTCTCAGTGATCGTCACGCAAGAAGCTCTGCGATCCCGCGTGTCTGCCGCGCGCGCCACCAATCCGGCCCTTTCCAGCGTGTCAAGCAGCCCCGTAATCGTGGCGCGACTGACGTTGGCGTGTTCCGCGAGCTCCGAGGAGCGCATGCTGCCGTTCTCCGAGCTGTCGAGCAGCACAAGGATGATCAAACGCGCCTGGTTCAACCCGTGCCGCGCCAAAAAATCCGATTCGCCCCGCGAAACCACGTCTCCCGTGTGAAGGATATTCAGAAAAACTTCGCAAATCGCCGGGTTCGCGCCGGGCACCCGCGCAGTCGCCGCCTGCAGGCATTCATAGCGCGGAACCTCTTTGAGCATCAAATAGGGCATTCGCGCAAGTTAAGGCGCCTGATTATCAAGTCAACAAATAATAAGGCGGCTTATTACTTTGGGCTTCGCGCCTGGTCTTGCCCTGTCCTTCCCGCCCAATTGCGACATGACCCCTATACGATGAAGAGATCGACTTCCGGCAGTTCCTTGAGGAGACGCTCGACGAGGGTTGGCTCGAACCAGCGAAGGAGCTTGCGGCGACCCGGGCGGCCCAGGACGATGTGGGTGATGCCATATTCGCGCGCGAAAGCGATCAGCGCTTCGGCAACGTTTTCATGCTTGAGCGAAATGATCAGGCCACCCATCTTTTGTGCCGTTTCCAAGATGTCGGCGATATGCCGTTGGGCGGTGGCGTCGATGCGCACAGCGGATTCCTTTTGCGTTCGGACGTAGACGGCATACCATTGCGCATTGAGCTGCGCGGCCAGTCGGGCCGTCTTGCGCAGGAGGCGACCGGGATCGGGTCCGAGGCTGCTGATGGCCACCATGACCTGCCCGAGAGCGCTGACCCTCCTGTCTGATTCGCCGGTTTCTCTTTGCTGACGGTCGAGAAAATTGGCCGTCTCTGCCAATGTCATTTCCCGCAAGCGCGTCAGATTCTTTTGCGTGAAGAAATTGGCGAGCGCCGATTCGATGCGCTCCTTCGGATAAATTTTCCCGGCATGGAGGCGTTCCTGCAAATCTTCGGCCGGAAGGTCAATGTTTACGATCTGGTCAGCTTGAGCAACGATCTCGTCGGGCACCCGTTCCTTCACTCGCACGCCTGTCGCCTCCTCGACGAAATTGTACAAGGACTCGAAATGCTGGATATTGACGGTGGTGATCACATTGATGCCTGCACGCAAAAGGTCCTGGATGTCTTCATAACGCTTCCGGTTCGGGCTGTCGGGCGCGTTCGTATGGGCCAGCTCGTCAACTAGGGCCACGGTGGGCTTTCTGGCAATGACGGCCTTCACATCCATCTCGCGTAAGGTGATTCCGTGGTACGTGGTGATGCGCGGCGGAACAACCTCCAGATCGCCGATCTGGGCGGTTGTCTCCGCGCGCTCGTGGGGCTCGACATAGCCAATGACGACATCCACGTCCCGTTTTTTCAGGCGGTGTCCCTCCTCCAGCATCGCATAGGTTTTTCCAACGCCGGGACAGGCACCGAGGTATATCTTGAGCTTCCCAAGTTGTTGGCGGCGGATGATGGACAGGAAATCATCCGCGCTCGGGCGAGTTATGGGAGCCTCATTGTCCATCGCTCAACCGGGGCGCCAAGCGGCATAAACTTTTTGACCCATGCTTTTCTTGCGCGCAGCGGTGGAAAATTCTCTTCGAATCTGCCAACGCGGGAACTTTCGGCGAGCGTTGGCCAGACGCGACGAATTGATATCCCCGACTGCCCTGCCTCAAGCGTTTTCACAAAAAGCAAATGAAATCGTTTCGCCATCGTTTTCTCCTCTTCTTCATCTCTGTGTCTCATGTGTCCTCTGCGGTAAGATCCGCAGCGGCGGACGCCTTCAGCGTGCCGCCGCGTTGTCCAGGGCGATGTTGAGCTTGAGCACGTTGACCCCTGGCTCGCCCAGGATGCCAAGCGACCGGCCGTCGGTGGCCTTGGCGATTTCCGCCTTGACGGCATCGAGGCTGAGACCGCGCTCCTTGGCCACGCGCGGGGCCTGCAGCTCGGCGTTCTTCACGCCAATGTGCGGGTCGAGCCCGCTGCCGCTCGCGGTTACGGCATCCCCCGGAACGAGGGCATCGACGGCTAGGCCATTTTCAGCACGATAGGTCTCTGCGCGCTGCTTCACGGCGTCCATCAACTTCTGGGAGGTCGGGCCGAGGTTGGAGCCGCTGGAGCTTGCGGCGTCATAGCCATTGGCGCCCGCGGCGGAGGGCCGAGGATGGAAATATTTGGCACCGGTGAAATTCTGTCCGAGCCATTCCGAGCCGATGATGCGACGGTCCTTGCTTTCAATGAGGCTTCCGTTGGCCTGGCGGGGAAAGAGGAGCTGGCCGGCGCCGAAGATGATCAGCGGAAAGATTCCACAGAGGATTACGGCAAAAACGAATGTCGCGCGGATCCCGGTGAGGATTTCTTTGAGGACGGTGTTCATGGTTTTTCCAGTTAGGCGAGATGCAAGGCGGCAACAACGAGATCGATCAGCTTGATACCGATGAAGGGCACGATGATGCCGCCCAAGCCGTAGATGAGCAGGTTTCGCTGCAGAATCTTCGCAGCGCCAAGCGGGCGGAATTTCACGCCCCTCAGTGCCAGGGGAATCAGCAGGATTATGATGATGGCGTTGAAGATGACGGCGCTCAGAATGGCGCTTTGTGGAGAGGCGAGGCGCATCACATTGAGTGGTGCAATCTCTGGGAATGTTCCGAGAAGCATTGCCGGGATGATCGCGAAATATTTCGCGACATCGTTCGCAATGCTGAAAGTCGTCAGCGCTCCGCGGGTAATGAGCAGCTGTTTGCCAATCTCGACGACCTCTATGAGCTTGGTCGGGTTGGAGTCGAGATCGACCATGTTTCCGGCCTCTTTGGCGGCCTGCGTGCCGGTGTTCATGGCTACGCCAACATCGGCCTGGGCAAGAGCCGGCGCGTCGTTGGTGCCATCACCGGTCATCGCTACAAGATGCCCCGCCTCTTGCTCCTTGCGGATGAGCGCCAGTTTTTGCTCTGGCTTGGCTTCGGCGAGGAAGTCGTCAACGCCTGCCTCCTTCGCGATCGCGGCGGCGGTGAGCGGGTTGTCGCCGGTGATCATAACGGTGCGGATGCCCATCGCGCGAAAGCGCTCGAACCGATCGGTAAGGCCGCCCTTGACGATGTCCTTCAGCTGGATCGTGCCGAGCACCTTTTCGTGAGTTGCGACCACGAGCGGTGTAGCGCCCGCCTGGGAGATATTCTTAACGTCGCTCTCAACGGCTTCAGGGAGCTTCCCACCAACGTACTGGCGGATCGCGTCGACCGAGCCCTTGCGGTAGCTGACGCCATTAAGGTCCAGGCCGCTCATGCGGGTTTGCGCGGTGAAGGGGACAAACTTCGCGTGCGGCATTTCGTGGATCTCGCGGCCCCGCAGCCCGAATTTTTCCTTTGCGAAGACGACGATACTGCGTCCTTCCGGGGTTTCATCGGCCAACGAAGAGAGCTGGGCCGCTCCGGCCATCTCCTCTTTGGTCACACCCGGAGCCGGCAGAAACGCGGTAGCCTGGCGATTGCCCAGCGTGATCGTGCCCGTCTTGTCCAGGAGCAACACGTCCACGTCGCCAGCCGCCTCGACAGCGCGCCCGCTCATCGCCAGCACGTTCTTTTGCACGAGACGGTCGATGCCGGCGATGCCGATGGCGCTGAGCAGTCCGCCGATGGTGGTCGGGATGAGGCAGACGAGCAGGGCGACAAGTGTCGTGATCGAAAAATCAACCCCGCCAAAGAGGCCGAACGCCTTCAGCGAGACAAGCACGATCAGGAAGATGATCGTGAGCGCCGAGAGCAGGATCGTCAGCGCAATTTCGTTCGGTGTCTTCTGTCGCTTGGCGCCCTCGACCAGGCCGATCATGCGATCGAGAAAGGATTCGCCGGGATTCGAGGTGATCCGGACTTTGATGACGTCGGATAGCACGCGCGTGCCCCCGGTGACGGCGCTTCGGTCGCCGCCGGCTTCGCGCACGACGGGAGCCGACTCGCCGGTGATGGCCGACTCGTCCACGGTCGCGGCGCCCTCGAGGATCTCGCCGTCCCCGGGGATGATGTCTCCGGCCGTTACCAGGACGAGGTCTCCCTTCCGCAATTGCTCTGACGCGACCTTCTCCGTTGTGCTTCCCTTGAGACGGTGTGCGAATGTCTGGGTGCGTGCTTTGCGCAGTGAGTCGGCCTGCGCCTTTCCCCGGCCCTCTGCCATCGCCTCCGCAAAATTCGCGAAAAGGACCGTGAACCAAAGCCAGAGCGTGATTTGCAGGAGGAAGCCAAACGGCGCGCCCTGGCTGCCAGTGAACATGAGGATGGTCGTAGTAAGGGCTCCGACCTCGGTGACAAACATCACCGGGTTCCTGAGCATCGCCAGCGGATTGAGCTTCTTAAAGGATTCTCCGATTGCCGGAGCGATAATCGCCGGGTCAAAAATGGAGTGAGTCTTAACGGCCATCGATGGGTTGATAGTTGATGGTTGATGGTTGATGGACTTAGAACAACTTGCCTCCGTGCATTAGGAAGTGTTCGACGACGGGTCCGAGCACGAGGGCGGGAACGTAAGTCAATGCGCCGACGAGCAGCACTGTGCCCACAAGCAGAGTCGTAAAGAGCGGACCAGAGACTGGAAAGGTGCCGGGTCCGGCCGGGATGAGCTTCTTGCGAGCGAGCGACCCCGCCAGGGCCAGGATCGGGACGATCATGGCGAAGCGGCCGAAAAGCATCGCAAGGCCCAGAGTGGTGTTATACCAAGGCGTATTCGCGGTGAGGCCTGCAAAGGCACTGCCGTTGTTGCCGGTGGCGGAACTGTAGGCGTAGAGGATCTCGGCGAATCCATGCGGGCCGCTGTTGTTCGTCCCGTCGCTCAAGGTACCGTCAGCTCCGACAGGTCCCCATTTGCTAATGGCGGCCCAGGCGGAGAAACCAAGCAGCGAGAAGGCGAGGATTAGGATCACGAACGACGCCATCTTCACGTCGTAAGGCTCGATCTTCTTTCCGAGAAACTCCGGCGTGCGTCCGACCATGAGGCCGGCAATGAAGACAGCGACCACCACATAGACGAGCATGCCGTAAAGCCCGGCGCCAACGCCGCCAAAGACGACCTCGCCAAGCTGGATGTTCAGGAGCGGAATCAATCCTCCCAACGGTGTGAAGGAATCGTGCATCGAGTTGACCGCGCCGCACGAGGCATCGGTTGTGACGGTCGCGAAGAGCGCAGAGTTGAAAATGCCAAAGCGCACTTCCTTGCCCTCCATGTTGCCATCGGCGGGATCAATGCCGAGTTTGGCAAAGTTCGGGTTGCCCGCCCCTTCATAGTGCCAGCAGACGAGCACGCCCGCGAGAAATATGGCGAACATCGCCGCCCAGACCGCCCAGCCGTGGCCCTGGTTCTTGACCATGCGGCCGAGATACCAGGTCAGGCCGCTGGGAATGGCGAAGATTGAGAGAATTTGCAGGAAATTAGAGAGCGGCGTCGGGTTTTCGAAAGGATGCGCTGCATTTGCGTTGACGTAGCCGCCACCGTTCGTTCCGAGCATCTTGATCGCGATCTGCGAAGCCATCGGCCCCTGCACGATGGTCTGCGTATCGACCGTGGAATCAACGAGCACAGGTTGGCCGTCCGCGCCCGTGACGGCCTGGCCGTTGTCATCGACCTTCGGAACCTGCACGGTGAACGGCTCGACGAGCGACGCCGAGGTGTAGGGCTTGAAATTCTGGATCATGCCCTGTGACACAAGGAAGATCGAATAAAAGAGGCAGATCGGCAGAAGCAGATAGAGGGAGACGCGCGTAAGATCGGTCCAGAAGTTGCCAATGGTTTTTGCGGTGTGCCGAGCGATGCCGCGCACGAGGGCCGCGGCGATGGCGATGCCCGTGGCCGCCGAGACCCAGTTATGAAACGTCAGCGCGACCATCTGGGAGAGATAGCTCATGGTTGATTCTCCGCCATAGCTCTGCCAGTTTGTGTTGGTGGTGAAGCTCGCTGCGGTGTTGAACGATAGGTGCTCGCCGACCGCTGGGAGGTTCTGCGGATTGAGCGGCAATACTGCCTGCAGACGCAGGATGGCGTAGGTGAAAAGCAAGCCCACCGCACTGAAAAGGAGCATGGCGAACGCATAATGCTTCCAATCCTGCTCCTTGTGGGGATCGACGCCGGTAAACTTGTAAGTCAGCTTTTCCAGCGGCTTGAGAACCGGATCGAGGAAGGTTCTTCCGTCCACGTCGAGCACTTTGCAAAGGTAAAGGCCGAGCGGCTTTGTGATCGCGAGGAGGGCGGTCACATAAAGTGCAAGTTGAATCCAACCTAAGGTGTCCATAAAACGAGAATACTTAGAATTTTTCCGGACGGATAATCGTCCAAAGGAGATAGACGATCAGGCAAAGGGCAATGATGCCGACGACGGTGTTTTCCATAGTTGTGATGAGGTTACACCTTCTCGCAGGCCCAGATGAAGGCGACCATCAGGGCGAAAAAGCCAATGGATGTAAAGATGTAGAGGATGTCAGGCATGGTAAGTTTCGGTTGAGAGATTTGTGATGGAGACATCGCCGCGACAACGAATTTTCGAAGACAACGAATACGAGGAAAAAAGGAACATTAGCTCTCTCCCAGGTTGAAGGGCTCTTTGCTAGAACCGAACTGGAAAAGTTCATAGATGCGCCGCATGTTTTGCTGGGAGGGTTCATAGTTCTTGTTCAGCCGGATGGCCTGGCCGTAGTAGCGTTTGGCCCGGTCGTAGTCTTCGAGCATCTCAAAGAGCACGCCGCCGAGATTGAAGACTTCCTCCGAATCCGTCCGGATTTCGAGCGCCTTGGCGATATGTTCCCGGGCGCCGGTGAACTGCCTGAGATTGATCAACCGCTTGGCAGCTTGAACATGAGCATCAAAAGTTTCTGGTGAAGGAGGACGCGGCACCGGCTTGGCGTGGCGGCTCAGGATTTCCCCCACGGTGGATCGCAGCGCTTCGGGAGTCAGGGGCTTTTCCAGGAAGTCGATCGCACCGAGCTTCATCGCCCGCACGGCGTGGGGAATGTCTCCGTAGGCGGTGATGATCACAACCGGCGTCTGAATTTTGCGCTCGCGCATGTTTCCCAGCAGTTCCAGGCCATCCATCTCCGGCATGCGCATGTCGAGAATGGCGAGGTCGAAATCGTTGTCACCCATTTCGCGGAGCGCAGCGCCTCCGTCCGAAGCTTCCCGCACCTCAAACCCCTCGGTCTCGAGCGCGGTGCGGTAGGTCAACCGGACGTTGGGTTCGTCATCGACGATGAGGATACAGGGTTTCACGAGATTCTCCCTTCGTTTGCCGGTGGCAGCACAAAATAGAAGTCACTTCCCTGTCCGGCCTTGCTGACCACGCCGATTTCTCCACCGTGCGCGGTCACAATTTCCCGGGCGATGGCGAGGCCAAGGCCGGCACCCCGAGGATCCGAGCCGGGCACCCGAAAGAAGCGTTCAAAGAGTCGAGATTGAAACTCCTCAGGAATGCCGGGACCGTGGTCGGTGACGGAGAATCGGATTTTTCCGTTCTGCCTATTTGCCGCGACCACAATCTCGTCTCCCGGTTTGGAGTGCATCGCGGCGTTGGAAATGAGATTTGAAAAGACGTGGCCGATCTGCCGGGTGTCCACGAACACAGGCGAGAGGCCGGGAGCGATTTGGGCCACGAGTTGAGATCCGCGAGCTGCTACCATCGGGCGCATATCGTCTTCCGCACTTTGCACCAGCGATTGGGGCTCCACGTTCTCACAGAGCAAACCGGCACGACCGGACTCCAACTTGGCGATATCGAGAAGATCGTTAATCATCTTCAGAAGGCGCTCGGATTCCTCGCGGGCGGCGAGGAGCAGTTCGGTCTGCTTTGCGTTCAGCACGCCGATGCGTTCTTCCAGGAGCAGATGCAAACCCATGCGAACGCTGGTCAACGGAGTTTTCAGTTCATGGCTGACGGTGGAGACGAGGTTGGATTTCACGTCGTCAAGCAGACGAAAGCGGGTGACATCCTGAAGCACCACGGCCGCTCCGAAAAGGCGGTCGGATTCGTCGCGCATGCCGATGACGCGAGGCAACAAGAATTTCTCCTGATCGTTGACTCGGACCACGACCGCCTTCTCGAAGCTTTCCGGGAGATAGTCTGGCGCCCCTTTGAACAATTGATCGACTTGCGCTATCACAGAGGAGGGCAGCTCGGCGCCACTGCTGGCGAGGTTTCGTTGGAGCCGATTGGCGGCTGGGTTTGTGAAAGTGATGCGGCCTTCAGGCGAGTATGCAAAAATCGGATCGGGAAACGCGGAGAGCGTAATCTCGGTCATCTGTTGTGCCTGGAGGATTTGATCGCTCGTCGCCTGCCGGTATGAACGGAGCTTGGTGGCCATCTTGTTGAACGCATCGGCGAGTTGGCCCAGCTCATCGTGCGACTCGACGGGAACGACCTGGTCGAGTTTTCCCTCCCCAAGTTCCTTCGAAACGGCCGTGAGCGCCTGGATCGGTTGGAGAATCGCCTTCTGCAGACGCACGGCGAAGAAAATCGCCGCAGCCATGCCAAGGGCGCTTGCAAGAACCATGTAACGTGTGGAGCGGGCGCTGAGGTCGCGCGCATCGCGGTCCGCCTTCACCATGGCATCCTGGTTGATGGAAATGATTTCCTGCGCAAGATCCTTGATCCGTGTGAATGTTGGCAGCATCTCGCCGAAATACAGGGCGCGCCGTTCTTCAAGATCGGCGGTCTGCCAAAATACGCCGGCGCGTGCCGTATATTCTTCGTGAGAACGGCGCAAGTCGTCAGCAAGTTTGCCCTCGCCAGGAAGCGTGATGTTGCCCAATTCGGTCTTCAGCGCCGCTTTGAAAACAGGGAGGTTCCGGGCGTAAAGATCGCGCCCGCGTTCCTCTTCGCCCACGAGGGAGAAGAACGAACCGGAGTCCATTCTCTCGGCAGCCTCTTTCATTTGCTGACCGGCAAGCACGCTGCGAAAATTTTCCCGCAAGATGACATCCACCCGCGTTCCGAGTTTGCTGAAAAGCAATACCGCGTAGGCACCCATCGCCACGATCAGGACGACGATGGGAGCCAGCCCCAGGAAGATCCGTCGTTTCATTCGTTCGACCGGGGCAATTTCCAGTCGTTCTCCGCGCTCGCCGCAGGGTTTGCATTTGCCTTCATATGAAGGTGCGTTTCCATGACCTTGCTTTAGCTCGCAACGTGCCACTAACGGGTTGCTACCATTAGTAACTGCCAATCAACCTGATGCATGGATCGACCAAAGATGTGACCGAATCCTTGCCTTGCAACCGCGCACGAGTAGCGCTCGCGTGTCGTGCGATTTTGCACGGCGAGGCCGACGGCGTCCACGTTCTGACCGATGCGGGATTTTTGGGATAATCGCCGCGTAGGGCGGCTCTGTGGGGACAGGGAATAATTCAGAAGATTGGCGACCAGCAAAGCCGACCCGATGCGGCGCTCGTTGAGAAGTTGGTTAACTCGGTAGGCGCTCGACTCATGCATGGATGCCCCACGGATGAACTCCAGCCTGGTTATGCTTCTTGAGGCCAGACTACAGGCGCTTTCTCTTCCGATAAAGCGTCGCTGGGTCTATTTCGAGGATCTCGGCAACTTCATCCAGGGTCCCGTGACCCGCGATCAATCTGCGAATGTGCTCGGCCTCGATCTGGTCGAGAGTGAAGCGGCCCCCGAGATGGACTTCGGAGGCCGGTTGGATCGTATCTGATAGATCGCCAGCATCGATCTGGTCGCGCTCGCTAAGGATTACCGCCCGTTCGATGACGTTGCGAAGTTCGCGCAGGTTTCCCGGCCACCGGTAGTCGGTCATCGCCTCGATCGCCGCGTTGGAGAAACCGCGGGCAGCCTTTCCGGAATGCGCCGCGAGGAAGTCCAAATGCAGTTTTGCCAACTGCTCGATATCTTGCCTTCGCTCGCGAAGCGGCGGAAGCCGAACGGTGATAACGTTCAGCCGATAAAAAAGATCCTCGCGGAACGTGCCTTTCCGCACGGACTCGCCCAGATCGCGATTGCTTGCAGAGATCACGCGCACGTTTGCGCGGCGCGGTTTGGTTTCGCCCACACGCTCGTATTCGCGCTCCTGGAGCAGACGGAGCAGCTTCGCTTGCACCTCAAGGGGCAGATCACCAATCTCATCCAAAAAAAGCGTTCCTCCGTCGGCCGCGGCAACCTTTCCTTTGGTGTCCACGTGCGCGCCCGTGAATGCCCCTTTGACGTGGCCGAACAAGTCGCTCTCCAGGAGTTCGCGCGACAGACTCGGGCAGCTTACCGTAACAAAGGCCCCGGTTCTTCGGGGGCTTCGCTGGTGCATGGCGCGGGCAAGCACGCTCTTACCTGTGCCGCTTTCGCCAAGAAGCAGCACGATGGCGTCGCTGTCGGCCGCTTTGAAGGCGATATCCAAGGCCTTTCGCATGCCGGAGCACTGGGTGCTCAGATCTGCCTCGGGTCCGAAATCTACCAACCGCGACTCCAGTTCAGAGACACGGCGCTCCAATTTTCGCGTCCGTTCAATATGAGCCAAGACTTGGCGAACCTGATCGGGAGTACACGGCTTGGGCAGATAGTCGAATGCCCCGCGACGCATCGCTTCGACAGCGGTTTCCACGGACGCGTACGCGGTCACCACGACCACCGCCGTCCGCGGCGAGACACGAAGGATCTCCTGCAGCACATCCAGCCCGCTCTCCTCGCTGAGTTTGAGGTCGAGAAGCACAACATCATAGCTTTCCGTTTTCAGCTCCTCGATGGCCAGCGGCCCGTTCGCCGCGGCCATCGCCTCGTGCCCCATCGACTCGAGCGCCAGCAGGAGCGTGCGACGGATATTCTTCTCGTCGTCAACAATCAGAGCGCGCACGCGGGCTTCTCCATCACGGTCCATTTCAAACCGCAGCCATCCTCCTGTCGAGCCGGGATGTGTCGCGGCGCGATTCGGCGTTTTTAGCCGACCGGCGCCAGCTCCGGGGACGGTGTTTCCTTGTTCGACGGCTTCTTATTCCTGCGGGTGGTGATCCGCCGGATCACGACGTAGAACACTGGCGTCAAGAAAAGTCCGAAGAGGGTGACACCAAGCATGCCGGAAAACACGGCGATTCCGAGAGTGCGCCGCAACTCGTAACCAGCACCGCTCGCCATGACCAGGGGAATCACGCCAAGAATGAAGGCGAAGGAAGTCATAAGGATCGGCCGGAGACGCAAACGGCTCGCCTCGACAGCCGCTTCAAGCGGCGTCTTTCCGTCGCGTTCCTCAATCAGCTTGGCGAATTCGACGATGAGAATGGCGTTCTTGCTCGCGAGCCCGATCAGAACGACAAACCCGATCTGGGTGAATATATTGTTGTCACCGCCTGAAATCGCAATTCCGGTGAGGGAACACAGCACGCACATCGGCACGATGAGAATGATCGCAAGCGGGAGGGCCCAATTTTCATAGAGCGCTGCCAGGACGAGAAAAACAAAGAGCACGCAGACTGGGAAGACGTAGAGCGCACTGTTGCCCGCGATGAGCTCTTGAAGCGCGGTTTCGGTCCACTCGTAGCCGTAATTGGCCGGCAGGGTTTCGTCCGCGAGCTTCTCCATGGCGGTGATGGTCTGACCCGTGCTGTATCCGGCGGCCGGGTTCGCGTTGAGCTCAGCCGCCGGAAACAGGTTATAGCGAATGACACGGGACGGGGCATTGATCTCCCTGAGTTCGACAAGGCTTCCCAGTGGAACCATCTGGCCCGCCGCGTTGCGAGTCTGCAGGCGAAGGATGTCGTCCGCACGAGCGCGGAAGGGGCCGTCCGCCTGCGCCGTGACCTGGAAGGGCTTCCCGAAAAGCGTCAGATCGTTAACGTAGATCGACCCGAGATAGACCTGGAGTGCTTCCGAAATCGCGCTGACATCCACGCCTCTGCTCTTGGCTTGGATGCGATTGATGTCCGCATAAATCTGCGGGGTGTTGGCACGGAATAGCGTGAAAACGCTGTCCAGTTCCGGGTGGGAGGCCGCTCCCCCGATTGGGCCGTCGAGGGCTTTCTCGAGATTTTGCGGTGTGCCTCCTCCCCGATCCTGGACCATTTGCTTGACCCCTCCGGTGGTGCTCAATCCCCGAACGGATGGCAGTGGAAACGCGAGAACGCGCGCCTCGGAAATTTCGGCGAATTTCGGCTCGACGGCCGCGAGAATGCCGCGCAGGGATTTCTTGGGATCCTTCTTTCTTTCCTCGAAAGGCTCGAAAATGCAGATCACGGTTCCGCTGTTGGAAGCGGTCGCCTGCGTAATGATTGAGCTTCCTATCCGATTGATGGTATGCGCCATGCCCGGGGTGGATTTCAGGATATCCTCCACTTGGTTCATGACGCTCTCGGTGCGCTCCAGAGACGCGCCTTCGGGAAGCTCGACGTTGACGAAGATGACTCCCTGATCGATCTCCGGTATGAATCCCGTCGGAACCTTTCGGAACATGTATCCCGTGAGGACCAGCAGTCCCGCATAGAGAAACAGGACGATGAAACTCCAGCGAATGAGCCTCGTGAGCAGCCGGATATACAGACTCTTGGCCCCCTCGAACGTGCGATTGAAAAGGCGGAAGAACCAGCCGAGCAAGGCGTCGAGCAGCCTTCCCAAGAAATCCTTGCGAGCCTCTGGAGGTTGAAGAAACAGGGCGCACATCGCAGGGCTCAGGGTAAGCGAGTTCACCATCGAGAGGATCGTTGAGAAGGCGATCGTCAGGGCAAACTGCCGATAAAACGATCCGGTCAGGCCGGGGATGAATGCCGTGGGAATGAAAACGCACGATAAAACTGCGGTGATGGCCACGATGGGTCCAGCGACCTCGCTCATCGCCTTGATCGTGGCGTCGCGCCGGTTGAGCCCTTCCGCAAGATGACGCTCGACAGCCTCAACCACCACGATCGCGTCATCCACCACGATTCCGATTGCGAGCACCAGGCCCAGCAACGTGAGAAGATTGAGCGAAAAACCAAAGGCGAGCATGATCGCAAACGTGCCGATCAAGGATACGGGAACAGCCATGATCGGAATGAGCGTGGACCGCCAGCTTTGCAGGAAAACGAGCACCACGATCACCACGAGCAGGAAAGCCTCGATGATTGTTTCCAATACCGAGTAGATGGCCTCCTTCACGAACATCGTGGTGTCGTAGATGATCCTGTAGTCCACTCCGGGCGGGAAGCGCTGCTTGAGCCGCTCCATCTCGGCCCTGACGCGTTTCGAGACGTCCAACGCATTTGATCCCGGGGCCTGAAAGATACCGATATTGATCGCCGGCTTGCCGTCCAGGCGCGAGACAACCGTGTAGTCTTTCGCCCCCAGGTCGACTCGAGCCACATCCTTCAACCTCACCACCTCGCCGTTCGCGCCCGTCTTGATGACGATGTTCTCAAACTGCTCCGCGCTCTCAAGCCGTCCTTGGGTCGTGACTGTCATCTGATAGTCCAGCCCTGAAGGCGCCGGCTGACCGCCGACGTTCCCAGCGGCGATCTGCACATTTTGTTCGCGCAGCGCCTCCACGACGTCGCCGGCGGTCATCCCGAGCGCGGCGATCTTGTCGGGGTTCAACCAGATCCGCATTGAATAGTCCCGGGCGCCAAAGAATTGGATGTCGCCGACTCCTTTGATGCGCGCCAGGTAGTCGTTCACCTGGAGGAAAGCGTAGTTGGAGAGATAGAGGTCGTCGTAACGTCCATCGGGCGACACCATGCTTACCGCCATCGTGAAGTCCGGGGAGCGCTTCCGAACGACGACACCGTTGCTGCGAACGGCATCGGGAAGTTTGGCCTCGGCAGCCTGCACCCGGTTTTGGACCAGGACCTGAGCGGTATCCGGATTCGTGCCGGACTCGAAGGTCACGGTGATCGTCATTTGACCGTCCGAGGTCGACGTGGACGCAATGTAGAGCATGTTATCCACGCCATTGATCTGCTGCTCGATCGGCGCGGCGACCGTGCTCGCAACCGTCTCGGCGTTAGCCCCCGGATATCTCGCCGTCACCGCGACCGTGGGCGGAACAATATTCGGATATTGCGCAATCGGCAGATTAATCAGGGCGATTGCGCCGGCGAAAACCGTCACAATGGCTATGACTGACGCAAAGATCGGTCGATCGATGAAAAACCTGGGAATGCCGCCCATCAGGATTCCGAGGGCGAAGGCGCTGATTTTGCGCTTCGGGTTGAACGCTCGGAGGCTTCCTGTGCGGCCTCGACGGCTTGGCCCGGTCGCAAAAGATGCACGCCCTCAGTGATCACCCGATCCTGCGGTGTCAGTCCTTCAACGATGGCGAGCTTGCCGTCGAAGACCTGCCCGGTAGCGACCTTGCGATATTCGATCTTGCTGTCTCCATTGACGATGTAGACGAATCGCTGGCCTTGGTCGATGCCCACGGCCCGTTCGGGCACAAGCAGCGTTTCGCGGGGCCGGTCGAGGCTCAACCGGACGCGCACGAACATGCCGATGCGCAAGCGCCTGTCATCGTTCGGCACCACGGCGCGCATTTTGAGCGTCCCGGTTCCCGGGCTGAGCTCGTTGTCGGAGAAATCCACCCGTCCTTCACGCGGAAATCCCTCCTCGTTGAGCAGGCCGACAAAGGCTTTGGTCCTTGCCGCAAAGCTGTCTGAACCTGTTTCGTTGGTCACCTTGTCCCATCGCAAAACCACGCGCTCCGGCGCATCAAAATACACGTAAACTGGATCCTGCTTGACGATGCTGGTGAGCGTGTCGCCGTTGGCCACAAGATTCCCCTCCGTCACACGCGTGCGGCTGATCTTCCCGGAGATCGGCGCGTGAATCTCGCTGTACTCCAGATCGAGCTTCGCTTTGTCCAAGCGCGCCTGAGCCGCGCGGACCGCCGCCTCGGCGCCGAGGACAGCAGTGCCCTGCTTCTCAGTCTCCTGCGCGGCGATGACCTTTTGGGTGCTGAGCTGGCTCGAACGCACATAATCGGCCCTCGCTTGCGACATCTGCGCCTGCGCCTGCTGCAATGCCGCCGCGGCGGAATCCAAATCCGCTTTGAATTCGCGAGGATCAATCGTGTAGAGGAGATCGCCGTCGCTCGCTTCAGCGCCTTCCTGAAAGTGCAGCTTGTTCAGGAATCCAGTGACCCGCGCCTTCACCTCGACGTTCTCGATGGCCGCTACCCGACCCGGCAAATCTTCGTACTCCAGCACGGCCCGTTCCTCGGGCGCCGCCACCGTCACCCGCGGAGCCTTCGGCGCACCCTGTTCCGTTTCCTTTCCGCATCCTGCCAGGGCCAGCATAGTAATCGCCAGCCCTCGGGCAAGGTATCTTGCTCTCTCCCTGTTCATGGTCTAACAATGTAAGTGAGCACTTACAAGAGTAAGGTGGCTGAGAAAAATGGCAACGGGTAATCGGAGACTGTCTGCTTCAAGCCGCGATCGGATTCTCGCGGCGGCGCGAGAGCTCTTTGCGGCGCGAGGCTTCAAGGGAACGACCACGGCAGCCATCGCCCGCCGTGCGCGCGTGAACGAAGCCCTGATTTTCCGTCATTTTCCCGCCAAGGAGGGCCTGTTCACGGCAATTTTGCGCGAGAAACTTGAGGATGAAAAACTGGCACGCATTATTGACGCCGTCGAGTGCCGCGACGTCCCGGTCGAGGAGGCTTTGCGACTTGTTGCCGCCCGATTTGCGGAGGCATTCGATCCGGTCTTTCTGCGGCTCTACTATCATAGCGCCCTCGAGGGCCATGCGCTGGCCGATGCTTTCTATGACCAGTTTGTCAGCAGGTTCATCGCGATGGTCGAGCAACTGATCGACCGTGGCATCAGGGAAGGCCGCTTTCGCAAGGTGGACCGGAGCATTGCGGCCAGGGCCTTCACGGGGATGTTGCGCAGCTACTTTTTGACCAATGAGCTTTTTCCAAGGCATGCATTGAAGGGCGATCCGAAGGAAATCTCGACAAGCTTTTGCAGTCTGTTTCTCGAGGGCGTTAATAGTCGCTAAGCGGTTCGAGCGAGGTGCTAAGCCAAGAGTGGCCTCTGCCATCGATGACATCGGGCGCTTTGCCAACCCAAAGAAGCGGGTGGCCTATTTTGGGTGGGCCATCTCATCGGTGCCATTGACAGCGAAGAGCGTCTAGGGGTCTGGGGACGCGTGCGCTCCCAGTCCATTCATTTCGGCTTAGCAATTTTGGAAATCTCTTCGGCGGCGCTATTTAGAGCACCAGGCCGAGGGTCGCGAGCTTTTCGCGGGTTTCCTGGGCGTTTCGGTTCAAGACGGCACGAAGACCGAGCCGCGAGGCGACGTCGCATAGGAGCGGGCGATCTTCGATGTAGGCGACCTGATCCGCCCTAACGTGCGCAACATCCAGAGCGAGTCGATAAATGTCGAGGTCTGGTTTGCGGATGTGAACGAAGGCAGAAACAATGAAGAAATCGACGAACTCCTTTAGATTGAACCGGCTGATGCGGTCCTCGGCAATCTCGCGGCCTTCGTTGCTCACGACAGCGACGCGCAATCCATAGACGGCCTTGAGCCGCTTCACGAGATCGATCGTCTCCTGATAAGCCTTGGCTTGCTCAAGCAGGTAGGTCTTAAAGTCCTCCGGGGTGAACGGCCGCGGATCGTAGAAAACGATCTGCCAAAGATATTCATCGAGGGTCATTTTGCCCTCCTCGTAGATGTCGTAGGTAACGTGGTGGCGATGATAGATCTCTTCGTAGTCGAGTCCGAAATGTTCGGCCGTCTTTTTGCGAAGATCAGTGTCCCAACCGTTGGTGAGAAGGACGCCGCCAATATCAAGAAAAAGGGTGGTGATCGGGGAGGTGGCCATGCCGGAGTGTGTCACCGAGTCGCGGACAATCAAGAGTCGATCGCCCGGTCAGCTCCAGATTTCTAGGGCATTGGCACAAGACCGAGGTCTATGGACATTGGCCTTTGTCTCTTCCCGGTCAGCCAGGCCATTTCGCCCCGGCCATTTTGGAAACTTCTGTCGGGGTTGCTCGAGACGCCAATTAGATGCGCGGGGCTATCCAGACAAAGCAAAACACCGAAGGATTTCTCCTTCGGTGTTTAAGCAAGAACTAATCTGCTCGTTAGAAGTTTAGAGTATAGTTAGAAGGCAAATCGCATTCCTGCGCGGAGGTTGCCCGAATTGCCAAAGTCTTCGTTGCCGTAGAACCAGCGTCCGTCGACGAAGGCGCCAATGTGATCGGTGAAGCGGTATTCAAGACCGCCGCCGACGTTTCCGTAGCCGACCGCGTCTCCATCCCAGCCGACGCCGCCACCCACCATGATGTAGGGAGCGAGGTTCAAGGCGCAAATGGGATAGCGGAGGAACAGGTTTCCGCCAACGGGCAAGTGCTCCGTGGTTCCGCCGTTATCATACCAAGCCGCCTCGTATCCGATACCGAAGTAACGCAAGAAGAAGAAGTTTAGTCCAAAGCCGCCGCCGGGACCGGTCTTGAACCGGCTTCCATGAGAGCCAAAGAACTGGGTGTAAAAGCCGTCGATCTGAAATTCCATGTCACGGAATCGGCAGGGCGGCTCGGGAGTGACAACCGTCTTTACCTCCTTGAAGGACTTCCCGTCGCCCGCTAGGGCGCCGCAAAGCGACAGTGCAACGATTGATGTGGTTAGGAGCAGTTTTTTCATCGGATGTTGTGTTTGAGCGACCGTTAATGCCAGAAGGTCGATGAAATTGTCAAGCGGATTATTTAAAACGCGGAAGGGGAGTGCCAATCGCTCCTTCGTAAAGCGCCTTTCCAATGATTGTGCCATAGAGACCAGGCATCGAAGCCAGCCGCTCGAGGTCTTCCCGACAGGCCACTCCCCCGCTGGCAATCAGATTGCAGTCGACGACCTGGAGGAGATTCTGAAGCGCGGCATAGTTTGGCCCTGCGAGCATGCCGTCGGTGGCGATGTCGGTGTAGATGACGGTTTCCGCGCCTGCATCCTGGACAGCGATGGCGAGGTCGGTGGCGCGTCCGGCCGTTATTTCGGTCCAGCCCTTCACGGCCACCAAGCCGTTCATCGCGTCGATTCCAACAGCGATGCGATTTCCGCCGAATTCTGCGCACGCCTGCCGGACAAAATCCACGGACTCGGAGGCCTTTGTCCCAAGGATGACACGGCTGACACCTGCCGCAAAGGCGCCGCTGATGCTCTCGAGATCGCGCAAGCCCCCACCAAGCTCGCACGGAACCTTCACCGCCGCGCAAATCTGCTCGACGTGATGAAGGTTCATGGGCTCTCCGCTGAAGGCCGCGTCGAGATCGACAAGGTGCAGCCAATCTGCGCCTGCTTCCTCCCATTTCCGGGCAAAGGCGACGGGGTCGTTCGAATAAACGGTCTTCTTGGCGGCGAGTCCGCGCTTGAGGCGCACGACTTCACCACCCATCAGATCGATCGCAGGAAGTAAGAGCATGCCAAAGAAACGTTCAACTCTCCAGTTTCGACGTTCAACTCCCGACCACCGAACTCGCGCTAAGCAAGCGTCTCCACGAAGTTCCGCAAGAGCGCAAGGCCGGCGGCCTGGCTTTTCTCGGGATGGAATTGTGTCGCATGCAGGCTGCCGCTGCTCACGCTGGCCGCGAAGGTGCCTCCATACTCGCAGTGAGCACTGACGAGGCCATCGCCGGCCGGAACGGGAAAATAGGAATGCACGAAGTAAAAATAGGGATTGCCCGGCAGGCCGCGGTAGATTGGCCCGTGTGCTCCCGAAAGCGTGTTCCAACCGATGTGCGGGATCTTGAGCCCGCTTCCCGCGAAGCGTATCACCCGGCCCGGGAGAACGCCGAGGCCCTTGCATCCGGGCGATTCCTCGCTGGATTCGAAAAGCAACTGGTAGCCCAGGCAAATTCCCAGGTAGGGCCGCCCTGCCTGTAACCACTCCTCCAGTGGTTCCCACAGGCCGGACCTGCGCAGATTGTGCGCACAGTCGCCGAAAGCACCCACGCCGGGCACAACGACAGCGTCGTGCCGGTGAAGCTGCGCGGCTTTCGTGATAAGCGCGACCGACCCTCCTACCGCCTCGAGCGCCTTGGAGACGCTGCGCAGGTTGCCGCTGCCATAATCGACAACGCCGATGGAGCTGGAAACATTCGCCATGGAACGTCAAAGATTCAACGCTCTCGCAGAAAACTCAATGCGCCGGGGCCTTTGCAGGTCTTCGGGATCACAAAACGCCCTTGGTGCTTGGCACTCCCTCCACGCGCGGGTCGATTTGAGTGGCGATGTCGAGCGCGCGCGCAAACGCCTTGAAGACTCCCTCGGCCATGTGATGGGCATCCCGGCCGGCAAGAATCTCCACATGCAAGTTCATCGCGCCACTCACGCTCACGGCTCGAAGGAATTCTTCGACCAGTTGAAAGGAGAAGGTTCCCCCGATTGCCTCAACCGAAGACGGCGGGTGATAGGCCAGAAAGGGCCGCCCGCTCAGGTCCACGACAGCACGCACAAGAGTTTCATCCATAGGAACATACGCGAATCCATAGCGCCTGATTCCGGTTTTCCCGCCCAGGGCCTTCGTCAGGGCCTGGCCGAGAGTGATGCCCGCGTCTTCGACGGTGTGATGGAAATCCACGTCGATGTCGCCCTTCGCGTCGAGATCAAGGTCGAAGAGTGCATGCCGGGTGAAAAGCGTCAGCATGTGATCGAAGAATGGAATGCCGGTGTGGAGGTTCGAAAGACCCTTGCCGTCGAGGTTCAGGCGCGCGCGGATGGACGTTTCGCTCGTGGTGCGTTCGATGACAGCTTCTCGGGACATGGATTCATGATGCCGCGGGCTCCTTCGAGCGAAAAGAAAACTCTTTCCTGCAGAGTTCCACAGCCTTGGAGATGACGGCGAACTGGGCGTCCACGCGATCGTCCAGATGAAATTCAGAGGGCGTCTCAATCGTGAAAATGCGGGCAGCGTTTTGAAAATAGAGGACGAAAGCCTCCGGCCACTCGGGCATCATGTCCGGCGTCACCGAGCGGCGAACGATGCCGCTCCGAGCGGAACGCCCTTCTATTTTTTGTCTGGGGTCCGGCGGGATAAATTCCGCGGCGGCCTCGAGGAGGATTTCTCCCCAGTAAGGTTTGATGCGCTGCAATTCATAGAGATAGAAACCAAGGGCATCGTAATCTTCATGCAAGTTGAGGGCGAGATCGAAGGCGCATCCCGTAAGCCACTGCATCTGCGCGGCGATCTGCGGGACGGCTGAAGTGTGAAAGCTTCGGTTGAGATCGCGCCCGTCGGGGTCTCGCCTCGAATTATTGACGAGGCCCCAGGGATTCAAACACGGAAAAATGAGGGCATTCAGCCGGAGCAAGACGTCGGTGTGTGCCTCGGCCCACCCGACCAATCCTTCTGTAGCGGCGGCCTCGTCGCCGTGGATGCCTGCAGACAAGTAGACCGACGGCGCGTCGGCTTTCTTGCGACGCGAAGCCAGGCAGTAGATCTTGCAGCCCCCGGCTTCCGCGTATTTTTTCAGGCGCAGGTCCGTTACGGCCGCAACAGCGCGCCAGCGGCGCATCAAGAACCTGTAGTCGTGCGCGCGGTCGTGGCGGAGCGGACGGATGGGCATTGAATGGAACCGCGCAGCGCTAGTCGATAAAACGTCGTGTGATCTCGCCGTAAGCGTCGATTCGCCGGTCTCGGAGAAACGGCCAATGTGTGCGTTGGGTCTCCACAGCGTCCAAGTCTGCCTCCGCAACGACCACCTCTTCCTTGTCGACGGAAGCCTTTTCGACAATTTGTCCCGAGGGGTCGCAAACAAAGCTTTGGCCCCAGAATTCGATGCCTTCGCCTCCATCAGGGGCTTCGTGACCGACGCGGTTCGGCACGGCAACGTAGCACCCGTTCGCCACGGCGTGGCCGCGCTGGACCGTCTCCCACGCGGAATGCTGCCGCGAGCCGTATTCGATCCTTTCTTTCGGATGCCAGCCGATGGCTGTGGGATAGAAGAGGATCTGCGCGCCGCGCAATGCCGTGAGCCGAGCCGCTTCCGGGTACCATTGGTCCCAGCACACACAAACTCCAATGCGGGCGAATCTCGTATCCCAGGCCTGGAAACCTAGGTCCCCCGGAGTGAAGTAGAACTTCTCGTAGAAAAGGGGATCGTCCGGGATGTGCATCTTGCGGTACTTTCCGAGATAGGTTCCGTCCGCGTCGATGATGGCCGCGGTGTTGTGATAGATTCCGGGCGCGCGGCGCTCGAAGAGCGAAGCAACGATCACCACGCCGAGCTCCTTGGCGATCGCCTGCATCCTTTCAGTCGTCGGCCCGGGAACGGGCTCGGCGAGTTCGAAATACTTGTGGTCTTCGACCTGGCAAAAGTAAACCGAGCGAAAAAGCTCTTGCAGGCAAACTATCCGCGCGCCCCTCCCGGCGGCCTCGCGAATGCCGTGTTCGGCGGCGGCAAGATTGGCGTCGAGACTTGCGGAGGACCGGCTTTGAACGACACCAATCTTCACCCTGTGTTGCGACATGCCTCAAATCTTGCCACAATTCCTCACATGAAAAAGACGCTTTTCGCCCTTTTTGCCGTGACAATCTGCGTTGTAACCGCGACCAACGCCGGCGACATGCCTGACATTCGTATCATCGTAAAGACCAGCAAAGGTGACATAGAAGGGACCCTTTTTCCCTCCAAGACGCCCGTTACTGTGGCGAACTTTCTCAATCTTGCAAATCGAGGCTACTACGATGGAGTCACATTCCATCGCGTCATCCCCAATTTCATGATCCAGGGCGGGGATCCGACCGGCACGGGCCGCGGCGGGCCTGGTTACACCTTCGAGGACGAAATCCAGCCGGACCTCAAACATGACAAAGCCGGAGTCTTTTCGATGGCGAATACCGGAAGGCCGGTCACCAACGGCAGCCAGTTCTTCGTGACGCACGTGCCGACCCCCTGGCTCGATGGAAAACACACCGTCTTCGGTGAGGTGACCAAGGGCCAGGACGTGGTCAACGCGATCGGGCAGGGGGATAAGATCCTAAAAATCGAGATCCTGGATTCGCCGGACGCGCTTTTCGAGGCTCAGAAGACCCGGATCTCACAATGGGATGCGGCACTAAAAAAATAGGGCCCGCGATTCCCTTTCCCTTCGAAAAATCGGCTGGGAACCCACAGCTGGCCTGACCCAAGATTCGCCGGAAAGTCAGGCGAGCAGCTCGTTTGGCACCTTGCCGCCGTTGTCGGCGATTTTTCTGATCACCACCTTGTGAAGCCAAACGTTCATGGCCGCGGAATCGCCCGTGTCGCCCGTGTAATTGAGGTCTTTGGCGAGTTCCTTGCGCGACGCCAGGCTGCTGTCCATACCGACAAGCTTCATCAGGTCCACGATGGACCTGCGCCAGTCGAGTTTCTCGGGATTCTTTGAAGCAAGGTCGTCCAGAATTGCAGTCACATCAACGGTGGCTGCCGGCGTCGAGGCGCCGGGTGCGGTTGGCGCCGAGCCATCGGGTGTCTGGGAAGGGGTGGACGCTTGCGCGGTCTGCTGGCCGAAGACTTTTGAAAGGAGATTTGAGAAAAGGCCCATAGGGAGTGTCGGGTTGGGGTTTGGTGTTACGGCTGAAGTATCGCACGTCCAACCGAATCCGGACGCGTATTTTTCTAAGGTCCGGATCTCTTCATGACCAAGCGGTAGACTATGAGGAGCAGAATCGCGCCGATCGTTGCGACAAAGATCCCGCCGATATCGAACGATTCGACCTTTCCGAGGCCGATGAAACTGCCTAGGAAACCGCCCAAGAGGGCGCCGACGATGCCGACGATGATGGTGACAATGAGACCGCCGGGATCCTTGCCCGGCAGAATGAATTTGGCTAGAGCGCCTGCGATCAGGCCCAGAAAAATCCAAGAGAATATTCCCATGCCTCAAAACTACCGCGAAACCTCCTGAGACATCAAGAGCAAACGACGCGGCTTGGTCGATCCGCGAATTTCGAAGACTTTAGTTTCGCTTAGAAAACCGAGGGCTCGCCTTCGTTGAGAAGCCGGACCTTGTCAAGCAGCTGAAGCTCAAGGGCCTTCTCCAGGAGGCGGCGCGGCGGTTCGTGCAGAGGCTCGTAGCCGAGGCGAAACGTTCCAAAGTGCATCGGAATCAGCGTCTTGGCCCGTAGTTCACGGAAGGCTTGGAGAGCTTGCTCCGGATTCATATGGACGTCACGTTTCGTCGGCGCCTCGTAGGCTCCAATCGGCAAAAGGGCGATCTCAATGTCTGCGCGCGCGCCGATTTCCCTGAAGCCATCGAAGTAGGCGGTGTCCCCGCAGTGGAAAATCGTTCGGCCTGCGTATTCAAGAAGAAACCCTCCGAATCCGCGGTGGCTGTCATGAAGAATACGTGCGCCCCAATGGCGTGCGGGAGTGAGGGTGATCTTGAGGGTGCCATGCTCGAAGCTCTGCCAATGGCGCAGCTCGTGGATCCTGTTAAATCCCAGATCATGCACGAGATTACCGACGTGTTCGGGGACGGCGATGGGCTGGTCGCTGGCTACGGCGCGCAATGTGCGCCGATCCAGATGATCGAAGTGAGCGTGTGTCACCAGCACGAGATCGATGGCCGGGAGGTCGTGCAACTCAATCCCCGGATGCTTGATCCGCTTGATCACCTTGAGCCATTTTGCCCAATTGGGGTCAATGAGCACACTGTGCTCGGGAGTCTGAATGAGAAAGGACGCGTGGCCGATCCATGTGATGCAGAGCTTGCCGGGCGCGAGCTCGGGAAAGACCGGCTTTATTTTGTGTCCCTGTCGTCTGACAAACAGCGACGGAATAACGATTTCTGAGAGAAAGTTTCGTTTATGCCACCCGTCGCCCAGGCGCATATCAACGTGATTTTGCGGTTTTGCGCGCTTTCTTCTTCTTAACAACGGGCGCACCATAGATTTGGCCGATTGTCGAATGATTTGGAACGAAAAGCAAATCTTGCGCGCGAAAATGAGAGAGGCAGGACGAGACTCTGCCGCAAGAGCCTCTGCATCGGAACAGATCCGGCATCACTTGCGGAAGGCCGAGATTTGGAAAGCAGCGAGGGTTGTTTTTGGCTTTGTGGCTCTTCCCAGCGAGCCGGATTGGTTGGGCGAAGGTCCTGTGGACAAGCTGCTCGCGTTTCCCAGGATACTTGACAATGGGGCGCTCCTCTTTTTCTCCGGCACGGTGTTCGAGGCGGGCGCTCACGGAGTGAGTGAGCCTGTGGGCGGGACGGCAGCGCCTCCACCGGACCTGGTGATTGTTCCGGGCCTTGCTTTCGACCGTGCCGGAGTGCGGCTCGGCAGAGGAAAGGGTTATTACGACCGGTGGCTGGAGGCCAACCCAGCCGTCAGGACGCTGGGCGTCTGTTTTAAGTTTCAGGTCCTGGAAAGGATCCCCGCGGAGCCCCACGATGTATGTGTGAACGCGATCTTGACGGAGGACGGATTTATTTGGCCTTGAGCCGGTGATAGCGCGAATCATTCGGGCGCAGCAATATCCTGGCCTCCTGGGCCTCGACACTTGCTTCGGTAACGACGCGCCGAAGGAGAATCAGCGAGGCGATGGCATCGGAGAGCGCGTCGTGCCAGCGAAAGTTTGGAAGGGTCTTGCGGAGGTCGTCTTCGAGCCCGAGGTCCCGGATAAGATCGCCCAAGGCGAAGGATCTTTGCGCCGGCCAGACTGCGCGGGAAAGCCTCAAAGTGTCAACCCACGGTCCGAAACCGTGGAAGGGAAACGCGCGGAGAAACCGCCTTTCGGTAGCGGATCCGTGCGCGACAAGCCAGCGGTTTGCGAGCAGACTGCGGACTTCAGGCCAGAGCTCCAGCAATCGCGGCGCGCCGGTGAGATCCCTCTTGCGGATGCCGTGAACCCGTTGAGCGGCCCAAGTGATGGGCTCCTCAGTGAAAAGGAAGCTTACGAAGGACCCGGAAATCTCCTGAAGCTGCATCAGCGCAATACCGATCTGCACTGGCACTTCGGTGCCGCCGCGCCGGATTCCCGCACTCTCGAAATCGATGGCGGCGAAGGGCGTCTCTGCGACCGTCATCGGAATTTCAGGCGGGAAGCGCCGGTTGCGTCAGCACTGCGCGCAGCTTGCCGGTTCGCGTTTCTTACTGTTGGAATCGACTCAACAATTCCTCCGTCATCTCCCAATTCATGCACGCATCGGTGATCGAAACGCCATACTTGAGCGCAAAGGGATCGTTGGCCAGCGATTGCCCGCCAAAATGGATGTTGCTCTCAAGCATTGCGCCGATGATTTCCCGGCGCCCGGATGCGCGTTGCGCAATGATGCTTTCCCAGACCTTGGGCTGGCGGTTGGGGTCCTTGCCGGAATTGGCGTGACTGCAATCGACCATTACGGCCGGAGGGAGCCCACTCTTTTTGAGTGTCTCGCAGACTGCGGCGACATTCTGTGGTTCATAGTTGGTGCCCTCGCGACCCCCGCGCAGAACCACGTGGCTATCGGGGTTGCCGGTTGTCTTGACGATGCTCGTCGAACCATCCTGGTCGATTCCGAGAAAACTGTGGGGTGTCCGGGAGCTCTTCATCGCGTCGATAGCCACCTGCGCGCTGCCATCGGTGCCGTTCTTGAAACCGACCGGCATGGAAAGCCCGCTCGCCATTTCCCGGTGGGTTTGGGACTCGGTGGTGCGAGCGCCGATCGCTGCCCAGCTGATCAGATCCGCGATGTATTGAGGAACGACCGGGTCAAGGAATTCGGTGCCGGCCGGGAGGCCCAGATCCGCGATGTTGAGCAGGATCCTTCTTGCCAAAGCCAGTCCGTAGGCCATGTCGCACGAATCATTCATCAGAGGATCGTTGATCAGACCTTTCCAGCCGACAGTCGTGCGGGGTTTCTCAAAATAGACGCGCATCACGATGAGGCAGCGATCAGCGACCCTGCGGCTGAGGTCGGCCAGGCGACGCGCGTAATCGAAGGCGGCCTCGGGATCATGGATCGAGCACGGGCCAACGACGACCAGGAGCCGATCGTCGTCACCGCGCAGAATCGCGCGCGCCCCCTCGCGTCCGCGGAGCACCGTTTCCCTCTGGACGCGGCTGGCCGGCGACTGTTCCTTGATCTGCGCAGGGGTGATCAGGCGGGTGACCCCGCGAACGCGGAGATCTTCCAGCGGCGGGGCGGGCATTGAAACGGTGCGCGCTTCGGTTGCTTCTTCAGGCATAGAGGTAAACGGGAAATTATCCTCAAATCGCGGCGGCTTGCAACACGTCGTTGAAAAGATGACACGCGGGCGATAGCCTGTAGCGATGGCAGTAGTCGCGCAGCAACCGACCGGCCGCGCTCAGCGTCGGCTCGAAGGGCTTTTCCTGCTTGCCGCGCGCGTGAGGGCGACCGGTCGCCGCATGGTGCGCCGGCTGATGCGCAAGCCGCGCACTGTCGGGGAGAGCCCGAATTTGCTGCCCACTCTCATCAAGGTATTCGCGGCGTTCGCGCGAGTCGAGGGGGAGCTTCTCGAGGAGGAAATTGACTCCAGTCTGGGGTTTCTCCGTTACGACTATCCGGACACGGTTTACTCCGAATTGAGAAAGCTGTTTCGCGACGCGCTGCATCAGCATCAAGATCTCAATGCGATCGCCCAGCAACTCTCCGCCAATCTCGACGACGAGAGAAAGATCCTGTTGGGCGTTCAGCTTTACGACCTGATCTCAAAGGCCGGCCTGAAGCAGGAACAGGTCATTGCCTACTATTCTTTCATGTCGCAACTCGGCATGGCCGCCCAGGCGATCGATATCGTTTATCAGCTCAACGCCAACGACCAAAACGACGTGGGCATCTATCATCAGGGAACCTCGCCTCTTGAAGTCGTGAGCTTTGGTCCGCCGGACCGCTGCGATGTCCTGCTTCCCGGGCTGAACGAGGCCGAGCGTATTCTGGCCTACCGCTACAAGGATCTGGTGATTCTCAAGAACCTTACGGGCCGGAATCTGATCGTGCAGGGCAGGGTCTTGAAGAACGGCGACCTCTGCAGGATCTTCGCCGGCCAACGGATCCTCATCGACGACCAGGTGCTCACGCACCAGGATCTCGTCTTCTATTTCAACGCCAGAAAAAATGTCTCGCTCCCCCAGATATTCGTCACCGTCAATGAGGATGACGAAGTGCGCCTGGAGAAGAACCGCTCGCGGGACTCCTGTCTCGAGGTGACCTTCGGACTACGGGTTCGGATAACGGCGCTCAAGGATGTCGATGCCGTGCTCAAGGGCGTGCCTCTCAGGGAAGGCGCGACCGTTGAGGCCACGCTCGAGGATAACATCGTTTTTCACAACGACAGCGAGCTTGACCTCGGCGATCTGCGCCGCCGTGCCCGGCAGTTTGGCGGGCGCTTTCAGCTTAAGGCCTCGAAGAGTGAGTATCTCGTTTCCAATAATCCCGGCCTTCTCGAAGAGGACGACATTCTGCTTTCGCCCGGGAGCGGGGGTGATGTGCTTTTGAAGATTTATTGTGATTACGATCGGAAAGAAGGCCGCGTCGAGGTGCTCCAGACCGATCGCCCGATTCTCGTGCGCGGTGTGCCGGTCCGAAACTTCGCACCGCTTGCCGACGGCGACACCATCCGCATCGACACCGGACAAGTCCTGCGCTGTAATTTCTCCGAGCGCCTTCTCGAAGAGGAGCGCAACATCATTCGCTCGCTCGAGGTGCATGATCTGGTCTGCCGATTCCGCAACCGGCAGGTCGCGATCGACGGCATTTCGTTTTCCGTGCAGCGCGGCGAAATGGTGTGCGTGATGGGCGCCAGCGGAAGCGGCAAGAGCACGCTCATGCGCGCCATTTCCGGGCAGTTTCAACCCACCCAGGGAGACGTCCTCTTCAACGGGCGCTCGCTTTACGCCAATCGCGACACCCTGCGCAAGTACGTCACCTACATTCCCCAGCATGACGCGTTCGACGAACACCTCACCATCGAGGAAAATCTGGACTTCGCCGCGGCCCTGCGCGCGCCGCACCTTTCCGGCCGCGATCGCCAGCGCCGCATCGACGGCAAGCTGGCCGAGCTCGGTCTCAACGAGCGACGAAACTATGTCGTCGGCGAGGCGCACAAAAAAACCCTTTCGGGTGGCGAGCGCAAGCGGTTGAACATCGGTCTGGACATGATCAGCTCCGCGGATGTCTATCTCTTCGACGAGCCGACGAGCGGGCTCTCTTCGAAGGATTCCGAGCATGTCATCGAGATCATTCGTGGAATGTCTCACAACAAGATCGTCCTGGTGACGATTCACCAGCCGACTTCGAAGATTTTTCAGATGTTCCAAAAAGCGGTGCTTCTGGACCGGGGCGGCAAACTTGTCTTCTTCGGCACACCGCAGGAGATGCTCAAGTATTTCGCCGCGGCCGAGCACCAACAGCACTACGGCGCCGAGCTGGGCACCTGCGAGGCGTGCGGCACCACCCGGCCCGAGTTTATCTTCGACGTGCTCGAAACGCCCTTGCGAGACCTTTCCGGCGACATCATCCTGGAGGAAAACAATCGCGGCCAGCTCGTTCCGGCGCGCCGCTATTCTCCCGACTACTGGCGCGACAAATACGAGGCTTTTCGTCTGGTGAAGGACGTGCAATCGCCGGCGACGCCGCGGGAAGTGCCGCCCCCGCTGCCGGCGAGCGCCAAGCGGCGCGAACCTCTGCGCTGGCGCGAGGAATGGAAACAATTCCGTGTCCTCTTAAAGCGCGCGTTCTTTAGCAAGCTGCGCAATAACGCCAACCTCCTCATCACCCTGCTCGCCGCGCCCGCCCTGGCACTGCTTATCGGATTCGTCCTGCGGCACTCCGAGAGCGAATACTACGACTTCGCTTCCGCCTTTCACATTCCGGTCTATCTCTTCCTGTCGCTGGTCGTCGCAATGTTCCTTGGCCTCACGAACAGTGTCGATGACATCACTCGGGACCGTCCCGTGCTTCTGCGCGAGCGCAACTTGAACGTGCGCCTCGGCTACTACGTGCTGGCAAAGGCCCTGACTCTCGCCACCTTCGCGGTCATCCAATGCATCCTTTTCACTCTCGTGGGCAACGCCCTTCTTTCTGTGCGAGGCGTTTTCTGGATTGTTTTCTGGGCGATGTTTCTCACCACGATGAGCGGAGTGGCGATTGGATTGGTCATCTCCGCGCTCGTCAACGAGAGCAAAACCGCCGTTCTGGCGATTCCCGTCGTCCTCATTCCGCAAATAATTCTGGCGGGCGCCCTGATCAAATATGAGGACATGAATCGCGACCTCGACTTCGTGTATTCGATCAGACAATGGGCTGCGCGGCATCCGGGAAGCGCGATGGAACCTCGCAGCGACCTGAAGGTGCCTTTCATTTGTGCGCTCATGCCAATGCGCTGGTCCTACGAAGCCCTGGTTTTCGCCCAAGCCAAAATGAATCCCCTGACCAGTCGCCAGGAGACGATTCAAGCCCAGATTGAGATGCTTGCCGCCGCGCACAATCCTTCGCCCGCTCAGGAGGAGCGTCTCGAGGATCTCAAAGACCTGCTCGCCGTTCTCTCCGGTCTCCAGGCGAAATCCCCCGCCGATCTTGACAAGAGCCTCGCGGCGATTGACACCGTCATCGCGGGCGGGCGCTTTCACCGGGAAAAGTTCCGCACGCGCGAGCGCGGGGTGACGGCCGAGCAGGTTTATGTAAACCAAAAGGTCACCGATCTGGTCTCCAAGGCCGAAATGGAGCAGAGTGACTACCGCAACGAACTTGGAAGTCAAAGCCGCCTGAATGTCTTCTTCGGACCAGTGAAGACCTATTTTGGGTTTCGCGTCGGCTTGCTCTGGTTCAACTCAGGGATCCTCATCATTTCCACCCTTGGCATGTTTGCTGCCCTGCACATCCTGCTCAATTACCAAATGCGAAACCGGTCTGCCTGAGTTCGGCTGGCCAGGCTTCGTGCGCGCCTGCGATTGATGGCTATGAAAATTCCTCTCGAAGACACCTACGCGGATATTCTTTCGAAAGCCCGGCGTGGACTTGGCCTGGATGTGGATGCCCTTTCCACCAAGGCCGGCGTGTCCACGGTCCTGGCAAACCAGATCCTCAGTGGTTCGTTCGACGAGCCCGGGGTGCGCGCCCTGGCTGCCGCGCTCAACCTGCATCCTGACCGCGTCGCCGCGATCGGAAGGACCGACTATCGGCCCGCGGAAATTCCGCTGATGGACGGGCTTTCGCAGTTTAATACGCCCTTCGAAGACATGACGGTGAACGCGTACCTTGTCTGGGATCCGTCCGCCAAGGCGGGCGTTGCCTTTGATACCGGGGCGGATTGCGACGATATGCTTGAAGCGATTGACGCTCACGGGCTCAGGCTCGAGCTGATTCTGCTGACTCATTCGCACGGCGATCATATCCTCGAGCTCGACCGGCTCAGAGAAAGGACCGGCGCGGAGGCGTGGATCGGCGAAAAGGAACCGGTCGCCGGAGCCCGATCGTTTGTGATAGGAAAGACGTTTCGAGTCGGAGCTCTTTCCATTGAAAGCTTCTCGACGTGGGGCCATTCGCCGGGAGGCGTCACCTACGTCGTGCGGGGCCTGTCACGCACGATTGCAATCGTCGGCGATGCCATCTTCGCCGGCTCCATGGGCGGAGGAGGCATCTCGTATAAGGACGCCTTGCGGACCAACCGCGAAAGCATTTTCTCCTTGCCCGACGAGACGGTTCTCTGCCCGGGCCACGGGCCGCTCACCACCGTGGGTGAACAAAAGAAAGTCAACCCGTTTTTTCCGGATCTCGGGAAGGAGGGAACGGATCTCTGAAGCAGGAGGCGTATGAACACCATTGGATTTGTCGGCGTTGGACGGATGGGCTCGAATATGGCCCGCCGTTTGCGGGATCAAGGTTACGTGATTGGCGCTACGTTTGACGTGCGCGCAGAGGCGGCCAGTGAGCTGGCCGCCGAGCTTGGGGCAACACCGTGCCAGCGACTCGCTGAGGTCACCGCTCTTTGTGACATCGTGGTCACCGTGGTGACCGATGACGCCGCGATGCGGTCCGTCTTTGGCCTCGACGGAGGGACGGATCATTTGCTGGTGAACGCCCGGGACAAAATTTTCGTCAACTGCGCGACGATTTCACCGCAAGGCCATCTTGATGTGGAGAAGGCGGCTCGCGCCGCCGGGGCGTACTCGCTCGAAGCCTGCATGGCTTCCAGCATCACGCAAGCGCGGCAGGGAACGCTCTATCTGATGGTGGGGGGCGACGAAGCGGTCTTCCGGAGGGTCGAACCCTTCCTGCGCAACATGAGCGCCGCGCTCCGCTACGTCGGCGGCACGGGCGAGGCGGCCAAGGTCAAGGCGCTCGTCAATATGGTCATGAATATCAATACGGCCGGACTTGCCGAAGGGCTCGCTTTGGGCGACGCGCTCGCTCTCGATCTCTCCATGCTCCGTGAGATTTTTTCCCAAACCGGAGCCAACTCGCGCGTTCTCCAAACTGACGGAGAGGATATGCAGAATCGGGAGCATTCGTGCTATTTCTCCGCGGCGCACGCCGCGAAGGATTCCGGTATCGCCCTCGACCTGGGCCGCGCGGCGGGTCTCGACCTGCCGCTCGCTGAGGCCACCAAAGAGCAATATCAACGCATGGTGGCTTCCGGCCTCGGGGAGCTCGATAAATCCGGCATTGCAGAACTTACGTTTCGGGAGAGAGCAAGCACGCATCGGACCCCCTCGGAAAATCCGGGGGAGGCGGGAGTTTCGGGATGACCGCGTCCTGAATCCAGCCGGTCGTTCGTCTAAGGATTGAGCATCGCCAGGCGAGAGTTCATGAATGCCGGAGGATAGTTTAGGGATACGTCCGGCAGCCCTCGAAACGATCTCGTAACCACGCCAAACCTAAGAAACTATGATCCAAGTAATCCTCATCGCTCTCGCAGCCATCGCGGTCGTATTCGCCGGCATTGTGGCGATGCAGCCATCCGAGTTCCGCATCACGCGGAAAGCCACGATCGCCGCTCCCGCGCAGACGATATTTGCGCAGGTGAATGATTTTCACAAGTGGACGGCCTGGTCCCCGTGGGAAAAAATCGATCCGGCGCTGCAAAGAACCTACGAAGGCGCCCCGGCCGGGCCGGGCGCCGTCTACTCGTGGGCCGGCAACAACCAGGCCGGCGAGGGACGCATGACGATAGTGGAGAGCCGTCCCAGCAATCTGGTCAGAATCAAACTTGAATTCTTCAAACCCTTCGCGGCCACCCACACAGCGGAGTTCACCTTCGAGCCGGAGGGCGACCGTACCGCCGTGACCTGGAGCATGACCGGCGAAAATAAATTCCTCGCCAAGGGAATCGGCCTCGTCATGAACATGGACAAGATGATCGGGGGCCAATTCGAGCAGGGTCTGGCGGAATTGAAATCGGTGGCGGAAGCACCAGACGCGTAGTAGGGCTGCGCTCTTGTCAGGATAGCATCAGACCAGATCCAAAACGCCCTGGACCAAAGTATGGCCGAGCACCGGAATCTCGTCCCCCGTGCGAACGGCGACTAAACTTGCGGCAATTTTCTCCTCCGGCAAGCCAATGAGGAAGCCGAGGCTCTTTCGGTAAAGGCTCATTTGCCCTCTGTAGGCGTCCGCGATCTCGCCTTCATCCGTCTTGAAATCGTAAATGGCGGCATGCAGCACCTCACCGGCATCGTTTCGAAAGATGATTACTCTGTCGAAAACTCCGCTGATCCATTGGCCTCCCAAGGTTACGTCGAACGCCCTTTCCCGCCAAAGGGAGTGGGGTGTCGCGGGCCGAGTGAAGAGTCGTCGTGCCGTGTCCGTCTTGAGAAAATCCGCTATCAGCAGGGCAATGCCCGCCGGCAGGGCTGTGAAATCGGGCACGCCGTCGTCGATCCATGAGATCTTCGCGAGCGCACGATGCACCTGCGATCCGGCGGTGAGGGCGCCGCTTTTTCCGATAAGTGAGGCCGCGTTGACCAAAGAGGGGTTCTCCTGGGATGGAAGCAAAGGAAGGAGGAAATTCCGGCGCTCACCGGCCAGAGGCGCAATCTGCGGGGTTTCCGCCACGGATTCCCTCCTCTCGATGCCTTCATGCCATGCCGGATTCCCCGCCGTTTTTCCGGTTTGGGAGAAGGTCTCGTGTAGAAGGCGGTTAAAGTCACGGCAACTGCTCGCCTCGCTAAGCCTTCTGCTCAGCAAGTAAAGTCCACGCTTGGCGCGGGTCAGCGCGACGTAAGCCAGGCAGAGATTTTGATAGCAATCCTCTGCGGAGTCGCTTTCCCAGGCTCGCTGAAGCACGGGGTCGGACATGCAGATTTCCTTGTGGGGGAGTTCCAGTCCCCATTTCACGATCCCGTCCGGGCCGTAATCGAGATGCAAAGGGGCCTCACGCCGCTGCGGGGAAGCGGAGAGGTCGATATCTGGCAAGACGACCAAGTCGAAGTCGAGCCCCTTGGAGGCGTGGATGGTCAGAACCCGAATCGTTCGGCCCGCGGGATCCTCCGATGAGATGAGCCCGCGCGCGAATGATACGAAATCATCCAAACACCCCCGGCCTCGCCAGGTGGCATCGAAGTCGGCGGCCGCTTTCAGGAGTTCCTCCACCCGGCTCGTAGCGAAAGGCTTGTTCTCGATCCTGACCTTTGCCAGCCAGTCCGCCAGCAGACCTTGAAACCCTGCCGCGCGGATCTTCGTCAACGCCGAACGGCGGAATTCGTGCACGTCGCCCTCCAATAGCCTTCCCAGCGGTGTCATCCTGACATGTCCGGAGGAAAGCGAATCGTCCGGATGGGCGACGACGCCAAGGAGCGCCAGCAAGGCTGCCGTGACGTCGCAATCCTGGCAGGGATAGAATCGACCTTCCGAAGTTGCGGGCAGCCCGGCGCTGACGAAGCGCGTCGATTACCGTAAGAATGCGGGCATTTGAACGGACGAGCACTGCGCATGACAATCCCTTTGCGAGAGGGTCGATGGCGGCAATCAGTCGTGCGGTTTCCGCGTCAAGCGTCGCAATCTTGTCGTCGGCGGGGAATTCGAGAGGACGCCACTCGAAGCAGCCGTCGTTCGGCAAGGGGTTATTCGTCCGATGATCACGCCAGGCCGAGGCCCATCGGTCGAGCACTTGCTCGGGATAATCAAGAATCGAGGCGACCCGCCGAAGGTGCTGTGGCGAGAAAATCGCGTTGACCGCTTCGAGGATTTCCGGGACGGAGCGGAAGGAAACATCGAGCGCCTCACTGGTGTCGATGCGCCGCGTCCCCGACGCGTTGTAGAATGCGGCAACTTCGTCGAAAAGCCGCGGATCTCCGCCTCGCCACGCGTAGATTGCCTGCTTGGTGTCGCCAACGTAGAAGAACGAACGCAACCCGCTTTCGCTCTGGATAACCTCGTCGACAAGGTCGCGGAGGGCCTGCCATTGGAGGCGGCTGGTATCTTGAAATTCGTCGAGCAGCCAGTGGTCGTAGGAGGAATCAAGCCGGAAATCCAATTCCTGCCGGCTGAAGGGGCGCAACGATTTCGCTCCCCAGGTTATGCCACCTGCTGCCGCCAGAAATCCAGCCACGTCGAGGAACGTAAGCTGCCCGACGTCGCGAACCTGTGATTGATAGCGGGTCTCGAAGCGGGAGACGAGCTCGTAGAGCGCACGTGACCGAACGAGCCGGCCCTCGAGTTCGGCCCGAATGATCGCGCGCCCCAGCGCAATGACCCTGTCGCGGAAAGCATCGGGGAAATGGAAGATTTTTCCGTGGAGGCCCTTCAGGCAGAATTGGCCGGGCCGGCCTCTGGCCGGAGACGGATCGATGGCCTGCCGGGCAAGCTTGATGAGCCTGTCTGGAGCGGCTGAGCCGGCACGCAGAGCTCGCATCTCTCGAAAGCGGCTTTCCCAATCGGCGCGATGCTTCTCCTCCATGTTCGCGTGGAGCACGAAGAATTCGCGCTCGAATTGCTCCGGGAGGCTGGAGAGGTCTCCGCCCCGAAGGATCGGGCATTTCTCCCGCCAGATGGCCGACGGATCGCCCCAAGGTTTGCCGTTCGGCGTGAGGAGGAAGCGTTCGTGCAAAGCTTCGACTTCCCGATCCAGCGCCCCGGTGACGTCACGCCCCTCGCGGTTGCGGCTTTGCTTGCGGATGATCTCGAGAAATTCGGCAAAGCCCTTTTCCGTGCGCCCCTGGTGGCGAAAGACCTCTGCGAGCACCTGGCGGCGAAGAACGCCTTGCAGTTGATCGTCGAGGATGGCCACCTCTCCTGCCAGACCACATTCGAATGGAAATGCCCGAAGAATTCGTCCGAAGAAACTGTCGAGCGTGCCAAGCGTCAGCAGCGGAAGTTTATCGATGAGTTGCCGGAGATGGGCGAGACACCTGGCCGATGAAAGCCCGTCCCTACCCGTCGTTGCCGCCAGAACGCGCGCGGCTTCGGCCGAGGACGCTGCTTGCACCAAACGCCCAAAGATCGCGTCGAGAAATTCCCCGGCGGCCTTCCTCGTGAAAGTCAACGCGACGATTCGCTCCGCCGGCACGTCGCGTTCCAGCAGTTCAATATATCGCGTCGCCAGTCGATGGGTCTTTCCCGAACCGGCGTTGGCGATGATTCGCTGATGCTTGAGATCTCCCATCAGGATTCGCGCGCACGGCCGCGTCGCCTCTTGGATTCGCCTTCGTTGGCAGTCCCTTGGAATGCAAGCATGGCCGAACCTTAGCAGGATTCAGCGGGGAAGGAAAGATCGCGGGACTTCGAGGGTTCCTCCTCACGCAACAACGAGTGTAAATTAAAAGATTTTGGAATTTTTGTTCTATTGATCTGGCGATGTTGCCGGCGCGGGGCTAGTTTGTGCCCGAGATGCGATGACAATGCCCACTGTTGATGAGCTGATTGACAAAATTGCGGCGGGCTATGAGTCGCTGCCGAGGCAATTGAAAAGCATTGCCGGCTACATCGAGCAGCACCGCGCGAGTGTGATGATGGACCGCGTGAGTGACATCGCCCAGGCCTGCCACGTGCACCCGTCCGCGGTTGTTCGCTTTTCGAAGCACTTTGGCTTCTCGGGCTTCAGCGAGATGCAGGCGATCTTTCGTCAGGCGTATACCGAGCAAGTTGCGCCCATTCAAGGCTATCAGCAGCGCGTCCGCAAGCTGATCACCAACAGCCGGACCAGATTGCGCGGCTCAGACATCGCTCGTGAGTTTATCGAGGGAAGCCGGCACGGATTGGACGAACTCGCCTCCGGCCTTGACACCGACGCGTTTAACGAAGCGCTGGATCTCCTGGTTCGGGCCAAAACCATTTACATTGCGGGGGTTCGCCGCTCATTTGCCGCCGCTTCCTATCTGGCCTACGCGCTTCAGCACACCCGCAAGCGCGTCATCCTCGCCCCCGGGGTCGGCGGAATGCATCGGGAGCAGATTAGCAGCATCCGCAAGGGTGACGCGCTCGTGGCCATCAGCTTTTTGCCTTATGGAAAGGAAACGCAGTATTGCGTGCGGATGGCGCACCACAACAGGGCCAGCACCCTCGTCGTTACCGACAGCCAGATGTCCCCGCTCGCTCGCTTTGCCAGTGTGCTTTTGACGGTGAGGGAGGGCAATGCCTTTGGTTTCCGGTCTCTGACCAACACCATGTGCCTGTGCCAGGCCTTGTTCATCTCTTTGGCCTACAAACTCGAACTCAACATCGAGCAACCTCAGGACGATGAGAGTTGAGAGCTGAGAGTTGAGAGTTGAGAGCTGATGGCACTTCCACTCAATCAACGATCAACCTATGGGCAAATCCCGAGCTCCCATCAGAAATTCCCTCGAAGCGTCGCTCAGAATATCAGCGGGGTTTTCTCCAAGAAAAACATCCCGGTAGTCTTCAAACTGCACCGCGCGGGGCGGCCAATAGATCCCGCGCCGCACGCGGTCTGCCACCAACTTGGCGCTGGACATTGCCGAAGCAAACAGAGAGTCGTCCATGACGAACTCTTCGATACGGCTCTCCTCGACCCGCTCAGGCAGGGAAAAATATCCCACGGCCGGAGGCTCGGGTTCATTGGGCCATTGCAGCTGGGCGAGCGCGCGATAGAGCGGAAGCTGCAGGTCGCGCCAGCGCCAGATCCGCCCTGCGCACTCGATCTCGAACGCGTCATGCTCTCCCGTGGCGGCCTCGAGATGGGCCTCGACCGGCGCGCTTCGTTGGGCCGAAGTCTTGTAGTCGAGAATTCGCCGTTGCCCGGTCTGTTGGTGAATATCCACACGGTCGAGGCTCGCCACGACGGGCAGGTCCGCGAGCAAGAGCGTGCGCTCTTTTCCGAAGCGAAACTCTCCGCCCTGGATCCGCCAGCCCGCGAGGCGCTCCTCCGCCTGAATTCTTGCGAAATGGCGCAGGCGCGCGCGCAAGCTTTCCCTCTGCACCCGCACGGGCAGGGAAAGCCGTCTGCCGAAGCGATCGCAGAGAACGGCGTCGAGCTCCGCGAGGACGAACCTTTCGATCGCTGAGGAATCGCGAGATTCGCGGATGCTTTCCTCGTTGGCGAAATTTTCAACGATGGTATGGAGCACAGTGCCGAAGTCTCTCGCGTCCATCTCGGTCTTCTGCGGATCGAATTTGCTCATGCGCAGGACGCGCTTGAAGTAAAATCTCAGAGGGCATTTGAGATAGTCGCCAAAGGCCGTCACCTGCAGCGAAGCGGGTGGCGCTCTTTGGGGAATCTCAAGAGGCCACGCCCTCGCCCGGGCGTGCGTCTTGCGAAGCGAGATGCCGGGACTGAAGAGGCTGCTCACCCGCGCACGAAGCTCTGCGTCCGGGCAGCGGAAGAGCAATCGGGAAGGCTTCGCTGGGTCCCGGTCTGCCCCCGTGCGGCAGAGCGTGAGCTTCACCGCGCCCGGCTTGCGGGCCGCAAGCAGGCAATGCAAAAGGTAAGTATCGCGGGCAAACCGAACCGCGTTGCTCTGCATCCCCAGCGTTCCACGAAGGGAATCCGGGAGAAAGGGATGCGCGGCGACCCGCGCGGAAAGCGCGCCTTCAGTGCATCCCGACACGATGAGACTGGACTGCGGAAGCCAGGCAGCCTCCAGCCACCCGTTCAGCTCGACTTCCGTGCCGCAGCGGCGCTCAAAAACGGTGACGCTTTTCATTTCCTCGTAAAAAACAGATTCCCCGGCACTCCCGGTATAGAGCGGCGATTCGAGAATCGTTCGAAGGAGATCCGACAAGGAAGCGAGCGCTTCCCCCTCGCCGGACCCCGGGATGACCTGCCGGCCGCCGTAGACGAAACGCAAGAATCCCGAAAGGCTGCTCAGAGACCTGGGTGTCCCAAATCTCTTCCTCAGCTTCTGCGCGCCCGCGGTGAGAGCGGCGGCGCGCGGCCTCCGTTCGGCGGCAGACGTGTTCTCGTGAAAATACGCGACAGCATCTGCCAATGTTTCGATGAGCATGTCCGTCCGAACCTCGTCAAGAGCGGCCAGAGCGGAGGTGGGTCCGAGCTGCGAAGCCCTGCAAAGCGCTTCGAGAAACACGGGATGCTCGGCTAGGGTGCGAAGCTCTCCAAGACGGTCGCTCGAGCAGAAAGAGAACCAAAGCCTCGAGAGGGTTGCGGACTCGAAATCCGCGAGAGATTTTCCCGCAGGATCGTACGGCTGGTGTCCGGCCTGGCGTAACGCGCGATCGTGGAATGGAATGATCTCAGCATCCGCCGCGCAAATTCCCGCGGCAGCGTCCGGTCCCAGCAATCGGGCCACAATCTCCGCTTCGGATGATGGGTCCGCAGCCACCGTGATATCGTCGAGCCGGAGCGGGAGCGTCCTCTGCGGCCATGTTTCAACGTCCGGCCGGCCCCAGGGGTCGAATCGAGCTCCGTCGCAATCCGGCGCATCCACGAGGACGGTCACGGAAACGCCCGCAGCCTCGAGATTCTCCAGATACTGCTGGGAAATCCGATTGAGGTCCGGCACCCCCGCGACGATCACAGACCTGATATTCGCCGGCGCTGAGGGGGTGTTGGCCGTTTTGATGCGCGCAAGGTTGGCATCTGCAAGCCGGGCCTGCTCAAGGCAATTCAGATACCGTCCATAAAGCGACTCCAGTTCTTTCCAGCGATCTTCCTGATGCGGGCAGGCGCGGACGATTTCCGGCGAGGCGGGTGTGAGTCCCACTTCGGCGAGGAGCGAGCACAAGTTTAAGAGCGACTGACCGATGTGAAGCGAGGAATCTCGGTGATCGGAAAAGCCGGAGAGAAGCACAGGATATTCACCGGATGGCACCCGAGAAATCACCTGCGTCCAGGCAAGGAGCGCATCCGTTCGCGTGGTGACGTTCTCACCGGCGGTCTGCGCAAGCAGTCCCATTGGCGTGGTCACCATCGGCGCCAGCAAGCCCCGTCCGCCCTCGCTGGCGGCTCCCATGAGTTCAAAACGCAGACGCCGTCCCGCACCGGTCGTCGGCACGAGCAAAGCACAATGCCCCAAATCAAGGGGCCGCTCCGAAGAAAGCGCCGCGAGCCAATTTGCGGCTTTGAAGACCAACGGCAATCGTTCGGTCAGGTAGATCCTTTCAGGCATGGCGGGATGACATCCTGCAGTCTGCCGGAAATCCGAGGGAAAATCCGAAAAATCTCGGGAGAACAACCTGGCTCACGGCGAATTCTCCGCCCGGCCGTTGCGCTTAACGGCGCATCAATACTTCGTGAGCTCAGCCGCCGGCTGCTGCCTGAGCGCGGCGCGGAGCGCAGCAACCTGACGCTTCAACGCCGGGGGGTCCGCAGACTTTTCCGTCTCCACCTTGTTGGCCAAGGCTTTGGTGGTCTCCTTCATCTGCTCGATCGCCCGGCCGCGCAGCAACACGGCAATGTTGGATCCCGGTGTAACCAGATTCTGATAACAAATGACGGCCTTTCCCTCCCAAGCCTCGACGCGAATATTGCCGACACTATCCTTCGTTAAGACAGATCTAAGAAGCTTCCAATCAATGCAATATGAATTTTCATCGACCAGCCTTAGATTGTTGCGGACGGTGTAGAACTCGTCCGGAAAGATTGGCACATCCAAGCCGTAATCCACCTCGATCGTGCAAGGGGAGAGCCGATTGGAGATCTCGGACTTGATGACGTTGGGAATGAAAGACTTGGCGCTCTCATAATCGAAAAAAACCGCGGCCACCTGCTCGGGGCTGGCATCGACGAGTCGATAGACCTTGATACGAGGCCAAGGTTTTCCATCAATATTCTCAGTGACAACCACTTGTGATCCATCTTCCACCTGGGTTTTCTGCGCGGAATTCAGCTCGGAGAGAAGCGAATCGGCAACAAGCACTGGCGCGCTGATCAAGCACCAGGACACGATGGAGAGACGCCCAAGAAGGTATAGGTCTTTCATGGCGACGCGGAGCTATAGCGGGCTTTCGTTCCGATTGCAATTCCGGAAGTGAGCGTTTGACGCGGTAACCGCCCTTTCCTATACTTTTCTTTCTTGTGGAGAGAATTTTGGAAAGTAGGTGAATATATGCCGGAAGTGATCGTTCGCAAAGGAGAGCCGATTGATCGAGCGCTGAAGCGCTTGAAATCCAAGCTCGATGCAGAGGGTATCCTCGACGAGGTTCGCAGGCTGCGAGCCTTCGAGACGCCCACTCAAAAGGCGCGCCGCAAGGCCAAGAACAACGCCAAGCGCTCGAAGATGAAGATTCGTTTCAATCTTAACTTGCCCTAAGGCCCTTGCCACGGGTCGTCATAGCCGGCTGCGGTTTCCTTGGTGAGATCGCAGCCGATTTGTTTTCCGAAAACGGCTGGGCCGTGCTTGGCCTCTGCGCAAGGCAAGAATCCGTCGAACGCTTCTCCGCCAAACCGTACGGTGTCCGGGCGGTGGATATCGGAAGCCCTTTTTCTCTTGGCTCCGCTTGGCGTGGCGCTGACGCGCTCGTCCACTGCGCGGGTCCCGGCCGCGCGGCCCCTGACGCGTATCGTTCCGTGTATGTTGACGGGCTGTTGAACTCGCTGGCTGCCGTTGAGCCGAGACATGTCCTCGTAACCGGAAGCTCCTCCGTCTATGCGCAGGTCGATGGAAACTGGGTGGACGAAACCAGCGAAACCAAGCCCGACCGGGAAACCGGGCGAATCTTGCTGGAGGCCGAGGGGATCGCGCGGGCTGCCGGCGGACTGGTCGCGCGCCTCTCGGGACTTTATGGTCCGGGCCGCTCGGTGATCCTGCAAAAGTTTCTTTCGGGCCGGGCCGTGATCGAGGGCGATGGTCGGCGCTGGGTCAATCAAATCCATCGGGACGACGCGGCACGGGCCGTCGTCCATCTGCTCACCAAGCCCGCGAGACCTGGAATTTACAACGTTTGCGACAGCCAGCCGGCAACTCAATCCGAGGTATACATGTGGCTTGCCGACTACTTTCAAAGACCGCTGCCAAGCAAGGGAGAGCGGGATCTCAATCGTAAACGCGGCTGGACCAATAAACGCGTGAGTAATGCCAAGCTGCGCGGCACCGGCTGGCGGCCGGCGTTCCCGGCGTATCGCGATGCCATCGCCTCGCTCACCGAAGGATAGCAAATTGGCGGATATCCATCGCTTCCCCGTCCTCATTCCGGACACTGCGATCGACGCCAACGGTCATGCCAATAACGTCGAGTATGTTCATTGGATGCAGCAGGCAGCGATCTCGCATTCGGATTTCGCCGGGTGCACCGCTGCGACAAAGGCGGCCGGGGCCTCCTGGGTCATCCGCCGCGTGCAGGTCGAGTATCTCCTGCCCGCATTCGCCGGGGACAAGCTTGTTATCCTGACCTGGGTTGCAACGCTGAGGAAAGCCAGCTCACTCAGAAAATATCTATTCCTGCGCGAGCGTGACCGCGCCGTCGTCGCCCGCGGGGAAACCAACTGGGTCTTCGTGGAGGCGGGAAACGGTCTTCCCAAACCGATTCCGCGGGAAGTTTCGTCGGTTTTCGCTCTCGTCGCCGCGGAGGGGGAACCAGCAGGCTGGGAATGACCACATTCGGTGCCGGCGCTACCCAGAGCGCCCGGGTCTTGCAGGCGCCACGGGTTGTCGAGTGGGCAAGTGGGATGAGCAAGGCAAGCGTTAAGCCGCAGTCACTAGCCGCGAGAGCTGCGATCGGCAGCGTCGCCCTCCACGAGGGCAGCACGGTGTCGTCTTAAACTGCCTTCGGCTGCGCTTTGTCAGGACCGCTTAAGGCCAGCAGGCCATTGACGATCAGCTGCCACTCCTCCTCGAGAGAGCCTCGGTGCGCGATTCGTCCCGCCCGCGCGTACCAATAACGCGCATTGGAGATGTCGCCCTCCTTGCGATGCAAATAAGCGTGAACCCAAGCCGCGTCGCGCGAATCGTCTTTCTGCGCGACGTGATGAGCTGCATCCCAATCGCCTCTGGCATCGTGCCACAACGCCCGCAAGGGCGGCGTCAAGCCCGCGGGTTCGTTTCCGCTCTTCTGGAATTCCTCAAGCGTCATGACCATACCATGCCATTTTTTCGCGGATCAGGAGGCTTTTTTTCCGAAGACGTCACGGATGATTTCCTCGATAGGCGGATCGACCACCGTCAAATCCGCCACGGGAGCCCGGTCGAGCAAGATCCGGCAAACCTCGGCCACATTGCTCCGGGCAACTCCGATCCGCACAGAATGCGAAGTTCTCTCCAGAATCGAGCCGAGGGATCCAAAGTCCGCGCCGGTCGGCGCGGAGAACTTCGCGTCAATGATTTTGTTGCCGGCAAATTGCTCGACGATGCGATCGAGCGGGCCGTCAAACATGACGCGTCCATGGTCAATGAGGATGACGCGCTCGCAAAGCTCCTCGATGTCCTGCATATAGTGGCTGGTGAGCAGGATCGAGGTACGGCTTTCGGCGTTGTGGCGCTTGAGAAACTCGCGCACGGTCTTCTGGCTCACCACGTCCAGGCCGATGGTCGGCTCATCGAGGAAGAGCACTTTTGGCCGGTGCAGCAGCGCCGCGATGAGTTCCATCTTCATGCGCTGGCCGAGGCTGAGCTCGCGTACGGTGACATCCAGCTGCTCGCGCACCTCGAGCATTTCGGTGAGTTCCCCCACGATCAGTTCAAAATCCGGCTTGGGGATTTCATAGATGACCCGGTTGAGCTCCAGCGATTCGCGGGCAGGGAGGTCCCACCACAAGGCGTTCTTTTGACCCATGAGAAGGCTGATCTGGCGCTTCATGGCGTCCTTTCGTTCCCAAGGCACGAAACCCAGAACGCTGGCCGCTCCCGCCGTGGGATACAGCAACCCGGATAGCATCTTGAGGGTGGTGGTTTTCCCGGCGCCGTTCGGACCGAGAAAACCGACGAATTCGCCTTCTGCGATCTGAAAAGACGCGTTGTCCACGGCGCGTGTCTCGGCGTATTCCCGGTGAAAGAGCCCCTTGATCGCCCCGCGGACTCCCCGCTCTTTCCGGTACGTGCGAAAGGTCTTGGTCAGTCCCCGAAGTTCTATGGCAATCATGGCAGGCTAGAGCAAGCGAAGCTGCCGGATTGCTTCGTAAAGCACAATGCCAGCGGCGGTTGCCAGATTCAGGCTGCGGGCTTCGTCTCGCATCGGAATTGTCAGGCAAAACTCTGCGTTGGCGCTGAGGAGACTCTGTGGCAGGCCCTTGGTCTCGCGCCCGAAGACGAGATGATCGCCCTGCTGGAACCGTTCATCCCAATAACGCCGCTTCGTCTTCGTGGTAAAAAACAGAAATCGAGCGTCCTCCGATGCCCGCCGCAAGGCTTCGAACGACGGCCATGTGCGCACATCACACTTGTCCCAGTAGTCCATGCCCGCGCGGCGCAGCGCCTTTTCTTCAAGGCTGAACCCGAGCGGCTCGACGAGGTGGAGCCTCACGCCACCAGCCAGGCACAGGCGGGCGATGTTGCCGGTATTCGGGGGAATCTCAGGTTCGACAAGCACGACATGGAGCATCGCAGAAAACTACCCCATCCGAATTCAATGGAAACGACGGATCAGGCCGGTCGCGGACCAGCCATTGCCCCATTGATTGCAAAAGAGAATTGGAGCGCGCAGCGGCCGTCGAGTCTTCCCGGGACGAAGAGTGGCCCTGACCCATGGAAGAGCATCCTCTCGGGTGCGAAAGAGCGAGCTCGCGATCTTGCGTTCCTTGACGAAAGCCGACAAGACGAAGTGCAGATATGGCGCCGCAATCCGATAAACAGACCCCGTACGATCAATTTAATATAGAGATTCCGCAGAGGTTCCCAAAGGAGGGCGTTTCCGCAGCTGCGGCGAACGCGATCGTGAATTCCGAAACGTGGACCGACGCCAATCCGATGTTGAACCTCTCTTCCTTCGTCACGACCTATTGTGAGCCTGAGGCGAAGGAAATTTATGATCGCCACATGTATCGAAATTTTGCTGATCCCGACATGTATCCACACACGAAGGATACGGAGTTTAGGTGCGTTCAGTGGCTGCACGATTTGTGGAATGGTGCGAAAGACGCGGAGCCCTACGGGGCTGCGACGATAGGTTCGTCCGAGGCTTGCATGCTGGCCGGTTTGGCCCACAAGTGGAATTGGAGGGCGGCTCGACAGAAGGCCGGCAAAGATGCCAGTCGCCCTAATATGGTCACCGGCGGCAACGTCCAAGTCGTCTGGAAAAAGTTTCTTCGCTATTTCGATGTTGAGCCGCGGATTGTGCCTTTGAAAGCTGGCAACTACCGCCTTACCGCTGAGCATCTTGACAAGTACGTAGATGAAAGCACCACCTGCGTGGTGGCCATAGCCGGCCAAACATTCACTGGAGAAGATGATGATATTCAGGAGATTCACGACTGGCTTGACGACTATGAGAGGAGGACCGGCGTCTCGGTTCCCATGCATATCGACGGCGCGTCAGGCGCTTTCGTGAACCCATTTCTCTACCCGGACTACGAATGGGACTTCCGGCTTCCTCGGGTTCAATCAATCAATGCCTCGGGCCATAAGTATGGCCTGGTGCCTCCCGGCCTGGGCTGGCTGGTGTTCAAGGACCGCAAAGTATTCAACGAAGAGCTGGTGTTCTACGTGAATTACCTCGGCGGCGAAGCTCCGACGGCCACGCTAAATTTCAGCAAGGGTTCCTCCACGGTGTTGATGCAGTATTATATGTTCCTGCGACTTGGGCGCGATGGATATACGCGGGTGATGCGCTACGCCTTGGAGCACGCCGTTTACCTGCGTGATCGGCTGACCAAGAGTGGGAAGCTTCAAGTCATGAATAAGACCCAGAGGATTCCCGTGGTCGCGCTCACGCTGGATAAATCGGTCAAGCGCTACAACGAATTCGACATCTCCAACAAGGTGCGCGAGCGAGGCTGGATCCTTTCCGCCTATACCATGCCGCCGGACGCCCAGGAGATCAGCAGTCTGCGCATCGTCGTGCGTCCGCATTTGAATCGGGAAGTGACCGAGATCCTTGCGGGGGATATTGAAGCCGCGTGCGAATACCTTGAGCGACATGGCGGCACTGCGACCCCACCGACGCTTCACGAGGCGCACAAGATGTCGGCCAAGTGCTGAGCCTTCGCGGACCGCGGCTCTCCCGTGGTCAATTTCCGGCCCTTGCGCGAGAAGAGCTGCGCTATCTGCATAACGAACAGCGACCGGTCCGGGGCTGCTTGGCAACGGCGCATCGCGGCGCGCGGCAGGAAGAATCTTCTCGTCTTCCGCCGCCGGGGTGATAACCAAATAGCAGGCGCTTCAGGGAGAAGCGGGGAAGCGAAACGTCCAGCACAACCATCCATCCTCCTATGGGCCTAATCGATATCTTCCGCGGCGAGCTGCTCGAAATCATCGAGTGGATCGACGATTCCCGTGACACTTTGGCATGGCGCTTTCCCGACGAGGACAAAGCCATCAAGAACGGCGCACAATTGATCGTTCGCGAGTCTCAGGTCGCACAGTTGGTCATGACCGGACAATTTGCCGACACCTTTTGGCAGGGCAAGCACACCCTCAGCACGCCCAATGTTCCCGTGCTCGCACGCCTCCAAGGTTGGAAATACGGCTTCGTCTCTCCCTTTAAGGTGGACGTCTACTATGTCTCAACCCGGTTGTTCACAGGCAACAAATGGGGCACGTCGAACCCTGTGATGATGCGGGACCAGGACTTTGGCGTTGTGCGGCTGCGGGCTTTCGGCACCTTTGATTTCAAGGTGGTCAACCCGCAGCTCTTCCTCAAGGAAGTCGTGGGGACGGACCAGAATTTCCGCATCGACGAGTTTGCCGATACGATGCGTTCGCGTGTGGTCAGTGTCTTCAGCGATGCGTTGGCCGCTTCAAAAATTCCGGCACTCGATGTCGCCAGCCGCTATGGCGAGATGGGCGAGGCGTTGCTGCCGGCGATCAATCCGCAAATGAGCGGAAAATATGGCCTCGAGGTCACGAGCTTCATCCTCGAAAACGTTTCGGTGCCGCCGGAAGTCGAGCAGGCGATCGACAAGCGGTCGGGTATGAGCGTAGTCGGCAACCTGAACGACTACGTGAAGTATCAGATGGGTCAAGGCATGGCACAAGGCGGCGGCTCGGCCGGCGCGCCGGCTGAGATGGCCGTCGGGTTCGCCATGGCGCAGCAGATGATGCGAGATATGGCGCAGCAGCCCGCGCCTGCCGGCATGACGCCGCCGCCGCTTCCCGCCACGGCTCCCGCAGCGATCGGCGTGCCCGAGGTCCTTACTCCCGAGCAGGTGGCGGAGCGCCTCGGGGTCCAGGTTTCCGATGTGCTGGCCGCAGTCGAAACCGGAGAGCTGAAGGGCCGCAAGATCGGCAGTCAGGTGCGGATCACGAAGGCGGCGTTGGACGATTTTCTCGCGCTCTGAGCGAATTTCCGGCAGCCGCCCGCCCATGGCCGATATCACCGCGCTGCGCAAGCATCCCTGCCCGGAGTGCGGCGGCGATGCCGAATGGAGCGCCTCCAAGCAGGCTCTTGTCTGTCCATACTGCGGCACGGCCGTGCCCTGGACTCCCGGAAAAGATACCCACGGCGAAACAATCCGCGAACACGAGCTCGCCGAGGCGCTGCGTTCGGCCGGGCCAGAAAACCGCGATTGGCGATTCGACAAGCGGGAGGTCAAATGCCAGAGCTGTCAGGCCATCAGCGTTTTCGAAGCGTCGCGCTCTGCGCAGCGTTGCGAATTCTGCGGGTCCGCGTCCATCGTTCCCGTCGAGGCGACCCGGGATGCGATCACGCCGGCAGCGGTGCTCCCGGCCAAGCTTTCCGAGCCCCAGGTGCGCGATCTGCTACGCCAGTGGTACGCCTCCCGCATGTTCGCGCCGGACCGGTTCAAGAAAGCCGCGCTCACCGACACGTTGCACGGGCTTTATCTGCCCTATTGGACGTTTGACGCGCACGTGCACGCGGCGTGGACGGCAATGGCCGGCTACATCTACATCGAGAATGTGCAGCGCCGCGGTCCGGACGGCCGTGTCGTCACGGTCGCCGAACAACGCGTCCGCTGGGAGCCCGCCGCCGGGCAATTGGAGCATTTTTACGACGATGATCTCGTTCCCGGCACGGTGGGAGTTCAGATGGCGCTTCTTCGCAAGGTGGAGCCTTTCCCCACCCGCGGCGACGAACTCAAATCCTATGAGCCTGCTTATCTCCGGGGATGGGTCGTCGAACGGTATCAAGTCGATCTGCGCAAGGCGGCAGAGCTGAATCTTCAGCAAATGGAAGCCTCCGTCAGGCAGCTCTGCGCCAGCCAGGTGCCGGGTGATACCCAGCGCGATCTGCAGGTGGAGACGCAGTTTCAGGGCCGCACGTTCAAGCATATCCTCGTGCCCGTGTGGGTGGTCAGTTACACCTATGGCCCGAGCAACTACCAGATCGTGGTCAACGGCTCGACCGGAGCCATCGCAGGCGACCGTCCGATCAGCTACGTCAAAGTTTTCTTCTACGTCATCCTGCCCATACTGATCCTCTTGCTACTGGTGCTCTTTTCCCAACAGTAGCCGCACGGACCACTCCACCCGGCGCACTGGCCATTCGGAATTTCTTTCGGGATTGCTCGAGAAAAAATCCAAAGCGTTCAACCAAGGAGACTCACCTCGCTCGTCATGCCGTCCGGCCGCAGCAGTTCTTGAACTTTTTTCCGCTGCCGCACGGGCACGGTTCGTTGCGGCCTACCTTCGGAAGCTCGCGCTTGATGGGGAGTTCAATTTTCGGCGCTTCGGGTTCCACATCGCCCGACGGCTGCGGGGGTGGCGCAGCCTGCTGCGGGCGGCTCAGCCCCGGAACATCGGCCTGGATGAGGCTTTGCGGAAGACTGCGGAGCAGGTTCTCGAAAGCCTGCAAATTCGTCGTGCTGCGGAACAGGTTGTTGAGGACCTCGAGTTTGATGCTGTCCATCAACTCGCCGAACATTGAAAAGGCCTCGTTCTTGTATTCAACGAGAGGGTCCTTCTGGGCGAAGGCCCGAAGGTAGACGGCTTCGCGCAAGCCATCCATGGCGTAGAGATGCTCCTGCCAGAGGCGGTCCACCGCATTGAGGATCACAAATCGCTCGAGGCCTCGCAGCGCCTCCGCGTGTTCCATGGATGCTTTTCTATTGTAGGCATCCTTGATGACTTGCAAAAGCCAAACGGCGTTCTCCTCCACGGAACGCGTGTCGAGAGCCGCTTTCTTGGCAGTGAGCCCAAGCGGAAAAGTCGTGTTGACCCAGTTTAACAATCCGGCCCGATCGGGTTCTTCGCTATCGGTTTCCGCAAGGTATTCGGTAACCTTTTTCGGCACCATCTCATCGATCACTTCGAAGACAAGCTCTCGCGGATTCTCGGAGTCCATGACTTCCTGCCGGTAGCCGTAGATGACCTCACGCTGCTGGTTCATCACGTCATCGAACTCGAGGGTCCGGCGCCGGATCATGTAGTTGCGCTGCTCGACGCGCTTCTGGGCAGTTTCCACGCTCTTGTTGAGCCAGGGATGCTCGAGCTCTTCGCCTTCCTTGAGACCGAACGTCTCCATGATTTTGGTCATGCGGTCGCTTGCGCCGAAGTTGCGCATCAGGTCATCCTCGAAGCTCACGTAGAAACGCGAAAGGCCCGGATCACCCTGGCGGGCGCAGCGCCCGCGAAGCTGACGGTCGATCCGGCGCGACTCATGGCGCTCGGTGCCGATGACATAGAGGCCCCCAGCCTCGGCGATTCCCTCGCCAAGCTTGATGTCGGTTCCGCGGCCGGCCATGTTCGTCGAGATCGTCACGGAGCCTTGGAAGCCCGCACGGGCGACAATCTCAGCCTCCTGCATGTGGTATTTGGCGTTGAGGACCGTGTGCGGGATTTTCTGCAACTTGAGCATCCGGCTCAGGAGCTCGCTGGACTCAACACTAGCCGTGCCGACGAGCACGGGCTGACCCTGGCTGTGGGCGCCCTTGATCGCATCGATCACGGCGTTGTATTTTTCTCGGCGCGTCTTATAAATGCGATCGTTCTCGTCGATACGGCGAGCGGGACGATTCGTGGGGATGACATTGACGTCGAGCCGGTAGATGTCATGAAATTCGTTCGCCTCGGTTTCGGCCGTGCCGGTCATTCCGGCCAGTTTCTCGTAGAGCCGGAAGTAATTCTGGATGGTAATCGTGGCGAGGGTCTGGGTCTCGCGATCAATCTGGACGCCTTCCTTCGCCTCGACGGCTTGGTGAAGTCCATCGCTCCATCGGCGGCCCGGCATTTTGCGCCCGGTGAACGTGTCGACGATGATGACCTTGTTGTCCTCGACGACATATTCGACATCCTTTTCGTAGAGGCAATAGGCTTTGAGGAGCTGCGAGATATTGTGGATGCGCTCGGCCTGCGCGTCGCAGTATTGCTGCCGGGCAGCTTTCTGCTGCGCCTTTTCGGCATCGCTGAGCCCTGCCTTGTTCTCGATGTCGGCGAACTCCGTGAGCAGGTCGGGCAGGACAAAGGCATCGGGATCGTCCGGCTTTAGAAAATCGCGGCCCTTCTGCGTCAGGTCCGCGTCGTGTTGACGCTCCTCAATGGTAAAGAACATTTCCTCCTTGAGGTCGACGAGCGCGGCCTTCCCGTCGGTGTCCTTGTAAAATTCGAGCTCGGCCTTGTCGATCAACCTGCGCAGGTCGGGATCTTCCATCATGCGGGTCAATCCTTTGTTGCGCGGCTGGCCGAACTTCAACTTGAACAACATGCGGCCGGCTTCGTCCTTCTTTCCCGCCTCGTAGAGTTCTTTCGCCTCGGTGGAGAGGCGGTTGCAAAGCATGGTCTGCTTGCGGACGAGTTGTTCCACAAGAGGCTTGAACCGGTCGTATTGATGGGTCGAGATCGTGGAGGGGCCGCTGATGATGAGAGGAGTGCGGGCTTCATCGATGAGGATCGAGTCCACTTCGTCAACGATGGCATAGTAGTGGGAACGCTGCACTTGCTGGTCGCGGCTTGTGGCCATGCCGTTGTCCCGCAGGTAATCGAAACCGAACTCGCTGTTCGTGCCGTAGCTGATATCACACTCGTATTGGGCGCGGCGAAGCTCCGGCGGCTGATCGTGCTGGATGATTCCGACGGTGAGTCCCAGAAAACCGTAAAGCTGTCCCATCCACTCGGCATCGCGCCGGGCGAGGTAGTCGTTGACGGTAACGACGTGCACGCCGCGTCCCGTGAGGGCATTGAGATAGACGGGCAAAGTGGCGACCAGGGTCTTGCCTTCGCCCGTGGCCATCTCTGTGATGCGCCCGCGATGAAGCACCATTCCCCCGATGAGTTGAACATCGAAATGAATCATGGCCCAAGTCATCGACTGGTCGCAAACCGTGAAGGAGTGCCGGCGCTCGGTTAGGCGGCGCGCGGCCTGCTTGACCACGGCAAACGCCTCCGGAAGGATTTCCTCAAGACGGGCCGCCAGCGCCTCCAAATCGCTGATCGCCGAAAGCTCCTGCTTCCACGCAGAGGTCTTGTCGCGCAGGGCATCGTCCGAAAGCTCGCCCAGCGTCTCTTCGATCTCGTTGATTTGCCGGACTACAGGCTGGATGCGGCGCAGTTCGCGCTGATTTTTCGAGCCGACTATGGTCTTAAGAATCCAATTGAACATGGAAAACGATCGAGAGGGTAATCAATAGCCGAAGAAGTCAAAAGTCCACCGCTATTCTGTGGACGGTTGCGCCCGAAATCGTAGCAATACCGCGGGCCCGAGTCGGAAGGCGTAAGGATTAAAAACCAGTCCGAGGCAGTCCGAATGGCGGGGGAAACCGGCGGAAATAGGTGGGGTGAAGACCCCATATACAGCGGTGTCGCCCGATGCGATAACTCGAGACGTCCGCAAACGATGCCTTCCCTTACCAAGACAAAAAAGCACTACGGAACGATCAGTCTTCAAGAGAACGCCAGTCAGACGTTGAAGAAACTCATGCGCCGCCTGATTACGAACGAAATTTCCGCCCCTAGAAAGGCCGTCTCCCCGCGCCGCGCAACCTTCGCGGAGTACCGGAGAATCGAATAGCCTCTAGAGCCAGCCCGACCGCTTGAACCCAAGCCATAGCCCACTGCACACCGCCGCCATTGTGCCGAGAGCCAGCCCGTAACCGAATTTCCACCCCAGCTCGGGCATGAATTGGAAATTCATGCCGTAAATGCCGGCGATGGCCGTGGGCACGGCGATGATCGCTGCCCATGCCGCCAGACGCTTGGTGTCTTTGTTCTGCGACACCGAAATGATGGACAGGTTGGCATCGAGGGCAGTGGCGAGTAGCTCGCGGAGGGTATCCACCATTTCGTTGATGCGCACTGCATGATCGTAAACGTCGCGGAAGTATGGCTTCGTGTCCGCTGGCACAAGATCGAGATCGAAGCGCATGAGCCGATTGCACACGTCCACCAGTGGCGAGACGGCCCGCTTGATGGAAAGAAGCTCGCGCTTCAGGTGGTAGATGCGGCTCGTTGTCTGATGGATGAATTTCTCGCCGAAGATGACCTCCTCCAGCTCGACCACTTTTTCTTCCAGGGCTTCGACGATCGGGAAGTACTGGTCCACCACGAAATCCATCAGGGCGTAGAGGACAAAGCCAGGCCCCTTGGCGAGGAGCGCCTGTGAAGCTTCGCAGCGCGCGCGCAGGCCCACGTGCGACCGCAGCGAGCCATGTCGCACCGAGACCACGTAACGTGGCCCGACAAAGAGGTGCGTCTCCCCGAACTCAAGATGCTGCGGGTCGCCGGTGAGTTGCGCCGTGCGCAGAACCAGGAAGAGGCAATCCTCATACTGCTCCAGCTTCGGCCGTTGGTGAGCGGTGAGGGCATCCTCGATCGCCAGGTCGTGCAGGCAAAATTCTTCCTGAATCTCGCGGAGCAGCTTCTCGTCAGGCTCGTAGAGCCCAACCCAGACAAATCGGTCCTCATGTTTGAGCTCTTCGCTGATGTCGGCAATCTCGACAGTCGCAACACGCAGGCCCCGGGCGTAGGAAGCGCAGTCAATTACTCCAGGGCGCTTCTGGATTGCTAAATTCGCGGATTGAGGATCGCCGGTCTGCACACCAGAAAGAAATTGCGCCTAGATGCCAGTCGATGGCGTGAATATCGAGCGCTGTTGCGCTGGGAGATCGGCCGCGTTCGGGATCTTAGCGTGATTGTTTTGTTCCATTTTGGGCATGATGAGTATGGGCTCCACAATTCCCAATGTCACGCTCCGACCCCGCTGATCAACCTAAATTAGCGCAGGGCGTTTCTTCCGGCGAGGAGGGGCCATTTTGGTTCTCGAGCAGGCCGACCATGGTTGAAATCTGGTATCGGGTCTGTGTTTCATCCGTGCCCATCCGCGGCTAAAATAACGTTCTCGCCATGATCTCTATCCAACAGCTTCCCGTATCGGCACTCTTGAGCTTTCGAGCTCCGGTCGACTCCCGCTCCGAGAATCCGGAGCCGGACGCGTTGCCTGCCTCGCGAGTTTCCGGGAATTGACCGCGGGCTCGCTTTCGGGTACCCCCGCCAGCGTTCACTTGCGGGGTCACCGAAATAAATCGCCAGAATCATGATTCTAAACGCTGGATGCATCATAAACGTGGACGCAGCCGCCGACTCGGCGGTCGTTCTGATGCTGCTACCTCAAACCGGGCTTGGCCAGAACGTGAAGATCAGCCGGTTGTCGGTCGAACCCGCGGTGACTCTGCGGGAATTTCAAGATGCTTTCGGAAATTTTGTACAACGCACGGTCCTGCATTCAGGGCATTCCGTGATCACGAGCACCTGCACGGTCGAGACCCCGGATGAGATCGCCGTGCACCCGGATGCGGAATTTACTCTGATTCAGAAACTGCCTGACGAGACGCTCCAGTATTTGTTGCCCAGCCGGTATTGCGAAGCCGACCGGCTCTTGAAAATGGCCACGTCGATTACGAAGGGGATCACACCGGGTTATCCGCAAGTTGAAGCGATCCGCAGCTGGATCTATCGCAAGCTGCGATATAAGTACGGCGTGAGCAACGCGTCGACCTCAGCGCTTGAAACGGCGAGGAAGCGCGCGGGAGTTTGCAGAGATTTCGCTCACCTGGGGATCGCGCTTTGCCGCGCGTTGAGAATTCCGGCGCGCATGGTCGTCGGGTATCTTCATTTGCTCGATCCGATGGATTTGCATGCCTGGTTCGAAGCTTTTTTGGGGCGGCGTTGGTACACCTTTGACCCGACTCAAAAACATCCGCGTGGCAACCGAATCGTCATCGCTTACGGTCGCGACGCAGCTGACGTCGCCCAGTTGAGCGAGTATGGGCCGCTTAAGATTCAATCGATGTCGGCTTGGGTTGATCCCGCCGAGGTGTGAGAGTTGGGCGCGCCCGGCCTGGGAGCAGCAATTCTCGACGGGATCGTTTCGACATGAGATTGTAACATCCGAAAACTCGACTTGAGAAACCGCTCTTAGGCGCCGAACGCGCAAAGGTTGCGCTCTGGCCGGAAAAGGTGCAGCAGGAGATATGATCATATCCCCAAAGATTCGTGGTTTCATTTGCACAACGGCCCACCCGGACGGTTGTGCGGCCCATGTTCGCGAGCAAATCGATTACGTCAGAATGAAGCCCGCGCTGAGGAATGCCGCTAAGCGCGTCTTGGTGCTGGGTTCTTCGACGGGTTATGGCCTCGCCTCGCGGATCGTGCCGGCGTTCGGTGGGGGCGCATCGACGATCGGCGTGTTCTTTGAGAGAGAAGGCACCGAAACGAGAACTGGGTCGGCGGGTTGGTATAACTCCGCGGCGTTCGAAAAGTTCGCGTCGGACGAGGGTCTCTACGCGCGGAGCTTCAACGGCGACGCCTTTTCGAATGCGGTCAAGCAACGGGTCATCGAGGCGATCAAAACCGACCTCGGCCAGGTCGACATGATCGTCTACAGTCTCGCCTCCCCGCGACGCGTCGATCCCGCGACGGGCAAAACGTATGCGTCCGTCCTTAAGCCCACCGGTTCCCAATACACCAGCAAGAATCTTAATACCGACAGGAAGCTGATCGAGTCCGTCACGATCGAGCCGGCGACGGGTGACGAAATCGCCGGCACAGTGAAGGTCATGGGCGGGGAGGACTGGAAAATGTGGATCGACGCAATTGCGGAAGCCGGCGCGCTCGCCGATGGGTTTAAATCTGTCGCCTATTCCTACATCGGGCCGGAACTCACGCGGGCCATCTACACCGACGGCACGATCGGTCGCGCGAAGATCCATCTCGAACAGACGGCGAAATCGATGAATGAGCGCTTCGGCGCCGGCACGGCGCTCGTATCGGTGAACAAAGCCTTGGTCACCCAGGCCAGCTCCGCGATCCCGGTCGTGCCACTCTATATTTCGATACTCTACAAGGTCATGAAGTCGAAAGGCCTCCACGAAGGCTGCATCGAGCAAATCCATCGCCTCTTCGTCGAACACTATTGCTCCGCCGACGGTCCAAAACTGGACGAGAAAGGCCGCATCCGCATCGACGACCGGGAAATGCGAGATGACGTTCAAACCGAGGTGGCCAGGCTTTGGGAGATCGTGACCAGCGAAAACCTTGACGACGTCTCCGACTTCGCCGGCTACCGGAGGGAGTTTGACAGGCTGTTCGGGTTTGGCCTCGAACGTGTGGATTACGACGCGGACAGCGATCCGGTGCGTCCTATCGCCAGTTTGAGGTAAAGATCGGGAAAATGGCGCGCTGACGAGGGTCGCAAGCGGGTGCCATCGATGAAACGCTGCCGGCGACAGTGGCCCGTGGAAGATTGTCGAGCGTTCTTGGAGAGGGCTGCCATCGGTGGCGCTGCGCCTGCACCATGGCCGCGACCTCCTCCAGCTTTCTGAACTTCTCCGTCACGATCGCCGAGAAGTGAACGAAGATATCTTCACCGAGGGATCCACGATGAACCCAATCCCTTCCTCTCATCGAACTATTTTGCAATTCCCATTCCTTACGTTCGTGTATTCGCGCAGCGGCCCGGCAGCGCTTGGTTGTTCTTCTTACAAAGCGCCCGAAGGGCGTTTCGGAGCTCTTTTCGGGAGCGTTGGAATGTCTTCCTCAATACGACAATGCTGGCAGGATTGTTGCGCATGCGACAAATTTGCGGGCTTGGGCCCTGAACGATCGGCTACGGTCGCGCCTTGGGCGCGCGTCAATTATATGGCGTGGAGATTCTTGTATTCGCAGCGGGATTGGTGTCCGAAATCGACGATGGCTTGGCTGGTTCCCGAGCTTAGCTTTTCAGCGACTTCATGATCCTGAGATCTTGCGTCACGGAAAGCGCGAATCAACCTGTAAGGTTGTGACAATGCTGTCACACGATTCGCCGCCGAGTCAGCGAGACGTGCAGCCTCGACTCAATCGAAACGCTCCAGGAGAGTGGTTCCGGCTGGCCCACGACCTCCACAGAATGCCGCCCGTGCGGCACAAGCTCGCGAAAAGAGGCGGTCGCGTCGAATCAAGAAGAGGATTTTGCGCATGCAATATTCCTGGAGAGCGCACAGGATGAAATCGCCCGAGTCCGATCGGGCACTAAATCCGCGAAGAGATGAAACGAGAGCCAACGCACGAGGAGCTTGAGAGGATAGTCGGTGCTATCGCCGCTGGAGACAGGATCGAAGCGACCAGTCTGTATATTTCCATCACCGAGTCCGGTTTGACCGAGGCACAGGAGTTTATCAGGGCCCGCACCAACGAGTTAAGAGCAAAGAACCCGGAGATGTTCGCACCGAAACAGAGGAAGAAGCGCTGGTTCTGATTATTTCCTCGTTGGGTCGCCTCGTTTCGAGGGCGGGCGTCGGGACGTTACGACATTGTCACCATCCGTCGAACCGTGAACAGTGGTTTTCCATTGAAGCCGCTCCCCAGGAAGCAGTCGCCCAAAATTGCTTTAAAACCTCGCCGATCCCAGGCGAACCGGCCTGCTCCTTCTCCGGTCATTCGCTGGAAACCCATGCGGAAGGACTTCCAACGTGGGCGAAGACGAAGACGTTCCACTGCCGGAAGTCGAGCGTTGCCACTCGCTTAGCGCCGTTCGGCGGCGGTCCTTCGATCACGACCTCCTCCGAATGGGGCGTGATTGGATACTTAATTGGTGAGGCTAAGTGTCGGGAGGTGGATGGAGCTTTGGCAGGCATCGACAGCTGGAAACGGCGGACGACCATTGTGGCGTGCCGATATACTCGACAACCTGGGTTGTTATGCGAGCGTCGCGGGGCGCCTGAAGGAGACAAAGGTTCTGAGGTCTGCGATTGATCGGGATGAGGAGATCCGTGGATTAGCGCTTCGAGGAAGGTTTGCGGCCTTTGTGGCAATGGATCGCAAATCCGCAGCCGACGCAACGCGTGTGACGTCTCGGGGACGTTCGGGCAACCAAATCGACATTCCTGAACGAATCCTCGTTATGGGATTTTGTTTGGAGAAAGATGAGAAGATTGGATCAGGATTCCAGCGAATCCTTGTGGAGCAGGCGGCGCGGCTCTCCGAGGATCTGGCTGCGGCTGATCAGGATCCGGAAAAAGCGATTCACGAGGTGCGCAAGCGCTGCAAACGCGTCCGGGCAGTAGCACGCCTTCTGCGCCCCAACGCGAAAGCTCCATACCGTCAGGAGAATGCCGCTTTTCGCGATATGGCGCGCGGTCTGTCGCCCTTCCGGGACGCCGATGTTCGCTTGGAGACGTTCGACGACCTCGTAAGCCGCACGGACAGACCCGAGCGATTCGCCGCATTTCGGAAAATGCTCGGCGACGACGATCGCGACGGTACCAACCTGGAAAAACAGCTCTCCTGGACTGTGAAAGAAGTCGAAGCTGCGCGCGAGCGCTTGCAGGAAGCAAACATTGCGGACCGTGTGGCTTTCGAGTTCATCGAGCCGGGGCTTCGACAGAGCTACAAGCGTGGCCGTCGCGCGATGTCGAGAGCTTACGACAAACCCGAAGAGACGGCTTTCCACGAATGGCGCAAGCGCGTGAAGGATCTCGGCTATCAGACGCAAACCCTCCGCGAACTATGGCCTCCTGTCCTCAAGCGGCTCCGTGATGAGCTCGACCAACTCGGAGACTTGCTCGGTAAAGAGCACGATCTGACGCTGGTGCGAAACGTTGTCCTAAAAAGGCGAACGGCGGCAGCAACCAGGAGCATCTTCGGGCATTCGTTGGATTGGTGGAACACCGCGAGTTCGAACTTCGAACTGGCGCCCAAACGATCGGCCGGCGAGTTTACGCTGAGAAGCCGGCAGAATTTGTGAGACGGATGTACGCGTATTGGGAGGCCTGGCAGTCGGAGATTCCCGCGCCGGAGGACGCGGAAAACACTACGCTGATACCGCACTAAACTTGCATGAGCACGTCGGGAAGATTGGTAGTGCTAAGCGGGCCGTCCTGTGTGGGCAAGAGCCCCCTCGTCAAGGCTCTGGCCCAGTTTCATCCCGACCTTCGCGAGAAACTGCAAGCGCTGGTTCTTTATAACTCGCGTTCGACCCGTCCTGGGGAAAAGGACGGGGAAGATTACCATTTTCGCCGCCGTGAGGAGATCGAGAAACTCCGGGAGGATGAGAACTTCGTGGTGATGCAAGTGCGCGGCGACCTGCAGGCGTTCGATTTGAAGGAGTTGCATGGACTGTTGAAAAGAGCAGATGTGCTCTTTGAGGGAAACCCGTTCATCGGCAGCACACTTTTGACGCATCCCAAGTTGAAAAAGGTCAAGCGCCTGAGTGTTTTCGTGTCGCCACTATCGCGTCAGGAACTGAGCTTCTTAAAGGAACAATCCGGCGTGGACTTGGAATCGCTTGTCACCGATGTCATGCGCCGCAAGCTCCTCCGGCGGATGCAGCGTCAGAAAGGGCTTCTTTCCCTGAAGGATTTGGAGGAGGCCGAACGGCGTGCCAAGAGTGCATTTCGGGAATTGGGTCTGGCCCATCAATTCGAGCACGTCATTTCAAACCATGACGGAGAGGATAACGAAAACTGGAACGCCTTTTACTTCCCGCTCGGAGATGCCGGGAAAACACTCGATACCTTTGTGGCTCTGCTGCGAGGCCAGAAAGCCCGCGCGACTGAGTCTTGGGAGAAAGGCTTCATTGCTTCCCATGAGGGTAGCTAAGCGATCGCGACAAAAATACGAGGGGCAAGGTCCAAGATTGATCGGTTCGTTCGTCGCATCAATTACTGATGAGCAATGCGAATGGGCTACAGAGACGAGTCCTGCGCCAGTCTTGACCGGCTTCACTGTATCAAGCAAACGAAAGCAAAGAAGCGACGAAGCCATGTTATGAAAAAATTGAAGAGTGAGGCCGAAGAAAACGCTCCGTCGCACCTGAGCGTCAAGCATCGCACTATCCAAATTGAAGGCGTGGAAGTTTTCTACCGCGAGGCGGGACCCCCGGACGCGCCCGTCTTCCTGTTGCCGCACGGTTACCCGTCTTCATCGTTCCAGTTTCGCGCGTTGATGCCCGCGCTGGCCGATCGTTGGCACCTGATCGCGCCCGACTATCCCGGCTTCGGCTACAGCGCTACGCCCGATCCGACCCGCTTCGCCTACACATTCGACGGCTACGCGGACTTTCTTGAACGTTTCACGGTCGCGCTGAACCTGACGCGCTACGCGCTCTACCTGCACGACTACGGCTCACAGATCGGCCTCCGCTTGGCTATGAAAGCGCCGGAGCGGGTAGCAGCTCTCGTCATCCAGAACGGCGATATCTATGAAGATGAGTTTGGGCCCAAGTATGAGGCCCTCAGAAAGTATTGGGCGAAGCCAACGCCTGAAGGACGCGAAAAGCTCGGTGAAGCTGTTACCGAAGACGGCTTTCGCAGTGAATTCGTCGGAGAAGTTGCCGATCAACTGATCGAAGCGATCAGCCCAGATCTCTGGAAACTCTCGTGGTCGTTGATGCAGCCGCCGCAGCGGCGTGAAATTATGATCGGCTTGATGGAGGGTCTGCGGGAGAATCTTAATTGGTTTCCAAAGTATCAAGCCTATCTGCGCAGGCACCGCCCGCCGACGCTCATTGTCTGGGGACCTCAGGATGGCTACATGCCTGAGAATGCGGCGCGCGCCTATCTTAGAGATCTGCCTCAGGCTGAACTCCATATCCTGGACGGCGGCCATTGGTTGCTGGAAACACACGCGACCGATGTCATTGCGCTCGTTCGCGACTTCCTGAGCCGCAGCTTCAAGAGTGAAAATGGCTAAGGAACACAAACCCGATCGGCGTTGGGCGATTTAAAAATCAAGAGTGAATCGCAAGCATCCTTGGCTCCTCCATTGCAGGCGAAGGCGCTTCTAATGGAGGATCTTGAGAATTGGTTCGCAACGTCTCACGGTCCGATCGGCTGGAAATGCACGATCTGAAATTACAGCCGGTGAGGCCGTGGCCTATGGCCATAGCTTGACGCGGCTTTCGGGAGCAAAGGTCGACGGCGAGAAGACCGACGTTTGGTTTCGGAGATTCTCTGTTTTGAGAAGGTTGACGGTCAGTGGCTCATCACTCACTCGCATGAGTCGGTGCCTTTCTATATTGACGGCAGCTCAAGGCAGCGATCGATCTCGAGGCGTAGCGCGCTTGCGGAAAGAAGAGGAACGTAGAGCGGTTTCGGAAGAATTGCCGAAGGTCGGGGGCACTGGTGGTCTGGGAGGCGGACGCTTCCCAGGGCTATCGCCTCGTCCGCCCCTTCGGAACCGACCCCGTTTGGAAGTGCAAGAGGGCTGTCTGGAGCGCAATGCCTGTCTGCGGTATCGCGCAAGGATTGGTCCAAGACCTCTTCCAGCCAGACAGGACTTTTCGCTATGTTCATCCGGGCAGTTCCTTCCGGAGTTTGTTCAACACGAGGAGAAGATAGGAACAACACACTTAAGTTGATTTTCTTCCGAAGGTCCGTGGCTAATAGTTCGACCAGAGAGGTTATCTTGCAGACCAGGCGTCAACCTGATCCGCCGCCCATACCTAGATCGAAATGGGCGCTATCGGCTAGTCGACCCATGCCTTCTAAAGCTCATTCTCGCTGCGGTCGGAGCCGAGCTGTTTAACCAGCTTGTTATAAATACCCAGCAGGAGAAAGGTGGGCACCCATTGACCGACGAAAAGAGCGGCGTCTTTGCGATTCGCCATTTGAAAGGCCAGAGAGGCCGCAATCGATGCTAGAGCCGCCCAGAGGAAAAGATCCGACGGCAGCTTCGCTGTTTCGTGTTCAATTGCGCGGGCCCAGGCGCCTTCCTTGTAGTTTTCGATATCTGCTTTCATTATCTTAAACTACGATCTTCTATGCGCGTCAGATGCCTCGATTTTTGAAATCCTTCCGAAACTTTCGCCGAAGCACGGTGATGATTTCATAACGAAACCGGAAAGAAGATCCAGAAGGGAGCGCCTTTGCCTGAGAGTTCGCTTTCGGGTCGGTCAACGTACCGCCCATGATACCGGACCAACTACCGCAGCAGGAAGGAACGCGGTTCCTAGGACTCCGCGACGAAGGCGGCCGGAGTCATGTTGAAACCTGCCTTCGAGTCTCGTCACGTAGTCGTAGCCACTCAGACCTCAACGAGGGAGTTCACGCAAAGCTCAACGGTCTTTAGTTTCGGAGGGCAGCCATGCCTCGGACATGGCCAGGCGCCGGCTCGGTCTTCGCGCCTGAGATGCTTCATTGAACACGCGCTTCTTATCGACTGGATCATGCATTTGAGTCGATCCCATCCACAGAATTGTCTGGAGGCGGCATGTTCTCGATTTGCCGTTTGAGGAACTCGACACTGTTAAGACCCTCAACCGCTTAGTCTGCTCGGCGAGCGCCATCGCACATTATCGCAGGGCCTTTCGTCGCGCGACCTGTTCGGGCGGCGGGACCTCGTCGCCCCTGAGTTTCTCAACCTTCGGCGGGCGTTGCTTTCCCGCCGGGCCAAGTTTTGAGCCCGGCGAAATCGGGATTACGGGATCTCTTTTCCGCTTCACATAACCAGATCGTGTTCCGACCGCCAAGCGGGCGCATCGCGTCCTTCAAAGTCGAGATCGCTGGCCAAACGCGAAAGCCGCGCTCGGACCAGTTCAAGATCAGTATCCATCTGACGGTCTCATGACCGGGCGCCCGCTCCGCAAAGGTAAGAATACTCTCCTTCTCTGCTATGAAGTCAAACAGTCCGGGCGGCCGGGAACGCGGGCGGTCGCGCACCTGAGCCGGCGACCGGTCGATAGCCGCGGAAGCGCTCCACCACGAAAACCTTCGGGTAGCGGTCGGGAGCGGTTGGCAATGCCGCATTCTCGGCGAACTCATAAATATTGAGCATGAATTGCATCGGATAGGAAGGGGACTGACGGACCACCTTGATCAGTCGCTCATCGACGTAGAATGCGACGTCTTCCGGCGTCCATTCCGCCGCGTAATCGTGCGATCCACGAGCGTCAATCCCGACCGTTTCGGGAGCGAATTCGTCCGAGATGGCAGGGTCGCCGAACGGATGGACGCCCATTCCGATCCGGGTTTGCAGAGGGCCGACGTCCCGTCCGAAGATCTCGCAGATGCAAATCTCCGCGGAGCGAGTTGGCTCATCCTCGTAGCCGATCATCCACAGAGCAACCATGTTCGCGGGGTGGCCAGCCGCACGGGCTCGAAGCTCGAACAGACCGTATCGCGGAGTATACAGCGCGACGTTGCGTTGGGCTTCCCGGACGACAAGGCCCTTTTGAAAGTGGTGCTGGCCGATCGTGCTTCCGACGGGGCCCGCAAAGACTCCGGTTTGGAGCGACGAGACCCGCAAATGTCCGTTGAGCTCGGGACTCCATGGTGCCTGGTCGGATTCGATGAGCAGGCGGAGCGTTCCCCCACCCACGGTGTAGCGAGCAGCGCAGGCTGCGCGCGAGCCCCAGTGCGGAAGGTAGTAGGGGATCCAAAGCGCTTCTTCGAGCACCGGTCGATCGAATCGGTCCTCAACCTCCAGTTCGTAGCCGGAGCGATCGAGGATCGCAGGTGGCTGGCGACCGGTCAGTTGGTCACCCATCGTGTCACTCTCATGGCTTCCTACGTTTGACGAGTCCCGTCGGCTCGATGCTCATCGTTCGGACCCTTAAAGTCCAGCCCCGCCTTTCACCACGACTTCGGTCCTCGGCCGAAGCAGGATCGAGGACAAGGCGTCCTGGTCGACAACGGACCGAGCTTGCCATTCGCCTCGTCGGTGAGATGGCCGAACTTTCCGTCTCACGACTCTGGGCGACCGCAGACGTCGTTTGATCGCTCGGCACCTGACTCGGGAGATCATGAAGCACGCGTGCCCGACGCCGGTTCACCGCTGTCCTCCGGAAATTTCGCGAATTACTTCCATCGCGTTCTTCTCGCCCCAGAGCGCCCCGCGCCGAATGCTAAGCGGCAGCGAAGTCGAAGGGCGTGGCCAAAGCGTGGCCACATGCTTATGGCTTGAGCACCACTTTGATGCAGCCGTCTTCCTTGTCCCGAAACGTCTTGTAAGCGCCGGGCGCTTCCTCCAGCGGGAGGCGATGCGTGATGACGAAGGAGGGATCGATTTGGCCGGAGTCGATCTTCTCCAGCAGCGACTGCGAGTAGCGCTGCACGTGGGTCTGTCCCGATTTGATGGTCAGTCCTTTGTTGACCACTGCGCCGAACGGCAGCTTATCCACCATGCCAACATAAACGCCGGGGACGGAGACCGTGCCGCCCTTGCGGCAATTGAAGATCGCCTGCCGCAAGGCGTGGGCGCGATCGGTCGCCAGCATCAGTGTCGCCTTCACCTTGTCGAGCACTGCATCCACGCTGCCCGTCTCGTGCGCCTCGCAGCCGACCGCGTCGATACAGCGATCCGGACCGCGCCCTTGCGTCATCGCACTCAGTTGCTCGGAGACATCCTCTTTGTCGAAATTGATCGTCTCCGCTCGGCCAGCCGTCGCCGCCATCGCGAGTCGCTCAGGCACGCGGTCGATGGCGATCACGCGTCCCGCCCCGAGGAGCCAGCAGCTCTGGATGCACATTTGGGCGACGGGCCCGCAACCCCAAACGGCCACCGTCTCGCCGGGCTCAATATCGGCATTTTCCGCAGCCATCCAACCGGTGGGGAAGATGTCCGAGAGAAAAAGCACTTTCTCATCCGGCAAACCCGACTCAATCTTGATCGGACCGACATCGGCGTGCGGGACGCGGAGATACTCCGCCTGCCCGCCGGCGTAGCCGCCGAGCAAGTGCGAGTAGCCGAAGAGACCTGCCGGCGCGTGGCCCATAAGGATTCGCGCTTTCGCCGCATCGGGATTCGTCGTGTCGCAGCAGGCGAAGAGCTTTTTCGCGCAGAAGAAGCATTGACCGCAGGCGATGACAAAGGGAACCACGACGCGGTCACCCTTCCTGAGTTTGCTCACCGCGCTGCCGACCTCGACGACAATCCCCATTGGCTCATGGCCGAGGACGTCGCCTTTTTCCATCTCAACCATGTAACCGTCATAAAGATGAAGGTCCGACCCGCAAATCGCCGTAGCGGTGATTTTGATAATCGTGTCCGTCGGTTTCTGAATCATCGGATCCGGAACCGTATCAACGCGGACGTCAGATTTGCCATGCCAGCAGAGTGCTCTCATAAGTTTCGTTCATGATTCTGGTTGAAATGGCCGCTCACAAACGTCGATGGGCCCTCGCGTTACCCACCATCTATTCATGTTTCGCGGATCACGGAAAGAGCGGTTGTAGGAAACTTCCTGGCCGGGGTCCCTTTCGCGATGGCAAATTTTAAGGGAACCTGACGCGATCATAAGCAGTTCTCCCGATTAAGGCACTAGCGAGGCCCGTAAGAAAATCAGCCACGCTTCTCTAGCCGGGCACAAAATCGACCTAAGCGTTGTACCGCACGGCGCAGGCGCAACCTCGACGACGGGCCGGCGTTAAGATCGCCGCATTGACGGCGCTTAGAGCTGCCATCCGTCACCGCGGCCGAGTTTCCCTGAAGCAATCACACTTCGCCTCAGCCCGGCGAAGTTACAGCTAATCCGCTCCCCAAAAACCGCCGGAGCGGCGCAAACGCTCCGGCGGCGTTAGTGGCTAGTTGATAGATTCAGCTGCTTCGGCGTGGCGACGCTGCAGCTTCGGCGTTGACCTCGCTCTCGGCAATCTCGGTTAGCTTCTGATCGGCCTCGCCTTCCTCATCGAGCGTGGCTTGAAGCTTGTCCGCGGCCGCACTTTCGCCCAACCGCGCTGCCAACGTGCGGGCGGTGCCGTATCCGGCAATTTCGTAATGCTCGACGCGCTGGGCCGCGCCGATCAGCCCGGCATCCCGGACGTCCTTGTCGCCACCGGCTTTCACGTAGTCTTCCCCCTCTCGGATCAATCCTTCCATGGCCCTACAGGTTTCGCCGCTTGGTTCCTCTCCCAAGGCTTCGAAGATTTCCTCCAGCCGACTTACGTGACCTTCGGTTTCCTCAAGATGAGCGGTAAAGGCTTCCCGGAGCTGCGAGGATGTCGCCGCGTCCGCCATTTTTGGCAGGGCCTCGAGGAGCTGTGTTTCCGCACTGTAAAGATCGCGCAGTTCGTTTAGATAAAGGTCGTGCAATGTTTCGAATGTTGGTGCGAATAATCCCATAGTATTGATGGTGTTTCGAACACGTTCGTGCGTCTCTGGCTTTGTGCCATCAGAAAGGACCTGACGCTCGCATCAGGCGGTTTTTGCAGCGGTTAATGGTTTCAACGGCGGATTACTCTGGCATCGGGCGCATCGGGCGAAATCCTGATCTAAGTCTAATGAATGCAGCCAAGGACATTCTTGCGGCGAACTGTTTTCCAAGACCACATGAATGCCTTCTCACAATCCATTGCCGCAATCGCTGGTGGCGGCTGGTCGCAAGCAGCGGACGTTGCGGAAGCCGAGAAGGCGTGTGGCTCGCGATGCCGCCGGGCGGTTCGTTCCAACCGATAGCTAGCAGAACCAGTATGGACTCGATCAACAGAAATCAACCGGAAGAGAACCGCGAAGACCTAGGCGCAGTGGATGCGGTTAAGAAGATCAAAGAGATTGTTGACAAAGCGTCAACCTGTTTTTTCTGCACAGCCGCATCGACCGGCGAATCTAGCGCAGCGCGACCGATGAACGTTCAACAGGTGGATGCGGAAGGCAATCTTTGGTTTCTGAGCGCCGACGATAGCCACAAGAACAAAGAAGTGGCGCTCGATCCAACCGTAAAACTGTATTTCCAAGGCTCCGCGCATTCCGATTTTCTCCAGCTGAATGGTCGCGCGACTGTTTCGCGCGATAAAGCGAAGATCAGAGAGCTGTGGGAACCTCTGATAAAAACATGGTTCACCGGGGGTGTTGATGATCCCCGCATCACGATCATCAAAGTCGAACCCTCCGAGGGATATTATTGGGACACCAAGCACGGGACTGCCGTTTCGGGCATCAAGATGCTCATCGGCGCGGTCATCGGGAAAACCCTGGACGATTCGATCGAGGGAACGCTGCATGTATGAACGTGGTCCAACAGGGAACCCCAGACACTGCGGAAAGCTCGCAAGGACCGCAAGGCTATCGTGCGGGGCTCTTCTCGACTCAAGGAAATCTCCGTGGATTAGTAATTATGCAGTCGGGAAACCGGCATTGTCCGTTGCCTGGATCGGCGCTGGATTTCAAGGTGAATAGTTGGGGAGTTCATCCGTCTCAATACCACGAACAGTAAGAATTATGGATTTCCTACGCTATCGAGCACTTGGCGGCCGAGAGGTTTGGCCAATTCTGCTGCTTTGAAAGCCGACTGGCAAAAGCAAGCGCTAGCTTCCAGCGGATATTTTGAGCTGGGAATGTTCGACGACGCCGCGCGTGCCCTCGAAGAGATTGCGCTCGAGGACAGATCCCGTAAGGAGGTATTGGAAGCGCAAGTTAACGTCCATGTGGCGGCGAAGAAATGGCACCTGGCTGCCGTCGTTGCCGGTTACCTTGTCAACGCAGATCCGAGGGATCCCGATACCTGGATGAAACTAGCCCATCTGGTCAAGCGCGCAGAAAATGTGGAACAAGCGGAGAAAGTCCTTCTGAAAGCGCGGGCCTGGCATCCAAGAAACTCTTTGATCGCGTTCAATCTGGCATGCTACGCGAGCGTGATGGGCCGCTTGGAGGAGGCGAAAATCCGGCTGCTCTTCGCTATCAAGCTCGATAAGAACATTCGGTGTTTGGCGCTCGTTAACAAGGACCTCCAGCCCTTATCTGCCTGGATCGGCGCTTCTCGTTGAGACACTGTCAATCGCGCCCTTTTTTTGGTTGCCCGTTGATCGAGATCACCGTGGAGGAAAGCGCTGTTCCCAGCCTCGCTTGCGACCAGAAGTCCCTGGGAAGCCGGTAGGAGTTTATGGCTGCAGTGATCGGGGCGGGAGCGGACCCGGTGCAGGTGGAGTGGCGGGCGCCCTTGTTAGTCGAGGGATCCCGGAAGACGAGGCGAAGGTTTTATGAGGATCCGGTCAAAAGAGGCGAATAGCTCGTAGACGTAAACGTTGAGGACGGCGCGAGGGAGGACGAGGTTCTAGAAAATTATGAAAGAGCGGGTCGCGAGGACATCTCGTCGGTAAGCGAAGGGTATTCGCGAGCCGTATCGTCTGCATGGCGAGTTCCTGCGCATGTCCGGCGCTTTATTTTTTGAGGGGGAAGCCTTATCGATTGAGGGATGAGGCGGAAGGAGAAGCTCAAAACGTGGAGCGCAAGCGTGACGCGCTCGTGCTCATAGATGTTATTAACGACTTTGACTTTCCCGGGGCCCAGGCGCTCCTGCGGTATGCTCTCCCCGCGTCCAAATGCATTGCAGCGCTCAAGGAACGCGCCACGCGAGCGCGGATTCCGATCATTTACGCGAACGACAATTTCGGCAAGTGGCGCTCTGACTTTCGTCAGCAAATTCAATATTGTTTGCAGAAGCGAAACCGCGGCAGTCAAATTGTCGAACTTCTCAGGCCCGCCGATGAGGACTTCTTTGTGCTCAAGCCGATGCACTCGGGCTTCTTCTCCACGACGCTGGAAATACTTTTGGAGCGTCTGCACGTCAGACGCCTGGTGATCGTCGGATTTGCCGCCGACATCTGCGTCTTGTACACGGCTAACGATGCGTATATGCGGGATTTCGAGATTGCGGTGCCTTCGGATTGCGTGGCGTCGGAGACCGCGCGACAGTATCGCTTCGCGCTCGAGCACATGGCTCAGCGCCTCAAGGCCGACACCAGGAAATCTGATAAGGTCCGATTCGCCTGATCGGCCGCGGCGCCTCAGCGAAGGGTCGGTTCTTCGTTGAACCGCGTTGTCGCTTGATCGGCCAATGCCGTCAAAAGCGACGGCGCCACGGCCGAGTGACTCTGAAACCCTTTCTTTCTTTGGAAACCGGGGCCTGGGATCGCCTTTGGGAGCAGCGAATTCACCAGCTTGAAAATGTGCGCGAGGAAACCAGGCGCAATCGCCTGCGCCAGAATCAGACTTCGAGCCGGGAGCGTGATCGTCAGCTCGGGTCGACCCTGGCGGGCTGCGGCGACGATCTGACGGGCTGCGCGCTGGGCGCACATCGAGCCGAGCGGCATTCCCGCCGCGAGGGAAAACCACGCGAACTCCTTGGCGTGATCGCCTTTGAAGCTCGCGTTGATGTGTGAGCCCGTTCGCATGAGGCCGGGTGAAACGGTGGTCACTCGAACGCCCTTTCCGGCGAGTTCCGTCCGAAGCGCGTCGGAAAGGCCCGCCAGGGCAAACTTGCTTGCGCAGTAGGCCGCCATGTGCGGAACAGCAACTCGCCCCCCGATAGAGGAGATGTTTACTATTCGGCTTTGACGGTTTCGCTTGAGGTGAGGCAAAGCAGCCATCGTGACATGATAGGGCGCCCAGAAATGAACTTGCATCGCCTCGTCAAAGTCCGCTTCCGACAGCAGCTCCAACGGAGCCACCAGCATGATGCCGGCATTGTTGACGACGACGTCAATGCGTTCGTATCTGTCAGCAATCGAAGAAATCGTGCGTTCGACTTGCGGCGAATCTTTGACGTCACATATCCAAGTCGAGACCTTCGCTTCAAAGCGAAGCAAATCCGCGGCTGCTCGGCGAAGCTCCTCTGCGTCGCGTGCCAGAAGCGCGAGCTGCGCACCTTCGCGGGCAAATTCCCTGGCCATCGCCAGACCAAGACCTCGCGAACCCCCGGTAATCACGACCGTCTTATTTTTCAATGAATAGCGATCCGGACGCCGCCGCAGCAGCAGAGTTCCGGCGAGTGCGCAGCCGAGGCTTATAACGTGATGAGGTTTCATTGGACAATATCATATCGCTGTTGCACTGGCCGGTTGGATGTCCCGTCCGAAACATAGCTTTCCCTCGGAAGCTCCTCATCGAAGCGAAACGGGGAAACACGCAAATTCAATCCGGAGAATTGACGAAAACTCGAGACAGGCTTCGGCGCCCTCGTCAACAGCTTCTTCGGACTTCGCTTTTGGACTGAGAGCTTTAAGGGCGGAATAACCCGGCCGCACGGACCTCCACATCAAGCCGATCGACCAATTCGCCGCGGAAATGGATGCTTTTCCAGCTGCGTCATCGAGAACAAAGCGATCCCGACTCCCGGTGAAACGGGATTACGCGACATGCGAATCATCTCGCCGTGCCCGAATCGGCCCGGCGGGGAGGACAACCGGTGAAGGTGGGCTGACCGCACCGGTCTGTCGCATTTGGGCCTTTTTAGACCCATCTTCGTAAACGGTTCTTATGGTTCTTGGTGGCGCCTTCAGCCTTTCCGGTGAGACGCTGCGAACGTCAGCGCTGCCAACAAACCACCCACAACGTACCAGGAAATTGTTTTTGCTTTCATGACGGGGGTACGTGCCGTGGTGTCATTGCTCGCGCCGAGGGCTGGCGGCAGCGTTACCGCACCGACTCCCATCGCCAGCCCAAGCGCGCCGCCGCGAAGCCAGGCCGTTTTCGGTTTGCCAAGGCCCACCAAGCCGTAAAATAGCGAGTTTGAAACGAGGTCGCCGACGAGTGCGACAATTTTGAGCGGAAGGCCGCGCGGCGGATCGATTCTGGCTTTATTGAATGCCACCCTGGCAAGCTGCAAGCCGAGGATATCGAGTCGCGGCGCTTGGGGAAGGTAGCGCTTCGCCAGATGGTTCAGAAGAGTCACAGACGCCGCGCCAACTAAGCCTGATCCGAGACCAAGAGTTCGTTTCATTTGTCAGATAGATGATAATTGTTCAAGTCATCGGCCTGGCCAGCCTCGAGCGGTTCGCCACGCGTGTTCAAATTGCTCCCGTCCGATCGGAGGTTCTCCGTTTGCTCCGTGCTGCCTGCGCGAGGTGCGGACTCGCGGAGCTCCTGGTCCGCTCGCGATGCTGAGCTTACGCTGATCCGCTGGGCGACAGTCGCAAGCGGGAGGTTTATCAATGGCAGGAGATGCGCTTTGCACAATCTTCTATCGAAGCTCCCTGGGTGCGTGCTCCTCAGGAAAAGCGATTGCGAGGGTCAGGGTGAACTTTTCTCGACCGTGCAGGGTCTCCCGGACATACGGGCTGCTTTCAGAGCCCAAACCGGGCAAAATCCTGCCGGGGCTTCTATTTCGTGCCTGAGAAGGAAATCGACCGCCCAATCGCGCCCGGGATGCGAAGCATTGTTGAAGGAGGATCGAATCAATGGCGACGAAAAGAAAAGCCGCGAGCAAACGCGAACTCATCGAGCCGAACAAAGGCGTTACGTTCGACGCGAGACCGGCGGCACGTTTGGGAAGACCGTGGGCGTCGGCAAATCTTTCTCTGTTGATAAAGGCGCAAAGCGAAAGCCACCGTCCCGAAAAGTCAGGGTGATCGCGGCGACACGAAAACAGAGCATTGAAGCGAGAGCCGGGAGATGAGCGACCAGCACTATTTCTTTGTTCCTCGATGTTAACTTCAAAGACAAATCCGCAGGAGCCCGGCTTTGCCCAGCGTCGCAAGTTCAGCGATCTAGCGACGTCCAAATTTCCTTGTCACCGATTGAATCGCTAACCCCGAAGCCGAAAACGGCTCTGGGAGCGGACCTCCCAAGCCCGGCTCGGAAAACATGCGCCTGAAAGGGACGTCGTAAGTGTCAGTCTTCTCTGGGGCTTGGCTTGTATCGGCTGATTGATCACTTTTCCTGGAGGCAAGGGACCTTTCGTAGGCCGTGATGAGGGTTGAAACGCCGACATTTCTTTCAGCCGGCTTTCTACGAGACTTTCCCCCAAATTGTGCATCTCCTTTCGATGTCGCATCTTCTTCGGCGGATTTAAGTGCCTCCTTACGTTGTACCAAAAGCGCCCGTCCCTCGACCGGACCTTCCGGAATCCGACTCTTGAAAGTCGGATTCTCCAAGTTGGGCGATGAATCTGGTGATTCCCGAATCATTCGTGATGCGGATCGTGTAATCGTCCGTAACCTTACGATCCGGAGTGTTTCGTTCCGTCCAGTGCGGTTACCGTACCCTTTTCGCCATGATTGTTCGTCTGTGACTGAGAGGAGCGCTCACACGATCGCGCAGCCGCAGGCAAAGCGCGCATCTATTCATGCTAGGCTGTTCGACTGGGTAACGCTTGATCACTTGAGTATCGTTCAGTGTAACGGTGTTCTGAGGATCGTAGTCGTTCAGGCGCTGGATATCGACCTTGTTTCCATTTATGGTGTTAACACTCTCCAGAGCTGAGAATCCCCCGGAGTCGAACCGTATCATTAATGTCGGTTTTCTCATCGATCCTTAAGCTAACTTCGATTGGAATCCACTCTGACAATCCGCAGCAGCCGGCGAAAGTCGTTGCAGCAGCTCGGAAATCCGGCAAGCTCAATCTCCGTTCCACCTCCTTCATACTCACTGATTAACGAGCAAGTGCGTCTATTTTTCTATGGGGTGTTCACCCCATCGCGTGACGTCTGGATATGGTGGACCATGGACGTCATGAAAGCCGAAGCTGCGCTCCAATGTGCCGATCACGAAATGATGGGCTCCGGCATTGGCCAGTTGTGGCTGCGGGCCGAGTACAGGCGGTGCCGTGGAGATGGGAGTTCCTAAAGGGAGGCGAACGAGCATGAAGAAGGCGGATCCCTTGTGGCCAACCACGGCGAAACGAGCGGGAAAGCGGCGTGTTGTTCGCGACACTCCGACGAAGAAGCGTCTCGAGGACTTTTCCTCAGCATCGGCAGAAGAGACTCTGCGTTAACACATCACCCGTCGAGGAGACGGCTCTTCGACGGGTGTGCTCGTTTGGGCGGCAGCGCTGAAGCCGGCGCTCGACGCGCGAATGCCTATCCCGAATAGCCTTTGGTGTATTCAAGTCGGTAAAGTACGATATTGCCTTTTAGGACTCTGTTTGCGTGGCGGCGACCGCCTTTCTGCCGTTGGCATGCGAATCATTGTTGAAGGAGGATCGAATCCATGCCCACGAAAAGAAAAGCCGCGAGCAAACGCGAACTCATCGAGCCAAACAAAGGGGACAAGCGCTACGTTCGGCGCGAGGCCGATGGCAGGTTTGGGAAAACTGTGGACGTCGGAAAATCACTCTCTGCGGATCAAAGGCGCAAGGCGAAGACCACCGTTCCAAAAGGTCAAGGCGATCGGGGCGACGCAAAAACATAGCCTGGAGCGAGCGCGGGAGATGAGCGACTAGCGCCGCCATCGCGGAGTTGCTGATCCGCGAGGCGGAGGGTCGCCATCGGATACCGGCAGGGCACTTCTTCCATCCGGGCGCACGTGCGGGCGATCCGAAAGCAATCGAACGACGGAAAGTTTTTTTCCAGCGAGGCGGATGGCATCAACTCAGCGCAAATCTTCTAGGACCTCGCCGCGCTCCGCGCGCGAAAAGAGGGTATGACAACTCGAATTTCAAGTGACGAGGAGGGACCCGATCCCAGGGAGATTGACGCCGCCTCCGACGAAACTCCGACCGATTTCACTGCACCGGAGCTCAGCTCCGCGACAAAGGATCTCATCGAGTGGGACGAACCACCAACCGCCTCCGGAACGGCGGCGCCGAAAGTCCTTCCGGAGGACGACGTCCCCGCTGCGGAACAGTTGGTCTACGAGGGTGCCGACGAGGCGGATCGTGAGCGGCGCATAGCCGCAGCTGATCCCGATTTCGAACCGTAACTGGGCTGCTGCGGCTTGCTTCGCGCCAGGCGGATGGCCTGCGTCGTCAGGAGCGATTTACTTTCCGCTCAGCGAGCGGCTGACGATCTCCTTGGCCTGCTCAACGATGGCGGTGAGATGGTCGGCGCTTTTCAGGCTTTCGGCGTAGAGCTTGTAGATGTTCTCGGTGCCCGAAGGACGCGCGGCGAACCAGCCGCTGCCCGAGACAACCTTGAGTCCGCCGATCGAGGCGTCATTTCCCGGAGCGCGGGTGAGCTTCGCCGTGATCGGTTCGCCAGCGAGCTCGGTTGCCGTGACGTCTTCAGGTGAGAGCTTCTTGAGCAGGTTTTTCTGCTCGGGTGTGGCTGGGGCGTCGATGCGGGTGTAGTAGGGAGTGCCGAATTCGGCGGTCAATTCCTGGTAATGCGCGCCGGGATCCTTTCCTGTGCTGGCGGTGATTTCCGCCGCGAGCAGGCTTAGGATGAGGCCGTCTTTATCGGTGCTCCAGACAGTCCCATCTTGCCGCAGGAAACTCGCTCCGGCGCTTTCCTCCCCGCCGAAGCAACACGAGCCGTCAAAAAGGCCCGGGGTAAACCACTTGAAGCCAACCGGCACTTCCCAAAGCTTGCGATCGAGGCTGCCAACCACCCGGTCGATGAGGCAACTGCTGACCAGGGTCTTGCCGACGACCGCGCGATCCGACCACTGCGCGCGGTGGGTCAGCAGATAACGGATTGCAACGGCAAGGTAATGGTTGGGGTTCAGCAGACCCACGGAGGGGGTGACGATGCCGTGCCGGTCTGCGTCGGGATCGTTGCCGAAAGCGATGTCGAACCGGTCCTTGAGTTTCACCAGGCTGGCCATCGCGGAGGGGCTCGAACAATCCATGCGGATCTTGCCGTCATGATCCACCGTCATGAACGCGAATGTGGCGTCGACGTTTGGATTCACGATCGTGATTTCGAGACCGTAGCGCTCGGCCAGCGGCTTCCAGTAGGCCACCGATGCGCCGCCAAGCGGGTCCACGCCGATCCTCACGCCGGCGGAGCGAATTGCTTCGAGATCAATGACGTTGGCAAGATCCTGCACGTAGGGCGTGACGAAGTCCTCCTTGCGGGTAGTGGATGCTTTGAAAGCGGCGTCGAAGCCAGTGCGGCGAACGTCTTTGTTGCCCGCGCGCAGCAGTTCGTTCGCACGGTCTTGGATCGAATCTGTGACGTCTGTGTCGGCGGGTCCGCCGTTCGACAGATTGTATTTGAAACCACCGTCCGTCGGCGGATTGTGCGACGGAGTGACCACGATGCCGTCGGCGAGGCCCTGTGTGCGACCCTGGTTGTGGGTAAGGATGGCGCGTGAGATCACCGGCGTTGGCGTGAAACCGTCATCGGCTTGGATGACAGTCTCTACCCCGTTGGCGGCGAGCACCTCGAGCGCAACGCGCTCCGCGGGGCGGGAGAGGGCGTGAGTGTCCTTGCCCATGAATAACGGCCCCGTGATCCCCTGGTTTTTCCTGTATTCGCAGATCGCCTGTGTGATGGCGAGGATGTGCGCCTCGGTGAACGTCGCATTTGAGCTGGTGCCGCGATGGCCGCTGGTGCCGAAGCTGACCAGCTGGTTAGGGTCGGTCGGATCGGGCTTCGAATCATAAAAAGCCGCTTCGATCCGGTTCACGTCGATCAATAGATCTTTTGGTGCGGGTTTGCCTGCCAGGGGATGTGCGCTCATAGGAAAGGGGTGGTTTACGTGGAGGTTCTCTTTGACACGGGAGTTTCGGCAAACACCCTCGGGCAAAGCCGACGCCCGTGCGCCTGCTTATAAAGCCCTTAGTGGCTTGCGATGGCAAGGCGTTTGCTGGCTTTTCCAAAACTATATGTCGACACCGCACTGGCCGCTGTTACCCTCACGGTCCGGTTCAGTCCACCATACGCGCACACTGTCGACGTGTCGCACTGCGGACATGGCGGCAGCGGCGACCCCCGACGCCGCGGGTGAGGCGCAAATGGGGCTGGCCGTCAAATCTAATTGATGCTGCATACGCCACTGCCATGAATACGACAACATCGGGGGAACACATACCATTCGACGATCCGCGCACCGCTCCCAAAAAGAAAATGTTCGTCACTGATGACGGCAGGAACGTGCTCTTCACCTTCATTTTGCTCGTCTTGCTGTTCGCCCTTTGGGGATTCTGCAATGGGATGATTGACGTGATGGACAAGCACTTCCAGGAAGAGCTGGGCCTGACCTTGGCCCAATCTGCCTGGGTGCAGTTTGCACATTACTTGGGGTATTTCCTAATGGCGCTACCGGCAGGATGGCTGGCAATGAAGCTCGGTTACAAAGGGGGTATCATCGCCGGCCTCCTTTTGGTGGCGGTAGGTGGATTTTGGTTTATTCCGGCGACCCATATAGCCTCCTTTTGGGCGTTCTTGCTGGGCGTCTGCATTATTGCCGCGGGTCTCACCTTCCTCGAAACCATTGCTAATCCTTACACGACTGTTTTAGGGCCTATAGAATACGGAGCGACCCGCATCAATCTCGCTCAATCCTGCAACGGCATCGGCCTGCTTCTCGGGCCGATCGCCGGCGGCATGTTCTTCTATTCGAAGGACGCCGCGGGACAGAGCACAGGCGCCGAGATGCTCTGGATCCCTTACGCCGCCATCGGGGTGATCGTCATCGTCCTCGCCATCATCTTCTTTTTTGCTGATGTGCCTGATATCAAAATGGAGGATGACTATCACCTCGACGACTCAACGCCGAACGTTTCTCATTCCATCTGGTCGCATGCGCACTTCACGATGGCGGTCGCGGCTCAATTTCTCTACGTCGCCGCCCAGGCTGGCATATTCAGTTTTTTCATCAACTACATGACTTCGCAGGTGCCGGCCGTTCCTGCCTCGTGGCAGACGGATTCCGGATTCTTCGCAGGGTGGTTTGAGACCCATAAGAATGGCCTGCTCGGATTCAGCGACAAAGCCGCGGCCAATCTCGCGTCACTGGGTTTTCTTCTCTTCCTGATCGGCCGTTTCACCGGCACGGCCATTCTCAAGAAATTCGCCGCCCACACCCTTCTCGGTGTGTATGGCGCGGTCAATGTCGCGCTGTGCTTCATCATCTTTCTCAAGCTCGGCTGGATTTCGGTGGTCGGCGTCTTCCTGACCTATTTCTTTATGTCGATCATGTTTCCGACCATCTTTGCCTTGGGGATTTTTGGCCTTGGCGCGGGGGCAAAAAAGGCGTCTTCGTTCATCGTCATGGCCATCATGGGCGGCGCCATCCTGCCAAAGTTGATGGGAGCAGTTGCCGACAAATGGGATCTGTCGCGCGGTTTCATCGTGCCGCTGGCCTGTTTCGTGGTCGTCGCCGCATATGGTTTTTTGTGGCCAAGACTCAGCGGTCACGAGGCCATGCATGGCGTCTCGGCGACAGGGGGGCATTAGTCTATGAGCGCTATCTTTGAGCTGAATCACCGGAAGCTTGCCAACGATCCGCGGTTTGCCGCGATTGCGGATAAGCTAAGCGCGCAGTCGCCGATCGACTCCCGCGCTTCGTTTAACCGTTACTGCCGGGAAGCGTGCCGGCTTTGGAGCGAGCACCTCGCAGGCGGCGTTGGCAAAACGTCCGCACACTTCACCGCGCTCCTGGACAAAGTTGATGAGGGAGGAGGAGCGGTAATCAAAACGCCATGGGGCGGTGTGGTCATCGAATTGCACGAACACCCGCGCGTTGAGAAATACCTCGTGGTTCGCAAAGGCGGATACCTGGCTCTCGAGACGCACGAACAAAAGGATGAACGGCTCGAGGTGAAGGAAGGTGCAGGCCTCATTCTTTCCCGGCGCTCCGCCGATGAACCTCTGACGGTCCAGGCGCTTGCGCCGGGCGATCAGTTCCATTTCGAGCCCGGCATGGAGCATTGCATCATTGGAACGGAAAATCTGCTCGTCTTCGAGCGCTCCGTCGACCCCAAGGGCATGGATCAGGATCTCGTGTTCATCTACGAACCCGACGCCGCCCCGAGTAAGTGACGTGAGACGGCGCAACCCTCCCCCTTATGAACACTGAGTTCTACACGTTTGGCGAAATCCTCTGGGACTGCCTGCCGTCCGGGCGGCATGCTGGCGGCGCGCCCTTCAATGTGGCAGCGCACCTCGTGCAACTGGGTGCTTCGGCGTCGCTCATCTCAGCGATCGGTCAGGACTCGCTTGGCGACGAGATTCTGAAAGTCGCCCAAGACAAGGGAGTCAACACGGAGTTTGTGACGCGCGCGCGCATCGGTCTTCCCACCGGAACTGTGCTGGTAACCGTGGATGCCAACGGAAATGCGACCTACGAACTCGTTCGGCCGGTGGCTTGGGACGAGATTAGAGTTGTGCCGGAAACCTTGGAATCTGTCGCTCGGGCGCGCGCCCTCATCTTCGGCTCACTGGCGGGCCGGTCGCCCTACAACCTCGAACAGTTGCATCGCCTGCTGGCGGTCGACGGTCCCATGAAGTTTTTCGACGTGAACCTGCGTCCTCCCTTCGCGGATCCGCCGTTGGTCATGGACATCGCGAAGCGTGCCGATGTCATCAAGCTTAACGATGATGAAGTTGGCAAGCTCGCTTCCTGGCTGAAGACGGGCGAAGCGACGCTGAACACGCCCCGAAGCACGGAAGCCCTTGGCGACGCTTGTGCAGCCTTGGCGAAAGCAACGAACACGTCGCGAATCTGCGTCACCAGAGGCGGCGAGGGCGCGGCGCTCTGGAACAACGGCACTCTGATTTGTGCCCAGGCTCCCAAGGTTGTCATCAAGGATACCGTCGGGGCCGGAGACTCGTTTATGGCCGGTCTGATGATCGGACTCACACGCGGAACCGACCCGCAAAAAGTCCTGGAAAATGCCTGCCGCGTGGGCGCTTTCGTTGCCTCGCACAACGGAGCGACGCCGGTGCTGGCTCCGGAGATCGTTCAGGAGTTCAAGAGCGCTTAGCTAAAGTCACGCGCGGCCTAATCCTTCCGGTGCTTGGCAATCGGAAGGACCAACGCGGTTCGGCCGTCGCAGTTCGCAGGAGGGCGGCAACTCCGATCGCGGCATGCGTGGAGCAGGGCGGCAACAGCCGCGAGCGATCTCCGCGAGGGCGATTGGAGAGTTCGATTGCGAAGCCGGTCATCGTTCCAGAGCAGTCATCACTTGTTTTCGTGGGCTTCCGAAAGCATAACTCAGAGAAGAAGTGATGAGTGGGTTTAAATTGCAGCGTCTGGGGTTGGTCATGAAGCCGGATCCGGGCAATCCGGTCGAGGCCGAAGGCGTCTTGAACCCGGCTGCGGTTCGCGGTCCTGATAATCAGTTGTATCTCTTTCCACGGCTGGTCGCCCGAGGCAACTATTCACGCATCGGCATCGCGCGAGTTCGGTTCAATGAGGATGGCAATCCGACAGGTGTCGAGCGGCTCGGCATTGCCCTGGAGCCGGAGGCGGAATACGAACGGCCGCCGAATGGCGGTGGTTGCGAGGATCCGCGGGTCACCTTTGTCGAACCCCTCCGGCGCTACGTGATGACGTACACGGCGCTTTCACCCGACGGCCCGCGAATCGCGTTGGCCCTGTCGGAGGACTTGTTCCACTGGAAGCGCATTGGGCTGGCCACCTTCCGCCCATACAAAGGCATCGAGTTCGAAAACGTGGACAATAAGGATGCGAGTATTTTCCCGCTCGCCATTCCCGATCCATCAGGATCACCGGCAATGGCTATTTTGCACCGCCCGCTCTTTCCTGGAACCCGTCCGGAGGAAACCGCGTTTCGCCCCGGATTGCGGGGTGTGGATTCCCCACGGGAAAGCATCTGGATCTCGTATTGCTCCACGAGGATGGACGACTGCGAGCCCGGTCACCTGTGCCACTTTGGCTCGCATCACCGGTTGGCTACTCCGGTGGAACCTTGGGAAAGGTTGAAGATCGGGGGTGGCACTCCACCCATCCTCACGCAGCACGGGTGGCTGATCGTTTATCACGGTGTCGCCGGAACCACGCAACCCAACGGGGAAAAACCCAGACTGCGCTACTCCGCGGGGGTGATGGTGCTCGCGAGAGATCATCCTCGGGCGATCCGCTATCGTTCGTCGCAGCCTATCCTGACACCGGAATTGCCGCAGGAACGCTACGGGACCGTCTCCAACGTTGTGTTTCCCACGGGGATTGATCGGCGCGACGATCTCGACTTACCCACCCGCTTCGATCTTTATTATGGAATGGCCGACGACCGAATCGGCGTGGCGCGCCTTGACGTTCCGGATTTTCTTCCGACAGAGGGACTCGCCGACGCGCCGGAAGCCAAGGTGTAGTCAATTGTTAACGGAATCGACGCCAGGGCAGGAACTGCGCGGTGAATTGGTGAACCCGGCTGCCTAAGCCCTCCAAGACCGACAGCCCCGGACGATTCGCCTGGCACATTTGAAGCTGTTGCCGGCGGGTTGACTTCCTGCTTGGAAATCGGATTGGAATTTCAATTCGTGCGGTTTCAGTTTAGCAAGGAGCTCAGTCATTCTGAAATACGCAAGAGATGAGCTCCCCTAAGCATTTCTTCACCAGTCGCTAAGTAAAATGTCCCGCCGCTTAACCTCTCCTGGACTCGCGTGTGTCTGGATCGCGCTGCTTCCCGTCGTCGTGGGAGCGGCGGAAAGCACGGCGTCCTGGGGCGGCGGCTCCGGCTCCTTCCATGGGGCTTACGGACGCTCCGCTTCGTGGAGACGTTGATGAGACGCCTTTAAGGCGGTTTATGCGATCGCGATTTTCTCGCGGGCCAGGGCGGCGTTGATCGACACCGAAAGGTCGCTTCGCAGCTGAGCCCATGCCTCATGCCGCTCCGTCCAAGCTCGGAGTTGAAACGTGGTGGCGGCTGCATTCATGCCGACGACATACACCCTCGGCGGTGGTTCTCTGGCCACGTCAGGATGGCTGGCGGCAGTAGTTTTCAAGACTTCGGAAACGCGTTGGACATCAGCGCCTGTAACCACGCTCACGGAAACTTCAACCGCGCGCTGCCGGTCCGAGAAAGTCCAGTTGGTCACCTGACTTGAGATGAGCGAACCGTTCGGGAGAATAACTTCGGAGCCGTCCGCGGTGCGGATGACGCTGGCCCGGATGCCGATGCGGCGCACTTCCCCTAAGTTCCCGCCGACCTCGATCACGTCGCCAATTTTGATCGGACGCTCGAAAAGCAGAATGAGACCGGACACGAAATTATTGATGACGTTCTGCAATCCGAATCCGATTCCGACGCTGAAGGCTCCGGCCAGGATCGTTATCTTTGTCAAATCGATTCCCAACGCTCCCAGGGCAATAAAGAATCCCACGAGCAGAATGACATAATGAAGCATCGTTGAGACCGCGTGGGGGATGCCGCTGGCCAGACGCAAATGACGATAGATGTCTTCCTCCAACAGAAATCGCAGGAATTTCGAGGCGAGAAAAGATGCCCAAATCGCGATGAGGAAGGCGAGGGCGTGACCCAGGGAGATTTCCAGGGAGCCGATGGCAACGCTTGCGTTCAGCGCCGCTTTAATTGCCGCGATCAACGGAGTGACCAAACCGAAAAAGCTCAGCATCAGATTCAACCAGAGCAAGACACCCAGGAGTTCGAGGAGTCGGACCGCGCGCCGCTGAAGCATCGAGCGATGCAAACTGACGACCCGCAAGGAGCTAAGCGGTCGGACCTGGAGAGCGATAGTGACCAAGCCTTCGAGGATTCGGACGGCTGCGTAGAGCAGCGCCGCGAAGTAAATGCTCCTCAGAAAAATGATTGCCGAGAGGTTTCCCAAATTAACGTATCCGAAAACATTAGCGAGGAACGCCGCCGGCAGGAAGACAAGCCCGATCTTGGCGATCGCTCGCAGTGTTTGCGAAACCCGCACCTTGCTTTCCGCAAACGAGGTCTGGAGGTGCCCGCTCCTGAGCAACCAGAAAAGAAAGATGGATGCTCCAAGAGTTTGTCCGAGAAACAAAACCCTCGTCAACTCCGGTAAGGAGGCCGTGAGCACTCGGAGCTGATCAACGAAATACATGATCACGAGCGCGCCTAAGATGGGAGCTGAATTCCGCTCCAGCAGTCGTCGCAGAATCACGACGGCGGGGATGAGCGCTGCGGTTTCCAGAATCGACTGAATAAAGCGCGGCGCGTGTGGATAGATGAACGGACTCATCAGGATAGAAAGAACGAAGGCGGTTGAGACGGGGAGATCGAGTATCGGAAGCGCGCGCTGCAGATCCGGTTTCTCCATGGCCAGTTTTCCCACTCTGTCCCGCAACCGCCGAAGCGCGGTGGCCACGACAGCGATGAAGAGGGCGTGGATCAGGAAGGTATACGGAAGGCGTTTGGTGAACGCGGTCGATGCTTGCAGTTGCGCAGAAAGCGACCTGCCACTTTGCTTGTTCCACTCCCCGCTCAAACCCGTCGCGAGACTCCAGATGGGCGGGCGATCTCTGACAAAAAGGCCTTTCAGTGCCCGGATTTGTGCCTGCTCGACTAGGGACAGCACTGATCGCACCCGGGCTTCCTCCTCCGAAAGGCGGGTGAGCACAGTCAGCACACGCGCACGGCTCGATTCGACGGACCTTCGCGTCCGCTCAACGGAATCGACAACACCCTGAATGCTCTGCAAGATCGGCGGCGGCGTTTCAGGCGCCTTCGCCAATTGGAGCGTTGCCTCCCAAGTCTTTGTCAACTGATCCAAACTCGGAAGTCTTTCTTCAAGATCCGTAACGAAGTGTTTCAGCTCCCGCGCTGATGCGGACAGGATTCTCCCAAAATTTCGCCAAGTGCGCTTTATTCGATAGAGCAGGTCGAGGGACAAGCTCGAGCCCAGGAGCCTCGTATCTTCCATCATTCTCGGATTGAATTCACTGATGATTTTCGATAACTTTTCCTGGATTGCGTCCGCGTCCGCTTGAATTCTCGCCACACTCGCCTCGATCGCGTCGAGAGACGTCGCCGCGGACTGCGCTTCGAATGGCACGTCCCCCAACGGGATCGGGGTGGGCGCCGGATTTGCCTTTCCCGGTGACGTGGACGGTTGCTGACCTGATGCCATGCCGCCGGTGGAAACGAAAGCCAAGATGAAGAGTAAAACGGTCTGAATTACCCGTTGCATTATGGATTTATACATCGGGGGTTACAAAAGTAGAAGAGTTTCCCAGCCCGAAACCCAATGCTTGCTAATCTTAACTTCTCGAGAGAAGCGCGGGTCGTCTGCGCCGTCATCAGTCTGGTTTTGAAACAGCACGGATGATCTGGAATGCTGGTGCGGATCAGCGGTACGGCAGCGCGCGTGTGAGGGATCGGCGCGATCGCTGCCGGGACCTTGGCACGTGAAAAAGGACCACGGTTCGTGCCCGCCGTCGGGCGAACGGACGATCCGTCCAGTCGTGCTACGATAACGGGCCGCGCTCGCCTAGCTTCAGGTATTCAGTTCGAGGCGCAGAACCCTACCGGATTGCCTGGTGGGCTGAGGTTGCGGAGGCCCTTGACCGTGAATCTCCCGCGACTATTGCTAATTTTTCGGTAGGTCGACCAAAGGGGTCTTGCGCACTTCTGTCGGACGATCTTTGAGGATACTCCGGACTTTTTGCAGGGCGTTATCAACGTCGGATTTATCGGCCAATACGGTGTAGGTGATATCAAAGTGGCGCTGTTCTTTTGGCCCAATCGTCGGCACGCGATTCAGCGCGCGCTGATAGCTTCGATTGTAAGCGAAACTGGTGCCTGGTTCCAGCCCAGTGACATACCCTTGTAACTCGGTATCGGTGTTTTTCCACAAGGATAAAACCGGTAACTGCTTAACATTGAAGGCAACGCTGACCCCAACGGTCCCCGCCGCGTTATTCAACACGGCCAGAGTATTGCCTTCTTCGTCGCCGTACGGAACTACGTTGTAGACGGTTTCGTCGTAGTCGCGCGTGGGCCCGCGATAGGTCTGCCAATCACTGAGGTCTCCCACCGCTTTCTCATTGAAGGGTGAGACCTGCTCAACGGGCGCGCTGAAGCGTGCGCCCTGGTCCAGGAGCGGCGGACCGAAATTGGTGTGATAAAGGGCCTGGTACTCGTTGGGGTAGTCGCCATTATTGTTCAGGGTGTCGTGCAGAGTGAAATATTTGGCTCCGGCTTCTGTGACGAGTTCGGTATCGATGACGAAGTTGACCTTTTTGAACGCCTGCTCTTTTAAGTCGCCGGTGAGCCGAATGGTATACGGCGGCTTCTCATCAATACTAAGGACGACTTTTGAAGCCGGAATATTGGAAGCCAAGCCGTGCAAGGGGAGGTGCACCCCCTTGTCCATGCCCGGGTGACCGACCCATTCGTAACCGCAACGCGTGACCAGCTCATTAAAGCCTTCCAGCCAGCCCAGCCCGCCGCGTCCGGTCAGCTCGATGAAGGCGGGATTGACCACTTCTTTCACTGGCGAATCCCACCCCAAACGGACGTCCCCGCTCACAGCCTCGAGGACGTTCATGCCGCGGGTGGGAACGACCGAAATCCTCATGGCGCCGGTATCAATATCTACGATCATGACGCCCTCTTGACGCCCACCATGCAAAGTCCGCGTGCGAACGGAGAAAGGCTTATCGGGTTTCAAGCCGAGGTCCTGGCTCGTGATTTGCCAGTTTTGCGGAGCTTTATCGGTATCGAGGAGCACCCAATCGCGCGCGAACGCTTGGGTTGTTGCGAGTGCCGTGCTCAGACTTAGGAGCGAAATCGTCTGAAGGAGCTGTTTCATAGCGGCAGGTTGACGTCAGGGGTTCGAACCGTCAAGCTCCTTGGGGTGCCCTGAAAACGTAGAGAGGGTGTCCAGAACCGCATAAACTTCCTTTTCGTCAGGCGTTCCGAGCTCAATCGAGATTCGGAAACCAAGCCGCCCTGAACGAGCGTTATAAGATCTCGGATTTCGCGGTAGCGTCCTATTTGGGGGAGATCTCGGGTGACCGCGGCGCGCTGCACGGGAAGCGCGCGAAAGCGAATCGCAGCGATCCCTTGGCGTCATCGGAGTCTACTGGGGGGATGTTTTCGACTTGTAATTTGTTTTCACATCTTCGGAATACCTTGCTGATGATAAGCGCCGGTCTCCGTCACCCATGAACAACCTGAACCTCGCCGTTCAATTCTTCCTCCAGCTCGCTGTCATCCTCATGTTCTGCCGTCTGGTGGGTGTCATCGCTGCCCGGCTCGGCCAGCCGCAGGTGGTGGCGGAAATGATTGCGGGTGTGCTGCTCGGGCCGTCGCTTTTCGGCCTTCTCTGGCCGGAGGCGCAACAGTGGCTTTTCCCATGGGACACGACGCAAAAGACGCGGGATACGCAAAGCTACCTCTTCCCCGCGTCGCAGCTCGGCTTGGCGCTCTACATGTTCGTGGTCGGGATGGAGTTTCGAGTGGACATCGTGCAGCGGCGATTGAAAAGCTCGATCGCGGTGTCAGTCGCCGGCATGGTGACGCCATTTGCGCTGGGCGCCGGGCTGGCTTGGATTCTCTTTCATTACACGGAGCTCTTTCCAGAAAAGACTTCGCTCATGGAGGCCATGCTCTTCCTTGGAGCGTCGATGTGCATCACGGCGTTCCCGATGCTCGCGCGCATCATCCACTTCAAGAAGCTAACGGGCACCACAATGGGCACCGTGGCACTGGGGGCGGGAGCCATCGATGATGCGACGGCCTGGTGCCTGCTCGCTGTGGTGCTTGCGAGCTTCGACAACAACTGGGGTCACGCCACGTTGAACATTGGCGGCGGCTTGGCCTACGTGGCTTTGACGTTGCTTATCGTTCGCCCGTTGCTCGTCCGAGCCAAAGCCTGGCTGATCAAGGAAGGCAGGCTCACCGAAGCGGGCCTGGTCGTGGGGCTTGCGCTGATGGCGCTTGGCGCATGGTTCACGGATCTCATCGGATTGCATGCGGTCTTCGGTGCGTTCGTCATGGGTGCTGCGATGCCGCGCGGCGTCGTCGTGCGCGATCTCGTTGGGCGCATCCAACCGCTCACCGTGGCGTTGCTCCTGCCGCTTTTTTTCACTTACTCCGGGCTGAACACAAAGATCGGCCTGCTCAACACCGGCTTCCTTTGGCTTATGTGCGGGGCGGTGCTCGTGGCGGCGGTGCTTGGCAAAGGCGTGGCCTGTTGGCTGGCCGCGCGTGCCACCGGCATCCCTAATCGCGAGGCGCTGGGAATTGGCACTCTGATGAACGCCCGTGGCCTGATGGAGCTGATCATCATCAACATCGGCCTTCAACGAGGCGTCATTTCGGAAGGGCTGTTCGCCACGCTGGTCATCATGGCCGTCATCACCACACTCATGGCCTCCCCGGTTTTTGAGCGACTGGTCGGCACCGGCAGCCATGATCCTATTCCCGAGCCCGACGCCGAGCCTCCCGTCGCACTCAGAACGACTCCCTCAGTTTAAGCCGATTTTGCTCTTGAAGAAGAATCCGCAAATCCGGTTTCGTCTCCTCGCTACCATGCGACCCTCGAGATGAAGCAGAAACTTTGCATTCCCGGTCCCAGCGCGCTGATGCAGATACCGGGCTTGCCCGCTAGCCGCCCGTAGGTCGCCGCCTTGAACGCTCCCGGGTGAAGCGACTCGAAGAGGTCCGGGTTTTCTTTGCCGGAACTTCCCGTGTTTCGACGGACGCCTTTATTATCCGCTTCTGCGCCCAGGAAATTAGATCCGTCGGTCATTGTCGATTCTGTTAGCTCATTTCGATGGGAATCATGCTGGCCTTCCGCAATCAAGGACACTGGCGTGAAACTCCGGAGCGGAGCGAACTCAGCGACCCATGAGTCACCTACCATAAGTAGGGTCAACAGTCCAGCGACCGTAACCGCTTTCCATCGGGTCGGCGTTGCGGCTTCCAGCCGGTGCATTTGTTGGCTGACCTTCGTTTGAATCGCCGCGGTAGGGCCAAGCATCCCGATGGCAAAGCGGTTTCCGAATCGGGCGAGCACGGCGGGCGGCGATCGACGCCACAATGCTGCTGGACAGCGATAGCCGGCAGATTAGTTTTGCCGCTTCGCATGCTGAAACATCCTCTTCTCACAGAGAGCCGAATCCGCCAGACCTTGGAACGCGTTGAAAGGCTGGTCTATTTGCCGAAAGCGCCAATTGAAGTCGCGACGTGGGCCGTGCATGGAGAGCCGGTGCCCGCGGAACGCGGGTTCGCGGCGAAATTCATGCCGTTTTCCGTGGGAGAAATGTGGGGGGCGCTTTGGGATACGGTCTGGTTCCGCTTCCGAGGGGTGGTCCCAAGGGAGTGGAAGGGCCGCGAAGTCGTCGCCCGCGTGCGGCTGACTAGCCTTGGCCCCGAAGGCTTTGCCGCGGAGGGCACGGTCTATCAAGGCGGCCGCCTGGTTCGCGCGATCAATCTTAATCGACGCGAGGTTGAGATCGCGACGAGAGCAAAGGGCGGCGAGCGCTTCGAATTCTTCGTTGAGGCCGCCGCAAACGGTGGAGCGAATCCCACCGGAGACACCACCGGACTCAATCTTCCAGACTACCTTGGCTCGCCTCTCTTCCGGCTCGAACAGGCGGAACTCGCTTGCAAGAACCGTGAGGCTTTCGATCTGTACCACGATTTCAAGTTCGCTTTGGAAGCGATGGAGGCCTTGCCGGAGACCTCGCAGCGTCGCGCGGAATTGCGCTACGCCTTGAACGAATCGGTTAACGAATTCGACGAGGACGATTCGTCCAGCATCAAGCTCGCGGCCGCCGCCCTCCGCGAGGTGATGCGCCGCCACAATGGCGACACCGCGCACATTGTCTCCGCCGTCGGGCACGCGCACATTGATACCGCCTGGCTCTGGCCGCTTCGCGAAACGATCCGCAAATGCGCCCGGACGTTTTCGACCGCGCTCGACTACATGGAAAAGTATCCCGAATACGTTTTCGTTTGCTCTCAGGCACAGCAATACGCGTGGATGAAGGCGTACTATCCGGGCATTTGGGAAGGCATCAAGAAAGCGGTTCGCCGCGGCCAATGGGAACCCGTGGGCTCAATGTGGGTCGAGACCGATTGCAACCTGGTCTCCGGCGAATCGATCGTGCGGCAGATCCTGCACGGCAAGCGCTATTTTCAAAGGGAGCTCGGCTATGAAACAAAGGACGTCTGGATTCCGGACGTCTTCGGTTATGCTGCTTCCCTGCCGCAAATCATGCGCCAGAGCGGCGTGGAGTATTTTCTCACCCAGAAGATTTCCTGGAGTCAGTTCAACAAGTTTCCTCACCATACTTTCCTTTGGGAAGGAATCGATGGGACGCGGATCTTCACTCACTTCCCGCCGGCGGACACCTACAACGCCGATACCGGGCCCAAAGAACTGGTCAAGAATGTCCAAAACTTCAAGGAGCTCGACCGAGCCACCCGATCGCTCCTTGTTTTTGGATGGGGCGATGGAGGCGGAGGCCCCAGCATTGAGATGCTTGAGAAGGCCCGGCGCGCTCGCGATTTCGACGGCCTGCCGAAGCTCGAGCAGGAGAAGGCCATCAAGTTCTTTGCAAAAGCCAAAGTTGACGCCAAAGATCTGCCCGTCTGGGTGGGCGAGCTTTATCTGGAGCTCCATCGCGGCACGTACACCAGCCAGGCAAAGAACAAACGCGGAAACCGGAAGTCCGAATTCCTGTTGCGTGATGCCGAATTCTTCGACGCGGTCACGCTTGCGTTGGCGCCCGGACGAAAGGAAACCGCCACGGATCCGGAGCGCGCCGTTTATGACGTGACGGGCCTCGGCGAGGTGCGCCCCGAAACTCACCGCGCGGCGCTTGATCGCGCCTGGAAGCTGGTCCTGCTCAATCAGTTTCACGACATCATCCCGGGCTCGTCGATTCACTGGGTTTATCAGGATAGCCAACGCGACTACGGAACCATCCGTCAACTCGGCGAGTCGGTGCGAGATTCCGCATTGTCGACTCTCGAAGGACTGGTCGACACCGCCGCCTTCAAGCAACCCGTCCTGATCGCCAACACGCTCGGTCTTCGCCGACGCGAGATCGTCGAACTGCAAGACGGCATGCTGGCCAGCGTCGATGTTCCCCCTCTCGGCTATCTCGTCGTCGAGAAGGCCGACGAATTCCTCCGCACGACAGGCGACCCGGTCAAGGCCTCCGAATCGCGCAAGGGAATTACCATGGAGAATGGCCTCATTCGCGTGAAGATCAACGCGAAAGGCCACCTCACAAGCATCTTCGATCTCCGCGCGCGTCGCGAGGTGCTCAGCGAGCCGGGAAACGCCTTTCACCTGCATCGGGACATTCCGAATTCCTGGGACGCCTGGGACGTGGACATTTTTTACAAGGAGCGGTACGGCGTCATCGAGGGTCTCGAAAAACTCGAACTCGTCGAGTCGGGTCCGCTGCGTGCCGCCGCACGGATCGTTCGTGGCTTCGGCAAGTCGCGCATTGTCCAGAGAGTTGTTCTAAGCGCAGGATCGCCGCGCATCGATTTCCCCACGGAAGTCGAATGGAGGGAGACCCAGAAGATTTTGAAGGTCGCCTTCCCCGTCAACATCCATGCGCAAAAAGCGACTTACGAGGTCCAATTTGGACATCTTGAGCGAGCAAACCACACCAATACGAGCTGGGATATGGGGAAGTTCGAGGTCTGTGCACAAAAATGGGCGGATCTCTCCGAGGCCGGCTACGGCGTGGCTTTGCTCAATGATTGCAAATACGGCTACGACATCCAGGGAAACGTCATTCGGCTCAGCCTGCTTCGAGCCCCGACCTCCCCCGATCCGCTGGCGGACCGTGGGTTGCATCAGTTTACCTACGCGCTGCTGCCTCACACCGGAGATCTGCGCGCGGGCCATGTGATTGACCAGGCGTATGCGTTGAATGTTCCGCTCCTTGTCCGTGACCTGAAGCCGGCCTCTGGCTCTCTCCCCGCCTCACATTCGTTCTTTCTGACCGACCGGCCCGGCGCGGTCGTGGAAACGGTAAAAGTCGCCGAAGACGGTGGCGCGATCATCGTTCGGCTTTACGAATCAGAAGGCGGCCGCGGCCCCTTAACGCTCACAACCCTTTTGCCTGTCAGAAAGGCGTGGCTCTCCAGCCTGCTTGAGGCCGAAGAGCAAGCGCTATCGATCAAGAACGGTGCCGTCCGCCTCGATCTGCGACCCTTCGAGATCGTCACGCTAAGATACGCGTTGTGACCGGGAGCACGGTCGTCGCCGCGGCCTGCGTCGATCGGAAGACCAGGCCGCAGCAAGGACGGAGAGGGTCCTTGATCAGAGCGCCAGTTCGCGATTGTCACGGAACGGACTGCCCTGTAAGACGCGATTGTGCTTGACCTAAATCCCGAGAATAAAATCGCGGGTGTCTTGGCTCCGGCCTTCGCGCTTCGCGGCGCGCAGGATCTGGGGATTGGGGATACCGAGGCTTTGAAGGAACTGATTTCCTGGGCTGCGCGGCAGGGGCTTTCCGTGGTCCAGATTTTACCGATCAATGAGACCGGCAGGGACGGCAGTCCCTACAATCTGCTCAGTGCGATGGCAATCGAACCGACCACCATTGCCACCCTCCCCGGCGTTCTGCCCGACTTGACGCAAGGGGATTTTGACCGGATCACCGCGAGGCACGACCTTGGTGCGCTGGGCCAGGGACCCGTGCAATACCAGGAGGTCAGAAGGCTTAAGCGCCAGCTGCTCCATGCGGCCTTCAAAACCTTTCGATCACGAACCGCCGACAAGGCCAGGGCGATCGCCTTCGCCGAATTTGAGAAAGGCAACGCCGAATGGCTGACAGATTACGCGACGCATCGCGCGATCGTCAGCTGGCACGAGGAATCGGAATTTTCGGACGCGTGGCCCCGGGAGCATCGATCGCCAACCTCCGTTCGGGTCTGGATGGAGTCTCTGACTCCCTCCGGCAAGCGGCATATCCGTGAGCTCATCCGCTTCCATGCCTATGTTCAATGGACCGCCTATTCGCAATGGCTGGCAGTTCGCGAGCATGCCGAGCGCGAGGGTGTGGCGCTGATGGGAGACGTGCCGGTCGGCGTCAGCATGCACAGTTCCGATGTGTGGCGTGAACCGGACATTTTCGATCTGAAACGCTCAATCGGTGCACCGCCGGAGAAGGCCTTCAAGGCAGACCCGTTCACAGAGAAATGGGGCCAGAACTGGGGCTTCCCGGTTTACAATTGGGAACGCATGGCGCGGGACGATTTCGCGTGGTGGAGAAAACGCCTGCGGCTGGTCATGAGCATCTTCCACCTGCTGCGCGTCGATCACGCGCTTGGGTTTTTCCGGATTTACAGCTTCCCATGGCCACCCTCGGACAATGCGAAATTCACGGACCTCACGCCCGAACAGGCCATGGAACTTACCGGCGGGGAATCGCCGCGCTTTGTGGACCGCGACGATGGAACCGAGGAAAATCGCGAGCACAACCGCCGGCATGGCGAAAGAATCCTCAAAATGATGCTGGAGGAAGTCGGCGCGCACCGTCTCATTGCCGAGGACCTTGGCGAAGTTGCTCCCTATGTCCGGCCTACCTTGCAAAAACTCGAGATACCCGGCTTCAAGATCCCGCCGTGGGAACGCCACTGGGATCGCCTGATTCCTGGGAAGGATTATCAACGCCTGAGCCTCGCGACGTTTGCGACCCACGATCATCCGCCCGTCAAGTCCCACTGGGAGGAACTGTTTCATGTCTCGCAAAGCGAAGACAAGTCCCTCCGCGATGCTGCCATACACGGGATGTGGGAGTTGATGGATTTCTGCGGCCGACCCGATTTCAAGCTGCCGCAGCCCTTTAGTGTCGAAATTCATGAAATTCTGCTCCATGGTCTCTTTGCGAGCAACTCCTGGATCGCCATTCACATGATTGTCGACCTCTTCGGCACCGAAGAACGCTTCAACATTCCTGGATGTTCGGGTGGCACAGATTGCTGGACCCATCGCATGCCGCTACCGATCCAGGAGTGGGATGCCGCATACAGTTCACCCCTAAAACTCGTCCGTCAGTCCCTCTCTGAAACCGGAAGATCGAAAAAATGACCAAAAGCGTATTGCGAAACGGCCCGAGATCTGCTTACTAACCCTGATAGGCAACGACATTTGTAATGGCAAACCTTACCAAACGGGATCTAGTAATGCGGATCAGCAAGGAGACGGGGCTTGTTCAACAGGATGTTTTCGATGTCATTCAAAAGACACTTGATTACATCACTGAAGCCCTTTCTAGAGGACAGGATGTTGAGCTGCGGAATTTCGGGGTTTTCGAAGTGCGGCTAACCAAGTCGCGCGTCGGGCGCAATCCCCACAAGCCCGAACACGATGTCGTGATTCCGGCGCGTGCAACTGTAAAGTTCAAGTCCGGCAAGATTATGCGGCAGCGCGTTCTCTTGCGCACTGATGAGCTGAAAAATACTGAGAAAGACGGCGCGACGGCGTGATTTTTCGTCGTATGATGGACGGTGTCTCCGATCATCCGCGTCCGCGGCGCGCGTCAGAATAACCTGCAGAATATCGACCTCGATCTGCCGCTCGGGCAGCTGATCGTCGTCACTGGTCCGAGCGGGAGCGGCAAGTCCAGTCTCGCCTTCGACACCCTCTACGCGGAAGGGCAGCGGCGGTATGTCGAGACCTTCAGTCCGTATACGAGGCAGTTTCTCGAGAGGATGGACAAACCGAAGGCCGACCTCATCGACGGCATCCCACCGGCCATTGCGATCGAGCAAGCCAACCATGTCAAAACCACCCGTTCGACGGTAGGGACGATCACGGAGATCAACGACTACCTCAAGCTCTTCTTCCCCCGGATATCCAGCGCCTATTGCCCGTCCTGCCAGCGTGAGATCCGCACCGAAACTCCCGGTTCGGTTGTCGAAGAGGTCGGTCGGGAGTTTTTGGGGCGGCAGGTTCTCGTGACGTTCGGAATCCCGGTTCCAGCCGGAACGGTTCCTGGCGACTTTTTTGATTTTCTCCGCCATCAGGGCTACTTGCGCGTCTGGCTCAGGGGCAAAGCGATGCGGACCGATGAGCCCGCCGAAGTGGACCGGCTTCCCGCGATTGTTCCGGTCATCCAGGATCGGTTGACGATCTCCCTCGAGAATCGTCCGCGGCTTAGGGAGGCTGCCGAGGCGGCCTTTCGATTCGGCTCAGGCAAGATTCAGGTTATCTGCCAGGATTCCGTGCATCCTTTTTCCACCGGCTGGCATTGCCCGCATTGCGATATCGCCATCCGTTTGCCGAGTCCCGGCCTCTTCAGCTTCAACAATCCCCTCGGGGCCTGCCCGGAGTGCCGCGGCTTCGGCCGCATCATCGGCATCGACTGGAATCGGGTCATGCCCGACCGCTCCGTTTCGATCGCGTCAGGCGTGGTCAAGCCTTTCCAGAGCGGCCACTCCAAGGAATGCCAGCGCGATCTGCTCAAGGCAGCCGCGCGAAACGACATCGATGTGAATTGTCCTTTTGACGAGCTGCCCAAGGCGGATCAGGAATGGGTTCTCAAGGGCGAAGGCGGGAACCCCGAGGAAGCCTGGGAGCATGGCCAATGGTATGGCGTAAAGGGTTTCTTCGACTGGCTTGAGTCCAAGACTTACAAGATGCACATCCGCGTCCTGCTCAGCCGTTACCGCAATTACCAGCCCTGCCCGAGATGCAGAGGCTCCCGCCTGCAGCCGGAGGCGCTCAATTTCCGGATTGAACCTGTGCACAAGACGCTGCCGGAGGTTGCGGCCACGCCCGTTCGCGATCTGCATCGGGAAATCGCGGCGGTTCGGCTTCCACCCGGCGACCCGACCTCGGCTCTGCTACAGGACCAGATCCTCTCCCGGCTGCGGTATATCAACGAGGTTGGATTGGGGTACCTCACGCTGGACCGCCCGACCCGCACGCTTTCCGGTGGTGAGATCGAGCGCGTGAATCTCACGACCTGCCTGGGCGCCTCATTGGTGAATACGCTTTTCGTCATGGATGAGCCAACGGTCGGGCTGCATCCGCGCGACACCGGCAGGCTGGTGGACGTCATGCACGCCCTGCGGGACAAGGGAAACACGCTTGTGGTTGTCGAGCATGATGAGGCGGTCATTCGAAGCGCTGACCACATCGTGGATATCGGGCCGGGCCGCGGAGGAAACGGGGGGAAGCTTATGTTCTCCGGACCTGCCTGGAAAATCCAGGATCCTCAGTCCGAAGTCCAAAACTCGCTCACCGCCGACTATCTCTCCGGCAGGAGAATCATCCCCGTTCCCGCGCGACGCCGCACGGCGAAACAGATGCTTAAGTTGCGGGGGATCCGGCATCATAACCTTCGGGACGTTGACGTCGAGATCCCGCTCGGCGTTTTCTGCTGTGTCACCGGCGTGTCCGGCTCGGGAAAGACTTCGCTGGTTCACGATGTGCTCTATCGCAATCTCGCGGGCGAAGGCCCGCGCATCGCCTCCGTGGAGGACAACGCCGCGGGCGCCTGCCGCTCCCTGGCAGGCGACGAAGAGATCGGAGAGGTCATCATGGTCGATCAATCCCCTCTCGCCAGGAGCCCGCGATCGACTCCCGCCGTCTACATTGGCGCTTACGACGCCATTCGCGAGTTGTTCGGCATCCAGCCCGATGCCCTCTCGGCCGGTCTGTCGCCCTCGTCGTTTTCCTTCAACGCGGGCGATGGCCGTTGCGAGCGTTGCTCCGGGCTCGGTTTCGAGAAGGTGGAGATGCAGTTTCTCAGCGATCTTTACCTGCGTTGTCCCGAATGCGAAGGACGCCGCTTTCAACCGCACATCTTGCAAATTCGAATCCGCGGACGATCGATCCATGACGTCCTCGAAATGACCGCTCGCGAAGGGCTCGCCTTTTTCGGAGAGAACGACCGCATCGCGGCCCCTCTCCATCTGCTCGCCGATGTCGGCCTCGATTATCTTCGCCTGGGCCAGCCGGTCAACGCCCTGAGCGGCGGAGAATCCCAACGTCTCAAGCTGGCGGGGCATCTTGCCGAGCGGCGTGAGTCGGGAGCGCTTCTGATTTTCGATGAGCCCACCACGGGCCTGCACTTCGACGATGTCGCCCGGTTGCTTCGGGTGTTCAACCGGCTCGTGGACGGCGGCAACAGCCTCGTCGTCATCGAGCACAACATGGAAGTCATCAAGTGCGCCGACTGGCTCGTCGATCTCGGTCCGGAAGCTGGCGATCAAGGAGGGCGGGTCGTGGCGGCCGGTGCGCCTGAGGAAGTCGCCCGGTGCAACGCCTCGCACACCGGCCGTTTCTTGAAGGATCTGCTCGGACGCTCAAACGGTCTCATCGAACGCCTCCCGAATCGACGGCCGGTCTCGCAGACTGCCGCCGGACACTCCGCCAACGTCATCCGCGTTTCGGGAGCGCGGGAACACAATCTGAAAAGCATCGCCGTCGAAATTCCTCGCGAGCAAATTGTCGTTGTCACCGGGCTGAGTGGATCGGGGAAATCGACCCTGGCCTTCGACATTCTGTTCGCCGAAGGCCAGCGACGCTTTCTCGACAGCATGTCGGCATACGCAAGGCAATTTGTGGACCAGCTCGAGAAGCCCGATGTGGACTCCATCGAAGGGCTGCCGCCCAGCGTCGCCATCGAACAGCGTGTGACGCGCGGCGGTGGGAAATCAACCGTCGCAACCGTCACGGAAGTTTATCACTTCCTGCGTCTCTTGTTCGCGAAGCTCGGTACCCAGCACTGTCCCGACTGCGGCGTGGCGGTTGAAAAGCAAACTTTTTCGGCGATCACCACCACCGTTCAGCAGATCGCCTCACGCGGGAGCGTCCAGATCTTCGCCCCCCTCGTCAGAGCGCGCAAAGGCTTTCACACCAGGATCGCGCAATGGGCCGCGCGGCACCAAATCGACTTCCTCCTCGTGGACGGAGCGCTGACGCCGGTCGCCGGCTTTGCGAAACTCGAGCGTTTCAAGGAACATACCATTGATGCTTTGATCGGCGAAATCCCTCCCCGCGGTGACCCCAAGGAACTTGTCCGCCGGGCGCTCGACATTGGCAAAGGGTCCGCCCGCGCCCGTGACAGCAGGGGAAAAATTCACATCCTGAGTTCTGAAATGAACTGCCCGGACTGCGGGCGCGCCTTCGAGCCTCTCGATCCGCGGCTCTTTTCGTTTAATTCGCCCCACGGCTGGTGCGCAGATTGCCGGGGCTTTGGAGAAGTTTGGCAGGATTACTCGAGCAAGGAATTCGACTCGGTGCTCGAAGGCGAGCTCGCGGAGGAACGCAGCCATGAGATCCTCGGCGAGGGGGAAGCGCGCCCGTGCCCTGGCTGCAAGGGGACGCGCATCAACGAAACGGCTCGCAGCGTTTTCCTTCAGGGCGAGACGATCACCAGCATCACGCGCGCTGCCGCCGACCGAGCTGTGGAGATCATCGAAAAGCTCAAGTTTCGCGGGAGCGACCAGGAAGTCGCCGCAGATATCCTGGGCGAAATTACCCAGCGCCTGCGCTTTCTCTGCCAAGTCGGGTTGAGTTATCTCACCCTGGACCGCGCCGCAAACTCGCTTAGTGGCGGTGAATCCCAGCGGATACGGCTGGCGGCCCAGCTCGGCTCCAATTTGCGCGGTGTCCTCTACGTTCTCGACGAACCGACCATCGGCCTCCATGCGCGCGACAATTCCCGGCTTCTCGATGCTCTGGAGGCGCTCGCCTTGCACGGCAATTCGCTGGTCATCGTCGAGCACGACGAAGAGACCATGCGCCGTGCGGATCACATCATTGACCTGGGGCCGCGCGCCGGCGCTCGCGGCGGCGAGATCGTCGCAAGCGGGCTGCTTCGCGATGTCCTTTCCAATCCGAATTCGTTGACGGGTCAATACTTGAGGAATCCCATGAGGCACCCGTCGCGCGGTTCGCGACGAAGCCTGCAGGAGGCCCCGGGCTGGATCGAGCTCGCCGGTGCCCGCTTGCACAACCTGAAAGGCCTCGACGTTCGCTTTCCCGTCAACCGTCTCACCGTGGTCACGGGGATTTCCGGCTCCGGCAAGAGCACCCTTGTCCGCGGCGTGTTGCTCCCTGCCGTAAGAGAGGCGATTACCAGGAAGTTCCGGACGGCTTTGCCGACGAAGAATCCACGGCAGGCGGACGGCGCGCCTTATGGGGCGATTAAGGGCGCCGAAGCGCTCGGCGCGGTGCTTGAAGTCGATCAATCTCCGATCGGCAAGACATCGCGCTCGACTCCTGCGACCTACATCAAGGTCTTCGATGAAATTCGCGCCCTCTACGCCAATCTCCCGGCCGCCCGCATGCGCGGCTATTCCGGAAGCCGGTTCTCGTTTAACAACGAAGGCGGGCGATGCGAAGCTTGCTTGGGACAAGGAGTGATCAAGCTCGAAATGAATTTTCTCCCCGTCTCCTACATGCCTTGCCAGGAATGCGAGGGGAAACGCTACAATGCCTCCACGCTGGAAATCGAATACAACGGCAAGTCCATCGGGGATGTCATGGAAATGACTGCCGAGCAGGCCGCGGACTTCTTCGCCCCGCATCCGAAAATCCGCAGGGCTCTCGATCTTCTCTTGGAGACCGGCCTCGGCTACCTCCAGCTTGGCCAGCCCAGCCCAACGCTCAGCGGCGGCGAGGCCCAGCGCATCAAGCTCGTCACCCAGCTGACCCGCCGCCCAACCGCTGCTGCCGAGGAAATCCAAACGACCCGGCGCGGGAAATCCACCCTTTACCTTCTGGAGGAACCCACCATCGGCCTCCACGCCCATGACGTTACCCAGCTCATCCAGATCTTGCATCGCCTCACCGACGAAGGCGGCACCGTCATCGTTATCGAACACCACCTCGATGTGATCGCGGAAGCGGACTATTTGGTGGACCTTGGTCCGGAGGCGGGAGCGAAAGGTGGCGAGATAGTCGCCATGGGAACGCCGGAGGAGATTTGCAAATCCAAACGCAGTCGCACCGCGCCTTTCCTCCGCGAGATTCTGCAGGGCCGACGACGAACCGAGCCGATTCCAACTAACCGGGAACGGGCCGCGAAGATCCACGAATCGCCCCGGCCATGCGTCTCTCCAGCGTAAGGCGATTGAAAAATTCCTCGTCGTGCTTGACTTCGCGAAGGAGTTCGAGGACGAGCCATTGGCATGAGGAGCAGTCAACTCGAGTCATCTCCTGTGCAAGGCAGAGCGGTTGGTCATTTCCGCCAAGATGATCCTTCACTTCGTTGGCAATCCCGTCTTACGTGCAAGGCTAAAATTGCTGGCCGCCTTTCTCACTCTTTCCTTTCACCATTTGGTGTTTGGTCAGGCGAACCAGCGGCCGGTTTCGGCAATCGAAAAAATGCCCAATCTGCCTCAGCCATTGGTGCTGCGCGATTGGAAGAAGGTCGCTCGCGATTTCGATCGCCTTGCGTTCGACTTTGACACGACAGGTCCTTATCTTCCACTGGCATGGTGGGACGATCGGCGCATTAATTACGACATCGTTGGCTTCGCGTTGCCGGCTTATGTCGGCAGTCGAAATCAAACGCCCATCAGTAATGATTATGACGCGATAACGTGCCTCGCGGCGGTGCTCGGAGCAACCAAGGCGGGTATCGACAAGAGCAATCAAAAAGGCCGCAACTGGGTCGATATGCTGAAAACATTCTACGCCAAGGCAAACGGAACGAACCTTTATATGAACAATCCGGATGCTCGTTCCGGGCAAAGCTTCTGGTATGAATTGCTCCCTAGTCTCATGTTCTACCAAATCCATGACCACTATCGCGAGGATTCTGAGACGCGTAAGCAGTTTGTTGCGATTGCGGATAGATTGCGCGATTGCTGCATAGCTCTTGGTGCGAGCGATTCTCCACCGCGTGTGCCGAACTTTGATCATACGGCGTTCAACTTCTTAACCAACGAGCCGTCTGATAACGCAAAGTGGAAGGAACCGGATGCCGCGGCCGCTGTCATGTGGCTGGAATATATGGCCTTCGTTCAAAGAGGTGAATATAAGTATTTGCAGGCAGCCCGATGGGCAGCGGCATTCCTCGACGAGCGGCAGGCCAATCCGTCTTACGAGTGCCTGATGGTGTACGGCGCATACGCGTCTGCTCGCATGAACGCGGAGCAAGGCACCGATCATCACACGGAAAAGTTTATCAATTGGGTGCTTGACGCCAATAGCCCGCGCAAATGGGGAGCGATTGTCGAGAAGTGGGGCGACACAGAAACCTACGGCTTGATCGGCAGTCTTTACGCTCCCTGGGAGTATGCTTTCACGATGAACAGTTTTCTGATGGCAAGCGTTATGCTTCCAATCGTCCGGTATGATGATCGCTTCGCGCGCGCGCTCGGCAAGTGGGTGCTGAATGTCGCAATTAATAGTCGCTACTTCTATGCGAATGCCTGGAAGCCCCACGAGCAGACTTCCTGGAGCTGGGCCGCGACTTATGATACGGAATTCTGCATCGCCTACGAAGGTTTGAGAAGGCGTGGAGTGTCCCGGGACCGTCCGGTGGAAAGAAGAATAATGAAGGGCCGCGCAATCTTGGACAAAACCAAAGAGAATGAACCGTCGGATCCGGATCGTTTTGTCGTCGATGAGAAGGGCATGCTGCAGGTTACTTGGAAAGTCGTTGTCCCTAAGGGCGTCGATCATACGCTGACTATCGAGTTCGCCTCCAAGGAAGGCGCGGTCACAAACAGTTCTGATATCCTGGTGGCTAATGCCGAAACGGGCCCGTGGTCCAGCGCGATTAAACTAAAGCCGGGCGACCAGACCAGCCAGAGTGCGAAGATCGAAAAGGACGGCCCACTCTGGATCACACTTGAGTTCAATGATGCGGAGAGTCTAGGAAGGCCCGTCGAGGTCGAGCAAGTGTATGTCGATACTTATCTGGACCTTGTGCCTTATGCCAGCGGAGACCCGTTGTTTCTGGGATGGGGACGGACCGATCTCGCAGTTTATGGTTCTGCCTTTGTCGGACTTCTGGCAGCGGCAGTGGAACCGACCAACGTGGAGGGGATTCTCCAGTTAGATTGCCGCGCGACGGAATCATTCGCCGCTTCATCCTATCCGACTTATCTTTTCTACAACCCGCATCCAGAACAGCGCGAGATAAGGGTGCCGGTGGGAAAGGACTCCGTGGATCTCTATGAGGTCATCGAGAATCGGATGCTGATGAAAAGTGTGCAGGAGGAGGTCGTCGTGCCGATTCCAGGGGATCAAGCTGTTTTGCTCGTTCTCTGTCCGTCGGGTGGAGAGCGTTCTGTGAAGGGCCGGAAAACCCTGTGGAATGATGTCGTGATTGATTACAACAACAGCGAGGGTGATTAGTCCTCGACGTTTTGCCGTTTGCGTTCGTCCAACGACCGTCGTGTTGCTTCAGAGACAGAGCGCGTCAGCGGGTAAAACCAGAGGATGGTAATCGCGGCAAGGATTGCCACGAATTGAATCCCGATCAGCATGATCCGCATTACTTTGAGCTCATCGAGTGTCGGAGGCGCGCTGGTGTCGAAATATCCCGCCATCCTTGGCAGTGCTCCGCCGAGCAACAATGTGGTGACTTGAGCAACCTTGCCGAACAATCCGCCGACCGCGACATAGGCGCCCTCGCGACGCAGACCGGTAACCAGCTCATCCTCGTCGCAGATATCGGCCGTCATCGAGTTGAACATCAAATTGACGCCCGACATGCCCAGGGCCAGGATCATCCATTCGATGATGATCAAGTAGGGACGCTCCGGCACCAGCAAGAACGGCATTAGACATACGCCCAGGAAGGCAATGAGCAAGCCGGCCAGCGCGCCGTGCCGCTTGCCGGTGTGAGTGGAAAGCCACACGCCGAAAGGCAAAGCGGCAAAGGTCGAGAAAATCGTGAGCGTCCCGCCGATGCCTGTAATGTAGGACGCAAGCGTTCTGCTGCCCTGACAGGTATAATAGATATGAACGTAGCTGCCGATCAAGCCTTCGCATCCCATTCCCAGCACGAGGACGACTACGGCCGACTGCAAGAGAAGAAACGGCCGGTTTCGTAAGGTAAACTTCAACGCGCTACCTAAAGTGATCTTAGGTTGCCTGGCGGTCGCCTCAGTTCTCTCCCGGCAAGCCACGACCGTCGTCAGGGCTCCGGCCACCATAACGATGCCCACGATAACGCCGAGCCAGCGCGCGCCTGAAACTTCGTTGCCAAAAATTGGGAGCAGACAAAACCAATAAAACCACGCAGCTCCAAACGTTCCCGCCGTTTGCACGTAGCCGCGCCAAGCCATCACGCGGGTGCGCTCGTCGTAATCATTGGTGAGTTGGATGCCAAGTGCTCCGTAAGGAATTGAAAAGCTCGAAACGGCGACTGCGAGAATCGACACCATCAGGACGAGATAGGAAAAACGCCCGATCTGGGTGGCAACCGGAGGCATCCAGATCAAAGGAATCAGGATGGCGCCGGCCACGGCTCCGCCCATGATGAAAGGTCGCCGTCTTCCCCATCGAGTCCGCGCGTTATCCGAGACCGCCCCGACGATCGGATCCAGGATTGCCCCGACGATCTTCGGCACGGCCAATGCAATCGCCAGGAGAAGCGGGTCCATCTTCAACGCGATGCTGTAGATCGGCACCGCCAGGGCGTTGACGGTGTTCTGAAAAAGGAAGTCGGTCAGGCCGCCGGCCCCATACGCCGCCTTGCGCCAGATGGGAACTCGCTCGCCGGCGGGCACCGGATGGGACGGATGCAGATGAGCGGTTGAAGGGGCCGAAGGCGGGACTTTTGTGTCCCTCGGCTGATTCATGTCGGGGTGCATGATTCGTTGAGTCAAAGACGGCAGGATGAAACAGGGCCTTTACCTACACCCCAGCGCAGGGACCTTGTGCGAGTGAGCGGTCGCCGCACGGCGGTGTCTTTTGCCTCATTGTAGTGACCTTCCAGGGTCATTGCGTGAAAAAATGATTGTGCCGTCGCCGATGGTTCCGGGAGCGCACGCGTCCCCGCGTGCAATTCCGGCGTTCCGCCGGAAAACCCTTTTCGGCGAGGGTCCGAACACCACACGCGGGGACGCGTATGCTCCGCAAACCCCCCACCCTGCCAGGATTTCGGAAGCTCTGGCTTCAACCAGTCGCAACCCCTGTAGCGGAGACAGCCGCAAGAACTCGCCAAATTCTCATGTCCCCGATTGAGGCAGCTTTCCCGTCCTTTCGAGGTGGTCCAGCAAACCGCCCGGAGTGGCATGGATGATGGCGCAGCGCGTGGCGAGGGCCAAGACGAGGCGGGTGCGAGTTTCGGCTGTCTCGCGGGTGGGTCGGCGGACGGCTGAGTCAAATAGGGAGACGAGAAGCAATTCGCCGCGCCGGAATTTGGTCTGCCAGTCTCCCGGGAGCTGAAAGGGATCGAGTCCCCGGGCGGGGCAAACGACGATCGGCTGAGGGCCGCGCAGGAAGATGCGCAAGCATTCCCTTTCCACCAGCGTATGAAAGCCGCCGACGACAGCGCGATTCTCGGCGCGCCAGCGCTGGGCGAGGTCCATCGCTTCGACGATTTTCACGCCGGGACAGACTTTCGAGCAGAGCAGCGCGTCAAGAGGCCGGTCGAGCAAGGCAGTGTTGCCGTGTGACCAGAGGGTTCGCCCCTCCCAAACAATCGCCGTGGGTTTACGCAGTAGCACGACGGAACTCCCTATTGGTCCCCACCGCCACACGGGACGTGACTTCGACCGAAGGCCTTTCGGATGACGCTAGTGCGAGACGCTGGCACCAACCGCGAGCGGCCTCCCGAAGACTGCTCTCGAGGAAATGGTCGGGAATTTTCCATCGGTTAAAGACGGTCGTCGCCGATGGGAGGGAAGAATAAATCCTCATAGCAAGCCATTATGACGGAAATCGGGTCGGCGTTTGAACCAAATATGACAGGGATTGTGGTCTTCCCGGCCCAGACCCGAAGGGGATCGGGGGCGGAAGAGCCGGTAAAAACGGGCCGGGACCGGTTTCCGGCACATGGTAGTCACGCGTTCGCGCCGGCCTGCGGGAATTGCTGTGCGTTGACAACCTGCCGATGGAACTATAGTTAAGTAACCTTTTAGCGTGAGTTCACTCTCTGTTTTGCAAGATGTGCCCTCCTCCGATACCGGAGGGATGCGCGCGGACCTAAGACCTCAACATATCCGTGACGCCGTGATCCGGCTTGCGGGTAATTCTCAGGACGGCATCCAGTCGGCCGGTGCGCTCCTGGCGAGACTGGCCGGTCGCAGCGCTCAGGATGTGATGACCTACATGACCATCCCGTCCACAATTTCGGGAGGACCGTCGATTTTTCAGGTTCGCATCGGATCGGGCGAGGTTCTTTCAGCAGGAGACGAGGCGGATTTCCTCGTCGCATTTCACCAGCACAGCTACGACGAGCACGTTCACTTCCTTCGCGAAGGCGGCGTATTGCTCTACGACTCCGACAATGTGCAACCCGACCCCGACAAGAAGCAGTTCGTTCATGTCGGCGTGCCGATTACGGGTCTCACCATCGAAGCGCTGGGCGGGTCCGCGAAGGACAAAGGCAAGAACATCTTCGTGCTGGGACTCTTGGCGAGGATCTTTCAGCTCGACACGGGCAAGCTCAAACGTCTGATCGGCGAACGATTCAGCGGAAAATCCGGGGACGTTGCCAATACAGCGTTGATGGCATTCCAGGCCGGTTTTGCGTATCCGGTCGGGAACGTGCTTTCCCGACTTTACCGGTTCGAGCCGGGCATGGAATCTTCGAGCGGGAGAGTGCAGGTTACCATGGACGGAAACCAGGCATTGGCCTACGGGCTGATTGCCGCTGGCGTGCGACACGGGGCCGGCTATCCGATCACTCCCTGGTCATCGATCATGGAAATCCTGCGAAGCGAATTCCCCAAATACGGCGGCATCTTCGTGCAAGCGGAGGACGAACTGGGTGCGGTTTCCCTGGCGCTCGGTTTTTCCTACGCGGGCCACCTGTCCGTTACAGGCAGTGCCGGTCCGGGCATTTCCCTGAAGACGGAGGCGATCGGTTGGGCCTCGATGGCTGAGATCCCCCTCATTGTCGTCAACGTTCAGCGAGGCGGGCCCAGCACCGGCCTGCCCACGAACGTCGAGCAAAGTGATCTTTATCAGGCAATTTTTGGCGGGCATGGTGATAGTCCGCGCGCCGTCCTGGCCGCCTCCACAGTGGAGGATTGTTTTTACATCGCGATCGAGGCAGCGCGGATCGCTCGCCAATACAGCACTCCCGTCATCATCCTTAGCGATTCGTCGCTCGCCACCCGCATCGAAGCCTTTGACGAGCCGGATCTCAAAAAGCTGATGCAGGATCCCAAACCGGATATTACTCCGCGACCTGAAGGCTTCAAACCTTACGCGCTCGATATTCTTACGCATCATGCTCCGCCCGGAACCCGCATGTCGGATGGGAAATATCCGGTGGTGACAGGCCTCGAGCACGACGAGATGGGGCATCCGACCGGCAGTCCCAAGCTGCATGCCGCGATGACCGCCAAGCGCCGGCGCAAGCTTCAGTTGCTCGCGGAGGAGATCCCCGTCCCGGCCGTTCACGGCGATCAGGAGGGCGAGGCCCTGCTGGTCGGTTGGGGTTCGACGTTCGGTCCGATCCACGAAGCCGTCAACCGGGCACGGGAACGCGGCGAGAGCCTCGCCGCACTCCACCTGCGTCACCTGCATCCCCTGCCCAGCGGGCTCAACGAAATCTTCGATCGTTTCAAACGGGTCATCGTCATCGAAATGAACGACGAAGGAATGTATGGCCATGGTCAGCTCGCAACGATCCTCCGCGCGAGATACTGCAACCCGAAAATCCGCAGCTTGACCAAGACCGACGGGCTGACCTTCCGTGTCCGGGAAATTTTACAAGGAGTTTTGAGATGAATGCCGCCCCTGTCGTCGAAGAGCGCGAAAAGCTTACCAAGAAAGCCCTCACCGCTGATCACCCAACCTGGTGCCCGGGCTGTGGAGATTTTGCGGTTCTGGCCGGCTTCTATAAAGTTCTCGAAAAGCGGCAGCTTCCGCAGGAAAACATCGTCACATTGGCTGGCATCGGCTGTTCCTCGCGCTTTCCCTATTTTGTCAATACTCACGGCGCGCACTTCATCCATGGCCGAGCCGTGCCGTTGGCCTCCGGCGTGAGCCTTTCCCGGCCCGATTTGCACGTGTTCCTCTTCGGCGGCGATGGTGACGGGTTTTCCATCGGCGGCAACCACCTCGAACATGGCGCGCGCAAAAACATCCGGCTCACCTATGTGATCATGGATAACTTCGTCTACGGCCTGACGAAAAAGCAGACCTCGCCCACATCGCCGATCGGTTACCGCTCGAAGACCGATCCGGCGGGGGCCATCGACCGGCCGGTCAATCCTATCAAGAAACTAGTCGCCGCGGGCGCCACGTTCGTCGCGCGCACGCACGCCACGCAGATCAATCACATGATGCAGATGATCGAGCGCGCGATGGATCACGACGGCTTTTCCGTGGTCGAAGTGCTCTCGGAATGCGTCGAGTTCTTCCCGGGCGCCTTCGATGCGGGCAATCCGCGCAAAGGGGGCGCTTTCGAAGTTATCAACGAGAGAAAGTGGGACAATTCGCCCGAGGACGAGGCGCGTCATGATGTGACTGACGAAATCGCCGCCTACCGGCTGGCCGACCGGCCATTTCCTGGAGTCTTCGGCGTGTTTTATGACATCGATCGTCCGACGAAGAACTCGCTTGAGAGCAAATGGATCGCCGAAGCACGCGCGAAAACCAATGGGATCAGCGATCTGGAAATCCTCCAGCAGACATTTGATCGAATGAAGTAGCCTTGGCCGGGGAGGCTTGGACCGATCGGTTGTTGCCATCGGAACGGCGTTAATGGCGAGCATTTGCTCGACGGCCGTCCGCACGGGCCAGTGACGTCGCGCCAGCCAGTCTCGCGTCCGGGGGTTTGGACCGATCTGTCGTTGGTCCAGCGTAAACGCCGCTGGAAAATTTCGGCGCTCGCCGCTGACAAATGCTTTGCGCAGCCGGGTCGCCGCGTGAGACAAACTTCCCCCCGATGCTCAACTGGATATGGCTTGGACTCGTCGTGCTGTCCGTGCTTTTGGGCGCGGCATCTGGCCAGCTTGGCGAGGTGACGGCGGCGGCCTTCGACGCTTGCAAGACGGCCGTCGTGACGCTCGCGTTGCCGCTGGCAGGGATTATGGCGTTGTGGCTGGGCGTGATGCGGCTGGCGGAGCAATGCGGTCTCGTCGGCCTCCTGGCCGGAGCGCTGCGACCGATCATGCGCTGGCTGTTCCCTGAGGTTCCGGCGAACCACCCGGCAATGGGTTCGATGGTGATGAACATGGCGGCCAACATGCTCGGTCTGGCCAACGCCGCGACGCCGCTTGGCCTGCGCGCCATGCAGGACCTCGAGAAGCTGAACCCGCGACCCGGCGTCGCTTCCAACGCCATGTGCACGTTTCTCGCGATCAACACGAGCTCGATCCAGCTCATTCCTGCCACGACTGTGGGAATCCTTTCTGCCGCGGGCGCGGCGAATCCCACTTCCATCATTGGAACGGCATTCATGGCGACCATTTGCTCGACGGCCGCGGGAATAATCGCCGTCAAGTCCCTCGAGAAACTCCCGCACTTTGCGCTTCCAATAGCCGAAAAAGCCAAAGATGAGCCTGGGGTTTCCCAGGAGGCAGCGCCCGAAGAGGGTCAGACGGCGCCGTTGGGCACCGCTTGGAAAACTCTCGTGGTGTTGACGCTTTGCGTCTTCGCCGCGCTTTTCCTCACCATGGCCTTCTTTCCGGCAGCCTTTGAGAGCCTGGCCAATTCGGTGCGACGCTTCCTCTCCGTCGCAACCCCGTTTGCGTTTCCGCCGGAGTGGGTCCGGCAGGCATTGGCTGGCCAGAAGCGTCGAAGCAATTTCTCTGCTGGCCATCCCCTTTATACTGACAATGTTTCCACTTTACGCCGCGGCCAAGCGCGTTCCGGTATACGAAGAGTTCGTCGAGGGAGCGAAGGAAGGCTTTCAGGTCGCGATTCGCATCATTCCGTTTCTTGTGGCGATACTTGTCGCTGTCGGGATGTTTCGCGCAGCGGGTGGGATCGATCTCCTCGCCCGGCTTCTCTCACCGATTTTCGAACCCCTGCGGTTCCCGCCGGAGCTTCTTCCGCTCGTGCTCATGCGGCCGCTCAGCGGGAGCGGCTCGAACGGCATCTTCGCCGAATTGGTGAAAGCTCACGGACCCGACAGCCTGATCGCCAAGATGGGAGCCACCGTCATGGGCAGCACCGAGACAACATTCTACGTCATCGCAGTTTATTTCGGCTCCGTGGCGATTCGGCGGACACGCCATGCAGTTCCCGCCGGTCTGATCGCTGATCTGGCAGGCGTCATCGCGTCGGTGATTATTTGCAATCTGGTCTTTCGCTAGCAACCTGCCGGCGCTCGTGTGATCGCGCAGTTTTACTTTCTCCTCCAAATTGTGGCGCCGGTTTTCGTTGTCATGGCGCTTGGCTATTTGATGCGAAAGATCGGTATTCTCTCCAGCGAAGCGGATCGCTCCCTCACGCGGCTCGTGGTTACGCTTCTCGCGCCTTGCCTGGCGCTCGACACGATCCTTGGTAACGATGCCTTTGCGAATCCTGCGAACTGGATTCTCCCGCCCGTCCTGGGCTTTGCGTCCATCGTTCTTGGCATTGCCATCTCCCGGTTGGGCGCGAAGCTCTTTGGCATTCCCGCGGGCGGAGCCAGGAGGACGTTTGTGTTCACCACCTCGCTCCACAATTACGGGTATATTCCGCTCCCGCTTTGCCATGCGCTTTTCGACCGCGACACGATGGGCGTCCTCTTTGCCTTCTACCTTGGCGTCGAGCTGGCCTTCTGGAGTGTTGCGCTGGCGCAACTGACGGGCCACCGAGAGCGGGGAAGCTGGCGCCAGGCGCTCAACCCTCCGATCGTTGCCATCCCCACCGCGATCCTGTTGAACGCGCTGGGGGCGAAGAGTTGGATTCCTGCTTCAATCGAGACGACGATTCACTTGCTGGCCGTCTGCGCAATTCCGCTGGCATTGCTGCTCAGCGGAGCATTGATCGGCGACCACATCAACAAGGAGTCGTTGAGACATGGTGGCCGCGCGATCTTCGCGTCCGCCGCTGTCCGAATCGGTCTCCTACCCGCACTCATCCTGATCTTCACGAAGCTTGCGCCGCTGGACCTCGCCCTCAAATCCGTGCTGGTCATTCAAGCAGCGATGCCCGCGGCGATCTTTCCCATCGTCGTCACAAGGGCGCATCATGGCGACATGCCGACTGCGCTTCAGGTCGTGCTGGGGACTTCCCTCATCGGCCTCATCACGATTCCCCTTTGGATAGGATTCGGATTGCATTGGATAATACCTGGCCGTTGAATGCTTCGACATCTCCGGGAATCCAGTCAATCATCGCTGAGACGCTGTGATGTTTTTCAGCTCCAGGATTCGCCGATATCCGAATGCTCCGAAAATGGCAGTATAACGAGATTGGCACTCAGGGAGAGTCGCCTTAGGCTGCCGCGTAATCTATTTTCTTCCTGCGCCAAAGGACCTCTTTGCGGCTGACGCGACAAAGCTTCTATAAACAACCTTTTCGACACCAACTAGTTCTGCTAGGGAAACCATGCCAGCCAGGAAGCAGCGAATCGCCGTCGTCACCGGAGGCGGCAGCGGAATCGGAGCAGCCGTGGCGCACGCGCTTGCCAAAGACGGGTGGACCGTCGTCCTGGCTGGGCGACGCAGAGAGGCTCTTGAAGCGGTCGTGGCCGGTGGTTCAGAACTGACGGGCGTGCTGGACGCGATTCCAACAGACGTAACCGATGAGGCCAGCGTGCGGAGCTTGTTCGAGGCGACGGTGCAGCGCTACGGCCGAGTCGACCTCTTGTTTAACAACGCGGGTATCGGGGCTCCCCCGGTCGATATCGATGCCCTTGAACTTGAGGCCTGGAACAAGGTGCTCGCCGTCAACTTGACCGGCGCCTTTCTCTGCACACGGGAGGCGTTTCGCGTCATGCGCCGGCAACAGCCCCGGGGTGGCCGCATCATCAACAACGGATCGATATCCGCACACTCTCCACGGCCACGTTCGATTGCCTATTCCGCCACGAAACATGCCATCACCGGTCTCACCAAATCAACCGCGCTCGACGGGCGGGCGTTCGACATCGCCTGCGGACAGATCGATATCGGTAACGCGGCAACCGACATGGCCAGCGCAGCGTCCGGGGTTGCCCAAGCTGACGGCACCGTGCGACCCGAGCCGTTGATGGACGTGGCCGAAGTCGGGAGGGCGGTCCGCTACATGGCTGATTTGCCCCTCGACGCAAACGTCGCGACAATGACCGTGATGCCGACGAAGATGCCGTTCGTCGGCCGAGGTTGAGGATATGATGGAAAGTAGACCCGGTATCAAGGCATGGGAGGTCGACCGAACGATTGTGCGTTTTCCGGACCCGGCCGTCGAGGTTGTCGACGAGCGTTTCCGCTCGCTGGTGGTGGGGCACGAAGTGGTGGAACGACTGTGGACCGGCGGCCGGTGGCTGGAGGGTCCGGTCTGGTTTGGTGATGGGCGATACCTGTTGTTCTCCGACATCCCCAACAACCGGTTGCTCTGTTGGAGTGAGGTCACCGGTGAAGTAACGGTATTTCGTCAGCCGTCGAACAACTGCAATGGAAACACGCGCGACAGGCAAGGGCGACTTGTGACCTGCGAGCACCTGACCCGACGTGTCACCCGCACAGAACACGACGGCACCATCACGGTCCTGATGAACAGCTTCGGCGGAAAACCGTTGAACGCACCCAACGACGTCACGGTGCACTCAGACGGCTCGGTGTGGTTCACCGATCCAGGCTGGGGAATCGAGGGCAACTACGAGGGGGACAAGGCGGTCAAAGAGATTCCCCGTTACGTTTTCCGCGTCGCTGCCGATACCGGGGAGGGATTGCCGGTGATCGCTGGGATGGACCGACCGAACGGGATCTGCTTCTCCCCCGACGAGTCGCGGTTGTACGTGGTGGACATCGGTCACATCCGGGTTTTCGACATGGACGGGACCACACCGGTCAACGGGCGGGTGTTCGTCAAGATGAGCCCGGGCGGCTCCGATGGCATCCGCACCGACCGTGACGGCAATCTGTGGTCGGCGGCCGGCGGCGGCGGCCCCGGCTTCGACGGTGTGCATTGCTACAGCCCCGACGGTAACCTGCTGGGGCAGATCCATCTGCCGGAGACTTGCGCCAACTTATGCTTCGGCGGCGTGAAGAAGAACCGAATGTTCGTCACCGCCGGCCGGTCACTCTATAGCGTCTACCTGGAAGCTCAGGGCGCTCAGCGTCCTTGATATCGGTTACCACTGTCATTGAACCAAACGGGCTTGAGCCCCGGCTGGGCCCAGGAACAATGTTCGGCGAGACGCCGAACACCGCACGCGAGCACGCGTATGGTCCCCGGACGCTTCGGCGCCGTCAACATTTCGGAAACTTCCTACTGAGAACCGCTCCATACCGCTGAAGCCTGGCCCGTCGTAGAGCCGGTAACGCCAACCGCCTGCCTGCAGACTCTTGACATGAAGGCCTCCGCAACCAGATTCGAGGATTTGACAGAGACGCTCTCCGGCGTGGTGTGGCACCCCTACCGGCTATGGTTTCTTTTCCTTGTAGAAATTTATGGCGGTGACGAGGTCCACCGCGCGCTGGAGCACGGTATCCCGGAGCTGCGGCGCCTTGCCGCGGTCCCGCTGGGCAGCCTGCACGGTTTCGATTTCGGGATTCAGGTTTGCCACGAGCGAGGCTTCGTTCATCCTGCGTCGCTCGGGATCGAACACGTACTGACTCACCCCCTTTTCCTTGCTCTCACGAAAGAGCTGATCGCGCTCTTCGCGCGTGAGAGCAATGGAGACGTCGGGCTTGACTCCATCGGGGAAGATCATGCCCGAGTTCGGGAGGATGACCTGTGCGACGGCCACTCGGAGCACGGCGTTGCCGCCAATCGGCGCCTCCGCAAATTCGACCGCCTGCCCGGTCGTCTCGGACCCGATGATCATGGCGCCGGCATTGAGCCGCAAAGTGCCCGCGAGGGCCTCCGCCGCGCCGGAGGTCTCGGAGTCCGTCAAGATGACGATCACGCCCTGAAAAGCGGGATCCTGATTCGAGGTAAAAATTCTTTCCTGCTTTGCGCTCGGCTTCTGAATTGAAAAAAGCAGCTTCCCCTTCGCACAGAACCGACGCGCGAATTCGGCCGCCGTTTCGTAGTCGCCGGCGTCCCACACGCCGCGCAAGTCTAGGATCACCGCATCGATCTCCTTTTGCGCGAAGCTCGCAAGCGCCGCATCGAACTGCGCAAGGGTGTCTTTCGTCAACGCGCCGAGACGAAAATAGGCGATGTGCGAATCAAGGATCTCCGCGAGAAATGGGGTCTGCGGGCGGGGAGAAGCCTTTGTCGAAGCGCTTACGATGGCCGCGCCCGGGGACAGCCGCTTGACGAGTCCCTCCAGAGTTGCCCGCTTCATTTCTTTGTCGTCAACCTTTGATCCATCGAAGAACAGCTCCTTGAAGGTCTGCAAGGCCTTCTCGACGTCTTCGTCCTTGAGACCGTCGATGAGCTCCCGCATGGTCCGCGAGGGGGGCGAGGGCGAAGGGGATGGTGTGGGCGACGGCGATTCGGAAGGCTCGGGCGTTGGAGACGGAGAGGGCGAGGGCTGCTGTGCCCACAGCGCCACGGCCGTTACGGCAAGAATCACGGGAACTCGAAGGATCATGAGGCGCCAATGTCCTCTCTGCGGTGAATCTGGTCAAAGTGGATTGTGTTCGACGCCCGGTACGCCAATTCCCTCGCCGCACTGCGGTCAGCGCCCAGCGCACTCACGCCCAGCACCCGCCCGCCATTGGTTACGATGCGTTGCCCATCCTGCTTCGTGCCCGCATGAAATACGACGACGTGGTCCATGGCCTGGGCTTCGTTCAGACCGTCGATGGGCTTTCCTTTCTCGTAGGCGCCAGGGTAGCCCCCCGAGGCGAGAATCACGCAAACGGCGGTCCGTTCATCCCACTCCGGCCGCTGGGCAGCAATCGTTCCATCCACGCAGGCCTCCAGCAAATCGAGAAGATCGCTGCGCAGCCGCCGGACGAGCACCTGCGTCTCGGGATCTCCGAATCGGCAGTTGAATTCCAGCACCTTCGGTCCGTCCTGCGTCAACATCAATCCGGGAAACAACATGCCGCGAAACGCGATGCCATCAGCCTTGACGCCGGCGATGAAGCGATCGAGCACCTCGGCTTTCACCCTTTCGATCAGCGAGGCATCCAGGGTCCCGGAGGGTGAGACCGTGCCCATGCCGCCGGTGTTGGCCCCGCGGTTTCCATCGAGCGCGCGCTTGTGGTCCCTCGCATCCGGAAAGAGGCAATAGTCCGAGCCGTCCACCAGCGCGTGAATCGAGCACTCGACGCCGCTCAGGCATTCCTCGATGACGATCTTTCTGCCGGCTTCGCCGAATACCCCAAGGTCCATCGCCCGATGGATGGCCATGGCCGCTTCGAGCGGATTTTCGGCCACGACCACGCCCTTGCCCAGCGCCAGGCCATCCGCCTTCACCACGAGCGGATATTTGGCCGTTCGGCACCATGCGTGCGCCTCAAGGCTTTCGGAGAATTCTTTCGCCGCCGCCGTCGGAATCCCGTGCCGCTGCATAAAGGCCTTCGCGAAAATCTTCGACGACTCGAGCCGCGCCGCTGCGGCGCACGGCCCGAAAATCCTCAGCCCCTCGCGCTCAAAAGCGTCGACGATACCAGCCGCCAAAGCATCATCCGGTCCGACGACAGTCAGGCCGATCGCTTCACGCTTCGCCAGGCTTGCGAGGGCCGGAATATCTGGACCGAGCTCCACGTTTTCCGCAAGTTGCGCCGTCCCCGCATTGCCCGGCGCGCAGTAGAGCTTCGTCACCCGTGGGGACTGCGCGAGCTTCCAGGTCAGCGCATGCTCGCGCCCGCCCGAACCGATGATCAATACTTTCATGGGCGCATTTAACAGTTCTCCGGAGCTGGAAGGAATCAGTATTGCATCGAGAATCCGCGCCTCCATATTTGGCGGCTCGCGTTGCTATGAAATCTGCGGATACCTACTTTCCCTTGATTGAAGAGAAGCTCTCCGCGGATTATGCGGGAATGTTCCGCGAGGCGGGCGGGGCGCTGAAACACCCGTTCCTGACGCCCGGCAGCGAACAGTATGCGGAAGTCTTGTGGGATTGGGATTCATGGTTCAGCAACATCGCTTTAAGGCAAATTCTCTCGAAATTGGGCAGCGCCGCGGAGAACGACAGAGCACGCCCCTACGAAAGGGGATGTGTGTTGAACTTTCTCGAATTCGGCGGGATGGACGGTTGGATTCCCATCTTGTCGGGGCGGGGCGGGCCCGAGAAGCCCGAGCATATTTACGAGCAAAATATGCACAAGCCGTGTCTGGCGCAGCACGCCGCGTTTCTTGTGAAGGCCGATGGTGGCGATGCCGAGTGGCTTCGGTCGAAATTCTATTATCTCCAGGCATTCCTGAACAACTACGGCAACCATCACCGGCATTCCTGCGGTCTGTACTTCTGGCAGACCGACATGTCCATCGGTGTGGACAACGATCCGTGCACCTACTACAGGCCGCCGCGCAGCTCGGGCGCGATTTACCTCAACGCACTGATGCTCAAAGAGCTCGAAGCCATCGCCTACCTCTGTCGCCGCCTCTCATTGGGAGAAATCGCGGAACATTATCAGAAGGACGCCGACAACCTGCGAGAGGCCATTCAGGAGCACTGTTGGGATGAGCGCGACGGATTCTTTTACAGCGTGGATCTGAATCTCCTTCCGGTCGAAGCAAAGCGCACATTCGGCCTTCACCAGGGAATGCCCCGGGATTGGCCGTGTGTCGTCCAGCGGATTGGCGTCTGGTCGGGATTCCTCGCACTCTGGGCCGGGATCGCCACGGCGGAGCAAGCCGAAAGAGTTGTGGTGGGACAATTTCGCGACCCCAAAACATTCAACGCGCCGTTTGGCATCCGAACCCTCTCGCGCATGGAGAAAATGTACAACCTGCGCGCCACGGGCAACCCCTCGTCGTGGCTTGGACCGATCTGGGGAATCTCCAACTATATGGTATGGCGCGGGTTGCTGAATTACGGCTTCCGCGATGATGCGGAGCAATTGGCCGCGAAAACGGTTCAGCTTTTCGGCCGCGACCTCGAACGCTTCGGAACGCTCCACGAGTACTATCAGCCCGAGAATGGCGAACCCATTCTGAATCCCGGCTTTCAGAATTGGAATTACCTCGTTCTGAACATGATCGAATGGCTCAAGGGTGGCGAGCCCGTCGCAGAATTTGGAATGGGCGGTTCCCCGGTTGGGTAGAATTTCCCGAGAGATGGCGTTGCGGAGAACGCAATCCTGATCGAATCCGGCGGTTACGAGGTCTCCTCGGAATTCTCCGGCAAAGCGGGCTGCGCGCTCGATTCTTCGAGGCTCTCGAATCCAAAGACGTCATCGGAAGCGTCCACGCCAATCGTTTCGACTTCGCGCAGTTTGCGTTGCATCGTGCGGGCCTTGGTGCCCACGGTCTCAATGTCGCTGGTGGCCTGTTGCAGCTTCCTTTGCACTTTGGCAAGGACATCGCCGAACGTGCTGAACTGGGCTTTCACGGCGCCGAGAATTTTCCACACTTCGCTGGAGCGCTTTTCGATCGCGAGAGTGCGAAAACCGACCTGGAGGCTGTTGAGCAGAGCGACGAGGGTGGTGGGCCCCGCGACGATGACGCGGTGTTCGCGTTGGATGAAGTCCGCCAGACCCGGGAGCCGGAGGACCTCCGCGTAAAGGCCCTCCGTGGGCAAAAACATGATTCCAAAGTCGGTTGTCTGCGGAGGATTCAGATATTTTTGCGAGATGTCGCGCGCGTTCGCCTTGATGCGCAGTTCCAGCTGTCCCGAAAAGATCCTGATTTGCTCGGCATCCTGTCTGTCGACCGCCGCCAGAAGCTTTTCGTAATCCTCCTTGGGAAATTTGGCGTCGATGGGGAGCCAGACCTGCGAGCCTTCCGCATCGCGACCGGGCAGTTTGATCGCGAATTCCACATTCTCGCCGTTGTCGCGCGGCTGGACGTTTCTCGCATATTGCTCGGGGCTGAGAAACTGCTCGAGGATCGCCGCAAGTTGGAATTCGCCCCATCCCCCGCGATTCTTCACGTTGGACATCAGGGTCTGCAAGCTGCCGACCTCCCCGGCAAGTTTCCGCATTTCGCCCATGGCCGTGTGAACCTGCTGGAGGTTTTCGCTGACGATCCTAAAGGATTCCCCGAGGCGGCGCTCGAGAGTCGTCTGCAGCTTCTCCTCCACCGTCGCGCGCATCTGCTCGAGCTTCGCGTTGTTGTCCTGCTGGATGGCACCGAGCTTGCTTTCCAAGGTTGCGCGCAAGGTTTCGAGTTTCTGCTCACTGGTTTCGGTCAGAAGAGCAAGCTGCCGGTCCAAGGACTCCCGCAAGCGAGAAAGGACCTCCGTCTGCGTCCTCAGGGACTCTCGGGTGGTGTCCGAGACCTGATTGAGCGCGGCAAAGAGCGCTTGGGCAAGTTCCTGCCGGCCGGAGGAGTTGTCCTGCCGCATCTGCGCGGGGAGAGAATCGAGCTGGCTGCGAAGTTCCGCGATCCAGTCCCTCAGCAGGCCCTGGACGGAGCGATTGGTCACGAGGAGCGCGATCTGCAGGGCAGCAACCGCAACCGAAACGACAAGAATCGCAATGAGAAGGCTCTCTGTCATGCCTCAATGCGCCATCCAAGGCGGCGTTCTTCGCTCACCGGGACAGCTTGTACGATGGGTTAGGACATTTGGAGGGGGAGAGCCAGAAATATTCCGGGAACTTTCGGGACCCTGCGCTCCTCGCCGCGCTCTCCTCCACGTCTCCGGTTCTCCTGCGCGAATCGGAGAACAGTGAGGGCGAACTTTAGCCTAAGCCGGTAGACGATGCGCGCCTTTTCGAGATCATAGGGCGACATTTCGAGTTTCACGCGGTCCCCGTTAAGCAGACGGATGAAGCGCTTGCGCATCTTGCCCGAAATGTGGGCGAGCACGGTATGATTGTTCGCCAAGGCGACGTGGAACATGGTGCCCGGTAACACGGAGGTGATGGTTCCTTCGATTTCGATGGTTTTGTCTTGGGTCATAATAAAGCACGCGAAACGAAGATGGCCTTCCAAGGGTTGGGGCCTGACGCTTGTTCGTCGAGAAAAGGAACAGGCTGGTCCTGCGCCGGAACTCCGCTGCGAATGTCGGACACGCAGCAAAACCATCCCCACACTTCCGTTTTTTGCGACCCTCAATCTGGACCACCGGCGGCCAAATGCAATGCTTCGTTTCCGATATCTTCCAGAAACCTCCGTTGACAAAGCAGGCATTCGCAACGAGCTTCGCCGTTCATCAAAATTACATGCCATTTGCCAAGCTTGGATTGACCAGGCCACTTTTGCGCGCGGTTCAATCCATGGGCTATGGCGATCCGACGCCTATTCAGCTCCGCGCGATACCGCCCGCGCTGGAAGGCCGCGATGTTATCGCCTCGGCCCAGACAGGCACGGGAAAGACTGCAGCCTTCGCGCTGCCCCTTTTGCAGCACCTTGGCGCTCATGGCGCGCTCCGCTGTCTTATCCTGGAGCCGACCCGGGAACTGGCCATGCAAGTGGAAACCGCCATCCGAGATCTGGCGCGCATGACCGACCTGCGTGTAGCCTCGCTCTACGGCGGAGTCGGCTACGGAGCGCAGCGGGAGTCAATGAAAAGAGGCCTGGATGTGATCGTCGCCACGCCGGGCCGGCTGGAGGATTACCTTGCTCAAGGCACTTTGAGGCTCGACCGCTTGGAGATCGTTGTCCTCGACGAGGTCGATCGCATGCTCGACGTCGGGTTTCTCCCTGCTGTGAAGCGGATCCTTTCGCAATGCCCTGCAAAACGTCAGACCCTCTTTTTCTCGGCGACCCTGCCGCCGGAGATCGCAGACCTGGCGGCTTGGGCCTTGCGTGATCCCACGCGCGTCGAAATCGGCGCCGGGCGACCCGTCGCGGCGATGGTCACGCACGGGGTCTATTCGGTTGAGGCCGAGCGGAAGTTCGACTTGCTCGTCGCGCTTCTGGAGGCGACCGACTACCAGAGTGTGCTTGTTTTCGCGCGCACCAAGCACGGAGCGGACAAGATCGCCAAAAAGTTGCGCAATGCCAACCATGCCGTGGCCGTCCTTCACGCCAACCGCACCCAAAACCAACGGATCGAAGCATTGAGCGGCTTCAAGTCGGGCAAATACGAAGTCATGGTTGCCACCGACATTGCCGCGCGAGGCATTGACGTCGCGGGCGTGAGCCACGTGATCAACTATGATGTGCCGCAGCACCCTGAGGACTACGTTCACCGCATTGGCCGCACTGGACGCGCTCTGCGAACGGGCGACGCCTTCACCCTCGTGACGCGCGATGAGCTCAAAAAACTTGCGGACATCGAGCGCTTTATTGGACAGAGGATTGAACGGCTCTCGATGGACGGTTTCGCTTTGGCGCCAGCGCCTTCGCGAAACGAAGAAAAATCTTTTCGTTCGCGCGTAAATGGGTTTACCAATCGCCGGGCGTTTCAGCGCACCCGGCAAAAGTAATCGACAAATGAACCTCCCTTGGAAAAAAATTCACTGGCTAAATAGCACGTTTCTGATCGGAACGTTTTTGACCACTCTCATCGCAGTCCCTGTCTATATCTGGCATTTCGGATTGGACGCCTTTCAAATCGGCCTCTTTGTTTTCCTTGCCGCCTCGACCGGACTGAGCATTACGCTTGGCTACCACCGGCTTTTCTCCCACCTGACCTTCCAGGCGCGGTGGCCCGTGAAGGCCTTCACTCTCTTTTTCGGCGCGGCGGCCTTCGAAGGTTCCGCGCTCGGTTGGTGCGCTGACCACCGACGGCATCATAAGTTTACCGACCACGACGACGACCCGTACGACATTACAAAGGGTTTCTTCCATGCGCACATCGGCTGGCTCCTCTTTCGCATGGGTCCCGAGACTCCGCTGACCTGGGTGCGCGATTTGCAAAAGGATCGCCTTGCCGTCTGGCAGCATGCACATTACGTCCCGCTGGCGATCGCCGCGGGATTCGGTTTCCCAACGCTCCTCGGCTTTCTCTGGGGCGGCTGGACCTCCGCCTTGGGGGCCTTCCTGATTGCGGGAGTGGCTCGGATCGTCTTCGTGCATCACATGACCTTTTGCATCAACTCGCTTTGTCACTGGATCGGCAGCCAGCCCTATTCAAGCAAATGCTCGGCACGGGACAGCATGATCATGGCTTTCTTCACGTTCGGCGAGGGTTATCACAATTTTCATCATGAATTTCAGTACCGACTACCGCAATGGAGTGAAACCCTGGCATTTTGATCCCACGAAGTGGGCCATCTGGATTCTGCATAAGGCAGGACTTGTGGCAAAGCTCCGCACGGTGCCCGAGGAGATCATCCTCAAGGCGCAGATTGCCGAGCGGCAGCGCCGGCTGACGGAAACGCTCTCCAGCCGCCAAATGGCGCTCTCCGAATCACTGCACGCCATTTTGCAGAATGCTCAGGAAAAGATGCATGCGGCTCTCGCTCACTGGGAGCAATTGCTTGCCGAATATCGCGCCGCCGCGGAGCGCCGCGGCGAAATTTCACGGCAACACCGCCGGGCGCTCAAGCGCCGCGTAAGGGAAGCTACCGCCAGTCTACGCGCAGCCGTCAAGGAATGGACCGGTGCGCACGACTTGATCTATTCCGCGCTTCAGGCCGCCTGAGCAAGGGCGGCCGGGGTCGCTTCGCCGTCAAGGCAAAAACTGTCAGGCAGGATGCGGGGCGTCGCGATTGATATGCGGTGGAATTGCAGGCTGGCCTATGGTTGATTTGTGGTTTGACTCCGTATGTACGACTCACGACTCGACCATCTCGCTCGCGTTCTTATCCGCCACTCGACCAAGCTCCAGAAAGCCGAATACGTCCTCATCGAACTTTTCGATGCGCCGGATGAAATAGGCGTCGCGCTCATTCGGAGCTCGCGTGCTGCCGGCGCGGTCCCGTTTCTGCAGATCCACCATGCCCAGGTTTCGCGCGAGCTGGCTCTTGGGGCCGACGAAGGCCAACTCGGAACCACCAGTGCCATCGAGCTCGCCCGCATGAAAAAAATGCAGGCCTACATCGCGGTCCGCGGCAGCCACAACATTACCGAGCTTTCGGACGTGCCGGAGGAGAAAATGCGCCTGGTCGCCGGCAAGATGCGCCCGGTCATGGACTGGCGGATCAACAAGACCAAGTGGGTCGTTCTGCGCTGGCCGACCCCTGCGATGGCCCAGCAGGCTCAAATGAGCACGGAGGCTTTCGAGGACTATTTTTTCAAGGTCTGCACCCTCGACTATGCCCGCATGATACCGGGCATGAGGGCGCTCAAATCGCTCATGGACAAGACAGATCGGGTGCAAATCAGAGGCCCTGGCACCGATCTCCTTTTTTCGATCAAGGGCATAGGCTCGGTCATGTGCGGCGGCGATCGCAACATCCCGGACGGAGAGGTCTTTTCGTGCCCGTTGAAGAATTCTGTCGAAGGCCACGTGAGCTTCAATGCCCCGACCATCTATCAGGGAACGGCATTCGACAGCATCCGGCTCGACTTCGAACATGGCCGCATCGTCAACGCCACCGCAAACAACACTGAGAAGCTCAACGAAATTCTCGATAGCGATGAGGGCGCCCGCTACATCGGGGAGTTTTCACTCGCTTTCAATCCCCACATCTTGCATCCGATGCGCGATATTCTCTTCGACGAGAAAATCGCCGGATCGTTTCACTTTACGCCCGGCCAGGCCTACGAAATCGCGGGCAACGGCAACAAGAGCCGCATCCACTGGGACATGGTGAATATCCAGCGAAGGGATTACGGGGGCGGCGAAGTTTGGTTCGATGGCAAACTCATCCGCAAGGATGGCCTGTTTGTTCTCTCGGCGTTGAAGAAGTTGAACCCCGATTACCTCCTTAAGAAGTAGGGCCCGGACATGCCTTTGGGCCGCAGGGTGCCGTTTCAACGCTTGGCCTCGGGCGGCGCGGGCGGATCTGCATTTTCGGTTGGGTTGTTGGCCGCCGAGTTCCGTTGTTCCTCTTCAAAGAGCCTCCTCCAGTGGTCGAGGCGTTCTTTGACACGCTTTTCCAAGCCGTTCTCGGTCGGTTCGTAGTACCGTCGACCCTCCGGTAAATAGGCCTGAGGAACGTAACTTTCGGCATAGTCATGGCTGTATTTGTAGCCTTCGCCATGACCCAGTTTCCTTGCGCCTTTGTAATGGGTATCGCGGAGATGCCTGGGGATCGCGAGTGTGCGGCCCTCGCGCACCTCAGCGGACGCTTTTCCGATCGCCACCGTGCAGCGGTTGCTCTTGGGGGCGGTCGCGATGTAAACGGTGCAATGCGCGAGAATGAGCTGGGCTTCCGGCAAGCCGACAAACTCCACGGCCTGCTGGGCAGAAGTCGCCACCACGAGGGCATTTGAGTCCGCCATGCCCACATCCTCGCTGGCGCAGATGATCAGCCGTCTCGCGATGAAACGGAAATCCTCGCCTGCATGCAGCATCTTCGCCAGCCAGTAAAGCGCAGCGTCCGGGTCGGAGCCGCGCAGACTCTTGATGAAAGCGCTGATCGTATCGTAGTGCGCGTCGCCGTCTGCGTCGTAGACAACCGCCTTCTTTTGAATGCTCTCTTCAGCTGCTCCCAGCGTGATATGCACGACGCCGCCGGCGTCCGGCGGAGTCGTGCGCGCCGCGATCTCAAGAGCGTTCAGACATTTCCGCGCATCCCCGTCGCTCACCGCCGCCAGGTGCGCCGCGGCGTCGTCGTCAAGCGATAGCCGCAGATCACCCAGACCTCGCTCCGCGTCCGCCACGGCGTCCGTTATCAACGCGACGAGATCGTCGACCGAGAGCGGCTCGAGCTGGAAGATCTGCGAACGCGAGACCAAAGGGCTGTTGACGTAAAAGAACGGATTGTGCGTCGTTGCACCGACCAGACGGAGCAGTCCGCTCTCGACATCGGGCAGCAAAACGTCCTGCTGGGCCTTGTTGAACCGATGAATTTCATCGATGAACAGGATGGTCTTCTGCCCGGTATTTTGCAGCCGGTTGAATGCCTGGGCGATCAAACGCCGCACGTCTGCCACGCTTCCCTCCACGCCGCTGAGCCGTTCGAAGCGTGAGCGCGTCGAGGACGCAATGATTTGCGCCAGGCTGGTTTTTCCCACACCGGGCGGGCCGTACAGGATGATCGAGGAAATTCGGTCCGCCTCGATCGCGCGGCGCAGCAGCTTGCCGGGTCCAAGAATATGGCGCTGACCGACGTATTCGTTCAACGTGCGCGGACGCATCCGTGTCGCCAGCGGCGCGTCGAGAGCAACCGGCGTTGGGCTGGCGTCCTGAAACAAATCCTCCATCCTTAACTATCAGCCCGATCCCCAAGGTCCCGCAAGCCGGCAGGAGGCGAATCGCGATGCTGGGAGGAGGCAATTCGGCACCGCCCGCGTTTGAGTATTGCCTCGCGTGTCGCGCGACCGCGGAATAGATTGTCCGCACGAATGGCCATGAAAACTCTCCTCGTCCCGGTCGATCTGAGTGACGCCTCGAAGCTTGTCGTCGAAAAGTCCTCCGAGCTCGCACAGCAGCTCTCGGCCAAAGTCATCCTCTTGCACATTGTCGAGCCCGTCGCCACGTATGTTCCGGTGGGGGCCACGATGGATGTGATCGCTGCCGCTCCGCCGCTGGTGGAGACCACCGAAACCCTCTCCGCGCCCGATGCGCGCCTGAAGGCTTTCGCTGAACAATTGGAGGCGGCGGGGGTCAGCGTCGAAGCCGTGACCCTCATCGGCCTTGCCGTCGATGACATTCTCGAGCAGGCCGCCAAATATCATGCGGAATATATCATCCTCGGCACGCATGGCCACGGCGCGCTCTACCATCTCTTCAGCGGGAGCGTCGTGACCGGTATTCTGAAGCGCGCCAAATGCCCGATCATCATCGTTCCCTCGAGATCGGAAGCTTAGCAGTTGCTCAGGCTGGCCCGGCCGTTGAGATGGCGTCCGTGCTGTATTGAGGGGTCTGCCCATCGGCGGGCTCCATGGTGACTTTCATCGACGAAAATTCGACGGCGCCAAACAGCGTTGCGAAGGAAGTATCGGCGGCGTCGCGTCCGGTGCCGATCCGAATCAATCCGGTTTGCGGCGCGAGGCGTGTCGGATCGAATATGTACCAGCGCCCATCCAGATACGCCTCGAAATAGGCGTGAAAATCGGGTGGTTCCAGGGCGTAGGCGTAACCGGCCACGAACCGGGCCGGAATCCCTTCCGCCCGGCAGAAGGCGATGGCCAGGTGCGCGAAATCGCGACAGACGCCCGCGCGCTCGGTCGCGGTGTCGTAGGCCGAGGTGTGGGGATTCGTGCTGCCCCGGAGATATTGAACGTTATCGTGAATCCAATTGCAGATCGCGGTGACCCGGGAAAATCCCGGCTGCAGGGTGCGAAACTCATGGTTGGCCAGCCGCACGAGGATGTCCGATTGGCGGTACCGGCTCGGGTAGAGGTAGGGGACAACATTGGCCGGCAAGGCGCCGGGCGGCGTCTCCGGCACGCTGTCTGCGCTTTGAATGTGATGGGACAGTTCGACCGTCGCGGAGTACCTGCACCCGCAACGGGCCCGCGCCCGCGGAGAAGCGATGGAGCCGCTTTTCCTCGATGGGCGACCGGGATTCGTCGACCTGCAGCTGGGGCTCCGTGGTGAACGCCTCGGTCAGGACACGTTGAAAAGAGTTGTTGACGACGCTCACGTTAAAAATGCACGCGCAGGGGCCCTTGACGTTGTAGTTGAGGTCGCAACCGACTCGAAAATTATTGGTGTCCATATGGCTTTTTGGAATTGTGAGGGAATTAGAGCATCAACTACGCCATCGGGGTTCTGAAGACTCGCTTTCTCGGGTCTTTTTAGTCTAGCTCTTACCGTCAGCGCGAGCGCGCAGAAACCTGCGCGCCAAAAATGGCAACTCCAATCACTGCTATGGGTGCTCCTGTCGCAAATAGGCGCAGGGCGTCTGCTTGCCCAGGGAAAGGCCGCCGACCAACCACAGCCAAGAGGCCGCTGGCCGGGCGGGCTCAGCGACGGACGCGGTAGCGGATGTGTGTGGCCTCTGGCGTGTCGATCACCCGAACGATCTCCAACTCGACGCGCGACGGCAACAGCTCGAACAGCCGACGGCCACCACCGAACAGCACCGGGATCTGGTGAATCTGCAACTCGTCGAGCACACCGGCTTCGAGCGCCCGTCGCGCCGTGTACGCGCCATGCACCAGCACGTGCCGGTCCCCGGCGGCCGCCTTGCCCTGTACCATCGCGCTGGCGATGCCATCAGTCACATACGTCACCAACGGATAGTTCGCGACGGACGGGCCGGGCGGCCGGTGACTGAGCACGAAGATCCGGACACCGAAAAGATCACCGCCCCAGTGATCGGCCTGCTCCGCGGTACGCCGACCCGTCAGCACCGCACCGGACGCGAGAACCTCGTCGAACAACTCCCCGGCCGGCCCGGACGGCCGGACGAACTCGCCGCCCCCCGGGGCGAACCACTCGTGCAGCCGGTCGAAGCCGTCGCCGCCGGGGTTGCCCGGTTCATCGTTCGGACCTGCGATGTACCCGTCGAGTGACATCGACATGTAGAGCACTGATTTAGACATTTTGACCTCCTATTGTATCGTTCCAAGGCTTGGATCCAACAGACGACCGAGCAATCATCTTTATGACTGGGAGCCAAAAAGCGAAATGGCAGTGGCAAAGAGTATCCAGAGATCCAAACAGCTGGTCAGTACTTGGGCACTGACAAGTAGACGGCGTATTCTCATTTCCTGTGCCGTTTTCGCGACAGAATGATCTCGCGCATCCAGGCACGTACTGCGGCTTGGTCATTCTGACTGGCGCCGTGTAGTCGGGTGAGAACTCTTCGTGGCTTTACCGAACGGCACGAACCGGAAAGTCGGTAAGTTCGGCTTTACCCCCTGCCAACGTCTTTGCACTTGCTGCCACCACATCGTGAGGAAAACCCAAGGGGATCGCGCTGACGGCATCCAGCCTCTGAATTTGCTCGGGTGTGAGCCGAACCTCTGTAGAGGCTAAGTTGTCGACAAGTTGCTTCAAGGTGCGAGGCCCGATGATCGGGAGCGTGCCTTTGGCCAGAACCCAGGCAATCGCGATCTGTCCGGCAGGAAAGCCGGTCTTCTGGGACACGGCAAGAACTTCATCCACGGTCGCGGTCTTGCGCGCGTCGCTCTCGCTGTGAATCACGGCTCCAAGGCCTTGAGCGCGCCCGGTTTCCCCTTTTCGGTATTTGCCGGTCAATAGGCCGCCGCCGAGCGGCGACCAGGCAACGGTTCCAAGGTTGAATGCTGCCGCCATCGGAAGAAGCTCTCGCTCAACTGTCCGTTCCACAAGACTGTATTCCAGTTGGACGGCGGAGATCGGAGCCCAGCCGCGCAACTCCGCCAACGTCGCCGCGGTAGCCACGCGCCAAGCCGGAAAATCCGACAAACCGGCGTAGAGGATCTTGCCCGAGCTGACGAGATCGTTCAAACCGCGGGCGATCTCGTCAATCGGCGTGACGCTGTCCGGCATGTGCACCCAGAGCAGGTCGATGCGGTCGGTCTTAAGCCGCCGGAGGCTGGCTTCCACGGACTGGATCATGGCCTTCCGGCTGTTGCCCGTGCGCTGCAAGCCGCTGCCGGCGCTGTCGCCCAGCGAAAACTTTGTCGCCAGAACGACCTCATCCCGTTCAGGGGCAATGAAGTCCCCGAGCATCGCTTCCGACTGGCCGAATTGATACTGGTCCGCCGTATCGATCAAATTGCCGCCGGCTTCCCGGTAACTCGCATAGATTTTCTCGGCTTCTTCGCGGTCGGAGCCGTAGCCCCAGCCTTTGCCGAAGTTGCCTGTGCCCAACGCAAGGGAGGAAACACGGAGTCCTGTTTGCCCAAAAAGTCTATAGCGCATAGTGATATCTTTCGTTTTTCGTTGTTTGGATGAGAGTTATATTTTGTTGCCGAACGTCGCGCATCACCGGTTGGACTGAATGGGGACGCACTTGCTCGGTGTCATTTCAACCGCTGCTTCCAATCGTCCGCGATGCCTACGCGCGCAGCCGGACATTCTCAATGAGATGGTGAGGAAGTTGCACATATGTTAGGCATCAGAAGATTGTCTGCACGAGGGGTATGGGTTTAAAACCTCTTTTTTATATGTGTTAGTTAACGCCTGATCAGAAATTGTTAGAATAGCTTGGTTGCGGTGAGTGTCAGAGTCGAAACGCTCGAAGGAATCTCAATCTGTTGGTGGAAAATTGACTTCGCCGCAGAGTCAGGGTTGCGAGCGATTGATCCCCACAGGGCGGCTTTGGTATTCTTGGCGCCCAACGGAGGCAATATGTTTGCGTGAGCGTCGATCAGCCGTGGTGCCGATTCGTAAATGGCACATGCTACCAGTTCTCTTAGCTTAGAAAGCCTCTCGTGTTTCGTAAACTGGATGGTTGATCCATCTTGAAAGTGGTTTAGGTGCCGAGGAGAAAAGGTGAAGCGCGGCAGTGTGTCAAGGTGGGATAGGATTTGATTGTCTCGAAGTTGATCCAGAACTCCCCGCGCAGCATCGCGCATTGAACGATCGGGATCAGAGAAAGGACGGATCTCGGCGATGGCGTAGAGATTGGAATGCCAAGTTGTTTGGGGCGTTCGCTGGTGCGTGCTTGGGATTTCTGCTGCTTGGCAGTGATCGAAGAAGGCTTTGGTGTCGCCTGACAACGATTTCCATTTTAGGGTCAGAGATACATACCAATTCATTTCGTCGGATAACGTCCAAGCTCACCTCCCGGTCCCTGATGGAAGAGAAGTGTTCATGAGCGTTAGCGAAGGACTGAATCGTCGAGAGCGGAAGGTTGCCAGTTAAGTGGAGCGCCTTGGGCATTCCTCCTTTTGATACTGTCCAAAGTTTCCTTCAGCGATTCCTCTGAAAGAAAGATGTTCATTAAGATCGGGCCAGTGAAGGCCAAAAGGGGAAATCTCAGTATGGTTCAGTTGGTCGGCAGTGCCCTTCGCCAGTCGCGGATTCCGAGATACGGGAAAGCTCATCTCGACGCCGCTCTTCATGCGGACAACAATGTATCCGTCAATAAAGGCAGCTGTTCTCGCAGGATCAATCAAAGTGCTCATGCCACTTCTCAATAATAATCGTCTTACTCTCCTCAGCAAGTTCTTGCGCCCTCGACAACTCCTTGATCTTGAAGCCCTGAGACTGTCGAAGAACAACTTCGCCCTCCAGATCGAAGACGGCTTCACCGTCGCCTTCGGACATGGACGTGAATGGGAGTGATCGTTGCCGTAAAAAGAAGAATTGAAATCCATCCCTCTCGAAAACTGTCGGCATCCATACAAACTACAGTCGGCCACAGCCGAAAAGCTATCCTGATTGCCCAACGTCTAAGCTCACCTGGATCCTGTCGACCTTTCTGGGCTTCCAGATCGGCGCACGGGCAAAAGCGGATCGACGGCCAAGGCCGTTGCCCGCTTCAAAGAGCGGGTGCGGGAGATAACCCGGAGCAACGGGAGAGACCGAGCGCAAGACGTCATCGACGAACTGCGCCACTAAGTCACCGGCTGGCTCAACTACTTCGGCATAGCCATACTTGCAAGGTCATGCTGGAACTGGCCGATTGGTCCGGCGCAGAGTTCGTCTGTATGTTGGAAGCAATGGGGAACGTCGCGCTCGCGCCGCCGCCATCTGATCGTACTGGGACAAACCCGGCGGAACTGACAATGGCCACGCGCAGCCGCAAAGGCCATTGGCGGATGATTTCCAACCGCATCGTGCAACAAGCGCTCAGCAATCGCTGGTTGGAAGAACAGAAGAACAGGGGAACGGGAGTTCCTGACATGCGAACATTATGGATTAGACTTCACTACGGGCCAACCGCCCGAGTCTGATCGGAACCGCGGGCGGGTCCGCATATCCGGTGATGTGGGACCCATCGCTGTCCAAACTCAGTCACGGGAGCCGATTCGGCTAGAAATCTTGAATGTCCCCTTTTCTTGTCCCTTCCGCCGGCACGTCTTGAGTCTCGCCACTTTGGTCCTCAAGGGAGGCCCCTGACCACGTCAAGCAAGAACGCATCCTGCCCTTGCCCTGCCAGCAGGGACAAACCCACTGGCACCCCCGCGGAACGAGCCAGGGGCAGAGACACCTGCGGCAGGCGGCCGATGCCGGCCACACTCGTTAGCGCCAGCGCACGGGGATAATAGCCGCTGCCGCTCGATACCCGGGGCAGCAACTCGCCCTTGTCCGGGGCCAGCGTTGGCGTGGTTCGGCATGCACAGCAGATCGTGCGACCCCAGAAAGCTCTGCAAGCGTCGATATTATCGCTCGCGCCGTTCCACCGCCTCGCCAATCCGCCGGCGGTCGAGCAGGTTCGTCAGGTCAAAGCTCGCGGCGACGGCCGGGCCAAACGCCGGCTTGGCGTCGGCGATCCAGGCGCCCAGACAACTCTTGATCTCCGCCCACTGCAGCACGCAGTACGTGTCACCCCACGTCGGCAAGCTCGCCCCGGTTTCGTCGCCGGCCACGTCGCGCAGCGAGGCTTCGCGCCCGCCGAAGCGCTCCCGCAGCACCCGCACCGGCTCCGTCAGGGCTTGCTGCACCTCCGCGTCGGCTAGGGCAAAAGCCTCCCGGATCAAGTATATGGCGGCGGGCTGCCCCGCAGACGCCGAAACGCAGTCCAGCAAGACGGTCGCCACTCGTGTCAGCACCTCCGCATTTCGGCTGAGGATGCCGACCGTGTCGAAGGTGGGAGCGAGAGGCTTGACCCCGGCCACCGAGATGAAGCCGTGCGACGGCCGAAAACCCCAGATGCCGCAGTTGCTTGCGGGGACGCGGACGGAACCGCCGGTGTCCGTTCCCAGGGCGAAGTCGACTAAGCACATCGATCAGGTCTTTGAATCGAAGAAGGTGTTGGTTTCGCCTGACAACGATTTCCCATCTTAGGGTCAGAGAAACATACCAATTCTTTCCTCGGATAACGTGCACCGCTTCGTTGGGCTCTTTTTGCTTCTTCATGCGAGTCGTTGCTTGCTGACATGCCGAAGTGCTCCCTCCCCACCATCCGATGACCGCTTACCGATTGGACTTGGAACATGAACCAGTTTGATGCCGTATTCGGTTCGGAGTTCGACTAAGGAACGATCCAGAAATGAAGGGATGCTCTCTACAGACCACTTCTTCGTCATCCTGCAAGCACGATAAATCGTCTCCATAAGTTTCGGCAGAGACCGAAAGCCACGTCTTGAGAAGCTTGATATGCCCGATCTGCGACCAAACCATCTTGTGATCTTGGTGTTCGTTGACGCGGTGCATATCCGACATCTTCGTTGATGTTCCGAAGGCTGTCCATACATGTGCAATGGTCTCGCCTCTGAGCGATGCGGGACAGCCGAAAAGCACGTGGATAGCATCGTGGATATCAATGTCCGCGATTAGCTCTGGCGGAAAACTCTCGGACGCATCGCTGTCCGCGGTCTCCGCATCGCGTAGCTCCTGAATGCCCTCTCTCAGCGTTTGCGTGCTCGAAGCATCAAGGAATTTAAGGCGTGGTTTTTTCATGGTGGATCTTTTGCCGAACGTCCAAGGTAGCCGTTGAGTCCACCGCCTGGTTCGCCCTTAGTTAGCCGTGGACACTCATATCTGCGGGATGCGGGCAATGACCTTGATTTCGAATTGGAAGCCGGCCAGCCAGTTCACTCCAATCGCTGTAACGTTGGGCAGTGGCTCACGATACATTTTCTTCATGGCTTCGATCATGAGGCCAGCCGTTGCCTCGGGGTCGACCAGAAACATGGTGACATCGATCACGTCGTCGAACGAACAACCGGCTGCGACGAGCACAGCCTGCAGATTGTCGACGGCGAGTTGAACCTGGGCCTTGAGGTCGGGCTCGGGCGTGCCATCCTTCCGGGCACCGACCATGCCGGATACGAATAACAGGTCGCCGGACTGGATGGCAGGCGAGTAGCCGTGCAGCTTGTAGAGCGCATGCGGATTATCGGGGATGATGGCCTTGCGGGTGTTCATAGTCGTGGTTCTTGCTGTGGGGTTTGCGAAATCGTTAATTGGGCGAACGGACAAAGTTACCTACCACCACTTGCTTCTGGCGGCAAAGGCTGCAGCCGACGTGCCAGCAGTGCCGAAGGCATGGTGGACTGCCTTGTTTGGCGCTATTTGATTTCAATCTCATCGCGGGAGGCATGCCACACACGAGCACCAAATGCGACCTTCGCGTCATGATCGAGTTTGTCGCAATTTTCCCACGAACGAACGACAAGTTTTCGCCAACTTGCGGAATCCTTCTCCGGCAGGATTGATCCGGCTTCGGGAAATCGCTTCAGAATCTGGGCTGTGTCGTCTATCTCAAATCCGATCTTGCGTGCAACCTCGGGCCCGCTCTGGGAGGAGATGTTTCGGACGATGGCACCGAGGTCGTCAATGGCGCTCTCAGTCCAGATCAGCTTGAAGTCCACGACTCCAGCTTGCTTCTGGCTTCCTCGTTGGAAACCAGCCTTCCGGCCTGAATATCCTCCTCGGCCCGGCGGAGCGCTGCCAGGAAGGCGATCTCATCTGCGATAGCCTTGTAATCATTAGGAAGACGTTGTATCGCTTGGAGAACCGACTCCTTCACAGACATGAATGCAAGATGGCCAGGTTCGGATGCCATCGCAAGGCATCCTTCGTTGCCCAACGGCCCGATGACCCGCCACCACTTGCTTCTGGTATCCGAGGCTGCTCCGCAGCCGGAATGCCGGAAGTCCCGAAGGGATGGTGGTCACGTTCAGCGGTCCCGCCAACCTGCGCGGTTCAGGCAAGAAGCTAATCTAATGACCGGCGCGTTCTCCGCATCCGGAGCGCCCGGTTTTTTGTGTGCTCTCCAAGAGCAGGGACGCACCTGCGTGAAAACGTCTGAACTCGACCGGCCAACTTCGTCGTTTCGCGACGCGAGCGGAGCGACATCACCTATTTCGACAATATTCGATGACGAAACGTCAAATTCCGGGTCCGCTTCCTTGGCGGAACCATCCTTATTTAAAAAAGTAATTATCTGGCTTCTCAACCACTCCGGCCTCTTGCATCTTTTCAGCCAAATCTGATGACACAGTAAACTCTCTGGCCTTTTGCAGGTCCTCTGCTTCAAACAAAAGGACCACCTCGGTGGGATCGTCGATATTGCGTAACAGATGCACGTCTCTTAGACCGGCTTCCTGGCGGGCGGGTAAATGGGCGTCGTAAGCAGGCTTCCACTTCGAGAAGTCGGCAACTTTGTGGCGAATAAGAACGTATGGCATGGGATCCTAGCGATTTTAGTCAATGGGAATGCAGGTAACTAAAGCCGAGAGAGCGTGCTAAACTTGGGACCCTCGCGGTGATTTTTTCCGTTCAATCACAGCGAAGAGTTGTCTTCAAGACAGGAAGCGTCTGCGAAAGGCTCTTCGGCCGCTGCGGAAGTCTGACAACGATCCCGGCACCGGCGTGATGCGAGGAAGTTACAAGTCGTAAATTGGCTGCGCCCCGAAGATTGTGCTGCCGGGCGGCAGTCAACTGAGGTTCTCATCCCTTGAGGGGATACGGACCGCGCGGGTTTTATCCAGTCTGAGGACGCCACCCGGACCCGCCGGCAAGCTCACCTTGGGATCAACGACCTTCTCGCCTCCCCATTGGACGCTGCCTCCCTCGATCAAGCGCCGGGCATCGCTCCGAGACCTGGAGATTCCAAAGCAGCGGGCATACGCTTCCACGACCACGCTGACAATGTCACGGGCCTCACCGGCCGGCGAGAAGATCGGCAGGTTTGAGTGCTCGAGATCCTTCTTGCTGAAGCGCCGCTCGAAATCGTCGAGCGCGGCAACGGCTTCCCCGACGGAATGGAAACGCGCCGTTATGGCACGCGCCAGGGACTTCTTCGCTTCCATCGGATGCTCACCTCCGGGAAGCTCGTGATGCAAGAGCACTTCGTAGTAGCGCGGCATCAAGTCATCGCTGATGCTCATGAGCTTCCCGAACATCTCGGCCGGGCTTTCGTTGAGCGCCACGTAGTTTCCCAGGCTCTTGCTCATCTTCTGTTTGCCGTCAAGGCCTTCGAGGATGGGCATGACCATGGCGACCTGCTGAGGCATTCCTTCCTCGCGCTGCAGATCGCGGCCGACCATGATGTTGAAGAGCTGATCCGTTCCACCGAGTTCGACGTCGGCCCGGATCATCACGGAATCCCATCCCTGCATGATCGGGTACTGAAGTTCGTGGGCCCGGATCGCCTGGCCACGGTCGAGGCGGTCACGAAAGTCTTCGCGCACGAGCATCTGCTGGAGCGTCACTCGGCTATTGAGCTTAAGCACCCGCTCGAAGTTCATCGGCCCGAACCATTCGCCGTTGAAGACGACTCGGGCACGCTCGCGGCTCAAAATCTTGAAGGCCTGCTCCTGATAGCTTTCCGCATTTTGCAGGACCTGCTCGTGGGTCAGCTGCGGGCGGGTCACGGAACGGCCGCTCGGGTCTCCGATCATTGCGGTAAAATCTCCGATGATCAAAATGGCTTCATGGCCCAGATCCTGGAATTCCCTCAACTTGCTCAACACGACACTATGACCGAGATGGATGTCCGGCGCGGTCGGATCGACTCCGAGCTTGACGCGCAGCGAACGTCCTTCATCGAGTTTGGCGCGGAGTTCCTCTTCGTTGAAAACCTTTTCGCAGCCGCGGGAAAGGTGGACCACCTGGTCGGCGGGAGAACGCATCTCCTTTTAGCGATCCTTGTTCAACAGTTCCCGAATTTGCTCGATGGTCATGTTCTTGTCGATTTTGTCGCTGATTTGATCCAAGGACCCCTGCGCGCTGCCCCGGCCAAGATAGGCCGACGTCTTCACCGGCTCATCGCGTCTCGCAGCTTTCTTGTCAGCCTGATAAAATTTCCGGGCGTCGGCCGATTCGACTGGAAACGTCTTGCCTGCGTTCGCAGCGGACGACTTTGACCCGAAGCTCACCTGTCTCGAGTCATAGACCATTTTTCCCAGCCAGGGATTCTTGAGCCCAAGAAAAGAGCGGACGGTGCGATATTTTTCGGTGGAAAGCTTCTGGTCGTAGAGGAACTTTGACGACTCGGCAGCCCTCTTGCCAAGAGGAGATCCTCCCGGGTCGAACTTCTTGCCGTTCATCGAATTCAGAAGAGACATGTCCGGCTTCGCCGTCACGCGATCCAGCAGCTTCTTCTCAGTTTGCTGGGCAAAACAACAGATCACGGCAAAGAAGAAACCCAGGAAAAGGAAGGCGCGCATCCCTTGAAGCTACAGCAACTAATTCCCCTTAGGCAAGGAAGGGGAAGCCTGCAGGGACGCGAGCATTTGGCGCGCAGCGCGGCGGTCCTCAGGCTCCGAATAGGCGTCGATTACGTCGCGCAAGACCTTCCGGGCCGCCGCCGGCTCATCTCGCTGCAGAAGCTTGGCAATGTAGGCTTGCGCGATGGAGAACGAGCCGGGATGCAGTTGATGAGCCCGAGCGAGGTCCTTGAGCGCACCCGCGGGAGACTCGGTCTCCTGAGAGCGGCGGAGAAAGAATTGCGCGGCGGCGCAGCGGGCCTCCCAAAGCGAGTTTTCCGCGGTTTCCCAAAGCCGACCCGCCCGAACCCAATCGCCGTGTTCGACGCTTTGCAACAAGCTCCTCCCTTGCGCGTCATCAAGAAGGGAAGCGACGCTTTCGATCCACTTCCATGCGCGATCGGTGTCGTTCTCCGAGACTAGCCTCCTGGCGAGTTCGATCTGGAGATCGCGAAACTGTCGCGGAGACAGATTGAATTCGTTGGCAAGAGGGTCGAGGCCAGAAATCTGTCCGCTTCGCCAAAAGTAGTCCGCCAGGGTGCGAGTCGGAACGGCTTGGGGAGTTTCCAAAGCATGCAGAATGCACGCGCGAGTCTCGGTAAAATCCTTCCATGTCAGAAAGCGTTCCGCCGCGTGCATCCAAGCCGTGCCCGACCGCGCATCGACCGGAGCCGCGAGAAGGTGAGCCTTGGCGTCCGCCGCCCGGTTGATGTTCAGGTAGAACTCGGCAAGATCGATATGCTTCTGCGGATCAAAATTCGCGATACGCTTCAGCGGAGAAGCGATTGCTTCCGCCGCGTCGTGTTGGCCGCTCATGGAGAGAGCTTCTGCAAGCAGGAGAGCGCGAGCGCTGCCGCCCGGAGCGCGCGCGGAAAGCTCCGAGAAGACGCGAGCGGCCAGCTCGTATTGCTTCTCGAGCAAGAGGCGGCGCGCGACTTGATCCCAAGCCTCCTCGTGGAAATGCTCATCCACAAGGTAGTCATTCAAGAGACGTCCGAGACCATCATGAGGGCCTTCATCCAGCATGATTTGGATCGCGATCTCGCCGGCGTGATAGTTGCCGCGCCCCTCGTCCCATTCGGCCAGAACCTCCTTCTGCAGATCTGCCGTAGAGCCAAATTTTTCGGCGAGTTCCTTCCGCAAGACGTAATACTCCGGAATCAGGGAGCGATTGCGCATGGCGATTCGTTTGAGTCGGGCGAGTTCCGCCGCCCGAAGAGTGGCCGGCAAGTTCTCTTGGAGCACGAGAAAGTTCCGGCTTGCGCGAAAGCGCTCAGCGGACGTCATCGCCGGATTGTCAATTTCGCTCAGGGCCCTCTTCCAGTCGCCTTCACTGGCCGGCACCTTTTTCTGCGATGACGGACCCTCCGCGACTATGCCGAGCAATGCCTCAGCCATGGCGACTCGAGGGCGGTCGTTGGCCTCGACGGCAAGTTCGCGAAGTTTCGCTGCGGTGGCCCGGCGGTTTTCGGAACCGTTTCGAGCCTCGCGCTCCAAAAGCGCGTAAGCGTCCCGTTCCCGTCCAAAGGCGGCATAGAGCTCCGCGAGAGGGATGGTGAACTCAGGCGAGGTCGCGAGAAAGGGATTTTTTTCCAGCGCGGCGAGTGCCTCGCGATGGCGCCCCATTCTGCCCAAAGCCTGAATGTGCTGAAGGAGCAACGCCTTGTTGAGGGCGCCGTCGCGGCCGAGGCGATCGAGGAGCGCGAGCGAACGTTCATATTCGCCCTCTTCATCGAGAATACTTGCGAGTCTCACGCCCGCCGTTTGGATCATCGCCCGCCCCAGTGCCGGGAACTCTTCGGCGAGCAGTCTTTCCAGGTACGCGGTTCCAGACTTTCGCATGAGGCGGTTGCGGGCCAGGTTGAGGATTCCCGCGCAGATTCCTTCGTTTCGCGGGTTGCGCTCGCAAAGGCTCTTGTAAACGGCGGCCGCCGTTTCCGCGCGCCCGGAGTGTTGAAGACGGACGACTGCATCGAGGAGCTTGCGGTCCGAAACGCCGCGGGCCAGCCATTCGTTGAGCAAGTAGGGTATTCGATTCCCTTCGGCGGCGACAAGCTGATTGAGGATGAGCAGGTCCGTCGTTGAATCATGGAAATTCTCACCCCTCATTGAAAGGAGTGCGGAATCTCTGGCGAGGTCGTTGCGATACAGATCTCGCGCCAGACGGTGAAGGTTCCATTCCTCAAGCTGGTTTCCGCCTTGCCGGACGAACTCGGTCCAGCTCTCGTCGTTCGAAGTTCCCAAAACGGCGACGCTTTCCGCGATCGTCTCGGCGGCGAGTGAATCGTCCCCCTTCAGGCTGGCGATCAATGCGGCAGCCGCTCTCTCGCTGCGTCGATGCTTGGATGTCCTCAGGCGGACAGTCACCTCTTGCTCGAAGGCCGCTCTTTGGCTTTCCGGGGTGAGGAGCCAGCGCGCGCGGAGTGCCGCAAACAACGGTTCGCTGAACGACAATGCGGGTGGCGCGCAATCGATCGCCCGATCCAGACGTATGATCGCTTGGTCCGGATCGCTCTGAGCAATCCACCAGCGAGCCAACTCGATCCACGCCGAGGATGCCTGAGAAGCCGGCAAGGCGTCGGGAACAGTTTCGCCGAGCGCGCAAGCCGTGCTCAAGAGATTTCTTTGGGCCAGAAACTCGGCGGCCCGCCAGCGCGGCAGCGCGGGCGCATAGGCAAACAATCGCGTGAGGAATTCCGAGGAAGGTCGCCAGTTAGAATTCAGCATTCGCGAGAGCGCAGCCAGGACGCTCTCCCATCTGGCGTGACCTTTTCCCGAACTACTGGCCCAGCGACCGAGCGCGCCGGCTTCTTCCTCTTCCAGCGCCAGCGCGGCAAAGCCCTGCTCCAGCGCCGCGCTGGTCCCCTCCGCCGAGGCCAGTCGCTCGATCTCCACGAGGGACTCCGCCTTATCCCCCGAATAGTGCCTTGCCCAGATCCTCTCGATCGGCGCGGAAAATTCCTCACACCATTCTTGCTTCTTCGGACTGTGAGCAAGGAGCTGACCTGCCTCGCGAATGGCCAGGAGTCTGCAGCCCAGGTTGTCCGCCTCCGAGGCAACCTTCCATTCGGCGGCGGGCCGCGCGCCGGGGCGGGCTGGCGGCGGGGGCGCACCAAGGACTCTGTCCGGCAAAGGCAGGCAGTCCGCCGGGGAATCGACCTCTGGTCTCGTCTCGGTCAGGAGCGTCTCAAAATCCATCAGCGCCTGGGATCGGTCACCGCGATCGAGCGCAAAGCGCCCCAATCGCAAGTAAACTTGCGGCGCGCATCCGCGAAAGCGCGCCGCGGCGCGGTAGGACTCTTCGGCGCGCTCGTATCGTCCCGCGCGTTCGAAGAAATCCCCCGCCGCGGAAAGCACCGGCGGTGTGCGACTGTGCCGGGCCGCTAGCGCCTGCCAGACCGCCTCCGCCTCGTCCCGCCTGCCGGCGCGCTCGAGAAAGTCTGCCTGGCGCATTGACGCGGAGGGATCGTGCGCCCCGGTCAAAGAAGCGAGCCGCCGGGCCGATCGCGCCGCTTCATCCCAGTCCGCGGCGTCCTCCGCCGACTTGATGAGCCGCTCGATGCCTTCGACCGAATCCTCGCCATGCTTCATCGAGGCTTTCAGGGCCTGACGTGCCTCTTCCGCGCGACCCTCCGCGGTCAAAAGAGCAACCAGACCCTCGCGCCAGTCCAATCCTTCCGAGGATGATCGGGTCCGCCGATCCAAGCGCGCACGCCACTCCGCGGCGAGGCCATGCTCCAAGGCGTAGGCTGCCGCTTCGTTGAACAGTTCCTTGCGCGCCCTGGCATCTCCTTCGGCCGCGCAGGCCTCCTCGAGAAAATCCAGCCCGCGCGGATAAAGCTGAAGCCGCGTTGCCGCGTTAAGGATCGGAGCGCGGATTGTCCTCCGCGCGCTGGGCGAAGCCAGCCCGTAGGCGCGCTGCCAGGTTTCAAACGCGTCAAACCAGCTCCCACCCATCTGCTGGGCGAGAGCAAGGTCGGCGATAGCCTGCCAATCCTTCGACTCCTGGGCTAGTGCGTGGAAAATCCGCAATCCGTCCTCGTGATTACCCCGGTCGAGTTCAAGATGCCCGATTTTGCGCTGAATTTCTGCCCGGCGCTCAGGAGCTAGTTCTGCGAGCCTCGTCAAGGCTTCGATTGCACCAAGCAAGTCGCCGGAGTCGGCAAGTTGAGCCGCCAGGGCCTCCTGCAGAGCTGTCGACTGCGGGAAAACCTGCAATCCTCTCCTCAAGGCGCCGAGCGGACTTGATCTGGAATCTGTCCAGCGGAGCCATCGCGCCAGCCGGAGCCACGCCGCCTCATTGTGGGCTCCTTGCGCCTGAAGGTCCAGTGACGCCATCATTTCCTTAATGGCCGGCCCAGCTGACGTGTCGTGCTCATGCGGCGGCAATCGCTCCTTGGATTGCAAGGCAAGGAACAAGCGCCGATCGAGATCTTCCCGGGGCGGCGCGTTCGCGGAAGTCGCACAGGCTTGACGCAAAACATCCACCATGGCGTCGGGCTGGTTCCCGGCTTGAAGCAGATCGGCCAGGCGAAGCGCATATTCGGGCCGGGAAGGATCTTTCTCAAAAGCCGCGCGGGCCCAGCGTAGGACATCGTCCCTGGCTGCGGATCCCTTCAGCAACTCCGAAAAACGGAAGGCCGCCGCCGCCGCGTGTTGCGAATCGAGCCGGGAACCATCGAAGCGCAAGAGGCATTCCGCTGCTTCGGCATCACGCCGCTCTTCCAGATAGAATCGCGCCAGCTCGCTCGCCGCCTGCTCGTCATCCGGCCCGGCGAGAAAAGCTGCCGAAAGCCGTTTTTCCAGCGGCGCGGACAGCCGCATCCGCCCGTAGAATTCCATGGCCCGGGCGACCGCGGCATCATCGTCTTTGTGCGCTTCAAGATAACTTTCAATACGTTTCTCCGCATCGGCCTCCTGGCCCATGAGGGCCGAGACCTCCGCGCGGAGAAAAATGATATCGCCGTCGTCGGGTCGAATGAGAAGTGTCCGGTCGTAGCGATCGGCCGCGGCTTCCGGATTGCCCATGGAGAGATCGAGCGCGGCGACCTCGCACGCGAGGCGGATGTCTTTGGGCAAGAGCACAGCCGCTTTCACCAGCCAGGCACGTCGCTTGGCCTCATCGCCTTGAAATTCATAAAGTTTCGCCATGCGCAGGGCGGGCAGAGGATCGCGAGGGTGCGACTCGGCTTCCGCTCGCCATTTTTCTTCCAGGACATTCAGGGAATGATTCTCGCCATGGAGATTGAGGAGGCGCTGGCGCGCGGAATCCAACTGCCAGTGATCGGGACCCATTAGAGCAAGGAGCGCCTCCTGTGAGGCGATAGCCTGGTCCAATTCGCCGGCTTCTTCAAAGCGGAGCGAGATCTCGCTCCAGGCGGCGAACCGCTCGCCAGGTGAACCGCGCTCGGCAATGACCCGCAAATGGCCGATGGCGACTTTCCAGTCGCCGGCTTGCGCGCTTGCTACCGCGAGGCGCTTGCGGAGGGCAAGGTCATTCGGGGCCAAAGCGGCTGCCCGTTCCCAGGCCGCCCGCGATTTGTCGGGCTCTCCGGCTTTCTGGAAGAGTTCACCCAGCCGCGCCAGGAGGATTTGGCTTTCCTGGGCGGCCGGCGCCCTTTCGATCAGCTCCGCAGCCGCGCGGATCTCCCCATCCTTCTCGAGCATTCCGGCGAGCATCTCCACCGCCGGGGCGTTCGCAGGCCCCGCGACTTCACGCAAAACGCGCTTCGCCTCGGCCTCCTGCCCGTCTCGCAGCAGGACACGCGCGTAGAATACAGGGTTCTCCGACGCTCGCTCCCGGCATGCGGCCAGCAGCGCGTCCGTCTCGCCAGCATCGGCATGAATCTTCCACAAGCGATCGAAGGCGGTCTGTTGCACCGGGTTCGACCGGAGAATGGCCATATATCGATCCGCCAGCCGCCGGGACTCCGCGTCCAGCCCTCTCGCCGCGTCCGCCAGGACAAGGCTGAGCGCCAGTGCGAATACGCGCCATTTCATCGCGCAGAAAACTAGCGGAAAGCGAGCTCCCGGCAACTTGGGAATCCTCCTCAGCCGCCGCCTCGGCGGAAATTCTACTTGCCTTTGGGTGCCGGGGCTTGAATCGGCCGGTAACCGTCGGGGACTGCAAATTCGGAGTCCGCAAGCGGGTCTTCGCTCACGGCCATGACTGTCACCGTGGTCTTGCCCCCCCCGGTCGCGTCGATCTCGGTTCGGATCGGGAATCCCGGAAGCTGCTGTCCTTTGGTAAGTCCACTAAGGGGATCTGCCCCCGCCAGCGTCGAGAGCTCGGACATGAGCTTCTCGATATTGGGAAGGTCCTTGGTGAGCCACACATGAACGGTCATGCCATTCGCCGTGGTTTCGTATTCCTCGCACGCATAGCCGCTGATCGTTTCCTTTCGACCCGTGGGCTTGGGCGGTTCCGCGTTGGTGCCGACGCTCTCGGCTGCTTCCTTCGCCTTGGCTTGCAGGCTTTTGATCGACGCACCGGGAATAGTCATCATGAGTTTCTGCGGATGCATCAACGAGATCATGTCGCCGCTCTTCAGATCGACGATGGAGGACACTTGGGGATTTATGTCCAGACGCATCTTCCCTTCTCTGATCTTCATCGTCATCCTCACGTTCGCATCCTGCGGAGAACCTTCCTTCTGGATCTGCTGGGTTATCGTGAGATCGGCTTGCGCAGCCATCGCCGAGATCGTCGCAATAAGAACGACGATGAGCCTGTTCACCCTCGTCATCAGCGGGAAAGGTCGGCCTGGGACAGGATCTTGAAGCCTCCTGCTCGAAGCACCGCACTCGAGCATTCGCTGTCATCAAGATGCATGACCAGCACGGCGCGCCCGCGCGGACGGATGAGCAGGGGGTAGCTGAAGAGAATGTTCACCTCAGCCATCAGTAGGGCGGAAAGCACCTTCGCAAGATCCGCGGCACCTTCTTTCAATTCGACGACAAGCACCTCGCATTCGCCGAAGGCAATCTCGTGCTCATGAAAAAGCGCGCTCACCCGCTCGGGATCGCTCACGATCATGCGCGTGATGGAAGATTCGGAGGAATCCTGGATGCTCAGAGCCAGCGCCACGACGTTGTGCTCGTTGAGGAGTTTTACCACTTCCAGCAATGCGCCGACTTTGTTTTGAAGAAAGACGGAGAACTGCCGCACCTGCGGGCTATCGAGTTTTTCGGCGGTCGACGTAGGCATGGTCGTTCAGCGTCCCTTTCTAGGCTGCACTATTTGTAGGAATACAAAAGGCAGAACTGTGATTTGTCCCCTTCAAGGAGGGACATTTTTATAAAATACCGGCCGCTCACCTCGGGAACGAATCCCGCCGCGGCAGCCTGCCCGTCCTCATAGATTTGATATTCCATCGGCATGCCTTTCTCATTGAGGACGCCGACGGCGATCTTGCGGCCCGGAGAAGTTACCGCGGCCGAAAACCAGTATTCATTTCCTGCAAACAGGTTGACCTCCAGAAATTGTGATCGATTCGGCTCGATTTCCCCGGGCCAGTAACCGTCGCGAATCTTGTATCCGTCGTTGCTGAAGGCTCCGGCCAGCTCAAGGGCTTTGCTTCGCACGCTGACATCGGTTTCCGCGGCCGGCGGAGAAGGCGTCGGATCCTGCTGGGCCACGGCTGCAGGCAGAAACACAAGCGCGGCAAGTATTTTCAGTAAATGGGTCATCATTCCGGTCGGCGGCAAGTGGGCATGGGCGGGTTGTTCGACGGTCTCCCTAAGGCCCGGTCGCGATCGCCGTGACAATTTCGGACATCGTCTCGTGAAGGTCCTTGATGTTTTCCTCTGAGGGCGTCTCTGCCTGGACGAAGCCGCGGGATTTTTCGAGTCCGGCGCCGAGTTTGGCGATCAGGGGATCTTCGCGCATCCCCTGGGGCAACGTGCCGATTTGATCGAGAAGATACTCGATAATGGCTGGCTGGCGCAGGAGGCGGGCAGATTCCGGGGTGTAGGAGCGCTCGATAAGCCCGCTGGCCATTTGCGTGCCCTGCACCCACGCTCCCAGGGTCACCAGCGTCACAAGGCTGCTGTCTTTCTGCTCGAACATGTCGAGTTTCACTTCGTTTTGAGTTGCTTCAAGCTCCTCGCGCAGCGCATTCCAATCGTTGTTCTCGGCAAAATCGTTGATGCTATTGCCGCGGCCCAGGACGCTTTGGCTCACATTGAGTTTCTTGGCGAGATTGATGATCTCCTTGCCGATATTCTTGACCCCCTGGCTGTCTTGCGCCTCCACCGCGATGTAGCCGTCGGCCACCAGGGTGCCAAGGATGAGGGCGATCTGCGAACGGCTGTCTGTCGCCTCCGGCGTGCCCGTGCGAACAAGCTGCTTCCAGTTCGGACGACCGTGTTTGTTGATCGCGGCGAAGAATTCACCCGGCATCGGTATGGTTATCGATTCAATGCGAACGACCTGCTTGATCTGTTCCGGCGTCATGGACGACTCGGCAGCCTGCAAACCCAGCGCGGGCAAGGCCGCCAAAGCGGACGTCAAAACCCGTCGAATCCAATTCATTGGAGCAGATAATACAATGGCGTAAAGTTTGGCGAGCGTGTTTCGCTTCTCTTCTTTTCTCTTACTCTTGCATTGAATGCCGCCGACAGCGAATGACCAAACACGTTGGAAGAGATCAAAATAATGCCCGCGAAGCGAAAATGAACGACCCGCTTCCAATTTACAACCTCGACGAGGAAATCATTCGCGCGCTTCACCGAGGGGGGCGCCTGATCTTGCAAGCGCCGACCGGGTCGGGAAAATCGACGCAAGTCCCGCAGATCCTTCTCGACGGCGGAATTCTTGGATCCGGACGCTGCGTGATTCTCCAACCGCGGCGGCTGGCGACTCGGATGCTCGCAAAGCGAGTGGCCGAGGAGCGTGGCGTCCCGCTGGGCGGCGAAGTCGGCTACCAAATCCGGCTCGACAATGTTTCCTCGCCGCAGACGCGCATCATGTTTGTGACCGAAGGCATTCTCCTGCGCCAGATGCTCGCGAATCCGGGCTTGGGCGGCCTTTCCACGGTCATTTTCGACGAGTTCCATGAGCGCCATCTCTATGGCGACATCAGCCTTGCTCGCGCTTTGGATCTCCAGGAATCCGCGCGTCCGGACCTCAAGATCATCGTCATGTCCGCCACGCTCGACGGCGCGCAGCTTGAACGCTATCTGGCCCCCTGCGAGAGCCTCTCTTCGGAGGGGCGCACTTTTCCCGTTGAGATCGAATACCTGGCACATGAGCCGCGCGACGATCCGCCATGGGAACTCGCCGCGGATGCGGTTGCGGAGAATTTGGACAGAACCGATGGAGACGTTCTCGTCTTCATGCCTGGCGCCTACGAAATCCAGCGCACTCTTCGCGAATTGAGTCACCGGGCGCCCAGCGGATGCGTGATCCTTCCGCTCCACGGCGAGCTCCCCGCCTCTGAGCAGGACAAGGCCGTCGCGCGGACCGGAAAGCGCAAGATCATCGTCTCCACGAACGTCGCCGAGACATCCCTCACGATTGACGGCGTCACCATGGTCGTGGATGCCGGCCTTGCCCGCGTGGCCCGCTACGATCCGCACCGCGGTATCAACACCCTTCTCATCGAAAAGATCAGCCGCGCCTCCGCCGACCAACGCTCGGGGCGGGCGGGACGCACCGCGCCCGGGCTCTGCCTGCGGCTGTGGACGCAGCGACACCACGCGTTGCGCGCGGCAGCGGAACTTCCCGAAATCAAACGCCTCGATCTCGCCGAGACGGTGCTTTCGCTCAAGGCCGCCGGAGTGCGCGATCTCGGGAACTTTCGCTGGATGGACAGACCGGATGAGAAATCTCTGGCGCGCGCCGAGCAACTTCTCTCCGACCTCGGAGCCCTCGATTCTCATAACGGCGAGATCACGTCGACCGGTCGCCGCATGCTGAGCTTTCCCGTTCATCCGCGCTACGCGCGCATGTTCCTCGCCGCGAAGGAGTTTGATTGCGTTCGGGCCGCGGCTCTCATCGCCGCGCTGACCCAATCACGCAACCTTCTGCTGCGCGCTGAGCGCCGCATCGAGGAGGAGCGCGCGGAGATATTCGGGCAGGGAATCTCGGACTTTCTCATCCTGATTCGCGCATTCTCCTACGCCCAGCGCCACGACTTTCGCCTCGACGCCCTGCGCCCGCTCGCCATCCACGCGGAGGCTGCCCGGCAGGTGAAAAAGCTCTTCGAACAGTTCCTCGATATCGCCCGCTCCGAAGGTCTCAATACCGACGCCGGCGCCGCGAGCGACGAGGCCATCGCCCGATGTGTGCTGGCCGGTTTCGCCGACCAGGTGGCTCGCCGGCGCAGCGGAGGAACGCTCGTTTGCGATGTCGTCCACGGCCGTCGTGGCCAGCTTGCCCGAGCCAGTGTCGCTCAGGATAGCCGGCTCATCGTCGCGGCCGAGATCAATGAAATCGAAGGCCGCAGCGGTGACGCCCAGGTCGTTCTTTCGCTGGCAACGCAGATCGAGGAAGTTTGGCTGCGCGAAATGTTCCCGGATGACTTCGAAGAACGCACGGCGCACCACTTCGACTCTTCACAAAAACGGGTCGTCCTCCGCCGGGAAAAGATCTTTCGCGATCTCGTCATCGAGTCGCAGGATCGCGACGCCGACCCCTCTCCGGAAGCTTCGGTGTGCCTCGCGCACGCCGTCGCAAACGGAGACCTTACCCTCAACCAATGGAACGATTCGGTTGAGCAGTGGATCGCGCGGGTGAACTTTCTGGCTGAGGCGCTTCCGGAGCACCATATTCCGAAGATTGGCGCTGCCGAGCGGGAATATGTCGTCCATCTCGCCTGCGAGGACGCCACGAATTACCGGGATATCAAGGATCGTCCGATCCTGAACCTCGTCCGGTCGATCCTGACTCCCGGGCAGCAGCAACTCGTCGAAAAACATGCCCCGGAGCGCCTTGAGCTTCCCGGCGGACGCCGCGCCAAAATCACCTATGCGAAGGACTCCTCGCCGGTTCTCAGCGCGCGTATCCAGGACCTTTACGGTGTCACGGACGATCTCAAGATTGCCGCGGGCCGCGTGGCGCTGACCATTCACGTCCTCGCTCCGAACCACCGGCCCGTTCAGGTGACCAACAGCCTTGGAACCTTCTGGGCCGAGTCCTACCCAAAACTGAAACAACAGCTCCAGCGCCAATATCCCAAGCATGAATGGCGGTGAATTTTGCCGGAGGCACTCCGGCGGAGTTGGGCACGCTTACCCTCACCAAGGCAAGGTTTCAACATGCTCTTCGAAAAGGACTTTCGGCTTTCGCTTCGACTGAGCATCTCTCGCAAATCATTTCCGAAAAACGCACGGAGACGTCACGGTTTCGGCTAAATCCGGGGAGCGCACGCGCCCGCTGCCGGGCGGCTGCCGGAGCGTCCCGCTGGAAAACGCTTCTCGGCGAGACGCCGAACACGACACGCGAGCACGCGGATGCTCCCCAGACGCGTTGGCGTCGCCAACATTTCGGAAACTTCCTATTAGAACCGCTTTAGTATTTCGGCGCCTTCACTGTTCCCGCTTCCACTTCGTTGCGACGGCGTTGAATGATTTGGCCGGCGATTTCGCGGACCATTTCCTCGATGAGCAAACGGAGGTGGCTTCCGCGACGAAAGTCGGAGGGCGCGATGTTCTTCACCCTGTCGGCGTGAGCGCAAAGCTGGTAACACTTTTTGAAGCTCAGGCGCGTCGGATCGTCCGGATTGTAGACGGCGATCGCCTGGCCGCCGTTGCGGCGCATTACCGTGAAGCAGGGAACATCCGTTGGCCCATCACCGATATAGATCATATTGGGAAACGGAATGGGTCGAAGATCGGGGGACATGTGGTCGTTGACGTCCTGGCTCATGTCGAGCATGCCCTTGTTGATTCGGAACAGGAATTGCGTCTTCTGCGTGTGGCTAATCACCCTCCGCGGGAAGGTGATCCGCCCTTGCGAATCTTCGGCAAACTCGCAGCCGAAGATAGCCCGCACATGCGGGGCGAGCCTGCTGCCATCCAGGATGGCCTTGAGGCCCGAGGAGACGATGTAGTGTTCGACAGCGATGCCATAGGTCGTGTGCTCGGTGAAAAGGAGATCTTCCTTGAACTCCTGGAACATCTCCGGGAGGCCTTTGTAGAAGGTGAGCCTCTCACCGAGCTTGCGGAGTTCGTCATTGGTCGGACGGTCCATCTCGAGGGAATCCAGCATCACCTTCATGTAGGCCAGCTCGCTGTCGTATCCCTCATCCTTCACCAGCTGCGCAGAGCGCCTCCAAAACTTTTCTGAATTGATCCCGAAGACCGGAAAGATCGCCTCCTCCTGCATGTAGATCGGCGAGAGCGTTTGGTCGTAATCGTAGATGAGCGCAATGGTGTTTTGCGGGACTGACATGCTCTTTCAGCTAGCAGATTCCAGCGCTGCCCGCCACTCGGCGTTTTCGGGCCTTCCTCACCTTATCGTGCCTGCTTCGCGGAAATCTTACGAAAGCGCAAGTGGGCGGCGAACAACGATCCGCAGGCCATTTCATGACTTGCCCGGCTGGCAGAGAATGGAACTCGTGATCTGCAGGACGGCTTTTGCCCAGACTTTCTTGAACCGCGCTTCGGCCTCGGCAGCTTCTTTTTCGTTCTTTCCCTGCATGCGCAAGCTCTGCGCGAGGCCGAAAAGCGCCCAACCGTTTTCCGGCAGGCGCGCGAGATCGTCGCGATAGACCTGCTCCGCCTCGGCGAAGCGGTCAGCTTGCATGAGGCTTGCTCCCAGCGAGAGTGGCGCACGGGGATTAACCAGCCGGGCGGCTCATCGTATCTCAGGGCGTCCTCTTCTTCTACAGCCGCGCGCAACGCGGCGAATCCCTGATCCAGCTTTCCTTCCGAGAGGGGCTCTTGTGCGCCGAAAACGTGGGTGGCGGCGAGTCCAGCCGCAAAGAAGGCACCGCGAATAAGGGCAATTGTTTCATGACTTGAGAGAAAGCCTTTGTTCGTCTCCAATAAGTTGAGCAGAGACCGGTCGCCGCAAGTAAATCTTGAGAGAAGCCGCTCAATTTGAGTGACCTGTTCATGAAGCCTCTCCCAATCCTTGGCTCTTTCTTCGAGATCTGCGCTGGTCATATTGCTTTTCCCAAGGAAGCCGATAATCCTCTTGCAGGGCGTGGTAACCGGTGGCACCGTCTATTAAACCGCATAGACCATGACGACCACTGTTGGGATATTTGACACCGCACGGGACCTTGAGAAAGCCGTCGAGCGGTTGGCTCGCGCGGGATTCGAAGATACTGTTTACGATGAGGGAATCGTGGGAGGAGAAGCCGTCAACGTCGGTCCAACCGTCTTTGCGCCGGGCTATGCCCCGGCGGTGGTTTGGGGCGATGCCGGATCCGCTTCGCCACCCAAAGCGGACCATGACACTGTGGTGCGAGCCTTCAAGGCCCATCTTGCCGATTATCATTTGCCCAAGGAGGTGATCAAAGCGTATGCGACGACGTTCTTCCACAGCGGCGAGTTCATCCTGGTCAAGACCCGCGCCGAGCAGGCCGACCAGGTCGTGACGATCTTGCGGGATTGCGGCGCCACCCGGGTCAACCGGCACGACTAGGGCGGCCTGGTCCCCGCCTCAACTCCGCTTTGGCGCGGCTGAAATTCCGCCTTTGTTCCAATATGCAATTAACGGGGTCGCTGCGACTGGACGGCATGGTTCACCTTTGCGTCGGAATCGGTGGCGGCGTTTGCGCCCTGCCGCCCATTCGCCTGAAGCAGCCTCCCGCGCTGAACTGGTTCCATGCCCAGCGGAGCCAGCGGATCAGCGACGCGGCAAGCCACAGCGCCCACGCAAGCATGAGGAACCGATACCACCAGATGGAGACCGAGAGGCAGCCAGGACGGGGCAGCATGGTGTCTGATCGCGCCTGATACCAGCGGAGAACGTTGCGGCTGGAGCCGTTGCCCACGATGAACATCTCCGGGTTGCCAAGGAGTCCTTGCGCAACAACCACCACGAAAATGACCAAAGCAGCCGCCGTGAGAGCGATCAGGAAGATCTGCAGCAAGTTGTAGCTCCAGGGGGGAAGACCAAGAAACGAGCCGCGCCCTCGCCAAACCAGGCAGAAAAGCCATCCGATCACAACCAAAGCAGCAGGCAACGGGACCTGCGTCAAACCGATCGCCAAAAGGATCCACTCAAAGGTACGAAGCGGCGAGAGGGAAATGCGCCCGAGCACCCACGCGGCGAGGAGCGCACAAACCAGGATGCTCCAGAATCGCACCGCGGGACCGCGCTGCGGTCCGTCCGCCCACAAGATCCAGCGGTCATCCGGTACGCGGACGACGGTATTGATGTTTGCGCTCGGGACGGGCAGCCGAACGTCCTCGGCCTCCGCGCGGAAGCCAAGTGGCGCGGTGATTTTCCACGCGACGGAAAGCGACTGCTGGCCGGGACGCACCGGAACCACGAGTTTGGTGCCGTCTTTGCGCACGGGGATCATTTCGCCGTTGCGCGAAAGCGATGTGACGTCCGCATCCGCGGGGAGTTCCACAAGGAAATCCTCGCCAAGGCTGCTCCGCAGGGAGAGATCGAGCTTGGAAATGCGCTGCCGCTGGCCGAGAGCGATTTCGTGTGTGCCGCCGAGGACGGTCACTGTCGCTCCGGCGATCGGTTCCGGGCGACTCACGGCGAGTTCCACTCCCTCGCCGGGCCACGGGTGCCAGACAGGGACGAGCTCGGGATTTCCCGGTTCGAATGTGGGCGCCAGGCCTGAAATTGTGAGATTCCAGACGGGCGAGGCGATCAGGTGCCACCGCTCGACCCAGGAATCATCGGCATTTGTTGTCAGTTTGATGCGATCGCGCACTGGCAGCTCGCTTTCCCACGCGAACTCCGAGTCGTTGGCTCCCAGGCGGACCTCTATGAAGCCTTCCCTGACGACGGTATTTGAAGAGAGCACGTTTTCGCCGGAAATCAGCGGAATGCGGAGGGAAATGGCTTGGCCGGCGGGCGAAAGCCGAGTCACCTTCGAGCGCACCTGCCAGACAAGTCCAAGCTCCAGACTGCGATCAATCGCCGCAACGCTCCGAAGATCCTGCCGGTCGTAACTCGCCTGGCCGGCGGTGGATTTTTGTTCGCGGGCGAAGAAGACCTGCTGCTCGGGAACGCCGTCTGGACGCACTCCGCTAAAAGTCCAGCCGGGCGCCTCAATGGTCACGCGATGAGGTTTGAGCTGGAAGGCCCATTCCCACTCGCCGACATCGGCCAGTAACCCCTCAACGCGAACGCGATGGACGCCTTGGGGTAGGACCACCCACAGGTAGCCGACGTCGCGACGCAGAGCGACATCCGGTTTGCCGTCAACGAAAACCGAAGCGGGTGCCCAAGCGGGCAAACGACCGGGCATGGGAACCGCCGTGCGAATTGCGGCGTGGATTTCCGCGTCGATCGTGATGCGGCGGCCGTTTAGCGTCAGGGAAACGAACGGAATGTCAGCCGCGCTCGGATAGGCATCGGACGTTTCGAGGAGGCGCTGCCGTAGCGTTTCGAGCATCGCCGGATCCGGCATTTGGGCGTTCAAGGGCGTTGCAGTGCCTGTCCAGATCAAGACCCAGGAGAGAGCCGCGGCTTGACCGCGGGCGCCGAAGATCGAGCCGTGCAATCGCCGGGCATTTAGCAGAACGCCGGCAAGAGCGAGCAAGAGGACGACGCGCAAGACAGTGAGCCCGCGCTCGAGGGGGCGCGAAATGAGGAAGGGATGGACCTGTTGGGAGGCAAGAACCGGGCCGTTCCAGCCAAAAGTCGCGGTCCGCCAGCTCCATTCGGGAACGGCTGGACCCGTTTGGATGCGGGCATTCGGTTCGTACATCAAATTGGTTTCCTGGGCGCCTCGCTTTACCAAGCCGTCCACGGTGCTTTTCGCCCGCGGGACTGCGTAGTCCTCCCCTTCCTGGGCTGGCTGAGGCGTTTCGCGCGCTGGACTCCCAGGGCCGGGAATCGCGTAGGGACCGTGCGGCAACCTGACGTTTTCCAATTGTGGATAGAGGGCCTGCTGCACCTGCATGGCCACAAAGGGGACGAGAATAAGGATCAACGCCGCGATGGTGAGCCACTTCCCGACATTGACGATTCTGCGTCCCCATCCCGAGGACACCACACGAAGAAGGGCAATCGGCACCAGAAGGACAAGCCAGATGTAGCGCGGAGCACCCGGTTCGTGATAAGAAAGCCCGAAGGCGAGAAATGCCAGCGCGGCTGCGCCGAAGCCCCAGAGCCGGAACACCGCCAGCGAAAAAATGAGGAGGAGGAAAAGGTCAAGCAGCGTCCATGCCGTGAGCCAGTCGCCGCGCACCCAGTCAGCGCCGAACAACGCGAAGAGTCGCCAGCCGGGCGGCAGGTTGAGAGTGACATTCAGCGCGTCGGCATCCGACTGCCAGCCTGTGGCGGATAGAGCCTTCGCGCGCTCGATACGCCCGGTCGCTTCGAGGTTGAGATCGCGGGTGCGGATTTCGATCCCTGGAGCCCCATTCTGCGGATTCAGAGTGATGAGTTGCCCCTGCCCGCCGCTGCGCACCGCTCCGAGGTCCTGGCCCGGAGCGGCATCGAGCCGCCAAATCTGCTGCATGCGACCGTTAATCTGATCGCGAAAAGTCAGCCCGCGTCCGTTTTCGTCAAGCCACCAGGCGCGGGCGATATTCAGTCCCCCGGGTTTCTGCGTCCCCATCCCGCGCATGCGTTCCTCGATGCGAAATGGCGAGGCCGTCTGCCATCGATAAACGGGCAGGTTGCGCCATTTTTCCGGAAAGGTGGTTTGTGAAACGTCGATGGAGGTCGCACCGACGATCTCGACCATGCGGAAATCGGGTCGCGCACGGAAGGCGATGAGTTCGTCCGCCACGGCTGGCTTCGCATCGGGAGGGAACCGGACTTCCTTGAGGTCATCCAGACGAAATGCGTCCAGCCGCACCGTCCACTTGCCGGTGCGCACTTGGACCTTCATCCGGCCCCCGTCATCCACTGCGACGGGAAGAGCGCTCTCGACGGCTGCCAATTTCCATCCTTCAGGCAGAACGGAGCCGATGGCTTCCTCGCGGCTCTTGCCGGAAACAACCAGCTCGATTTCCGTTCGCAGCCAGAGGGGGATGCCATCTTCAAGGACCGCGTAGACTTTGACGCCGAGAAAATCCTTGTCCGCCTCTTCGGCGGAGTTGTCGCGCTTGAGCCAGAGGACACCCTCAGCATCCCACGCCGGCGATTCCACGGGGGTTCCTTCGAGAGTCAGTGCAAGGATGCCAATCTCGGGCGGGAGCGGCATGCTGCGGGGGATTTCATTCCAGCGGTAGGAACCATCGAGACGATAGGCTCCCGTGGGCAATTTCACGGAAGGGCGCCCATCGTGCTCAACCACCGGCAGCGATGCGCCGTTGGCCCTGACATCCACCGGCCAAACGTCGCCGCCGCCGGGCAACGGGATCCATGTCTCACTGAACACCGTGACCCCGAGATCGAATCGTCCTGCACCACTCTCGATCTCCAGCGCAAGGCGGGAAGGCCAGAAGCAGAGGTGTCTCGCCGGATCCTGATAGGGTGAGGGGCACTGACGATCTGCGTCGTCCCAAGTGGCCCATCCCTCCCAACCGCGCAGCGGCGCGGGAATCTCTTTGGCAGTGCCTTGTGGCTGGGCCTGCGCGAGCAACGCGAGGACGGCCAATGCGGCGGAAATTGTCAGACGAAGGAATCGTGGCGCTGTGAGCATGGCGATCGGGAGCGGGGAGTGTGGATCGTTGATGGTTGATGGTTCAAGTCTTCGCTTCCGAAGCGGGAGGATTTCACAGAAGGTTGCCAAGGACGCAAAGCATTTGCATTTCCTTTGCTTTCTTGGCGACCTTCTGTTTAATGAGTTGATCTGACGCGGTTGCGCGGTCGTGCTGAGGTCGAAGCTTGCCATTTGCACCTCTTTGCGCTGAGATGCATGGGCTGTCCGCCGGGTTCGATGGGTACCAACGCTCCCGCGGTTCAATGTGACCTTGGGGAGCATCTTCCATAAAGGAGTTTCTGATGAGTCCAACCGTTCAAGCAGTTGAAGTCGTTCAATCAGCTTATGCCGCATTCGGGCGCGGCGACACGCCCGCGTTGCTAAGCCTGATCGCCGACGACGTTGAATGGAAGTTCATTGGCGCTAAGGGTCTTCCCTACACCGGAACATTTCGGACAAGGGACGAGGTTGCCAACTGGTTTGCGGGCATCCCCGAGGTCGACGACGTCCTCGCCTTCGAGCCTCGGGAGTTTATGCACGCCGGCGACAATGTGACGGTCCTTGGATGGGAGCGCACGCAAACCCGACCCAGCGGGATTTCGAGACCGAATGGGCCCACGTCTTCACGGTGCGCAGCGGTCGTATCGTACGGTTCTGGGGAATCTACGACACCGAAGCTTCCGCCGCTGCGCGAGGCTAAACGAAGGCCAGCCGGTTTCCCAAGGCGGCAAAGGAAATAAAGCGTTCTGCATTCCTTTGCTCTCTTCTGTTCAGGCCGCGGCCACGGGGTTCGCGGCCGGACTATGCAAAGTGGAAAACGTGGAGTTTATTCCGGTATGCGAAGTTTCGAGTCCGGGGTCACGCGCCGCGACTTTCTGCGTCGTGCGAGTCTGACCGCAGGGTTTTTCGCGGTTCCCGGTGCGTTTGCCGATGAGTTGCTACGCCAGACGCCTTGGGGAACGCAAGGGCCGCTTTACCCGGACAAGCTCCCGCTCGATACAGACAACGACCTCATCATCGTCAATGACTCCGTGACGCCTGCCGTCGGGCAGATCACGCACCTGAGCGGGCGCATCCTGGACACCAGAGGAGATCCGGTTCGGGATGCCACCGTTGAGATCTGGCAGGTGGACAGCACCGCCACCTACCTGAAGGAACGCAGCTCCAGGAAGGCCGGCAGCTTCGACGAGAATTTTCAGGGATTCGGCCGCTTTCTGACGGGATCAAACGGCGGATACTACTTCCGCACGATCAAGCCGGTGACCTATCCTGGGCGCTCTGCCCCGCATGTCCACTTCATGATCAAGACGAGGGGACGCGACCCCTGGACGACGCAGCTTTACATCAAGGGCCATTCGGGCAATCGACGCGACGGCATTTACCGGGCAATCGGCGATGCGAGATCGCAAGAGGCCGTGACGGCGGAATTCGCACCGGTCAAAGATTCGCGAATCGGTGAGCTGGCAGCGACGTTCGACATCGTCCTGGGCTTCACCCCGCAAGGCTGAAGATTATCGGCGAATGCAGCGCAGCGCGAACCCAACGGCAGCAGATCTCTTCGGAGCGCGATTGTCGCGACGATCTTCATGGCCGGCCGTGCGGGCAGAATCCGGCGGCATTTCGAACCCGAATTGAATTTCGTTCATGCCAAGGGTTCAAGCCAACGGAATCGAAATATTCTACGAGGAACAGGGAGCAGGCCAGCCGTTGCTGCTGATCGCCGGGTTCGCTTGCGATCATGCGAATTGGGCGAAGATGATTCCGTTGCTCGCATCGCGGTATCGCGTGATCGTCTTCGACAACCGGGGCGTAGGACGGACTTCCGCTCCTGATTCTCTCTATAGCATCCGACAGATGGCCGAAGATGCGGCAGGGGTATTGGACGCGATGGGGCTGAGTCGCGTGCATGTCGCGGGGCACTCGATGGGAGGACAGATCGCCCAGGAGCTGGCACTGGCCCACCCGGAGCGGGTCGGAACACTGACGCTCCTGTCTTCCTGTGCGAGAATCGACGAAAGGGGGAAAGCGGTTATCGAGTCGTGGGGCGAACTGCCCCGCCTGGTGGACGCGGTGACGGGTCTTCGATTGAGTTTTCCGTGGATCTACACCAGTCGCCTTTACGCCACACCGGGTGCCGTCGAGCGTTCCATCGAGGAAGTATTGCGCAACCCATTTCCTCCCACGCCGGCGGGGATCTATCTGCAGAGCCGGGCGATCACGAGCTTCGACTCCACGACTCGCCTCGACCAAATCAAGTGTCCGACTCTTGTCGTCGTAGGAGACGAAGATATCCTGAGCGGAATCACTTTCTCCCAGCAGCTGGTGCGGGGAATTCGCGGCAGCCAATTGATTGTCCTTGAAGAATGCGCACACGGGCTGCCGACCGAATCACCCGAGGCGTCGGCCGCGGCGATTCTGGGCTTTCTGGCTCGATACATCTGAGACGACCTAAGCTGCTTCATTTTGCAGTTGCCGATTCATTTCCCTGCGTTGAGTGGCGAGGGCGGCAATATCATCGCGAATAGCGGGGTACCGGCTCAAGAATCGGCGGAAATCGCGCCGGTTCAGCGTCGCGAACCTGCCGTAGTCGAGGGCCGTGACGTCGGCCGAGCGGGGCAAGCCGCTAATCAGGGCCATCTCCCCGAAAAAATCGCCCGGGCCCAGCTTGATCCGCTTCCCGCCGACCGAGACTTCGACCTGGCCCGAGGAGATGAAATAGACCGAGTCCGCCTTGTCGCCGGCCCGAATGATGCGTTCACCCGGCCGCGCCGTGCGCGGGGTAAAATGCCACACGAGGACTTCGCGCTGTTCGGGCGTCAGGCCCGTGAACAGAGGGAAACGATCAACCAGTTCTTCCGGCGCAAACGTCCTGTTGGCGGCAGCCTTTATCTCCGCGTTGCGCCGCGCGGTCTCCAATTCGTCCTGCAGCCGGCCAAAGCGCGCATTGTCTGAGTCCCCAAAGCGCCGTTTGCGTTGCGGGTCGGCTTTCAACCACCGAATCAACCGGTCAGCGCCGGCGAAAACGACCGGATTGAGCGTGATCGATAACAGAGCCGCGGCCAGAATCAGATTCAACCCCTGCGAATCCATCAGCCCGTAGGTAATGCCGAGCCCGGCAAGGATGAACGAGAACTCGCCGATTTGGGCTAGTGATGCGGACACGATCAGCGCGGTGCTCAACGGATATCCGAGCACCAGGACGATTCCAAGGGCCACCAGGGACTTGCCCACCAGGACCAGCAGCACTACGGCCGCGACCATTTGCGGCTCGCGCAAGATGATTGAAGGATCGAAGAGCATTCCCACCGAAACAAAAAAGAGCACCGCAAAAGCGTCTTGCAGGGGAAGCGAGTTGGTCGCCGCCTTGTGGCTGAGGTCGGACTCGTGCAAGACCATGCCCGCGAAGAAGGCGCCGAGCGCAAAGGAAACCCCGAAAAGTCTGGCCGAAACGAAGGCGATGCCGAGTGCGACCGCCAGCACGCACAACGTGAAAAGCTCGCGCGATCCCGTTCGCGCCACCTGTCGCAGCATCCAGGGCAGAACACGGGGGCCGACCAAGAGCACTATGGCGATGAAAGCCGCCACTTTGGCCAGCGTGATGCCCAGGACCGCGAGCAACCCGCGGTCGTGCGCCCCGTGGGAACCGTCGCTCAGGCGGCCGCCCAACGCCTCGGCGAAGGCCGGCAAGAGCACCAGAGTCAAGACCATGGCCAAGTCCTCAACGATCAGCCAGCCGATCGCGATCCGGCCGTTCGGTGTCTCGACCGCATTGCGCTCCTCAAGCGCCTTTAGCAAGACCACGGTGCTCGCGACCGAAAGACTGAGGCCCAAGACCAGGCCGGCGCCGAAGCTCCAACCCCAGGCGACGGCCATGCCGGTGCCCATAGCTGTGGCAATGACGATTTGTCCAACGGCTCCCGGTATCGCGATCCGGCGTACGGCGATCAGATCGGCGATTGAGAAATGCAGGCCGACGCCGAACATGAGAAGCATCACGCCGATCTCGGCCAGCTGGCCGGCCATGGCACTATCGGCGACAAAGCCGGGAGTGCTCGGGCCGACAACGACTCCTGCCACCAGATAACCGACCAGAGGCGGGAGACCCAGTCGGTTGGCGATAAATCCAAAGATGAAGGCAACAGCAAACCCGATCGCGATGGTGGCAATTAGCGCGAGGTCGTGCGGCATGAATTCTCCTGCTCGATGAGTGACTTCACGATCCGAACTCCGGCGTCGGCGTCGTCAGGAAATTGCCTGCCGGTACGCAATAATTGGCTTCCCTCTCCATAAACGGATTCTAGTTTAGCGAGGTCTGCTGCACAACCCTACCGAAAGAGTCGACCAAACCATGCGGATTTTTGCCTGCAAAGAACAACTAACCGGCGAACGGCGAGTTCCCGTAACTCCGATTACGGTCGGCAAGCTTGCCAAGCTGGGCGCCAGCGTTGAGATCGAGCAGGGTCTGGGGGATTCCATTGCCTTCAAAGACGCGGACTACGAGACGGCAGGAGCAAGGATCAGTCGCGAACGCGAGCAGTCTTTGGCGGAAGCCGATTTGATCCTGCGCGTGCGCAAGCCGGCGCTCGAAGAAATCGGTTTGCTCAAGCCGGGGACCATTCAGATCAGCTTTCTTGACCCGTTCAACGAGAGGCAAATCGTCGAGCGCCTGGCCGGGGCCGGGGTGAGCGCCATCAGCATGGAAATGGTGCCCCGCTCCACGGTGGCCCAGAAAATGGATGCTCTCAGTTCGCAGGCGAACCTTTCCGGATACGTCGCGGTCATTCTCGCAGCCAATTTTTGCCAGCGGATTCTCCCCATGATGATCACGCCCGCCGGCACCATCAAGCCCTTGCGTGTCTTTGTCATCGGGGTTGGCGTCGCCGGGCTTCAAGCCATCGCCACAGCGCGGCGATTGGGGGCCACGGTCGAAGCATTCGACACGCGCCCGATCGTTGAGGAGCAGGTGAAATCGCTCGGAGCGCGCTTCGTCAAACTCGATATCGGGGAGGTTTCCCAAACCGCCGATGGCTACGCGAAGCCGCTCACTCCCGAGCAGATCCAAAAACAACGCGAATTGCTGGCTGAACGGGTCGCTTCCGCGGACATCGTGATTACGGCTGCTCAGGTTTTCGGCCGCAAAGCACCCGTGATCGTCACCTCCGAGATGGTGCGGCAAATGAAGGCGGGCAGTGTCATCGTCGATACGGCGGTCGAATCCGGCGGCAACGTCGAAGGCCTGAAGCATGACGATGTGGTTGAGGTCGGGGGCGTGAAAGTTATTGGCTTCGCCAACTTGCCGAGCCGTGCCGCTACCAATGCCAGTGAGATGTTGTCCAACAATTTTGCCGCCTTCATCGAGCATTCCTGGGACAAGCAAAAGCAAACCTTCCCGCTTGATCTCACGAACGAAATTTTGCGCCGCAGCGTGGTGACGCACGGCGGGGAAATCTGTAATGAAACCATCAGGACCGCCTACGGGCTGGCGCCTCTGCAGAATCTTGCTTCAACACCATGAACTCTCAAACCGCGATCGCCACGGTCTATCTTTTCATGCTGGCGGCTTTTCTTGGCTACCAGGTTATCTCGCGCGTGCCGTCTCTCTTGCATACGCCTCTCATGTCGGCAACGAATGCGATTTCCGGCATTTCGCTGGTGGGATCGCTGGTCGCCGCGGGCGCGCAACACACCACGTTTAGCACCATCCTCGGCTTCCTGGCCGTCACTTGCGCCACGACGAATGTGGTCGGTGGATTCATCATTACCGACCGCATGCTCAGAATGTTCAAGAAGAAGCCGGCGGCAACGTCGGAGGAAAAGAAAACTTAAGGGTCTGGCATGCGCACCTACCTCATCGAGGCGAGCTATTTTCTGGCTTCGATCCTCTTTATTCTCGGTTTACGCGGGCTGAGCCATCCGGAAACCGCGCGGCGCGGGATGCATCTTGCCGAATTTGGAATGCTGATGGCGATCATCGGCACCTTGATGCACCAGGAGATTGTCAGCTACGAATGGATTATTGCGGGCTTGCTGCTGGGCTCTGCCATTGGCACCGGAATCGGCCTTTGGGTGCCCATGACGGCGATGCCGCAGCGGACGGCTTTCTCTCATGCCTTCGGCGCATTCGCGGCCGCGCTCGTGGGCGTTTCGGAATACTCTTTGCACGGCGCGAGTCTTAGCAAGTTCACGATGGGGGCGATCGGTTTCGATGTGCTGCTGGGTTCGCTGACGACGACCGGCAGCTTGATTGCGTTCGCCAAATTGCAGGGCATGCTGCCGGGAAGGCCCCTCACCTACAAGGGACAGAACATCTTCAACCTGTCGCTCCTGGGCGTCATCATCCTGGCGTTCGTCTTTTTGATCTTTGATCCCGGAGCCACCCCGGTCTTCTACGTGATGGTCATCCTCTCTCTGGTGTTCGGCGTGTTGCTGGTTATGCCGATCGGTTCCGCCGACATGCCGGTGGTGATCGCTCTGCTGAATGCCTACGCCGGTTTGGCATCAGCTGCCATTGGCTTTGCGATTTCCAACAACGTTCTGATTATCGCCGGCACGCTGGACGGGGGTTCGGGATTCATCCTCTCGATTGTCATGTGCAGGGCGATGAACCGCTCGATTACCGCGGTGCTCTTCGGCGCGTTCGGAAAAGTGTCGGAGGCGACCTCCAGCGCGGCAGGAGGCACGATGCGCGAAGCGAACGTGGAGGACCTCGCCGCGCAACTGGCCTACGCCCGCCAGGCTGTCTTTGTGCCGGGCTACGGCATGGCGACCGCCCAGGCGCAGCACGCTCTCCGGGAACTTTCCACCGCCCTGGAAGAGGCAGGAGTCACCGTCAAGTTTGCGATTCACCCGGTGGCCGGACGAATGCCGGGCCACATGAATGTTCTCCTGGCAGAGGCAAACATCCCCTACTCCCAGCTCTACGAGCTCGAGCAGATCAATTCCGACTTCCCGGCGACGGATGTGGCGGTCGTGGTGGGCGCCAATGACGTCGTGAATCCGGACGCCCGCGACAATTCTTCGAGTCCGATCGCGGGCATGCCGATCCTCGAGGTGGACCGGGCGAAGTCCGTCGTCGTCCTCAAGCGCGGCAGCGGAAAGGGCTTCTCGGGTCTGGAAAACCCGCTCTTCACAAAACCGAATTGCGAGATGCTGTACGGCGACGCCAAAGAATCGCTGACGCAATTAACGCAAGCGGTCCTCAAAGCGTGATGCTCCGGGACGAGACCAAATCAGCGGGCTCTCCGGGGCGTGCGGGCATCATTCGCCCAGCATTGACTCGTTCGAAGCGGAAGATTCGTGCGCGATGACCTGCTTCAGGTCCGCGCGCCGGCCTTGTGC